>CALRYA010000004.1:0-265208 GCA_943372285.1 Sphingobacterium thalpophilum | reverse complement strand
TTCATCTTTTTTTAATCCATCATAAATCTGAGAACGAATTCTTCCATCTTTATCTACCAAGGCAAAAAACTGGGTATGAATAAACTGGTCCTCAATTTTCTCAAAACTATTTTTTGGATCGTCTAATAAATAAGCGTTTCTGGCCATTTTGTACAAACTGTCTTTTCTTCCAGTTACAAAAATCCAGATATTGGTATTCACTTTCAATGAGTCTGCGTATTTTTTTAATACTGGAACAGAATCAGTTTCCGGATTACAGGTATGAGAAAGAATCAAAAAATTGGGTTCGTTCTTAAATGTTTCATAAATGCCCTTCATATTGGTATTCATTTTTGGACAAATACCCTTACAAGTGGTAAAAAAATATTCAACAACGGTTACTTTTCCCAACAAATCTTTATCTGTTACAGGTAAACCATTTTGGTTGGTAAACCTAAATGGTTTTACATAACTGATTACGGCTAATTTTTTCTTCCACATATCATTGTCACGAAAAAGGAAAAAGTAAAATGCCAGAACCAAAACAGTAAAAAACCCTATATATCCAAAAAGTTTCTTGCTCATACGCCTATTTGAAGTGCAAAGGTACACTCGAATCTACAATTATTTTGCAACATGGTTGCACAGTTGTATTTTTGCAGTCTGATGAGTACAAAAATCAATTGGGATGCTTTGGGTATTACTGCTTCGGTAGCTTGTGCTATTCATTGTGCCATATTACCATTGTTTTTGAGCAGTCTTCCTTTGTTTGGGGTTAATATTATAGAAAACCTCCGATTTGAGTATTTTATGATCGGCCTGGCCTTTATTGTAGGGGTCTATGCTTTATACCATGGTTTCAAAAAACACCACCATAGCTGGTTACCATTGATATTGTTTAGTACAGGAATTGTATTGCTAATTGCGAAAGTTAGTTTTCACCCTTGGCGTTATCTACTCTTAATCCCTTCGGTATTATTTATCATTACTGCACATGTATTAAATTTTCGGATGTGCCGAAAACACAATCACGCTCATTCAGATGATTGTAATCATTGATTGCTGGCAAATTAAAACCAACCCCTTCTTCTAAAAATAAATACCATAACGACTGGAGTTATAATCATTAGCGATGCTGCTATAAAAAAACCATATTCATTATGAATATAGGGAAGCTTGTCAAAATTCATTCCGAAGATTCCACCAATAACAGTAGCAGGAGCCAATAAGCAGGTCACAATGGCCATTACTTTCATGACTTCGTTAAGTTTAAGATTTACATTACTCAGGTATAAATCTTGCAGGTTAATCATCATGTCTCTATAACTTTCTGCTAATTCATTTGCCTGAATAATATGATCGTAAATGTCTTTAAAATATTTGGTGGTTTTATCTTCAATTAAATCACTATCGGTTCTTAAAAATCCATTCACCAGATCTCTTACCGGGCTTACATTTCGCTTTAGTACAATCAATTCTTTTCTGAGTGCATTGATTTCGGCCAAAGATCTTTTATTACTACTCCTTATGATACGATCTTCTAAAAACTCTATCCGCTCTCCAATTTTTTCCATTACCAGATAATAATTATCTACGATCATATCCAATAAAGCATAACATAAATAATCTGCTCCGCTCAATCTTAATTTACTATTTGCAGCACGCAACTTTTCCCTGATAGGATTAAATACATCTCTGTGAGCATCTTCCTGAATAGACAACACAAAATTCTTGCCTAATACAATACTAATTTGTTCTATTTCAACAGTACCAATGGATTCGTTGAAATAGAGCATGTTGAGTAAGCAAAATAAAACGGGCTCCATTTCGTCCATTTTAGGACGCTGGTCAATGCTTAAAATATCTTCTAATAATAAATAATGAACATCAAAATGATTACATAATAGTTCAAGGTCTTTTTTGCGTATACCACCAATATTGACCCAGCTAATATTATTATTTTCTTTGTAAGGAAAACTAGATTCAATCCGATCTAATTTAGTTTCCTCTAAATGCGTAGGGTTGTAATCAAAAACATCAACATGTATTTCTTCTGCCTCCGTTCTGCAAGTGGGAACAGTTGGATTTATTTGAAAAATATCTCTTGTTCTTTTAGTATCGAACAACGATAAAACATTAAAATATTTTAGGTAATTGGTGCCAGCCATGGTTTGAAGATAGAAAATTTGTGAATTCAAATCAATTGTAAATAAGTTTGTATATGCCTTTATTAACAAAGCCTGTTATTCAACCACCTTTTTGGCAATACAATGGCCATATACAAAGCATTTTTCCTAGCCTTTTTCGTAAAGTGAAATTTGAATATGCCCGCAGAGAAAGGCTGGAATTGCCCGATGGAGATTTTGTTGATTTGGATTGGTCGGCTGCTCAAAAAAAGTCTAATCGATTGGCAATTATAACTCATGGCTTAGAAGGAGATTCAACCAGGCATTATGTAAAAGGAGTGGCAAAAATTTTTTCATCCAATGGGTTTGATGCATTGGGATGGAATTGTAGAAGTTGCAGCGGAGAGATCAATCGTTTACCGCGTTTTTATCATCATGGCGATGCCAGTGATCTGCGTTTTGTGATCAATCATGCCATTCATTTCTATGGATATAATGAAATAGTATTGATTGGATTTAGCATGGGTGGAAGTTTAACTTTCAGGGCAATTGCAGAAAACCCGAAAGAAGTGCCTGGGGAAATTAAAGCGGCTATTGGATTTTCGGTTCCATGTAGTTTAAAAGGAAGTGTAGATGCTTTGACTACCAAAAAAAATTCGGTTTACAGAAAAAGATTTTTACGAAAATTAGGGGTTAAAATAAAAATCAAAGCAAGATTATTTCCTGATCTGATTAATGCAGAAGGATATGATGAAATTGATGATTTTATCAGCTTTGATAATCGTTATACTGCACCATTACATGGTTATGAAAACGCATTGGACTTTTATGAAAAAGCAAGCGTTGGTCCTTTTCTGAAAAATATTGCTGTTCCATCTTTAATAGTACAAGCAGTTAATGACCCTTTTTTATTGCCCAATTGCATGCCAATTGATATAGCTCAAAACAACCCGAATCTTTTTTTAGAAATGCCCGATCAAGGCGGTCACTGCGGCTTTATGATAAAGGGAGATGCCTACACTTGGGCTGAAAGAAGAAGCCTGGATTTTGCTCAACAATACATTACAGCTTAATTATTGATGAAATTTATTGGGAACTCCTTTAATTATTTGCATAATCAATGCATATAAAATCCAGTTTTTTGTTTGATTGGAGACCATCATTTTTTTGTTAAGCGCTTAAATTTATCACTGCAATTTAATAAAATTTGATGATTGGCGTATGTTCATACGCCAATGAATTTGCATATTAAATTGACCTTGGTGCCATGGTCGACAAGAGGTCTTGTAAGTTGAAATTGGCTGCCCGAATAACTGAAGTAAGAAAGGCAAAGGGGTTGACTGTGCATGGTCTTGCAAATGAAGCAGGTATGGAATATGCTCATCTCCAGCGAATAGAAAAAGGTAAAATAAATATTGCGTTTACTACTTTGGTGGTCATTTCTAAAGGGCTGGATATTGAGCCAGATGTATTGCTTAAAGGGCTCAAATTTTAAAGAGAAGTTAAATACCGTGAAAACACCCTTAAGTTCAAGTAATTATACTTGTTTCATAAACATATAATTACTACATATTGCTAATAATAATTATAAAACACATTAAATCATTAATCCACCTTTTCTTTGGCAAATTCAAATCCCATTAAAGTAATCATTGCAGATGATCAACGCGTATTTAGAATTGGCTTAACAGCACTTATTAAAGATATGCAAGGAATTGAATTATTGGATGAGGCATCGAATGGTGAAGAATTAATTGAGAAAGCTTTATTACAAAAACCAGATGTGATCATTACAGATATTAAAATGCCTGTATTAGATGGCATATCTGCAACAAAAGAATTAAATAAACAAATTCCCAATAGCAAAGTAATTGCCTTGAGTGCTTATGTAAAAGACGATTTGATTTTGCATATGTTGGAATCTGGAGCAATAGGGTATTTGGTAAAAACAGCAGATGCACTAGAAATAAAAGAAGCCATCGAAACAGTTAATCAGCATAAGCCTTATTTCTGTAAAGAAATCACCCAAAGACTCACCGAAATTGTTGCTAAAAATTATAAGATACCTGAAAAATCTTCTGCCACATTTACTGAAAGAGAATTGGAAATCATTCGATTGATCTGCAAAGAATTTACCAGTAAAGAAATTGCCCTTCAACTACATTTGAGTAAAAGAACGGTTGAAGGACATCGAACCAGAATTCTGGAAAAAATGAATGTAAAAAGTATTGCCGGTTTAATTACCTATGCGTTTGATGCTGGTATTTATAGGAAAGAAAGTTAAACAGCAAGTACGGTGGACTTTTCGAGTAGTGCCATTATTTGCTCAATCAATTCGGGAACTACTGCTTTTATATCATCAGTTAATTCTATCCCCTGTTGTTGAATGCTTTCAATACTAACAACAAATAAATCAATTTTTGGCATTTTATCTAATAATTGCAATGCACTTACAAGGTCTTTTAAACCAATATCATGCGTACTCATCGCTGGAGGAAAATCAGTTGCAAATTTTGGTTTAATTAATCGGATGGTTCCTGTGACATGATTATCTAATGTGGCATCAATTAAAATAATATGTTGATAGTTTTCAAAATATTCCAATAAATGAAATCCTCCAGTTCCACCATCAAGAACATCTATGCCTTCTGGTAAGATTTCTTTTTCCAGCTGATTAACTACGTGAACGCCAATGCCTTCATCTCCCATTAAATAATTGCCAATACCTAAAATTAAAATGTTGTTATGATCCATCATTTATTCAAATTTTAATGAGCGTTCTTTTCTGGATTTGGTGTTTGATGTTTGTTTTTTTCGAATACATCTTCTTCAATAAACTTCCATCCCCCACCCATACTACTTATTTCTCCTCTTCCTTCTACATATTCATGGTAAAAAACAAGGTATACATGAATTACTGCAAATAAAATAAAGAACCACATGGCCCAGTGATGAATTTGTCTTGTAACAATATCACCCCCTAATAAAGCAGGAAACCAGGCAAATAATTTAGGAAACCACCAATCAGACATTCCAGCGTATAACCCAAATCCAGTAAAGCATTGAACCATAAATGCAATAAAAGTTAAAAAGTAAATAAATCCTGCCATTGCATTGTGTCCGACACTTAAATGATCTTGCTGTTTTCCATTTTTTCGTAGCATTAAAATATCTATTTTAAAAACAGTCCACATTTCTTTAAAAAATCTTTTTGAAATCGGAATAAACTGACGCCAGTTGGCATATTTGTTTCCTACAAATCCCCAATAAATTCTAAATAAAAAATTAAAGAAAAACAGATAGGCTGCAATAAAATGTATAAACCTAAACCAACCCATTGTATACTGAAAAGTAGCTTCTTTACTACTCATTAATGCCAAGGGGTTTGAAATAAAGAAACCAGTAATAATCAAAACAATAATAACTGCTGCATTTAGCCAATGATAAAATCTTACCGGCAATTCCCACACATATACTCTGCGAAGCCTATGAATATGCAAATATTTGTTGGCCATAAAATTGAATTTTAAAAGTTAATCTCCCATTACACTTATTCGGCTAATTGTTTTTCCATTTTCATCATATAAATGCACACTACAAGCCATGCATGGATCAAAACTGTGTATGGTTCTTAGAATTTCCAAAGGCATTTTTTCGTCTGCAACAGGGGTATCTATCAATGCTGCTTCATATGCCGACATTTTACCATTGTGATCTCTGGGAGATGCATTCCATGTTGTGGGAACCACTAACTGATAATTGGCAATTTTTTCATTTTCAATATTAATCCAATGTGCCAGAGCACCACGTGGTGCTTCTGAATGACCAACACCTAAAGCAGTTTTGGGCCATGTTGCAGAATCGAATTTAGACATCTCGGCCATTCTGGTATCGCCATTTTTAATATTCTGTAATAGCTGGTCAAAAAATTCATTACCCCATTGTGCAGTTAATATACTTTCTAAGCCTCTTGCTGCAGTTCTTCCTAGTGTAGAGAACAATGCTGTAACGGGTACATTTAAATCTTTCAATGCTTTGTCTACTACTTCTTTAAATTCAGGAATTCCTTTTGCATATCCAACCAAAACTCTACCGAGTGGACCCACTTCCATGGCATTTCCTTTCCATCTTGGTGTTTTTAGATAACTGTATTTTTCATCGGTATTTAAATGCTCGAAAGGTGGCTTTGGTCCGGTATATTTTACTTTACTTTCTCCTTTCCATGGATGCAATCCTTTTTTATCTCCTTCTTTATACTCATACCAGGAGTGTGTAATGAATTCTTGTACCTCATCTTCTTTCTTTAAATCAACTTCATATATTTTACTGATGTCTTTATTCAAAATTGCACCAGCAGGAAACTTATAGGATGAAGCATCTCTATAACCATTGGTAGGTAAGTCTCCATAAACAAGATAATTACCTAAACCACCTCCAATAGACCCCCAATCTTTATAAAATGAAGCGATGGCCATTAAATCGGGTATATAAACTTGTTCTATAAAACGTTGTCCATCTTTTAATAACTGGCCTACATATGCCAGCCGTTCTGCATTTATTCCACTTACATCATCAATACCTATTGAGCAAGCCATTCCTCCAACTAAGTAATTTGGATGTGGATTTTTACCTCCAAAAATGGCATGCACTTTTACAATTTCCTTTTGCCATTCTAAAGCTTCTAGATAATGCGCTAAGCCGATTAAATTTACTTCCGCAGGAAGTTTATAAGCAGGATGACCCCAATATCCATTTGCAAAAATGCCGAGTTGCCCACTGTTTACAAATTTTTTGATTCTGGTTTGTAAGTCACTAAAATAACCAGGCGAACTCTTTGGCCATTTAGAAATACTTTCTGCTAATTCAGATGTTTTTTTAGGATCTGCTTTTAGGGCTGCTACAACGTCTACCCAATCCATTGCATGCAAATGATAAAAATGAACCACATGATCGTGCATATACTGAGCACAAAACATAATGTTTCTAACTAATTCTGCATTTGGTGGAATGGTAATATCTAATGCATCTTCTACTGCTCTTACGGAAGTAAGTGAATGTATTGAAGTGCATACTCCACAAACACGCCCTACAAATGCCCACGCATCTTTAGGGTCTCTTCCTCTAAGAATTTCTTCGAGTAAGCGCACCATCGTACCGCTACTGTATGCATTAACAATTTTTCCGTTTTCAATATCAGCTTCAATACGCAAGTGACCTTCAATTCTTGTGATAGGATCAACAACAATTCTTTTACTCATATAGCAAATTGAATGGTTAGTAATTAAGATTTTAATTCTTGTTCACTCTTTTTTCCTTCTTCTTCATTTTTTCGAATAAGTGTAGATTTTCCAATATTTGTAGCGATGGCATGAGCTGCTAATGCAGCGCCAGTTACTCCTAAAGCAACTTTTCCAAAAGTATCTGCATCTGCCTCAATTCCAAATCCTGCAAATGATGATCCTCTTTCATAAAACCGACCATTATCCCAGAAATTTTCTTCACTGCAACCAATGCATGGATGACCAGATTGAATAGGAAAACTTGTGCCACCATTCCATTTCATAACACCACAAGCATTGTAGGTTGAAGGGCCCTTGCACCCAACTTTGTAAAGGCAGTAACCTTTTTTGGCATTTGCATCATCAAAAGTTTCAACAAATAATCCGGCATCATAAAATGGCCGACGATAACAGGTATCGTGAACACGTTTGCTGTAAAAGGCTTTAGGACGACCTATCTTATCCAGTTCTGGAATTCTACCAAAAGTTAAGTAATGTACAATTACTCCTGCCATCACTTCTCCAATTGGAGGGCAACCAGGCACTTTAATAATGGTCTTGTTTTTAATTATTTTATGAATCGGGGTAGCGTTAGTGGGATTTGGTTTAGCAGATTGAACGCATCCATTACTGGCACAGCTTCCCCATGCAATAATTGCTGCTGCACCTTCAGCAGCTTCTTCCAAAATTTGTAATGAAGTTTTGCCACCAATCATACAATACACACCATCAGCACCTAAAGGCACACTTCCTTCAACACAAAGAATATACTGACCTTTGTATTTGGTCATCGTATTTTTCAACGTTTCTTCGGCCTGAGTACCTGAGGCTGCCATTAAAGTTTCCGTATAATCCAAAGAAATTTTATCTAATAGAATATCTGCAACTATGGGGTGAGATGACCGGATAAAACTTTCACTACAACAAGTACATTCCTGAAAATGTAACCATATTACTGGTAGCCTTGGTTTGGTTTCCAGCGCTTTAGCAACTTGTCCGATGGCGGATTGTTCCAAACCGATGAAAGCGGTCATCATGCTTACAAACTGCACGAAATCCCGACGAGAATATCCCTTTCTTTGAACCTCCTCATAGTAAGTGGGTTGTTTTGGCAATACATCGTTAGTCATGATGGCAATATTTTAAGTGAAGAACTAAGTCAAAACTAATATGACTATTTGTTTTATTTCATGCTAACAGTCATTAGTAAATATGAGTTTTGTCATATTAATCGGTTTTTTTTAGCATTAATATTGTTCAAGAAAATTGTATAATATGAAAAGTAAACTCAACTTTAAGCTACTTGTTTCTTTGGTTGTTGTTCCAATGCTAGTGACAGCGCATCCTGGTCATGGTAACACAGATGGATACACGATCATTCATTATTTCACCGAACCAATGCACGCAATCACATTAGTTGGAAGCATTGTTTTGTTTTATGGACTTTCCTATCTGGTAGGAAAAAAGAAATCGCATTCTCAAAAATAAACTATGCATGAGCTTTCTATTGTAATGAGTATTATTGAAATTGCCCAGCAGCAGGCATTTCAAGCCAATGCAATAGGTATCAAGGAAATTGAATTAGATATAGGCACTATGAGTGGTTTAGAAATGGATTCATTTGAATTTGCCTGGAATCAAGCAGTGAAGGGAACAATTTTAGCAAGCGCAATCAAAAAAATCAATCGAATTACTGCAAAAGCTCAGTGCTTAGATTGTAATAATGAATTCATCATACATCAATATTTTGATCCTTGTCCAAAATGCGGAAGTCATTTAATACATATACTTCAGGGCAAAGAATTAAAAGTAAAATCATTGCTTGTTTCTGATTAAGATTATTAACTAAAGTAAAAATATTTTATGTGCGCAACTTGTGGGTGTAGTTCAACAGATCATTTACACGATCATTCTCATCAAGACCAAAAAAAAATTATTGATGTTGAAACCGACATCTTACACCAGAATAATTTACTGGCTGAAAGAAATCGGGGATATTTTGAAGCAAAAAATATTCTAGCATTGAATTTGGTTAGTTCTCCTGGTTCTGGAAAAACAAGTCTATTGGAAAAAACCTTACTTGATCTAAAAGGAGAAACAGACTTTGCGGTAATTGAAGGAGACCAACAAACAAGTAATGATGCAGATCGTATTCATGCAACCGGAACCAAAGTAACACAAATCAATACTGGCAAAGGTTGTCACTTAGATGCTCATATGGTATTACATGCTGTACAAGGAATGAAACTCAACAACAATTCTATTTTATTTATTGAAAATGTAGGGAATCTGGTTTGCCCTGCGATGTTCGATTTAGGTGAAAAAGAAAGGGTAGTGATCATAAGCGTTACTGAGGGTGATGATAAACCACTCAAGTACCCAGATATGTTTCATTCTTCTACACTATGTATAATCAACAAAATAGATCTTTTGCCTTATGTTAGTTTTGATGTAGAAAAGGTAAAAGCCAATGCCAGAAAAGTTAACCACCAACTTGAAATAATTGAACTTAGTTGCACAACAGGTCAAGGAATAAATGAGTGGTATGATTGGTTAAAATTGAAATTACTTATTCCAGAACCAATTTAAATGAATGCTACACACATTTCGTATTCATATTGGCGGATTAGTGCAAGGTGTTGGCTTTAGACCCTTGGTTTGCAAACTTGCACAAGAAATGGACGTCAAAGGATGGGTGTCTAATACCAATACCGGAGTAATCATTGTTTTTAATGCAACAGAAAACATCGCTTCTTCTTTTTACAAAGATCTTACAAGCTTCCCTCCGCAAAATGCGATTATTACTTTTCATCATTTTCATAAGATAGCTTTTCAACAATTTTCAGATTTTACTATTAGACAACATAAATCAATTGAAAAACCTGATTTATTACTCACTCCTGATTGGGCAATCTGTGATAATTGTAAAAAGGACATAACCAACAGTGAAAATAAAAGGTATCAATATGCATTTGCCACATGTTTGAATTGCGGCCCTCGGTATTCTATAATTAATGATCTTCCATACGATCGGCTAAACACTAGTATGAGTTACCTGCAGATGTGCCCAGATTGTAATGCTGAGTATAATGATATTGATGATCGCAGGTATTTTAGCCAAACCAATTCTTGTAAATCTTGTGCCGTTCACTTGAAATTATACAATAAATCTGAACATGTTTTTGCAACTCAAAATGAAATATTACAGAAGGTTGTCAATCATGTATTAAATGGAAAAGTAGTTGCAGTTAAAGGGATAGGTGGTTATTTATTTATATGTGATGCAACCAGTGCCGAAGCAATTGAACAATTAAGAATTAAAAAAAACAGACCTTCAAAGCCTTTTGCAATTTTATACAAAGATATTCAAATGGCTCTAGAAGATGTTGAATTGCGCAATTGCGAAATAGAAGCACTATCATCTAAATCAGCCCCAATCGTTTTATGCGCTAAAAAAGTGGATAGCGGTAATCATATTTGTTTTGATGCTATTGCACCTCAATTAGATAAAATAGGAGTCATGCTGGCCTATTCACCTCTCTTGTATTTGTTATCTTCAAATATAGGAAAGCCAATAATTGCAACCAGCGCAAATCAAAGCGGTTCACCCATTATATATCAAGACGAGGAAGCAATTGATCATTTATTTGATGTTGCTGATCTGGTGCTTGCTTACGAAAGAGAAATTCTAGTACCACAAGACGACAGCGTAATTCAATTCACACAACTGGAACAACAAATTATTTTAAGAAGAAGCAGGGGTCTGGCGCCTAACTATTTTCCCAACCCGTATAAAAAAACGAAAGATACTATTCTAGCAATGGGCGGCGAATTAAAAAGCGCATTTGCTTTGTTAGATCAACAACACTTATACATTAGTCAATTTTTAGGCAATCAGGAAATTGTTGAATCTCAGATGGCTTATTCAAATACGCTAAATCATTTATTAAGATTACTTAAAATTAAACCGCAAACTGTATTAGTTGATGCTCATCCTGATTATTGTATTTCTCAAGCAGGAAAAGAAATATCCGCTAATTTTAATTGCAATCCTGTTGTTGAAATTCAACACCATAAAGCTCATTTTGGAGCAGTATTGGCGGAAAATAATTTATTGCAAGTTGATCATCCGATTTTAGGAATTGTCTGGGATGGAACCGGATATGGTAGCGATCAGCAAATTTGGGGCAGTGAATTTTTTCTGTATGAAAAAAATGAAATGAAGAGAGTAGCTCATTTACAATATTTCTCGCATTTAGTGGGAGACAAAATGAGCAAAGAACCACGTTTATCTGCTTTGAGTTTGCTACATAATTTTCCCCAATACCATTCAATAATACAAGCAAAATTTACTGATATTGAATGGGGTTACTATAGTAAATTATTACAGACTGAGAAGCCTTTGTTAACCAGTTCGATGGGAAGATTTTTAGATGGTCTTGCATGTATATTGGGCATTTCTGATAAACAAAGTTATGAAGGAGAAGCGGCCATGAAGTTGGAAACATTGGCACGTAAATCTATCAATACTACAAGCAGTTACTATTCAATGGTTTTTACAAATGACATTATTGAATGGGATAATTTGATTCATGGTGTCTTGATCGACTTGAATAACGGCATTAAAAAAGAAGATATTGCTTATAAAATTTTGTATTCCTTGGTTAAATTAATTGCAGAAATGGTTGAATCAATTTCTGTGGACCATATAGCATTTAGTGGAGGAGTATTTCAAAATGCATTGATAACTGATCTTATAAAAAAAGAATTTGCCAATCAACATCATATTTATTTTCATAAACAATTAAGCCCCAATGATGAGTGTATAGGCTTTGGCCAATTGGCTTGTTTTGAAATTTTACAAAACAACAACGAAGCAATAACTCATTCAAAAGAGACAAGTAATCCTATTTTCTTAATTTAAATTAAACGGCATGTGTTTAGCTATTCCTGGTAAAATATTAAGCATCAATTCACTTGATGATACTTTTAGAACTGGTAAAGTGTCGTTTAGTGGCATCCTAAAAGAAGTTAATTTATGTATGGTACCTGATGCCCAAATTGGGGACTTTGTTTTAGTACATGTGGGTGTAGCAATTGGTAAAGTTGATGAAGAAGAAGCCCAAAAAGTGTTTAGCTATTTAAAAGATATGGGTGAGGTAGAAGAACTACAAATACCAGCAATAAACAATATCCCATCATAAATTATTGGCAATCATGAAATACTTAACCGAATATAGAGATCCTGAATTAGTAGAAGAATTTATTCAAGAGCTGCATCGTATAACAACTCAACCATGGACTTTAATGGAAATTTGTGGAGGGCAAACCCATAGTTTGGTAAAGAATGGAATTTTAGACATGTTACCAGAAAAAATTACGATGGTACATGGGCCTGGCTGTCCTGTATGTGTTACAAGTGTTAGTGTAATTGATGAAGCAATTTATTTAGCGGAGCAACCCAATACCATTCTTTGTTCCTTTGGAGATATGTTGAGAGTTCCTGGTAGTAAAAAAAGTTTACTTGAAGTAAAAGCTACTGGTAGTGATGTACGAATTTTGTATTCTCCATTAGAGGCTGTTGAATTGGCCAAACAAAATCCCGATAAACAAATTGTTTTTTTTGCAGTAGGTTTTGAAACAACTGCTCCAGCTAATGCACTAAGTGTTATTCAGGCAGATCAATTAGATTTAAACAATTACAGTATTCTTGCATCACATGTACTTGTACCACCAGCAATGGAAGCTATTTTAGGCGATAAAGAAAATTTAATTGATGCATTTTTAGCTGCTGGACATGTTTGTACTATCATGGGAGTTGAAGAGTATTATCCTATTGCTGAGAAATATAAATGTCCGATTGTTATAACCGGTTTTGAACCTGTAGATTTATTACAAGGAATCTTAATGGCAGTACACCAATTAGAAAAAGGAAAATATGAAGTAGAGAATCAATATGTCCGATATGTGCAAAGAGCAGGAAACACAGCTGCACAAAATACCATTCATCAAGTGTTTAATGTAAGTGATCGAGTATGGAGGGGTATTGGAAACATACCACAAAGTGGTTATGAAGTGAATGATCGTTATAAAAAGTTCAATGCAAGATTAAAGTTTACAATAGACATACCATTTGCTGCTGAAAATAAAGAATGTATTAGCGGTGATATAATGAAGGGGCTAAAAAAGCCAAAACAATGTGCCAATTTTGGTAACAAATGCAAACCCGAACACCCTTTGGGTGCTCCAATGGTGAGTAGCGAAGGTGCTTGCGCAGCCTATTATCATTATGCAAGTTCGGATAAGGAATTAACAAGTTCATAAAAGAGAATTTTTAAAAAATGAATATGCATTTACAGTGTCCAATGCCACAATTTAATTTTGATGTTATTACTTTAGGCCATGGAAGTGGCGGATTATTAACACATCAATTATTACAATCTGGTGTTTTTGATATTTTTAAAAATGATGTATTAGATCAACAGCATGATGGTGCAGTAATTGAGATGAATGGGAAAATTGCTTTTAGTACCGACAGTTATGTGGTTTCTCCCATTTTTTTTCCGGGAGGAAATATTGGCGATTTAGCGATTAATGGAACCGTTAATGATTTAAGTATGTGCGGAGCTGTACCAAAATATATCTCACTTGCATTTATCATAGAGGAAGGTTTTTCAATGAAATCATTTTGGGAAATATTGGTTAGTATTAAAAATGCTGCAACTAAAGCAGGCGTTTTTATTGTAACCGGAGATACCAAAGTTGTAGAGAAAGGCAAAGGAGATCATATATATATCAACACTTCTGGAATTGGAATGATACATCCTAAAGCGGGAATTCATCACAATAATATAGAACCAGGAGATCAAATTATCGTGAGTGGAAATATAGCTGCACATGGCATGGCTATTATGAGCTTGCGCAAAGGACTTGAATTTGAAACTTCAATTTGTAGTGATTCCATTAATCTTAATCATACTGTAATAGCATTAGTAGAAAAATTTGGGAAAGACATACATTTTATGCGAGACCCTACAAGAGGTGGAATTGCCTCTGTTTTAAACGAAATAGCTGAATTAACCAATCTTGGGTTTTATCTAGAGCAACAATTATTACCCATTAGTGAACAGGTTGATGCAGCTTGTGAAATGCTTGGATTAGACCCGCTCTATGTAGCTAATGAAGGGTTATTTTTAGCAATTGTAAAAAAACAAATTGCGCAAGATTTTTTATCAAACTTGCAAAAAGATGCCAATGGAAATAATGCAGCTATCATAGGAGAAGTAACTACAGAGAATAAAGGTAAGGTAATCATGAAAAGCCGTATCGGAGGTAAGAGAATGGTAAATTATCTAACAGGAGAGCAATTACCAAGAATTTGCTGATACGGTTTATTCAAAATTTATTTTACCATTATTTCCAACCTCCTCCAAGCGATTTATATAAACCAACTAATTGAGTAAATATCATTTTCTTGTTTTTAATAGATTCTAATTCAGAATCCAATGCACCTCTTTGTGCAGCAATTACTTCTAAATAAGAAGCAAATCCAGTCATGTATAGATCTTTTGAAGTGCTTACTGCCAATTGTAAATTTTTAGACTCTTCTAATTTATAAGAATATATTTTTTGATAGTTCTCTATTCCTTTTAAAATAGTTTGGATTTCTTGAACTGCAATCAAAATAGTTTTTTGATATGTATAATAAGCTTCTAATTGAGCAGCCTTATTTTTTTCATAATTTCCTCTCAACAAATTTTTATTCACCAATGGGGTAGTTAATCCTCCTAAAAGTCCGAAAGCAAGAGATTCTGGGCTTAATAAAAAAGAGGGATTAAAAGAATTCAATGCTATGAATGAAGTGATATTTAAAGAAGGCAAAAACGCTTTTCTGCTGGCTTCTACATCAAAGCCGGTTGCTTCTAATTGCAACTCAGCAGATTGAATATCTGGTCTTTGTTGGAGTAATTGACTTGGAATTCCAGCTTTAATCATTGTGGGTAAAACGTATTCGTACAAATCTTTTTTTCTATTAATAGTTAACTGGTTTTTTCCTGTTAAGATCTTTATTGCATTCTCTGTTTCAACAATTGATTGTTTAATGGTGTAAAGAATACTTTTTGTATTGAGTATTTGAGCTTGAAATTGTTGAACTGCTAACTCTGTTGCTCTTCCACCTTGTTTTTGAGCAATAACAATTTCTAAAGCCCTTTCCTGTAATTCAATATTTTTTTCTAATATCAAGATTTCTCTGTCTAAAGCCAGTAAATCAAAATACAAGAATGAAACTTGTGCAACTATTTGTGTTGTTATCCATTGTTTTTCTTTTAAGCTGGCTCTGTATCTTGCAAATGACGCTTTTTTAGTATCGGATAATTTTTTCCATATATCAATTTCCCAATTGCTTCTAAAACCAAGAAACATGTCGGGCATCACCACTGGTATTTGTTGATTTTTATTGATATTGGGAGATAAATTCATATCATAATTTCCCAATCCATTCATGGTATAATCTCCAAATTTCTCTATTCCACTTGATACAACTCCGTTGACTACTGGCTTTGTTAAACCTTTGCTGATAAGCCAATTATTATTGGCCATTGAAATTCTTTGGATGGCTATTTGAATATCAAAGTTGTATTTTAATGCGGTATCAATTAATTGAACCAGGTCTTCGTTTCCAAAAAATTCTTTATAAGAAATCGTACCAAAATTGGTACTATCATAGCTTCCTTGATAATTAGTAGGAATTGGGCTACTGTTGGGTAAAATTGTTTTAGCAGGTGGCTTACAACCAAATTCAATTATAGAAACACACAAGACAATATAGAGAAAAGTATTCTTCTTATTCATTAAAAATAGAGTTATATAATATTTTTAAATTGTTTTTCTTTTCGAAATAAATTCAGATAACTGTGCAAAAACTACATAGAGGCCAGGAATGATTAATAAACCAAAAATTGTTCCAAATAACATTCCGCCTGCCGATGCTGTTCCAATAGATCTATTGCCAATTGCTCCAGCACCACTCGCAATACAGAGTGGAATAAGACCTGCTATAAATGCAAATGATGTCATTAAAATAGGTCTTAGCCTTGATAGTGCGCCTTCCTTGGCAGCCTCTATAATGCTCAATCCTTGGCTTCTTCTGAGCATTGCATATTCAATGATCAAAATGGCATTTTTCCCTAGTAATCCTATTAACATTACCAATGCCACCTGTGCATATATATTGTTTTCTAATCCTACCAATTTCAGTGAAAGAAAAGCACCGAATAAGCCAGTTGGTAGCGAAAAGATAACTGCTAATGGCATAATAAAACTTTCATATTGAGCTGAAAGAATTAAATAAACAAACAATAGGCATATTAAAAAGATGGAGGCAGCTTGACCACTTGAAGCAATTTGATCTCGGGTTATTCCAGACCATTCGTAGCCATATCCTCTAGGTAAATATTTTTTTGCAATTTTTTCAACTGATTCTATGGCTTCACCGCTACTATACCCTGGAGCTGCATCGCCATTTACCATAGCAGCGGTATACATATTATAACGGGTAAGTTGTTCTGGTCCATATACTCGCTCAATACTCATGAAGGTTGAATAGGATACCATTTCTCCACGATCATTTTTAACATAAAGATTCAATAGATCAGTTGGCTTTGCTCTAAATTCAGGATATGCCTGAACCATTACTTTATACATTTGTCCAAATCGAATAAAATTGGTAGCATAAAAACTCCCGATCAATGTTTGTAAATCGCTCATTGCATTATCAACAGTTACACCTTTTTTAGCAGCCATTGCATAATCAATATGAATAAGGTATTGAGGGAAATTTGGATTGAAACTGGTATATGCACTATTTACAACACCACCTTTTTTTATCTGATCAATTATTTGATTTGTTACTGTAGCGGTTTTTTGTAAATCTCCTGTTCCTGTTTTATCAATAATCCGCAATTCAAATCCACTGGTATTTCCAAAACCTGGTACAGTAGGTGGTGGCATAAACTCTATGGCAGCGTCATTAATATGTTTAGTTTTTTCTTTTAATATGGGGATTAATTCTTTAACCGTTTCTTTTCTTTCCTTCCAAGGTTTTAAATTGATCATTACCATACCAAATGATGCACCAGCAGATTCTGTTATTAAACTGTACCCCGACAAAGAAGTTAAATTTTCAACAGCAGGAACAGATTTAATGGCATTTTCTAATTCTACTAATACTTTTTCTGTTCTCTCAACTGTAGCGCCAGCAGGAGTTGAAATGTTTACATAAATGATTCCTTGGTCTTCAGTTGGAATAAATCCTCCAGGAAGAATTTGTTGCATACCTGCAGCACCTGCAATAAAGAATATTACCAACGAAATAGTAATTAATCTTTTTTTGGCAAATTTGGTAACAAGTTTTAAATATTTATTTTCAACCTTATTAAATCCAATATTAAATTGATTAAAAAAACGGCCAAGCAATCCTTTGTGTTTTTCTTGATGAGTGTGTTTTATTAATAATGCACAAAGAGCTGGAGTAAGTGTTAAAGCGTTCAAACCCGAAATAATAATTGCTACAGCAAGTGTCAAAGAAAATTGCCTGTAAAAAACACCTACAGGGCCAGATAAAAATGCAGCTGGAATAAATACGGCCGACATGACCAAAGTGATGGCAATTACTGCACCACTAATTTCTTTAATAGCAGCTATAGTAGCATCCATTGCAGATAAATGTTGTTCAGTCATCTTTACATGCACAGCTTCAACTACTACAATTGCATCATCAACTACAATTCCAATTGCCAATACCAATGCAAAAAGGGTAAGCAAATTAATTGAGAAACCCATTATCAGCATAAATGCAAGTGTGCCTACCAATGAAACCGGAACAGCAAGTGCAGGTATAAGTGTAGACCTAAAGTCTTGTAAAAAGATAAATACAATAATAAATACCAAAATAAATGCCTCAATCAAAGTTTTGATTACCTCTTTTATGGACGCATTTAGAAATCTTGAAACATCATACGCGAAATTGTATTCCATACCTGGCGGAAAGCTGGTTTCTTTCAACTCTGCCATTCTGTTTTTTACTTTTTCAATTACTTCTTTTGCATTAGAACCTGGTCTTTGTTTTAGCATGATAGAAGCCGAAGGCTTTCCATCAGTTTTTGAAATCATGCTATAAGTGTTTGCACCAAGTTCAATATCAGCAATATCTTTGAGGTATAAAATCGAACCATTGATTTCAGATCTGATAACAACATTTTGATATTGAATAGGCTTATCAAATTTTCCGGTATATCGTAGAATATATTGAAGGCTTTGTGTGGATTTACCAGAACTCTCTCCTGTTTTTCCTGGAGCTGCTTCAACATTCTGATTTCGTAATGCGTTTACAACATCTTGTGCCGATACATTATAAGCCAGCATTCTATCTGGTTTTAGCCATACCCTCATAGAATATTCTTTCTGCCCCATTATTTCAGCAAAGCCAACCCCATCAATTCTTTTAAGCTCTTGTAAAATATTGATGTCGGTAAAATTGTAAATAAATTGTTCATCTGCTGCAGAGTCTTTACTTGTAACGTTCAAGTAGAGCAACATACTATTTACATCCTTTTCTGTTGTAACTCCTGCTTTAATTACTTCTTCTGGTAACTCATCTAATACAGTTGTAACGCGGTTTTGCACATTCACTGCGGCAACATCTGGGTCAATCCCCACTTTAAATGCAATGGTTATTAATGTAATTCCATTATTACTTGAAACCGATGACATATAGGTCATTCCCGGAACACCATTAATGGCTCTTTCTAATGGAGTAGCAACGGCTTTGGCACAAACTTCTGCATTGGCTCCTGTATATTTTGCAGTTACAGTAACCGATGGTGGAACAATATCTGGGAATTGAGTAACTGGTAAAGAAAACAGTGCCAAAACACCAAGTAAGGTAATTAGTATGGAAATAACTAAAGATAATATGGGCCTTCTAATAAAAATTTCAAACATAAAAGAATAAGTTTTAGTAATAAAAATGAATGGCTATGAGTTATTCTTCTAAGCGCATTAAACTATCTACATTTTTCAATTGTGGAATAATCTTATCTCCTTGTTTTATATTTTGTATACCCTCGTATACTATTTTATCACCTGGTTTAAGGCCTTTATCTACTATGTAAAATTGAGCAACACGCCTTGTTGTAAAAAATGGGCGCATCATAATTTTATTCTCTTTATCAACAACAAATACATAATTTTTATCTTGAATTTCGAAGCCTGCTTTTTGTGGAATTAGAACAGCTTGTTCAATATTTGTTGTAATTCTTACTTTACCAGAAGCGCCATGCTTTAGCAATTTGTTTGGATTAGGAAACTTAGCTCTGAATGCTATTGCACCTGTATTGTCGTTGAATTCTCCATCAATGGTTTCTATTTTTCCTAAATAAGGATACTCTGTAGCGTCAGATAATATCAACTGAAGCGGATTACTTTGATGTGTTTTTTTATTTACTGATTTTTTGTATTGTAAATATTCATTTTCGGACACATGAAAATAGGCGTATACCTGATTGATATCCGATATTGTAGTTAATAATGCACCAGGATCAATTAAACTTCCAATTTTTAAAGGAATGCGATCTATAATTCCATCAAATGGAGCTTTAATGATGGTGTAAGAAAGCTTGGTTTCCGCATTTTTTTGAATTGAATAAGCTTCATCTAATTTGGCTTTTGTTGCTTTTAGTTTAGAAGCAGCTAATTCATATTCTGTTTTCGAAATGATGTTTTTATTTACCAGGACTTCAGTTCTATTCACTTCCAACTCTGCTGCTTTGGTTTCTGCCATTGCATTGGAAACACTGGCTTTAGATCTTGCAAGCTCAGTTTTTAGTTCTTGATCATTTATTTGAAAAAGGGGTTGCCCTTTTCTAACTTCTTGTCCTTCATCTACTAAAATATTTTCCAGAAAACCTTGAACCCTAGCTCGAATTTCAACGTTTTTGATTGCCTGAATGTCTGAAACATAATCAGTTTTCAGTATAGTATCTTTTTGAACAACTGTTACTACAGGAATATTGGGAAAGCTCTCCTTTTCTTTTTCATTTTTATTGCTGGAACATCCTACTAAGAAAGCAGCAGAGCTAAGCGCCAATGCGATAGACCAATAACATTTATTCATTTTAAGTTTTTTTTAAGGTGCGAATATAAGTTTTTAATCTTTTTTTAATGTTTTAGATAGGAAAACCAAGCCATTATGGCTAATTTTTAACAAATATGGTAGTATGAGCATTCTATGGAAAACCCAGGAATGGGTGATTATTGGTAAGAATTAATACTATTTTAGAGGCCTTAATAGCATTATTTGAAAAAGAGACAAGATTATATCTCCTGGGATGAATACTTTATGGGAATTGCTTTATTAAGTGGTTGCCGATCCAAAGATCCGAATACGCAAGTAGGAGCTTGCATTGTAAACGATCAGCAAAAAATAGTTGGAACCGGGTATAACGGACTACCGATTGGATGCAGTGACGATGAATTTCCATGGAGTAAAACTGGAGAATTTCTCGAAACGAAATATCCTTATGTATGTCATGCCGAATTGAATGCCATCTTAAATAATATTGGAATCAATTTAAAACACTGCACTATATATACTGCTTTGTTTCCTTGTAATGAATGTACCAAAGCCATTATTCAATCTGGTATTTCAGAAGTGGTTTACCTCTCGGATAAATACGATGGAACAGATGCATCAAAAGCAGCTAAACGTATGCTAGATAAAGCAGGTATACCATATAGAAAAGTGATATCTACTATCGAAAGTTTAACACTATCTTTCAAACAAGAAGATGTTTAACAGGTTATGTATAAAATTAACAGACCATTTTACTGATTGCTTTAACAAAGTTTTTTTAAATGCATATTAAGGGCAATCTTTGCAATCTTATTTTTTAACTACTTAGTCATTATGATCATTGTATTTTTTCTAATTTCTCATTGGTATCTTTCTTTGTTTGGTCAAACATTTTACTTGCATCGGTATTCTGCTCATAAAATGTTTACGATGAATAAGTTCTGGGAGAAATTTTGGTATATGTATACTTGGATTACTCAAGGAACTTCCTATTTAAATGCAAGAGCATATGCAATTTTACACAGAATGCATCATGCATATAGCGATACAGAGAAGGATCCTCATACTCCACATTTCTTTAAAGAAGTGTTTACCATGATGATGCATACCAGAAAAATATACAATGGTGTATTAAAAGGAACGGTTGAGATTGAAAAGAAATTTGATAAAAACTTTCCAGTATATCCTAAGATTGATAAGATAGCAGATAGTATGATCACCCGTTTAGCTTTTGCTGGTGGCTATATTGTTTTCTATGCTTTTTTCGCAACACAATGGTGGATGTATTTATTATTACCCATCCATTTTTTAATCGGACCAGTTCAAGGAGCAGTTGTAAACTGGGCAGGGCATAAGTATGGATACAGAAATTTTCCGGAAGAAAAAGACAAATCCAAAAACACGTTGATATTCGATTTCTTAATGTTAGGTGAATTGTTTCAAAACAATCATCATCATGCTGGAGCTCGTCCAAATTTTGCAGCCAAATGGTATGAGTTTGATCCGGTTTATCCCTTTATTAGACTGTTCAATAAAATTGGAATGATCAAGTTGGTTCCTATTGCATCGAGTAATAAATAATTGATTTATTTCGACAATTGTTTCAATAATCTTTTCTTGAATCGATGAAAGTCAACTGTGATAGTGTGTCTGGGAGTGTTGATTTGTTTAAAATCAGGATGGGTTAATTCTTCTTTAATTAATTGTTGAATATTAGATGGACGTTTCCATTTACCAGCTAATTCTCTTGCCATAATTTTACTTTGTAATTCCGACCCGGGCCAGATACAACCCAATGGTTGAAATAGACCAATAAAGTAAAGATTATTTATTTCGGCATGCATCATTTTTAACCAAAGTGGCACTTCTCCTTCGGAATAATCTATGAATGATTTTTCAAAAAAAGGATGCGTTATAATATATCCAGTGCAGGCTACGATGATATCATATTCGCCTTTGCTACCATCTGTAAAAACCACTTCATTGCCATTTAGTTGAGCAATATCTGTACGAGGTTTAATTTTTCCGTGCCGAATTGTAAAAAATAAATCTTCATTAATAGTGGGGTGATGTGAGCCTAATGGACCTTCAGGTTCTGGGAGCCCGTATGCTGCATTTTTACCGTTTCTTACATACAAACTAAATGCAGAAATGGATTGCCAAATACGACGAGGCAACCAATGCAGTTTGGTACTGAAAACATCGGCTGGCTTACCCATCATAAATTTGGGAACTATCCAATAACCCCTTCTCCAGCTCATATCTACTGATTTGGCCACTCTACTGCTTTCTACTGCAACATCACAGGCAGAATTTCCACCACCAATTACAAGGACTTGTTTATCAGTAAACCTGGAAAACTTTTTTACATCATGAGAATGAATGAACTCTCCCGAAAAACTCCCTTTGTATTGAGGCATACGAGGTAACCAATGATGCCCATTACAAACCACTAAAACATCAAAAATATTGGTGGTAGTATTTCCATTTTGCTCAATGGTTACTTCCCATTTATTATTGGACTGAAGAGCGCAATTTTTTACAAGGGTATTGAATTGAATATGCTTGTACAAATTAAAATGAGCCGCGTAGTCTTGAAAGTATGCGGCCAAATGTTTGTGTGAAGGATAATCTGGATAATCATCTGGCATCGGAAAATCGGCATACTCGCTTAAGGTTCTCGATGAAATAATATGGGTAGTTTCAAAGACAGAACTATGTCCAATTTTTTCTGTAAAAACCCAATTGCCTCCCACTTCAGTTCCTAAATCATATACTACTACATCCAATCCTTCATCTAATAAATTCTTTGCGGCGGTAATACCTGACGGTCCAGCACCTATAACACAAACTCTTTGAGACATTCAATTATATTAAAGATTGGATAAAACTTTTTGATTTGTATTTAAACAAACAACATAACCAATGCCAATACAATGCCTGCTAAAGTAAAATACAATCCCTTCTTAAAAATCGTTGTACTTGGCATAAACATCCAGAAAGAGGAAACCACAAAAAATAACAACGAAACACCAAAAAAGATATTCAAATAATAAAGCGGGTCTTTGGTTTCTGCCTTATGTAAATCAGTTAATTTTTTGAGAACGGTAGGTAATTCTTTTGTTGTATAATTTGCCTCACCACTTACTTTATTATAAGTACCTTGTTTAAAACTGATTAGCTGTTCTGTTTCTGTTTCGGCTTTTAATTCTTTTATTTTTATCTCTTTGCCTAATTGATCTGTGCTTAGGTTTGGTGCTAGTATTTTTTGATGCTGTTTGGTTATCTTAAACCTATCGGTATCTCTAAAAATCAATACAATTCCACTTAATGAATAGATGGCCATAATTCCCGCTAAAAAAAATCCTAAATAGCGATGATAAACTCTCATTTTTTGATTTATTGTGCTCATATGTATTCGATTAAAGTTGGTTTTTACTGAAAAAAGTTAATGCTCCGTTTTTTTGTTGATCTGTTAAATCAATTTGTTTGTATTTCCTATCTAGTTCATTGTTCAATATTACAGTTTTTCTAATTCGGTTGAAATTGTTTTCTGGAATAGCATCGATTACTAAGGATTCTTTAAGTTTCCAGGCTTCGGCTTCTATCAGCATGTCAGCTTGCCGACCATTCACTACCAATAGATCCATTAACGGTTTTCTGTATTTTTTCTTATAGGCAAGAACAAACTGTTCCTTGGTTAATGAATCATAAGCGCGATTCACATTCAATGTAGTTAACGGGCATCCTTTAGAATACTCGCCCAATTTAAGTTGATTGGCTAATTCTTTAATTAACCCGCCAGACAATGATAAACTTCCTAATTTTTTTATAGCAGCTTCATCAATTTCTTTTGCTGTTGCAAATGTGTCATTGGTATTGTTCTCAATTTTTATTTTTTGTAATGAAGCCCAATATTGAATATTGCCTATTTTATCCGCTGTTTCAGCCGAGATATTGAATTGCTGCATCAGCCCTGGTTTTTGGCAATATCCATATAATTCTCTTTGTTCTTCGGCGGACCAATTAGAAGTTACCACTTGTGCATCCAGCAAAAATGGAATTAAAACAATACTTAAAAAAGCAGTTAAACTGCATATTTTGTTTTGCATAACCTTTATTATGGCATAAAGGTATTTTCTTTTTTTAATTCTTTAATAACCATTTTAGGAACCAATACTTTATTAACTTTTTCTATTACTATATTTTTTGCTAGATTAAATTTCCCGGACACTATTGTTTGTTCTGCATTCCCAAATTTTATGGTGTAATCCCCTGCTTCAGCTATAAATGCTGATTCTGTTGTATTGAAAGAACTTAAGTCTGAAGCCGAAATAGTAAATTGAAGTACTTGAGATTCGCCGGGCTGTAAGATTTTTGTTTTTGCAAATGCTTTTAATTCTGATGCTGGCTTATCTAATTTAGTAATGGGAGCGCTTATATATAATTCAGCTACTTCTTTACCAGCTAACTTACCGGTATTGGTTATAGTAACGCTTACTTTAATTTGATCGGTAAGAGTTGGGGAGCTAATACTGAGATTATTGAAACTAAAATTTGTATAAGATAATCCATATCCAAAAGGGTAAGCTGTAGGAACTTTGAAACTGGTGAAATAACGATATCCAACATAAATGCCTTCTTCGTAAATTACTTCTGCATCTACTTGTTTTTGACCAAATAATCCAGCTTTTTCAGAACCTGGAATTTCTTTACCAGGAAAATTTTTAGCACTATAATCATCACTGTATTTTGCAGGAAAAGTAGTTGCTAATTTTCCAGATGGATTTACCTTGCCAGAAATCACATCGGCCATCGCATTACCTCCTTCTAATCCTGGTTGCCAAGCTAATACAATTGCATCCACAGCATCTCTCCACTGCATAAGATCCACTACTCCTCCAATATTAAGCGTTACTACTACTTTTTTCTTTTGGGCATGAAATGCATTGGAAACTGTTTTGATCAATGCTTTTTCTTTTTCTGTAAGATAGTAGTCGCCCAATTCTTTGCGATCATTTCCTTCACCTGCATTTCTTCCAATGGCAATTACTGCTATGTTTGATTGTAAAGCAGCTTTGCGAATCATTTCGTTGGAACAGTTCATTTCTTCAATGGGCTTGATAGGGCTCATTAAATCTTCAATAAGTGTACGGTTTGGTTGTTTTGCTTTTTCAACACGCATATACTCACTATAAGTTCTGAATATATCGGTATTAAGCGCATAGCCTGCTTTAAAAAGACCTTCTGCCAATGAAACGGTATACATTTTTGTAACATCCCCACTTCCAGTACCACCCGCAACAAGGTCTTGTTGATTGTTTCCAAATAAAGCAATCTGGGTACCAGGTTTTATAGGAAGTGAACTACTATTATTTTTTAATAGTACCATACTTTCTGATGCAGCTTGACGTGAAAGTTGAGCATTTTCTTTAAGGGGAGGATTGTCACTGAATTTATATCCTTTAAAACTAGGTGTCTTTACGATGATATTGAGTATTTCAGTTACATTTTGATCCAATATTTTTTCATCCAATTGACCATTCTTTACAGCATCCAGTAACTCTTTTTTCTGATTAGGTAATCCAGGCATCACTAAATGATTACCAGCAATCTGTTGTGCAATTGCCGATTTACCACCAAACCAATCAGTCATTACAAAACCATTATAGTTCCATTCCTTTCTAAGTATGGTTCGCAGTAATTCGGGATTTTCTGAAGTAAAAGGCCCATTCACCAAATTATACGAACTCATGATCGTCCAAGGATTTGAATTTTTGATAGCTATTTGCCATCCCTTTAAATAAATTTCACGCATAGCTCTTTCGCTGATGATGGTATTAACAGAGCTTCTATTGGTTTCTTGGTTATTGGCAAAAAAATGTTTGGCTGAAGTTCCTACTCCACTGCGCTGAATTCCATTGATCATTGCAGCTGCAATATTTCCAGTAATCACAGGGTCTTCTGAATAGTATTCAAAATTGCGAGCTCCTAATGGGTTGCGATGTATATTCATGCCAGGTCCTAAAAGAATATCAATGCCAAATTCTTTGGCTTCTGCACCAAATGCTACACCAACTTTATTCACCAATGCAGTATCCCAGCTAGAGGCCAATAAAGTACCAATAGGCCAGGCAGTGGCATAGTACAAACGACTTTTGCCAGCATTAAATGCATGAATGCCTGCAGGGCCATCGCAAACCACAAGTGCAGGTATTCCAAGCCGAGGAATAGCTGCTGTAGTACCAGCAGCACCAGTCACTCTTTTTTGAGCATCTGTTGCAATTAATCCAGCACCTGGCATTGGCATACCTGGCACGTACATGCCTTGACCAATCACCAAGTTTATTTTTTCTTCTAAAGTCATTGCTTTAACAACTTCACTCACAGGATTTTTTCCTAGTTGAGGAGTAGTTTGTTGAGCCATTAGATAGTTGGTTGTAAAAAGTACAATAAGTACTGCTGCGATTTTGGCAAAATACGATTTCATAAAATTGTTGAGTTGGTGTACAAATATTATTGAGTCAATTTGACACAATGTTAGTCTTTTTTGTTTACTTTACAAAAAATCCGTTCTTCGAACAATTATGGAAATAAAGGATCTCGACACGAGCTTATTTATACCTGGACTTTCAGTGGATAATGTAATTTTTGGATTTCATGACAACCAGCTGAAAGTATTGCTATTAGCATGTAAAGACCGCAAGCATTGGATGTTGCCGGGTGGTTATATTCTAAAAGATGAATCTGTAGACGCAGCTGCTCAACGAGTATTGTTGGACAGAACAGGATTAAAAAAAGTGTACTTACAGCAGTTTAGCACATTTGGAGACCCAAGGCGGTCACGTGAAAATTTAATTAAAGGGCTTATCAAGTCGATGGATTTAGATGATGAACTCGATCAATGGTTTTTACAGCGATTCATTACAGTTGGATATTATGCATTGGTGGAGTTTGAAAAAGTAGCCCCTATTCCAGATCCACTTTCTTTATCATGTGCATGGTTTGATATAGATAAAATTCCCTTACTGATTTTTGATCACAAAATAATTATTCAAGAAGCATTGACTGCAATGAAGCAGCACTTAAATTATCAACCTATCGGATTAAATTTATTGCCCGCAACCTTTCCATTAAAAAGTTTGCAATCCATTTATGAAACCATTTTGGGCCGAAAATTAGACCGACCTAATTTTAATCGGAAAATTCTTTCTCTGGGTATTTTAGAAAAGAAAGAAAAATTGTTTACTGGCGCAGCTCATAAAGCCCCATTTCTGTATAGCTTTAATAAGAAAGTTTATTATCATTTATTAAAAGAAGGAATTGGAGAATTATTTTAATCGGATGAATGCAATAAACTTTTGAATATTCTAACACAGCCAAATGATCTACCCGAGCACATTGGTTCAAATAAATAATGAACTATCCATTTACATTCCTGATTACAATCAAGTGCAGTTGATCTATGAGACTAATTTACGTGAGCAAGTAGAAACTCCTTTTCCATTCTGGGCGAGAATATGGCCAGCTGCAAAAGCCATGACATCCTTTTTACAAAAAGAACCTCAATGGATCACTAACAAAAGAGTACTTGAAATAGGCGCTGGCATTGGACTGCCATCTTTTACAATTGCTGATAAAACAGCATCTACCATCATCAGCGATTATTCACCTGATGCAGTGGGGCTTATTCAAAAAAACATTTCATATTTAAAAATCAACTGTGCAACAGCGATGTGTTTGGATTGGAATGATTTTCCTTCAACTATAATTGCTGATACGATATTATTGAGTGACATCAATTATGATCCTTCTCAATTTGAAGCACTCAATAGTTTGATTCTTTATTTTATCAACCAAGGGTCAACGCTAATCATTTCAACACCACAAAGAATTTCCGCAACGCCATTTATACATATTCTGGAGCCCTATATTAAGAGAATGCATACAGAGGAAGTTCAACAGGAAAATCAAGTACTGGAAATTAGTATATGTATACTTCATCAATAAACTAAGCCATAAAAAAAACGAATACCAATGTTTTTCATTGATATTCGTTTTTCATAAATACTCATACTATTGGATGGTTTCTACAACTTTGCCACAAGTAAGCATTTGACTGCCGTAGTAAGGATTTTTCACTTTGTTTTCTAAACTTAACCAATTGGCACCTTTACCTTTATTGGCCATCGGACAGTACTGATAATAAACTGGCGTACTTAATTTAGACACTTTTATTAAGGAGTACATATTCTTCGATAGAGACATAAACTGATCTCTTTGTTGAGCAATGTCTTTTGTTTCATGAATATGTTCAGCATCTTCTTTCAGTTCCTTCACCATTTTCATCCAAACGGTATGCACTTCTGTGCTTAGTTCATTCATTTTAACACCTTCAATAGCTGATTTTAAATCTTTGGCCATTGATGAAGAAGCCGCACCATCTGTTTTCACAAGCGCATCTTTTAAAGCCATATATGAATTTAAAACTGGTTGAATACCTGCATTTGTTTGTGCCTTCAAATTTCCGATTAAAAAAAAGATTACTACTATAAGTTTAATTAGTTTCATGTGTTTAAGTATTAATTTTAATTAAGTAAATGTACAGAAATTTGGAAAAGATTATTGTTAAAACAAGAATAACGGCACCAATCGGTAAAGTTTGGAAATATTGGACCTTACCTGAGTATATTATGAATTGGAATTTTGCTAGTTCCGATTGGCACTGTCCGGAAGCTACAAACAATCTTATTGTTGGAGGTGAATTCCATTATTTAATGGCAGCAAAAGATGGCTCTTTTAGTTTTGATTTTTGGGGTACTTATCAAAAAATCAAATTTGAACAAAGTATTGATATCATCTTAGGAGATGGAAGAAAAGTATCTGTCTGTTTTGAAGAAATACCTGAAGGAACTATTCTAATCGAAACCTTTGAACCAGAAACTGAAAATTCTATTGAGCTTCAAAAAACGGGATGGCAAACCATTTTAGATAATTTTAAAAAATATGCGGAGCTTGATAAATAGGCATTAGTAGAAAGTATTTACATTAGTCTTATAATTTAAGAACCAGCTTTATTCACTCTTTCAATTAATTCGGTATCAATTAACTCTAAAGACAACACCATGTCCTTTACCGTTTCTTTATATTTCTTAAAATGAGGTGTTAAGATATGTGATTGATACGCTTCAAGACTTTCGTAAACTTCTAAAATAGTTATTAATGTTGCATCTTTTTTGTCTGCAACAACAGTATAAGACAAAACGCCAGGTTCTATTTTAATTGCCTCATTCATCTGTTCTTTTAAGGCAGATTTGTAATTTTCTAATTGATTAGCAACAACTTTGATTTTTGCAATCCTGTACATATTATTTGCGGCTTGGGCTTTTGTATTTAAACAAAATAGATTGAATGTGCCCAAAAGTAGAGTAATGAGAATAATTCGATTCATATGAAAATAAAAAAGGTTACACTATAAAAGTATAACCTTTTTATTATTATCGTTCCCCTCTTCCTCGAAAGTTGTAATTACAATTCCCAAAGCCATGCATCACCTATTTCGTGGTCCTGAACAACTTTCTTATAAACAAATCCATTCTTTCTTAAAATGCCTGTTGATGCATTTTCTTTTGGTTCAGTTTTAGCACAAATGACTAAACGCGGATTTTCATTTCTGGCTATCTTGATTAATTCTTGACATGCTAATGTTGCAATTCCTTTTCCCTCAAATTCTTGAAAGGTGTAATAAGAAATCTCAACAACATTATTTGCTGGTCTGCCATTAAAACCAGCCGCACCCACAATTACATTAGAATCATTGACAAAGTATCCTCCCCAAGGGCTGTAAAATCCTACTCTCTTGTATAAATCAAAAGTGGCTTCTAGCACTTCTTGACAAACCTTACTACTATACTTTTCTCCAATGTATGATTCTTGAATAGTGATAGGTTCTAAATGAAAATTATTAGGCATTAAAATTTGAATTACTTTTTAAACTAAATAAAAGATGCAACTATAATACAATGATTGTGTATGTAACTATAACGAAAGTTATGAGTTAAAAAATTATACACCTCTTTTGATAATAAGTCCAATTTGGCCTGAATGATAGGAATTATGATATAGAATATGGGAAAACAATCTGGCTTTTGACACTGCTCCAAAAAATGGCGTTTCAATTATTTCTGACCAACCAGCGTTTGAAGTACTTTCTATAATGTCTTCAAGCATTTTATATCCTTTTTCCATTAGTTTTTTACTTTCCTCAAAATCTTTGCCTTGACCCTCATCTTCTTGCCCCATTGTGGTATTTTGAATCTCACTAGGCATACCGAAAAAATACCCGAATAGTAGCATTGTCTCACCAATATGTCTGTAAATGAATCCCACAGAAGAAGTATGTTCATTTAATTTTTTAGAAATATTCTCTTTATCAATCATATTCAACGAAAAACTACAAGAGAGAATATTTTGTGCCAAAAGGTCTTTAAAGATTTCTTTCACAACTTTAATAGTATTGAGTTTGATTATTATGCAAATAAAAAAGGTTACACTATAAAAGTATAACCTTTTTATTATTATCGCTCCCCCTTCTGGACTTGAACCAGAGACCCTCTGATTAACAGTCAGATGCTCTAACCAACTGAGCTAAGGAGGAATTTCCCCATTGGGGTTGCAAAAATAGGGGTTTAGAGTTTCTTACAAAAAAAATACACTAAAAATTAAATAAACGGGTGCTTTCAAAGCCTATAAATACCCCATTTTCGTTGTTTTGAATGGGGTAGGTCTTTAAATAATACCCTTCGCCACTGGTATTCCGACCGTTTTCAAGGGAGAATTTATACCGATGTAGGGGGCAAACCACATTACCCAGTGCATCAATAAAACCATCGGCCATAATACCACTGGCATGCGGACATTTATGGGCAATGGCAAATAAAGCTTGATTATGGGCAACCAAAGTGATTTTTTTACCTTCCACTTCAATAATGCACATGCCATTATTTTGCCAAATAATTTCAGCGGCAGAATCGGCAATTTTTACCCAGTTGATTTTTTTCTCCATAAAAAAGTCAAACAATAAACGATCTGAGAATCAATTTGCGCCAATGGTCAAATTAATAAAGCATGGTTTTATACGGATAGCGCACTTTATACATTTCTCTTACCCTTTCTAAAATTAAATCACGCAATGCATCTAAATTATTTCTTTCAGTTGCGGAAACAAACACGCAATTATTATTGGTTACATTATCCCACTTATCTTTTAAGTCTTGTAAAAGTTCTTGCTTTACGGAATCTTCTAACCATTCATCAAAGGTCTTTTCTTCATACACATCCATTTTATTAAAGATGGTGAGTATTGGTTTGTCAAATGCTTTTAATTCTTGTAAAGTTTTATTCACCACTCCAATCTGGTCTTCGTATTGAGGATGAGAAATATCCACCACGTGTAATAAAATATCTGCTTCTCTTACTTCATCTAAAGTACTCTTAAAACTTTCCACTAAATGATGCGGCAATTTGCGAATGAATCCAACAGTGTCGCTCAATAAAAATGGGGTATTTTCAAAGACCACTTTTCTTGTGGTAGTATCCAGTGTTGCAAATAATTTATTTTCAGCGAACACCTCACTCTTGCTCAAAACGGTCATCAGCGTGCTTTTGCCCACATTGGTATAACCCACCAATGCCACTCGAATCAATTCGCCTCTTTCTTTTCGCTGAGTAAATGCTTGTTTATCAATCTCACCTAATCTCTTGCGTAATAAGGAAATTTTATCTTTTACAATTCGGCGATCTGTTTCAATTTCTGTTTCACCCGGCCCTCTCGTTCCAATACCTCCTCCCTGTCTTTCCAAGTGCTTCCACATTCCTTTTAATCGAGGTAATAAATATTGGTATTGTGCTAATTCAACCTGCACTTTAGATTGTGCTGTTCTGGCTCTTCTTGCAAAAATATCCAGGATCAAATCGCTACGATCGATGGTTTTAACATTCAACTCCTTTTCTATATTAGCAATTTGTGATCCGGTTAATTCATCATCAAAAATGACTAGGTGAATATTTTTTCCATTCAAATAGTTTTTTATTTCTTCTAATTTTCCTTTCCCCACAAAAGTTCTACTATCAGGATGAGCTAATTTTTGAGTAAATCTTTTTACTGCAATTGCTCCAGCAGTTTCAGATAAAAATGCCAATTCATCCAGGTATTCAGTAGCCTGTTCATTTGTTTGCTCTTTCAAAATTACCCCAACCAACACGGCTTTCTCCTCTTGGGCAATCAGTTGTTTTTTCTCAATCAATGCGTAATTTTTTTATAAAGTTAGTCTTTCAAGCGTTCTCCAAAATAAGAAAGCCTCTCTGAACTCAAAGAGGCTTAATTGTTATGATAATCATTTATTATAATCCACTGATAGAAATACCTACACTAAATCGATTCATATTAGCACCTGATCCATCCCTTAATACGCCTAAAACATTATAGCTGCCCTGTAAACCAATAATACCATAGCCAATCCTTCCTGTTACAGCTAATGAAGTACCGTTAAAGAATTTCTTGCTTTGCTCTTTTTCAATAAACGAAGTTCCATAGATGGATTGACCATTTCTATTTACATAGTTCTTGCCTTTAGAGTAAGATTTAAGCAATGTTCCCACTTTTGCCCCAATGGCTAATTTCCATGATTTGTTCATGTTATTAGGGTTAGAAAAATAACGAAGCTCAATTGGCAACTCTAAATACATGGTGGTCACTTTGAATTTATCAAAATGATTAATGCTATCCGCAATAGTAAATGGCAATCTTACCCCATTATATTTAACGTCTACATTGGTATTATTGAAAAACATATTACTGCTTCCTAGCCCTACACCAATTCCCACACTCATTTTTGGATTGGTTTTAAAAGGCTTGTCGAACATGATATACATATTAAAATGCCTGCTAAATCCGCCAGTTCTAACACTATCTGGCCTTCCTGCCCATGCATCTACACCATATTGGATCATAAAATGATCTTTTGTACGATTGGGTACTGTAATTTTCTTAGTATCCGAAGTTTGAGCCGAAACAGCCAATCCAGACAGAACTGTAATTAATAAGAAGATTTTTTTCATTTTTGGTTGTTTACAAGATTATTTCTCTTGCAGACGGCAAAAATAGTAGAAATGGCTGCATTAAAGTGGTTAAAAATTAGTCAAAATCCAATCTTTTGGCTTTTTCAATGAATTAATTCGGGTGTAAACGGCAGATAATTTATATTTATGGTTCTAGATTGATAAAAAAAGGATTGATGAACACGGATTATTTACAAGGGAAAAGGATTTTAATAGCTGAAGATGATTTCGTCAACCAGAAGTTGATCACGCATTCATTAAAACCTACAGGCGTTTTGTTTGATATAGCCGGAAATGGGTTAGAAGCTATTGAATTACTCAGAAAAGGAGATTATGACCTTATCTTAATGGACATTAATATGCCCGAAATGGACGGTTTTGAAGCAACCCAGATTATCCGTAAAGACATCAATAAAACCATTCCAATCATCGCAATGACCGGTTGGAGTAGCAGAACAGAAGGAGATAAATTCACTAAAGTGGGCATGAATGGATGTTTAGCAAAACCCTTTGGATTAGATGCTTTATATAAAACACTCGATGAAATTTTCACTACAAATCCAGATTTCAAAAACGAAGCACCTGTCTCCACCTTTGTTCCTCCGGTTGTAGATTTGAATATGCTCAACGAATTGGCCGAAGGAGATAGTGAGTACAAGGGCACTATTATCAATATGTTTTTAGAAAGCATGCCAGATACCATTCGTCAAATGGAGGCCAACTTATCTGCTCAGGATTGGACTGCTTTGTATAAGTCAGCACATTATGCTAAGTCATCATTGTCAGTAATTAAAGTTGCTGAAATGTATAAATTAGCGCACACCATTGAAACATCTGCAAAACAACAGGCTCAATTAGAAACCATTGCTCCAGCCTTGAAATTATTCAGTAAAAACTTCGAAGAAGTAAAAGCTATATTATTAACAGAATTAGAAAATTTATCTTGATCATCGCACTATCAACGAAACATATATTTTGAATTTTAGAGAATTAGGATTAGACGAAAAGTTATTAGAAGGCATAGATTCGATGGGATATGAAACAGCAACGCCTGTTCAAGCACAAGTAATACAACCCATTTTAGCAGGAAAAGATATCATTGCATCAGCACAGACTGGAACAGGTAAAACAGCAGCATTTTTATTACCGATTATTCATAAAATGCTCACCAGTCATCACGCAGCACATCAAATCAATGCATTAATAATCGTTCCAACCAGAGAACTCGCCATTCAGATTGCTGAAACAATGGAAGGATTGGGATACTTTACCGATATCAGTTGTATTGCTGTATATGGCGGTGGTGATGGAAATTCTTTTGTTACAGAAAAGAAGGCATTGAGCAGTGGCGTTGATATGGTAGTATGTACACCTGGTAGAATGATAGCACATTTAAATATGGGCTATGTAAAAATGAAAGAGGTAAATTATCTGGTACTCGATGAAGCAGATCGAATGCTCGATATGGGATTTAATGATGATATCATGAAGATCATTTCATTTCTACCAAAGCAAAGACAGAACTTATTGTTTTCTGCTACGATGCCCCCTAAGATGAGGGATTTGGCTCGTAAATTATTGAAAGACCCGGTTGAAATTAATATAGCAGTATCAAAACCTCCTGAACAAATTGTACAGCAAGCATACGTAGTGTATGAACAACAAAAAATTCCGCTGATCAAATTTGTATTGAATAGTAAAGACTATACAAGAGTAATTATTTTTTGTTCTAAAAAACAAAATGTAAAACAATTAACTGCGGAATTAAAGCGTGCAAAGTTCTCCATCGAAGAAATCCATTCCGATTTATTGCAAGACAAAAGAGAACAAGTGATGCAAGATTACCGAAATAAGAAATTGAAAATATTGGTAGCAACTGATATTCTAAGTAGAGGAATTGATATTGAAGAAATTGAATTAGTGATCAACTTTGATGTTCCGAATGATGGAGAAGATTATATACATCGAATTGGAAGAACAGCAAGAGCAGAAAGCCAGGGAACAGCCATTACATTTGTTAGTGAAGCAGAGCAAAGAAAATTTGCTGCTATCGAAGAATTATTAGGTAAGCAAGTAGACAAGATCCCTGTACCACCTGAGTTTGGCGAAGCCCCAGCCTATTCACCAAGAGCACATAGTGCGTCAAAGAATGGAGGTAACAGATGGCAAAAAAGAAGATAATCTAGTTCGCAATAAATTTGATACAAACAGGAGCACCCACTTTAATTCTTTCTTTAGTATCCGTAAGTAAACCGGAATTCTGGTCTCTTTTAAAAACCACGATTTCATTGGAGTTTTGATTGGCAGCCAATAAAAAATTACCGCTAGGATCGATGCTAAAATTTCTTGGCCCTTTTCCAAAAGTAGATTGAGTGGCTACATAACTCAAAGTTCCATCAGCAATAATTCTAAAAATAACCAGCTCATTAAATTCACCTCTGTTGGAGGCGTATAAATATTTTCCATCTGGAGAAATATGAATATCAGCCGCACCATTTTTTCGAGTTTCATTAGGGTTGGTCATACTGATATCTTGCATCAAAGACAATTTTCCGTTTTTAAATTTCAGCACATTCACAGTGCCATTTAATTCTTGAACAGAATAGGCAATGGATTTTTTTGGGTGAAAGGTAAGATGTCTTGGTCCGCTGCCAGGAACTGTATTGAATACCGAGTTTGGTTTCAATGAAATGGGGTTATTGCTTTTAGACAAGCTAATATCATAAACAGAAATCTGGTCGGTTCCTAAATCTTGTATCAACAAATAATCTTCATCTGGGCTAAAAATTGCAGAATGCACATGAGGTTTATCCTGACGATCTTTATTAATGCTTTTTCCTTTATGCTGAATTAATTGCGTATTGATAGTATCTAAACTTCCATCTTTTAATAAAGGAATTGCCTTAAAATTTCCACCTGTATAATTAGATACAATTACATATCTATTCTTACTGTCGATGGAAACATGGCATGGGTGATCACCTTGTGTAAATGCACTATTTAATTTACTCATCTCTCCAGTATTTTTATCCAACTTCAAGGAAGTGATTCCACCTAATTTATTGCCCAATTCATTCACTGAATAAATAAACTGATTCCCAAATCCGGTGGTTAGAAAAGAAGGGTCTTCTAAGACCTGCTTGTTTAAAAGCGAAGCAGTTCCTTTCTGGCTGTCAAAGCTGTAATAATAGATGCCTTCCCCTTTTCCAGTATTGGTATATGTGCCAACCAAAATATGCAATTTACTGGCAATTGGCTGAGCGTTAGTTTGAATAAAACTCAGTATGATTACATGAATAGTTAAACAAAAAAGGAGCTTCGTTTTTATCATTTTTAAATTTTAGTTTAAAATCTTGTTCAATTTTATAACTTGATACAATAAATGTTATATAGATGAACGTTTAAAGCCTGTTATTTTATTTATTAAATTACATTTGTAACACTAAAATACACTAAATGAAAAAGTTTTTTCTATTCCTTTTATCAACAGTACTTTTTGCAGGAGCTGTTTCTGCTCAAAAAAAGCCGGATATCCGCCTAAATGGTTATGCGGGATATGTTTTTGACGATGCAATCGATTCTTATTATGACGCTAATAATTTCTACAATGGTAAAATATTGGGAAACTTCATGTGGGGAGTTGGTATAGAGTCTAAAATCAACAGAGGAACAGGTATTGAATTATCATACTTACGTGACGACACCAAAGCCCCAATGCGTTATTTAAATGGGGTAGGTGTTGCAAAAAACAAGGACTTTAATATTGGCATCAATTATATCATGCTTGGAATCAACCGTTATTTTGGTGCAAATCCCAAAGTGGAGCCATATATCGGACCAATGTTAGGTATGGCCATTGTGAGCATTAAAAATCCTGATCCAGGTGGTACAAGTAGCATCACTAAATTTGCTTGGGGTCTAAGAACTGGAGCCAATATCTGGGCATCTCCTAAAGTTGCATTGAAATTACAAATGCAATTGATTTCGATTTCTCAAGGATTTGGTGGTGGAGCCTATTTCGGAACTGGTGGAGCAGGTGTTGGATTATCGTCTTATTCTTCTGTTTATCAGTTTGGCTTAGGCGGTGGTTTAGCTTTCAAATTGGGTAATTAATCAGTTCAGATCTTATTTAATATCATTAGAGGAGCAATAAATGCTCCTCTTTTTTTGTTTAATATTGTAATCAACATGCGTTTTAATTCTTCCAACATTCGATTTATATTTTTGCTATTTGCAACACTATTTGCAATGCAGAGTTATGCCCAAGTAAAAGACACATTATTTTTTACCAATAAATCGATGTTGATAGGAGAATTGATCAGTATTAAATTAGGAAGAATAGAATTTGATGGGGATGGAGTGGGAATTGTAAAAGTGAAATATGATAAAGTAAGTACCATACAAGCCAACAAAAATTATTTTAGAATTGAAACAGTTCAAAGAGATGTGATTCCTGGATTTATAGAATCATCTGTGAACCGGGGAAAAATTATTGCTAAAAACGCCTACGACAGCAAGGAAATTGCACTGGCAGACATTTCATCCATGTTTAAGTTTGGTACAAAATGGAATACAAGAATCAATGGTAATATTGGTGCAGGATATTCCTATACGAAATCCAGCCAAATTGGGCGTTTCAATGCAGACGGGGCTCTCTTTTACCATAATGAGAAAACCGAAATTGAATTAGGTGGAAATATGATATTTACTTCTGATAGTATTAGTTCCAGTGTTGAAAGAGCCAATATTAATTTTCGGTACAATTATTATTTTAGCAAATTATTTTTTGGGGTTGCATTATTAAATTATCAAAGAAATACTCAGTTAGGATTAAACAGAAGATGGCAACAAGGTTTAGCCCTGGGGTATAAATTCTTGTTAACCAGGCATAGTCAAGGCCTTGTTATTAGTGGGCTTACTATCAATCGAGAACAAGATTTAAAAGCAAATTCTACCAATAACCAAGAATGGGTATTGCAGGGGAAGTATAATTTCTTTTCTTTCAGTAAGCCGAATATCTCATTAGGCACCACTCAAACATTATATGTTAGTTTATCTCAAAAAGGAAGAACACGTTATGATGGTGATATTAATATCAATTGGGAACTCATAACAGATTTCTCTTTAAATTTAAATTATTACAATAACTACGATAGTAAATCACCAACAACCGGTGGTGCAAGATCCGACTATGGATTTGTTGCGGGCCTGAGTTATAAATTTTAATGTGCTTAAATTATCATTATGCGAATTGATAGATTGGATAGTTTAAGAGGCATTTTTAGTGTTATGGTGGTGTTGCATCATTACGATGAAGCATTTATTCCGTCATGGTTCTATCATAATCCCTTAATAAGGGAATCTAAATTTTTTGTGGACTTCTTTTTTGTTTTGTCTGGTTATATTATTGCCAGTAAATATGCAGGCATTAAAACGCAATCAGATTTAACAGTATATCTTAAAAAAAGACTGATTCGACTAACACCATTGTTGTTTTATACTACGACTCTTTATTTAATTTTTCAATTGGTGTTTAATATTTTCTTTCCTTATTTAGTAGGTACGAGGGAGTCTGTTTCAACATTGTTATTTGCTTATTTAGACACAATGACTTTTCTAAATTCAACAGTAGCATTTAATTCTTTATATACTTCTAATGTTGGCAATATGGGAATGAATTTTCCTTCATGGTCCATTTCTGCCGAATTGATTATTTATGTTTTTTTTGGTTGCACTTTATTATTTTCTTTTCAACGGAACTGGAATAGAAATGGTATTTTCTTTTTTGTATTACTCGCGGCTATTGGTTTTTCGGTGTATAAAGGTATGTATGCTTTCACCGACGACTTTGGATATATCAGGGGAATTATTTCATTTATACTTGGGTATTTTGTTTGGAATTTTACCAACAACAGATCAAAGTGGTTGCCCAATCTTTCCTTGCTTGTTCCACCTTTAATTATAGCGGCCTTATATTTTCTTCATCAACAAACTGGAAATTTTTATCAAATGATGGCATTGGCAATTATACCATTGTTATTTGCTTTTTCTATATTATTGATTGTGCAATCAGATGGAATATTAACGAATATATTGTCCATCAAGCCACTCACATTTTTGGGGAATATTTCTTATTCAGTTTATTTAAATCAAATTATAGTAATTACCATCATTCCGCATTTTTTGTTTCAAATATTCGAATTAAATCCTACACCGACAATTCAATTGATAGTGCTTCTTTGTAGTTTGCTGGCGTTGATCATCTATAGTTTTTTAACAAATCAACTGATTGAAACACAATTTGGAAAATGGTTAAAAGCTCGATTTATTCCATCTTACAACCTAGGTTGAGCTTGTTATACATAGTAATTTTACATATACTTCTACTGGTCATTTTTAACGAAAAATTTAGCCAATAAAACATCATTTAAAGAGGAAGCCCTTTAGGCTATTGTACCTTTGCAGCCATTTAAATTAATGATATGGCGAAAAAATTGGCTTTTGTTTTTGTTGCGCTTTTTTCTTTTGTACTTCAATCATATGACACTTCAACAAAGATAACTATCAATGATGAAGTGTTGAATGCAACGCTTATGGCTTCTAAATTAAACATCAATGATAAAGCAGTTGCATTGGCAATAAAGGGCTATCAAAAATTAAAAGAACAAGGCAAATTGCTGAATCAGCGATATTTAACTATTGCAGACTTTAGCAAACCTAGTTCAGAAGAGCGGTTGTACATTATCGATATGGAATCCGAAGAAATGGTACTACAAACACTGGTGGCTCATGGTAAAAATTCTGGCACTTTATTTGCAAAAAATTTTTCTAATAAAAACGAATCAAACAAAAGCAGTTTAGGATTTTATATCACAGGCAATACCTATCGGGGTAAACATGGAGAGTCATTGATATTAACTGGAATAGAGAATGGCATTAACGACAAAGCAGCTCAAAGAGCCATTGTTTTACATGGTGCCAATTATGTGAGTAATAATACAATTGCACAAATGGGTTATCTGGGAAGAAGCCAGGGTTGTCCTGCAGTTCCAAATAATCAGGTTCAACAGATTATTCATACTATTCAAGGGGAATCTTGCTTATTCATCTACGCTCCAGATGCTAATTACTTAAAACAATCTAAGCTGGTGGGATAAAGTTTCCGGAAAAGTACATATTCTGAGCTAGTTCATTTAATTTAGGCAATCCAAAATTAAACACTATGCTACGGATTGCTACACTGCTTTTATGTTTATTTACCGCTTCAATCGTTACTGAAGCACAAAATATCCCAACACCAAAATCTCATTTTGGTTTTTCAATTGGTGATAATTATCATTTAGCCACATTTACCCAAACAGAAGCCTATTTAAAAAAATTGGCTGCAGTTTCAAAAAAAATGAAGTTGCAAAGCATTGGTAAAACCGAGGAGGGACGTGAGCAATACATGGTAATTGTTTCCGATCCGGCAAATCTGACTAAGCTGGATAGATATAAAACCATCTCTCAAAAAATGGCAAGAGCAGAAGGCATTTCTGAAACCGAAGCACAGTCGCTTGCCAATGAAGGCAAGGCTGTTGTTTGGATTGATGGGGGATTGCATGCTAATGAAGTGTTGGGCATTCATCAATGGATTGAGTCTTTGTATCAAATTGTTTCTCGTGAAGATGAAGAAACAAAGCGAATACTAAAATCTACGATTATCCTTTTTGTTCATGCGAATCCTGATGGGCAAGAATTGCAATCTAGTTGGTATATGCGCAATGCAGATACTTTGAAAAGAAGTACAGCTAATCTTCCAAGATTATACCAGAAATATATTGGTCATGATAATAACCGCGATTTCTACATGACCAATATGAGTGAATCCAAGAACATGAGTTTGCAACAATATGTAGAGTGGATGCCTCAAATTTTATACAATCACCACCAGACAGGTCCAGCAGGAACAGTAGTAGCTGGTCCTCCTTACAGAGATCCATTTAATTATGTGTATGATCCTTTATTGGTTACAGGCATAGATCAATTAGGTGCAGTAATGAGCAGTAGATTGAATGCAGAGAACAAACCAGGATATACCATGAAGAGTGGTTCTGTATATTCAACCTGGTGGAATGGTGGATTAAGAACAACAGCATATTATCATAATATAATTGGATTGTTAACAGAGATGATCGGTAATCCAACACCCATGAAAATTCCTTTTGTTCCATCCCGATTAATTCCGAATAGCGCTACACCTTTTCCTATTGAACCACAAAAATGGTATTTCAAAAGTTCTATTGATTATTCAGTTTCGCTCAACTATGCAGTGCTCAATTATGCAGCCAGACATAAAGATGAATTGCTGATGAATATCTATACAATGGGTAAAAATTCTATTGAGGCAGGAAGTAAAGATTTTTGGACAAAGTCTCCTAGTAAAGTTGAAGTAGTTAATGAACTAATAAAGAACGATCCCAGAGCCGAAAGAAATGATTCTATTGCTTTAACCATTTTTGATAAAGTATATAAAAATCCACAATCGCGCGATCCAAGAGCATATATCATTCCAATTAATCAAACAACAACTGCTACCAATTTTGTTAATATTTTAATTAAGAGTGGAATTCGTGTAGAGAAAGCCACCGCTGATTTTACCGTGGGTAATAAAAAATATTTAGCCGGATCTTATATTGTAAAAACCAATCAAGCTTTCCGTCCGCATGTGATCGATATGTTCGATCCACAAGATCATCCAAACGATTTTCAGTATCCTGGCGGACCACCAGTGCGCCCATATGATGCAGCTGGTTGGACTCCCGCATATACTATGGGATTAGAATTTGATAGAATACTAGAACCATTTGATGGCCCCTTTCAAACATTGCCATATGGTGTAGAACAAAAAGTTGCAGGTTCATTTGAGAAAAAAGCTGATGCAAATGGGTATAGTTTTTCTACCAAAGAAAACGCAAGCTTTATTTTAGTAAATGATTTATTAAAAGCTGGAATAGCTGTAGAAAAAAACAATGAACAGTTTTTTGTTTCATCAAGTGCGGCAGCATTGCAAATATTAGAAAAAGCGGCAAATCAACATGGAGTAAAAATTACAGCTGCAAATTCTTCATCCAAAACAAGTTCAGTAAAATTAAAATCAAGCAGAATTGCTTTATGGGATGTATATGGTGGTTCAATGCCATCTGGTTGGACGAGATGGATTTTTGAGCAATACCGTTTTCCATTTACTGTAGTCTATTCAAAAGAAATTGATGCAGGCAACTTAAAAAATAAATATGATGTAATTGTATTTGTAGGAGGTGCTATTCCTGCTCTTCGCACCGAAGCTCCAGGAGCTGGTGGTGGCGGAGGTTTTGAAGGAAGAGAACCCAATGAATCGGAGATACCAGAACAGTATAGGTCTAGTTTGGGTAGAATCACTCCAGCAAAATCAATTCCTGTATTGAAGGAATTTGCTGATGCTGGCGGAACGATTGTAACTATTGGAAGCAGCGCCAACTTAGCCTATCATTTTAAATTGCCTGTGCGTAATGCATTGGTTGAAATGGTGAATGGAAAAGAGCGCCCTCTACCAGGAGAAAAATTCTATATACCAGGATCGGTTATGCAGGTAGCAGTGAATCCTCAACACAAAGCCAATTGGGGAATGAAGAATACTGCAGATGTATATTTTAGTGCAAGTCCTGTATTTAATTTAATGCCTGATGCTATTGCCAATGGAGATATCACTCCTTTAGCTTGGTTTGCTTCTGAAAAAACATTGAGAAGTGGATGGGCTTTCGGACAATCCTATTTACAAGATGGGGTTGCTGCATTTTCTGCTAAAGTTGGTAAGGGTAAATTGTTGGTGTATGGACCAGAAATTGCTTTCCGTGGACAAACGCATAGTACTTATAAAATGTTATTCAATCAATTGTATGGTGAAGAGTAAATTATTTAATGCCCCAAACCTTGATTGATAGATTCTTTATTTCCAAATCAATTGGTTTCATTGAATAAAGAGAAACATTAAAATAAGGGGTATTGGTATTCACTACATCTTTTAAAGCGATCATATCGTTGGTAGCAACGCTATTCCAGGTAGATGCATTGAATTCACCTGTTTTGGTAATTTTTACCAATTCATGATTGGAGTAAAAATTAAAATTCCTTTTGTTATTGGTAGAATCGACCAATGAAAAAAGAAAAGAAGTAAAATCAGTAGAAGCAGATTTATTATATCGAATTTCGGCAGATACACCTACCATAATGTAGGTGTATTTTTTTGAATACACCAGATCCTTCATTAAACTAACATGCGAAATAGAAGTGGTTATTTTTTGGATACTACTGTCTCTTGATTCAAATAATAAATCTTTGTTTCCTAGTTCCTGTAATTCCTTTTCGGGATATATTTTATTATTATAACAAACATAGGAGTTGATAATTTTGAAATTATTCAACAGACTAGTGACATGGGTTTTAATAGAGTCATTTTTATAAGGAATCATCGTTAAATCAGTACTGAGCTTATATAATTCTTTATCAGAAATCATATAGTCTTTCCAGATATAATCTTCTATGGAACGATTGGAATACATGAAGGGCATGCTTTGTTGATTCCTGAATGCAGCACTGGTATCTAGTGAACTTGCCAGCCAGTTTACTTTTGCAGGGTGATAGGGTAAATTAGGATAATTATTCAACAACATCGAAACTATGCTTGGCGCCAAATTATTATGTGAGTTTACAGCATACATTTTTTTTGGTGCCTTAAGCATGGGTGAGTAAATGATTAAGGGAACATGATAGTCGTCTATGCTAGAAGTAGAAGGGAAAGAGCCAATATGATGATCTCCTGTAATGATAAAAATGGTGTTATTGTATTCGGGCCTTTTTTTATACTTCAAAAAAAAGTCTTTGAAACAATCGTCTGCAAACATAAAAGTGACCATTACTTTTTTACATTCTCTTAAAATGGTTTTAATGCCTCGGTCTACTTTAAGTGTTTTTAATTTTTGATCGAATAGTTTATCATATTTGGGTTTCTGTTCAAATAAATAAGGAACATGTGTAGTTGCGGTATGGTAAATGTTTAAATATGGTGTTGTAGGTTCAGTTTCCAGTAGTTCTAAACTTTGATTGAATAGTGCATCATCGGGATAGCCCATGCCCCAGCCTTCATTGCCAGCACTCATTTTTTTATATTTCTTATTAAAATGCATCAAAGACATATCTGTTCCTTGTAAACGAATGAATCCACCCATATTATCAAAATCGGTATTCGACCCAGTTAAGAATCGGGTAGTATAGCCATTGGCTTTCGCTATTTTAATTAATGATAAATGATCAGGCATTATATTGATCGATGAAAAACCTGTTTTGCCATAAGGCAATGACCCTTCAATAGCAGGATGAGCAGCAAAAGTTCCAGGCGAAGTGCTCAAGAAATTATCCCAACTCAAACTCTTTTTACTGAGTGAATCTAAAAAAGGAGTAAAGCTGGTTGCATAGGCATTGTCTCCGCTAAAATCTTTGGATAATCCTTCGGTAACAATAATGACAATATTCGGCGGCTTCGCTGGATTCAAATTAAAAAAAGATCCAAGCACATCTGGGTCATCGTTTTTTCTAAGTAAAGGAAATTCAGTACTGGTAAAATTAAACGGTTGATTTTGCTGGTAAAATTCAATGGCGTTTTGTAGCTCTTTGGAGTTAAGCCTATTCGCATCAAAATCATTTTTTGTATTAAAGAAATGATAAGAATCGGAAATAAAATAAGCAAATTTATTGCAGGTTAAATAATACGCATTCCTGTTTTGAAATTGGTTAGACGAAGGATTCGCAAAATTGATGCTTACTAAAGCAATTATTCCAATTGCGCCAGATAATCGAATAAAATTATTTGAATAATCAATTTTTGAAAAAGTAGAAGTATACAAGAACCAATAAATGATATAATAAAAAAAGAATGGAATAAAAACAATCATTCCACTTGTGATCATTTGTTTGGTAGTAGACCATAATTCAAAAAAAGTTCTGTTGAATAGTTCGTGATCAAATGGATTGCTTCTTTCGGAATAAGTGATAATTAATGAAATGTAGATTGTTAGCATCAATAGATTCAAACAATGCAAAACAACAACGCCCATCTTTTTATTCAACCAATAAAAGAGCAATATGAATGGTAGGATGATACTGCAATAAATGAGCACAGCCCATATATCAAAAAAAACACCACTCAATTCATACAAAACAGCGTATTCAATAATTGTTTTTTGTGCAACAATCAGGTACTCAAAAGCCCTTACGCCAATTATTGTTAGTATAAAGGGAAGAGCTACCGATATATATTTTTGAATGAACTGTTTGAAAAATACGCTCTTCATTTATTTTTTCTTATCAGGAAATACTTGCTTCCAATCTTTTTGCATGTCTACCACCAACCAATTGTATTTCGCAGCATCATCTAATCCCTTATCCAGTTTTCCTATGGAAGAATTACGATCATAAGCAAATTCTCTTGCAGCATCGGTATGTCTTATGATCAATCCAAAATGAGGTGTAGATCTTGTACTGGTATATTGCAACATTTCATAATCACCATCAGAATTGCCTGCTGTAAAAACAGGTACTTTGCCAATATATTGATGTATGCCAACCGGTTTCCCGGATTTATCATCAATAAAATTCAATTCAGGTAATTTGATTAAGCCAGGCTGGTTATTGCTGTTATCATATTTTACTTTTGCTGAACTTCCAACAACCTGGTAGGGTGGAATTCCATATACTTTTTCAGCCCAGACTCTTAGAAAATCAACACCACCCCCAGATACAATAAAAGTCTTGTATCCGTTCGATCTTAAATAATTTAATAATTCAAGCATTGGTTGATAGACCATATCTATAAACCGCAATCCTGTGCCAGGATGCTTTGCGGTTTCAATCCAATCACTAACAATTTTATCAAATTCAGCAGTGCTCATGCCAGCATGGGTTGCCATTACAATTTCAACGATTGAATGCTCTCCACCAGCCAATGCAGCTTTTAGATTTCCTTCTAAAATAGATTTGAAAGGTTCTTTGGTTTTCCATTCAGGATGTTGTGGTGCCATCGCTTTAATACGGTCAATAGCAAAGAAAAATTGAAAATACAAAGGCTGTTCGCTCCATAATGTACCATCATTATCAAAGCAAGCTATACGGTCTGCTACAGGAATAAAATCTTTACTTCCTTTTGTTGTTGTTTTATTGACAAAGTCGATGATCGATTTTTTGGCACTTCCTTCGTTCCAGGAAGCTAAATTCGTTGATTTAGCGACAGTTTTTTGAGCACTAATATTACCAAAGAATGCCATCAAAAAAAAGATTGCGATAAATATCTTCTTCATAAAGTTCATTTATTACAAATATACTTAACCTTTAATTATTTGATTTACACATTTATTTTTTGCCCTTCGTTTTTCATTCGTTTACTTTGTCAGGTGGATATACAGCATCTTTTAGAAATCAAGAATGGCATTAATTTTATTGCAGGATTCAATAATTTGTTATTAATCTATTTATTATTACGAAATTATAAAACAGCTTCACCAGCAAATGGCTTCCTGATTCTTTTTACTTTCGGAATGGGTATGGTCAATTTAATGATCTATCTATATGATACCCATATTTTAGAAGATATACCATGGTTATTTAGAATGCCAAGTCCAATATTTTATGCCATGTTCCCTTCAGCATGGTTATATGTTAGAATGTTGGTGAATGATGAAACGAAATTGAAAAAATGGGATTGGTTACATTTTACTCCAGCAATCTTGCATTTGATAGAAATGATGCCCTATTATTTTTCAACTCTGGCACACAAAGAACTCAATCTTGCTGCATCTTACAATAATCCTTTGGGTAACTATTTGCATAACGAAGGGATGTTGCCAAGTTATGTACACAATGCCATTAGAGGATTTATTGGTTTAATTTATTGCTGGTTTATATTTAAGGAACTTCAAAATACTTTTAGAAAGGATAATCCAAAATCCTACCAGTTTCTGGAACTAAGATCTTGGTTAAACCTTTTTGTTTCTGCTTTATTAATTTTTTCTACCACTATTTTTATCTCATTTGCATTTCCTCAGATTTTGCCACCAATTATCAAATCTCTCTTGGTAGAGATCACTTCAGCTTTTACTCAAATAATCACTTGCATAACCTTGATACGAAGACCATATATTATGTTTGGAATTCCTAAGCCGATTGTTTTGGTAGACAAAAAGGAAGAACCTTCCATAAAAAATCATCCATCAGACTATGATAAATACATACAAATCCTGAATAATTATGCTGAAACTCAAATCAGTTTTTTGCAAGCTGGGTTCTCTATACGTGACTTGTCAATGGAATTAGAAATACCTCAGCATCATTTATCTTATGTATTAAATAGAATTTATCATATTCGATTTAATGATTATATCAATAAACTTAGGATCCACTATATTAAAAAGCATGCTTCTCCTGAAAAAATGCAATCAACAACCTTAGAGGGCCTGGCATTAGAAGCAGGGTTTGGCAATAGAACTACTTTTATTAGAGCTGTTAAGAAACTTACTGGTGAGAATCCCTCAGACTATTTCAATACAATCGGAATATTAAATGAATCTTAAGCATTCATTTTTATGAAAAATTAGCCAAATTTTTATAAATTAGTATCAATTTCTAATTTGTAACAAGAAATATGAACAAAAAAAATGCAAAATTTCTATTCATATTATCTTTAACTCCCGCCAAAAATTTAAACTAACACCACATTTTTAAAAGTAAAAAAATGCTTATGAAATTCAAATTCATGCTTTTAGCAATGCTAACCTTAGTAATTGCCACAGAATCAAAGGCCCAACAAAAACCCAATATTCTAGTGATTTGGGGAGATGATATTGGCACCTGGAATATCAGTCACAACAATCGTGGTATGATGGGCTATCGTACACCCAATATCGACAGAATTGCCAAAGAAGGTGTTGCCTTTACCGATTATTATGCCCAACAAAGTTGTACTGCCGGAAGAGCTGCATTTATCAGTGGTTCTGTACCAGTTCGTTCTGGAATGACCAAAGTAGGTTTGCCAGGTGCTAAAGAAGGATGGCAAAAAACAGATGTAACCATGGCTACCGTTCTAAAAAGTCAAGGGTATGCTACTGCTCAATTTGGTAAAAATCACCAGGGGGATAGAGATGAGCATTTACCAACCTTGCATGGATTTGATGAATTCATGGGTAGTTTATACCATTTGAATGCAGAAGAAGAGCCTGAAAACAGAGATTATCCAGGAACAATGGTAATGGCCAATGGAAAAACATTCCGTGAAAATTTTGGTCCTCGTGGTATCATCAAATCTAAATCAGATGGTAATGGCGGTCAAACAATCGAAAATCTGGGCCCTCTTACAAAGAAAAGAATGGAAACCATCGATGACGAAACAGTGGCAGCTGCAAAAGATTATATAACTCGTCAGGCAAAAGCAGGTAAACCCTTTTTCTGCTGGTGGAATGGCACAAGAATGCACTTCCGTACACACGTTAAAAAAGAGCATGAAGGAATTTCTGGACAAGACGAATACAGTGATGGAATGGTGGAGCATGATATGCATGTGGGAGAATTATTGAAAGTAATTGACGATTTAGGATTAGCCAACAATACAGTAGTAATGTATTCTACTGATAATGGACCACACTATAACACTTGGCCCGATGCAGGAACAACTCCTTTTAGAAGTGAGAAGAACTCTAACTGGGAAGGAGCATACAGGGTTCCAACATTTATTAAATGGCCTGGTAAATTCCCAGCTGGAACTACCTTAAATGGTATTGTTTCTCATGAAGACTGGTTGCCTACATTTGCTGCAATTGCAGGTGCTACTGATATAAAAGAAAAGCTATTAAAAGGTGCAACCCTTAATGGAAGATCCTATAAAAATCATATTGATGGCTACAATCAATTAGATTATTTAACAGGAAAAACAAAAGTTTCTGCAAGAAATGAATTTTGGTATGTAAATGATGATGCTCAAATTGTAGCAGCTCGTTACCAAGATTGGAAAGTGGTGTTTTTAGAAAATAGAGGAGAGGCATTTGGTGTATGGCGTGAACCATTTACTGAATTACGTGTACCTTTGTTATTTAATCTTCGCAGAGATCCATTTGAAAAAGCACAACACAATTCTAATACGTATAACGACTGGTTCTTAGACAGACCTTTTATTATCGTTCCTATACAAAGTATGGCTGCTAAATTCTTGATGACGATGAAAGAGTTTCCGCCAAGTCAATCAGCTGGTTCTTTCAATTTGAGTAAAATTGAAGAGATGCTGAAAAAAGGACAATAAGCAAAATATTAAATAGGGATTGAAATATTTTCAGTCCCTATTTTTTTTTATATTTAATCAATCATTAAAAAACAAATAAATGAAAAAAACAATTCTTTTTGCTATGATATGCATCTTAGCAATTTCCGGTGTTAACGCTCAAAAATGGGCTGATCTCTCTAATGAACAAAAATTGAGCAAAGCGGCTGGATTCAGAGAAGACAACCAGAAGTATTTAAAGAACACATTGAAAATGTCTCCTACACAATTGGATGATATTGATAATGTAAATATCTGTTTTATCTCTTCTTTAGATAGAATTGATCGTTATGGAAAAGATGCTACTGCAAAAGAACAGTATGCAAAAGCCGCATTGGCTGCACGTTCTGTGCAATTAGATGCAATTATGGGTGCAGCCAATCGTGAAAAATTTTACGATTATGTGTTGGCTAAAGTAAAGAAAGCAACTGGAAAATAGTTTTGATAAAAGGGGATAGAAACTATCCCCTTTTTAATTTTATAGTTTTACTTTTGAAGGTAGATTTAGCCAAAAAATTTTATTATGAAAAATCGTAGAATTAAACTGATTTGTTCATTTGTTTTATTTTTTTTAACCGTACAAGCCCAAGAATCTGCAGAGGAATTAGCTAAAAAATTAGCGAATCCAATTGCAAGTCTGGTGAGTTTGCCATTTCAGAATAATACTGATTATGGAATAGGAACTTTAAAAGGTTCTAGGAATACGATGAATATTCAACCCGTAATTCCTTTTAGCTTCAATAAGCAATTGAATTTAATTACCCGATTGGTTTTGCCAGTAGTTACACAATACAATGTAACAGGAATTGGCAATAAAGAAAACGGATTAGCTGATGCTGTTTTCAGTGCTTTTCTAAGCCCCAAAAATTCAAAAAATGGTATTACATGGGGAGCAGGTCCAGTGTTGCTTTTACCGATTGGCACCAATGATTTTCTAACTGGGAAAAAATTCGGAATTGGGCCAACAGCTGTTGCTCTAAAGCAAATAGGTGGAGTTACTATTGGCGGATTGATCAATCAAATCTGGAGTATCTCCGGAGATAAGAATAGACCTGATATCAGTCAAATGTTATTTCAACCATTCTTCAATTATAACTGGAAATCTGGTGCGGGTATTGGTGGTAATATTGAATGGACACAGAATTGGAAAGCCAATAGTTCAACTATATGGTTTAATCCAACCATCAGCGCGTTGACCAGTTTAGGAAAACAGAAAACATCATTTGCAATTGGTCCAAGATTTAATCTTGCTTCACCATCAGCATCTTCAAAAACAGATTGGGGATGGAGGGCAGTGGTTGTGTTTTTATTTCCTAAATAAATAAATTCAAAATGAAAAAATATTTTTTAATATTCTTTTTTTCAATACTTGTGTTTACAAAAATGAATGCACAAGAAAATAGATCAATAGAGAAAAAAGAAATTATTAAGGAATCTGAATCAAAAAGCTCTATTGGCTTTGTATTAAGCCATGCTCATATATTTCAGGGAAAAGACGCAACGGGGAAAAAGAAATTATTGACATTGCCATCAATCGGATTTGATTATACATATCAAATAAAGAAGAAATGGGCTATTGGACTTCAAACCGATATGATCATTGAGAACTTTAAAGTCGAAGGTCATTTAGGGAGTGGAGAAGAAATTGAAAGATCTTATCCTGTTGCTACAGCATTGATGGGGAAGTATAACGCTACAGACCATTGGAAATTTACATTTGGTACAGGTGCAGAATTTGCCAAAGAGGGAAACTTTTTCCTGAATAGATTTGGTGTTGAATATACCGCCGAACTTCCTAAGGCATGGGAGGTTTTTGGCACAGTAAGCTATGATATTAAGTGGAAGGCTTATGATACTTGGATATTAGGCATTGGCATTGCAAAAAAATTGAGAAAATAAATTGCACTACAAAGCTCAATAGTATTGTAGTATTTTAACTACAATAAATACCGTTATTTTACTACAGCTTCAACGGAAAAGGTATTTTAACTTGTGTTCGTTAAATATCCGTTATCATGTATAAAAGTAGAACCAGAAAAATCAAAGAAAGAGGATTTATAATAACTTTCTTCATTGTACTAATGGCAATTCTTTTCGCATAATTCTTTAGGTTAATTTTTAGTTTTGGGTTACTGCCATTATATAATAAAAGCGAAGTCGGTGCTGACTTCGCTTTTTTTGTCCATTTATTCTTAATTATGGTGTTGAAGATTTTCCTTATTTCATAAAGTCCATTCCTGATTCCGTAAACCTTAAGATATCTGCGAAACTAGTTTTGCGGCATGAAAATGAGGAACGATAGATTCATGCTAAGTATAGCAATCATAATTGGTTTTATTCAACACATACAAGCTCAAGCATTTAAAATTGAAAAAGATACAGCCCAATGGCATTTTTTAAAAGATGTTACTATCGTTGGTCGTGCTAGTAAATCTGATTACCAACAAATGCCTGAAATTGTTGGAACCAATATATATGCAGGCAAAAAATCGGCATTAATTGTACTTGAGAATGTACAGGGTAATATTGCGAATAATACAATGCGTCAAGTATTGGCAAAACTGCCAGGAATTCATATTTGGGAAAGCGATCCTAGTGGCATTCAGATTGGCATTGCTGCAAGAGGGCTAAGCCCAAATAGAAGTTGGGAATTTAATATAAGACAAAATGGATATGATATTGCAGCAGATCCATTTGGTTATCCGGAAGCATATTATAATCCACAGCTTCAGGCTGTACAAAGAATTGAAATTGTTAGAGGCCAGGGGGCACTTCAATACGGTCCTCAATTTGGTGGCTTGGTCAACTATATTTTAAAAAACGGAAGCGACATAAACAAGCCGATTGAGTTTGAAACACAACAAACCATTGGAAGCAATGGATTAATCAACAGCTTTAATGCAATAGGCGGTAAAAAAGGAAAAATAAATTATTATACTTTTTATGATCAAAGAAATGGAGAAGGCTGGAGAAACAACAGTCAATTTTTTACGAAAGCAGGTTTTGGATCTGTTACTTATAATTTCACCAATCAGTTTTCCCTCACTGTTGAATTGATGCATTCTCATATCAGAAGCCAGCAACCAGGAGGATTGACAGATGCACAAATAGAACAGGATGCTCAACAAAGTGTAAGAAATAGAAATTGGTTTGATATTACTTGGACTACTCCCGCAATAACTATTCAATATGAAATAAATAAACATAGCCGTTGGAACACAAAAATTTTCGGAACCATCGGTGACAGAAATAGTGTTGGTTTTTTACAAGGAATCAACATAAAAGACAGTATCAATCCAGCCACCAATCAATTTAATAATAGAGTTGTCAATTTAGATCGATACAGGAATTACGGAATTGAAAGTAGGATCATCAATGATTACTATATAGGAAAAATGAAAAATACTGTATCGGGCGGTATTCGATTATATACAGGTACAACACATCGATTGGCTGATGGAAAAGGTAGTACAGGATCGAATTATGATATTGCCATTACCGGGCTTTATCCAAGGGATGTATTCTTTGCGTCTAATAATGTTGCTGGATTTATTGAAAACATATTTAGAATTTCAGATAAGCTGTATATAATACCTGGAATAAGATATGAATGGCTAGAGGGTGCGGCTTCAGGAAGAAATGGATTTAACTCAACAGGAGATCACATTCTTCTTCAAGATATCTCTAGAGCAAGAAGTTTTTTAATTGGAGGGATAGGATCAGAATATCATCTAACCAAAAGCACAGAATTATATGCCAATTTTGCGCAGGCATATAGGCCCATTCAATTTGCCAATCTTCAAGCACCTCCAACAACGGATATTGTAGATCCAGATTTAAAAGATGCAAGAGGTTATAATTTTGATATTGGTTATAGAGGTAAAGTAAAAAATTTCTTACAATTTGATATTAGCGGATATTATTTGCAATACAATAACCGTGTAGGTGTCATTACACCATCAGGGGCTAACTACAGACTCATCACAAACGTGGGTGCAAGCACAAGTAAAGGCATTGAAACCTATATTGAATTTAATCCAATGAGGGCTTTCTCCAATAGCGAACACAAGGATTTAATCTTGTTTAGCTCCTATTCCTATAATGATGCCAGGTATAGTGTAGATAATAAAGACGCCAACACAAAAGGAAAGAAAGTAGAAAATGCTCCTCAAGATATTCTAAGAGCTGGTATTAGTTATGGCTATAAAGGATTTTTGTTCACCATACAATTCAGTTATGTAGGAAAATCATTTAGTGATGCGAATAACACCATGGCTAGTTCTGCAAATGGAAATCTAGGCCTTATTCCATCATACTCCATTACTGATTTAACCGCTTCCTATAAGTTTTCCAAAAAATTAAATGTAAAGGCCGGGGTCAATAATGTAGGAGATCAACGGTATTTCACCAGAAGAGCAGGAGGGTACCCAGGACCTGGGGCATTGCCTGCTGACGGACGTACATTTTTTTTATCTATTGGGGCTAAATTGTAAAATTTTAAATTAGGCAGCGACTATCGGGTATTGAATTCCAAAATAGAAATATTTTCCATAAATGAGTATAAGTCCAATAATTGGAACACATGTAAATTTGGTTTATTTTACATATAGTTGATAATCAATTATTTAGAATTTATAAGTAATGTGGCATGTTTTTTATAACATTATACATCTAAATTAAAAAATCATTTAGATGAAAAAATTAAACTTTTTATGGCTTGTTATTCTTTTTGTTGCTGGATGTACCAAAAAAATAGAAACAGCTACTGTTCCTGTCGCCTACAATAATGTTCCTCTCTCCTCTATTGTGGTTGATCGCAATTTTAATTGGAGTGCTACAAAACAATTCAACATATCTGTTACTGGCTTACGTACAGCTAATATAGTAAAAGGTACATTTTCGGTTATTGATGTAAAAACTGGAACTACATTTTACAGGGGCTTACACAAAATGAGCGATAATCTGACGTTGAAATTAACCATTCCCACTGCTACAGATTCTTTGCAAATAAGATTTGGTAGCATCCAAAAGAATTATAGTGCATCAGGAACTGCATTGCAAGCAGATTATTTATCAAACGATTAATTGTTAAAAAAATCAAATTGCCTCTTCAATCTTTAATTTAATTCAAATGAAAAAAATAATATTTTCGATAATGAGCTTGGCAATTTTCTCTGCCTCGCTAAAAGCGCAAAGCGTTTCAATAAATGCAGAATCTGGTAATAGGGATATAGAGCAAGCGAACTGTTGGGGATTCAATGCAACAACTTATACTAGCACTGCTGCCCAAGTGATTACTGGATCATGGAGTATCAGAAGCAATAGTCCCACCAATTTAGACCCTAGTGCTTGCTGGGTAAAATCGCCTTGGCTGAAACCAGGTTCTGGTAATATTACCCTCAATATAAAATTTGACCCTAACAATGTTGCTACTCTTGTTAGACCTACCACTAGAAGAGTTATTGTCTCGTACATTAGTTATGATGGAACAAAAAGTTATGGTGAAGGAAGTTTTGTTCGGTTCGATTCTACAAACTACAATTCCAATTCAACAGACATTCCTACCACATCTCAAAGCCTTTCTTACGCAATTCCTTCTGCCATTGCCAATTCTTCCCTTCCATTTAAAATTCAACTCAGTTTTGTAGGTACAAATGGTACTACAAGATTCAACATCGATGATATTTCCATTCCAGGTACTTATTTTTCTGACCCTTCTAACAACTGCTTACCCATTGTTGATAAAGCTGATACTGATGGTGATGGAGTTGTAGATGCTGAAGATGCATATCCTGATGATGCCACAAGGGCTTACAACACCCTTATTCCAGGAAAATCTGAGGGTACTTTAATGTTTGAAGATTACTGGCCACGAAGTGGTGACTACGATTTTAATGATTTAGTGTTAGGTTATCGATATACAATTGTAACCAATGCCAACAACAATGTAGTTGAATTAAAAGGACAAGTAATGATAAGAGCCATCGGTGCGAATTATCAAAACGGATTTGGTATTCAATTAGATAATTTGTCACCAGATTTGATCACAAGCGTTACTGGTGTAAATACAAAATCACCTAGCTGGTTAAAAGAAAATGCAAATGGAACTGAAGCTGAACAAACCTATGCTAATATCATAGTGATCGACAATGCCTCGAGAATTGTACCTAAACCAGCAGGTAATCAATTTGTGAATGCATTACCAGGTGAGTTAGTTCTAAAACCAGAGACAATTAATTTTGTGATCAGTTTTGCAGCTGATAAAGTAAGTATAGACCAGATAGCTATTAACCCATATTTAATTATTAATCAAAATAGAAGTTCTGAAGTGCACTTGGCAGACAAAGCACCTACCGATAAAGTGGATACCAAACAATTTGGAACGCAGGACGATGATTCTAAAGTTGACGCCAATAGATTTTACAAAGACAAGAATAATTTGCCTTGGGCTTTAGATCTGCCAGCTTTTATACCATACAGCATTGAGGCCAAAAATATCACAGGTGCATATTTATGGTTAACTAAATGGGCCGCCAGTAGTGGTAAAGTTTATACAGATTGGTATTTAGACCTTCCTGGTTATAGAGATGCCAGTGTTATTTTTCAAAATAAGTAGTTCGGATGATAAAAAAATAAAAACCACTTACATTTAATTATGTAAGTGGTTTTTTTATGAGGTCAATTTAAGTGGGCCCAACAAGTATAATCAATGCCTGAAGAAAAGTGTGGCCCAAATTATGAGGATTTTTGGTTGTATTCTGTACCGTTTGATTTAAATCAACTGCGATGTTTTCTGGGTACTTTTTGAGTTAATCCAAATAATAAAAACCCCGATGCTAGTGTGATTAATCCAATAACTGAAAAAATTCTCAATAACCAATTGTTTATATTATCTCTGTTTTGATAATCCATGACATGAAGCATCCATAAAAAATCAAAAACTCTCCATCGAGTATTTCGATAGGTTTGAACTGTACCTAATTCTGCAGATACATAAACGGTAGTATTTACATCTCCTTCAAAACTTATAGCATATGCTGGCAGGGGTTTTTCCCTATATTCATGATGTCCGTTTGTAGAAATAATGTAATCAACCGATTTTAGTTTTGCCCCTACATTCAAACTATTTTTTGCAATTATAATTGCTTCGCTTTCGTTTATGGGAACTCTAATTTCATTATTTAAAGTATTAGCCAATACTGTTTTTAAACGTTTCCCATTATAGAATGTTATTTGATAATGTGGGGTACCAAAAATAGTGGCAATTTGAACTGATTTAAGAAAATATACAGAGTCATTTTTGCTTATTTCATTTATAATTCCATTTAAATTTGTTCCAAGTTTTTCTTTCTTAATTGTTACGGGTTCTTTTCTAATATCTTCGCCTCTAATATTTTTAATATTGGTCCAACTAAAGTATAACCCCCCAATTGTCCAAAACAAGAACTGTATACCTAAAAAAAGTCCTAGATAGCGATGACTTTTTCGAACAAATTTTTGCCATTTTGCTTTTGTCATTGTATTAAAATCTTACTTATTAATTAATCTTATTTTTTCTTTTTTTATGACAGGCAGTAAAACCAGATCATACATTTCTTTCATCATATCCACAACCAATGGATCAGTAGTTTTGGGAGTACCCGCTATGTAGGGCGGTTTTGGATTGTATTCAAGATCAAGCATAATTCCTTCGGTATATTTTCTTCCCAACAAATCATCGATAATGGCTAAGGACATATCCATTCCAGCTGTAACACCTGCATAAGTCCAGTATTTGCCATCTTTAACCCAACGCTCTTCTTTAAATTTTGCACCATACATTGAAAGCATTTCATCAGCTCTATACCAATTTGTGGTTGCATTTTTATTTGTTAATAATCCAGTTGCTCCTAAAATCCATGCTCCGGTACAAACACTAGTTGTGTATTTAGATTTTTCATCTATTAACTTAATCCAATTTAAAATTGATGTATCCTTGGTTAATAATAACGTTTCTAATGCACCACCTGGAATAACTATAATATCTAAATTTTTTACTTCACTCGTTATTGTATCAACTTGAATTTTTACACCTGAATTATTCTTAACTAATCCTCTGTTTTTTGCAATCAGAAAAGTTTTTGCGCCACTTATTTGTTTTAAAATTTGATAAGGGCCCATTGCATCTAAATTATTAAACCCATCATATATTAAAACGCCAATAGTTTTAATTTCCATTTTTGGTTTTTGTAAAATAATATTCATCATTTCCTGATGTCTGTTAGCATTGTCAGCATTCGTTTGTGCGTATGTATTGATATAACATACCAATATTAATGGCATGAAAAATTTATAAAATTTCATAAATTAAAATTTAGTATTAAAAAAATAAGACTGAGTGGAAACTAAACTTCAGGAGGATGAAAAATAGAACTTATGTAGTTAGAATTAAATGCACACTTATAAGTATAAAAAAAATTTCTATTAAGAGTATTGAAGAATTCGATTGTTGGATAAAATGATTTAGAAGATAAAATTAATTCTTGCTGATTTAATTTTGGAGCAGGTGTATTTGTGTCTGATTCACCTTCTTGCTTCTTTATTTTCCTAAGCATTTGACACTTTCCATTACATTGCATTTTAGGTTTGGCTTTGTTAACACATTCCTTTTTATAAGATTCGAGGTTAACTAGATAATCAGCAAGCAAAAATGATCTCGAAAATGTATGCGCAATTAGAGAGCTAAAGAGTAATATGACTAAACTGTATTTCAATTAGTGCAAAAATACCAAGAAGCATTAACATAATTATATCATCTTAATTAATGTCTAAGTATTCCATTCCCCCATCTCTGTTCTTCCTGTTGAGGCTCAAAACCTGACCCAAACTTTGAGCAAAAGAAAAACCACTTATGAACAAATCATAAGTGGTTTATTTTTTATGTGGGCCCACCTGGGCATGATCCAGGGACCCCCTGATTATGAGTCAGGTGCTCTAACCAACTGAGCTATAGGCCCGAAGAACATTGCTGTTCTTTAAGGGGGGCGAAAATAATGAAAAATGAGAGAAGTTACAAATGAGATGACCCAGTTCTTCGGTATAATTACTTTTTAGCCGCTTTCTGAATGCCGAACTGCCCAAACTTCAACAAATCGGATGCACTCATATAACCTTTTGTATAAGTAATTGGGTTGCCATTCTCATCTGTTATATATAGTGTTGGTAAAACTTCTACCCCATACTTTTGAGCAAATTCAATGCCTTGCCCTTTCTCTACATCAATGGTAATATTGATAAAATTTTTATTGAAATAGGCACCTAATGCAGCATCTGGAAATACTTCTTTTTGTAATTTTTTGCAGGGACCACACCAAGTTGCATAAGCATCTACAAAAATGAGTTTCTTTTCTGCCTTGGCTTTGGCAAGGGCTTTTTTCCAATCTTCTTCAATAAAGCTAATACCAGCAGCAGCGGTTTTTACTTCACCATTTTTATTGCTTAATTTTTCAATCGGCTTAAAAGATAAAATGCCGATTAAACAGACACTCAACAAACTAACTATTTGATATTTCATAAAACCTATTTAATGGTATACGTTTAGGATGAATTGAACTTACATACCGTTGTAATTTAATACAAAACTATCCCTGTTTACGTACATATTTCGTTAAAATTACAATCACCTGACCTTCAATCTTTCCTTCTATTTGCTCTGTGTTGTCTTCTACCAAACGAATATTTTTTACAACAGTTCCCATTTTAGCGTTTAATGTAGATCCTTTAACATCTAAAGATTTGGTCAACACAACTGTATCGCCCTGAAGTAAAATTGTGCCATTTGAATCTTTGTGTAAGTCAACGCTGGCATCGTTTTCATGGTCACCTGTTGCTTTTGCCCAAGCCAATTTTTCATCGTCTAAGTATAGCATGTCCAATAAATCGGAAGCCCAGCTTTCTGTTCGTAATCTATTCAACATTCTCCAGGCAACTACTTGAACCCCTGCAACCTCACTCCACATAGATTCAGTTAAACATTTCCAATGATCTTGGTTTAGTTCAGCTTTTTTGTCGATTTGAGATAAACAATTTGCACAGATGAAAATAGAATTTTCTTCATTATTACTGTCCTGAGGCGGAACTTCATATACTTTAAGCCCTTCTGTTGATCCACATAATTCACATTTATTTTCACTTCTTTTGATGACTGCATCTTCTATTTTCATTCCTGTATTTTGAAGCAGCAAGGTATGAATTTAAAAACTGCACTCGATTCTGTACTTTTATTGAATGAATCAAGCAATGTTTATTGGAGCAGATATAGGCGGATCACATATCTCCATAGCGGCAATTGATGGGGCTTCTATGCAAATAATCGGAAATACATTTCGTGCAAACATCCATACAGAAATAGATGCGGCAAATTTTATGCAAACGCTGATCAGTTTAATAAAACAATGTTCATCATCCTTACAAGAAAAAAAGGTCACTGCCATTTGTTTGGCTTTTCCTGGTGCATTCGATTATGAAAACGGTATTGGATTATATGATGGTTCCAATAAAAAATTTGAAAAATTGTATGGACTGAATATTCGCGAAACACTCGCAAAAGAATTGCCAACCAATATTCCTATCTTTTTTTGTAACGATGCTTTGTCTTTTTCTTTAGGTGAATACGAACAATTGCATGATCCAAGTATCAATATGATGGCCATTACTTTAGGGTCGGGCCTGGGATCATCATTTATTAATAATTATCAATTGTTAAGCCTAACAGATAAGTCCATACCCAATAATGGAGAACTCTATAATTGGCCTTATAAAGCCGGTGTTGCAGAAGATTATTTTTCTTCGAAAGCCTTGGTGCGCCTATATGTTGAACATGCTGGTATTCGAGTGGAAGGAGTTAAAGAAATCAAAGAGCATGCAGATAATCAGGAGGAAAAAGCAATTCATTTATTTGCTGATTTTGGAAAAGCCTTGGGAATATTTTTACTGCATTGGTTCAATCAATGTGGCATCAAAGCCATTGTAATTGGCGGTAGTATAGTTGGTGCATGGAATTATTTTTATCCTTCCTTGAAAGAAGAATTTACAAATATGCAAAATGATTGTATAATTATGCCATCAGACAATCCTGAACAATCAAGTATCCTGGGATCTGTTGTTGCGTATTTACATAAGCCTTAGATTTGCCGCATGCAACCAATCAAAAACATCATCTTCGATTTAGGAGGCGTATTTCTCAATATCAATTTTCAGTTGACCAATCAGGCTTTTAAAGATTTAGGAGTAGATCGTTTTGAAACTATGTTCAATCAGCATCATTCCAACGATTTATTTGAATTATTAGAAACCGGGAAATTGAGCCCAGTTGAATTTTATGATGCATTCAGAAAAGAAAGTCAAACCGATTTAAGTAATGACCAAATTCAAAAAGCTTGGAATGCACTTTTACTCGATTTTCCGACAGAACGAATTGAATGGTTGAATGACATTAAAAATCGATACAATATTTATTTGTTTTCCAACACCAATGAAATTCACTACGATCAATTTATTGTTGATTTTGAGAATGCATTTCCAGGAAAGGATTTCAATGGTCATTTTATTAAAGCCTATTATTCTCAAACATTGGGTTTAAGAAAGCCATATGTAGAATCCTATCAGCAGATTTTAACTGAGCAGCAACTCGATCCTGCAGAAACCCTATTTATAGATGATACCATCAAAAATATTGAAGGTGCAAAACTGGCGGGGTTGCAAACCATTCACCTGGTGGCACCCCAAACGGTTGTAGATCTTAATTTATAACTCCCATCTGTATCTCATAATTCATATCTCTTCTCTCATATCTCTTATTTAACCTCTTCAAACTCAATATAATCATCCTTTTTAGGGGATGAAGGAGCAGATTTAGCCTCTGGAGCAGGAGAAGCAGCATGCTGATGCTGTTGAAATGCTTGATTTTGTTGCATTTCCGACATTTTACGCTTTAACTGACTGGCTGTTTTTGTAACGGGTACCACAAACTCAAAAATGAATCGGTAAGCCATATAAATAAATAAACCCCACAGAATAATCTTTAACATAAGGGCATAAAATTACCTAAAAAGGGAGCAAATGGTTGTTAAAATGCCCCAAAATCGGAAGAACGGTAAAAATTTGGCAGTTAAACCCTTCTTTTCCTATATTTGCAGCAGTAAAAGAATCAACAGAAGGGAACGACTATCGTTCCCTTCTCCTTTTTTAATATGGCAACAGATCCAAATTTTTCGACTATTGAGCAGATGCTGGAAAGCATTTTGGCGGATGAGCCTGCTTATTTTTTGGTGTCTTTAACCATCAAGCCGGGGAATAATATCAAGGTTTTTGTGGATGGAGACGAAGGGATTAAAATTGAAAGATGCGTTTCTTACAATCGAAGATTGTATAAACTTATTGAAGAAGCTGCCATTTACCCTGAAGGAGATTTTTCTTTGGAAGTATCTTCTCCCGGAATTGAAGAGCCTTTGAAATTGCACCGTCAATATGTAAAGAATATTGGTAGATCCATTGAAGTGAAATTGATCGATGGAACTGTAAAAGAAGGCGAATTAGAAACAGTGGCAGCAGCAGATATTATTATTAAAACAATAACAGGTAAAGGTAAAAAGGCTATCACCGAGCAATTGGTTATTCCTTTTGAAAATATACAATCAACAATCGTTCAAATTAAATTTTAGCAGAAAAAAAACAGCGTTATGGCAAGTATCAATCTGATAGAAGCGTTTCAGGAATTCAAAGACGCAGAAAGTATAGATCGTCCTACGATGATGAAAGTGGTAGAAGATGTTTTCAAAACATTGCTTCGTAAAAAATTCGGAAGCGACGAAAACTTCGATGTAATTGTAAATGCGGAAAAAGGCGATTTGGAAATTATCCGTAGACGTATGATTGTTGAAGATGGAGAAGTAATGGATCCTTTGGCAGAGATTGCTTACACAGATGCTGCTAAAATTGAACCCGATTTTGAAGTGGGTGAAGAATTGTATCAGGAAGTAGATATTCTAGACTTCGGTCGTAGAGCGATTCTTGCCGCAAAACAAACGCTGGCAAGCCGTATCAGCGATTTGAAGAAAAACGCTTTGGTAAAGAAATATGAAGATAGAATCGGAGAAATATTGAGTGCGGAAGTATACCAGGTTTGGAAAAAAGAAGTGTTGTTATTAGATGAAGAAGGCAATGAATTGATTCTTCCTAAAACAGAACAAATTCCACAAGATTATTTTAAGAAAGGTGAAAATGTTCGCGCAGTAATTGCACGAGTAGACATGAAAAACAATTCACCAGTAATTGTTTTATCAAGAACCAGTCCTTTATTCTTATCTAAATTATTAGAAATAGAAGTACCTGAAATTTTCGATGGCTTGATTGCTATTAAGAAGATTGTTCGTGATCCAGGAGATCGTGCAAAAGTTGCCGTTGAATCTTATGATGATCGTATTGATCCGGTAGGTGCTTGTGTGGGTATGAAAGGAAGTCGTATTCATGGAATAGTTCGTGAATTGAAGAATGAAAATATCGATGTGATCAATTTCACTACTAATACTCAATTGTTGATTCAACGTTCTTTAACTCCGGCTAAAATCAGCTACATGGAATTAGACAACGATAAAAAACAAGCCAATGTTTATTTGAAAGCCGATCAGGTTTCTTTAGCAATTGGTCGCAGAGGGGTAAATATCAAGTTGGCCTGTGAGTTAACCGGATATGAAATTGATGTGTATCGCGAAGACGAAGAAATCACCGACGAATTTGATATTGATTTGGATGAATTTAGCGATGAAATTGAACCATGGATCATTGATGAATTTAAAAAGATTGGCTGTGATACTGCAACCAGTATTTTAAAATTAACCGTGGAAGAACTAGAAAGAAGAACCGATTTGGAAAAAGAAACCATTTTGGAAGTTCAAAAAGTGTTACAAGCAGAATTTGATAGAGAGGAATAAGCAGCTAATAAGCACCTATCTTTGTCAGGGAATAGAACCCTGCTAAGATTGGTGCCAAAAGATAGGCCTGTGGACCTAGTCCATTTCCATAGGCCAATCGAATGGACCATGGACTTAAAAACAAAGAATGTCAGAACTGAAATTACCTAGACTGTTAGCAGCCGCTACGGAATTCAACATTGGTCAGGATACCCTGATCGAATTCCTGGTGAAAAAAGGATTTAAAAAGGATGACTTGAAGCCAACAGCAAAGCTTCAAGAAGACCAGTATCGTGCCCTTCAGGCAGAGTTTCAAAGCGATAAAGTGGCTAAGAATAAAGCCGATCAGGTAGAAATACCAAAGGTTGCTCATTCTGAAGCACGCAAAAAAAGAGACGAAGAAGAAATCAGTTTCAAGAAAGAGGAGAAGAAGTTTCACACTGCGTCTCCAGCTTCAGCACCTAAAGAAGAGGTAAAAGCAGAGGAGAAAGCGGTAGAACCTACTCCTGCACCTGCAGTTGTTGAAAAACAAGTGGAAGCTACAATAGAAGCTCCGATTGTAGAATCTGATACAGTAAAAATAGATGCACCTGAATTAGAAGGCCCGAAAGTGATCAATAAGATTGATTTATCAACCATTGACTCTTCAACCCGCCCTAAAAAATCAGCCAAGAAAGCAGAGCCTGTTGCAAAAGCGACTGAAGGAGATAAATCAACAGAAAAATCCACTGCAAAACCTGCAGGGAAATCTACAGATAAAGCCAAGACAGCAAAAACAGCAGTACCGAAAGAAGAAATTCCAACACCTGCTCCTGCTCCAATTGCTCCTGAAGCAGACCTTCCTCCAACAATAGAAAATATCAGGGCTGAGAAATTAGAAGGTCCTAAAATTTTAGGTAAAATAGAATTGCCTATCAATAGCGATACTCGTCCGAAGCCAATGGGCAGAGATGAAAAGCGCAAGCGCAAACGTATTCCTGTTGACAAAAAAGGAGACAATATTACAACCACACCAATTGCAAAAGATGCAAATGGCAAACCAATATCAGGACCTAATCGTCCCATTGTTCCTGCACGCAACAACAACCCTCAGGGTGGCGGCGGCGGCGGATTCAATCGTGGTGGACAAGGCGGTGGTGGTGGATTCAATCGCGGCGGCGGTGGCGGAAATCGTGGTGGAAATCGCAACGATAGAAATGCTCCGAAGCAGGAGGACAAAGAAATCGATCAAAAAGCAATACAGGAAAAAATCCGTGAAACGCAGGCAAAGCTTGCAGGAACGGGTGGTAGAGGTAAGAGCCTTAAAGCAAAATACAGAAGAGCTAAGAGAGATGAAGCCGCAGAATCAATGGGCGAAGAGGGCTTAGAAGACAACAAATTGCAGGTAACAGAATTTGTTACAGTAAGCGAGTTGGCCAATTTGATGGATGTAAGTTTTGCAGACATCATTGGTAAATGTATGAACCTCGGCATCATGGTATCGATCAACCAGCGATTGGATGCGGAAGTAATTGAATTGGTATCTAGTGAATTTGGATTTGAAGTAGAATTCATTGGCGTTGAAGAAGTAGATGAATTAGATGAAGAAGAAGAAGAGGAAGATGAAGCAGCTCAGATTGCACGTCCACCAATTGTAACCATCATGGGGCACGTAGATCATGGTAAAACATCTTTACTCGATTATATCAGAAGTGCAAATGTGGTTGCAGGTGAAGCAGGAGGGATTACGCAGCATATCGGTGCTTATGAAGTAACCCTGCCAAACGGTAGAGCCATTACTTTCTTAGATACTCCAGGTCACGAAGCCTTTACAGCTATGCGTGCTCGTGGTGCCAAAGTAACTGATATTGCCATTATTGTTGTTGCTGCGGACGATGCAGTAATGCCTCAAACAAAAGAAGCAATTAGTCACGCACAAGCAGCGGGTGTTCCGATGATTTTTGCAGTGAATAAAATTGATAAAGACGGAGCTAATCCGCAAAAAATATACGAGCAATTATCTCAAATGAATATTTTGGTAGAAGCTTGGGGTGGAAAATTCCAAACCCAGGAGCTCTCTGCAAAACAAGGATTGAACGTAGATCTATTATTAGAGAAAGTTTTGTTGGAAGCAGATATACTTGATGTAAAAGCCAACCCTACCAGAGAAGGAAGTGGTACTATAATTGAAGCATCTTTAGACAAGGGTCGTGGATATGTAGCTACTATTTTAGTACAGAATGGAACTTTGCATCAAGGTGATTTGATCGTATCTGGTCAACACTACGGACGTGTGAAAGCCATGTTCAATGAAAGAAATCAACGCATTGAAATTGCACCACCATCAACTCCTGTTGTTATTTTAGGATTGAATGGAGCACCTCAAGCTGGTGAGAAATTCAAGGTATTTGAAGACGAGGCAGAAGCCAAAGAAACAGCTACTAAGCGTGCTCAAATCTTGCGTGAGCAAGGATTGCGTGCTAGAAAACATATTACATTAGACGAGATCGGCCGAAGATTGGCATTGGGTAATTTTAAAGAACTCAATATCATTATCAAAGGAGATGTGGATGGATCGGTAGAGGCATTGAGTGATTCATTACAAAAATTATCTACTGAAGAAATTGCAGTAAGAGTTGTATTGAAAGGTGTTGGACAGATCTCTGAAAGTGATGTATTATTAGCAACGGCTTCTGATGCCATCATCATCGGATTTAATGTACGACCTTCTATGAATGCCAATAAACTGGCTGAAACAGAAGGAGTAGAAATTAAATTGTACTCTATCATTTATCAAGCAATTGATGAAATTAAGAGTGCGATGGAAGGTATGTTGGAACCTAAGTACCAGGAAAAAATCACTGCAAACGTGGAGATCAGAGAAGTGTACAAATTCGATAAAGCTACCGTTGCAGGATGTTTTGTACTCGATGGAAAAATTGCCCGTAACTCTAAAATCAGGATTATTCGTGATGGTATTGTGGAGTATCCGAAAGGAGAAGGCCAAAGTGCTGAGTTGGGCAGCTTGAAGCGTTTCAAAGATGATGCTAAAGAAGTTTCTTCTAATATGGAGTGTGGTTTGACCATTAAGAACTACAATGACATGAAAGTGGGTGATATAGTAGAGGCATTTGAAGAAGAAGAAGTTAAGCGTACTTTATAATTGTTACTATTGAAAGCCTCTAACCTAAGCCATTTTACATCAGTTGAATTGGCAACTGGTTGGAGGTTTTTTATGTTTTGTTAAAAGCGGTAAACGGGTATTATAACAAGCCCTGATTGATTACTTTTGGTATGAATAAATTCAACAAATCAATGAAGCAAGTTTTTTTATTGAGCACTTTGATTGCCTCTATGATGTTTACATCAGTTATTGCGCAGTCTAAAAAAGTATTGGCTGATAAGATTATAGGTCAGGTAGGAGATAAAATTATTTTGCGTTCAGATATAACGAATGCCATTGCTGATGCTAAAAGACAATCTCAAGGTCAGGAGAATGTGGTGATACCAACCGAATGCCAGGTTTTAGAAGGTTTTTTGATCAGAAAAGCTTTGTTATTACAAGCTAATAAAGATTCATTAACCGTAAGTGAAGATGAAATTGAAGCAGAATTAGATAACCGAATTCGTCAGACTATTCAACAATATGGTTCAAAAGATTTATTGGAAGAGATTGCAGGCAAATCGATCTATCAATTAAAAGATGATTTTAGAGAACCATTTAAAGAGCAGAAACTGGCAGAACAAATGCGTCGTAAAATTGACGATGGCATTAAAATTACTCCAACAGAAGTTAAAGCCTACTACAGTAAAATTAATAAAGACAGTTTGCCTTTTTATGAAAGTGAAGTAGAAGTAAGCCAATTGGTAATACATCCTAAAGCCAATAAAGATGTGGAAGAATATGTTTCCAAACAATTGTATGATTACAAAAAACAAGCGGAAGCACTAGGTCCAAAAAAATTCGAACAATTGGCTAAGAATTATTCCGAAGATCCTGCTGTGAAAGAAAATGCTGGTCAATACACATTGAATAGAAATGACAAATTTTGGGATCCAGCATTTTTATCAGGTGCATTCAGATTAAAAGAAGGCCAGATCTCCAATGTGATTAAATCAAAATTTGGATTGCATATTATTTATATGATCAGTCGTTCTGGTGATGAAGCGATTGTGCGTCATATTCTACGTATTCCTCCGGTAACAGATGATGAAATTAAAGAAGCCAAGGAAAAATTAGATACTATCAGAAGAGATATTCAAATTGGCAAAATGAGTTTTGCTGAAGCGGTTTCTAAATACAGTGATGATGAAGGCAGTAAGTTTAGTGCTGGCGCTTTTACAGGAAGAGATGGCTCTACCTTTATTTCTTTGGACATGTTAGATAAAGACATGATTCAGCCAATCAGCACCATGAAGCCAGGTGAAATCTCTAAGCCTCAAATTTATACAGAGGAGCGTAAAGGCAGGGTAGTTAGAATAATCTACTATAAAACAAAAAAAGAACCCCATCGCGAAAACCTTAAAGAAGATTATAACCGCGTTGCACAACGTGCGCTGGAAGACAAGAAGCAAGCTACTTTGGAAAAATGGTTCAAAGATCATATCCCCAACTATTATGTGTTGATCGACAAAGAATTCAGCAATTGTGCAGGATTAGAAGATTGGCGCAAAGCGGCTGATCGTGCAGCCCAAAAGAGATCTAATTAGAATTAAGAAAGATAAAAGAAGAAAGATGAAATAGTTCATTGGTGCTTCTACATGGCTGATTTCGAGCCCAAAGAAAAGTTTATTTGGTAATTACATGTATATACATGTATATTTGCATAGTGAAGTTAGAACAAGCCATACAAAGCAGTAAATTCAAGAACGAAGTGCATAAAGCCACTTTAAATATTTTATATACTGCATGGTGGTTGAAAACGATCATGAGCAACGAGTTAAAAGAGTTTGGTTTAACGCATGAGCAGTACAATGTGTTACGTATATTAAAGGGAAAGCATCCTGAGCAAATATGTGTAAAAGACATTAGTTGCAGAATGATTGAAAAAAGTTCTAATGTGCCCAGAATCATTGACCGTTTGGTAATAAAAAAATTAGTGAAACGGGCCGACTCGCCTTTCGATAAAAGAGAGACGGTGATTTCATTAACGCAAAGTGGAATAACTATTTTGGAAGTAACTACCGAAAAAATCAATGCCTTAATGGAAACCACCGTAATCATGAAATCACAGGATGCGGCACAGATCAATATGTTGTTAGAAAAATTACGCGGAACCGAATAGATTTTTTTTAATTAAATAGGTGTATATACATTTAATATTAAACAATTGTTATGAAAACAATCTTACATAAAGCAGCAACAAGGGGTCACAATAGTTTTGGTTGGCTCAATAGTTACCACAGTTTCAGTTTTGGTCATTACCATGATCCGGAAAGGATGCATTTTGGTGCACTTCGTGTATTGAATGACGATACAGTAGCAGCAGGAATGGGTTTTGGCAAACATCCTCATGATAATATGGAAATAGTGTCTATTCCGCTAGAAGGAGATTTGCATCACAATGATAGTACAGGAAGAAATGAAATTATTCGTCAACACGATGTACAAATCATGAGTGCTGGTAGTGGTATTGCGCATAGCGAAATGAATGCAAACAAAAACAAGGAAGTAAAATTTTTACAGATCTGGGTATTTCCTAAAACCCAAAATATAGAACCGAGGTACGAACAGAAATCATTCAATCCGAAAGATAGAATTGATCAAATTCTAACTGTAGTTGCACCAGATGATGATAAAGCAGTTTGGATCAATCAGGACGCCTGGTTTTCTTTGGCTAATTTATCAAAAGACTTTACAACCAATTATGCATTGCATAAAAGTGAAAACGGTGTGTATGCATTCCTGATCAAAGGAAATGTTAGCATCAATGGAATTGAATTGAATGAAAGAGATGGGCTAGGTATTTCTGAAATAAAGGATTTGCAAATTAGTGCTAGTACCGATGCAGAATTATTATTAATAGAAGTTCCAATGCAAATAAAATAATTCATCATGAAAAACAGAAGCATACAATCAATAGAATACGGACAACCCATGAATATGGGCGGCTTTCCAATACGTCAGGCTCTGCCTTCGGCCAAAGTAGATATGCTCGATCCATTTTTATTATTGCATCATGCAAAAATTGATGTAGCCAAAGATGCCGATCTTAAAAATGCAGGAGTGGGTGCTCATCCTCACCGAGGATTTTCTCCTGTCACTTTTATTTTTGAAGGTGGTGTACACCATCGCGATAGCAGAGGCAACGATCATATTGTTTACGCTGGTGGAACACAATGGATGAATGCTGGAATGGGTGTGATTCACAGCGAAAGACCTCCAGCAGATATTCATGCATTAGGCAGCAAACAAGAGTTGATTCAATTATGGATTAACTCTCCTGCAAAAAATAAAATGGATGCACCTGTGTATCTACCGCTTACCAAAGAAGATACACCAACATTGGTTAGCGAAGATCAAGCAACGAGTATTCAAGTAATTGCAGGATCATTGGCTGGATTAAAAGGACCGATCATTCCACAGTCTCCAATAAATATGTTCACCATAAAAATAAAAGCGGGAGCAACTTATTTTATTCCTTTCGAAATGACTCATCAAGCATTTATCTATGTTTTGAATGGCTTGGTGAATTTGGGCGAAACGAGCGATGCAAGTAATTCTTTGATCAACGCCAATTACATGGCCATCTTAGATCAAGATGGTGAAGGGATAAATATTATTGCAATAGAAGATAGTTTGCTATTGATGGGAACAGGCGAGCCTTTGAATGAACCTGTTGCATCGCATGGTCCATTTGTGATGAATAATCAAACGGAAATCATGGAAGCGTTCAGAGATTATCAAATGGGTAAAATGGGCGTATTGATCGAAGACTGATCCATTCAAAATGAAAAATCTATTTTAATTATAAACAAATAAATACAAAACAATGTCAACTTACAAAATCGACCCAATGCACAGTGAAATCACTTTTAAAGTGAAACACTTAATGATCACCAATGTAACTGGTAGCTTTCAAGAATTTGATGCTACTTTAGAATCTGCTGAAGAAAATTTTAGCGATGCAAAAATTAATTTCTCTGCAAATGTAAATAGCATTTCTACCAACAACGAGCAAAGAGATACGCATTTAAAAAGTGCTGATTTTTTTGAAGCGGAGAAATTTCCCACACTTCAGTTTGTTTCTACCTCTTTGGTTCCAAAAGGAGGTTCAGACTATGTTTTAAATGGAGATTTAACCATCAAGGGAAACACCAAGCCTGTTAGCTTAAATGTTGAATTTGGAGGAACTATGACCGATTTTTATGGTCAAAACAAAGCTGGATTTGAAATCAATGGAAAGATCAACCGCAGCGATTTTGGATTAACCTGGAGCGCTGTAACAGAAGCAGGCGGTGTAGTGGTAAGCGACGAAATTAAATTGAATATGGCTGTTCAAATGGTAAAACAGGCATAAAAAAGTCAAATTTGAACTAGTTTCATCTATAATTGTTGTACAATCATGCGTATAGAAATAATTTCAGGTAGCCCCCGACAAAACAGTGTAACCCACCGTTTGGCACTTCATTTAAAGCAAGAAATCGATGCAATTGGCGAACACCAAGTTGGCATCATTGATATTCGTGAATGGAATTTACCCTTATTGCAGAATGTGTTTAGTTCTGTAGAACAAACGCCTGAGCAGTATAAGCCTTTGGCAGAAAGAATGTTTGGAGCACAGGCTTTTATTTTGGTTACCCCAGAATACAATGGAAGTTATTCGCCGGCAATGCAAAATTTATTGGATTATTTCCCCAAGCAATCAAGAAAAGCTTTTGGTTTAGCACCTGCATCAGTTGGTGGAATGGGCGGTATTCGTGCTTCTCAACAATTATTATTGCTGGTGCCTGGTTTATTTGGGATTGCCTCTCCCCAAATGCTGATTACTCCTTTTGTAGATAAAAAGTTTGATGAAGCAGGTAATTTACTGGATCCTGGGTTTAAAAAAACCGTAGATAACTTTCTGAAAGAGTTCCTATGGTTGGCAGAAGTAGTACAAATGGAACCGGTATATAAATAATATAAAAAAAGGTGGCGGAGTTGTAACTTCGCCACTTCTTTTAATAAATACTATGAGCGACGAGATTAAACACGAATGTGGCCTGGCTTATATTCGTTTGCGAAAGCCCTTCTCTTATTTTCTCCAAAAACATGGAACGGTTACTTATGGCCTGAATAAGTTGTACCTGCTCATGGAAAAGCAACACAATCGAGGGCAGGATGGAGCCGGCCTGGCCGTAGTAAAATTAAATACAGAACCTGGTAACCCTTTTCTGCATCGAATGCGCAGCAGTGCACAACAACCGATTGCAGATTTATTTTTTAAAGTAGGGCAGGAAATACAGGAATTAGAAAAATACCAGCCCGATATTAAACAGCATCCCGGATTAATGAAAGGGCATTTGCCTTTTCTGGGTGAATTATTATTGGGTCATTTGAGATATGGTACACAAGGCAAGAACAATGTAGAGTTTTGTCATCCATTTATAAAGCGTGATTTGCTTCCTGGTAAGAATATGGCATTGGCGGGTAATTTCAATTTGGTGAATACCGATGAGTTATTCGATTTGATCAATATGCAACCCGGCGATTTTCAAAAGCAGAGTGATCTGGCTGCGATGTTAGAGGTATTGCATCATTATTTATGCGATGAAGATGCCTTGCATCCAAATGAAGCAAGTATTAGTTCTGTATTAAAAAAAGCAACTCCTTTATTTGATGGCGGTTATACTATTGGAGGATTACTCGGCAATGGACATAGTTTTGTTATGCGCGATGCACATGGTATTCGCCCTGCATATTATTATATCAATGATGAAGTAATTGTTGCAGCCAGTGAACGTGCTGCTATTCGTACAACTTTTAATGTTGGAGAAAATGAAGTGTTGGAACTCATGCCGGGCATGGCTTTGATTGTAGATGATGCGGGTAATTATAGCATTGAAAAAATATTAGAGCCAAAAGAAAGAAGGGCATGTAGTTTCGAAAGAATTTATTTTTCCCGCGGTAGCGACGAAAAAATTTATAGAGAAAGAATTGCATTGGGTCAACACCTGAGTGAAACCGTTTTAGAGAGTATCAACAACGATTTAAAGAACACCATTTTTTCATATATACCCAATACTGCAGAAGTAGCTTTTTACGGACTGGTAAAAGGTATGGAAGCGTATTTAAATAAAATTAAAGTAGAACGCATTTTAAGTTGGGACAGAGATTTCTCCGAAGAGAAACTCGAAGAAATGATCAACCGAAAAATTCGTCAGGAAAAAATTGCTATCAAAGATGTGAAGCTGCGCACTTTCATTACCGAAGATGCCAATAGAAATGAAATGGTGCAACACGTGTACGATATTACTTATGGTACTGTTAGAAAACACGAAGACACTTTAGTAGTAATAGATGATAGTATTGTACGTGGAACCACTTTGAAAGAAAGTATTGTGCGCATGTTATCGCGTTTAAAGCCTAAGAAAATTATTGTGGTTTCTTCGGCCCCTCAAATTCGTTACCCTGATTGTTATGGTATTGATATGAGCAAACTCGGCGATTTTATTGCATTCCGTGCAGCCATTGCATTATTGCATGAAAGAGGCATGGATCATGTTATTTCCGAAGTTAAAGAGAGAATCATTCAATTAAAGGAAGGCAATCAATTACATACCGAAAATGTGGTGAGGCAGATTTACAAACCATTTACTACTCAAGAAATTTCTGATAAAATTGCTCAACTAATCACACCGCCAGAAGTGGATTTGCCGATTCAGGTAATTTATCAAACCATCGAAGACTTGCATGATAGTTGCCCTACGAATACAGGTGATTGGTACTTCACTGGAAATTATCCAACACCAGGCGGAAACCGAGTGGTGAACAAAGCATTCTTAAATTATCTAGAAGGAAAGAACGAGAGAGGGTATTAGTCTTTTTTATCCATTTTTTGAATTTGCGTATTCATCATATCTAAAAGTTCATTAATTGAATGATTGGATACTATGTTTTCATGAATTGGTATTACGTTTTGGAAGCCACCTACATGATTGTGTGTTGTCATTAATTCAAAAAAAGTTTTTTTCAATAAATTTTAACAGAATTCTCAATCGAATACTTATAATTCGTATGGTTGTTTTTGTTAAATTCATTAAAAGAACTACTATGAAAAAAGTTTCACTGATTATTCTTTTACAAGCCTTTTCGTTTTTAACTAATGCCCAATCATTTATTGGTGATTGGGAAGGCAAACTAGTAGCAGCACAACGTAGTATTGATATTGTTTTTCATATTAAAAATGCGAAAAATGGTTCTTATTCTGCAAGTCTAGATGTGCCCATTCAGAAAGCATATAATGTTCCAGCTTCAGAGGTCATTGTCTCAAATAATACAATTGTTATAGTAATAAAGGCAGTCTCATTAAAGTTTGAAGGAGAGTTGCTTGACGATAAAAGTTTAAATGGTAAATGGATTCAAGGCGGTTTGACAATTCAAGTTCCGATGAAAAAAACTTCAGATGTTACTAAGGAAAAAACTTTTATCAGAACACAAACACCTAAGCCTCCTTTTTCCTATATCTCTGAAGAAGTTGAATTTGATAATAAAAATAAGTCAATACATTTTGGAGCTACATTAACTATCCCTACATCCGTTGGTACAATAAATGAAGCTGGCAAATCTCTTTATCCAGTAGCTATATTAATTACTGGTAGTGGTAAACAGGATAGAGATGAGACAATGTTTGAACATAAGCCCTTTGCGATCATAGCCGACTATTTAACAAAAAAAGGTATTGCCGTTTTGCGCATGGACGATAGAGAAATGGGAAAATCTACTGGAGACTTTATGAGCTCAACTACTTTTGATTTTGTAAATGATATTGAAGCTGGCATTGAATACTTAAAAAGCAGGAAAGAAATAGATACTAAGAATATAGGCTTAATAGGCCATAGTGAAGGTGGGTTAATAGCTACTATTCTTGCAAGCAAAAGAGACGACGTTAAGTTTGTTGTATTAATGGCTTCGCCAGGAGTTAAATCTACTCAACTAATTGAACAACAAACTTCAAGTATGGCGATATCTCAAGGAGTTTCAATGAAGTCGATTGGGGAATTGAAGCCCATGTTGAATAATCTCGTTAGTGCAATTATTAATGCTCCAGACACAGCTACAGCTAGAATTAACGGGATTAAAATCTTCAAAGATTGGCAGGACAATCAATCTAAATCAGTAGTAAAAAATACTACTGGAGTTACAGATGAATTGAGTATGAATAACTATGTAAAAAAACTTGTTGTTACATTAAATTTCCCATGGTATGTTACCTTTATGAAAATTGATCCAAGTGAATATCTTGTAGGAGTAAAATGCAGTGTATTGGCAATAAATGGTGAAAAAGATATTCAAGTAGATGCTCAAACAAACTTAGAAGCTATTGAAAAATACATTAAACAAGGAGGAAATAAAAATGTTGAAACTAAGGTATTAAGGGACCTCAATCATTTATTTCAACATTGCAAAAAATGCACTTTTGAAGAATATTCAGATCTTCAAGAATCTATTGCACCAGAGTTACTTGAAATTTTAGGAAATTGGATTAGTGAAAAGGTAAAATAATTAACTGTGCAATCAAGTTGCACATTAATGTAGTGAATAATGCTCCTTAGTAATATTAATATTGCATAATGCAAACAACTCAATCCATCTCCAGTACCCGCATTAAAGCACAACTCAAATACGATTTAATTGGTAAGGATTCTTACAGAGGTATTACGTTGAGTTATGCTTATCTGGCCAATCAAACAGGGCATATTGCGCTAGGGTTTATTCCGGCAGCTGGTATTTATTTATTACTTCATCATTGTTGGCCCAATGTTTTGTATCCTGGATTATGGGCAGGTGTTGGGATGGCTTTAGCTTGGATCGGCTTTGAAGTGTATAATATTATCAAACAATTGAAAGAAGGACAGGGCGCTGATGGAAAATATGTTTTTACTCCAGACAATAAAAACATTATTCAAGACACCTTAATTGATATGGGATTTTTTACAGTGGGTGGTTTGGGTTTTGCAGCAGGAACTACATTAGAATTAAATTGGTTATTTGTCATTCCTGTTATCATTTTTATTGCATTATTATATATCAGTCGTTCTTGGTACATCACAAAAATTTGTCAGCAAACAGCTAATTACCCTTTTCAATTGAGGCTGAGTCAATGGAATCATACAATTACTCCCGCTAATAAAACAATCGTGTTAAACTATTATACAGATAATACTAAAGGGCAACATTTGTTATTAACTGGCCAGGCCAATAGTGGTAAAACACCTTTAGCAGTGGCAATCGCCAATGAAAAATCTATCCATCGCCAAAAATGTTTGTATACCACAGGTACAAAAATCTTAACCCTATTGTATGAAACCGATGAAGCCATTTTAAAAGAAGATGAATACGCTTTGTGTACATGGCGTACTGCTGATTACTTGGTAATAGATGATATCAATCCAGGTGATCCTATTCGCAATGAAACGATCACAGCCGATTTATTTGCTCAACACCTGAATGCAAATCCAACAAATGCTGCAGCAATTAAAAATGGCAATATCATTTGGGTATTAGGAAATGATGGAGATGCTGATATTAAAAATAATTGGAAAAATTTTTTGCTAACCATTGGTGTTTCCAATGAAGCTATTCATTTTGTACAGCTGAGTAAATAATTGTAAAAAACACCATTAGGGTAAAATAAAATTCTCATAAGCGAACCCTATTAAATGGGGTAATCCACGCACATCAAATCTTTTGTATAAAGGGTTAATTCTTTTCTCAATTGCCGATTGACTAATACCCAGTTCATGTGCTATCTCCTTTAAAGTAAGGCCTTTGGCAATAAATGAAAGCGCTTCTTTCTCTTTATCAGATATCGCTATATGGTTGAATAATGCCTTGTTCAAAGCTTCTTCAAATTCATCTTTATTTGGTCCATAAGATGCATAGCGAATTACTTTGCCAAAACGCAATCCCCTGTTTATTTGAAATCTTCCTATTGCTTCTTTTACACTTCCATCTTCATGTACACTATAGATTCCTAATTTCACCATCATTGGAACTAGACTACCATTTTTATGAATTTTATTGATTTCCATGGTGAATGAATAGTCAAGCATCTTAAACTTACTGCTCAAAATAAATTTCACCGCCTGGTCATTTAAATCAAATGCAAAAGGAGCGTGTGCAGGATCTGTTTGTTGTACAATTGTTTGTAAATCTATTTCACTATCCTTGTAACCAAGAGTTTCCTCCCATCCAGCTGCATAAATCAGCCGGTTTTCTTTGAATGAATAAATATATATGGCTTCTTCTGGAAATCTACTGATGGTTTTAGCAAATTCCTTATAAGAGGAACTATTCAAATCAATGGGAACTGAACTGATCAGTTTAGGGGTATTATAATCACTTTGTTTAATATTCATGTACCAAATATAATAAAATGTTAAACACTAACTGTGTAAAGACACAGTTGTTCTGTAAGATCGCAACAACTAATTTTACCCTTAATTAAGTATGTATTGGACAGCGCAATCGTTTTCTAAGATAAGTATTTTAATTAATATAAAAGCCCCGTTGAGTATCCAATATCAATGAAAGTCAAAAGTGAGAGGGGCTTATTAAGCAGAACTATTGGGGGATAGTTTATAAAGGTCGTTCATCGAACATCACACGGTGGACGGCCTTATTTTTTGCTCCCAAATAATTATACCCTATAACAGATTGCATTGATATTCATACCTGCACCAACCGATGCAAATAATATAATATCTCCTGGTTCTAATTGATGTTCATCATACTCACCTCTATGAACTAAATCATATAGTGTAGGAATGGTTGCAACGGAACTGTTTCCCAAAAGATGAATGCTCATGGGCATTATATTGGCCGGTATTTCTTTGATGCCATATAATTTAAATAATGCCTTTATAAACCCTTCATCCATTTTTTCGTTGGCCTGGTGTAGAAAAAATTTCTTTACCTCGCTAACATGTACACCTGCTTCATCCAAACAAGCTTTCATGGCTATTGGAACATTTTTAATGGCATATTCATACACTTTTCTTCCCTTCATTTTAATATATCGAACTGATGGGTCTGTATCGGGTTTATATGATTTACCCATGGTGATATAATTCACTTCATCTACACAATGGCTTTGCATACTCTGTGAGATGATGCCTTTTGAATGTTCATCTCCCTCAACCCCTTCAATGATTGAAGCGCCTGCTCCATCGCTAAAGATCATGCTATCTCTATCGTAACGATCAATTACCCTGCTCAATGTTTCTGTACCAATCACCAATACTTTTTTGGCCAATCCAGATTGAATAAATGCATTGGCTTGTGTTACGCCTAAGATCCAACCCGGGCATCCAAATAATACATCATATGCAATACAATTTGGATTGCGAATTCCCAGTGCACTTTTAATACGTGATGCCAATGAAGGCACGGCATCAGTTTGAATAGTATTTTTTAATACGTTTCCAAAATTATGAGCTACAATTATTTGATCTATGGTTTCAGGATCAATGCCTGCATTTTCGATGGCATGTTTAGCAGCAATAACGCCCATATCCGAAGCGGTGAATTCATTACCTACATAACGTCTTTCTGCAATACCAGTAATGTCCTTGAACTTCTCTACAATTTCTGTAGATGGAGCAGCAATTTTTTCGTGATCTTCGGCATAAAAATCTTGTTCTGCAAAATCCTTATTTGATTTAATATGCGGAGGAATATAACTGCCTGTTCCGGTGATAACTGTTCGCAATAAAGCCATCGTTTGTAGTTTGTATTCTTTCAAATGTAGGCAAAATAAAAAAGGGATAGCCAAGCCATCCCTCTTTTTTTTAAAAAGCCACAATCGTTTATATATATTGATCGCCTTTATTGCGTTTTACTTCGGCCACATATTCTTTAATGGCTTGTTCTTTTTCTTTTTTACAAATCAATAAAACATCATCTGTATCTACAACAATAAAATCGTCTAAACCCTGTAATACAATGAGTTTTTCATGATTGGCTGATACCATACATTTTGTGGCATCAATCACAATTACATTGGGAGATGCCACTGCATTGCCCAAATAATCCTTTTCTAAATTATCATAAGCACTGTTCCAAGTACCTAAATCGCTCCAACCAAAAGAAGAAGGAATTACATATACATTATCGGCTTTTTCCATAATGGCAAAGTCGATTGATACATTGGTACATAATGGATAAATTCTATTAATAGCTTCTTTCTCAGAAGGTGTATTAAAATGCGCTTTCTCAGCATCAAATAATTCAAACATTTCTGGTTGATACTGTTCAAATGCTTTCATAACATTTTTAACCTGCCAAACAAAAATACCTGCATTCCATAAAAAATCTCCACTGGCTAAAAAAGTTTTAGCCAATTCTAAATTGGGCTTTTCAGTAAAAGTTTTTACTTTATAAATACCATCGGCAACTTGCATGGTTTCATGTTGAATATAACCATAACCAGTGTTTGGATGCGTAGGTTTAATTCCTAAAGTAACCAATGATTTGATATGACCTACAAAATCCAATGCCTGCAAAGTGATCTTCTTAAAATTTTCTCCATCCAAAATCATATGATCACTTGGCGCAACAATCAATGAAGCTTCAGGATCTTTTTGCAATAGTTTATAAGAAATATATGCCACACAAGGTGCAGTATTTTTTCTGCTGGGTTCTGCTAAAATATTTTCTATTGGTAATTCTGGCAACTGCTCATGAACAATGCTTACATACTCATCGGATGTAACAATAAAAATATTTTCGTTCGGTATAAATGCAGCATATCTCTCGTATGTCCATCTAATTAAAGATTTACCAGTATTTAAGATATCTAGAAATTGTTTTGGGTATGATGTTCTGCTTTTTGGCCAGAAACGACTGCCGATTCCACCGGCCATAATCGCTACATAATGGTGTTTGTTCATTGAAAGGATTTAGTTTTTAAAAGTTCAATTTTGCGTTGCAATAGTACAGCATTATTGAACGATTTTAACATCAACTTATTGTTTCTTTAAACAATTCCTTCCCTGATTAAATCGTGTAAATGTATAATACCTCTGTAAGTGCCATTATTGGATACCACCAATTGGCTGATATCATTTGATCTTAATATTTCCAATGCTTCTACGGCTAATACATCAGGACTTACAGTAATAGGATTTGGGGTTAGAATATCTCGAGCGCAGATTGCACCTATATCAGTGGTTTTTTCGAGCATTCTTCTTAAGTCGCCATCTGTTATAATACCTTTCAATTGATGTTGATCATCAATTACAGCAGTTACGCCCAATCTTTTTTCGGTTATTTCAACAATTACTTCTTTTAGCGTTGTACTGGCTAAAACTGCTGGTTGTTCATTGTTAGCTGCAATATCTTCTACCCTTAAATACAATCGCTTTCCTAAATTACCTCCAGGATGAAAACGAGCAAAATCTCTATTATTAAATCCATTAAGTTCCATCAAACAAACAGCCAACACATCGCCCATAACCATTTGAGCAGTGGTGCTGCTGGTTGGTGCTAAATTATTGGGACATGCTTCTTTTGATACAGTTGTATTCAACACAAAGTCGGCATGTTTAGCTAAAAAGCTTTCCATGTTACCAACCATTCCGATCATACTATTTCCAAAATTCTTAATCAAGGGAACCAATACTTTTATTTCTGGACTTTCTCCGCTTTTACTGATGATTAACACAACATCATGTTCAGTAATCATACCAAGATCTCCATGAATGGCATCAGCAGCGTGCATGAATAAAGATGGTGTTCCAGTGGAATTTAAGGTGGCTACTATTTTTTGAGCAACAATGGCACTCTTACCAATACCACTGATAATCAATCTCCCTTTTGATTGATGGATTTTTTGAATGATTGCTTCGAATGATGGATCAATCAAAGATGCAAGCCCTTGAATGGCAAGGGTTTCTATTTCAATAGTGTTGAGTGCTGTTTGTACAATATTTGCTTTCATGCTTAACAAAGGTAAACTTTAACAACTAAGGGGAAAAAATGCGCTTGCATTTTGTTAACTTAGCGCCCCTTTTACAAAGTACATCCATTCTTCACAATTTGATGGATTTTTCAGTAAAAAAGATTATATTAGTTTACTTATTATTAGACTGTTTGTAGTAAAAATAGATTTCGAGAGATGGCAACCACAAAAAAATCGGCTGTAAAAAAACCAATTAGTAAAAAAGCACCTATTACTGCTCACCAATATGATATTTATGGAGCATTGGAACAATATTTTGGGTTCAGGGAATTTAAAGGCACACAAGAAAAAGCCATAAATAGCTTGCTGGATGGTAGAGATACTTTTGTAATTATGCCTACCGGAGGTGGTAAGAGTTTGTGTTATCAATTACCTGCCCTTATTATGCCTGGTTGTGCGATCATTGTTTCTCCACTCATTGCATTGATGAAAAACCAAGTAGACCTGGTTAGAGGCTATAGCGAGAACGACGAAGTTGCCCATTTTCTCAATTCTTCTTTGAACAAAGGACAAATCAAGGCTGTAAAAGACGATTTAAATAGTGGCAAAACAAAACTATTATATGTTGCTCCTGAAACACTAACCAAGCAAGAAAACCTGGAGTATTTCAGTGATTTAAATATTTCTTTTTTTGCAGTTGATGAAGCGCATTGTATTTCGGAATGGGGACATGATTTCAGACCTGAATATCGCCGACTTCGCGAAATGATGGATATTATCAACCCCGACATTCCAGTGATTGCCTTAACTGCAACGGCAACTCCTAAAGTGCAGAGCGATATTGTAAAAAACTTAGGCCTTCGATCGCCTGAAGTGCTGATCTCTTCTTTTAACCGTTCCAGTTTGTTTTATGAGATTCAACCTAAAATTGAGAAAGAACAAACTGTAAAAAGCATTGTAAAATTTATTAGTCAACACAAGGGGAAGAGCGGAATCATTTATACCCTCAATAGAAAAACTACCGAAGAATTGGCGGAGTTATTGGTGGCCAACAAAATCAAAGCAGTGGCTTATCATGCGGGTCTCGATCAAAAATTAAGGGCCAAAAGACAGGACCAGTTTTTGAATGAAGATGTGCAGGTTATTGTTGCTACCATTGCTTTTGGAATGGGCATTGACAAACCGGATATTCGTTTTGTAATACATTTTAATATTCCCAAATCAATTGAAAACTATTATCAAGAAACAGGAAGGGCCGGAAGAGATGGACTAGAAGGAATTTGTGTATTGTATTATTCTCATAAAGATGTTTCTAAATTAGAACACCTGATGAGAGACAAGCCATTGAGTGAAAGAGAAGTGGGAGCTCAGTTGATTGATGAAATGGTGGCTTATTCAGAAAGTTCTGTTTGCAGAAGAAAAATATTGTTGCATTATTTCGGTGAAAATTGGAATACCGAAAATTGTGGTTTATGTGATAATTGTAAAAACCCTAAAGAAAAAGTAGAGGCCAAGAATGAAGTAGTTAAAGTATTGAAAGTAGTAAATGCATTGGATGGACGTTTTATTACCGATTATGTGGTGAATGTATTAATTGGAAAATTAACTCCACAGAATACCATGTTCCGCCATGATGCATCTCCTCTATTTGCTATAGGGAATGACCAGGAGCCACATTATTGGAACAGTCTGATTAGACAAATGTTATTGGATAATTTATTGCAGAAAGACATTGAAGAATATGGTTTAATTAAAGTAACACCAAAAGGGGATAAATTTTTAAAGAAACCTGTTTCCTTTAAAATTGTAATGAATAATTTATTTGAAGATGCCAATGCCGATGATGAAGAAGGCGAAAATGCTTCTCAAACCGGCGCAGCTTCCGATGATAAATTATTTACCATGTTGATGGAATTGCGCCAGAAAGAAGCGAAGAAAAAATCACTTCCTCCTTTTGTAATATTCTTAGAGAATTCGCTGCAAGACATGGCTACACTCTATCCTACCACATTAGAAGAAATGGAAAAATGCCAGGGAGTAAGTAAGGGCAAATCCATCAAATATGGCAAACCATTTGTTGAATTAATTGCCAAATATGTTGAAGAGAACGAAATAGAAAAGCCCGATGATTTTGTAATGCGCAGTGTGGCAAATGCAGGAAGCAATAAAATTTATATTATTCAGAATGTAGATAAAAAAATTCCACTCGAAACCATTGCCAAAAATAAAGGCTTGAAATTAGATGAGCTATTGGAAGAGATGGAAACCATTGCTGCAAGTGGCACAAGATTGAATTTAGATTATGCCATCGACGAATGGTTAGATGAAGTTGATCAGGAAGAAATCATTGAATACTTTAAAAGTTGTGAAACATCTTCATTAGACGTGGCTCGCGAAGAACTGGCCGAATACGATTATAATTGGGAGCAATTAAAAATTATGCGGATTAAATTTTTGAGCGTGTACGGTAATTAAGATATTCTTATTGCTTCCAAAAAAGCTTAGCCCGCAATGCAGCATTCTCTCTAATATTCAGGTAGTATAAATTCATATCTGCTACATGATAATTCTTGGTGGTGTAAAAAACATTACCAAAAAAATGCGGCTTATTAGACCAAAGTACATTGCCATATACTGCAGCATTGGTTACTTTCTCTACCTTCTTATTGAATTTTAATAATATTCCACCTTTGTTTAAATCCCTTGTAGCTATGGGTTTGCTACTGTCCCAAGTGAGTGGATTGGTCACTATTGCTTTAAACGTTTCTTTTTCAACAAAAGGAGGCAGGTACCCGTCTTTGTAAGTTCGCCAGCTACAAATACAAGCAGTTTGTATAGGGCTGACACATGCTTTAATATTCTTTAAATAATCTGTTTCAATGGGCATACCCACCAAATAGGCAACCACCAGTTTGTTTTTTAAATTACTATTATCAAAAAATTCTTTGATCAATCTTTTTCCGTGTGTACTTCCTTGGCTATGTGAAGCAATAATAATTGGTCTTCCATTATTGTTATGTAATAAATAATACTCAAATGCCAATTTTACATCTTGGTAAGCCAATTCAAAAGCAGCCATTGCATTGGTACTATCTTGTAAATTTTTAGGGAAATATGCCGAAAGGTTTGCTTGACGATACCGTGGTGCAAAAACCCTTCCTACTTCATTAAATATACTTGCCTGAAAAAGAATGGAACCGTTATCGGTTTTTTGGTTCACTGATAAATTATTCAGTGATGCATTCCAGCCCAATGGCCTATTCTGATCAACATATGAAGTAGGATGAATGAAAAAAACATCAATCGTAGAATCTGGTTGATAATCTATCTGCAAATCTTTTGGAACACTATCTGACGGATCTGTTTTGTATGGATGGGCAGCCCAGTTATTCAGATCGGAATAATCTGGTGGTTGATTGACTAGTTCAGTAGAAAAATTATTGGTATTTACATATGTTGCCATACCACAGCTAAAACAACAACTAATCATCAAAACGAGTATACCAATATTAACTATTCGATTCATTTTCTAAAGTTGATAAAAATTCAGCAAATAGCAATTTTATTCACTAACACTACTAATTGGAGCGAGTTTCGTAATTTACCTATTATTTCATCCATTCACTTAAAATGAATTGCAATGGCCATCCCAGTAGTTGATTTAGCTGATTTCACCCACGGAACCCCAGCTCAAAAAGCAGCATTTGTAGAGCAGCTCGGAAAAGCCTATGAAGAAGTAGGTTTTGTAGCAGTTAAAAACCATGGCGTTCCAGATGAGTTGATTGCTCAACAATATGAATATGTGCAACAGTTTTTTTCGATGCCTTTAGAAAAAAAATTAGGCTATGAAATACCCGGTTTAGCAGGTCAAAGAGGCTATACCAGTTTCGGAAGAGAACATGCAAAAGGGAGCGAAGCGCCCGATTTAAAAGAATTTTTTCAATACGGTCAAACAGTAGAAGACAATGACCCAATTCAGTCGGAATACCCGCCAAATGTTTCTGTGCCAGAGATAGCTCCGTTTAATCAAACATTGTATAATGCTTACCGCAATTTCGAAAAGAGTGGTAAAGCCTTGTTACAAGCAATTGCTTTGTACTTACAATTAGATGAACATTATTTTGATCAATATGTGCAAAATGGCAATTCTATTCTGCGTTGTATTCATTATCCTCCAATAACGCAAGAACCTAAATCGGCTATTCGTGCAGAGCAACATGAAGATATCAACCTCATCACTTTATTGGTTGGCGCTTCAGCTGACGGGTTACAAATATTGACCAAGCAAGGTGATTGGGTCAATGTAACTTCCTTACCCGAACAAATTGTAGTGAATGTGGGGGATATGTTGCAACGATTGACCAATAACAAATTAAGAAGCACTACTCATCGTGTGGTGAATCCTGCTCGTGAATTATGGCATACCAGCCGTTTCTCAATGCCTTTCTTCTTGCATCCTAGAAGTGAAATGAATTTAGCCTGTCTAGAAAGTTGTATAGATAAAGAACACCCAAAAGCATATCCTGACGCCACTGCAGGTGAGTATTTAGACGAACGCTTGAGAGAGATCGGTTTAAAGAAATGATTTTCCACCGACATATACCTTTTTTGCGTGCTGTTTTTTTGCATAGTATTACTGCATTTGGTGGTCCGCAAGGTCATATGGGCATGATGATGAAAACTTTTGTTCAGCAAAGAAGAGATATTACTGAGACTGAATTGATGGAATACAATGGATTCTGTCAATTGTTACCTGGTGCTTCTTCAACGCAAACACTTACCCTGATTGGTTTTAAACGAGGTGGTATTGGCTTGGCATTATTTACTTTATTGATCTGGATTTTGCCTGCTTGTATCATCATGACTGGTCTGTCTTTTTTGTTGGATTATTTTGCAGACATTCAAAAAAAAGCAGCCATTTTTCAATTTATTCAACCAATGGCCATTGGGTTTATTGCCTATTCTTCTTTTAAAACATTTGGATTATCTATTCATAACACCATCACAAGAGTGATCATGATTGTAGCCACCATTGCTACATTCCTCGCTTTCAAAACTCCCTGGATTTTTCCTGGATTGATTGTATTGGCAGGAATTGCCACCAATTTTAGCGAGAAACGAATTCCTCAAAAAGAAGTGCCCCCAAAACGAATTAAATGGGGCAATATGCTGATCTTTTTGGCATTGTTTGGTTTAGCAGGTTATTTTTCGGAAACAGCCACCAACAATAAATGGAAGAATCAAAAAATCATCAATGTATTTGAGAACAATTATCGTTTTGGTAGCCTGGTATTTGGAGGCGGCGATGTTTTAATGCCTTTGATGTATGAGCAATATGTTACACGCCCAGAAACCAAACATATACAATTAACAGGCAGAGACGTTTTAAAAATTGATCGACAAGATTTTTTAACCGGATCGGGTATGGTGCGTGCTATTCCAGGGCCAGTATTTTCAATAGGTGCTTTTACTGGCGGGATGGCCCTGAGGGAGCAAGGATCTGCAACACAGTTAATGGGTAGTATTATTGGTGCGATAGCCATATTCTTGCCAAGTGCATTATTGGTTTTGTTCTTTTTCCCGGTATGGCATAACCTTAAAAAATATGCAGTTATTTATCGTTCCTTAGAAGGGATTAATGCTGCTGTAGTGGGCATTATGTCTGGAGCAACAGCTTATTTATTAAAAGACAATATATTCTTTCCTTTATTTGAAGGAAATTGGTCTACTGCCATTTGGGATATTTTTATTGTAATAATCACCTTTGTTTTGCTCAAACTCAACCATATTCCCGCACCGATTATTGTTTTAGGTTGCCTTTTATTGGGTGCCTTATTGTAATTTTACTATCTTTCTTTTCACGAAAAATAGTTTCCATGGTTACCATAGCATTGTACAATTTAAAAGGTGGAGTAGGCAAAACAGCTGCCACCATTAACTTGGCGTTTTTGGCTGCAAAAGAAGGCTATAAAACATTGGTTTGGGATTTAGACCCCCAAGGATCGTCTTCTTTTTATTTAGGTGTAAATTCAGCCATTAAAAACGAGGCAAAAAAAATATTGAATAGCGAAATCGGATTAGCTGAAGCCATTCAACATTCCGATCACGAAAATTTAGATATTATCCCAGCTGATTTATCTGCACGCCATGCAGATGTGTTGTTAAACGAAATGAAACAGTCTAAGAAGAAAATAGCAAGCATACTTTCTTCTGTAAAAAAAGAATATGATATTGTTTTTTTAGATTGCCCTCCGGGAATTTCCTTTTTGCACGATGCTATTTTTTATGGTGCTGATTGGATTCTGATGCCCAATATTCCAACAACATTATCAATACGTTCATTTGAATCTGTATTGAATTATTGCAAAGAAAATGAAGTAGACATCAGTAAATTAAAATGCTTTTTTAGCATGGTTGATCACCGTAAAAATTTACACCATGAAGTGATCAATGAATTTTATAAAGACAAGTTATTCTTTAAAAATTATATTCCTTATTTAAGTGATGTAGAAAAAATGGGTGTCAATGAAGCGCCTCTCGAAACCTTTGCTGCAAGCAGTTATGCGGCTCAATGCTTTAGAGATCTTTGGAAAGAAATTAAAAAAACATGCATTGATTAATAAGCACTATTGCGAATTATTCAATTGAATAAAAAAAACTGATTTATGAATAGAGAGTTATCATCTTGGCATAGTCCCGCATTGAATAAAGAAATGCCCATTGTTTCTTACGGACATTATGGGTTTGTAGTATTGTTAATTCCAACAGCCGCAGCTGATTATTTGGAATACGAACGTTTTCAGATGCTCGATGCATTGGCTCCATTAATTGATGCTGGAAAAATTCGGGTTTTTAGTATCGACAGCATGAATAAAGAAAGCTGGATGAATAAGCAGATGATTCCTGAACATAAAGCCATTCGTCATAACCAATTCAACGAGTATGTTTTTAATGAAGTGATTCCATTTATTAGAACCAATACGAGCAGTGAAACAATGATCTACACTTGTGGAGCCAGTTTTGGTGCATTGCATGCCATGAATTTATTTTTAAAACGCCCGGATATTATTAATGGAGCAATTAGCATGAGCGGAGTGTATAATTTAACTGAATACACAGATGGTTTTTGGGATGACCAGGTTTATTTTAATAGTCCAGAACATTATGTACCTAATTTGTCCGACGAATGGTATTTAGAAAAGATTCGTGCAAGCCACCATATCCATCTTTATACAGGCAGTGGCTCTTATGAAGATCCGGAAGCCTCTAAAAGATTCTCAACCGTATTGTATAATAAGGGAATTTGGAATGATTTAGACGTTTGGGGCGCAGATATTACCCATGATTGGCCTACTTGGCGTAAAATGTTGCCTTATATTTTAGAGCATAAATTCTAAGTGTAAAAAAGGCGTTAATTCCTTGCTAAAAGATGGTACTCTGCCCTTGCTGCTTTAATATTACAAATTAATTAAAGGCCATTGAGGAAAAAGCTACGCATTTATTTCATTTTATTGGTACTGTTGAATGCAGTATTCTTGGGTGAAGCCAATGCGCAATTCACTACCATCAGTGGAACAGTGTATGATATTTCTGCTAAACGACCATTAGAAGCCGTTGCGGTGCAAAGCACTTCTGGAAGAGGAACCATCACCGATTCAACTGGCAGGTATATACTCACCGTAAAAAATACCGATTCAATTTGGTTTTCGATGATTGGAAAATCTACGATGAAGTATCCGGTTGACACCATCAGCAATCTGGATAATTTCAATGTAATGATTCATGTATATTCTGCGCAATTACCAGAAGTTAAAGTGCGCAATAATTATTACCGATACGATTCCGCAATGAATCGGCAAGACTATGCCAAAATATTTAATTTCAGAAAGCCATCATTGGGTATAGTGAAACCACCAAGCACCTATAATCCGGGAACTGCAGTTGGTTTTGATTTGGATGAGATCATCAATATGTTCCGTTTCAAACGCAATGCAAGTATTTTGGCTTTGCAGAAAAGATTGATTGAACAGGAAAATGAAAAATATGTAAACAGTAGATTTAGTAAGGCTTTCGTAAGGAAGATCACTAAACTTCAATCTCCAGAATTAGATACATTCATGGTTCGTTACCGACCTAGTTCCGAATTGGTTCATCAGCTCAACGATTTGGAATTGGGCTATTATATACAGAAATCTTATGAACAATACCAGTCTTCTCGTTTCAATTGGAGAGGCGGAATGTATAGAAGGAAAGATGGATTTTAGTGTAAGCTCAATGTATATTTTTTTCGGCTTTTTCCCCTAATAATTGAATCATTGGCAGCAATGCACCGAATCTTTCATCTGAACTATGCCCTTGTTTATAGCGATGATAAATTTGTTGTGCAATTACTGCATTTTTAAATAAACCGAATACAAAATAAAAGTGCATATCGCTTAAATCTCTACCGCTTTTTGCTGCATAACGATCAAGCAGTTCTTGTCTTGTATAATTTCCAGGTAACCAACTTAAATTATATTGTTTAAACACATCCCCTTCCCCTGCTTCAAACCAATAAGCCATCATAGCTCCTAAGTCCATCAATGGATCGCCCACGGTAGACATTTCCCAATCAAGCACTCCAATTATGTTTGTAAAATCATTGGAAAAAATAACATTATCGTATTTAAAATCGTTGTGTAAGAAACAGGGAGCTTGTTCAATCGGACGAAAGCTTTGTAACCATTTTGCAACCTGATTCATACTTTCAATCGTATCAGTTTCGGCTGTATAATATCTTTTGATCCAACCTTCTACTTGCCTTTGCACATATCCATCTGGTTTACCCAATTGATCTAAATGCGTTGAAGCAATATTGATTGAATGTAATGCTACCAATGTATCAATCAATTGTTCTGAGAGTGATGTAAAAGTGGAAGCAGGCAATTGCATTTTTGGTGCATTGTATGCTCTAAGAATTATACCCTCCATTTTTTCCATGATATAAAAAGGCGCACCCAAAATGGAAACATCTTCACAAAATTCAATAGGAGCAGGCACTTGAGCGAAATGGGGCTTTAGTAAACTGAGTACTTTAAACTCTCTACCCATATCATGTGCCGATTTTATATTGGCCCCATGTGGTGGTGTTCTAAGCACATATTCTTTTTCGTTGGTAGATAAACAATAAGTAAGATTAGAATATCCTCCAGGAAATCGACTGATATTTTCGATGGGTTGAATAGGTAAAGCGTGAGCCGAAATATAATTATTCAATGCATCCTTCAACCCTAATTCTTCGTTGCTAAGTGCTACCGTTTTTTCCATGAATATTGCTTGATTAACTCGTCAACTGTTTACAAAAGTGTATACTTATTATTTTCTTTTCTCCATTCCGTATTTTTTTAAAATACTCAATGCCAAACTTTGCATATGCACTTCATCTGCACCATCCCATATTCTGGCACCTCTTTCGTGTTGATATAAATTCGCCAACATGGTTTCATCGGAAATGCCCATGGCACCATGAACTTGAATGGCTCTGTCCAAAACTTTCAATACCATATTGGCTACATAAAATTTAATGCCTGCAATCTGATCTCTGGTGGCTGCTGCACCATATAAATCAATATTATGAGCAGTTCTCAATACCAATAATCGGGAAGCATCTATTTCGACCCTGCTCTCTGCAATAAATCCTTGTATGAATTGTTTTTGTCCTAGCAAAACACCCTCTTCCATTTCTCTGGTGGCTGCTCGCTTACACATAAGGTCGAAAGCTTTTTCTGCAATACCCACCCAACGCATGCAGTGATGAATTCTTCCAGGTCCTAATCTTTCTTGTGCCAGTTTAAACGCTTCACCTTCTACGCCAATTAAATTTTCTACTGGTACTCTACAGTTATTGTACCTGATCTCTGCATGGCTTGCCCAACCTTCTCCAGCTTCACCAAATACAGGTATATTTCTGATGAATTCAAAACCTGGCGTATCAGTCGGAACAATGATCATGCTGGCACGTTGATGCTTTGGCGCATCTGGATTGGTAACTGCCATCACTACTGCAAATGCAGCACCATCCGCTGAAGAAGTAAACCATTTATGTCCGTTGATTACATATTCGTTTCCTTCACGAACGGCTGTAGTGCCCATTCTGGTTGGATTTGAGCCAGGGTATTCTGGTTCGGTCATCGAAAAACAACTGCGAATTTTTCCTTCGAGTAAAGGGTGTAAAAATTTTTCTTTGATGGCCTCGGATGCAAATTTTCCAATGAGTTCGGTATTGCCAATATCAGGTGGTTGTGCGTTAAAAGTATATTGGCCATAATAAGGAGCCAATGATAATAATTCACTCACTTGTCCAAATTCACAAAGGCTTAAACCCATACCACCTTCTTCTTTTGGTAGATGACAATTCCACCAACCTTTGGCTTTTACCATTTCTCTTTTAACCGCCAATAATTTTTCGGTTTGTTTAAAAGGTCTTGTAGTATGCTCTTTCTCTAATGGAATTAATTCATCGAGCACGAATTGTTTGATTTCGGGCAATAATGTTTTTAATCGTTCGGTAATAAATATTGCTTCCATAATTAAATTGTTACACCTCCATCTGCAGTAAAAATATTTCCAGTACTATAACCCGAAGCGCTAGAAGCTAAGAACAGCGCCATTCCTGCAATTTCTTCCACCGTTCCCATTCTGGCGATTGGGGCCATTTTCACAAATCGGTTCAACCATTTCTCGTCCTGCCACAATGCTTCAGAAAACTTGGTTTTGATGAGTCCCGGGCAAATAGAATTGACTCTTATTCCATCTTTGCCCCATTCTTTAGCACATACTTTAGTGAGCATATTCAGCGCTGCCTTCGAAACAGAATACATGCCTAATCCTGGATCTGGAGTAAGCCCTGCAATAGAACTAATATTAATTACTGATCCTCCACCTCTTTCTTTCATGATTGGGTAGATCAATTTACCTAATTCAAAAGGCGCTTTTACATTTACATTCATGATTTTATCGAATGCCCATTCTTCGCATTCTACAACTGGTCCAAATACCGGATTACTCGCTGCATTATTAACCAGAATATCAATACCGCCATATAAAGCAATAGACTTTTCTACGAGTATTTTACAAGCGGCAATATCCCCTGCATTGGCTGCAATACCAGTGCAAATGCCACCATCTGCCTGAATAGCAGCAGCAACTTTATCCAGCTCTTCTTGTTTTCTGGAGTTGATAATTACTTTTGCACCATTGGCTGCAAAAATTCGAGCAATTGCTTCTCCGATGCCTTTACTGGCACCTGTAATTAAGGCTACTTTTCCTTCTAAACTAAATACCTGATTGGCTTTCATCATTTTTATTTTGAATATTTTAATGCTTTATGCATGGCACCCATAAATTGCTCTTTTACTATTTTTCTAAATTTAGTTGGAGCAAATCTTTTGTATAACCACATTTTATGAGCCGACTTTGGAAGAATAATATAGAGTTCTTTTTTACCAGCTCTATGCAATATCTCCTGTGAAACTTCTTTTGCTTCTAGACCAGATCTGTCAATAAAATTTTGAGTGATTTTCTGTATGGTATTTCCTCCCCTTGCAGATTGACTGATATTTGTTTTAAAATAGGTTGGTTGAATACAAGAGACATGAATATTAAAATCCATTAATTCACTGTATAGAGTTTCACTAATGGCAACTACTGCAGCTTTTGTCATATTATAAGCACCCATTGTTGGGGCACACCCAATAGCAGCTGCACTTGCGGTATTGAGGATATGACCCGATCGTTGTTTTTTCATTGCAGGAATAAAATAATAACAACCATATACCACCCCCAATTGATTAATGCTGATCATCCACTCATAATTTTCCAAAGAATATTCTTCAAAATTCCCGCCATCACCTACTCCTGCATTATTAAAAAGCAGGTCAATCCCTCCCGCATCAGTCAAAAATTGTTGGGAAACAATTTTATACTGGTCTTTATCAGAAACATCTAATTGATACATTAATGCATTTGCACCAAGGGCTTTCATTTCTTCTACTGCTTTTTGTAATTCAATCGAATTATTATCTGCCATGCCAATAGTCCAACCATCTGAGGCTAATTCGGTAGCAAATGCTTTGCCCAAACCAGATGCTGCACCAGTAATAAATGCTCTTTTAGAGGGATATTGTTGCGAAAGAGAATACATATGTTCAATCGTTTAAGATATGAATGTACAAATTGATTGTCGAAAGTTCAGTTTAGCGGACTTATTTCTCTATTTAGCCATTTGTACTTTGTTGCGGTAAAAAGGCTAAATAAATTCTATCTTTATAGGTCTAAAAATTAAGGATTTGAAAAAAACCATCATTGGCTTGTCTTTCTTGGTATTGCTTTTTTCTTGTAAGCAAAAAAAAGAAGCTCCAGCTCAAAGCGCCAAACCTCAGTCGGTTCCAATTGTAGATGTAATTATAGCGGGAGGAAGCACTATTTCCAATACGGTTGAAGTGAGTGGTGCAGTTATTCCAAATGAAACAGTTTCCATCAATTCAGAAATTAGTGGAAGGCTAACATACCTAAATATTCCAGACGGAGGAAATGTTAGTCAAGGATCAGTATTAGCAAAAATCAATGATGCCGATTTACAAGCTACTGTAAGTAAAACAAAAGTGCTATTAGACATGGCACAGAAAACAGAACAACGCCTTAAGAAATTAATTTCCATCAACGGAATTAATCAAGCAGATTATGATCTGGCATTAAATCAAGTAAATGGTTATAAAGCAGATTTAGCAGTAACACAAGCTCAAATAGATAAAACAATTATTAAAGCGCCATTTAGCGGAGTTTTAGGATTGAGGCAAGTAAGCCCTGGAGCATATGTTACTCCTGCAACAATTCTAACCACATTACAACAAGTAGATAGAGTTAAAATTGATTTCAACGTACCTGAATCTTATACTGGCCTCATTAAAAAAGGGCGAATGGTTACTATACAAACCAATGAATCCGATACTAAAAGAAAAGCTGAAATTGTTGCAACCGATCCTCAATTGAATGCAACAACAAGAAATTTAAAAGTGCGTGCAGTATTAAATGGCTCTTCAATAAATCCCGGAACATTTGTAAAAGTATTATTAGACAATAGCTCAGGTGGAAACGCTATCATGGTTCCTACAAATTCAATCATTCCTGATGCAAGGGCTAAAAAAGTAATTGTTGTAAAAAATGGGATTGGTGTTTTTGTAGACATAGAAACTGGTTTTAGGTCTGCAGGCATGGTAGAAGTAACCAAAGGAATAAAAGTTGGAGACAGCATAGTTGTAACAGGAGTTTTATTTGTTCGTCCAAAATTGCCTGTTAAAGTAAGAAGTGTAAAAAAATTGACTGAATAATATTAGCAACCCCTTCATTGTACAATGAATATTTCAGAATTAGCATTAAAAAGACCGATACTTGCAACAGTGATGAATTTGCTCATCATTTTATTTGGAGTAGTTGGTTATAGTTTTTTAGCAGTACGTGAATATCCTGCCATTGATCCTCCAGTAGTAAATGTAAGAACATCATATGCGGGAGCTAATTCGGACATCATCGAAAGTCAGATCACCGAACCATTGGAGAAATCCATCAATGGTATTCCTGGAATTAGAACCATCACATCTTCCAGTTCAAATGGTTCTAGTAATATTTCTGTTGAATTCAACATTACAGAGAATATTGAAACTGCAGCAAATGATGTAAGAGATAAAGTAAGCCAGGCAGTCAGAAATCTCCCTCAGGATATTGATGCTCCCCCAGTAGTAGGTAAATCAGATGCCAGTGGAGACTTTATCATTTTAATGGCAGTTCAAAGTAAAACAAAGGGATTACTCGAACTGAGTGATTATGCAGAAACAGTTTTGCAAGAAAAATTTCAAACAATTCCTGAAGTAAGTGGTGTAAGTATTGTTGGACAAAAACGTCCTTCGATGCGGATATGGATCAACCCAGACAAGCTCAATGCATTCAATATTACATTCACCGATATTAGGGCGGCATTAAATGCAGAGAATGTTGAAATACCTTCTGGAAAAATTTCTGGTGATAACACAGAACTAACCATTCGTGCACTAGGAAGATTAACAACTGAAAATGATTTTAAAAATTTAATACTTCGGCAGGATGCAACTGGTATAGTTCGATTGTCTGATGTTGCTAAAGTAGAAATAGGTCCTGAGCAGGATGAATTTAGTTGGCGCTTAAATGGAGTAAGTGCAGTAGGATTAAATATTTCCCCGCAACCTGGAGCAAACTATATTAAAATTGCAGATGAGTTTTACAAAAGGTTAGAAGAAATTAAAAAAAATGAAAAGGGTGATTTTGAAACAACTATCCTTATTGATCAAACAGCCAATGTTCGAAAATCATTGAAAGAAGTAGAAGAAACTTTATTGATTTCTTTCACGTTGGTGGTACTCGTTATTTTCTTCTTTTTTAGAAATTGGATGATTGCTATTCGTCCATTGATTGATATTCCTATTTCATTGGTGGCTACATTCTTTATAATGTATCTTTCTGGATTCTCTATTAATGTATTGACTTTATTAGGAGTTGTGCTTGCAACAGGATTAGTGGTGGATGATGGAATTGTTGTCACAGAAAATATTTTTAGAAAGTTAGAACAAGGGCTACCGATTCGTAAAGCAGCATTGGAGGGAAGTAAGGAAATTTTCTTTGCGGTAATCTCTACTTCTATTACACTAGCCGTAGTATTCCTTCCAGTAATTTTCTTACAAGGATTTGTAGGAAGATTGTTTCGTGAATTCGGAATTGTAGTGGCCGGTGCTGTATTGGTTTCAGCATTTGTATCATTAACGATTACTCCCGTGTTGAATGTAGTGCTTAATAGAAAAGATGCAGGGCACGGAAAATTTTATGAAAGAACTGAACCTTTTTTCAGGGGAATGGAGAATGGCTATAAAAATTTATTGGCTGGATTTTTGAAAATACGCTGGATGGCATGGGTAATTATAGTTGCTTGTATGGCTTCCATATATTTTATTGGGTCCAATTTACAAAGTGAGCTAGCTCCATTAGAAGATAAAAATCGAATTCGTTTTCAGATGTCAGGCCCAGAGGGAGCCAGTTATGGATATATGTTAGAATCGGGCGATAAACTAATGAACTATTTATTGGATTCAATTCCAGAAAAAAAATTCGTTTTTGTGGCGATGCCCGGATTTGGAGGATCTGGCCTCAATTCAGGAACGGCTGGTCTAAGATTGGTTGAACCAAGTGAAAGAAAGAAAAGCCAGAGTGAAATAGCCAAAGAGATTGCAAAAAAACTACCTCGTTTTAACAACATCAGAATTTTTCCTGTAGAAGAACAAACCATTTCTGTAGGAACTGGATCTAGAGGTGCCTTACCTGTTCAATATATTTTACAAAATTTAGATTTCGAGAAAATCAAATCGGTAATTCCTAAATTTTTAGATGAAGCAAAAAAAGACAAGACATTTCAAAACGTAGATGTAAACCTAAAATTTAGTAAACCAGAATTACAATTAACCATTGATAGAATTAAAACCAAGGATTTGGGTTTGAGTATGCAAGATGTGGGTGATGTTGTTTCGAGCGCATTTAGTGGAAGAAGATTGGCTTATTTTATCATGAATGGAAGACAGTATCAGGTAATTTCCCAAGTTGAATATGCCGATCGCCAAAAACCTGGAGATATTGAAAAATTATATGTTAGAAATAACAGAGGGGAAAGAATACCTCTAAGTGCTGTAGTAAAAATTGTAGAAAATTCCAATCCACCTACACTTTATCATTACGACCGTTACAAAGCTGCAACTATCTCTGCATCATTAGCCGAAGGAAAAACCATTGGAGATGGTGTGAAAGCCATGCAACGCATTGGCGATAAACTATTGGATGAAAGTTTTAAAACTGCATTGAGTGGACCTTCCAGGGATTATGCAGACAGTTCTTCTAATACTACGTTTGCATTTGGACTTGCATTGATATTAATTTATTTGGTATTGGCTGCACAGTTTGAAAGTTTCAAAGACCCACTCACCATCATGTTTACAGTTCCTTTAGCATTATCAGGGGCATTACTTTGTTTGTGGTTATTCGATCAAACCATCAATATATTTTCGCAAATTGGAATGATCATGTTAATTGGATTAGTTACCAAAAATGGAATTTTGATTGTTGAGTTTGCCAATCAAAAAAGAGAATTTGGATTACCAAAAACAGAAGCAGTTTTAGAAGCTTCTGCACAAAGGTTACGTCCCATTTTAATGACCAGTTTAGCAACCGCATTAGGAGCTTTGCCTATTGCAATGAGCTTAGGTGCTGCTGCAACCAGTAGAATGCCATTGGGTATAGTTATTGTTGGCGGAATCATGTTCTCTTTATTATTAACACTATTTGTTATTCCTGCTATCTACACTTATATATCAGGCAAACATGATGTAAAGACGATGACGATTTCTGATTAACTTTGCAAAAAAGTTATATGGCTAGTTCAATTGCTGATATCAGGAGAGATTATATGCTTCAATCTTTTGATGAGGCAGATGCTTCAATGGACCCATTCGTTCAATTTACTGCATGGTGGGAAGAAGCTACCAATGCAGCAATTGATGAAGTGAATGCAATGACCCTGGCTACTATCACAAATGAAGGAAAACCTGCTGCAAGAATTGTTTTACTAAAAGGGTATACCGAAGATGGCTTTACTTTTTTTACTAATTACAATAGTAATAAGGGGGAGGAAATGGCCAGCAATCATCATGTAGCTTTACTTTTTTTCTGGAAAGAATTAGAGCGTCAGGTAAGAATAGAAGGAGTTGTTCAAAAAATTAGTGCGGCAGATAGTGATGATTATTTTTTTTCTCGCCCTGCGGGAAGTAGAATTGGAGCATGGGTTTCTCCACAAAGTCAGGTAATTCCTAACCGAGCATTTTTAGAAGATAATTTTAAACAAGTCAGCGAAAAATATCCGGATGAATCAATGGTCCCCAGACCAGCTCATTGGGGCGGATATATTGTAAAGCCAGCAACTATGGAATTCTGGCAAGGCAGAAGTAGCCGCCTGCACGACAGACTCAAATACATCATTGATGCAAATGGAAATTGGAAAAGAGAAAGATTAGCTCCTTAAAAAATCCCAGCAATTATTTTCTACCGATTGCTTTTTCAGCAGCAGCTACAATAAACGGAGTATCCAAACCATATTTGGTTAATAATTCGGTTGGTTTACCGCTTTCTCCGAATGTATCGTTAGTGCCAATATATTCAATTGGAATAGGGCAGTGTTTAGCTGCTACTTGAGCAATAGCATCGCCTAATCCTCCAATTACATTGTGTTCCTCAACCGTTACAGCAGCTTTTGTTTTTGAGATAGATTGGATAATCGCTTCTGTATCTAATGGTTTGATGGTATGAATATTAATTACTTCTACACTGATTCCTTTTTCTTCTAAAATTCTACCCGCTTCAATAGCTTTCCACACCATATGCCCGCAAGCAAAAATGGAAACATCTGTTCCCTCACTCAATTGCTGTGCTTTTCCGATCACAAAATCTGAACCATCTTCTTTGGTGAAATTGGGCCATTTAGGACGGCCAAATCTTAAGTAAACTGGCCCTTCATAAGATGCAATGGCTTTAGTTGCTGCTTTGGTTTGATTGAAATCACAAGGAACAATTACAGTCATGCCTGGCAACATTTTCATCAGACCAATATCTTCTAAAATCTGGTGAGTTGCTCCATCTTCACCCAAGGTTAAACCAGCATGAGAAGCACAAATTTTTACATTTTTTCCGCTATAGGCAACACTTTGACGAATTTGATCGTAAACCCTACCCGTGCTGAAATTTGCAAAAGTGGTAGTATAAGGTATTTTTCCTCCGATGGTCATTCCGGCTGCAATACCAATCATATTGGCTTCTGCAATACCTACTTGTACAAAACGATCGGGGAAATCTTTAATAAAAGGTCCAAGTTTTAAAGAGCCTGCTAAATCGGCAGTAAGTACCACTACATTAGGGTTTTCTTTTCCAATTTCATGGATACCTTCACCAAATCCACCCCTTGTTTCTTTTTCGTTAAGTACTTGTATGTCTTTCAGTTTCATAAGTTGTAATTATGCTTTGGAGTTGCAAAGTAAAGTGTTTTTTAAATGGCATCCTGTACATTTCCTGTTCTTTTCAAAACTCCCCAATGTTGTAATTCCCCTTTTACTGCTTTACGCATTGTTCGGAATAGAACCACCAAAAGTAACCATCTATAAATGACCCTTTGAGGAATCAGCCAAACCAATTTCCATAAAGGTTCTTTTTCAAAAATAAATGCGATGGTGGCTACCAAAATATCTACCACCATAAAAATGCCATAATAGAAACCTATTTCGCTGGCATTGCCAGTAAACAGACCAATAAACATTAGTAAATCTGCAAATGGTGCAAATAATGGAATGATATATTTAAATAATAAAATATCTGGCAAAATAATGAATCCTAAAATCTTGTAATTGAAATTAAATAGTGCATCTCTGTTTTTCCAAAATGTTTGCATAACACCAAAAGTCCAACGGAATCTTTGTTTCATAAACTGCTTAATGCTTTCCGGAGCTTCTGTCATTGCAATGGCTTCGTTTTCATTAAGAATGGTATAACCACATCTTAGAATTCTTACGGTTAAATCTGCATCTTCTGCTAAAGTATCGGTTGTAAAACCTCCAGCATCTTCAATGGCTTTTTTCCTAAATGCTCCAATAGCGCCTGGCACAACAGAAATCCCATTAAAATACCCAAAAGCTTTTCGATCTATATTTTGACTCGTAGTGTATTCAATACTTTGCCAACGGGTAATTAAATTTATTTCATTACCCACTTTTACATTACCTGCAACAGCTCCAATAGCTGAATTGGTAAAATGTTGCATGAGTTTGCTCACAGCATTTGTTTTCAATTTAGTGTCTGCGTCTATGCAAACAACATATGCTGCATTCGTAGATTGAATGCCTTCATTGAGTGCTGATGCTTTTCCTCCATTTACTTTATTTATAATGGTTATTGTAGGATGATTAGCAAATGTCGCTTCTACCACTTTTAATGTTTGGTCGGTACTTCCATCATTTACAAAAATGATATTGAAATTGGGGTAATCACATTTTAATAAATTCTGTAAGGAACTCACTGCATTGACTTCTTCATTAAAGGCGGGAACAATAATCGAAACAAATGGCCAACTTTGTTCTCCCAATGGCTGACGTTTTTCTGCTTTTCTTTGCAGTAATGAAAAAACCAAAGTCATTAATAGTCTTATCGTTCCTAGAACAAGGAATAACATGATCAAGCTATAAAAAATCCTACTTACATAATATCCTATTTCGGCTAAATAATAATTGGTTTGTAAAATATAATTTCCTTTATAATTGGGAACTGGAGGCATTACCTGATCCCTGGTTTTTCCCATTAAGTCGGCAACGGTTGTAAAAGTGTATCCTTTTTTATGAAAATATTCGATGATCTTAGGAAGTGCTTCTACTGTTGCACTTCTGTCTCCACCTGCATCGTGTAACAAAATAATATTACCCAGGTCTTTCATCCTGACAACCCTGTTAAAAATAGTATCTGCATTGAAATTGGGTACTTCCCCTGCCTGCCAATCTTCCGGATCAATATTTTCTCCAATGGTTAAGTAATTCTTGGTTCTACTCAATGCTACTGGCACCAGCTCTTCCATTTTTTCAGGATGACTATCTGCATTATATGGCGCACGAAACATAATGGTACTATGACCTGTTATTGCTTCGATGAGTAAACGTGTTGCATCCATTTCTAAAAATGCCCGCTGTTTACTTACGGTTGCCATATTCGGATGTGTGAAAGTATGGTTGCTTAGTTCATGACCTTCGTTGAATATTCTTTTGACCAGTGGAATATTTTGTTCAGCTTCTATTCCAACAACAAAAAAATTAGCTACAACTTTATACTTAGCCAATATGTCTAAAATTTGTCTGGTATACTTTGGATCGGGGCCGTCATCAAAAGTGAGTACTAATTTTTTTTCATCTGATTTTCCAAATTGCCTTACAACAAACATTGAAGGAAGTGTATCATAGTATTGTTCACTAATCAACATCCATGATGTATCCAATTCCGTTCTGATTTTTCCTGGAGTAGGAGTAGATAACACATCGAGTATTTCTCCTTCGCCCATGAAATCTACATCGTTATTGGTTTCTACTTTACTGAATTCCTTGAAATCAAAAGTTTTCAAAGCAGCTTTGTTCATTGGAAGATGATAAAAATCCCAAAGCCTACTGTCTTCGCTACCCATACGCCAAAGTGAAGTTCCTGCTAATCCATATTCGGTTGCAAAACGAAGTGTATTAAAGTTGGTAGCTGCATCAGTAAAATGAACTTCTCTTGGTTGATCATTGTCATCCCAATAATTATAATGTAGATTATAAGAATTGTTATCGTATATAATTTTCCCCTCACTTTCTTTAGCAATGGTCAATGCCTGTTGATAGGTAACATCAGTTCCAATACCACCTTTAGGCCAATCATAACCAAATGCTGCAATACACAATACTATTTTTTGTGGAGGAACTTTTTTTGCTATTTGATCTACTGCTGCTTCAATCCATTTCTGATCGCTAATAGGTCCAGGTTTTGTATCGGTAGTATGTTGATCATAGCCCATCAAAAACAAATAGTCATTGTATTTGGAAAGCGTTTGATAATCATAATCTTCATTGAATGGCATTACATCCTGCGACACCAGTAAATTATTTGCATGAAATTTTTCATACAATTCCTTTTGAAAATTGGCCAATACCTGATTATCTTTTTCTACCAGTTCTTCTAAATCAATATTTACTCCAGCAAATTTTTCTGTAAGAATATGATGTAATAAATCATTGATTAATTTTTCTCTTTTTGTTTTATTGTTAAGTATTCTGTGCAACACATCTCCCTGCCATTTGCCATTGAAATTATTGGTAAGCATGGGCATCACTTTTACACCCGATGCTTTGATGGCATCATATCCTCTTTTGTCTCTTCTTACAATGAGTGAATCTCCACCAGTCGGATCCAGAAAAAACCATTCAGGCAATACTAAATTCAGTTTAGAGATATTTCTTTTTAGCGAGAAGAAAGCCTGAGGATCCCAGTCTACATAAAATGCAGCTCTTATACCGATGCTGTCATTGAACAAATGTGAAGAAGATAAATTAATTGAACTATCATTCTGCCCGCATCCATCGCCCTTTGCCCATTTTTTATCAATGTATTTTCTAAAGCCTTGGTATTCTTTGGTAATCGGGTCGTTGGTAGTAGGGGATTCAAGAATTTTTTTATAAGCCTGACTCTGTGCGATTGGAATATCTGGCATATATGCGTTCCGGATGGCAAATACAACAGCAAGAATAGCAATAACGATTAAAAAAATCACTAAACGAGATCCCCATTTAAATCTTTGCCACCTGCTCGGATTGGCTGTTTGAAAAATCTGTTGATCATGATGTTTAGCCATACACTTGAACTTACAAATACTGTGCTGTAAAATTAAAAAAGCCCCGATATATCGGGGCTTAACAAAATAAAATTATTTTATCCTTCAAAAGTGCTGTAGAAATAGGGAGTTTTAGCTTCGAATTCTGCTGCACAAGTGTCCACCATTTTATAAACACGGGTAATGCCCAGTGCTTTTCTTTTTTCATACACCTGATCTTCAGAACTATTGCCCGACATGATTTTTGCAATCTGAATATCGGAGAAGCCCATTTTTTTGGCTTCTTTTAAAACTGGAGTAGGTAAGCTGTCGATATTATGGGTGGCTATTTCTTTTTCTAGTGTACAAATATTTTGAATCTGGTATAAAAACCAACGGTCAATGCCAGTAGCTTGTGCAATCGATTTAACCGTAGAACCCTGCATCAGTGCGTCTTTAATTCTAAATATGCGATCCCATTTCGGTGTTTTAATATACTCCACCAGTTCATCACTTTTCATTAAACTCTTACCATAATAACCCAATCCTACTGCTTCATTTTCTAAACTCTGACAAGCTTTTTGTAAGGCTTCTGCAAAACTTCTTCCAATAGCCATTACTTCACCCACGCTTTTCATTTGAAGACCCAATGTATCGTTGGCGCCTTTGAATTTATCAAAATTCCAACGAGGCACTTTTACAATAACATAATCCAAGGCTGGTTCAAAATAGGCCGATGTGGTTTTGGTGATTTGATTTTTCAATTCATCCAAACTATATCCAATGGCCAATTTAGCGGCAATTTTTGCAATTGGATACCCGGTTGCTTTAGAGGCCAATGCAGAAGACCTACTTACTCTTGGATTGATTTCTACCGCAATCAATTCTTCGGTTTCTGGATTCAAAGCAAATTGCACATTACATCCGCCAGTGAAATTACCAAGGGAGCGCATCATTAAAATGGCTTTATTGCGCATCTCCTGAAATGCAGTGTCACTCAAGGTCATAGCCGGTGCTACAGTAATTGAATCACCCGTATGAACCCCCATCGGATCGAGGTTCTCCACCGTACAAATGATCACTACATTATCATTACAATCTCTTAGTAATTCTAATTCATATTCTTTCCATCCTAACACTGCCTTCTCTACCAATACTTCATGAATTGGAGATGCTTTTAAGCCTCGGTCTAATGCAGCATCTAAATCATCTTTCGAATGCACAAAACCACCGCCAGTTCCGCCTAAAGTAAATGAGGGTCTAATTACCAATGGAAAACCAATTTGCTGGGCAAATTCCTTTCCTTCTAAAAAGCTATTGGCAACATGACTAGGAGCGGTTGGCATGCCAATTTTTACCATCAATTGACGAAATTTCTCCCGATCTTCTGCAGTATCTATGGCAGCTACGTCCACCCCAATCAAACGACAATTGTATTTTTCCCAAATACCCAACTCATCAACCTCCTTGCACAAATTGAGGGCTGTTTGACCCCCCATTGTTGGCAAAACGGCATCAATTTGGTTCTCTATGAGAATCTGCTCGATACTTTCAGCAGTTAATGGCAGCAAGTAAACTTTATCTGCCATCATGGGATCCGTCATAATTGTGGCGGGATTACTGTTGATAAGTATTACTTTTATCCCCTCCTCACGAATACTTCTTGCGGCTTGAGAGCCAGAATAGTCGAATTCACAGGCCTGTCCAATGATAATTGGCCCAGAACCGATGATGAGAACAGATTTAATTGATTGATCTTTGGGCATGATATTTGAATAAATTGCACAAATGTAAGGCGGGAAGCTCAAACCTTCCCTTAAAAACAAATAAAACAATATGGCAGTATTAAAAGAAGGCAGTAAAGCACCGGCAATTAAAGCGCTAGACCAGAATGGCAAAGCCATTTCATTGGCAGATTACAAGGGAAAGAAAGTGATATTATATTTTTATCCTAAAGACGATACTCCGGGATGTACCGCACAAGCATGTAACTTAAAAGACAATTACAGTGCCTTGATTAAAAAAGGTTTTCAAGTATTGGGAGTGAGTGTAGACAGTGTAAAAAGCCACAAAAAATTCGAAGAAAAATTCGAATTGCCTTTTCCATTGATCTCAGATGAAGACAAAAAAATTGTAGACAAATACAATTTATGGGGTGAGAAAAAGTTTATGGGAAGAACCTATATGGGAACCACTCGTACTACTTTTTTGATTGATGAAGCTGGAATCATTCGTAAAATCATTGATAAACCAGATACTAAAAATCATACTGAAGAGATATTAGCGGCCTGGGCAACTATCTAATTTGCCTGGCAAATCCAATAAAATGCTGTTTTTAGCGTTTATGGCAGGGAAAACCTAGCTTTCAATGCCAAAAAGGAAGGAGCCGCTTAAGCAAATAAATCTTTTTATGGTACCTCCACAAATACCATCCGACGACCAACGGCGTTTGAAAGAGCTGCATCGTTATGAAGTATTGGATACTTCTTACGAGGCCGAATTCAACGATGTTGCTCAGTTAGCTGCAACTATTTGTAAAACTCCTATTGCCCTTATATCATTGATTGATGCCAAAAGACAATGGTTTAAAGCCAAAGTGGGTATTGATTTAAATGAATTTCCTAGAGATATCTCTTTTTGTGGACATACGATCATAGCTGATACCGAAGTTTTTGAAATTACCGATACAGCAGAAGATGAGCGTTTCTTAGACAATCCATTAGTAATTGGGGAGCCATACATTCGATATTATGCTGGAGTTCCATTGATTAACCAGAATGGTTATAAAATGGGAACCATTTCTGTTTTAGATACCAAGCCTGGAGAAATTAATGCCGAACAAATTTTTACGTTACAAACATTGGCAAGACAGGTGGTAAAGTTGTTGGATCAGAATCTAATGAACAAGCAATTAGAATCTCAACGAATCAAATTGCAACAACAGATGGAATTACAAAACAGAATTTTATCCATCATTGCTCATGACGTTCGTAATCCAATTGGCGCTGTAAAATCGATCATAGAATTAAATGCCAGAAAAATATTGAGCCAGCAAGATTCTTCAGAATTGATGAATATGGCGGGCAAACAAATTGATGGAACAGTGGAGTTGTTGAATAACCTGGTAGACTGGGGTTCCATGCAAATGAAGGGCAAGGGTTTTGAAACAGAAAAAGTGCACGTAAGAACTTTGGTAAGCAATATGTTCAAGAGCTTTGAAGTAATGAGCTCTTTGAAATCGAATATCATGGTGAATTTAGTGGATGAAGATTTATTCATTCGTTCTGATATCAATGCCATTCGATTTATTTTGCGCAACCTGATCAGCAATGCCAATAAGTTTACCATGGAAGGCGTGATTACTGTGTATGCGCACAAAGAAGATAAAAAAGTAATGGTATCGGTAAGTGATACGGGAGTAGGAATGAATGCAGAAATGCAAGCCAAATTATTTGATGGAGAACATTATCAAAGTACATCTGGTACAAGCAATGAAAAAGGAAGTGGATTGGGATTGATCTTGACCAAAGATTTTATTGAAATGCTGGGCGGAACCATTACAGTTGAAAGTCAACAAGACAAGGGCACTTCGGTGATCATGCATTTTATCGATTAGTCGATTGAAAATATATTTATCTTGAGGAATCAATTTCTATTATGAAAAGATTCCTCTTTTTTATTGTTGCCATTTCTTGGAGCTTTAGTTGCCTAGCTCAAAAAACCGACAAAAAACTGACCGAAAAAATCAACGAATTAATCAAAGGCTTTAAAGGCGATGTTGGTATTTATGTGCATGACCTGGAGCGCAATCGAATAGTTGCCATTAATGCCGACACGGTTTTTCCTACTGCAAGTATGGTAAAAGTTCCTATACTGGTAGGCATTATGGACAAGATGGATAAACATGAATTGAGTTATCATCAAACACTTACTTATACCAATAGTTTATTTTATGACGATGGAGATGTGGTAGGTAATTTAAAAGACAGTGCAAAAATTGAATTGAGTAAAGTGATCATGCTCATGCTCACTACCAGCGATAATACAGCCAGTTTATGGTTGCAACAATTAGCAGGAACAGGAACACGCATCAATCAATTAATGGAAGAAAACGGTTTTTCAGTTACACGTGTAAATAGCAGAACACCGGGAAGAGAAAATAACAGAATCCAATACGGATGGGGGCAAACAAGTCCCAAAGAAATGGTGCAATTAATGGAAATGATCGCCACTAAAAAATTACTGAACGATACTACCAGCGAAAAAATGTTGAGACTCCTGGGAAGAAATTATTGGGATGAACAAGCATTGTCTCAAATTCCTGCAGGTATTTTTGTGGCCAGTAAAAATGGAGCTGTAAATGCAAGCCGCAGTGAAGTGCTTTATGTAAATGCAGATGATGCGCGTTATATTTTTTGCATCTGTACTAAAAACAATCAAGACAAATCCTGGGAAAATTCCAATGAAGCATGGGTGCTTACCAATCGGTTGAGTAAATTATTGTGGGAGTATTTTAACTAAATAAAACATAGACCAACCAACTCATTCCATAAGCCAGCACTGTCATGTAAACAAATTGGAATGCAGGCCATTTCCATGTTTTGGTTTCGCGTTTTACCACGGCTAGTGTGCTCATGCATTGCATGGCCAAAACATAAAATACCATTAAAGACAAAGCAGCCGGTAGCGTATATACTTTTCTTCCATCTTCGTGAGTAGCAGCTTGTAATTTAGAACGAAGCGATTGGTCATCATCTGCTTCAACACTATATAGTGTGGCCATGGTTCCTACAAATACTTCTCTGGCTGCAAATGAAGTAATGAGTGCAATGCCTATTTTCCAATCGTATCCTAATGGCGCAATTGCAGGTTCAATGGCTTTGCCCAAAATACCTGCATAGGAATGTTGTAATTTTTCTGCCGATGCAACACGCTTCAATGAATCTTTCGATGCTGGTTCAGCCTGAATCATTGCAGCATATTTATTTTCTACTTGATCAATTGCTTTGCCCGGTCCGAATGAACTCAAAAACCACAAGAGCAAACTAATGATCATAATTACTTTTCCTGCATCAGTAACAAATATTCTTGCTTTCTCCACCATGGTAATGCCTACATTTTTCCAGCGTGGAGAACGGTAAAGGGGTAATTCTAAAATGAAAAAACTTTTCTCTTTGATATTTATAAACAACCTCAAAATATAGCTAACCAATAATGCCATGAATGTGCCCAAAAAATACAAAGCCATCATTACCAAACCCTGCAAACTGATAAAGCCAAAATAATAATGATCATCAATTACCAATGCAATTAAAATGGTATACACTGGTAATCTTGCACTGCAACTCATCAGTGGTGTTACCAAAATTGTGAGCAAACGCTCTTTTTTATTTTCAATATTTCTGGCACTCATGATGGCGGGTACAGCGCAGGCAAAACTGCTGATCATGGGCATTACACTCTTTCCATTCAATCCTACTTTGCGCATCAATCGATCGCTTAAAAAACCAATACGCGCCATATAACCACTGTCTTCCAGCATGGTGATTAAACCAAACAAAATCATGATCTGTGGAACAAATACTAAAATGCCGCTCAAGCCAGCAACAAAACCATTGATGATTAAATTGCTCCACCAAACATCGGGTAATTGAATGGCCAACCAACTGCTAATATGAGCAAAGCTACTTTCAATGGCATCCATCGGATACTTTGCAATAGCAAATACACTTTGAAACAATAAGAACAATACAGCTAGTAAAATAAGATACCCCCATGTACGATGCAATAGTATCCGATCAATTTTATCGCTGTACATTTTTTTGTCTAATGGACCGGGCTCTACCACACATTGCTTCATGATCTGGCGAATATGTGTATAGCGTTGCATAATTTCTTCCGCCTGCGTTTTGGTAGGATTGAATTGCTCTGTTCTTACAATATTCTCAATTGCTGCCTGTTCAGAAGCGGGCTGCAGTTCATCGTAATTGATCAAATGATGAATAGCTGCATATTTACTTAATCCGGGAAATTTATGTTGTATTGCTGCAATGGCAGTTGGTACTAATTTTTCTAGCTCAATAAAATCAGGTTTCGAATCAATAGTATCCAGTTTTGTTTCGTTAGAAACAATCAATTTTGAGATCGCTTTTTTTAAATCTCCTAATCCCTTATTTTTTCTTGGGTTAACTGCTACTACAGGAATACCCAATTCTTTTTCGAGTCCAGCAATATCTATTTTGATATCTTTTTTGGCGGCCAGATCGTTCATGGTCAATGCCATGACAACCGGTATTTTTAAATCGATGATCTGACTACAAAAAAGCAAATTGCGTTTTAAATTACTGGCATCGGCCACCAATATGACCATATCGGCTTTTACATCGGGGTCGGCACCCATCAATACTTTATAAGCCACCCATTCATCTGAACGGCGAGGGTACAAACTATAAGTGCCTGGTAAATCTATTAATTCGGTATCTTTTTCTTTTTCGATGGAATAGATACCTGTTTTTTTATCTACTGTGACCCCAGGAAAATTACCCACTTTTTGATTGAGGCCTGTAAGTGCATTAAATAACGAACTCTTTCCGCTATTGGGGTTACCTACTAATGCGATATGGAATTGCTGTTTAGACAAGGCTGCAAAACTAACTGCATGCAATGGCAGTTGGTTACGATATCGGGAACAGAATTTGACTTCATCCACTTACATTTGTGGCATAATTTGATTTTATGAAAAAATGGGCGGCCATTTTAGTGATTTTACCCTGTTTATTACAAGCGCAATCGAAGCGAAAAATTAGAATAGAAACAGAGAAAGAAAATACAGTGATTGTAAATAATCTCAAAAAACATGTTCAATACCTGGCTGATGATAAATTGGAAGGTAGAAGAACGGGCTCAAAGGGAGAATTATTGGCAATGGAATATATCATTGAACAATACAAGCAAATTGGGCTCCAACCAAAAGGGTCCAATGGTTTTGTACAAGAATTTGAAATCAATGAAGGCAAGCAAATCAATCCGAATACTCAATTAATTATTGATGGAAAAAAATTGCAATTGCAAGATGATTATTTTCCTTTGGCATTCAGCGCATTAAAATCGGTAAAAGGTAAGCCAGCATTGGCTTTGAGCGAAGCCAATCAACCTTGGTTTAAAGATATAGCGGAGTGGCTGGAAGAAAATAAATCGAACCCGCATTTTGATATAGAAGAAGCCATTAAAAAAGAGGCAAACAATGCAATTGCAAAAAAAGCAACTGCATTATTTTTAATGAATAGTTCAACTTTAGTAGATAATGTGCAATTCAATAAAAATGACAAAACAACCTCAATAGCCATTCCGGTTATTTATTTAACCAAACAAGGAGTAAAAAAATACCTGAACGATGCAACCGCATCTTATTTGATCGAATTAAGTGTTTCTATCAGCGAGCAAATTAGAAAAGCAAGGAATATTGTTGGGTATATTAACAACAATGCACCGAATACAGTAATTCTTGGAGCCCATTACGATCATTTGGGTTATGGAGAAGATAAAAATGCATTGGATACTGGTCATTTTGTTCACAATGGAGCCGATGACAATGCAAGCGGCACCGCTGCTTTGATTGAATTAACTCGTTTATTGCAGAAAAAATCACCTTCTGCAAATAATTACCTTATTATCAATTTTTCTGGTGAAGAGCTTGGTTTATTTGGCAGTAAATATTGGTTGGAGAATCCTACAACCACCATTACACCCAATTATATGATCAATATGGATATGGTTGGGAGATATGATACTGCTCGAAAATTAACGATTGGAGGTTACGGCACATCACCTGTTTGGGGAACTGTAATTCCTTCTGTAACTGGAAGCATAGCATATAAAATAGACAGTGCAGGAAGTGGGCCAAGCGATCACGCCAGTTTTTACAGAAAGGATATTCCAGTATTGTTTTTATTTACAGGCAGCCATTCCGATTACCATAAAGCAACAGATGATTGGGATAAAATTCAATATGAAGGGGAGAAAGACATCATCAGAATGGTGTATTCGATTATTGAAAAAACCAACGATAAAGGTAAAATTGCTTTTACTAAAACTGCAGAACAACAAATGGGCAGGAGTACCCGTTTTACAGTTAGTTTAGGGGTGATTCCAGATTATGGTTATTCCGGAACAGGTATGCGTATTGATGGCGTTAGCCCTGGAAAATTAGCAGAGAAAAAAGGGTTACAAGCGGGAGATATTTTATTGCAATTGGGAGAGTACAAATTCGTGGATGTAAATAGTTATATGCAGTCTTTATCGAAATTTAAAAAAGGCGATAAAACGATTTTAATCATCAAAAGAGGAACAGAAGAGAAAAAAATTGAGTTGGAGTTTTAAAATGGAATTATGAAACTGCGCTTGGATGTTGATGAAATTAATGATGACTTTTTTGAAGATACCCGCTTATTGGGCATTACCGCTACAGTAAAAAATTACCAGTTTTGCATGCAGCTCAACAATATGCTGGGCTACGATTTCAGGCTAAACCCCGATATAGAAATTCACCTTAGAAAAAAAGAAAGAAATTATTATTTTTCTATTTATCAGTTTTCCGAAAACCATTCACCACTTATTCATTATCTCTATCAAAATCAATTTGATGGTGAATATTTATTGCCCGAATTCAAACACATGGATTTTTTGTGGTTGATGAAATATGATTATGTTGATGATGAAAAATGCAATTGGATCAAACAAACCATTCGTAATTTAAATGGGGTTCAGATGATTACCGAATTAACCAATGAGCAAATCAAGAATAAGGGAAATATGATTTTTTAATTTGCCGCAAATTCATCTTATAAAGCAACTGCAATTCTTTTTTCTGTTACTGACGTAAGTGCTCCAATCGGTTCAGCAAAATCAGCCAATCCAAAATCAGCAAACACTTGCTGCACTTCATTAACAGCTGCAGGGTCTACTGCAATTAAAATTCCACCATTCGTTTGCGGATCGGGCAATACAGAGAAAGCCTGCATCACATCAACTCCTTTTTCAAAAGACACCTGACTGCTATAAGCATTCCAATTTCTGTAAGTGGCATCCGGAACTATTCTTTGTTTTAAATATTCCTTTGATGCTTCAATAATTTGAATTTTACTATAGTCAATCCTTGCGCCTAATCCACTGCCTTCGGCCATTTCCATTAAATGACCGATCAATCCAAAACCAGTTACATCGGTCATTGCATGTACTCCTTTTATTTTCCCTAAAGCCTCACCTACTTTATTGAGTTGATTTAATTGATGAATTAAAATGGCTAAATCTGTTTCACTCAACAAACCTCTTTTTTGTGCAGTAGATAAAATGCCTACACCCAAAGGCTTGGTTAAAAAAAGTAAATCATTTTGCTTGGCTGTATTGTTTTGTTTGAGATGAGTAATGTCAACCAGGCCATTTACCGAAAGCCCAAAAATAGGTTCTGTAGTATCTACACTATGACCGCCTGCCAATGGAATACCTGCTTCTAAACACATGGACCTTCCTCCTTCAATTACTTCTTTGGCAATTTCAGGCGCTAGTTTATCAACCGGCCATCCTAAAATAGCCAGCGCCATAATCGGTTTTCCGCCCATCGCATATACATCGCTGATAGCATTGGCAGCAGCAATTCTTCCAAATTGAAATGGATCGTCTACAATCGGTACAAAAAAATCAGTGGTGCTGATCAATGCAGTGCCGTTGCCCAAATCGTACACTGCTGCATCATCTTTACTGCTATTGCCAACCAATAAATTGGGATAATTGGGTTGCACACTCGAAGAAGAAAGTATGGTTTCTAAAACAGCGGGAGCAATTTTACAACCACAACCGGCACCATGCGAAAACTGAGTGAGTTTGATTTCAGACATCATTGTTTATTTCTGCGAAAGTATAACCAACTGATTAGCTTACCCAATCCATTCTACCGAACCATGCGCAAAATGATTTTCTATTCCCGCTTCAACAACTAATTCTCCAAATGGGTTAACTGATTTAATCAGGTAATCGCCCACAATATTGTTTTTTCTCAACTTCACCATTTGCCCTTTTTTAAACAACCGCTCATTGAACAAGCTTAATAAATTATCAAAACCCTGGTTTTTCAATTGATTGAAACGGATCTCCAAAAACCCACAAAATTGTTTAGCAATCAGTATAGGATCAAGTGAATTGCCGGTGATCTGTTTGATGGAAACCACTTTTTTTGCTAGTTCAGGAAATTCAGTTTGGTTAACATTAATGCCAATTCCAGCAATTGCCCAGGCCCATTTATTGCCTTGTAAGTTGTTTTCAATCAATATTCCTGCTGCCTTTCTGTCATTCCAATACAAATCATTGGGCCATTTGATGGTTAAATCTTCGCTGATATATGCAGATAAACAATCATATCCTGCAAGTGCAACTACCACACTTAACGCAAATTGTTGGTTAATGGAAAGGAAGCTACTATCTAAAACAACAGATAGCAAGCAGTTCTCCCCTTTATTTGCCAACCATGTTTTACCCATTTGCCCTTTTCCTTCTGTTTGTTCCCAGGCAAAAAAAGCAGCCCCATGAGCAGCCAAATTAGCTTGTACCTTGTCCATGGCATAAATGTTGGTACTGCTTACAGAGGATAATTCTGTAAAGGGGTTACCGATGATACTTTTAACAGCTAATCGTGGCAAAGAATTACTATTTTTGGCAAAGTTAAAGAGGCAAAATTAATTAACTAAAATCTCAACATTATTGGAACCACTTTCTGTTCTGAAAACCCGCGAAAAAAGCGCCATTACCAGATTAACGCGTAACTCAAAAATTGTTAAAACTATTGTTCAGGCAATACTAGACAAAAAGGGTGAAAAAGTAATCAGCCTCGATTTAAGGAAAATACCCGAAGCTGCTGCTGATTTTTTTATTGTATGTGAAGCGTCCAGTACCACTCAGGTGAAAGCCATTAGTGATTATGTGGAAGATCAGGTAAAAAAATTATGTGGCGAAATGCCCTATAAACACGAAGGAAAAACATTGGCTCAGTGGGTATTGATTGATTACGTGAATGTGGTAGTTCATGTGATGCACCCCGAATCAAGAAAATTTTATCAATTAGAAGAAATGTGGAGCGATGCACCTCAACAATTACACGATTTATAAGCATTGTTAAACAATTCACCTACTAAACGTATTATAACAGTAGCATTAAGCAATTTCAATGGAAAACCCGCAACCGAATAAGATGATACCCGAAAAAGGAGATAGCCCTAAAAAAGGCCCAAAATTCAATATATACTGGATCTACGCAATTATTGCAGTGATATTGTTGTCTGCGCAATTCATGAAATTCTCGCCTGATTTAACCAAAACCAGTGAAAGAGAATTTTTTGATAACATGTTGATTCAAGGAGATGTTGAGCGAATGGATATTGTAAAAAATAAAGAACGCATTCGTGTTTACATTAAAACAGAAAGTTTATCCAAAGATTTCTATGTAAAAAAATTCAAAAAAGACCTAAGCAAAGAAAAATCCAAAGTAAATGGAGTGCCTTTATTTGAATTTGAAGTAACAGATATCAAAAGTTTTAAAGAAGAATTGAAAGATATCTATACTGCAAACCCAACTATCGCTAGAGTTCCCGAAAACCCCATTTCAGATCCTGAATGGTTTGGCCCTGTATTTAATACCATGCTTTCATTGTTATTTATAGTAGGAGCATGGGTTTTATTAATGCGTAAAATGGGCGGCGGCGGCCCAGGCGGCGGTGGTGGACCAGGAGGAATTTTCAATATTGGAAAATCAAAAGCTACTTTATTTGATAAAGGAGCTAAAGTAAATATTACTTTTTCTGATGTTGCCGGTTTAGATGAAGCAAAAGTGGAAGTGATGGAAATTGTAGATTTCCTCAAGAACCCCAAAAAATATACATCACTAGGAGGAAAAATTCCTAAAGGGGCATTGTTGGTAGGCCCTCCGGGAACAGGTAAAACCTTATTGGCCAAAGCAATGGCTGGTGAAGCACAAGTTCCTTTCTTTAGTTTGAGTGGAAGTGATTTCGTAGAAATGTTTGTAGGTGTTGGAGCAAGCAGAGTAAGAGATTTATTTAAACAAGCACGCGAAAAAGCACCATGTATTATTTTCATCGATGAGATTGATGCGATAGGAAGAGCGAGAGGAAGAAATGCCATCATGAGTAACGATGAAAGAGAAAATACCCTCAATCAATTATTAGTGGAAATGGATGGATTTGGCGGAGATACTGGTATTATTATATTAGCTGCTACCAATCGTCCGGATGTATTGGATACAGCATTGTTAAGACCAGGAAGATTTGATCGTCAGATTTCTATTGATAAGCCCGATGTAAAAGGAAGAGAAGCAATATTAAAAGTTCACTTACAACCAATCAAGGTTTCTGAAACTTTGGATCTTCATAAATTGGCCGAACAAACCCCTGGTTTTGCAGGAGCTGATATTGCCAATGTGTGTAATGAAGCTGCATTGATTGCTGCACGAAAAGGAAAAGAAGCAGTTGATATGAGTGATTTCCAAGATGCTATTGATCGTGTGATTGGTGGATTGGAAAAGAAAAATAAAATTATTGCTCCACATGAAAAAGCAATCATTGCTTATCATGAAGCTGGGCATGCTGTATGCGGATGGTTTTTAGAACATGCATATCCTTTATTAAAAGTAACCATTGTTCCAAGAGGTACAGCAGCATTGGGTTATGCTCAATATACCCCTACTGAACAATATTTGTATAATACCGATCAGTTAATGGATCAAATTTGTATGACTTTAGGTGGGAGAGCTGCAGAAGAAATTTTCTTCGGAAAAATCTCTACAGGTGCTTCCAATGATCTGCAACAAATTACACGTATTGCCTACAGTATGGTTACGGCATATGGAATGAATAAAAAAGTTGGTAACGTAAGTTTTTACGATCCTACACAGGAAAATACTTTTACCAAACCATACTCTGAAGAAACCGGAAAAATTATTGATGAAGAAGTAAGAGGAATTATTGATAATGCCTATCAAATTACTTTGGATTTATTAACTGCCAAAAAGCACGAAGTTGAAGTGTTGGCCAAAGAATTACTTGATAAGGAAGTATTGCATAAATCTGACGTTGAAATTTTAATTGGCAAACGTCCTTTCGAAGAGAAAAAATTATTAGAGATAGAACCAGATTCTATTGTTGTACCAGGTGCAGAAATAAATGATACTCCAAAAGAAGGAAATATCACTAATGATGAAACGCCAGTAAATTAATAATGTCAGAAGCTAGAACAAATATTTTAAAAAAAATAAAACAGGCACTTGTCCATAAAGTGCCTGTTCCCTTTTCAGCCAATCAAGCCAATGTTAATACTGTATTTCAACCTTCTCAACAAGAGTTGGAAGTAGAATTTGCAGCTAATTTTAGTGGATTGCAAGGAAGATTCTCTTATTGCGCCAATGAATCTGAATTGGTTGCTCAATTAAAAACATTGTTTGATACCAGAGGATGGAAAAATATTTATTGCAGAGAAGATGATATTAAATCCAATTTAGCAAAACAAGGCTTCTCCGTCACTTATTCTGATGATTTAGCTCATTGTGATGCTGCCATTACTGGATGCGAATACTTAGTGGCAAGAACCGGAAGTCTATTGTTGAGTAGTACTCAACAGAGTGGAAGAACAGTGAGTGTTTATGCCCCGGTTCATATTTGTATAGCCAGTACCAAGCAGTTGGTTTACGATATCGATGATTCTTTAATGCAGTTAAGAAATAAGTACAGTGCCAATTTCCCGAGCATGGTTAGCTTGGCTTCTGGACCCAGTAGAACAGCAGACATTGAAAAAACATTGGTAGTGGGTGTACATGGTCCAAAAGAAGTATTTTGTTTTCTCATAGATGAATGATAAATTCAATGTATGGAATCAGCAATTCATCATTTATTTGTTTATAGTTCACTTAGAAGCGGATTTCATCATCCTGCATACAGTTATATAAGTAAATATTTTTTCTTAGTATCGGAGTGTACTGCAAAAGGAAAATTATTTGAGCAAGAGGAAATGGTTGTGGGGGTGCCAACAGAAGACGATTTTTTTGTAAAAGGTGAATTATACCATATCAAAGAACCTGCAGAACTTTCCTGGGCATTGGCTCAGCTAGATGATTATGAAGGTGTGCAAATTGATGAGGATGGAAATGCTCCAAACTATCAACGCGCATTAACAACTGTATACCACGATGGCAAAACCAGTAAAGCATGGGTATATTGGTTCAATCAACCTATTACTACCGGAAAACATATTGAGAGTGGTGATATCTTAGCATATCTGCAACAAAAGAAATAATTAAGCATGCAAGCCACACCCGACAAAAAAATATACTTTCTTTCCGATTTTCATTTGGGTGCACCCGATGCGGCGAATAGTTTAATTAGAGAGAAAAAAATAGTTGAGTTTTTGGATCAAATTATGGATACTGCTTCAGCCATTTTTATTGTTGGAGACATGTTCGATTTCTGGTATGAATACAAACAGGTAATTCCAAAAGGGTATGTGCGCTTACTAGGAAAATTAGCATCAATCACAGATGCTGGAATTCCTGTACATTTCTTTATTGGTAATCACGATATGTGGATGAGTGGTTATTTTGAGAAAGAATTGAATATTCCTGTTTACCATGAACCCCAAATATTTACATGGAACAACAAACGGTTTTATATAGGTCATGGAGATGGATTGGGCCCAGGAGATCATGGATATAAATTCATTAAAAAAGTATTTAGAAATCCCGTTTGTAAATGGCTATTCGGTTGGTTGCATCCAGATCTGGGTATCGGACTGGCCAATTATTTCAGCAGAAAAAGCAGAGAAAAAACCGGAACAGCAAATGAGCTTTTTTTAGGAGAAGAGAAAGAGTGGCTGATTGTTTATTCAAAAGAGTTGATTCAAAAAGAACATTTTGATTATTTAATTTTTGGTCACCGACATTATCCGATTGATTTTAAATTATCAGCAACAAGCAGGTATATCAATTTAGGGGATTGGATCAGTAATTTTACATACGCCGAGTTTGATGGAACTGAGCTTAAACTTTGCAAATACCATTAATGGAAAGAAATTTCTATGGAATCATTTTTACATAAAATTATTTTAGACAATACCATAGAAAGCTATCTCTATGTGTTTGGCGTAATTGCATTGACTTTTATTCTCAAAAGAATAGTGTCTAAGTATTTAGCCAAATTATTGTTTAAACTGGTTGGAAAAGCAGGAAAAAAAATTGAACGCGAATCTTTTATAAGTCTGGTTTTACAGCCATTGGATTTATTTTTGATTTTACTCATTGCGTTGATCGCTTTTGATAAATTATATTTTCCTCAAGTTCTAGATTTTAAAATACACAGAGTAGGCTTTAGGCAAATAGTTGATGCAGTTGCAGATGGAGTTTTGATCGTTGCTTTTATTTGGCTTTGTTTGCGAATCATCGATTTTATTGCTTTGATATTGGAGGAGAAAGCCAATTTAACAACCGATCAAACCGATAATCAACTCATCATTTTCTTTAAAGATTTTTTTAAAGCAATTCTGGTGATAATTGGGGTATTGCTCATTCTTCGCTTTTCTTTTAACAAGAATATTGGCAATCTGCTCACTGGCTTAAGTATAGTAGGTGCTGCTATTGCATTGGCCACCAGAGAAAGCATGGAGAATTTGATTGCATCCTTTATTATCTTCTTCGATAAACCATTTGTAACAGGCGATCTTGTAAAAGTAAATTCCTTTACAGGTACTATAGAGAAAATTGGATTAAGAAGTACAAGAATTCGCACACAAGAAAAAACCTATATATCGGTTCCCAATAAACAAATGGTGGATACCATTGTAGACAATATCTCTTTGCGTACAGAACGTAAGGCGGATATTAAATTAGAAATAGATTTAGGAGCAAGTGCGCAACAATTATCATCATTAATTCAAGCAATTGAGCAAATAGTGGCACCTCCTTTTTCAACTCAATGTTTAGTCAATTTAATTGACACAGGTAAAAATGCGCATATCATTAGTATAGAATACTATTCATCAATTGATCAAAGCATCGAAACCTTTTTAATGGAAAGACAAACCGTTTTATTAAAAATAATTGAATGGATGGAAGCCAATCAGGTAAGGATGGCTGCTGCTAATACGGATATTACGGTTCGCAGTTATTAGTTATTGGTTATTGGTTATTGAGGGAAAGGGGCTTAATTTTTGGAATCTAGTGAAGATTTTAACTCCAATAAAAAACCTTTGAAGCTGGTTAATACCTGCACCAATTGAGTTTCTGTATCAATCTTACCTTTATTGTTTTTCAAATAACTTTTTGCGCCTTCTATAGAAAATTTACGTTGGCGCAATAAAAAATATATCAACTCTAAATTTTTAATATCCTCTGCTCTAAAAAGGCGGTCTCCTTTGCGGGTTTTTCTGGGCTGTAAAATATCAAATTCATTTTCCCAGTATCTAAGTAAAGAGGTATTTACTTTAAACCAAGAAGCCACTTCGCTGATTGAATAATATAATTTCTTTTGAAGTGTTTCATCATCAGGCACATCAATTAAATCTACTGTTGCATTGATTTCTTTGAATGACTTTCTACCTCTTTTATTTTCAGGTTTAATGGTTTCTTTAGGAGATGGAGCAGCTTTTATTTTTACAATAATCTGTTCGTTTGAATATACAACTGGAGAAGCGGTATCGGCAATAGGAGCTGAATCTCTATTATTAATATCATTAACAATTGGTGCTGAATGATTAGTCTCAACCGGCTCAATAATAGTACTTGGAGAACTAGCCTTGTTTTTTGCTGGCTGTTTGGATTTTTTTGCTGGTGCAGGATTTTCCATAGGCATCCCAAAAAGATCCAATTGTTGTATTAGTTTTGCCATATATTAAAATTAGCACGATTTTTTTGTCGGTGCACCTAAAATTAGCTCGAGTGGATAAGATGTAAGTATCTTGCCTATTCAAACATTATGAAATCAATTCAATCTATTGTTGTTTGTGGTGCTGGAACCATGGGAAGCGGAATCGCACAAGTAGCTATCCAGGCTGGCTTGAAAACCATTCAATTCGATTTGAATGAATCTGCTTTGGCAAAAAGTAAGGATACGATTCAGTCACAAATGAACCGGTTGGTGGAGAAAGGCAAATTAACCGAAGACCAAAAAGCTCAAATGTTGGGCTTGCTACATTTTACTTCAGCTATAGAAGATTGCAAGGCAGATCTTATAATTGAAGCAGTTATAGAAAAAATAGAAGTCAAAATTGAATTGTTCAAACAATTAGCAGCTATCAATGAGCCATCCACTATTTTAGCTACCAACACTTCTTCTATTAGTATAGATGCAATTGCAGCTGGATTAGATGAACCTTCTATGTTAGTGGGTATGCATTTTTTTAACCCAGCTCCCATAATGAAATTAGTAGAGGTAATAGCTGGCAAATACAGTTCTCCAGAAGCAATAGAATTGCTGATGAGTTTAACAAAAACCATGGGTAAAGTACCTGTACTTTGTGCAGATTCACCTGGCTTTATAGTGAATAGAGTTGCCCGCCATTATTACCTCGAAGCGATGGAAATGGTGAGTAATGGATTAATTGACATTGAATCAGTGGATGCAATGATGGAAGCGGCAGGTTTTAAAATGGGACCATTTAAGCTAATGGACTTAATCGGTATGGATATTAATTTCAGTGTAAGTAATATAGTCTGGGAAGCATTGGGTAAGCCCCAGCGTTTAACACCTTCTCCGCTGCAAAAAGAAAAAGTAGCAAATGGACAATTAGGAAAGAAAACAGGCAAAGGTTTTTATAACTATTGAATAAACTTTACTTAGAGTGTGATAGTTACTTCATTATCCCAATTGCCCCTTACAGTAAACACTTTCGAAATAAGCTTTACAATTTCAGGTTGCTTGTTGATTTTTCCGAATGAACCTGTATCCCAAATTCCATTTTGATTGGTATCGTATAAGATCCTTAAATCATAGCTACCTGGCTTGTATAGTTTTCGGTTTAATTCAAAAGAATTAAGTGGAATAGACTCTACAATATTATCTGATTGTACTACTTGTAAAACAGGATGTTTAGCCAAATTCAAATTAACAAATCTTAATTTGATACTTCCATAATCAGCTTCTTTCTTGGTATTAAAACGTATGGTATCTGTTTTTGGTAAAGAAACACCTCCGGTATCTATAATGGCATCTTTTGAAATGACAATTCTAAAAGAACTCAATTCTTTCCAAGGATAAACAAAACTAATTTTGGTTTTACTCGTATCTAGTACAATTCGATAACCTTTTAAAGGCTGGTAATTACTATCACAGAAAGCAATTTTACTGGAATCAACTGATTGAAGTTTTCTATTGAAACTTAAATTTAAGTTGCTTAATAAATCTTGTTGGCCACCCTCAAAGTCAGTACCATATTTTAATCTTTTGTCTTCTTTTGAGTTTTTGGAACTGGATTCTACTGCCCTTGTATTTTTTTCTACTCTTTTATATGCTTCAAAAGCATATAAAGTATCTGAAGGGGTGTTTTTACTAATCACCAAATTCTCCGATTTAAAAGCAAACATCTTAGTGCTATCGTCATATTTTCTCGAATAATCATTGGGTAATACATAGACCCTGAAAGTACCAGCTGATAAATTAGAGAAACTAAAATCACCCTTTCCATTGATTCTTGTATAATAACGTGGTCTCTCTTTTACAATGGCAGAATCATTCAGGTTATTGTGTAATATCACAATAAGTGTGGTGTCAATTTTACCTTTTTCTGCTAAGAAAACTTTTCCTTTATAAGTGAAGTCATCAATGGTTTTTCCTGTTGAAAATACGTATGCAAAATTTCTTAAAATATTTCCTTCATTCACATCCCTAATGGCTTCTCCAAAATGAAGTGAATAAGTTGTGTTCGGATCTAATGAATCTTTTAATTTTATAGTAACCGACCTTAATTTATAATCAATGATTGGATTGTTTTTAATTGTCGGAGATACAATTAGGTTTTCATTTACGTTTTGAAGGGTTACATATTCATTAAAATTGAGTGTGATCAATTTTGGATTTACGTTGACTGCTGAATCTTTAGGTAAAGCCGATATGAGATTGGGCGGCAAGCTATCTCTTGCTCCTCCGCTTGGTGGAATAATATTTGCACATGAGCTCATATATAAGCAAATAACACACCATAACGAAAAGCTCAGTATTTTAGTGAATGAAGAGCGTAATTCAATTCTAGATGATTCAAACATAGATAATGCAAACATAATTCTTTCAATTAATTCAATTCAAGATTTTCTCCATCCTCATCCAATTTATGCAAAGCAATTGCTAATTCATTGGTTTTAACAAAGCTGCACCAATGACAATCCGGTTTTCCGCAACCTGTATAAAAGTCTTTGGCTTGAATTTTTTCCCATACTTCACCAATTTGATGTGTAACGGTTGCAATATCTTCCGGCGAAATCACCAATTTGATTTTTCGATATTCTTTTTTCTTATCTGGTTCTATAAAATCGAATTCACTACTCACTACCTGCCAATTCTTTTGATCATAGTTGTCTACTAGAATCTTATAAAAAACCGCTTGACGCCAATAATCACCACCATTAGGGTACTTGTCATTAGGAGGCAACAATTTATCTTTTGCTTTTTCTATATCTCCTGTTTTATAATCAACTACATTGACTGTTTTTCCATTGAATTCAATTTTATCTAATTTTCCTTTCAATGGAACTCCATTCACCACCACATTTTTAATGGTTCTTTCAATTACCACTATTTTATTCCATTCGTTCAAGTATGCGTTGTAATAATTTTTAAGCACTTCCTGTCCGTATTCCATTCTCCTGGCAAACTGTTCTTTGGTAAAATTTTCTCTATGTCTGCGCATATACCATTCAAAGTCTCCAATGAAAACCTTTAATTCAGGGAATACCTCTTTTTCCTGCATTTGTTGAAATAACTTTTGCAGTGCGAAGTGTACCGCAGAGCCAAATTCTGTTGATTCAGATTTACCCGATGGAACCCTGACCAGATTATTAAAATAAAACTGCAAAGGGCATTTTAAATAGTTATTCAATGCAGTTACATTCATTACAAATTTATCGAGTATCCTGTTGATGAATTCAGCTTCTACTTTTTCTATTTCTGGTTGCAATACTTTCTCAAAAGCCAATGCACTGAATTCACTAATTGTTTCAACTGGTATTTTTATTTGTTCTACTTTTAAATGATGTTGCTCTTGAATTTCGGCAATAAACATAGATGGCTCCAATGCCTTCCCATCATTTTTAAAATTACTATACGAAATAGCTAATTGTTTTTCTGCCCTTGTTATGGCAACATAAAACAACCTTCTTAATTCTTCTTGGTCTGTTGAATTCGGCTGAGAACTAAATAGTGTATCAGGCATGGAATAACCGCCACCTGGTTTTCTTTTCTTTTCCCAAAATGCTGCATTTGCTCCAACAATAAATACATATTCAAATTCCAAACCTTTTGAACCATGCGCTGTAAGCAAATTCACTCCTTTATCATTTCCACTGACTTGAACCAATGGTAAACTAATGGATTCTTTTTCCATTAGCTCGAGCACAGTAACCAATTCCTGTAAACTGAGACTTGGTTTTCTTCGGGTTTCTTCTTTAATAAAATTAAATAGACCAGTTAATATTTGCAGCAACCAGTGTTTTTCCTGGTGTTGCATGATGTAGCTTAATACACCTGCTTTTTGAATTACATTTTCAAATAGTGTTTGCAATGTTTCGTTGGAAACATCTGTAATTAATTGTTCCAATGCATTACTCAATTCTTTTAAGCCGCGAACTGGTACTGAAAATAAATCTCTGGGAGGAAGATTGGCATTATTGAATACGAATTTTCGAAGTGATATTTTATCTTCCCCAAATCTTTTATCGGCAACTGCCGAACTCATTTTGGCAATTTCAATAGAAGGAATTCCAAACCAATCAAAATGCATAATTTCAAATAGCATTTCATCTCCCCCATAAGGAATATCGTGTTCGGCTGCAAGATATTTTAAAATCAATATTATTTTCTGCGCTATCGGCAATTGCAAAATATTCAAGTTGCGTTTGCTGTAAACAGGAATATTCTTTTGCTTAAAATATTGACTTAATTCCTCTCCGTATTTATTCTCTTTATAAATAATACCAATTTTACCTGGCTCCATTCCTTTTTTGAGTAACGCTGCTACTTCGGTAGTCAGATGAATCATTTCCTGTTGCTGACTTTCGTATTCTCGCAACAATGGAGGAGCAGTAATAGTATTTATTTTTTTATTGGATGCTTGTAAATCTTTGGTAAGTCCTTCTATCTTTTTTACTAAACGTTCATCATTGCGATCAATTAATGTTTTAGATACATCCAATATAGGTTGAGTTGACCGGTAATTATTGGTAAGCACAATAGTAAGAAGGGATGCAGCATATTTTCCGGCGAACTGTTCCATGTTCTCAATATTCGCCCCTTGAAAACGATAAATACTTTGATCATCATCTCCCACCACAAAAATATTCGGCACTTCCCAAAACCCTGTCAATAATTCAACTAAACTATTTTGGGTTCCACTGGTATCTTGGTATTCATCCACCAAAATATATTGAAACTGCTCCTGGTACCTTGCAAGTAGTAATTTGTTTTCTTTAAAAGCACGGAGTACCCAATTGATCATGTCATCAAAATCGTATCGATTTCTTTGCTGCATCATTTCCTGAAAACGATTAAATTCATTTACTGCTGCACGCAGTTTTTCCATTTTCTCAATTTCTTCATCAATTTTATTTTGCTTTAAATCTCCCTTTTTAAATTGCTTATATGCTTTTTGATATACATATTCGTCTCTTAAAGGGAGATCGGTAATATAAGTATCGATGGCATTTGTAATTGCTGTACTGGCCCATCCTTCTCTTTTCATATTACTGAAAAGCTGCTTCAAATTATTGATTTCAAAATACACATCACCTCTATATCTTTTGAGTGGATGATTTTTTGGAAATGAATCGATTAAATCTTTAAAGAGTTCAATGCTTTCTAATTCGGAAATGGGGTCTAAAGCTGTTTTTTCAAATAAAGACAAGTTGTCTTGAATAATATCATTGCAGAAAGCATGAAAAGTATAAATATTCACTTTGTATGCATCTGGTCCAATAAATCCGAGAAGCCTTTTGCGCATGGCCATAACGCCAGCATCGGTATAAGTTAAACAGAGGATATTTTCAGGTCTTGTATCGGTATCGAGGAGTATTTTCCCAATTCTTGCACTCAAGATTTGGGTTTTGCCAGTTCCTGGTCCTGCAATAACCATTACAGGGCCTTCCAAACTATCTACCGCTTTTTTCTGTGTATCATTCAACGACTCATAAATTCGTTGAAAATGTACCAGCTGTTCTTGCTTTGTTGCCATACAATAAAGATACCATGAACCTTATTACTTTAAAACTGTTATTTAATGAACAGCCTTATTATGTCGAAAGTATACAATATCAAAACCGTCCAAAAAATCCCCATTTCCCTGGAAAAAGCCTGGGAATTTTTTAGTAAACCCGATAATTTAAAAGAAATCACTCCAGATAATCTGGGATTTAATATTATCAGTAAACACCATGGGTCGGTTATGTATCCGGGTCAAATTATTGAATACACCGTTCGTCCAATTGCCGGAATTCCATTGTATTGGATGACAGAAATCACCCATGTTAGCGAACAACAATATTTTGTGGACGAACAACGCTATGGTCCTTACAGTATGTGGCACCACCAGCATCATTTCAAAGCCATTGAAGGCGGTGTAGAAATGACCGATATTGTACATTATAAATTACCTCTTTGGTTCCTGGGGGATATTGCCAATACCATCATGGTCAAATCTCAACTAAAAGGCATATTTAATTATCGATACAAAGCTGTGGATGATAAATTTGGAAAATGGCCAGGTGCGCTGAATGAAGTGGTTTTTGGTTAAAATCGAATCGTTATACTGCTAATGCCCCAAACCAGTTGATCGGTAGGCACGTTTTGCTGATTTAAATAAAGATTATTAGCGCTACTAAATATCCTGCATTCTGTTCGCCATAAAATATGTGCATTAATAGAAAGGTTTAAACAAGTGCTAAAACTATTCGTAGTAAATCCATTTGTAGGAGTTATAGGATTAACCATCACAGAATTTGGGTCTATAAAACGCTCTACTCTTCCAGAAACAGACCATTTTTTTGCAAACTGATAAGACATCGATACATTCATTTGCCCCCAATTATTTGACACCTTATTTCCGTTTGCAATTATTTTTTCCTGAATTCCCCAATACGCACTTAATGCAATTGACATTTTTTTATTTGGATTATGTAGCCAATAAAAATCTGTAAAATATCGATTACGATAATTGGGCGTAATAGAAGAAGATTCGTTGCCTAAATAAGTGTTCCAGTTGAATAAATTTTTATCATTAGGTCTAAATTCAACTTGTGTTCCAAAGGCTAAACTATTGCCCTGCCTTTTTATTTCTTGCCATCCATTAATCAAATACAAATAGAGATTTATTTTTTCCTGAATAGGTATACTTGCTTTAAAACCTGTTAAATAGTAAGGAGAATATTCTGGACCCAATGATCTTGTATATAAAAGCTGGTCTTTGCTGATGGCGCTTTCATTGGTATATGGAGAACTTAATATTCCTGCATCTAACCAAATTGCTCTTTTTTTAGAAAGTAAAATTCCTGCATTTGCTTCTACTAAATATTGCGCTATACCAGTTTCATTACTGTAATTAGCTTTCATATAGGTTCCGAACCCAGGTAATAATTTTACTCGAAAGTTTTTACTTTGATACCTAAAATCAATCATTGCCAAATTGATATTAGGTTGATTGATTTTATTCATTGACACCATATAGGGAATATCAGAATGATTTTTATTTTGAAAATCAGTTCCCCAATAAGCATCAACATATGCCGACACATTGATTTTTTTCAAACTTTTTTCTGCTGAAGTGTCGTTAATTCCGGTATTAACTACCTGTGCATTAGCAGTCATACAAAAGAAGAATGAAAAGCAAAGTATAATGGAATACTTAAATTCTGACTTAATATTATTGTACAAGCTTAAGCGCACTAACATTATTGTTTATATCAATTGTAGCAACACATATTTTCATTCCCATAGATTCAGGAACTTTCGCTAGATCCAATAAAATATTTTTGTCGGTAACCAACAGTTGTACTAATTGACCATTTACAAATTTTACTTCTTTATTGTTGGGAACCAAAAACACACCGAAACCTTTCAATGCTAAATTACCTACATAACTAAGTTGGAATTCAGTAGAAGACTTTTTAACTATGGTTGGTTGCTCAGGAGCATCATTATTAATCCAAGGCATTGGAGGAACTAAAGCTGGATAATGATAGTAGTTATTTCTCAAACTATCATTCCAACCGTTGGGGTTTTTCTCAAAAGTTTTGCTGCTGAAATAAATACTTCCCTGAGTAGTTTTGTATTTTCTCAATTCCTGAATTTGATTGGGCAATTCATTTTTATTTTTCCATGCATCATTAGTTCCCGCTCTATAAATACCCTGACCTATATAAATATGTTTACCGTATCCATTATCGTTCCACCATTTTAGTAGCACATCAAATTCAGCCAATTTATGACCTCTCTCCCAATACAATTGAGGAGTTACATAATCAATCCAACCTTTATCTAGCCATAATAATATATCGGCATATAAATCGTCGTAATTGGTCTGTCCTGCTTTTGTATCGCTTCCCATCGGATCTTGGCTTTTATTGCGCCACACTCCAAAAGGACTGATTCCAAATTTTACTCTTGGATTGGTTGCTCTAATAGTTCTATACAATTGTACAATGATGCTATCGCAGTTACTTCTTCTCCAATCATCTTTTTTGAGCTTTCCACCAAATTGCTCAAATGATTTTTGATCGGGAAATTCTTTACCAGCAATTCTGTATGGATAAAAATAGTCGTCCATGTGAATGGCATCTACATCGTATCGGGCAACAATATCTTTAATTACTCGAACTGTATGTTCGCGAACTTCAGGAAGTCCGGGATTAAAATATTTTTTGTCGCCATAAACTACAAACCACTCCGGGTGAAGTTTGGTAACATGTGTTGGTGAAACAGATGATTTTAAAATATTGAAAACAGCTCTATAAGGGTTAACCCAAGCATGAAACTCCATACCACGTTTATGTGTTTCGGTTATCATGAATTCTAATGGATCGTAATAAGGGGTTGGCGGTAAGCCCTGTTTTCCTGTTAAATATTCACTCCAAGGCTCATATTGTGATGGATATAAAGCATCACCTGAGGGACGAATTTGAACAACCATAGCATTCATGCCATTGGCCTGATGCATATCGAGCAAGCGTATATATTCTTCTTTTTGTTGAGTTACCGATAACCCCTTCTTACTAGGCCAATCAATGTTTTCTACACTAGCTACCCATACACCCCTAAACTCATAATTAGGTGATTGTTGAGCATTCGCCGAATACATGATTACTGATAATAAAACTGTAAAAAAGTATTTCATCTGGTTTTTCATTATTCAAAATATTTTAAATCAATCTTTAGTGCGCATTTTATCCAATAATTCATTGAGTAAAATCACTTCCTCTTCATTTAATTGCTGTAGAATACCATCCAGGTTTTCGTTCTGTAGATCTAATCGTTCAATCAGTTGAATTCCTTTCTTGGCAATATTTACATCTACCAAACGCTTATCGGTGCAAGATATTTTCTTCTCTACCAACCCTTTTATCAATAATCGGTCTACAATTCTGCTGGTATCGCTCATTTTATCGAGCATAAGCGCCCTAATTTGTAAAGTGCTGAGTGGTTTTTTACTGCCTTTAAGAATGCGAAGTATATTGTATTGTTGAGGAGTAATACCTTCCTCCTGTAAAAAAGTTTTAATTTTTTCGTTGAGCCAATTGGCAGAAAATAAAATATTCACAGCAGCTTTTTGATAGCTATTTCTGAATTTCTGTTGCTGAATATCTTTTTCTATGCTCATATTAATCCTCCCAAACACTTAAACCTTCACTGCAATTAGCGCAAATATCTATGTTGCGCCTGCTGGTCATCAGTTCTTTTCTAAACTGCTGATAATTTTCATTGTGCCAGGTTTCTTTAAATGATTGTGTTTTTAAATTTCCCAATTGATGCATGGCATCTTTATCAAAACAACAAGGTACAACCAATCCATCCCAGGTAATCACATTGGCATGCCATAATTTCCAACAATGATTACTGAGACCACTTTTTACTTTCATTTTACCGGATTCGTCTTTTTTATAACGACTGTATTTGTTATTGGTTGGAATCAATTGATTGGGGTCATTTTCGTAATCGTACACCTGGGCCGTTTTAAATCTAACCTGGTCTACTCCAATAGTAGCTCCCAATTTTTTCACTTCCTCAATTTGGTGTTCATTGGGTTTCACTACTAAAAACTGAAAGAAAACAAAAGGGGTTTTACTATTTAGCTCCTTTTTCCATTTTACAATGTTTTTGGCACCTTCCAATACTTTCTCCAGTTTACCTCCTACACGGTATTGTTCATATACATCTTGAGAAGTTCCATCAATCGAAATAATCAAACGGTCTAAACCGCTTTCTACAGTTTGTTTGGCTTTTTCATCCGTCAGGTAATGTGCATTGGTTGAAGTGGCTGTATATAAACCCTTTTGATGGGCATAGGCCACCATATCTAAGAATTGTGGATTTAAATAGGGTTCGCCTTGGAAATAAAAGATCAGGTAAAGCAGGTCTTTATAAATATCGTCGATTGTTTCTTTAAAAAAGTCCTTTTGCAACATTCCTGTAGGGCGAGTGAACTCCCTCAATCCACTCGGACATTCCGGACATCGGAGGTTGCATGAAGTAGTTGGTTCAAAGGAAATGGAAATTGGAAGACCCCATTGAATGGGCTTGTTTGTTAATTTAGACAACTGGTAGCTGAGGTACACTTTAGAAGCATTCCAAAACCTACGGACTGTTAGTTTACTCAAATAATTAATGCTATCGTTCCAATTAAAATACGCCATATAAGCTGTAAAAGTACAATTTAGGTACTTGATTCTTTAACATTTCCTTATTAATCCTTTATTAGCATATATCGTCTATTATATAGAACTTTATAAGGCAGCGTTAAAGCATGTGTTTGAATCTATATTTTGGGCTTTAACAATTTCTTTTAGGCTTTAACAAAAGCAAAACAAATTGTGGCACGCAAATTGAATTAGTACTAATAGAATATAATTAAAAGTTTCTCATAAGCAGTTAGTTTTGGTTGAGGTCCCGATTTCTATCGGGACCAACTTTTTTTAGTAAAGCCTCCAATCAAAAACCAACAAAAAAATAGTATGCAGCCAAAACCATCTGCAACTATATCCAATAATTCAAAAGCCCTTCCTTCAACATATTTTTCCTGGTAGAATTCAATACCAACTCCATAACTAATAAAAAACAACAGAATTACAGTAGCAATAAGTAAACTAATTTTTCCTCGATTGTTTGCTTTCCAAGCTAAGGCAGCTATAAAACAAAGGTAAAAAAATATACCAGCGTGAATGAACTTATCCAAATGGGGAATATTCAGCCAATAAATGGTTGGCAAGCTATTTCTAGGTATTGTAAACAAATAAAAACTTCCCCCAAAAGAAACAATAAAAAGCAGAAGAAAAATAAGAGAGAAATTTTTGATCATAAACTTATTGCTAGGATGTCCATTTCTCTAAAATTGTTCTCAATTGATCAATTGTAAAAGGCTTTGTAATAATATCTTTCATCCCGGCAGATAAGCAATCGGCTTCTGCTTCTTTTACCACATTGGCAGTCATTGCAACAATAATGGGTTTGGTGCTTAAATCACTTTGAAGAATTGCATTAGCGGCTTCTAATCCATCCATTTCAGGCATATGAATATCCATGAAAATGATATCATAATGGTGCATTCTTGCTTTGTCAAAAGCCTCTTTACCATTATTAGCTATTTCAATTGGGTAACCAATTTTAGCAAACATTTTTTTAGCCAATAATTGATTCATCCCATTGTCTTCTGCAACCAAAATTTTTAATCCTTTGGTACTGGTATTTGTTTCAAAATGTTCTATGTTGCTATTCAAAGCAGTGGAGTGGTCTTTTTTAACCAGGTTGATTTGAACAGGAATGATAAAACTAAATTTAGTACCCACACCTTCTTTGCTTTCTATCCAAATTCTACCACCCATTTCTTCAATGATTTTTCTACTAATAGAAAGCCCCAGCCCAGTTCCGCTGTATTTTCTGGTAGCCGAATTATCAATTTGACTAAATGGAATAAATAAATGTTGAATATTTTTTTCGCTAATTCCGATGCCTGTGTCTGAAATAGAAAACTGTAATTCCTGTAATGATTCATCAACTGATATGGCGTTCACTTCAATCTTAATAGAACCTTTTTCAGTAAACTTAATGGCATTCCCAACCAGATTGATCAATACCTGTTTGATCCTGCTCTCATCAGCAATAATTTCTGATTCAATTTTTGGATCAATCCAAACAGTCAGTTCAAGATTTTTTTCTAATGCCCCAATTCTTGGTGAGCTAATCTCAACCACATTTTTAATAATGGTATTGATATTACAAGGTCCTTCGAATATATCTAGCTTGTCGGCTTCTATTTTAGAAATATCTAATACATCATTGATGATATCTAATAAAACACTACTACTCGATTTTAGCGATAACATTAGTTCTTCCTGTTCTGGAGTCAACGTAGTATGCTTCATCAAATCAATCGTTCCAATGATACCATTTAAGGGTGTTCTGATTTCATGACTCATATTGGCTAAGAACTTCGACTTTGCTTTAGTAGCTTCTTCTGCTTGTAGTTTTGTAGCAGATAAAAAAGCTTGTGAATCTTCTAAGTCGCTTGATTTTTTCATCAAGTTCTTTCTTTCAAGATCGTATGTTCTTTTATATAAACTAGCGGTAACTCCTATAATACCAAAATACAAAAAGAGCGTAACCAATAAATCTGCTTGCCTGATTTTTTCATTGGCATAGGGTATTACCCAATCTGGAAATTTTTGCTCTATGAAAATCAAACCCATTATAATTGCAATTGTTATTGCTATAAATGGGGCGTGGTATTTTTTTTGTAGAATAAACATCGCCACTACAACAATCAGGCTATAAGCGATAATTGTAGGGCCTTCCATACCGCCATTGGTAAACCATATGGGAATATAAAATAAATGGCAGAAAAGTACATACCAGCCAGCAATTGGTTGGTATAAGTCTTTGTAACGGGATAGATAAAAGAAATAAAACGAAACTAATAGTAGAGAAAAAACAAGGGCGTTTTGAATAAAATTCCTACCCAAGTATATATTGCTGATGAATGCAATTGTCATTGCAACAAAAACCAAAAAAGATACCAGGTTAAAAATCTTATTCTCCAAAGAGATTTCAGCTTTTTTTAAACCAAGTATCTTTTTTAGCTCAATGTATTTCATGAAAAAAGTAAATAGTTATCCAACCAATGATGCGTATGCTTCTTTACTTAATAAACCTTCTACTGTTGCAATATCTTTAACAGTCATTTTGATCATCCAACCATCACCATAAGGGTCGGTGTTTACCAGTTCAGGTTGTTTTTCTAATAATGCGTTTACTTCAGAAACAGTTCCTGCAACAGGTAAAAATAAATCACTTACTGTTTTTACAGCTTCTACAGTTCCAAAGATTTCTTCGCTGGCCAATTCTTTACCAACGGTATTGATATCTACGTATACAATATCACCTAATTCATGTTGCGCAAAATCGGTAATTCCAATGGTAGCAACATTGCCTTCTAGGCGAATCCATTCATGGTCTTTGGTGTAACGTAATTCTTCAGGAAAATTCATATAACTGATTTTTTATAGTACAAATATTCATTAAAAAAGGCAATTAAAATCCTTGTTGCTCAAAATACAATAATACATGGTCTTTAATGAAGTTTTCTTGCTCTGGCATACTCATTTCGGGCAATTGTTTCAATTGTTTAAAATGAGGCCAATGATCAGGATCATGCCCCTCCACTAAATAATAGCCACTTTGCGCCAAAACGGTGCAAACGGCCACATGCATAAGGTCTTGTTTTTCTTCTTTAGAGATTTTTTCTTGCATAAACCCCGTTTCCTGCATGCCAATTAAGAATAAAATGGCCTCTAAATCGGGCTTTTTATCGAATCTGGCCATCATTTTGGCTTCTAGGGCCCACCAGCGTTGCTGTAAATCGTCGGTAATAAACATCGAACAAAGGTAAAGGCTCTTTGAATGCCATCATCAACCTGCTTACGGTATATTTGCAGGAAATTTCGAGTATTATGTTACAGGTGAGTGTTTTAAGAGCTGCCCCAGAAAAGGTGAAAGAACGATTGGCTAAAAAGAATTTTAGCAATTTGGCAATGGTAGATACTATTGTTCAGCTAGATGATGAGCGCAAAAGATTGCAGGCCGCTTTCGACGATACCCAGGCAAAAGTAAATGCAGCATCTAAAGAAATTGGGATGATGATGGGCAAAGGAGATAAGGCTGGAGCAGATTTGATCAAAACAAATGTGGCCGAATGGAAGCAAACCCTGGAGCCACTGAAAGAACAAATGGCTGCAGTAGAAAAAGACCTGTCTGAAGCTTTGGTTCAATTACCCAATCTACCGGCAGATGAAGTGCCAGTAGGAAAAACACCAGAAGACAATGAAATAGTGAGAACTGGGGGAACCATTCCAACACTCTACGCAAATGCAGTTCCGCATTGGGACTTAACCACCAAATACAACCTCATCAATTTTGAATTGGGCAATAAAATTACGGGTAGTGGTTTTCCGGTTTATATAGGTAAGGGTGCCAAATTGCAGCGTTCATTGATTCAATATTTTTTAGATTTTAATACGGCTGCGGGTTACACCGAATACCTTCCACCATTCATGGTAAATGCAGCCTCTGCTTATGCTACAGGTCAATTGCCCGATAAAGAAGGGCAGATGTATCATGCCACTGAAGATGATTATTATTTAATTCCTACGGCTGAGGTACCTGTAACTAATGTGTACCGCGATACCATTTTAAAGGAAGATGAATTACCCATTAAGATGACCGCCTATTCTCCTTGTTTTAGAAGGGAAGCCGGTAGCTATGGAAAAGATGTACGTGGATTAAACAGATTGCATCAATTTGAGAAAGTAGAAATCATTCAGATCGTTCATCCGGATAAAAGCTATGAAATTTTACAGGAAATGATTTTGCATGTTGAGCGTTTATTACAATCATTGGAATTGCCCTATCGCATTTTACGTTTATGCGGAGGCGACATGGGATTCACCAGTGCCATCACTTATGATTTTGAAGTATACAGTGCAGCACAACAACGTTGGTTAGAAGTGAGCAGTGTAAGTAATTTTGAAAATTACCAAACCAATAGAATGAAATGCCGCTTTAAAGGTGCTGATGGGAAAACCCAATTGGCGCATTCTTTAAACGGAAGTTCATTGGCACTTCCTCGCATAGTTGCATGCTTATTAGAAAACAACCAAACCGAAGCTGGAATTCAATTGCCTAAAGTGTTGCATGGATATTTTGGAAAGGAAAGCATTAATGCTTTATAAATCGTTCAAAAAACTCCATCGTTCTGAGCATTTGGTCGATTCTTTGGCGATTATTTCCTGTTCGGGTAATTTCATGTGATGCACCAGGATGGCGAACATATTCAACGGTTCTTCCCAATACTTTCAAACTGCGGTACAACATTTCGCATTGAATTACTCCTGTTCTTAGATCATTTTCTCCATGGAAAATAATTAAAGGGGTTCGTATGTTGGCTACATATTTAATAGGAGATTCTCTTTCGATAATTGCTTTTGATTTTTCTTCCCAAGGATAGCCGCCAAAATAATTCGGCACTAATCGCCAAGCATTTCCTTCCCCAAAGAATGTTCCTAAATCGTACACACCTCTTTGAGCGCATGCTGCTTTAAAACGTTGATCGTGTCCTACGATCCATGCTACTAAATAACCTGCATATGATCCACCTGTTACTGCGAGTTTAGTGGTATCAATAAAACCATCTTTAGCTGCTAAGTTCAAAGAAGTTAATACATCAGATGTTGGGCCTTTCCCCCAGTCATTAATATTCGATCTTAAAAATTCTGTACCATATCCACCTGAACCTCTTGGGTTGCCATAAACTACTACATAGCCCTTTGCACAATAGTACTGAAACTCATGCCACATAGAGCTTTCACCAGGTCCCCACATGGCGGTTGGTCCACCATGAATATCCAGTATAGCAGGATATTTTTTCCCTGCTTGATAATTAGCAGGCTTCATCACCCAATATTCAACTGTTTGCCCTTTTTCGTTTTTAAATGTTTTTTTCTCTGGTAAACTCAATTGTTTTTTACTCACCCAATTGTAATTGAAACTACTAATGCGCTGTGCATTTTTTCCTGTTGCATCACTTGCGTAAATTTCAAAAGGATTGGCTACTTCTGTTTTTACATATACCAGTTGATTTTTGTATAAATCAAAACTGCTAATGCCGGCAGTGGATTCTGTAAGTTGTTCTACTGCTTTGGTTTTTACATCTACTCTGTAAATTGGCGCCCCACCATTACTCTGTGCAGTGAAATAAATATATTTTTCATCATTGCTCCAATTCAATCCACCTTTATTTCTGTCGAATGGAAGGATAGTAGCTTCACTCAATGTTCCGTTAAGAGGCATAACCGCTAATGATGGAATATCAACTGTATTGGTCAGACCCATTTGAAAAGCCAGCCATTTTCCGGAAGGAGATAAAGAAGGGCTACTGTATGTTTTGCCTTTTGCTCCAAGGATCATTTTCATATTAGCGCCATTGCTGGATGCAGTAAATATTTGACTTTCCTGTACCCTGTCTGGATGTTGTGTATCATTCATACTTCCGGTAAAAATGATGGTTGATCCATCAGGAGAAAATACGGCATTCCCAAATCGATAAAATCCTTTGGTAATAGCTACGGGTATTGAATTAGGTTGAACTGCTGTTACAAATACATGGCTGAATGAAAGTTCAGGAGATGTGGTAGTTTCTTCTTGAAAATTCAATTTATTAAAAACCTTGGCTTTTTTATCGGTTGCATTCAATTCTAAATAGGCTCGCATTTCTTCTAATGTTCCATCAGGATCCGGGTTTGCAGTAGATGCATTTAAAAATTCATTTTGAGCAAAACCAGGTTTTTCCATTGGCCATTTCGGTAAGCTTTTGCCCGGATTGAGTACACTGTCTTTTAACAAATCTTTGAATGGAACCGATACACCAAACACAATTTGTTTTCCATCAGGGCTCCATTTAGGATTGCTTGCCCCATATTTAAATTTAGTCAATTGCATTGGCTCACCACCATCAATTGACAATAAAAAGATCTGCGGTTTGCCATCAGTCGTTTTAACAAATGCCAATTGTTTTCCATCGGGGCTCCATGAAGGCTGTCCCGCGTTTTCCTTTGTAGTCAATGCTTTCGGGGTACTTGAGCCATCGGTTGCAACCAGGTATAATTGATTGGTATATTTGAATTCCCATTTACTAGTTCCTTCTTGCTCAATACTATTTAACACAAAAACGGCTTTGCTTCCGTCTGGGCTAAAACTCAAACCACTCATTTGCTTGATTTGAAGCATATCGGTGATTTTGATTAAATCAGTTTTGTTTTGACTGATCGCCCAAAAAGGGATGAACAACAAAAAGAGCATTTTTTTCATATCTGCAAGTTTAGTCGTACAAAATACAAATAAATCTATGCAGCCACTGTATTTTTGTTGTCTAAAATATTTTTATGAGCGAAATGGTGAATGAATTCAATAGTTATCGTGAAAGAATGAATGAAGTCATTCTGAGTAAGAATAACCTAGTGATGAAAAGATTGTGGAATCTAGATACCAATACCTATGATGAAGGAGCGCTGGATAAAAAAACAAAGGAATTGTTGGGTTTGGTGGCCAGTATGGTATTGCGTTGCGATGATTGTATCAAGTACCATTTAGGCAAAAGCCATGAATTGGGGGTGAATACCGTAGAAATGTATGAGGTATTTGCAGTAGCGAATATTGTAGGTGGAACCATTGTAATTCCGCATACCAGAAGGGCTGCGGAATATTGGGAGGAGCTTAATACGACGCATTAAGCAGTTATTGAGTTATTGGGTAATTCAATTATTGGCACCCAAAATTGAAAAATTGGTAATTTTTTGCCTCCGAATATGTAACTTTATTGCCACGTAGAACAATCCATTTATATGAGTACAGAAACAATTGCTAGCCCGGTTTTAACATCTAAAGATTTTGCAACAGACCAAGAAGTTCGTTGGTGTCCTGGTTGTGGAGACTATTCCATTTTAGCGCAGGTACAAAAAGTAATGCCTACTATTGGAGTACCAAGAGAAAATATTGTGATCATCAGTGGAATTGGATGTAGCAGCCGTTTCCCTTATTATATGAATACATATGGTATGCATAGCATTCATGGACGTGCAACAGCTGTAGCCAGTGGATTAAAAGCATCTCGTCCAGAATTGAGTGTTTGGATCGTTACAGGTGATGGAGATGGGTTAAGCATTGGTGGAAATCATACCATCCATTTATTAAGAAGAAATTTTGATGTAAATATTTTATTGTTCAATAATCAAATTTATGGTTTAACAAAGGGACAATATTCTCCTACATCTGAAGAGCATAAAGTAACCAAGAGTACTCCTTTTGGAAGTATCGATCATCCATTTAATCCTTTGGCATTGGCCATGGGAGCAGATGCCACATTTATTGGACGTTCGATGGATCGTGATCCTAAGCATTTACAATATATGCTCACTCGTGCAAACGGTCACAAAGGTTCTTCATTCTTAGAAATCTATCAGAATTGCAACATCTTTAATGATGGCGCTTTCGAAATATTTACAGAGAAGTCTACCAAGGCAGAAGAAACATTGTTCTTAGAACATGGTAAGCCAATGATATTTGGAGCCAGTCAAAACAAAGGCATTAAATTAGATGGATTTAAGCCTGTTGTTGTTGAATTAGGAGAAGGCGCAAGTACCGATGATTTATGGATTCACGACGAGCGTGATTTTTATAAGGCCCAGGTATTAACAAGAATGTTCGACAATCCAAATAAAGAAGGTGGACATTTTCCAAGACCATTTGGGGTGTTTTTTGAAACTGATCGTCCATGCTATGAAGATGTTATGGCCATGCAGATTGAAGAAACCATCGCTACAAAAGGAAAAGGAAATTTAGATAAGTTGTTGCGTGGCAGAGAAGTTTGGGAAATCAAATCATAGTTTCACTACTTCTGTTCTTAATGCAAAAAGTACCAAGCCAACACGGCTGGTTACGTTTAATTTCTCAAACAAATTATCTCTGTAACCATCTATTGTTCTTGGGCTCAAACACATTTCTGCAGCAATTTCCTTTAATGTTTTTTCGGTGCAAACCCATTTTAAAAATTCTTTTTCTCTTTCGGGTAAAGCGATTAATTTCTGATATTGATCGGCTGGTTCACAAACACCATTTTTAATAGTGTGAACTAAATTGCTATACAATACATCATTGAAATACATTCCTTTTTCATACACAGTATTTAATGCATTGAGGAGTTCTACTGGTTTAATATCTTTTAGTATATAACCTTTCGCTCCATTTTGCAGCATTTTGATGATGCATTGTTCATCACTTAACATACTCAAAACTAAAATGGGAATATCAGGGTAATTTTTAAGCAACCAATGAGCAGTTTCATAGCCATTCATTTCTGGCATAGAAACATCCAATAGAACCAAGTCAGGCAAGTTGTTGGGGTCTAATTGACGAATGAAATCTTTTCCATTATCAGCCTCAAACAAAATAGTGTAGTCAGGAAAACTACCAATAATACCCGATAATCCGTTTCTTAATAAAACGTGATCATCTACCAATACGATTTTTTTCATACAGTATAAGTATAAGAGCCGGGGGTAATTATCTAGAACGAATTTAAATTAAAATAAACTTAAAACAATTGAATTGCTACCTTTTTTTTGCCGTTTATTAACCTAATAAAAATGGGTGTATAACACCTTGTTTGGGCTTTATCTCTACTATAGTTTTACCCTATAATTACAGCGGATGGTGACTATTCATTGTAGTTATTATTTTTTAACCAGGGGTTACAAACAAAGAGAAGACGGCTTTAGCCGTCTTCGTTTTTATAGCGTAACTTTAATTATGTTATTGCATGTTCATCCTGATAATCCCAATCCACGTCATATAAAAACAATCATTGAATGTTTGAATGATGGTGGAATCATCATTTATCCAACTGATACGATTTATGGATTGGGCTGTGACATTTTTCAACCAAAAGCAATTGAAAGAATTGCAAGAATAAAACAAGTTGATCCTACAAAAGCGCAATTGAGTTTTATTTGTAATGATTTAAGCGACCTCAGTAAATATTGCAAACCCATTGATACTTCACTTTACCGAATATTAAAAAGTCATTTGCCTGGACCATATACATTTATTCTTCCAGCGAGCAAAGTAGTACCAAAATTATTGCAAAGTAAAAAAAGTACGATTGGGTTGAGAATTCCCGATAATCTCATAGCAAGGACCATTGTAGAACAGCTGGGTCATCCATTGTTGTCTGCATCATTGCCAGGAGAGATGGTAGAGGAATTTACTGATCCCGATTTGATACATACAAAATTTGAAAACCTGGTTGACATTGTAGTTGATGGAGGAAATGGAGGGATGGTGCCTTCTACCATTATTGATTGTACTTCTGCAACGTATGAATTGATTCGTTTGGGGGCTGGTATTTGGGAAATGGACTAAAAAGGAATATTCATTTGAGAAGGAACGATGTTAAAACTTTTACGATGATGTATGCATAGCCCGTTTTTTTCTATCCCTATTCGGTGCTCCAAAGTTCCATACCCCTTATTTCTATTCCAACCATATTGAGGAAACTGCTGATGTAATTTTTCCATATACGCATCTCTATGCGTTTTTGCTAAAATACTAGCTGCTGCAATAGAAGCAAATTTTCCATCTCCTTTAACAATACAGATATGAGGTATTTTTGGGTAAGCAATAAACCGATTTCCATCAATCAATAAGAATTCTGGAAGCAGTTTTAACTGCCCAATAGCTTTATGCATCGCTTTAAAACTGGCTTTTAATATATTGATAGCATCTATTTCTTCCACTTCAACACTTGCAACCGACCAGGCTATTGCATTTGACTCGATCACTTCTTTCAAAACCAATCTCTGTTTTTCGCCTACCTGTTTACTATCGTTTAATAATGGGTGTTTAAAATTTTTTGGCAAAATAACAGCTGCTGCAAAAACAGGACCTGCATAGCATCCTCTTCCAGCTTCATCGCATCCGGCTTCTACAAGGGTTTTCTGATAATAAGAAGGTAACATCCTGTAAATTTCCACTTTCCTTTCAATAGTATCAAATTGATTTAATCAAAACAACCGTTTTGGTTGTTATACCTTTGTATAAAATTGAAATACTCATAAAATGGATAAATTGAATCGCTCGGATAAGCAAGTAGCTATTTGGTTATTGGTAGGAGTTGGAATGACGATTGTACAGATCGCTTTAGGTGGAATTACCCGATTAACAGGAAGCGGCTTGTCTATTACAGAATGGAATGTAATTACTGGAACCCTACCTCCACTGAATGAATCCGCCTGGCTGGTTGAATTTAATAAATACAAACAAACTCCGCAGTTTCAATTACTCAATTTTGAGTTTACACTGAAGGACTTTCAATATATCTTTTTTTGGGAATGGTTTCATAGGCTTTGGGCAAGAACAATTGGTTTAGTATTCGCCATTGGCTTTGTTTGGTTTTTATGGAAGAAGGCTTTCAAGAAAGAAATGATAAAGCCTTTGTTTATTTTGTTCTTATTAGGAGCATTGCAAGGTGGCGTTGGATGGATCATGGTGGCTAGTGGATTAACAGGAGATGCAGTATATGTTAAGCCAACCCGGTTGGCATTGCATTTTGTGTTGGCTTTGGGATTACTTAGTTATACATTTTGGTTTGCACTCAGTTGTTTAATTAAGAAGGATCAATTGATTCAAAATTCAAAAGCCCTCAGAACCAACTATATATTATTAGGCTTATTAGTAGTTCAGTTATTGTATGGCGCTTTAATGGCAGGCCATAAAGCAGCCAATGTTGCTTCTACCTGGCCAACCATTAATGGAGATTGGATACCTGATCAATTATTTAAGGATCAACCCATTTTACTCAATTTTATTGATAACACTTTATTGATTCATTTTATTCATCGGGGAATTGCCTATCTGTTATTGGTTTACATTGCTTTATGGACTTTTCAGCTGAATAAAATAAATGGATCAACCATTTTTAATCAGGTCAAAAAAATACCTTTTGTAATTGTTCTTGTTCAAGTGGCTCTAGGAATAGGGACAGTTCTGTTCAGTAAAGGAATTATACCAGGAAATTGGGGTTTATTTGAATGGACTGCCCAATTGCATCAGTTAACAGGAATGTTATTATTACTCTCACTGGTATTGATGCTATACCTGACAGAAAAAGAAGCTAGAGAATTTAAGTAACTTAGTGCAGCGAGAAGGTTCATAAAATCATCTTAGTTGTATGAAGAAATACCTGATTGGAATTTGGTTCTCTTTGCCCATTCAACTTTTTCTGATGCATTTCAGGAGATACCAGATTTTTTTGGTGTTTTGGTATGTATTATTTGCTACAGTTGCAGGTAATTTCATGCACACATTTGGAGCAGATTCTCTTTTCCTAGCTCCTGAATATTATGGAGAAGTTACGGCAATTAGTACTGCAATCGTAGGATTTTCTACAGGGGTATTCATTATGAGTTGGAATATTACCACTTTTATATTGCACGGAAAGAGCATTCGATTTTTAGCAACCAATGCCCAGCCTTTTTTAAAATACTGTATCAATAATGCCATCATTCCTGTTACTTTCTTGGTGTATTATTTAATAAGGGCAATTCATTATTCCAGCTCCCAAGAATTATTTGACACAAAAGATATTATTTTTTTAGCATTGGGATATACGGGTGGTTTGATTTCATCATTGGCCATAGCTTTTCTATATTTTTTTAGTGCAGATAAAACCATTTACTACACACTATCATCCAGTATTCAATATGCACATCAAGAATACGATCGGGTAGTTTCTACTAAAATGCTGCCCAAAGAAAAATATGAGATGCGAGTTGATTGGTTTTTAAGTGCAGGATTACGTTTGCGAAAACCAAGAGATGTTAGACATTATAGCCCCGAATTTATAGATGCACTATTTAACCGACACCATGTTGCAGCTGTATTGGCTATTACATTGGCATTTGTTTTTTTAATTTTAACTGGTTATAGTTCTGATGCGCAATTATTTCAAATACCTGCCAGTAGTAGTATTACTTTATTTTTTGCCATTTTAATTGCTTTTGCAGGTGCAATGTCTATTTTCCTAAAAACATGGAGTATTCCTGTTGTAGTTGCTATATATGTATTGGCTAATTTTTTATATCAAAAAGAAATTATCGATCCAAGAAACAAAGCGTATGGTTTAGATTATATTCATAAATCGGAGAGACCTTTGTATAGTAAAGAATCAGTGAATGCAATGGCCAATGATTCGAGTATACAAAATGATCGGGCTCAATATATTGCTATTTTAAATAACTGGAAAGCAAAGCAATCTTCACCCAAACCAATTTTATATATAATTAATACAAGTGGAGGTGGCACGAGAAGCGCAGCTTTCACCATGAACACACTTCAACGGTTAGATCAGCAATTGAATGGCCGGTTAATGGAGCAAACAATACTCATTAATGGGGCATCAGGAGGAATGTTAGGAGCAGCTTATTTTAGGGAATTATACTTTCAGAAATTAAAAGGAAAATCTATTGATTTACAAGATGAACGATATATAGCTAATATCACAAAAGATTTATTGAGCCCAATTTTTTCTTCATTTTTGACCAGAGATTTATTTAGTCCTGCACAAAAGTTTAAATACAATGGGTTTGAATATATTAAAGACAGAGGCTATGCTTTTGAGCAAAAATTAAATGAGAATACAGAGTCTGTTTTAGATAAACCGATTTCGGAATATGCCGAGGCAGAAAGACTTGCTCAGTTGCCAGCTATTTTTTTTAATTCTGTTATTACCAGAGACGGGAGAAAAATGATTATTGCCACTCGCCCAGTTCGATTTTTATTAAAACCCATAGCAAAAGAAGCCAATATCAATTCCTTTGATCCCGATGCAATTGATTTTAATTCATTTTTCAACAAACAGAATAGTAATGGAATCAGTTTGCTTTCTGCATTAAGAATGAACGCAACATTTCCTTATGTATTACCCAATGTTTGGCTGCCAACTAATCCAATTATTGATGTAATGGACGCGGGATTGAGGGATAATTTTGGACAAGAAGCCAGTTTGCGTTTTGTTGAAGTATTTAAAGACTGGCTGCAAGCAAATACATCTAAAGTGGTGTTAATTCAAATCAGAGATCGGGGTGTGAGTGACTGGGATAAACCCCTTGAAAATAATTCTTTGATTGGTTTTTTAACCAAACCATTTTTAATTCTTCAGAACAATTGGTTTAAGATGCAAGATTATGCACAACATGACCAATTGGATTATTTATCAAAAAACTATGGCCCTGATTTTTATCGTATTACATTTCAATATGTGCCTTCATCAAAAGACGCAGCTGCTAGTTTGAGTTTTCACTTAACTGCAGCGGAGAAAAGAGATATTTCTCATGCATTAGATAACCCAATTAATCAAGATGCTTTTAAAAGTTTAAAAAGAATCATTGATAAATAATGTACTAGGGCTGTAACAAATTAAACGCGTCTTTGATGATTTCAATATCAAATTTTTCCGCTGTTTCTCTAGGTTCGCCATCTATATGTAAAGGGGCAAGTTTCTCGTTTTTTATAGACAATGAAGGTGTTTGAAAATACAAAATAGTTTTTGTGCTCATGTCATCAACTAATTTTTGTAATTTATTGTTACCTCTCATTTGACGAAAAATGGCAAAAGGCAATTTTGCTTTATTCATTTTTTGTACAATTACTACATCCAATAATCCATCAGATAAACTGGCTTGTGGAGCAATCGTTGCATTGTTTCCAAATTGATTACTATTGGCAATGCTAATAAAAAATGCGTCAGTAAAAAATGAAAAATGATCGATGGTTACTTCAAATTGATAGGGGTTGGCTTTGAAATAATTGATGATACTTTGTTGTGTATAGGTGAATAAACCCCTTGTAGTTTTTTGAGCAAAATCATGTGCAACTTGTGCATCAAACCCCACCCCACTTAGCATACAAGAATATTCGCCGTTAACAGTAAAAGCATCCACCGCTTTGGCTTTCCCGCTAAAAATAATGGCCAATGCCGACTTTAATTTTGAAGGAATATTGGCTGCACGAGCCAATCCATTGCCAGAACCAGAAGGGATAATACCAAATCGCACGCCAGTATCTCTCAATGCATTGGTTACCTGATTAACCGTTCCATCACCACCAATCATCACTACATCTGTATAGTCTTCTTGCAAAATATGATCTCTTATTAAATCATAATTACCTGCAGGATTTGTATAAAATACTTTAAAAGGGATTTGCTGTAATTCAGTTTCTCTTTCAATCAGTAAACGAGTCTTCTCTTTTTTAGAAGTTCCGGATATAGGATTAATGAGATAAATAATTTTTCTTTCCATAGGGGGGTACTAAATAGATCAACTACCAATTCATTAATGCACTGGCCCATGTAAAGCCACTTCCAAATGCTGCTAAACAAACCAAATCGCCTTCTTTTATTTTTCCTTTCTCCCATGCTTCACATAAAGCTATAGGTACCGAGGCAGCAGTAGTGTTTCCGTAATATTGAATATTATTATATACCTGGTCATCGGAAAGTTGTAATTTATGTTGCACGAATTGGCTGATGCGTAAATTGGCCTGATGAGGAATTAACATATTGATATCGGAAGATTTCAAACCATTTTTTTCCAATGCTTCCATAATTACTTCAGGAAATTTTACTACTGCTTTTTTGAATACAGCCTGACCATCCATATAAGGATATAATTGAGCGTTGTCAATCATTTTTTTACTCATAAACATTTGAGCAATTTCTGCATCATCAAAATCGGCATAATTTTTTGCACCCCAATGATTCGCATGTGTGCCGGGATTATACATGGCCAATATTTCTGCGGATTCTCCATCACTATGTAAATGCGTACTGAGTATTCCTTGACCTGGTTTTTCAGTTGGTTGTAATACTACTGCCCCTGCTCCATCTCCAAAAATCACCGAAATGTTTCTGCCACGAGTGGTGAAGTCTAAACCAAAAGAATGTTTTTCGCTACCAATCACCAAGATGTTTTTATACATACCTGTTTTAATAAACTGATCGGCAACACTTAATGCATATAAGAAACCGCTGCATTGATTACGAACATCCAAAGCGCCAATTTCCTTCATCTTCATGGCACGTTGTACCATTACTCCACAACCAGGAAAATAATAATCCGGTGATAAAGTGGCGAATACTATGAAATCAATTTCTTCAGCAGTAGTACCTGCTCTTTCAATAGCAATTTTAGCCGCTTCTACTGCCATTGTAGTGGTGGTTTCTTCTGTTCTATGCGCGTACCTGCGTTCCTTTATTCCTGTTCTTTCTTGGATCCATTCATCATTGGTATCCATGTATTTAGTAAGATCATTATTTGTTACAACATTGGCGGGTACATATTTACCAATGCCAGCTATTTTACTAAGAGGCATATGCAAGCAATTTTAGGAGGATGAAGATAATGAAATTGTATGGATGCAAACATCCATTAATTCATTATGGGCTGTATCATCATGATTTCATTTAAAAAACGGGCAGATTCTTTTTTCACCGTTTCTATATCTTTTGATTGAATAGGGGATGCCATCACATGATTGCCGCAATTCGGAATAGGCACCATTTTCTTTTTTTCAGTTGGAGTTTGAATGGTCGAAAACATATCTTTCATGGCACTAACTTTTACTACTGGATCTTGTTCGGCTTCATTTTTAAAGTAATACAAAACCAAAGTAGGTTGTTTGATCTTATTAAAATTTTGATGAGTCATTGAAGTTTCCAATAATTCTTCTAATTGCACAGTAGCCTCTAATCGATAATGATGATTCCAATATTGATTGTATTGAGGAATTGATTTTTCTATATGGTTGTAATTGGATTTTTTTACAGCTCTGGCAATTTGTAAACCCCAAGGATTGTTCAACAACCAAGCATTAGGATCATTAATAGCAATATTAGGTGAATACAAAACCAAACCACCCACTTCAGGGAAATTAGCGGCAAGCATTAAAGCCAATGTTCCTCCTGTTGATGTACCCATCAATATTACCGTATCACCAATTGCTTTCCCAATGGCATATGCTTCTTTTGCAGATTCCCATAAATTTTCTGCAGTCATATTCATCAAGGTTTCTGTGGTATCTATCCCATGCTGTGAAAGCCTTGATAGATAAAGGTTACAGCCGAACTGCTTGGCAATTTCTCTGTGAACAGGATTGCCTTCTTCTTGACTTGCACTAAAACCATGCAAGTACACCATTGCATATTTAGTTTTTTGTTTCAATGAATCGTTGGCCCAAACAATCCTTGCTTCATTGTTGGGTTTTATTTTATGAGAAGCTTCTTTGGATGCAATAAATTTTTCCAATGCAATCGGATCTGAAGGAACTTCAATCATAGTATTATTATAATTGGGTTTTGAGGGAGTTGGCCCAATCAGATAAATAATAGCTATTACAGCAACTATACCAATAAAAATTTTGAGAAAGCGCATGAATTTTTTTTTAAAGTTATTAATTTCTTACCCAATAAGCCCAAAGGATCAGAACCGGTTGTATGATTATTAATCTTATCCATCCGATAGTAGGAGTCATTTGGATTTTACCTAAATTAAAGTGACCCAATTGAATCATGTAAATATGTGCTGGAATAAAAGCGATTAAGAGCGCAATGATTCCGTATGAAGCAAGTAGTCTGGTACTTGGAAAAATCATACCAATTGCCAAAGCAATTTCTGCCACTCCGCTTACTATATTAATCATATTGGTCCATTGCGTTAAATAGGGGGGAATCAAAGGAGTATAAAAACGAGGATTCGCAAAATGATTATATCCGGCAAATAAATAAAATGCGATGAGTAAATAGAGCAATAATGACTTCATAAAAGATTGATATTCATATAAATTTAGGACTAATTGGCTTCATCCGATTGAGTCCGTAACATAATATTGACACTTATTTACTTGCTGCCCCATTGTAATATCGTACCTTTGCCGCTCAAATAAATAGTATTATTTACATAAGTAATTGATACTGAAGCAAATACACAACAATGGAAATAAGAAACATTGCCATCATCGCACACGTTGACCATGGCAAAACCACTTTAGTAGACCGTATTTTAGGTGCAACTAAGGTTTTTAGAGACAACCAGGATGCTGGCGAGTTAATTATGGACAGCAATGACCTGGAAAGAGAGCGTGGTATCACCATTTTCAGTAAAAATGCTGCGGTAACCTATAATGATTATAAAATCAACGTTATTGATACACCAGGTCACAGTGATTTTGGAGGTGAAGTAGAGCGTGTATTGAAGATGGCTGATGGTGTTATTTTGTTAGTAGATGCTTTTGAAGGACCTATGCCTCAAACTCGTTTTGTTCTGCAAAAAGCCTTGCAATTGAATTTACATCCAATTGTTGTTATTAATAAAGTGGATAAACCAAACTGTCGTCCGGATGAGGTTCATGATGCAGTTTTTGAATTGTTCTTCAATTTAGATGCTACAGAAGAGCAATTGAATTTCCCTACTTTCTATGGTAGTGGTAAAAATGGTTGGTTCAACGATAGCCTTACTCAAACAGAAGATATTTTCCCTTTAATGGATGGTATCATTAAATATGTACCAGCTCCTAAAGTAAATGAAGGACCATTACAGATGCAGATTACTTCATTGGATTATTCTTCTTTCTTAGGAAGAATTGCCATAGGTAAAGTAACAAGAGGTTCAGTTAAAGAAAGCCAACCAATTGCATTGGTTCAAGCCGACGGATCAATTAAAAAGAGCCGTGTTAAAGAATTGTATGTATTTGAGGGAATGGGTAAGCGTAAAGTGACTGAAGTTATTGCAGGGGATCTATGTGCAGTTGTTGGTTTAGAAGATTTCAATATCGGAGATACAATTGCTGATGTAGAGAATCCAGAAGGTTTACCAATTATCAGTGTGGATGAGCCTACTATGAGTATGACTTTTAGTATTAACAACTCACCTTTCTTTGGTAGAGATGGAAAATTTGTAACTTCTCGTCATTTGCGTGATCGTTTAATGAAAGAGACAGAAAAGAATTTGGCATTAAGAGTAGAAGATACAGATAGTGCAGATAGTTTCTTGGTATTTGGTAGAGGTATTCTTCACTTAGGCATTTTAGTGGAAACCATGCGTAGAGAAGGATATGAACTTACTGTTGGTAACCCTCAGGTATTGGTAAAAACCATTGATGGTAAAAAACATGAACCATATGAGAACCTTGTGGTGGATGTTCCTTCAGAATTCAGTGGAAAAGTAATTGATTTGGTTACTCAGCGTAAGGGTGAGATGCAAATCATGGAAAGTAAAGGAGAAATGCAACATCTTGAATTTGAAATTCCATCAAGAGGGTTGATCGGTCTTCGTTCACAAATGCTTACAGGTACAGCAGGTGAAGCTGTTATGGCTCATCGCTTTATTGATTATAAACCTTGGAAAGGCCCAATTCCTGGAAGAAGCAATGGCGTATTAATTGCAAAGTTTCAAGGGGTAACTACTGCTTATTCAATTGATAAATTACAAGATCGTGGAAGCTTTTTTGTTGATCCAGGAGATGAAGTATATGTTGGCCAAATGATTGCAGAACATATTAAGCCAGGTGATTTAAATGTGAATGCAGTGGAAATGAAAAAACTCACCAACCACCGTGCAAGCGGAAGTGATGATGCAGTTAGAATTATTCCAAAATTGCAGTTTACTTTAGAAGAGTGTATGGAATATATTCAGCAAGATGAGTGTATTGAAGTTACTCCTAAAAACATCCGTATGCGTAAAACCATTTTGGATGAGAATGATAGAACAAAAGCTTCTAAGAGCATGAAATCAGAAGCTGTAGGATAATATTAAATTCTATTTATTATTTTAAAGCTATCAGTTAATTACTGGTAGCTTTTTTGTTTTATTTAGTAACTTTATCTTTTAGTCGATCAAATTACTTACTATGAATAAAATAATCACCCTGGCATCAGTGGCAATTCTCTTTTTAGCTGCATGTAAAAAAACTGATACTCCAGCCGATGCCAATATCCGTTTAGTAAATTTATCTCCTAATAGCAATAACCTAGATTTGAATGCAAACAATGCATTAGTAATTGGGGGTGTATCTTATGGTGCGGCAAGTTCCTATAGACCCATTGCTTCGAATAGTCCATTAGTAACTATTACAACCGCAGGAGTAGCCACTCCATATGTAAGTGCCAACTTATTATTACAAGCTTCAAAATATTATTCTCTTTTTAGTTACGATTCTACAACAGCTTTCAAAGTGAGTTTAGTAGAAGATGATAGAACAGCTCCAGCAACAGGAAAAATCAATTTGCGTTTTTTTAATTTTTACAAAGGATCTGTATCTGTTGATATCAAAAGAGGTACAACCAATTTGTTTACATCCAGAACAACCAATGATCATTCAGCCAATGGGGCTTTAACACAATATACTTCTATGGATCCTGGATCTTATAGCCTCGGAGTATTTGTTGCAGGAAGTTCTGTTAATTTATTTCAGTTACCTGCAATTGACTTTGTAGCAGGCAAAAACTATACCCTTGTATTACGTGGGTTTAGCTCAGTTTCAACTGGGCCACAAGCCATGGTACTAGTGCCTATTACCGATAATTAGTAAGCTTATTAATGATTCGTATTTAAAAGAAACTCATTGAATTGTTTCAATGAGTTTCTTTTTTTGTATCAATTAATTTTTGCGAGATACAGCTACTTTTTCAAAAGTACTTTCACTGATTACAACATCAAAATTTTCTGATTCGCCTGTTTTAGCATCGCGAATAGAGAAATTTAATTTATTGATGTCCTCTTTGTACAATTTAAAGGTTTTGCTGAAAGCAAGCTCTTTATAATTTTCGCTGAAAAACAATTCGCCCTTAGTATCAGTAATTACTAATTTAAAAGTACTACCTGTAGGGTTATTGTAAACAACCTGAAACGTTAGATAATCATTGCTATCAATACCTTTGTAGGTAATATTCGCTTTATTGTTTTTTGTTGGTTCAAAATTAAAATGAACCGGAGATACTGATGCATTTGCAGATAGGAATAACATTGCTGCCATTAAATTTCCCAGGAAAAACTTTCTTGCGAAAGCAGATAACATTTGCTTTTTCATACTTAATAATTTTTGTGGTGTAAAAAATTTGTTCAACTCACTTTGGCAAGCAAATGAATACGCGGAACGCGTATAATCGAAGTGTAGCGTTAGCTACTAAGTGTACACTATACATGTTAATACCAGTAGGTGAAAAAGGTAACCCTATCAATTTTATAGGCTATGTTATCTAATTGTTAATCGGGCATTGTATTTTAGCATTGCTTAATATATAACTTTAAATAGCCATTCATCTTAATAGGAATAGTTATTTCTATATTGCACTATAAATCAGTTATAAACTATGTTATCTACACCAGTATGTATTATTGGAGCTGGACCAGCTGGATCAACAGCTTCATTGTTTCTAAGCAAAGCTGGTATTCAACATACTATAATTGATAAAGCAATTTTTCCACGAGATAAAATTTGCGGTGATGCAATTGATGCGCTCTGTATGCGGGTAATGAATACTTACGATAAAACCCTGGTTGAAGAAATCTCATTGCAACCTCATTTATTTAGTCCTTCTATGGGAGTTAAATTTGTTGCACCTAATGGAAAAGAAACCAGATGTTACCATAATCCTCTTAGTAAGGATATACCTTCAGCAATGTATTTTGTAGCTAAACGCTTTGATTTTGATTTTTTTCTTGTAAATAAGTTAAACTCAAACTATGCCGATATTCAATTGGGGGCAACAGTAACTGATATTGAACGTAGAAAAGATGGCATTATAGTAACTTACACAAAGGGAGGCATATCACATCAAGTTTTTACAAAACTATTATTAGGAGCTGATGGCGATCATTCGATAGTACTCAGGAAATTAAGTAGTAGAAAAATCGATAGAAATTATTATGCTGCTGCTGTTAGAATGTATTGTAAAAATATAAAGGGCATTGAAAAAGATAATTTAATTGAGTTGTTTTATTTAAAGAATATTCCTTTCGGATATCTGTGGATTTTTCCTTTAGCTAATAATATCTGCAATGTTGGAATGGGTTTAGGTAGTAATCATGCCAGTAAGCTTAAATTTAATTTAGTAAAGGAGTTTGAAAAAATCATAACAACAGACAAAGTATTAGCACCAAGATTTGAAAATTGTGAAAGAATGGAAAGTCCTAAAGGCTGGGGTTTGCCCATGGCTGGAGGAAAAAGAGATCTTGTAGGAGATAATTATTTATTATTAGGTGATGCAGCATCATTAATCAATCCTATAAATGGCGAAGGAGTAGGGTCTGCAATGGTTTCGGGTTGGGCTGCTGCTCAATTTGCCGAAAAGGCTTTGGCAAATAATCAATTTGATGCAAGTTCAATGCAACAATACCAGCACCAGGCAACCTATAGGTTAAATACAGAAGCAACATTTTATAATAGTTTTGCTAAAATTGTTCCTTCATCTATTCAGCATGTTTTTCTGAATTTATTTATAGGAAGTGGTTTTGCAAAAAAATTTATTGAAAAGGAGTCAAAAAAATGGATGTATAATGCATTTAATACTCCTCTTGAAATAAAATGGTAGGGTTACTTAGATTAGCTTAAGATTTATTCAAGGTTTCCCAGAGAAGATCTTTTAATTCTATCAATCCTTTATTGGTAACAGATGAAATAAATAAGTGCGGAATGCCAGCTGGCAATTCTTTACTAATAGCTTCTTTTAACTCATCATCTAACATGTCACTTTTACTAATTGCAATGATAAAGTCTTTATCAAGCATTTCTGGATTGTAAGATTTTAATTCTTGTTGCAGAATGTCAAATTCTTTTTTATGATCATTGCTGTCTGCAGGGATTAAAAAAAGTAAAACTGAATTACGTTCTATATGTCTTAAAAAACGATGACCCAATCCTTTCCCTTCAGCAGCACCTTCAATAATTCCAGGTAAATCGGCAATACAAAATGATTGCTGATCTCTATAGGCAACCATACCCAATTGCGGAGTTAAAGTGGTAAAAGCGTAATTCGCAATTTTTGGTCTTGCAGCAGTTATTGAAGAAAGTAAAGTAGATTTTCCGGCATTGGGAAATCCTACCAAACCCACATCTGCCAGCACTTTCAGCTCTAAATTTTTCCAGCCTTCTACACCAGGCTCTCCTGGTTGTGCATGTTCGGGTACCTGGTTAGTTGGCGTGGCAAAATTACTATTACCTAAACCTCCTCTTCCTCCACGCATCCAAATATATTCTTGTCCGTCTTCTAAAATTTCTGCTTCTTTTTTCCCGGTTTCTTCATCACGAGCAATAGTACCAAGCGGCACATCTATATAAATGTCTTTTCCATCTCTACCTGTACAATTGTCTTTACTTCCATTCTCTCCATTTTCAGCTAAGACGTTCTTGAAATAGCGTAAATGCAATAATGTCCAAGTGTTGCTATTGCCTCTTAAAATAATATGGCCACCACGTCCACCATCTCCACCATCAGGGCCGCCCATGGCAGTGAGTTTATTGCGCATAAAATGCTTTACCCCTGCACCACCGTGGCCGCTTCTGGCAAAAATTCTAATATAATCTATGAAGTTGTTTCTTTCTGACACATTGCAAATATACAACTTTGTAATTTGAGCTATTTTTTCAGCTCATTCCAAGTTTGATAAAGATTTTCTTGAGGAGGGCGATTTTCTGGAATTTCCCTGAGTGGAACAGCTTCCATCCAATATTTTTTCATTTCTTCCGGTAGAGATTGGTAAAGTTGAGTCCCCTTTGTTTTCCAATTGATCATTTCGTCGGAAACATCTTTTATTTTTTTAGCAGGGTTGCCAGCTAACAATGTTCTTGCTTCAATTATTTCATCTGCTTTCACAAAACTCAATGCACCAACAATCGATTCGTCTCCCAGGATCACATTATCCATTATAACACTATTCATTCCAATCAAACAATTTTTTCCAATAGTAGCTCCGTGAATAACTGCGCCATGGCCAATATGAGCATTTTCTTTTAATAAAACAGTTGTGCCGGGAAACATATGAATAGTGCAGTTCTCCTGCACATTACAACCATCTTCAATAATAATGGCACCCCAATCTCCACGAATAGCAGCTCCAGGTCCAACATATACATTTTTACCAATGATTACATTTCCGGTAACTGAGGCCTGTGGATGAATGAATGAAGATTCATGTATCACTGGTATAAATCCTTTGAAAGCATATATCATAAAATACGATTATTGAACAACTGTCTTGCCAGTTCTAAAACAGGTTCCTTTAAATAATGCAATAGTTTGCTGTTCTTGGTTGGTGATGGTAATTTGGTATAAGCCAGTACTTCTTCCATTATGCATTTCTATTGCTTCTGCAACAAGTATATCACCAATATGAACAGCCTTAATAAAATTAATGGATGTATCAAGGGCTACAGATAAATTATTTCTACTATTACAAGCGAATGCAAAGGCGCTATCAGCTAAAGAAAATGCTATTCCACCATGCACAATTCCTAATCCATTCAACATTTCAGAACGAACAGTCATTTTAATTTTACTGTAACCCTCTTTAATCTCAATTACTTCTATGCCTAACCAATTCGAAAAGGCATCAGTTATTAGCATGTGGTTGACTACATCTTTTGGGTTCATTATTGGATAATTTAAAATGTATTAATTGCCTCTATATACAGGAGCTCTTTTAGCTAAAAATGCTTCTACACCTTCTTTGAAATCGTTGGTCCCAGCTGCTTTTTGTTGAAGCTGGTCTTCAAGTGCTAACTGTTGGGTTAAATTATTGGTAGATGATGCATTCATTGCTTCTTTGATATAAGCCAACGCTTTTGTAGGCATCTGTGCCAAGGTTGATGCTATTTTTTTGGTTTCATCCAAAAAAACAGATTCGTCAAATACTTTGTACAGCATTCCCATTTTAAGTGCTTCATCAGCAGCAATTTTATCTCCTAACATCATCAATGCGCTTGCCCTTTGAAAACCAATTAAGCGAGGAAGGGTATAAGTGCCTCCACTGTCTGGTATCAAACCAATTTTAGAGAATGCTTGAATAAAAGATGCTGATGAAATACTTACTACCACATCACATGCAAAAGCTAAATTGGCTCCAGCACCTGCAGCTACTCCGTTTACAGCAGCTAGAACTGGTTTTTGCAGATTCCTTATTCTTTCGATGATTGGGTTATAATGCTCGCTTAAAATTCTTTGCATTCCAGGACCATTGGGGTCAACCACTTCGGCTAAATCCTGTCCTGCACAAAATCCTTTTCCTGCACCAGTAAATACAATACAACGAATGGATTGATCAGAAGCACAATCATCTAATATTTGTTGAAGCAATAAAGCCATTTCTCTATTAAATGAGTTGAGCTTATCAGGCCTATTGAGGGTGATAGTTGCAATTCCATTTTCAATGGATAATAGTATAGAAGACATTGATAAATTTTTATAGATTAATATAAAGGCAAGTTAATCTTATTTTTTACCTTCAGCAATATGAAAAAATGGTTGTTTATATTTCTTTTTAATTTTCTCAATCATATGCTGTTTGCACAAGGCTTTTTTAAAGTTGATAGAAGTCTACCAGATTCTTTATTTATCAAAAGTTTTCGTAATAAGCTCAATTTATCTACAGGCACACAACTCAATAATGCTGAATTTATAATAGCTAACCCAAATGGAAAAGCTAGGATTATCATTAGCCCAGAAGTAACTATTCAGCAGTTTATAAAAATGGAATTCAGACAAATCAATTTGCGCTATACATTTTCATTATTTCCTGTATCAGATATTAGTGATCAACCTAATCATTATCGGCAGGAGTTGGGAGCTTCATTTAAGATTAAACAATTTAGTTTTGATGTTAGCTTACAAAATGCAAGGGGCTATTTTATAAGGAATAGTGAAGATTTTACTACAAATACTCCCAATCAAGGAAAAATTATCCAATTGCCTGATTTAAGCACCAATGTAATTAATTTACATGGTTCCTATAATACCAATAAACAGTTCTCTTTAGATAATATTTATTCTGGCAGAACATTGCAAACCCGAAATGCGTTTAGTTTTATACCTGGTGCATCTATAGCTTATATTCATTTCTTTCAAGAAAATCCAGTAGTGGCTGCTGGTATTGGAAAAGACAACAATTTAGTAGATGTTAATTTTAATTTTCCGCTTGCAGCTACTATTGCATTTGCAAAAAAATGGTATGTTTCAGGAATTGCAGGGCCGATGCTTGGAGTAGCATTTTACAATTCAAGTACTTACAATACTAATTTACAATTAGAATCAAGTAATTCAACTGAGTTAACAACAGGGTATTATCTCAGATCTGGTATTGGGTATACTGCAGATAGATGGTTTGCAGGTTTTGCGGCATATAATCAACGATATGGATCTAAATCAGGCCTCAATAGAGATGCTCGGTTTTTTTATGGGGCATTCTTTTATGTTGGATTTAGATTGAAAGCACCAAAAGTGTTAAAGCAAACTTCTGATATTCTGCCATTTAATGATAAATAAAAATCACCCAATTTTATTGATTAGTGGCATTTAAAATAATCAAAAGGTTCTTTACAGTCATTGCATTTAAACAAAGCCTTACACGCAGTACTTCCAAATGCGGAAATGAGTTGAGTATTGGTTGAATTGCATTGCGGACATTCGATTTGAAGATCTTCTAAATAAACATTGTCGAAACTTTTTCCTACAGGAGGCGCAATGCCATAAGCTTTTAATTGTTGTTTGCCATTTTCGGTAATCCAATCGGTAGTCCAAGCAGGAGAGAGTGATTGCTCAATTTTTGTTTGATGGAATCCTGCAGCTATCATCGCCATATTAATTTGAACTCTTATTAAATCCATTGCAGGACAACCTGAATAAGTTGGTGTGATGGTGATGGTAATTATTGGTTCACTTGAATCTGTTTGAATGCTAACATTTCTTACAACTCCTAAATCGGTAATGGATAAAACAGGAATTTCAGGATCATTGATAGTTTTAAGAACAGCCCATACAGCATCTGCAGTCGCTCCTTCTAATAAAATAATATTTTTATTTTCTGCATTCATAAAACTCCCCCTTTAGGGGGTAGGTGTGTGTGTTACCATTCACTATTCGGATATGCTCTTTGTAAATGCTGCATTTCAGCTAAAATAAATCCTAGATGTTCTGTATGAATTCCTTTAAGGCCACCTTCTTGCATCCATTTTTTTTCAGGTATTATTAAAGTAGCTTCATTAAATATCGATGCTATTTTTTTATTCCAATTCAATTCAATTGATTGATCATTTCCTGAAAATAGTTCTCCTGTATATGACCACAAATAGTCAATCGCTTTTTCTATTTTATTTTTACTTTCATTTGTACCATCGCCTAAACGAATCACCCAATCCCCACTCCATCTTACATGATAAGTAACTTCTTTTAAAGATTTCTCTGCAATGGCACTTAATTGAGCGTCCTCATTTTTTATTAACTCGTTGTATAAAAAATACTGGTAACTGCTGAATAAAAAAAGCCTCAAAGTAGTAACTGCCCAATCTCCATTAGGAAGTTCTAATAGAAGATGATTTTTAAAGTCTGTTGTATCTCTTAAATAGGCCAAACTATCTTCAGTAGCAGGTAAAACAAAACCTAATGATGGATCATTTTTGCTGTTAATCAGTTCAGCTGCGTATTGATACAAATTCCTTGCTTGTCCTATATAATCCAATGCAATATTCGAAATGGCAATATCTTGTTCTAATACAGGCCCGTGTCCACACCATTCACTGCATCGGTGCCCAATAATCAAGGCGTTATCAGCAAGGTGTAATATGTAATCTATTTTATTCAGCATTTTCATCTACATGTATTTTACGGCTTCCGGTAAATCATAAAAAGTAGGATGCCTATATGCTTTGTCATTTGCAGGGTCATATAAGGATCCGGATTCTTCAGGATTACTTGCGTGAATATATTTGCTTTCTACAGCCCAAATACTTACTCCTTCCATGCGTCTGGTATAAACATCTCTGGCATTTTCTATAGCCATTGCTGCATCAGCAGCGTGCAAACTCCCGGCATGTTTATGGTCGAGCCCTTGTTTACTTCTGATAAATATTTCCCACAAAGGCCATTCTTCTTTTGTTTGATTATTGGTAGATATATCGGCTGCACCGTTTTTGGCTTCACCATAATCACCGTAATAATATTTAATTGTAGTAAACGACATATTTTGTAATGAATTAAGAATTAAAAATTATGAATTAAGAGATACATTCAGTTGATATGAATTAAAAATTATGCAGCGACTTTTTTGTTTGCTTTTTTTGCAGCATGAGCAGTAGCTGCAGCTCTTACCCATTCTCCATCAGCCCAGGCTTTTTTTCTGGCATCCAATCTTTCTTTATTACAAGGTCCATTTCCAGCAATCACTTGCCAAAATTCATCCCAGTTAATTTCGCCAAAATCATAATGACCTCTTTCTTCATTCCATTTCAAATCTTTATCTGGTAAAGTAAAGCCCAACACTTTTACTTGTTCCGCACATACATCAATAAATTTCTGGCGAAGTTCATCGTTGCTGAAACGTTTTATTTTCCACTTCATACTCTGAATACTGTTGGGGCTCTCATCGTCTTTAGGTCCAAACATCATGATGCTTGGCCACCACCATCTATTAATTGCATCCTGTGCCATTTTACGTTGCGCTGCAGTTCCTTTACTTAACACATATAAAATTTCAAATCCCTGACGTTGGTGAAAACTTTCTTCCTTACATACTCTCACCATGGCTCTCGCATATGGTCCGAAACTACTTCTGCATAATGGCACTTGGTTCATAATTGCAGCTCCATCTACCAACCAACCAATCACTCCCATATCAGCCCAACTGAGGGTTGGATAGTTAAAAATGGAAGAGTATTTTGCTTTGCCTGTATGTAATTGATCATACATTTCATCTCTGCTGATGCCTAAAGTTTCAGCTGCACTGTAGAGATACAAACCATGACCGGCTTCATCTTGTACTTTGGCAATCAAAATCGCTTTTCTCTTGAGAGATGGAGCACGAGTGATCCAATTGCCTTCCGGCAACATACCAATGATCTCACTATGTGCATGTTGAGAAATTTGTCGAATCAATGTCTGGCGGTATTTTTCCGGCATCCAATCTTTCGGTTCAATTCTAATTTCTTTATCGATTTTGTCTTGAAAAATATTTTCCATTTGAATGATTATTTAGTATCAAAATCAATTACAATTTTCTCTGTTCTTGGATGACTTTGACAAGTTAGAATGAAGCCATGTTCAATTTCTTCTTGCTCTAAACCATAATTTACATCCATGTCTACTTCACCTTCAATTAGCTTTGCCTTACATGTGCAACACACTCCTCCTTTGCATGCAAAAGGTAAATCTGCTCCATGTTTCAATGCAGCTTCCAAAATACTTTCACCATCAAAACCTAATTCAAAATCAAATGCAACCCCATCTTGTTGAATGGTAATTTTGCTTTTTACTTCATGCGAAGTACTTGCAACATTTTTTGATGATGATTTTTGCTTTTCTCCTGCACCAAACAATTCAAAGTGAATCTTTTTAGGAGCAACACCTATTTTTTCTAAATGTTCTTTTACACTAAAAATCATTTCAGAAGGGCCACATAAAAATATACCTGCAGCAGTTAAAGGTTCAATTAAATGATTACAAAGTAATTCAGCTTTGTTAGCATCTATTCTTCCAAAATGGATGGAAGCATCTGTTTTTTCTCTAGATAAAATATATACTATACTCAATCTACCCATAAAGGTGTTCTTGAGTGCCTCCAGTTGTTCTTTAAAAATGATGGAATGTCGATTCTTATTTCCGTAGATCAAAGTAAAACTACTTCCAGCTTCTGTTTGAAGGGTCGTTTTAATGATGGATATAATTGGAGTAATACCACTCCCTGATGCAAATGCAATGTATTTATTTTTATTGTCTGCATTTAATGGGGTGAAGAATTTTCCGTTTGGAGGCATTACTTCCAGTGTATCTCCTTTTTGTAAAATATCATTGGCAAAGCTGGAAAAGATTCCACCTGGTACTTTTTTGATAGCTACACGTAATTCCTTGTCGAGCGGACTACTGCAAATAGAATAAGAACGTCTTACCGATTCACCTTTGATCATTGTTTTAAGTGTAATATATTGACCTTGTGTAAATTGAAATTGTTCAGATACTGATTCAGGTAAATCAAATGCTATAGAAACACAATCATTGGTTTCTTTAAGAATATCCTTGATAAAGAGAGTTTCAAAATGGTTCATAGTTGATGCTTAAGCAATTCGTTCTATTTCAGTTCCAAGCCACCTACTAAAATGGTAATCATATTATCTGTAAGGTTCGATGCATTTATTTTTTGGGTAGATCTATGCCAACTTTCAATTCCACCAATTGCATGTAAAAGAATCAACACAGCAGTAGGAGCATCAATTTTTTTAATTTCTTTATTGCGAATTCCTTCTTCGATGATTGCAGCAAAACGCTTCCTATACATTCTTCGCTGTGTTTGAAAATTGGATAAATACGGATCAGCTAAATGTTTCCATTCCCGATCACTAACATAAACCTCTTCGTAATGGTTCACCATTTCATCAATATGAAAACGGATCAATTGCTCTACTTTTTCGATGGCGCTGTCAGAACCTGATTCTACCTCATCCATTTTATGCATGAACCGATTGGCCACCCCAAAACAAATTTCATGAAGCAGTTCGGTTTTAGATTTAATATGATTGTATAAGCTGGCCGCTTCTACTCCAACCGATTCGGCCAGATCTCTCATACTTGCAGCTTTAAACCCTTTTTCTCTAAAAAGAGCAGCTGCTTTACTAACGATTACCTCTTTACGAGAGCTGTTTTTTTCTATTTTAATCCTTGCCATGGGGCGAAGATAATATACTAACGGATGTTAGCAAATATTTTACCTTTTTTTTATTTTTTTGTTAGTTTGATTACTGGTCAGACCAAACCGGTCAGACCAACTCGGTCTGACCGGATGAATTCGCTTATTACCTAATAAAGCCCTAATTTCGCTCCCCAATAACAAAAATCATTCTATGTCTTTAGTAGTTGTTGGGTCTATGGCTTTTGATGCCATTGAAACTCCCTTTGGAAAAACAGATAAAATCATTGGTGGTGCAGGAACTTATATTGCCTGGTGCGCATCCAATTTTGTTCCAGTTAAGCAAATTTCAGTGGTTGGAGGAGATTTTCCTCAGGCTGAATTAGACGCTTTAACCAATCGTAATGTAGATCTGGAAGGAGTTCAAATTAAGAAAGATGAGAAAACATTTTTCTGGAGTGGCCGCTATCATATGGACATGAATAGCAGAGATACCCTCGATACACAATTAAATGTATTAGAAAATTTCCAGCCCGTTGTGCCTGAAAGTTTTCAGGATTGCGAATTTTTAATGTTGGGGAATTTGGTACCAGCCGTTCAAAGATCGGTGATAGAACAATTACGTAATAGACCTAAGTTGATTGTATTGGATACCATGAATTTGTGGATGGATATTGCAATGGACGATTTAAAGAAAACATTGTCGATGGTTGATGTGTTGATGGTGAACGATAGTGAAGCGCGTCAATTAAGTGGCGATTATTCATTGGTTAGAGCAGCAGCAACTATAATGAACATGGGGCCTAAATATGTGATCATTAAAAAAGGAGAACATGGTGCTTTGTTATTCCATGAATCAAAAGTATTCTTTGCACCAGCTTTGCCTTTAGAAGAAGTATTCGATCCAACAGGAGCTGGAGATACTTTCGCTGGTGGATTCATCGGTCACTTAGCCAAAACAAAAGATATTTCTTTTGAGAATATGAAAACAGCCATCATTATTGGAAGTGCAATGGCTTCGTTCTGTGTTGAGAAATTTGGAACTGAGCGTTTGAGAGAAATCAATAAATCTGATATTGATACCAGATTAGAAGAATTTGTTCAATTAGTAAATTTTGATATCTCACTGGGATAATTAAAACTTTTACAATATATTTGTAACTACATGAACAAAATGAAACATACAAAACGTACAAAGAAACCACGCTAAGCGGAAGGTACTGAACGTTTGTATATCAACTATATTAACAGAGACCTTCCTAAATTGGAGGGTCTCTTTTTTTACCCCCTGCCCCCTAAAGGGGGAACTAGGGATTAATAACCATTTAAAAACTCTCTTTGGGAGACGGAGGAAAACACCATGAAAGTAGCAGTAGTAGGAGCAACAGGTTTAGTAGGAACAAAAATGTTGCAGGTATTAGCAGAACGCAATTTTCCGGTAACAGAAATAGTACCGGTTGCTTCTGAAAGGTCAGTAGGTAAAGAAGTAAACTTTAAAGGGAAAGCATTTAAAGTAGTGAGTATGCAAGATGGAATTGATGCAAAACCTGCGGTAGCTATTTTTTCTGCAGGAGGTGGAACATCATTGGAGTGGGCACCTAAATATGCTGCTGCTGGAATAAGAGTGATTGACAATTCATCTGCTTGGAGAATGGATCCTACAAAAAAATTAGTGGTACCAGAAGTAAATGCAGCAGTATTAACCAAGGATGATTTTATAATCGCAAATCCAAACTGTTCTACTATTCAAATGGTGGTGGCATTACAGCCTTTGCATTTAAAATATACAATCAAACGTGTTGTAGTAAGCACTTATCAAAGTGTTACAGGAACTGGAAAAAAAGCCGTAGATCAATTGATGAACGAAAGAAATGGAGTAGAAGGAGAAATGGCGTACAAATATGCAATCGATCTAAATGTAATTCCTCAGATCGATGTTTTTTTAGACAATGGTTACACCAAGGAAGAAATGAAGATGGTGAAGGAAACCAATAAAATCATGCAAGACGATTCTATTAGAGTAACTGCAACAACAGTTCGTATACCAGTAATGGGTGGACACAGCGAAAGTGTGAATATAGAATTTGCCAATGATTTTGATATTGCAGAACTAAAAGCCATTTTAGCAGCCGCACCAGGTGTGATTGTGCAGGATGATATTGCCAATCAACAATATCCAATGCCTTTATGGGCTCATGAAAAAGACGAAGTTTTCGTAGGACGGATTCGCCGAGATGAAACTCAGCCGAATACTTTGAACATGTGGATTGTAAGTGATAATCTCCGCAAAGGGGCTGCCACGAACGCGGTACAAATTGCAGAGTACTTAATGGAGAAAGGGATTATTGCATAAAACGGAATCTTCAGGGAATATAAAAAGTAAATGATTTGCAATGAGCAACTCAAATTAATAACATTGCAATCTTATTCAGTAGGTTTGATAATACAGAAGCGGTAAAATAATTATTTACCGCTTAAACTTTTTATATGTAGGATCAGTAGGAGCATACTTTGTTCCCCATAAAGATGAAGTAATCATTAGGTCAGCAGAATGTCGATTAATAGCCACAGGTATATTGTGTAATCTGCATTGTCTTAACAGCATTTGAATATCAGCTTCATGAGGGTTGGCTGTTAAATCATCTATTAAAAAAACACATAAATCAATTTTTTCTTCCACCACCATTGCTGCAATTTGTGCATCACCACCCATTGGCCCAGATAACATTTTAGTAACATTCGATTCAAAATCAGGCCCAACTATTTCTGCTAAAGCTTTTTCAATTAATCCGCCTGTAGTGCCTGTACAAACTAATTTATTTTTGAGCAATGTTTCTGCATTGAATATCACCCATTGAATCATATCGCTCTTTCGAGCATCGTGTGCAATCAATGCAATGGTTTTGTGGGTGATCATATTTAAAATATTTTAGTAAATTAGTGAATAATTTTTACAAATGAATATTTCATCCAATTCGGAACTAAAGCCTTGGACTTTCATCCAAAAGATCATTTTTCGATTTTTATTTATTTATTTTTTCTTGAGAATAGCACCCTGGACATGGCTAGATCAGGTAATTCCTGGAATCAATATAATCACCGATTATTATAGAAATGTAATTACCTGGATGGTTCAAATGTTGAATCATCAATTCTTTTTTTATTCCAATGTGCAACCAATGTATAATGGCAGTGGAGATACTTCATATGACTGGGCAGAATTATTTAGTTTTTTATTAATTGCTTTTGTTGGAATGTTGATTTGGACAGTTTTAGATAGAAAAAGACCGCATTATCAACAAGCAAGTTATTGGTTAAGAACTTTTCTCCGTTATCTGATTATCATCATCTGTATGGTATATGGAATTGATAAAATGTTTGGTTTACAAATGCCATTTCCATCACAAAGTCAATTGGCAACATCATTAGGTGATTTATTGCCTATGAGATTATCATGGATGTTTATTGGGTATTCAGCAAAGTATCAGTTTTTTTCTGGGTTGATGGAAGTGATTGCTGGGATATTATTATTGAATAGAAAAACGATTACACTTGGCTTATTAATTGCTTTAGGCGTATTCTCCAATGTGATGATGTTGAATTTAAGTTATGATATTCCTGTAAAAATATTTGCCATCCATATGGTTATTTACTGTTTTTATCTTCTGGCAGAAGATGCGAAACGATTGGTTGATTTATTCTTGTTGAATAAGTCAGTTACAGGCACAGATCTAAATGATTTTAATTATACAAAAAAATGGATGCGAAATACTAGAATTGTTTTGAAAATTTTTGCGTGTATTTTTTTTGTTGGGGGCCCGATATTCTCTTCCTATCAATTTTATACCCAAAGAAGTCAGGGTACAAGCATAAAGCCAATTACACCTGGAATGTATGATGTTGAAGTGTTTGCAATCAATAAGGATACTATTCCTGCACTGATCAATGATTCTATAAGATGGAGTAATCTGGTTTTTGAACAGAATGGAACCGGAAGTGTAGGTTCAACTGATACTGCATTTAGGCAGCGTTATCGCAGGGGCTATTTTAATTTCAAAATAGATACAAGCAACTCTACTATCCGTATTACTACAAAAAGAGATAGTATACCATTATATGTGTTTAATTATTCAATGCCTGATAGCCTAACCATACAATTGAGAGGAAATAGAAAAACCGATTCTGTTTATGCAGTACTTAAAAAGTCTAAACGCCATTTTCAACTAGCAGAAAAGCAATTTCATTGGATTAGCGAGGAGAATAGGTAGTTTAAATAAGCTTTATCCCTTGATCATATATTAATTTCTAATAAATCCCTTATTTTAATTGCATGAATCAAGAGATTGAATCGCAGCAAACCAGTTCCATTAAACAACGCATCTTAAGTATCGATATCCTTAGAGGTATTGTAATGATGATCATGGCCATTGATCATATACGTGACTTTATTCATATTCATGGAATGGCTCAGGATCCTACCAGTTTAGCATCCACTTCTCCAGCAGTTTTCTTCACGAGATTCATCACTCATTATTGTGCACCAGTTTTTGTTTTTCTTTCGGGCATTTCCATTTATTTGCAAGCACAACGAAAATCCAAGAAAGAGCTCTCCATTTTTTTATTAAAGAGAGGGCTCTGGTTCATGTTTGCAGAAATAGCCATTGTGAATTTGTTAATGAGCTTTAATCCCTTATATAATTTTGTGATGCTACAAGTTATTTGGGTGATTGGGCTTTCGATGGTCTTAATGTCAGCCATTATTTATTTGTCTTTTAGATTTATATTATTGATTGCCATTACAATGATTTTTGGCCATAATCTATTGGACCAGTTTAATTACCAAGATCCAACTAAAATACCTTTTTGGTTTGCTATCATTCATCAACAAGCTTTTCTTGAATATGCACCAATGCGTTTTTTGGCCATTGGTTATCCGATTATTCCTTGGATAGGTTTGATGATGTTGGGATATTGTATGGGCATATGGTATAATAAAGATTATGATTCGAATAAAAGACAGCAACAACTTCTCTTGGCTGGCATCTCAACAATTATCTTCTATGTTATTTTGCGATACACCAATGTATATGGAGACCCAAGTAAATGGGCCATTCAACCGCGTGGAACAGCTTATACCATCATTTCATTTTTCAATGTAACTAAATACCCGCCTTCTTTACTTTATTGCTGTATTACTTTAGGACCTGCGTTAGTAGCATTGTCTTTATTGGAAAAAACTTCTGCTGCTTGGACCAGAAAAGTAAGTGTGTTCGGACGTGTTGCATTTTATTATTATCTATGGCATTTTTTCCTCGTACACCTAACTTGTGTTATATTATTTTTTATATCTGGTAAAGGAGTAAAAGATATTATCGATTATAATTCGCCATTTTTATTTAGAAATATTCAATGGGGCTATCCTTTGTGGGTAGTATATGTTGTTTGGGTAATACTCATGTTCATATTATATCCAATCTGTAAAAAATACGATCGATACAAATCAACTCATAAAAAATGGTGGCTTAGTTACTTATAACCCAATAACCAATAACCAATAACTATTCTATTCTTCGAGGGCTCTATTAAAAAAATGATTCAATTGTTGCATTGCTGTAAATGCTTCAATTATTTTTTTAGAAAGATGGGGGTCGGTCAAATCGGTATCGCTAATGGGCATAGATGCTACCCAACTTTTCATTTTTAAATAATCAATGGCTGGATTGTCTTTCTCGTAACCTTTGGGTTCTCGTTGTAAACTGTTGGCCATATCTCTCGATAAATCGCCAAAATATTTTTTAAATGTTTTGTTAGTGATGATTCCACTGAATTCTTCCCAGTTATAATCTATTTCTTGTCTTACTTTTTTTATTTGATCTGCTTCGCCTCCATACAAGCCTCCTCCCACAAAGCTCTTTCCTCCTGGCTCGCAATGAAAATAATACCCTGCTAAATTCGATTTTTTTCCACCCTTTACAAAATACATAGCCATATTGGTTTTATATGGGTCTTTATTTTTACTGAATCTTACATCTCTGTTTATCCTGAACATGCAATCATTAAATGTAAGTGTGTCCAATGTTTTGTCCTTTTTGATAAATGCCTCCAAAGTAATTTTCACCAACTCTACAAAGTCAGCCTTAGCTATTTCGTATTTCGGCCTATTGGTATCAAACCAGGCTTTGTTGTTGTTTTTTTTGAGATTTTTTAAAAAAGTAAGAGTGGTGTTTTGAAGCATATTGTTTTATTTGATTAGTTGTATAAACTCCTCCTCACTAATAATCTTTATTGAATTTATTTTCTTGGCTTTTTCTAATTTACTACCTGCGTCTTCTCCAACAACCAGGTAATTTAATTTACTACTCACCCCGGTTAAAATAATTCCTCCCTTTGATTCTGCTAAAGCTTCTGCCTCACTTCGTTTTAACTGATTTAAAGTGCCAGTAAATAAAAAACTTTGGCCAGTTAAAGAGCCACCTTCAACCGATTCTTTTTTTGTATTGATCAATTGTAAACCTAATTCCTCCAATTGTTGCAACATCTCAATGTTCTGTGGGTTTTGAAAAAAACCTTGAATACTCTTAGCCACTTTAACACCAACATCGTCCAATTGTAATAATTCTTCTTCTGATTTATTGGCAAAATCCAATAAATGATTTACTGCATTCGCCAGTGTTTTGGCAGTTGTTTCTCCCACAAAACGTATACCCAATCCATAGATTAATCGATACAATGGTTGTTGTTTACTGGCTTCAATGGCAGCAACTAAATTCTCGAGTGATTTTTTACCAAACCCTTCTAAACTGCCAATTTTTACATAGTCTAATTGATAAATGCCAGGTATATCTTTTAATAAACCCATTTCATAAAACTTCCGCACATTGGCTTCGCCGAAACTTTTAATATCCAAGGCATCTTTACTTACAAAATGAATCATCTTTTCAACTACCTGCGCTTCACATTCAATATTGATACAACGCCAAACGGCTTCACCTTCTTCTTTAAATAATGTACTGTTACAAACCGGACAGTTTGTTGGAAATGCGATGCTTTGTTCAGTTCCATTTCTTAATTCCGGTAAAGATTTTACAATCTGAGGAATCACATCTCCAGCTCTTTCAATTAAAACAGTATCTCCTATTTGTAAATCCTTTTGTTGAATATATTCTTCATTATGAATAGAAATACTCGATACTGTAACGCCGCCTAAAAAAACGGGGCTTAGTTTTGCTACAGGGGTTACGGCCCCGGTTCTACCTACTTGAAATTCAACCCCAATAAGTTTTGTAGTAGCCTGGCGTGCTTTGAATTTAAACGCAATTGCCCATCTTGGATGATGCGATGTCATACCCAGTTGTTCCTGTAAGGCAATGCTATTAACTTTTACCACCATTCCGTCTATCTCATAGGGAAGATCATCTCGCTTTGCTTCGAAAGCCAAACAATAATCAATGACTCCTTGTATACCTGTCACTACTTTTTTTTCTTCTTTGGGTGAACGAAAACCCATTTGCCACAAAAGATCTAAAGAATTTGAGTGGCTGCTTAACTGGTCTGACCCATTAGCTTGCAACTGGTCGGCACCCGAATGGGTCAGACCAGTTGCATAACTCACATGATATAAAAAAGCATCCAGGTTTCTGGCAGCAACTTCTTTGGGATCTTTCATTCGTAAACTTCCTGAAGCAGCATTTCTTGGATTGGCCAATGGAGATAAACCTTGTTCAATCAATTGTTGATTGTATTTTTCAAAAGCCGCTTTATGCAAAATAATTTCACCCCTGATTTCTATTTGTTGAATTCCAACGGATGAAAAAGGAGCAGATAAGGGTATGGATTTAATTTGTTTGATATTCTGCGTAATGTCTTCTCCTGCTACTCCATCGCCTCTGGTAATTCCTCTTACCAATAAATCGTTTTCATAGAACAAAGAAATACTTGCTCCATCAAACTTGGGTTCTACACAATATTCAATTTGCACTAAACCGCTTAGTTCCAAAGCTTTTCGATCAAAATCAATCAAATCTTCAGCATTATAACTATTGTCTAAACTCAACATGGGTACCAAATGCGGAACAGTTACAAATTGCTGATTTAAACTATTGCCTACTCTTTGAGTGGGAGAATCTGCAACAATCAATGATGGGTTGGCTTTTTCAATGGCCACCAATTGTTTATATAATTGGTCGTACTCAAAATCCGACAATAATGGATCATTCAATACATAGTAACGATATTCATTGAAACGAAGTACATTGCGCAATAAGGCAATATCTTTAATGGGAATAGGATTGTTTTGGTTGTTCAACCAGTTAGTTGCGAGGGCCTGTATTTCTTTCACTTGCTCAGTACTAAACATATTTCTTTCTTGGGTTGATAAAGATAAATCCTAAACTTTGTATATTGCTAAACGATTGTTGGGTTAATCCCATTTTCTAACGATGCTACTATGAATATAAAGCGGGATCAGGATATTGCTTCCCAACGGCTGATACAAGATGCTGTTCCATTGGTGCTTTCCTACCCTAAAGTGCCATTAACAGTGGATTGTGTGATTTTTGGATTTGAAGAGAATAAACTCAAAGTTTTGCTCATCAAAAGTGATCTTAAAGTCTATAAAAATAAGCTGTCTTTATTAGGAGATTTTGTTAAAGACAATGAGGACCTAGATGACGCAGCATACCGAATTCTGAAGGAAAGAACAGGAATGAACAATGTTTTTCTAGATCAAGTTCGTGTATTCGGAAAACCGGCTCGTCATCCTGGCGGAAGGGTTATTACCATTGCTTATTGCTCCTTATTAAATATACAACACCATGCGCTGAACATACATGATCATGAACTCGACTGGTATAATTACCATTCCATTAAAGATCTTGCCTTTGACCATAAAGAAATCATGGAATATTGTCATAATTGGCTACAAAAAAATATTCAGGAACATCCTTTGGGCTTTAACCTGCTGCCAGATAAATTTTCATTGAGGGAGCTGCAAAACTTATACGAAGCTATACTAGGTGTTACTTTAGACAGAAGAAATTTCCGTAAAAAATTTGCTTCTATGGATTTGTTGATTGATATCAATGAATTGGAACAGGATGTATCTCACCGCCCCGGAAAACTCTATAAATTTAATTTTGAGAAATACGAAAAAAGCAAACGTAAATGGGTAGGCATTGATTTTTAGTAAAATCTCCCTTTGTTCCATTACTTTTACGCAAACAGGTATTTATGCTGCATTCAATGACAGGTTATGGTAGGGCCGAACAAGCTATCGGAGACAAGAATTTTCTGGTAGAAGTAAGGTCACTCAATGGTAAACAATTCGATTTAAGATTGAATATCCCTTCAATTGTTAAACCTTTTGAATTTGAAGTTCGGAATTTGTTGAGCGAAGGTTTGCAGAGAGGAAGTGTTGAATGCAATATCAATTTAAAATTAAATGGTTCCAATAAACCGGTTACTATTAATACTGAATTAGCAAAAGCTTACTACTTGCCAGTTGCTGCTTTGGCCGATGAACTGAATCTGGAAAAAGGGGATATCTTAAGTACTATTCTGAAACTACCAGAAGTAATTACTGCTTCCACCGAAATACTCACCGATGAGGAGTGGAAATCCCTGGCTCAATTAATCAATGAAGCTATCGCTCATCTGAATGCCCATAGATTAGACGAAGGCAAATCGATTGAAGCCGATCTATTGTTGCGATTATCTAATATAGAAGCCCAGCAAAAAATTGTAGCTGAGTTAGAGCCATTGAGAAGAACCAAAATTCTCGAAGGATTGAAAAAAGTCTTAGAAGACAATGTAGGAAAGGAAAACTACGATCCCAACCGATTGGAACAGGAGCTCATATTTTACATCGAAAAAATTGATATCAGCGAAGAACAAGTACGATTAAACAATCACTGTGCCTATTTTAGGTCTATTCTAGCCGAAAAAGAAACGGCAAAGGGCAAAAAACTCAATTTTATTTTACAGGAATTTGGTCGAGAAATCAATACAACTGGCTCTAAAGCCTATGATTCTACTATTCAAAAAGCGGTCATCCTAATGAAAGATGAATTAGAAAAAGCCAAAGAACAAATATTAAACGTTCTATAGAATTGGTGATTCTCTTTATCTTCGTTTAAAATATAGGACGTGAAAAAACTAGGCTTGTGCTTGTTGTTGATTGTCTTTTTAGTGAGTTGCGATACCATTGGTATATTCGAGAAAAATAGTTTTTTCAAGGAGCATAGCTGGAGCAGTGCAGTAAAACCCAGTTTTACATTCACCATTACAGATACCAGTTCATTGTATCAGATTTATGCCATTATCCGTCATGAAGACATCTATCGTTACAATAATTGTTGGTTGAATATTACTACAGTAGCTCCAAATGATACAGCCAAAACTCAAAAAGTAAATCTATTATTAGCCGATAATAAGAAAGGTTGGTTAGGAACTGGTATGGATGATATTTTCGATCATCGAATTAGGTTAACCAGAAGCCCTCAAAAATTAAAAGCCGGTAATTATACATTTACATTACAACAAATTATGCGTGAAGATCCTTTAAGTGGAGTGTTGAATGTTGGTATTCGAATAGAAAAAGTATTGCCATGAGTAAGCCTCGGCAACAAAAATTAGTCTTTGTAACTTTTGTTTATTGGTTCCTGCTGTTTTATATGATAGCAGCATTGGCCTGGTGGTTTATTGCGCTCGAAAATCAGAATTCTACAATAACCCAAATCAAACTGAGCGAATTAAAGAAAGATGACCCCGCTTATTTCAAACTGTATTCAGTCATTCAAAATGCCAATAGTAGAAAAACTGCTCAATATATTGGGGAAGGCTTAACTTTTTTAGTATTGATTTTAATAGGGGCCATATTTGTTTTTAGGGCAACCCGACGTCAACTGAAATTATCTGCTCAACAACAAAATTTCATGATGGCCATTACCCATGAACTAAAAACACCCATTGCCGTAACTCAGTTAAACCTAGAGACATTACAGAAACACAAATTGGATGAAGCCAAACAACAAAAATTAATCACCAATACTTTACAGGAAGCCAATCGATTGAATAGTTTATGCAACAATATATTATTTGCCGCTCAATTTGATGGAGGAAACTACTCTGCAGCAAAACAAACCATTAATTTAACTGACTTATTGGAAACAAGTGTGGATGAATGTAAAAATCGATTTCCGTTAAGACAATTCGAAGAAAATATTCAGCCTGAAATGATCCTCCAAGGCGACCCATTTTTATTACAAATGCTCATTAATAATTTATTAGAAAACGCCATTAAATATTCCCCCAAAGAAAAACCAATACAAGTGGTTTTATCTAAAAAAATGACGACTATTAAATTAGAAATTATTGACTCCGGTGTTGGTATAAAAGACGAGGAAAAGAAAAATGTATTTATAAAGTTTTATAGAATTGGTGATGAAAATACAAGAAGGTCTCAGGGAACAGGCTTAGGATTGTATCTGTGTAAAAAAATAAGCGAAGCGCATGGTGCAATAATTGCAGTTACAGATCATCATCCCACAGGAAGTAATTTTAACGTTCAATTTAATGCTTAATATGAACAATGATCAGCCCAACATACTCTTGGTAGAAGACGAGCAAAATTTGCATGAGGCCTTAAAACTTAATTTGGAATTAGAAGGGTACGAAGTTACATCGGCATTTGATGGTTCAGAAGCTTTGAGCAAAATAGAATCGGCCTATTTCGATTTAATTATTATGGACATAATGCTCCCAGATCTAGATGGAATAAGTATTACAGAGAATGTAAGAGTACATAATAATGAAGTTCCCATTTTAATATTGAGTGCAAAAAATTCGGCTTCGGATAGAATCTTGGGATTAAAAAAAGGAGCAGATGATTATCTTACAAAGCCTTTTAATTTAGAAGAATTATTACTTAGAGTAGCAAAGCTGATCACCAAAAATAAAAAAATTCAGGTCAAAGAATCTGTTGGAGATGTGTATCATTTTGGTGACAATAAAATTGACTTTAAAGCTCTAGAGGCGATCAATTTTAATGGAACTACCATTGGACTAAGCAAAAAAGAAGCGATGTTGCTAAAATTATTGGTAGAAAATAAAAACGAAGTAGTAACTCGTGAAAAGATTTTGCAAGTAGTTTGGGGTTATAATGTTTATCCAACAACAAGAACCATTGATAATTTCATTTTGAGTTTCAGAAAATATTTTGAGTCAGACAGCCGCAATCCCCGCTATTTTCATTCAGTGAGAGGAATGGGTTATAAATACACTGAATAATGAAATGGTTGACTAGAACGCCTGCTCATCCGAATGGCTGAATTTTCTCACGAAAATTCAAAGCTCGCCATTCGTCTAAAGGCATGCTTATCTAGTCAACCATTTCATTATCGTTTGTTAGTACAATAAAATGAATTCAGAAGCGTTATTTCAAGGCAAATAATGCCCTATGTCTTTACACAGTTTACTCGATTTCTTAGAGCCAGTGAATATGGCATTGTTATCTAATGATGAAGGATTTAAGGATACTCAGTTGGGTAAACATATATCGGTTTTTGAAGAAGAACTTCCTGATATCTCAACAGCAGATTTGGTAATTGTGGGTTGTGTCGATATGCGTGGAATGGGAATGCAGTATACTTCCAATAATGCCCCTAATGCCATCCGTTCTCAATTTTATGCTTTATTTTATTGGCATACAGAAGTTACTATTGCCGATTTGGGTAATATTAAAACTGGTGCCACTATTGCCGATAGTTACGCAGCTGTTAAAACGGTTGTTGCCGAACTCATTCAAATGGGTAAAAAAGTATTGATTTTAGGCGGGTCGCATGATATGACTACCGCACAATATCTGGCTTATGGTAATAATGAAAAGATCATTGATGCTGTTGTAGTAGATGCAAAGATCGATCTGGATATGGAGAGTGTTGAACCTGCGGACCAGTTTTTGGTTGATTTGTTTACTGGAATTCCTAATTATTTAAAGCATTATACCCATATCGGATTTCAAAGTTATTTCATGCATCCGCATATGCTCGAAACCATTGATAAATTAGGGTTTGATTGCTATAGAGTTGGGAAAGTAAAAGAGGCGATTGAAGAAATGGAACCTGCTATTAGAAATAGCGAATTATTCAGTTTTGATATTGCTGCTATTCAAAATGCACATGCCCCTGCAAATTATATTACGCCCAATGGCTTTAATGGCGAAGAAGCTTGTACATTAATGCAATATGCAGGTATGAGTAAAAACTGCAATAGTATTGGGTTGTATGGATTTATTGAAGAACAAGATTTACATCAACTTACTGCAAAACAACAGGCACATATGCTTTGGTATGTATTAGATGGTATTCAAAAAGGCAAGCAAGAAGCCGAACTAGAAAACCGTAATGCATTCAATGAATTTACAATGGCTTTTGCCGAAGTAGAAACGATTTTTTTACAAAGCAAAAGAACAGGAAGATGGTGGATGCAATTACACGATGGCAAATATGTAGCCTGTAGTTATCGAGATTATGTTACAGCTTGTAACAATGATATTCCTGAACGCTGGATGCGGGCTGCTGAAAGAATTTAATATTTAATGCTTGATTATTGTAAATTACAGTTTGATAATGGTAATTTATGAGGCACCCAATTTCATTCGCTGTGCTGACCGCAGCCTTTATTTTTTCTGCTTGTTCTGTTCAAAAGAAAGCAATTGTAGAAAGCCCTACCAGTATAGCTTCTTTAGCCAAAACGGCTATACTCGATAAAGCTGATTTTGCTCCTGCTCATGTAGGAATTAGCATTTACGACCCTGCCGAAAATAAGTTTCTATTTAGTTATCAAGACACTAAGTATTTTGTGCCTGCCAGTAATACCAAATTATTTACTTGTTTTGCGGCGTTGAAAAATTTAAAAGATAGTTTGGTTGCTTTTGAATATTTGCCCAACACAGAAAACACGGCAGTTCGTTTTACAGGAGACCCAACATTTTTGCACCCCGATTTCAAGCAAGAAAAAGTATTTAATTTTTTACAAACCAATGCGCCCAATATCACTTTTGTAACTCCTAGATGGAATGCGGCCTCATTTGGAAATGGCTGGGCCTGGAATGATTACGACGCCAATTATATGCCTGAAAGATCGGCCATGCCTATCTATAGTAACTTAGTTTGGTTTTCTAAAAAAGGAAATCAATTAAACATTGTCCCTAAAGCTTTTAAAGATTCGGTCAATATTTTTGCCAGCATGGCAGATGGTAAGTTTGCTATCGATAGAGATAAATCTGATAACCATTTTGAAATAGTAAAAAGCACCAGAACATTTACAGCTACACAAATTCCTTTTACAACAAAGAAGTCATTCGAAGATGTTTCTTTGAATTTATTAGAAGATACCCTTAATCGAGTTTTGCAATTTGCCAGTGCCATCAACGATCAAACAGCAGTCTGGAAAAAATTCTATTCTCAACCTACCGATTCAATGCTCAAATTGATGATGCATGAAAGTGATAATTTCTTTGCTGAGCAAACATTGCTCATGGTTGGCAATGAAAAAATTGGATTAATGGATGACAATAAAACCATTGACACTTTATTAAAATCCGATTTTATAGGATTACCTCAAAAACCCAAATGGGTGGATGGGAGTGGATTGAGCCGGTATAATTTAATGACTCCTCAAGATTTTGTTTGGATACTTACTCAGATGAAAAAATCATTTTCATGGGATCGTATTAATACTATTTTACCAGGGGCCAATGAAGGCACTTTAGCTGGATTGTACAAGGGCTATGAAGGGAAGATTTTTGCTAAAACTGGAACATTAAGTAATCATGTTGCATTGAGTGGCTATATCACAACAAAGAAAGGAACAACACTTATTTTTTCTGTTTTGGTAAATGCACATCAAACAGCGGCAGGAACCATCCGTAAATCTATTGAGCAATTTATTACTGGAATAATCGACAATTATTAATTATAACTTACCAAACATTCTATCCAAGTAATCTTCTTTAAACTCTAAATAAGTGGGGCTTCCGTTAGGGCTAAGATTGGGACTGGAACAGGCAAATAAGGAAGTGATTAACTGGCTCATTTCTTTTTGATCTAATGCTTTGCCAGATTTAATCGATTGTTGTTTTGCCATGCAACGGATCAATTGTTCTCTTTTGCTAAACTTCACTTCGCTGCTAAAATGTTTGAATTGTTCAATCAACATTTCTACCGCATGTTTTTCGTCACCAGCAATTACATCTGCTGGGGTACCCTGAATTACAAAACTATTTTGACCAAAAGGTTCTATTTGATAGCCGATGGCTTGAAGTTCGGGCAATAACTCAGTTAATAAAACGGCATCGGCACCCACCAGTTCCAGACTTATGGGAAACAAACTTTTTTGTGTGATGGTTTGCTGATTATGCGCCATAGCACTATATCCTTCATATAAAACGCGTTCGTGTGCTAATTGTTGATGTACCAATAAAAATCCATTTTGAATAGTAACAACAATATATGTTTGGTGTAATTGAAACAGCGGTTTATCTGTTAATGTAATCGTATTGGAAATGATTTTAGCTGCGGGCGTAAATAATGATTCATTTACAGTAGACATTTTTGAGCCAGCTGCATTACTTGTAAAAAATTCTTTCCAATGTTTCAACTCACTTTTTTCATTCGGTTCAATGAAATGAGCCTGATTTTTTTGCGAAAAAGTTTTGTATAAGTTAGAAGATACAGCGGCATTTTGCTGATCGTTGGTAAATGGTTTACTTACAGCATCCAAGCCTTGTATATCTGCATTTAAAGAAAAATCCAAAGAAGGGGCAATGCTAAATTGAGCCAATGCATGTTTAATGGCAGCTTGTACAAATGCATATATAATTTTCTCGTCTTCAAATTTGATTTCCTGTTTAGTAGGGTGCACATTAATATCAATTTGTGCAGGATCTAAATCGATGTACAATACATAACTTGGAAAACTATCTTTCGGAACAATTCCTTCAAAAGCTGCATTGACAGCATGATTTAAATAAGCGCTTTTGATATACCGATTGTTTACAAAAAAATACTGGTCACCTCTCGTCTTACGAGCAGTTTCGGGCTTGCCGATATAACCAGTAATATTCATGTAGTCGGTATCTTCTGAAACAGCTACTAATTTAGCATTATAGCTATTGCCTAAAATTTGTACAATTCTTTGTTTGCTATTTCCCGCTTCTAAATGAAAAACTTCCTGACCATTGCTGGTTAATGAGAAAAAAATATTGGGGAATGCTATGGCAACTCTAACAAACTCTTCTACAATCTGACGCATTTCTGCGGCATTGCTTTTTAAAAAATTTCTTCTTGCCGGAACATTAAAAAACAGATTCTTCATGCTGATGCTCGTTCCATTGGGAGCAGCACAGGAAGATTGATTGATGATTTTACTATTTTCTATTTCAATAAAAGTGCCCAGCTCATCTTCGGCTCTTTTGGTTTTGAGTTCTACTTGTGCAACAGCAGCAATCGAAGCCAAAGCCTCTCCCCTAAATCCCATGGTTTTGATGCTGAATAAATCATCGATATTTCTGATCTTACTGGTAGCATGTCTTTCAAAAGCCATCTTTGCATCTGCTACCGTCATTCCTTTTCCATTATCAATCACTTGAACCAATGCTTTACCAGCATCGTTGATGATCAATTTAATAATGGTAGCACCAGCATCCACTGCGTTCTCCAATAATTCCTTCACTGCACTTCCAGGTCTTTGAATTACTTCACCTGCGGCAATTTGGTTGGCAATATTATCAGGTAATAATTGTATGATATCTTCCACGGGGCAGCAAAAATAAGATTCCTCATCCATCTTAACGCGCTCTTGCACTAAATTTGCGGTCTAAATTTCCCTGAATCATGCCAAATGCAGCAATAGAGAAGATTAAAAGAGCTTTTTTACCCCAAAATTTTGAAATTACTAATTGGGAAGCCCTCGAGCCCTATTTCCTATTATTGGTTGATCGGTCAATAAACAGTAAGTCCGATTTAGAACAATGGTTGAAAGACATGAGTGAGTTAGAAGCAGTGGTAAGTGAAGATGCCTGTTGGAGACAAATTAAAATGACTTGCGATACCACTGATAAAAAGTTGGAAGAAGCCTTCACTTACTTCTGTATGGAAATACAGCCTAAGCTTCAACCATATGCCGATTTACTCAATAAAAAATTAGTGAATTGTTCTTTTACAAAAGAGTTGGATCAATCATTGTATCATACTTATTTGAGAAGTGTACAAAAAAGCATCGACTTATTTAGAGAACAAAATATTCCTATTCAAGCAGAACTAAGTGTGTTGCAGCAGCAGTATGGTGCCATAGCAGGAAAAATGACCGTTGACGTAAATGGTACAGAATATACTTTGCAACAAGCGGCAAAATTTTTAGAAAGTTCGGACCGCGAATTACGTAAAGAAGTGTATATCAAAATACAAGAACGCAGAAAGCAAGATGCAACTCCGATGCACGATTTATACAGTAATTTAATTGGCAAACGCCATCAAATAGCTGTCAATACAGGGTTTGAGAACTATCGCGATTATAAATTTAAAGAACTGGGGAGATTTGACTATACAAAAGAAGATTGTTTTCAATTTCATGAAGCAGTGAAATTGCATGTGATTCCATTGGTAAATGACATCTATCAACATAAAAAACAACAACTTGGTCTTGATATATTAAAACCATGGGACACAGAAGCTGAGCCAGCAGGAACAACCCCTTTGAAGCCATTTACTGATGGAAAGGATCTGTATGAAAAATCAGTAAAATGTTTTGAAGAGCTGCATCCATTTTTTGCTGATTGTTTACGTAAGATGAACGAACTAAAACATTTTGATTTAGAAAGCAGAAAAGGAAAAGCACCAGGTGGATACAATTGTCCATTAGCTGAAAGCGGTGCTCCATTTATTTTTATGAATGCTGCTGGTCAAATGAGTGATGTTACAACGATGGTGCACGAAGGTGGTCATGCAGTGCATTCTTTTCTGGCGCATCCCTTACCATTAAGTGCTTTCAAGGAATATCCTATGGAGATTGCTGAAGTGGCAAGTATGGCTATGGAATTATTTAGCATGAACCATTGGGGTGCATTTTTTAACAATGAGGCAGATTTGAAAAGAGCCAAATTGCATCAATTAGAAAGAACCATTACCATTTTTCCATGGATTGCCATCATCGATAAATTTCAGCATTGGATATATGAGCATCCACAGCATAGTATTGAAGAACGCACCACATCTTGGATGAGTATATTGAATGAATTTTCTACATCAGCGATAGATTATACAGGTTTAGATCAATTCAGAGAAATAGGATGGCAACGTCAATTGCATTTATTCGAAGTGCCATTTTATTATATTGAATACGGCATTGCCCAGTTAGGTGCTATTGGCCTTTGGATGCAGTACAAAAAAAATCCGGAACAAGCCCTTCAGAATTATATGAATGCATTGAGTTTAGGTGGAACCAAAACCTTGCCTGAATTATATGCTGCTGCTGGATTGTCATTCGATCTTACACCTGCATACATTAAACAGTTAATGGATTTTGTAAAAACCGAAATGGAGCAATTATAATTTTCAATGAATTAAAATAAAAACGCCACAAATCATGTGGCGTTTTTTTATGTTAGTCATTTTTTGGTTCTGTTGGAGATCCTTCAGCGGAATCTCTTGGTGGCCTGTTCTGTTCAGGTCCGCGAGGATTTTGTGGAGGTCGGTTTTGTTGTGGCCCACGAGGTCCTTGTTGTTGAGGTCCACGCTGATTTTGTGGAGGTCCTTGTTGCTGCGGTCCACGCGGATTTTGCGGTGGTCTGTTTTGCTGTGGCCCACGAGGTCCTTGTTGTTGAGGTCCACGCTGATTTTGTGGAGGTCGGTTTTGTTGCGGCCCACGAGGTCCTTGTTGTTGAGGTCCTCTAGAATCGCCGGGTCTATTATCTCCGCGATTATCAGGTCTTCGCTCATTTCTTTGTTGATCTCTTCTTTTACGATCATTTTTTTCTAATGATTGTAAACTGATTTGACCAACCAATTCCACAAATGCTGGTTCTGCTTCTTTCTGTTTGCTATTGACAATTTCTATAGCTTGTAATTCGTCTACTTTCTGACCTTGCTGATTGATCTTTTTAATTTCTTTTACACGCTGAATGGTCAATGGGTAATGCTTATTGTTATTCGGCAATACATACCACATCAGGTTTTTAAAAATATCTTTTTTAATTAAATGTGCAGTGCCCATTGCAGTATCCAATGTATCGGCGTAATCCGGAAACTGTTGCAATGCATCCAGATAAGTATCCAGCTCATAATTCAAACAACATTTTAAGCGACCACATTGACCACTTAATTTGGTTTGATTGATCGATAAGTTTTGATAACGAGCCGCAGTTGTATTTACACTCTTAAATTCATTCAACCAGGTACTACAACAAAGTTCTCTACCGCAACTTCCTATACCACCCACTTTAGCAGCTTCCTGGCGTATACCAATCTGCCTCATTTCAACTTTAAACTTAAAGTCTGTGGCAAATATTTTAATGAGTTCTCTAAAATCTACACGATCATCTGCTGTATAAAAGAAAGTGGCTTTTTTCCCATCCGCCTGAATTTCAACCTCACTCAATTTCATTTGTAAATTCATCGTACGAGAAATAGCACGGCTGCGGGCAAGAATTTCTTTTTCGCGACTCTTACTTATCTGAAAACTTTCAATTTCCCGGTCATTGCTTCTGCGAAGAATCTTTTTGATCTCAGGGCTAAATTCTTCCACCCCTTTTTTCTTCATTTGAATACGAACCAATTCTCCAGTAAGACTAACTTCACCCACATCATAACCACTTACCCCTTCGAGGGTAACATAATCACCTTTTTCAAAATAATGCAATGTAGTATTACGGTAGAATTCTTTTCTACTGCCTTGTTTGAAACTTACTTCCACAATTTTACAATTGCTTTCAGGATCGCTAAAAGGCAAGTTCATTAACCAGTCATGTACATTTAATCTGTTGCAACCACCTGTGCTACAACCTCCATTGCTTTTACAACCGTTAGGAGTTCCGGTTCCACAAGATCCACAGCCCATATCTTCTAATTAAATTTTCAGCTATTCAAAATTAGGGTTTTGTTCTGAATGATATGGTATAGTTTAATGGTGAGTGCTTGAAAGAGCATTTTAGCGTTGGCATTGCGTTCTATATAATAAGAAGCCTTATCTAATTCCTCAATAATCGCTTCTTGTTGACTCACAGAAGCAATTTTATTGAGTCTTTTGGCAAAATCCAGCTCATTTTCACCTTGATTCACTCCATTTTCACCCAAAACCCTGATTCGGATGCTTTGTTCTAGTAAATGATTGAAATAACGAAGAAACTGTTTTTGTTTCTCTCGACCCAATTTGCTTATTTCTTCTACAAATAGTACTTGAGCAGCAGGTCCTTTTTTAAGCATGGCATTCAACCATTCTTTTAATAAGCTATGCCAATCTTCATCGGCATGTTGCAATAATTGAAGGGCTTCTCTATAATTTCCTTCGCAAATTGCACTGATTTGTTTGGCAATTTCCGGACTGGCTTTTGCTCTTACTATTAGTGAAGTTTCAATTTCTGTATCTTCTAAAGAAGGAATTCTTACCAGTTGACACCTGCTTAAAATAGTAGGAAGTATCAATTCCTCATTTTCTGCAACCAGAATAAACAAGGTATTTGGCGGCGGTTCTTCGATGAGTTTCAATAATTTATTTCCTTCTTTACCCAGGTATTCTGGTAACCATAATAGCAATACTTTGTATTTACTTTCAAAACTTTTTAAGCTAAGTGAACGAATAATACTATTGCATTCTTCTGCGGTAATATTTCCTTGTTTATTTTCAGCGCCAATACTTTGTAACCAGTCGTACACATTTCCATAAGGATGTGATTGTATAAAGTGTCTCCACTCTTCAATATAATCTGCGCTGGTAGGTTTCTCTCCAGGTTTTTTGGTAATTACTGGATAAGTAAAATGTAAATCGGGGTGAATTAATTGAGCAGCTCTTTGAAAAGAAGGCTGTTGGTCTATTTGATCTGGATGAATAAAACCTGCAGAGGGAGCCAAAGCAGTCATACCGCCAAAAAGATCTTCTACCAATGGTGCATCGGGTGGCAAGCTGACAATGTATTGTGCAAATGCCATGGCCAATGGCAAACCACCCACTCCTTCTTTCCCTAAAAAAAGCAAAGCATGACTCAACCTATTTTGCTCCACCATTTCTGCGAGGTGTTGTTTGGTAGTAGATTGCCCGATTACTTCAGAAAATAACATTCAAATGATTATTCAATTAATAAAAAAGAGAATGCATTTACATTCTCTTTATTTAAACGAAAGTACTTAATTGTATTATTTAATGTACTTCAAAATTTCTTCGCTATCTGGTTTTACTGCGCTCGGAAAATATTGTAATAAGTTTCCTTTTTCATCCAATAAAAATTTACCAAAATTCCATTTGATCTCTGCATCCATCACACCATTCTCTGTTTTTGAAGTGAGCCATTTGTAAATGGGAGCCATATCATCTCCTTTTACACTTACTTTACTTGCCAAAGGAAATGTTACGCCAAATCTTGCTTTACAAAATTCTTGTACTTCAGCATCAGTTCCTGGTTCTTGTCCACCGAAATTATTGGCAGGAAAACCCACAATAACCATTTTGTCTTTGTATTGCTCATACACTTTTTGTAAAGCTTCGTATTGAGGAGTGTATCCGCATTTAGATGCAGTATTTACCACTAAGATTTTCTTTCCTTTAAAGCTGGAAAAATCAATGGTTTTACCTTCAATGGATTTTACTTTAAAGCTATGTATGGATGGATTTGATGGAAATGTAAAAGCACTCATCATTATAAAAGAGGCGATGGCTGTTAAAAGTTTCATTTGATTATTTTTTTGGACCATGAAGTTAATACTAATTCAATATATGTATTAAGTTTTAAATAGTATATGCTACTGTAGCAATACTCAATTGGGTACCCGGAACAGCCAAAATTGCTAGTCCGCAAGCTTCGAGGGAAGCTCCAGTGGTAATTACATCATCTATTAACAGTACATGCTTACCTCTTAAGGAATCCGGATTCCTCACTTCAAATACACCCTCCATATTTTCCCAGCGGCTGATTCGGCTCTCTTGCGTCTGGGTTTTGGTGAAAATTAACCTCGAAATATTCTTTTTGAGTACCTTTTTTGGCCAAATGGAGCTGATTCCATCTGCAATCAGGTCTGCTTGGTTATAGCCTCGTTGGTACTCTTTTTTGGGATGAAGGGGTAGCGAAACAATACAATCAATCGAATTAAATCGATTGGATGTTTTTAATAATTGTCCTAATTGTCTACCAAAAAAATATCCAACTTCTTTGTTGTTATTGTATTTTAATTGAACCAATAAATGTTGCAATAAACTTGATTTGGTGAAATAATACATCGATCCAGCAGCAACAAATGGCAATCTACCAATCAAGATTTTTTCGATGGGGTTGAAAGGGATATGGCTGAATTGAGTTAGCGGTAATTGACTATTGCATTTTGCACACAAGAATTCTTTGGTGCTAATAAAATCTACTCCGCATCCACAACAAAAATGCGGATACAATAAATGCTGAATAGCAGAATGGATTTTTTGAAGAGATGAAATCATGCGCAAATTTCATCACAAATCAGGTTGATAATTTACGTGTAAACCGAAGATTAAATTGTTTTTTAACGGATTAAAACAATTGTTGATATACTTCATCCACTCGGCTGAGCGCAACTACTTGTATGGTATAATTTTTGGGGTCGAAACTTTTTTTATTGTAACGCGATACGATGATTTTTTCAAATCCCAATTTTTGTGCTTCAGCAATGCGTTGTTCAATTCTGTTTACCGCTCTGATTTCTCCATTCAATCCTACTTCACCTGCAAAACAAACTGCTTTTGGAAGTGGATTGTCTTCATAAGAAGAAAGCAATGCACATATCACTGCTAAATCAATTGAAGGGTCTTCAATTTTTATTCCTCCAGCAATATTTACAAAAACATCTTTCATGCCAAATTGAAAGCCACCTCTTTTTTCTAATACCGCTAATAATAATTGCAAACGTCTTAAGTCGAATCCGGTAACTGTTCTTTGCGGCGTACCATATACACTCGTAGTAACCAAAGCTTGTACTTCAATCAATAAAGGCCTCATGCCTTCTAATGCAGCTGCAATAGCACTTCCGCTGAGTACTTCTTCTCTTTGTGCAATTAATATTTCAGAAGGATTGGTAACAATTCGCATTCCTTCTCCTGTCATTTCATATATACCTAATTCCGATGTGCTACCAAATCTGTTTTTAAGCGTGCGTAATATTCTGTAAGCATAATGTCGATCTCCTTCAAATTGCAAAACAGTATCTACCATATGCTCTAAAATTTTTGGACCAGCAATGGCACCATCTTTAGTAATATGCCCGATTAAAAAAACAGGCGTATTGGTTTCTTTTGCAAAACGTTGAAAAGCTGCAGCGCATTCCCTGATTTGAGAAACTGTTCCTGCCGATGAATCAATTAAATTTGATTGAATGGTTTGAATGGAATCTACAATTACTAATTGTGGTTTTAGTTTTTTGATTTCTTTGAAAATGATGGTTGTATCTGTTTCCGTTAGTAAGTAAAAATTATCATTGACAATTTTTAATCGGTCGGCGCGCATTTTTATTTGTTGCTCACTTTCTTCTCCACTGATATACAAAACACGAAGTTGATTAATATGTAGTCCGTTTTGTAAAAACAAAGTACTTTTTCCAATGCCTGGTTCACCAGCAACTAAAATTAAACTGCCTGGAACAATTCCACCACCAAGCACCCTGTTTAATTCGGAGTCTTTGGTTACAATTCTTTTTTCTTCTTGTACAGTAACATCACTTAATGCTACCGTCTTGGTAATTTTTTTTATTTCAGGATAATCTTCCCATGTAGTTTTTTCTTTTGCATCGCCACTATGAATCACTTCTTGGGTAAAAGTATTCCATTCATTACATGAAGGACACTTGCCAATCCATTTGGTACTTTCATAACCACAATTATTGCAGAAAAACGCGGTTTTTATTTTGCTCATAGGTGTAAAATAGGAGGTATTCTATAAAAGCAAAAGGGCCAACATTGCTGCTGGCCCCATTACTTACTAACCCATTAAATTCTACCACTAAATTACAATAATGGGCCACATCTCAAAATTAATTTTTCAAACTATTCATAAATAAGGCAGATCATAAAGGCATTTTAAAAAGGGAGTAATTTTTTTAAAAGGTTTATATATTGTAATTAAATCGCATGTGATTAAAAGTTATATTAAAACACAGAATTAATCGGAATACACCGATTTGTTTTGGACTTTTACCCAAAAGAGGCCCAATTTTTGGCAAAATCTCAAAAATGTTTTTGTTTGATTAAATAGCAAATATAGCTAAACGGAATATCGAAATAATCCAATTTATTGGGATCAATTTTCCTCGGAAATGCAGCGCTGTATTGAATTTAGACGTTTGTAGATTTCTTCGAAGAAAATTATAAAAACTAACAATTGTTCATTTTATGACATTAAAAAAACCTTAAAATTAATAAACTGTTAACGTTTTTGAGCAGCTATTTAGTTATTTAGATGGTCAAATGACCTGATAAAAGGTCTATTTACCTAAAATTAATTACATGAGAAAAAAACTGCTGATGAGTTTTTGTGCCTTCTTATTAGTCCTTGCGACTGGTTTGGCACAAACAACTACTATTACTGGAAAAGTAGTAGACGACAAAGGAAATGCTCTCTCTGGAGCTTCTGTTATTGAAAAAGGCACCAAGAATGGTGTTAGTGCCGATGCAAACGGCTCTTTTTCTATTAAGGTAAAATCAGGAGCAACCCTGATTATTTCTGAAATTGGATTTGAAAACCAAGAAGTAAGTGCTAAATCTAGCAATTTACTAGTTAAAATGGTTACTGATACAAAAGCATTAAGCGAAGTAGTAGTAACTGGAGTTGGTGTTGCCACAAGTAAGAAAAAACTAGCGATTGCTGTTGAAGCAATAACTGCTGATAAAATGCCTGCTGTTCCTACAGTAGATATTGGTAGTGCATTAGTAGGTAAAATTGCTGGTGCTCAAATTAGTACAACAAACGGTAGCCCAGGTTCTCCAACTCAAATCCTTTTAAGAGGTATTAACTCTATCAATGGTTCTACTGCTCCGATGATTTTATTGGATGGTATTCAAATTGCTTCTACAGGATTAGAAAATTTGGATTTAAACGGAATTGAAAGAGTAGAGGTTGTTCAAGGACCTGCTGCTAGTACTTTATATGGTGCTCAAGGTGCTAACGGAGTTATCCAGTTGTTTTCTAAAAAAGGAAAAATGGGTAAAGTAAGTATCAATGTATCTTCTAATATGGTTACTAACGAATTACTTAATGTTGGAAATGTAAATAAATCACAAACACATTCATTTGCAGTTAATGCTGCAGGAGAAGTTGTTAGTGGTGGTGGTGTTCCATTGTCTTTCGATAAAACTACTGGATCATACTTAACCAATCCTGTGTTTAATTTGATATCTCCTACAAGTAAGTCAAATCAACCTTACAATAAGAATTTGCTTTGGTACGATCACTATGATATGTTCTTTAAAAAAGCAAAAGCTTTTAATAATTCGATCAATATCAGCGGTGCAACTGAAAAAACAGACTTCTCATTTTTATTAACAGATTCTCGTCAAGAAACTGTGTTTAAAAACAATGGAGATTATGCAAGAACCAATTTAACTGCAAATATTGGAGTGGAATTGGCTAAGGGATTAAAGTTTCGTTCTATCACTCAGGTGGTTAGAACCAATGATACCCAATTGGATCCTTCTGGAAGAAATATGTTGTATGCAATCAACAACTCTCGTCCATTTGCAAATTATTTAGATCGTGATGCTCAAGGAAAAATGTCTCCATATTTTGGGGATGCAGTTGGTGTAAATGGATATAATTTTAATTATGTAGTTGAAAATGCCAATGTTTCTGATCAAACAATTGATTTGATACAAAACTTTAATTTAAACTATCGTTTGAATCGTTTTGTGGAATTAGATGCTAAATATGGTATCAACAGAAGCACTTACAATTCTCGTTATGAAATTAAAGATCAAATTGGAAATGAAGGTGCAGAGTTCTGGCAGTATTGGGCAGAGTTTTATTCTCCAAGAACTTCATTTGCTTCTCCTACAACAGGAAGTGAGTCTGGTGAAATCAATGAGAGAGCATTTACAAGTACTTTCCAAAACTTTACTGCAAATGCAAACATTAAGTTTGACTTTGAGAAAGATTTTAAATTAAATATTCCATTAAGATCTACCACATTAGTAGGATGGGATTACAGAAATAGCAAGACAACAGATTATTGGACCTACGGTTCAAATGCACCAGACTTTACTCCTTACAGAGCAAGTAATATGGCTGTGTATAGCATTGCTAGAGACCAGATTTCTCAATTTGTAACCTATGGTGTTTTAGTAAACCAACATTTTGACTGGGGTGAATTTGCTGGTATCAGTGCTGGCTTACGTTCAGATTATTCATCTGCTTTTGGTCAAGGATCTACGCCGTTTACTTTCCCTCGCGGAGATTTCTACTTAAGACCTTCTAGCTTTAATTTCTGGCAAAATGCAAGTATCAGTAAAGTAATTAATGAATGGAAATTGCGTGCTGCATATGGTGAGGCTGGAATTCAACCAGGTGCTTACGATCGTTTCCCTATCTTAACAACTGCTACTATCGGAAATCAAACAGGTTTATCTACTCCAATTGCAAACGCTAACCCTAATTTACAGGTAGAAGTTGCGAAAGAATTAGAAATCGGTACAGATTTTGGATTTAAACTAGGCAAGGGTAATTGGTTTAGCAATGCTGGACTTTCTTTTACTTATTGGAATAGAACTTCTGAAAATGTAATTGATCGTGTAGATGTTGCACCAAGTATTGGTATTGGTCGTCAGTTGACCAACTCTATGACTTTAAAGTCTAATGGAATTCAAGCTTCATTAAACTTAAATGTTTACCGTAATAAAGACTGGAACTGGGATTTCACTGCTAACTTTAGTAAGCAAAAATCTTATGTAGATCAAGTATTGAATGGTGCTGAAATTATCAAGCAATCTGCTGCTGGTAGCTCACAATATATCATTAGAGCTGGAGAGCAAATCGGTCAAATTTATGGATATATTTTCCCTAGATCAATTGGGGAGTTAGATCCAAATGGCAGACCAATTATTCCAGTTGCTGAACAAAAAGACTATGTAGTAGCAAGCAATGGTTATGTTGTAAATAAAACAACTCGTCAACCTTATGCTTCTGCTGATCGTTTCGGATTAGGTGATCCAAATCCTAACTTTAACATGGCTTTCATCAACAGTGCTTCATATAAAGGCATAATAACACTTGGTATGCAATGGGATTGGGTAAGTGGTAGTAATTTATACAACCAAACTAAGCAATGGATGTATCGTGATGGTATTCATGCTGATTATAGTGTTCCTATCAATATTGATGGTCAAACAGAAGCTTGGTCTGCATTTTATCGCGGAGCTTATGCTGTTCGTGCGGCTAATGGTACAAAGAGTTATTTCATGGAAGATGCTTCTTTTTGGAGATTGCGTAATATTTCTATTGGTGTAGATTTTGCAAAATTTGTTCATATCAAAGGAATCAACAAATTGCAATTGGTATTATCAGGAAGAAATATTGCAACTTTCACAAAGTATACTGGATATGATCCTGAGGTTAGCTCTGGAACAAACAATTCAGCATGGGATCGTGCAGTAGATCACAATACTATTCCAAATATCAAAAGCTATATGATTGGCCTTAATATTGGATTTTAACCTTTAAATTTTATAAAATGAGATTGAAAAAATATATACATGGTTTTGCACTAGCTGGAATATTGTTAGGTGCAAGCTGTAAAAAAGAATTAACGGTTAGTAACCCAAATAACCCAACTCCTGATGCGTTAAATTCTGAAACTGGTATTACCACTTTTGCAACAGGCGGGGTTTATATTACTGGCTTTAGAACTTTAAAATATGCCGATGGTGTATTTGGACCATTCTTTAGTGGAGCAATGGGTTTTCATGAAATGATGGGTGATGTATTAGGAGCTGATGCTGCTAATGCTTACCTAAATCAATTGGGTTGCCCAAATTCAGTAACACATGATAATGGAACTACTGTAAATAATCCAAATTCTCCGAACACTCAATATGCATTAGTTCGTCAAGCAAATGTCAATTCACAAGCAGGAAATAATTTCTTGTATTATGAGTGGTCTCATATGTACAATTTAATTGGTGCTTGTAATTTGTTGATAGAAAAAGCAGATGCTGTAAGTTTTACTGGAGATGCTACTTCTAAAAAAGCAGCTATTAAAGCATGGGCTTATTGGTGGAAGGGTTATGCATATAGCAGAATTGGTTCTATATATTATGCAGGCCTAATTAATAATACTTCTTTTGCAACAAACGGTAATTATGTTACTAAAGAGAAGATCATTGAAGAAGCAAATTCAAATTTAGACAAAGCAGTAGCTGCAGCAAAAACCGCTACAGATCTTACAGTATATACTAATTTGTTGACAAGCATTATTCCTTCTTATTTTCAAGTAGGAAAAGGTGCGCCACAAACTCCTGCTATGTTGGAGCGCAATGTTGCCTCTTTAAAAGCTAGAAATTTGTTGGTGAATAAAACAACTGCAACAATGACCAATGCAGATTGGACAGCAGTTTTAGCACTTGCAAATGCAGGAATTACTGCTAATGATAATATTTTTACTGCACGTACAGATGCTAGAGGTGATTTGTATACAAATGGTCAGTTTGTAATGGGAAGAACTTATTCTAGTTTAGCTGGTGGAGCTACTTATAAAATCTCTGAGCGTTTTGCACAGGAATTTAAAACTGGCGACAAACGTAAAGATCAAAATCTAAAAACTACAACCCCTTATTTAGGTCAAGCCGATCGTGGTCAAGCACATTTTACAAGATGGGCATTGGTTGACGGTGGAACAGGTTTACCAGGTGTAGTTGTTTATGCAAGATCTACTCCAGGTGCATATGAATTACACGTTGCAGTAGACTATGAAGAAAATCAATTAATGAAAGCAGAAGCTTTGATCAATACAAGTCAAATTGAAGCTGGATTAGCTATTATTGATGGTGTAAGAACACTTCAAGGTGCCGGACTTCCTGCTGTTGCTGGAACTGGTTTAACTCTAGCGCAAGCAAGAGAAGAACTAAGAAGAGAGCGTAGAATTGTTTGTGCTTTCCGTGGTCTTTCTTTTTACGATGCTCGCAGATGGGGTGTTAGTGAACCTACATCAAGCAGAACTGGTGCTGTAGCAATAACCAATACTGGTGTTGTTAGTACCAATGCGACTATAAGATATGGCTATTTAGATTATTGGGATGTTCCAGATAATGAGTTGGTTTATAACCCAGCTGCTTCTGGAAGTGCACCAGTTAAAAATCCTAAATAAAGAATCTCTAGTTTCTCTTGTTTAATTTTAAGTACGCGGGCCCTATTTTTAGGGCCCGCTTTTTATTGTAAATGGATTAGATTTATACTTTAATAATTGGTGTATGTTTTTGAAGATTGTGTTTATTGTTTTATTCAATTGTATTTTATTAATTGATAGTGCTGCACAAACTCAGCCTGTTCGAAATCTAGCCAAATTTAATACCCAGTTAACCCTTACAGATTTCAATGGACAACCCATTAATAGAAATTATGAGGGTTTAGCAGGTATTCCTTTCGTAATAGATCGTTTTCAATTTGGAGAAATTGAATTAAAAAATGGCAGAAAATTCAATACTGTAAAATTCAAAATTGATATTGTAGCTCAAGAAATAGTTTTTCTATCACCAACCAATGAAGCAGGCAGTATAGAAAGTGATTTTGTAAAATCGGTTTCATATTACGATACAACCGACTTAGGAATAAATAAATTCCTTTTTAAAACAGGGTTTCCTCCAATTGATAATTATAAATCCAATATGTTTTGTCTGGTACTGGCTGATGGCAAAATTTCCTTGCTCAAATCAATGTTTAAGACTATCGATGTACGTAAGAACGATTTTACTGGAGAAATTGTAAAAGAATTTCGATTGTACGAAGATTTCTATACTTTTCAAAATGGGGTGATGACTCGATTTAAAAGAGAAAAAGAAAGTATTTTAGCATTGATGGCCGATAAAAGAGTAATAATGGAAAAATATTTGAAAGAAAACAAAGGAAACCTTAAAAATGAGGACTATTTGGCTAAAATATTTATATATTATAATAATAATTAAACTAGCTTTATAATTTTATCTCTTCTTCATGTTCATTGAAAAACCTGAATTCAATGATATGATAATTGGTATTCTCCTTCACTTTAATTTTTGTCTTAAACTTTTTACTCCAGCGCTTTACAATATTGCTGAAGAACCCTTTGGTTAAATGCGAATAAACAATCGGATTTACTACCAGTGTAAGATTTTTGTGCGCATGAGAACTTAAATAATATAAGCGCTTTTCAATTTCATCTTCCAATAATAAAGTAGACGTAATTTTTCCTGTTCCATTACAAACCGGGCAAGATTCTGAAGTATTGATATTTACTTCAGGGCGCATTCTTTGACGCGTAATTTGCATCAAGCCAAATTTAGAAATAGGGAGTACCGAATGCTTTGCTCTGTCCGGTTTCATAAAACCTTCCATGGCTTCCTGCACTTTTCTTTTATTATCTGGTAATTTCATATCAATGAAATCTACCACAATAATTCCTCCGATATCGCGCAATCGCAATTGGCGTGATATCTCTTCAGCCGCTTCCATATTGGTTTGTAGGGCATTCTCCTCCTGGTTATTGCTCACACTTTTAAAGCCGCTGTTCACATCAATCACATGCAATGCTTCGGTATGCTCAATAATTAAATAAGCACCACTTGGCAAATTCACCGTTTTTCCGAAAGAAGCTTTTACTTGCTTGGTAATTCCATATTGATCAAAAATAGGCAATCCGCCACCTTGATATAAACTAACGATATCTGTTTTATCTGGTGCAATTCTTTGAATATAATTTTGAGTAACAGTAAATAAATTTTTATCATTTACTACTACTTTATTAAAATCTGCACTCAATAAATCGCGCAGAATACTGGTTGTTTTCGTTTCTTCACTTAATATACGAATGGGTGCAACAGCGCCTTTTAAATTGGCTTGAATACTCTTCCAATTATCTGTAATGGCCAATAAATCTTGATGCAATTCTGCAGTGCTTTTTCCTTCTGCAGCGGTACGTACAATGATGCCGAAATTTTTCGGACGAATGGCTTCCACAATTTTATGCAATCGCTTACGCTCTTCTGAAGAATGAATTTTTTTAGAAACAGCCACTATTTCATTGAATGGGGTAACAACAACAAATCTTCCGGGCAATGAAATTTCGCAACTTAAACGAGGTCCTTTTGCAGCAATGGGTTCCTTTAGAATCTGAACCAATACATTGGGCTTTCCGCTAAGTACTTCATTGATCTTTCCGCTTTTTACAATCTCCGGTTCTGTTTGAAATTTGGCAAAATCAAAACCATTTGGCTCTTTATCATTCATGGCCATTTGGGTGTACTTGATAATCGATTTTACATAGGGGCTAAGGTCGGTATAGTGTAGGAATGCGTCTTTCTCAAAGCCTACATCCACAAATGCTGCATTCAGTCCTGGTATGAGTTTTTTTACTTTACCTAAATACAAATCGCCTACTGCAAAATGCATATTGGCACTTTCGTTATGTAACTCAACCAGTTGTTTATCTTCTAACAGAGCTATTTCTACACCTGTAGGTGCTGCGTTAATTATCAGTTCTTTGTTCACTATGGCAACTTTAAAATACAAATACACTCTCCTAATTGCAGGGAGTGTTCATCTACTTAAACTATACAGTGTCGTTGCTTAGAAGGAAGGAAAGTAAGTAAAGTTGCAGCTAGAAGGATGCAGCGACATCATGTAGATAAGTATTAAATGCACCGCAACATGGGTTGCAGTGCATTTAAAATATGTTCAATAGAAGCAGAATTATTTATTCTTCTTCTTATGACGATTCTTTCTCAAACGTTTTTTTCTTTTGTGCGTCGCAATTTTATGACGCTTTCTTTTCTTACCACAAGGCATACCAAGACATTTTAAATAGTTAAACAATAATTTATTTTCTCAACTCAATGATTCTTTTGTTCAGCTCTTCCTTAGCTTCAGGAATATTCACCAATTGCTTTGCTTTTTCATAATAAACAATCGCATTGGCTTTATCTCCTTTTAGGTCATATGATTCAGCAATATGAAATACTGCTTCTACATTGGTTGGTTCGGCTTTTAAAACAGCTAAAAAACGTTCAATCGCTTTATCGTATTGACCACTTTTTTTGCCTCCAAGGCCTAAAACCATCTGACCATATACATTTCCGGGGTTGCGTTGAACCACTTCCCGCACCGGTAAAATACCCTCCATAGGGTTGCTACTGATGTTTCCGAAGATATAACAGGCGCCTAGTCCAATCTTGCTGGAATCATTAGCAGGATTGATTTTCAGGGCGTTTTCTAAAAGAACTTTTGCGTTACTAGCTAACCATGTTTGCATGGCTGGCTCCGACGTTGCCATTAGTCTATCTAAAAACAAGCGGGCGGCAAAGGTGAGGCTTTTTTCAGAATTTTCCAACTTAGATGCTTCGGCAGTATAATATGCATAGGGTTCAAACAATTTGGCCGAATCTTTCCAGAACCTAGCCAATTGGTGATATACATGAATTTGTTGCTCGTTGACATCCCCACGTATTACAGAATTTTCTAATGCTGTAATTCTTTGAGACTGTTCAGGGCTTAATTTCTGCTTGGCTTCAGCCAAAATATCCTTCTTAAAATCGATTTTTTCGGCTGAATGATCGTGGCCATCATTCTCGGAATGCGTGGTATTTGTTTTAAGCGGAACGGTTCTTCCGCCAAAATACAATCCGAATAATAAAACCAGGGATAAGACAGTAAGTATAATTGGAGACTTTTTCACTAAGCGATAAATTTTCGCAAAGGTAACTTACTTACGCTTGCTTTTTACCTCACTAACAAATTCTTTAGCGGGTTTAAAAGCAGGAATAAAATGTTCAGGAATTTCTACAGCGATATTCTTTTTGATATTTCTACCAATTTTAGCTGCTCTTTTCTTGGTGATAAAACTCCCAAACCCACGTATATATATGTTTTGGCCTTGAGATAGGCTATCTTTTACTTCCTTGAACATGGTTTCTAAAGTAACCAAAACATCCACTTTTGGGATGCCAGTTTTTTCAGAAATGTTATTGATGAGATCTGATTTTCTCATTGTGGATGATTTATGACCATTTATGGTACTTAAAGTAAAATAAAAAATGTGAATTATACAAGAAAGATATAACTATTTTTGTCAATTTATACTTCGTACCCCAAATAATTCAACCACTTACAGTTATAAAATTGATTATATATTTAACATTTAGCCCTAAAAATTGAGCAATTCTTTAAAAAATAACGAAAACTCCCTCGAAAAATCGGCTAAAACCTTGTTTACTAAGCGGTTAATGACTTGGAATAGTCAATTTAACAGGCGAATAATGCCCTGGAAAGGGGAGAAGGACCCCTATAAAATCTGGCTCAGTGAAATTATCCTTCAACAAACAAGGGTGGAGCAAGGGCTGGCTTATTATAATCGATTTATTGAAAAGTACCCGAATATTCTAGACTTAGCCAATGCCAAAGACGAACAGGTGTTTAAATTATGGGAAGGCCTGGGTTATTATTCTCGTTGTAAAAATATTTTAATTACTGCCAGGTATATTGCTTTTGAATTAGGCGGCATTTTCCCTACACATTATGAAGAAATATTACAATTAAAAGGAGTTGGTCCATACACTGCCGCTGCAATTGCATCATTCGCCTATAATCAGCCATATGCAGTTGTGGATGGAAATGTGTTTAGAGTAATCGCAAGGTATTTTGGAATAGATGAACCTACTGATTCTACTACAGGCAAATTTTTATTTACAAAATGGGCCAATGAATTATTGTTGGTAAAAGAACCTGGTTTGTATAATCAAGCTATTATGGATTTTGGGGCTACTGTTTGTAAACCAGCATTGCCATTATGTGCTACCTGTATTTTGAATGAAAACTGCACCGCACTTGCTTTTGGCAAGGTGAATGTTTTACCGGTAAAATCCAAAGTCATTCAAAAAAAATACCGCTGGTTTTATTATTTTATTTTTCAAATGAATGGCAAAACGGCGGTTGTGCAGAGAGCCAACAAAGATATCTGGCAAGGATTACATGAATTTTATTTGTATGAATCAACCAAAGAAATAAAATGGAATAAGAAATCGGTTGATCAATTTTTACATGATCAATTAGGGATAGAAGATGCTTCAATCAAACAGATTTCAACTCCCAAAAAACAACAATTGACCCATCAACAAATCAATGGGCAGTTTATCGAAATCAACCTTCAAACAATTCCCGCCGCTTTGAACGGATTGCAATGGATGAACAAGTCTGCATTGAAGCAACTGGCATTCCCAAGGTTCATTACTGCTTATTTTGAAGCCCCACTTTAACTTCATTTTTATTGTAGAAGTTATTTATTTAACAAAAAAGGGGTATTTTTAAACGAAGATTTGTCAATACCAAAAATGTTCTACTATGCGTGGTGTTAATAAGGTCATGTTGATTGGCAATTTGGGCAAAGATCCCGATGTCCAGCAATTAGAAGGCAATATAGCAGTAGCCAAATTTCCATTAGCAACTACAGAAACCTATAAAGACAGAACAGGCAAACTAGTATCACAAACTGAATGGCATACAGTTGTTCTATGGCGAGGCTTGGCCGAACTGGCTCAAAAATTTCTCCATAAAGGAAGTCTTATTTATGTGGAAGGTAGATTAAGAACCAGAAGCTGGGAAGATAAAGAGGGGCATAAAAAATTTGCAACCGAAATAGTTGGAGACAATCTGATCATGCTCGATAAAAGAGCTGATGCACCTGGCGGACCAGGTTTTGGAGAAGGATTAGAAGGTTTTGGCGATTCACCTAATTTATTACCCGACCCTGGAGAATCTCTGCCATTTTAATGGTTGATAAATGATATTTTTGTGATAGTAATATAGCAAAGCTTGTAAAGCATTGCTTCTTTTTTAATTAAAGCGCCCAGTTTTGGATCACCACCCGGTTATTGGATTTTTATCGTCAGTACATTTGTTAGCAGCTATACAAGCTCAGGGTACTACCGTACTCATCATGTTATTGATCTGTTTATTGTTTCTTTCCTTTGTTTTAGCAGGTGCTGAAGTGGCTTTTTTTTCACTCACACATAAGGACATCAATGTACTAAGGTCTAAGCAACAACCTCCCTATCAACGAATTGTAGATATGTTGGAGGAGCCAAAAGTGTTATTAGGTTCCTTACTTATTGCAAATAGCTTTATTAATATCTCTATCATTATCATTTCTAATTTACTCATCGATCAAATGTTCAACTTCGAACAGTTCAATGCTGCTTGGGTAGAATTTCTGATCAAAGTAATAGCTGTATCATTTGTGTTGGTTTTATTTGGAGAAGTAATGCCTAAGGTATTGGCAACGCAAAACAATATTCGATTTGCAAAAGATTTTGGTGGGATTGTACAATTTCTTACCTATCTCACATCTGGCTTGAGCAAGAGATTGGTGAAATATTCGGATATTATTGAACGAAAATTATCTACAAGAACCAATGGTGCCTATAGTTTAGAAGAATTAGACCATGCCATTGATATTACTACAGAAAACACCGCTTCGGAAAATGAAAAAAACATCCTGAAAGGAATTGTAAAATTTGGAAATATCACGGTAAAACAAGTGATGAAAACCAGGGTTGATGTACATGGTATTGACGATGAAACCAGTTTTGCTACTTTGATGGAAACGGTGAGAGAATTGCATTATAGCCGTCTCCCTGTTTTTAAAGAAGAATTGGATAATGTGGTAGGGATGATCCATACAAAAGATCTTTTGCCCTTTTTAGATGAAGCTGATGATTATAATTGGCATGGATTAATCAGGCCTCCCTATTTTGTTCACGAACAAAAACTAATTGAAGATCTGCTCAACGATTTTCAGGCGAAGCGAATTCATTTTGCTGTAGTTGTTGATGAATTTGGAGGAACCAGCGGAATTGTAACACTCGAAGATATTTTAGAAGAAATTATTGGTGATATTAAAGATGAATTTGATGAAGAAGAATTGGGACATAAAAAACTAGATGACCATAATTATATTTTCGAAGGAAAAACCATGATCAATGATGTTTGTAAAGCGATGGGATTAGGTGCCGATACTTTTGATGATATTAAAGGGGAGAGTGATTCTTTGGCTGGATTGGTTTTGGAAATTGCTGGCGAGATACCATTGGCTGCTACGGTTTTAAGTTCTGGTGATTTTGAATTCACCGTTTTAGAAGTGGCTAAAAACAGAATCAATAAAATCAAAGTGACCATTAAAAAAGAATTGAGCGAAGATTAATCCTACAATGATGCAAAAACGGTTGCTGGTAATATTGATTTCGATCCCTTTTTGTATTATTTTTTTTGCATGTAATAGCCCGTTCACACCAAAGCAGGTAGGATATTTTAATATCCCTTTCCCCAAAAAAGAATACCAATTGTTTAATCAACCCGGCTATCCATATACTTTTGAGTATCCGGTTTATGCAACAATTAACAAAGACAGTACTTTCTTTGAACAAACCACAGAAAATCCTTGGTGGATCAATATCAATTTTCCATCCTTCAATGGTAGGATTTATGTGAGTTATAAAGCAATTGGAGTGAATCGTTTTGATACTCTAATAAAACAATCATTTGCACTTACTGGTAAACATACCAGCAAAGCCTATTCAATTGATGATTCACTGATCAATACCAGTAATGGAGTACATGGTGTTTTTTTTACAGTAGGGGGTGATGTGGCAACCGCTAATCAATTCTTCTTAACCGATTCAACGAAACATTTTTTTAGAGGAGCACTTTATTTTGATGCAACTCCCAATGCCGATTCTTTGGGAATTGTCAACCATTTTTTAATGGAAGATGTTAAACATTTGATTAATAGTTTTAAGTGGCGTAAGAACCAACCCTAGTTGATTATTCGCCTATCTTTACACAAATAGTATGCAATAATGATAGCAATAGATCATGTACTGGTAAGTGACGATGTGGTTTCCGAACAATTTGTTTGTGATCTCAACAAATGCAAAGGTGGTTGTTGCGAAGATGGCGATGCAGGGGCTCCTATGGAGAAATGGGAATTAAAAAAACTCGATGAATTTTACGATGTCATTAAACCTTATATGACTAAGGAAGGCATCGCAGAAGTTAAAAGATCTGGGAAATATGTGTATGATCAAGAATTTGGTTGGGTAACTCCAACCATTGATGGGGCAATATGTGCTTATGGTTTAAAAGACGAAAACGGAATTATCAAATGTGGGATTGAACAAGCTTATAATGACGGAAAGCTGGATTGGAAAAAACCATTGAGTTGTCATTTATTTCCAATACTCACTAAAAAGAGTAAAAAAGACCCCGATATAGAATATGTTAATTATCAACCAAGAACAGACTTATGTAAATCGGGTTGCAATCTGGGCAAAAAATTAAAAGTACCTGTGTATATTTTTTTAAAAGATGCATTGATCAGGAAATACGGTGAGGAGTTTTACGATGCATTGTCTGCTTCAGCAGAGCAGCTAAAAAAACAATCGTCCAATGAATAATAATGCGGCATCATTCATAGCGAAGAGTACCATCAAATCTGCAGATTTAGACCATCGCAGAAAAATCAATTTCAACATCAGTAAATACAATGCTGTAGTACCTATCGGTAAAAAACAGTTTACTGATGTAATGGCTGCACGTGAAATGGCCAAGAATAAAAAATGGGATGCCATTGAAAATTTAGATAAATACCTGGAAGAGTTTGAGAAAAAAATAACGGAGAGAGGAGCTAAAGTGCTATGGGCTGAAACAGGCAATCAGGCTTTGGAATATATCGGTGCTATTTGTAAGCAAGCCAATTGCAAAACATTGGTTAAGAGCAAGAGCATGGTTACCGAAGAGATTCATTTAAATAGTTATCTAGAATCGAACGGCATTGAAAGTGTTGAAACCGATTTGGGAGAATATATTCAACAGTTAGATGGAGAAGCACCATATCATATTGTGACGCCTGCAATGCATAAGAGTAAAGAAGATGTTGCAAAATTATTTGCTCAAAAATTAGGTACTCCAGGTGGGTTGACACCAGAGGAACTTACCCTTGTTGCAAGAAAAAAATTGCGTGAAAAATATGTGCAGGCCGAAGTAGGTGTTACTGGGGCGAATTTTATATTACCAGATATTGGCGCTATTGCAGTTACCGAAAACGAAGGCAATGCTAGATTAAGCTGTGCTTGGCCTAAGACACACATTGTTATTGTAGGTATTGAAAAAGTAATTCCTTCGGTGCATGATCTTGCTTTGTTTTGGCCATTGCTATCTACCTACGGAACTGGTCAAAAAGTAACCGTTTATAATACCATTATTGCAGGCCCTAAGCTTTCCAATGAAACAGATGGTCCGGAAGAAATGATTGTAATTCTTTTAGATAATGGAAGAACCAATTTATTGGCCAATCCAACTGCTAGAGAGGCATTGTACTGTATAAGATGTGGAGCTTGTTTAAATGCTTGTCCTGTATATAAAAATATTGGAGGCCATGCATATGAAACTACTTATAGTGGACCAATTGGAGAAGTGATTACTCCCTATTTAAGTGGGATGGAGGAATACAAACATTTGAGTTATGCTTCATCACTTTGTGGCAATTGTACTGAAGTATGCCCCGTACGAATAAATCTGCACGAATTATTATTAGACAATCGACACGAATCGGTAAAACAAGGCACTAGTTCAATTGCAGAACGATTGGCTTGGAAAGCTTGGAAAACTGCTAGTTTAAACCGATTTATGATGAATGCTGCGAATTCAAAAATGAAAAACTGGGTAGTCAATAAAGTATTCAAAGGATGGACTGCTCACAGAAGTGAATTGGATTTTAGTAAGCAAACCTTTAATGAACGTTGGAAGCAATCGCATGACTAATGATGGTTCTACTATATTGGTTTATTGTACTATTTCCAATGAACGCCTTCGCTATATAGTTGAACAGGTTTTTGAATCAAAAGCAACAATTACCAATTCTGTTGATGAGTTCAATCAATTTGAAGGGTTTAAAATTAATTATTCCGATCAACAAATAAAGACTGCGTCCATTGAAAATGAGCAAATTAACACTCGGTCAGTTCAAATCATTCCTCATGAATTATTGTTTGAAGAAAATATTCGTGTTCAATCCATTGATTGTTTTGAGTGGGAGGGATTGACTGCATTTTTTAAAACTGCTGAAACAGCCTTAGTGCCTTTTGATTTTTTTGCAGCTTCTTTTTATTTAATTTCTCGTTACGAAGAATATTTACCACATACTAAAGATCAATTTGGCCGATACGAACACACTAATAGCATTGCCTATCAACATTGTTTTCTACAAGTCCCATTAATTCAATTATGGAGGAATAAATTATTTGAAATAATAGGCTATCCTTTGAATAAGTTAACATCCGGTTTTTCTTTTATACCAACCTATGACATTGATATTGCATATAGCTACCGATATCATACAGTTGCAAGAAATGTTATTGGTTTTTTTAAAGATTTAATAAAGGCAAACAGTAATGCTATTATTGAAAGACTTCAAGTGCTGGAAGCTGTTCAAAAAGATCCTTATGATATATATGAATGGTTGAATTTATTGCATGAAAGTTTACAATTAAAGCCCATTTATTTTTTTCTGGTTGCGGCTAAAAGAAAGGGGCTGGATAAAAACATTAGTCCTGCTAATCGATCAATGCAGCATTTGATCAGGCAACATGCACAACAATATTCAATAGGTATCCACCCATCTATTCAATCAAATACACAGCCGTCTTTACTGAGTACTGAAATAAAAAAACTATCATCTATAGTAAGTACAAAAATTTCTCATTCGAGAAACCATTATATCCAAATTCAATTACCGCAAAGTTTTGAGCGCTTAATTGAAGCAGACATTGCCAACGATTATTCAATGGGCTATCCAACTATAAATGGATTTAGAGCTTCTTATTCAAAACCGTTTAGATGGTTTAATTTAAACACCAATCTACCAACCCAATTAATGATTCATCCGTTTTGCTATATGGATGCAACAGCTATATTTCAAGAAAGGATTACTCCTCAAAAAGCAACAGAAGATCTGCAGTATTATTTTAATACTGTTAAATCAGTAGGTGGAGAATGCATTGCCATTTTTCATAATAATATGCTAACCAATCAAATTGAATTTAAACCTTGGAGAAATGTATTTGTAGATTTTTTATTATCCAATTTCACTAAATAAAATAGCTTCTTGCGTATATTTACTTCTCATGGAACAGTTAAACACAGGAATATGTATAATTGGTGCTGGCCCTGCTGGTGTATTAACTAGTTTAATGCTTTCAAAAAATGGGATAAAAAGCATTTTGATAGATAAAGAACGCTTTCCAAGAAATAAAGCCTGTGCCGACTGTATTACTGGTAACACTATCAGGATCGTTAAAGAAATTGACCCTGATTTAATAAAAGGCTTAGTAGCTAAAGAGGATATTGTAACAATAAATGGAGTCTATGCTTACTCTTCGAGTTTAAATAAATTAAAAGTTCCATTCAAGAATTTAGAAAAGGATTTAGATGAACCATCATGTTATGGGATCTCTCGACTAGAATTTGATAATCATTTGATCAATCTGGCGAAGAAAGATGCTAATATTACTGTAATAGAGAATTTCAATGCTTCTAGTGTTTATATAAAAAATGAAAAAGCATTCGTACAAGAATTGAATGGTAAATTAATTATTGCAGATTTATTGGTGGTGGCAAATGGCTCTAATTCTATTTTGAGTGAACAACTGGGCAAATTTAAAAAGCAAGAGAAACATACTGCGGTTGGAATTAGAGGATATTTTACAAATGTGACGATGCCATATCCTAACTATTGTGAGTTGTTTTTATTTAGGAAATTAATGCCAGGAGGTGCTTATTTAACTCCTCTGCCAAATAATATGGTTAATATGAATTTGGTTGTTCGAATGGATAAACTGAAAAAGCATAAAATAGACTTAAAGGAAACCCTGAATGAGTATATTAACAAACACCCAATATTTAAAGAAAGATTTAAGGATGCACAACTAGTTGGAAATTTACAAGGCAGTACACTTCGACTAGGAACAAAGAAGCGAAAAATTGCGGGTGATCATTTTATTTTAGTGGGTGATGCGGCAGGATTGGTAGACTTATTAAGTGCAAATGGTTTGCCACAAGCATGTATGAGTGCAAAAATTGCAGCTAAACACCTTACAAATGCAATAACGAATAACAACTTTAAGAAAGCAGCTCTAATTGATTATGAGAAAGAAGTACATCATGCAACTGCTAATTATTTAAAGCTTAGCAAAATAGTATCTCCTTTATTTAAGAGTGAATTGTTTTTAAATTTATTTGATTTTGGTTTGAACTTTATTACTAAAAAAAGTTCAGAAAATGAAGCACTTGAAGATCTTGTATATAATGGTAATGCAGCAAAATCCTTGATCAACCCTTTGTTTTACAGAAAACTTTTCTTTGGGCTAAAGAATAGCTCATCTTCATAATTCGACATTAATCTATAGGCTCAATCAACGATATTTTTTGCTTTTTTATGCTATGATTTACAATATAAACACCAATAATTGTGATCATTGATCCAATAATAATGTTTGTTGTAAGTGCTTCTCCAAACACAAGTGATCCAACAAGAATAGCAACAATAGGGTTGATATATGCATACAATGATGCAACTGAAGGCTCTAAGTTTTTCATGGTATAGATAAATGCAACAAAGGCGAAGATGGATCCCATACCTACGAGATAGCTTATCGAAATCCAGGTAGAAGGTACAATTTGATTTAAAGGAATCATGCCGCCAGAAATAATTGCCAAAACAAATAATATAATAGAGCCCAATAACATTTGCCACCCGGTAGCATAGTAAGGATTCATATCGAACTTATTTCTTGAGATGAGTATTGTACCAACACTCCAACTTAACATAGCAATTACCGAAAAAACAATACCAGTAAGGTATCCTGCTGCATGATGGTGAAAAGCATTTTCATAAAAAACCAATACAATGCCAGATATTCCAATAGTAATCCCAATAAAAGTGCTGGTTGTTATTTTGGTATTTTTAAAGAAAATTTTTTCAATCAATACAACACATAGTGGATATAAAGCGGCAATCAATGCACCAAGACCACTTGATATATATTTCACCCCAACACTGGCAAAACCATTGGCAGATACAAAAAGTAAAATTGCCATCAGCGCTAACCATTTTAGTTGCTTCCAATTGGGGAGTTTTGCTCCCTTCAGTAAAAAAAATCCAGTAAATAAAATACCTGCAATTCCTTGTCTAATAGCAGATACTTCTAAAGCAGGTGTATCTTGAACAGCCATTCTACTAGCAACCCATGTGGTTCCCCAAACGGTACTGGTGATCGTAAGTGCTATATAGGCTTTCTGCTTGGTGGTCAATGCATGGCTGATTAATGTTTGAAATGCCTTGTTCCAGTAAGTACCATTGCCAATTGATGATTAACACAATACTCAATACTGTCTTTATCTCTTACCGATCCGCCTGGTTGAATAAATGCTTCGATTCCCGCTTCATGCGCTATCTGAACACAATCATTGAAAGGAAAGAATGCATCCGATGCAAGCACTGCTCCGCTTAAATCGAATTTAAATTGATGTGCTTTTTCAATAGCATGCCTAAGTGCATCTATCCTGCTTGTTTGGCCACATCCCTTGCCAACCAATTGCATGTTGTTGATTAAAGCAATGGCATTGCTTTTTAAATGTTTACAAACAATATTGGCGAAGATCAAATTCGTTTTTTCAGCATCGGTACAAGTTCTTCCACCTACTTCATCCCATTTTTCATAATTGGCATTATCTGCATCTTGTTCCAACGAACCATTTAAGATAGATTTTACAATCGTAGTAGTTTTGAAAGAACCACTTTTTAATTGCAAGAGAATTCTATTTTTCTTGCCTTTTAATACGCTTAGTGCGTCTTCATTAAAAGAAGGGGCAATCAATACTTCAAAAAACAATTCATTAATGGCTTGGGCTGTGTTAATATCGATAGGCTTATTGCAAACCAGTACTCCTCCAAATGCACTCTCAGGATCGCCAGCTAGTGCTGCATCCCAGCTTTCTTTTACACTTGTTCTTGCTGCAATTCCACATACATTGGTGTGTTTAATAATTCCAAATACAGCTTCTTTGCTTTCGCTGAAATCGGTGATTAATTGAATAGCTGCATCAACATCTACTAAATTATTATAAGAGAGTTCTTTGCCATTTAATTGAGTAAATACTTGCGCTAAATTTCCTTTGAATACTGCAGTTTGATGTGGATTTTCTCCATAGCGCAATACCTGTTCTTGTATTGGATTGAAATAATTACTAATAGCAATATCATATTGCATCACTACTTCAAAAGCTTTTGCTGCAAAAGCTCTTCTTTGTTCAATGCTGGTTTCTCCCTTTTGATTGATCAATAATGATTCTAATTCGGCATAACTGTCTTTTGCTGCAATGACTGTAATGTCTCTGAAATTCTTTGCTGCAGCACGAATCATAGAAGGCCCACCAATATCAATTTTTTCAATGATTAATTTTTCTTCGTTGGTGTTCTTCAACGTTTCTTCAAAAGGATATAGGTCTACAATCACCAGGTCAATTTCAGGTATTTTGTATTCCTTCATTTCTTGTAGATCCTGGGCTTCATACCTTCTTCCTAATATTCCACCAAACACAGCTGGATGCAATGTTTTTACCCTTCCTCCTAAAATAGACGGATAGGTAGTTAAACTTTCAACTGGCACGCAATTGATTCCCAAACTTTCTAAGAAGGTTTGTGTTCCACCAGTAGAATAAATAGTGATTCCTAAAGACTGTAATTGACGTGCAATAGGCTCCAGACCATCTTTATAAAAGACAGAGATGAGCGCAGATTGAATTTTTTTTTGCATATTTTATTGCTTTTAGCCCCGGGCAGTTTTGGGGCAAAAATTATAGATTAAATTCAAAAGCACCTTTTTCAGGTACTGAATGATGGCGCAAATGTAAGCGCTCTGCTTCTTTTTTCCATTGCTCTATTTTCCACATTGTATTGCTACAATCAAATACAAATTGGGTACAATTGAAGTAAATACTCAGATTTTCCAAGCCAATAAGCGGGTTGCCAGTAAGAATGATTAAATCGATTGAATGATTGGTTAAATAGCTGGGTAATTTGAATGCATCATTTACCAGTAATACTCGTTTTTTTGGGCCAACGATGAGTGGAATGGAGCCAACACCTTGCTGGGTGAATATTGCTGAATGGATAGCAGGAGTATTTGCCCTGTATAAAATTCGGGTAGGGCTTAAGTAATTTTTTATTGCTAATGGATTTTGATCAATAGAAGGATCTCCAATAAATTGATGATTTGTTCCTGCAAAAATATCTACAGCGCTTTTTTTAGGCAGATAATATACCATCAATTTATACTGCGATGCCGCTTTTATTTGATCATTGGCATGAATGGCACAGCAAATGATCAAACAGAATAGTGCAACATAAATAGATGGTTTATTTTTCTTCATAAGTCCAAACGCAATCAATAGAATGAAGGCATATAAAAGGATTGTTTGCAGTAAATTGATTTGAATATCATGGGTTACTGCAAAAGGAATGCGTGCAGTATTTTCTATCACGTTATTCATTACACGAATTAAAAAGCTGGTTAATTCGCCGATATACATTGCAATAAATTTAATTGGAACAATTGCCACTAAAATAATCTCCAAATACAAAATAATTCCTGAGAGGGGAACAGCAATAAAGTTGGAAAAAATAAACAAATTGGGAAATTGATGAAAATAGAAAAGCAATAATGGAATGGTGCCAATTTGTGCTGCAATAGTTACTGATGTTAATTCCCAGCAAGACTTCAATAATTTATTTTCAAGAAAAAGTAGATTGCGAATTGTCTTTGAAAATGCTACAATGCTTATCACTGCTGTATACGATAATTGAAAACCAATATCCCATAATTGTAATGTGTTGTAACATAAAATACAAAATGCAGATGCTGCAATGCTGTTGTAGATAGGTGCTTTTTTTCGATAAGGTTGGCCAACAATAATAAAACTGAACATGATGGCCGAACGCAGTATGGATGCAGCTGCTCCAGTGACTAAGGTAAAGGTCCAGATAACCAATAACATTATAATCAATCTCAACCAATTGCCTATTCTCGTTTTACTGAGTGGTTTTAATAGAAATAGCAGTAGCCCATAGATCATTCCCAGATGCATTCCGCTAATAGCAATAATATGTACCACTCCTGTATTGCTATATGCTTGTAATAATTCGGGGTTAAGGTTTTTTTTGTAGCCAATTAATAAAGCTTCTGCAATGCTTTTTTCTTTTGCTCCATGTATAAATTCCTGGATCGTATTAAGCACATATTGTTGAACTGAGGCTAATACCTGACTGATATAGGATGGTGAAACGGTGCTTATTATTCGGTAATCATTGTTTGTTAAATAGCATTGATAAAAAATTTGCTGAGATGCTGCATAAGCTTTGTAATTAAAACCGCCAGGATTGTGGATGCTAGTGATAGTAGCTGGTTTTTTAATGAGCGCTATTTGAGTACCTATTTTAATGCTCGATGCGATACTGTCTTTTTTAAAATAGAGCGCCAACTTTGTTTTGCCAATAACACCAGTTGTTTTTAACGATAGTTTGCTATTCGATAATGGATCTCTAATACTTACTATAAGAGGCGAATTGTTTGGCAGAACTGGCTTTTGTTGATCTAATTGAAGGAGCATCCATCCAAATCCAATAAAAACAATATGTATCAACAATCCTCCTATCCAATTATACCTGAATTTAATGGAGGCTGGTAAAAAATAGAATCCAATCAAAAAAATCAATCCAATGGCCATTACAATTTTCAAAGCGATTATTGGTAATAGCCAATATTGGCCCATTACAATTCCTGCAATGAATGCAATACTTATTCGAATAAAAGGCAATCGATACCAGGCAGTTTCTTTAAAAACCGTTTTCATACTTAACAAAATAAAAGGCTGCAAAAAATAGTGCAGCCTTTCAATATTATCTCAGGTATAATTACGGAATCTCTAGGGTTATCTACTCAGGTTCATACTGCGCTCTTTATACAATGTGCGGAAATATGGATCTCTTAAATCTTTAATGAAGCGAATGGCTTCTCCTGTACTTTTCATTTCTGGCCCTAACTCTTTGTTTACTCCAGGAAACTTTTCGAAACTAAATACGGGCTCCTTAATAGCGTAGCCTTCTAATTTCTTTTCAATAACAAAGTCTGTAATTTTTGCCTCACCCAACATTATTTTGGTAGCAATATTCAAATACGGAATTTGATAGGCTTTTGCAATGAATGGGGTAGTTCTCGAAGCACGAGGGTTTGCTTCAATCACATATACTTTATCGTTTTTAATTGCGAACTGTATATTGATCAATCCTTTGATATGTAAAGCCCTTGCAATTTTTTCTGCATAAAATTCCATGGTTTCAACTACCAGTGGTGTAAGGTTGAATGCAGGCAATACTGCATTGCTATCTCCACTATGAATACCAGCAGGCTCAATATGTTCCATCACGCCCATGATATGGAAGTTCTCTCCATCAAATATGGCATCTACTTCTGCTTCCTGGCATCTGTCTAGAAAATGATCAATCAAGATTTTATTTCCTGGGAGATGTTTCAACAAACTGATTACTGCTTTTTCAACTTCCTCATCATTGATAACAATCTTCATTCGCTGACCACCAATTACATAACTAGGTCTTACTAAAACCGGATAACCCACTCTATTGGCCACTCGAATGGCTTCATCTGCATCAAAAGCAGTACCATATTCTGGATAAGGAATATTCAATTCTTTCAATAAATCGCTGAAACGACCACGATCTTCGGCAATATCCATATTATCGAATGAAGTACCCACAATTGGAACTCCCTTCTCGTGTAATTTTCTGGCTAATTTCAAAGCGGTCTGACCACCTAATTGTACAATGATGCCATCTGGTTTTTCTAATTCAATGATCTCCCATAAATGTTCCCAAAATACTGGCTCAAAATAAAGTTTGTCGGCCATGTCGAAATCGGTGGAAACCGTTTCGGGATTACAATTCACCATGATCGATTCAAAACCACATTCTTTAATGGCCAATAAGCCGTGTACACAACAATAATCAAATTCAATACCCTGCCCAATTCTGTTAGGGCCACTGCCTAAAACAATAATTTTTTTCTTTTTAGAAGGGATCGATTCGTTGGAATTAAGTGTTGGAGTCATTTTCTAGTAGAATTGCGCAAAATTAGGGTTACGGAGCAATTTTTCGGGTTATTTTTTTAAAAATTGTGCTATTCGGGCGGATTCATGGTGTTTATGGCTCATTTTAGTAAATTCGAACCTGCTCAGCAAAGAATACAAATGAAGAAAAGCATAAAGATTACCTTGATTTTGTCTAGTATTTTACTGGGCCTGATTCTATTGATAGTGGTGTTCATTTCGCCGATTTCCAAATATTTAATCGAAAAATACAGCGAGGAGTATACAGGGCGTAAAATCACCATGAACAGTTTGTCCATTAATATTTTTAATGGAAGCGTCACGGCAAAAGGATTCACCGTAAACGAAGCCAAGTCTAGCAAAGCATTTTTCAAAACCGATGTACTCGATTTGAATATTGCCGTATATAAATTATGGGCAGGGAAATACGATATCACTTCTGTTGAATTAATGCAACCATACATTCAGGTTATTCAAAAAGGCGATCATTTTAATTACGACGATTTGATGAAGCGATTTGTTTACGATGATCCTACAGCAAAAAAAGACAGCGCTGCAAAACCAGTTCAATACTGGGCAAGAAATATCAAAGTAAAAAACGCAACGGTTCTTTATACGAATACAAAACCGCTTACTAAAATAGAACTGATCAAAGGAGAAGTATCTATTCCACTGATTGCCTGGAATGATCCTGTGTATAAAATTCAATCTAGTTTTTCTTTGGCAACTGGGGGCGATTGCAAAGCTTATTTAGTATTCAATTCCAATACATATGATTATAAAGTAAAAGCAGAAGCAGACAAACTAAGCATCAGCTTTTTGTATCCTTATTTAAAAGATTACATGAAAGTGAAATCATTGGAAGGATTGTTAACAGCCAATATCTGGTTGACTGGTAATTTCAATCATCCCACTGCAGTGGCTTTATCTGGTTCCCTCAAAGCCAATCAGTTTGCGATAGTTGATCAAACCAATGAATTGCTTACAGCGATCGATGAAACCACTATTAAAATAGATACAATTAATACTGCCAATAACAGGTATAATTTTAGCTCAATCAATTTGGATCATCCTTTTTTCAGATTGAGTATGTACGATAAAGGGTTTAACTATGAGCGCATCATGACAACACCCATGGCAATTTCTGGAGATACATCTTCTACTGTTTATTCCAATATATTTTTGATGATGTCTGGCTACTTGCAGGAAATCGTTCGCGAGTATGATGTAAATAACTATAAAGTAAATCAATTAAGAGTAACGCGAGGGCAATGCATTTTTACCGACTTCACACATGGAGATAAATTCAGGTATGTACTCGATTCGATGACTTTGAGTAGCGATCGATTGAGTAGCTCCAATCCCTTTTTGTTATTCACTGTAAAATCTAGGTTGAATACTTCAGGTAAATTACAAGGCACTTTAAAAGTTGATCCAAAGCATTATAAGGATGTAGATATTGATGCATCTATCAAGGAATTATTGATCACCGATTTCAATCCTTATTCTAAATACTATGTTGCTACTCCATTTTTAAATGGAACGATTTCTTATGTAAACCGAACCATTGTTTTGGGCGGAAAATTAGACAGCAAGAATGTATTGGATGTGCAACAAATTAAAACAGGTAAAAAAGTAAAGAACAGCACGGCTATGAATTTGCCAGTTCCTTTGGCTGTTTCATTATTAAAAGATGTGAAAGGAAATATTCATTTAGATATTCCTGTGAAAGGAAGTTTGGATGATCCAAAATTCAAATGGGGTAAAGTAGTTTGGGGTGTGGTGAAAAATTTAATTGTAAAAGCAGTGACTGCGCCATTTCGTTTATTGGCCAATTTGTTTGGCGGAAAAGAAGATGATTTTAAAGAAATGCAATTTGACTATGTGCAAACAGAAATCTTACCCAATCAGCAAACCGTACTTGATCGCCTGGCCAAAATTGCTACTGAAAAACCCGATATTAAATTGGAACTAACACAGGTAACCAATATTGCCGATGAAACAGAAGCCATTGCTGTTTTTACCATGAAGAAAAAATACCTGGGCATTGCAGATGCTATCCCTGCTTCTCAAGTAAAACATCGCACAGACAGTATTACCAATAACGATTCTTCTTTTGTAAAGTTCATTGGTACTAAACTGGGTACAACAGCATCATTACAATCCACCGAAGAAAAATGCGTACAGCTAATTGGCAGAGATAAAATTGCACCTGAAGTACAAGTACTGATGCAGAAAAGAAATGATGCTGTATTAAATTATCTCGTTAATCAGAAAAAAGTACCAGCTACCAATATTGCCATTGCCAATACCAAGGAGTTGAATCAATTGCAAAAAAGTGCTCCGCCTAAATATGTGATTAATGTTGCTACAAAAGAATAAATTAATTAATTTTAGTTTTTAAATAAATAATATGAAACAGTTATTTCTATTCGCAAGTATGATTTTTCTTTTTGCCTGCTCAGGTGTAAAAGTGGCGAATGTAGAATCTTTGCCAGGCGCAGATTTTAGTAAGTACAAGACTTTTGGCTTTTATGAAGTAAAAGCTTCTGGAGATACGATTACCGCTGGTTTTACAGAGCGAATAGGTTATTTAAAAAATGCGATTGGTGAAGAAATGACCAAGCGCGGATTTACAGCCGCTACCAATCCAGATTTATTGATCAATATAGGTATTGTAGTGAAAGAAGAAATTCAAACCCGTCAGACCGACTGGGCTACAGATGGAAGATTTACGTATACTGGTCAACGCAATTATAAATGGGAGTCTAAAGAAATTGAAACCGGCCGCTACAGAAATGGAACAGTTAGCATACATATTATAGACGCTACACAACGCAATATGTTGTGGAAAGGAACTGCACAAGGAGTTGTTCCTGAAAAAGAAAAAAACATTCCCCAGGCGGCCACTAACGGAATGAAAGAATTGTTTGCAAAATTTCCAGTTCCAGTTAAATAATCATTTCACTTTACACAATTCTTCCCAACGCGAAGTATAACGTGGGCTGCGGAGCTCTTGTCGCATCTTCCAATTACGTGTAGTACCAGATGCGGCAAATTTGATGAGGTCGTTGCGCATAGAGAAATTAACATTGTCGATCATGCTCATCAGCATCCGATTTTTATTGGGTTCGGGTGGAGTAAATAAATTTCCCTGGATGGAATCATCCGGAACAATATTGCTGAGTATTACGCCGCCTTTTTTATAGGTTCTTCCTTTTTCGAATAATCGATCAACCAATGCCACAGCGGGTTTGATGAGTTCGTTGGTAGATGAAGTGGCTTGCGGCAATTCCACATAGGTGCCGATGGATGGTCCATGCCTGAATCGGGCTCCAGGAGCGGTTTCTTCTTTAGGTACAATAAATACACTGATGGTAGCTGCCGCCGAATGTTGACGCCTCAACTTTTCTGCTGCCCTGCTAACATAAGTGGCAATGGCTTCTTTGATTTCTTTGAGGGTATTTACCGGCGAACCAAACATGCGTGTAGTAGCAATTATTTTTTTATTGATGCGCTCTTCGTTCATGGGCATGGATGCTTCACCATTTAATTCTCTGATCAATCGCTTACCTACTACGCCACCTAAATTCCTGTGTGCCCAATCAATAGTTTGCTTGCTCAATTCGAATGCGTTATGAATATTGTAGAGTTGTAATTTGGTAGCATACTGACGCCCCACTCCCCAAATATCTTCTACCAAAGTTTTTTCAAGCGCTTGTTGCGTTTTACGCGGACTGTCTAATACCAATACGCAATTGGTAGCCAATTTATGTTTCTTGGCCAGTCGATTGGCCACTTTGCTCAATACTTTGGTAGGTGCTACGCCGATCGATACTTTAATACCGGTCCATTGTTCTACAGTGTCTTTAAGGTGTATGCAAAATGCGCGCAAATCTTTGATGGGAATATGACTCAGGTCAATAAAACATTCGTCAACAGAATATACTTCTACTGTATTCGGTGGCAATAATTGGCGGAGCGTTTCCATCACCCGCCAACTCAAATCGCCATAAAGATTGTAGTTAGAAGAAAAAGTGGCTACTCCATGTTTGAGTATTAATGGTTTGGCTTTGAAGTAAGGACCGGCCATTTCAACGCCAATCGCTTTAGCTTCATCGCTGCGCGATACAATGCAACCATCATTGTTACTCAATACCACTACTGGCTTGTAATGCAGTTCAGGCCTGAACAATCGCTCGCAGGAACAATAAAAACTATTGCAATCGATAATGGCTTTCATACCCCCCAGCCCCCTAAAGGGGGTGTTTTTAAAATAGTTTCAATTTGATGGATGGTTTGCTCAAATTCATACAGTACTTGTTTATTCGTGAAGCGTATAATTTGGATACCTTCTGATTGGAGTGTATTTGTTCTTTCTAAGTCACTCAATGCAACATCAGGTAACTGATGAATATTTCCATCAACCTCTATGATTAATTTCTTTTTATGACAATAGAAGTCTGCTATAAAATTTCTTATAGGGTGCTGCCTTCTAAACTTGTAATCCAATGGTTTTGTACGTAAATACATCCACAGTTTAAGTTCTGCGTTAGTAGGATTATTTCTTAGCTGTTTTGCGTTTGCAAAAATCACTTCGGCAGCTTCAAAAAACATTGTTGTCTTCATACTACTATTTTTTTATCCCCCCTTTAGGGGGTTAGGGGGTGGGGTGAATCGAATATGTAACCACCCCCCATACAAGCGCTCTGTCGTCGAAGCCACTGAGAGGGATGTCGGAAAATTTTTTGTTCTCCGATTGAAGGGTCATCGAATTGATGGTTTTGTGCAATCGCCTCACCAACAATTCGCCATCTAATATGGCGATGATGATTTTTCCGCTCACTGCTTTGATGCTTCGGTCTACAATCAGCGTATCGCCAGTAAAAATGCCCGCCCCAGACATGGCATCGCTATTCATTCGGAAAAAAAAGGTAGCAGGTTTGTTGCGGATCAGTTGTTCATTCAGGTCGATCCCTCGTTCCGCAAAATCGTCGCTGGCTGCTCCAAACCCAGTGGCATTGGCAGTAGGCACTTCCCACTGGTCGTACTGTTTGGTGCCTTTATAGGCGGCACCATACCATTCTTCCCCATCCATAAAATAAATTGTTTAATACTAAATTATTTAGTAAATTTATACTAAAATAGTTATCAAAGTAAAATTTTATTTATGCAGGCAGGATTTATGTTGAACCCTTCGGGAAGGGTGCATATCAAAGAACAATGCAGCCAGTACTTGTTGATGGCTTACCCGCAAAGCAGTAAGCAATTGGGTTTGGTGGCGCCACCGATAGAGCTGGCCATCTTTCAAGCCAAGGAACCGATGGAAGCAACGATTATTCGCTGGATGCACCGAATCATTAGTAATCAGCAGCATTTTATGGTGCAGATGGAGCAGGTTTTCGATACCAGTGGTAAACGATTGCAGGCACGCATTCAGGATAAGTCGGCTTTTCAGCAATTGGCCAAACAATTAAAAGTAGTGAGCCAATATATCTGTAGCTATGATTGTCCTGAAATGATTTTTAGTATACAACCACATGTACAAGTCAGTAAAACCATTGCCGATCCGGCCTATCATTTATTATTGGCAGCACAGCAAACACAGTCATTTGTTGGCAGTTTCGAAATCAGGGAACTGCTTCTATTAAAAAAGCACCACGATTTTGATAGCTATAAACCCATGAATGTATTTGCGTTGAGGCCTTAAATGTGGTAATACAGTATCGAATCTTTATTTTCGTTGAAACTTAGATGCGATACATGGAAGCTGTAATGGAAGAAATCGGGCAATTGTTTACAAAACTGCTGAGTGAGCAGGCAGACAGAATAGAAAAAATTCCACAGAGTGGGAGCGATCGTGTGTATTTCAGAATTTACACAGGTAGCAAAACCTATATCGCTACTTATAATACCCATCAAAAAGAAACGACTACATTTATTTATTTCAGCAAACATTTTAAAGCTGCGGGTCTTTCTGTTCCGGAAATATACGGAGTGAATGAAGGCAATACGATTTATATTCAAGAAGATATGGGAACGGCTTCACTCTTAAATGAGCTGGAAGCGAGAGGGCATAATGATCAGGTATATCAATTGTTTCAAAAAAGTTTAAGCGAACTGGCACGCATTCAAATCTTGGGTGATAAAGGATTGAATTACGATTACTGCCTAACAGCCAAAGAGTTTGGTAAGCAAGCCATCATGAGCGACCTGCTCTATTTCAAATATTATTTTTTGGATACACTCCAGCTACCTTACGATAAGCAAGCCATGTTGGATGATTTTGATGCATTGAGTACTTACCTGACCAGAACAGAGAATAAGTATTTTATGTTTCGCGATTTTCAGAGCCGAAATATTATTGTGAAAGAGGAGGCAGTTCATTTTATCGATTACCAGGGTGGAATGAAAGGCGCATTGCAATATGATGTGGCTTCATTGTTGTGGCAAGCCAAAGCAGAATTGAGTGAAGAATGGAAAAAGAGTTTGTTGACTTATTATATGGATCAGGTGGATGCATTGCTGGAGAAACCCATTGATCGCATCACATTTGTAAGTCAATACAATGGTTATGTATTGATAAGATTACTACAAGTGCTGGGAGCTTATGGATTCAGAGGATTGTTTGAACGCAAAGCACATTTTTTATCGAGCATACCTTTAGCATTACATAATCTGCAATTTTTTATTGAACACGAAAGAGTAGGAATTGTAACACCAGAATTTGATCGCGTGCTGCGATTGGTGGTGGATGAAGAAATGATCAATCGATTCAAAGCACCACAGGCCGATGAAAAAACGCCCTTGGTCATTGAGATCAATAGTTTCAGTTATAAAAAAGGATTACCATCTGACCCTACCGAAAACGGAGGAGGATTTATGTTTGATATGCGCGGCATTTTAAATCCTGGAAGATTCGATGACTATAAAAAACTCACTGGCCAGGAAAAACCAGTGCAGGATTTTTTAGAACAACGTACTAAAATGGATAAATACTTAAATAGTGTTTGGGATTTAATTGATATAACCGTAGAGAATTATTTAAGCAGAGATTTTGAACACTTAATGATTAATTTTGGATGTACTGGCGGCCAACATAGAAGTGTATATGCAGCAGAACAAACAGCCAGGCATTTGCGCAATAAATACAAAGTAAAAGTTAACCTCACCCATACCAATAGTGCAAACTGGGTTAGATAAATATTGATCTATGAAGGCAATGATTTTGGCAGCAGGATTGGGTACTCGCTTAAAACCCTGGACAGATAAACATCCTAAAGCATTGGCTGAAGTAAATGGTGTTTCATTGCTCGGAAGAAATTTGCATTATTTACAAGCGCATGGCATTAAAGAAGTAATTGTTAATGTACATCATTTTGCCGATCAGATTGTGGAAGCTGTGAAACGATACGATGGCTGGGGATCTAAAATATATTTTTCTGATGAACAAGATGAAGTGTTGGAAACAGGAGGTGGATTGGTAAAAGCGGCGCATTATTTTAAAGAAGAAGCTGATTTTGTGTTGATGAATGTAGACATACTTACTAATATGGATCTATCATCCATGATTCAACAACACTTTACTAGTAAAGCAATGGCAACATTGGCAGTGAGTAACCGAACTTCGAGCAGGTGTTTATTATTTAATGAACAGCAACAAATGGTGGGATGGCGCAACAACGCAACGGGAGAAGAAAAAGGGCCAGTAGTATCAATGAATAATCGTGAAGGAATTTTTCCCATGGCATTCAGTGGCATTCATGTATTGAACAATAGCATTTTTTCGGCGATTCAACACAGTGGTAAATTTTCGATGATCGATGTTTATTTAGATCTATGTAGTAAACAGTCAATAAAAATGTTTGATCATTCTGGTGCCGATTTGATTGATGTGGGTAAGCCAGAGAGTATAGAACAAGCTGCAGCAATATTTAAATAAAATCACCAGTATTAGTTCATTCATTTAATTCGATTCAGTCTAAAACTGATCATTAAAGTAATACTGGAAACAATAAAAGCGGCAAGACTGATCAAGTACAAAAAATGATACTTGCGTAAAATATAAGACCTGATAGAAACTTCGCTTGTCTTTTCTTTTCCTAATACCAATTCCAAAACCCATTTAGCTGCAGGGCCAAAATACTTGACTTTATTCCAATTAGTATAATTGACCCCTGCATATTGATATGCGGTCACATAATTACTATCGGTTTGTTGTTGGTAATAGCTCCAATTATTATGTACATCATTAAAAGAAGCCAGACTGCCATCAGGTTTTTTAAAGTATTGCTGTAAGAGTGGATCTAGTACAATCCAGTTACTCCTTTTTTTTACTTCTACTACCATATGACCTCCAAGAGTGCCATTAACAATCATTTGAGCTATTCTAACTTGATAACCCCCTGCTTTTAAAATTCTTGCTAAAACAGTGGAATAGCTACCACAAGCACCATCTCCAGTCATTAGGTCGATAGTAGCGGGCCTGAAAAAAACTGCTTTCACCCCATATATTTTTTTGCCCCCGAAAATTTGCTGTCGATTGTATTCCAATGTTTTTGTCATGCGCATTGACGATACAAAGAAAGAATCTAAGTTATCTTCAGAATGAGCCTGCGATTTAATATTTTCTACAATCCCCTCAAATAAAGCGTCTTCGTATTTAGACTCAGTTTTAAAATAAAAACAAGAGCTCAATAAAATGCCGTTAATGAACAGCAATAATCCCTTATTCAATAAAAATTTATATAGGAAAGATTTCATTATAGGAAGAGCCTTTTTGAAAGTGAAATGTAGCTTATACTTTTATGTAAATCTTCTTTTTATCTAAAATATATACAATCAGCCAATAAAAAGCAATCATCAACAAAGCGTACAATAAAGATGGAATGCGTTCGTCTGCAAAAAACACTTTGATGTTTTCATAAATAAACGGAAGTGTTGAAGTGTAAATTTTCTTTCCCGTTTCGTCGGTTGCAACTTGCCATCTTAATAAACCCAATACCCTTGGCAAAAATCCACTCAATACAAATATGAACAAAGGGTTTTTGCCAAACACATCAAAGAATTTACTCCAATTACCTTTTACTTCTTTGAATTCAATTAAGTAAATCAATACACCAATAGTAAGAATAGCTAAACCTGAAGTGTAAATGGTATAACTACTGGTCCATATTTTTTTATTGATCGGAAAACTCATGTCCCATAAATAACCAGTCACAATGAGCATGATACCTGCAATGAGTAAATGCGTAAGCATTTCAAAATTCTTACCTTTTAATTGAATGTATTGCCCAACCAAAAATCCAAAAATCACTTGTACAATAGCTGCGGGCGTGCTCATCAATCCTTCCGGATCAAATGGAACACCTTCGCCTTTATACAAATGCAACTCACCTAATATATTGGAATCAATGGCAGTACCAAACCAACCTGCTAAGCTATAAGGATCTCCAGCTGCTCCACCAGCAAAACAAATAAACCAATAGATTAATAGTAAGGCCATTCCAACTAAAAATGCCCCTTTGGTTTTACCATAAAACACAATTACTGAACCAAAAAAATAGCAGAGGGCTATTCTTTGTAACACACCCATGATGCGAATTTTTTCCCATGTTTTTGCTACTAAAAAATCTCCATCCCATTTAACAAATGGACTCCAATTTAAAAACAGACCTATGGCAAAAATGAGCAAAGTTCTTTTGATCACTTTCTTCCAAAACAGGGAAGGACCAGCTTGTTCAAAACGTGGCATTACAAATGCCATGGCATTTCCTACGGCAAATAAAAAGAATGGAAAAACCAAATCGGTAGGGGTACAGCCATGCCATGGTGCGTGTTCTAATGGGCCAAAAATATGTGACCAGCTTCCTGGATTATTTACGAGAATCATGAGCGCCACAGTAGCACCTCTAAATACATCTAAAGAATAGTATCTATTTCCCATTGGCGGCAATTTGTGCAATGAAGTTAGTTTTTATTGGCTAATTATTGTGGTTTTTATGGAGCTATAATCTGTAATTTGCGAGAAGTGAATTTTTCAAGACACGATATTAAATTCTTATCAAAATTTATCTTGATTTTTCTGGTGCTCTATTATGGCACTTATGCTTTTATTGGGTTATCGGAAAAGGGAGGGTATTATATTGAGTGGCTTCACTATATTGATTATGTAAGTTGTTACAGAATGGTATTGTTGAAATCGGCAACTCATTGGCTGGGTGTGTTTGGAGATTATGCCTTGGTAGAAGGTAGATTTTTTTTGAATATGGGAGGTCGATTGCGAATTCAACTAATTTACCAGTGTTTGGGAATTGGAATTAATTCATTTTGGGTAGCATTTGTATTGGCTGATCATATCAATAGTATAAAACAAAAAATTACTTGGTTGTTTTTTGGTGTTGTATTAATTACCATTTTAAACATTACGCGAATTGTAATTCTTGCTAAAGCATTGTTTTATAAATGGCCACTATTGGCAAAAATAGAACACCATACATTTTACAATTATGGTGTATATCTTGTAGTTATAGCAATGGTATTCCTCTATAAAAAACAAAAACCTCAATTAAAGTAAATTAGGGAAGGAAAAAGTTTAAGCCGATGACTAACAATTTTTTTCTTTCTTGGTTCTTCTTAATCCTATTATTGCACCAGCTAGTATCAAGCCGCCAACCCCACCATCTAAAGGAATGGCTGCATCTGCAGGAGGATCAAATCCGCCACCGCCACTTCCTGGGCCTCCAGGATCATCATTAGAAACTATTCCTCTATTAAAACTACCAGCGCTATCTGTAATAAAAGGGTTGCTTGTGGGATTTGGATCGATTGTGGGTGTCATTGATCCATTGGATAAATACAATGTATCTAAGCTAGGAGTTATTGGAGTTGCAATTTGTGCAAATGAAAAGTGATTCATCAAAACAAATAGGGCAGTAATTGATATTATTTTATTGCTTTTAATCATTTTTTCTACTTAAAAATCAGCCCTCATATTAATTACTTTGAAAAATTATATTGGTAGTGTATACTTTCAAGCTGGTTGTATGGGTTAATTTCAAACGATACATTCCACTGGTGAAGTTTCGATTGAAAGTAACTGGTATGGTACTGCTATTATTTTGATGCAAAATTTGTTGTGTGAATAATGTTCTGCCTTGATTATCGAGAATCGCTAACTGATAATTACCTGGGTCTAATTGATTCATTTGAACACTCATCGTTTTTCCGCTAACTGGGTTTGGATAAACTGAAATATTTGATGATTTATTAGAAGGCTCCATTAAAACGGTATTGGTAACCCCATATTGTGCTTCAGCGTTGTAATACCTTACTCTATAATAAACCTTGCGCGTATTGATACTTGTATCTAAATAAGAATAGCTGCCTGTTCCGTCTGCATAAATTTTGGCAATATTGGTATATTCAATGCCATTAGTCGATTTTTCTAACTCATAAAACAAATGATTGATGTCGTTGGTAGTTTTCCAAGTTAGTCCAATGGTAGTTCCTGTTGTAGTACCTGTAAGTGTTGCATTATTTATATTGGAATTGATGGCAACAGGCTGCTTAAATACTAAACTAAATCTTTTAAAGTAGGAACTGGAATCGGCATTGAGTGTTGTGAAATTTATTTTAATGGTGTCTTTGTCATTTCTAATAAATGTTTGCTTTTTTAAATAAGCATCATTTAAAAAAGCCATTCTCCCATTTGATACAAAGCTTGTTGGAATGATATTTAAAGTATATGCATCGTTGTTCACTACTTGCCAAAGACGAAGCGCAATGGTATCTTGTTCTGTAACTGGTTTTCTACTTTCGATGCTTAATAAATTAGTGCCGTTGCTGGTATTTACAATCGCCATGTTTTCTGAACCGTTGGAGATTTTACCAGCGTCTTCAGTAGTTAAAATTGTATTGTTATTATTTGCGTCAAACAATAAAGTTGCACCATCTAGAATTACATTTCCTCCTCTCGATGCCACATATTTTTGTAAGATCAATCCAATTTTATTTTGTGTTGAAATTGTTAGTGGTACGTTGAAAATGCTGGTAGCACTGCTTCCTATGTCTTTGTCGTTCTCTTCAAATTTAACTGCAGGGCTCGTGCTGCTATTGTTTCTGACAAATATTGCTTGCCCAGGTTGTATAAAATTATTGGTACCACCCACACCATTGCTTGTACCAGCTTCTGAACCACCACCACCTGTTCTTAACCAGGTTGCATAAATACCATTGATGCCTAATGTGGGATCGAAATACCAATAGGTACTTTGGATATTTGCTGTTCCACTATTGTCTAATACCTTACCCCAGCTTACTGGACATGCATAAGGATTACCAATTAAACTAAATCCAGTGCTACTTGCACTATTTAAAGTATATGATGAACTGTATACACTATTGGTAACGCCTGAAGTAGAATAGGTGACATCACCATAAATCAATTTACCGGTTGCTCTTAATGTAGTAGCGCGGTTCATTGTGGTTGGAGTTGGAACTGTGTATAAATCAACATTCCTATCACCACGAATTAAAATTCTGTAACCTCTATATGGATCTAAAATAGTGGATACAGTATTGGTAACTGCTGGAAAGCTTGTTCCGTTATAGGTAAACATAGACCCATTTCCGGTTTGAGTAATATCTAGCCCTGTTGCCAAATCTACTCCAGCACCCCCTCTAACGCCAGTAATGTGAGTGCCATATCCTACTGGACTTGCCCCATTTTCTTGCCAGTTACTATGAATGGTTCCATCAAAAGTATGTACCGATGGAGTAAGATCTCGGTAGCTTCTGAATCCACTGGGTATATATCTTTCTACCCTTACTCCACCAGATCCTCCATAAGAAATTGATCCTGTTACCTGATCAACTCTTGCTGTTGAACCAATTCCTGTTGACAATAAACCCAATACATTGTTGTTGGTGTTGAGGCTACCTGCAGTAATTGTTAATCGTTCAACAATATTTACATTGTCTAAGAGGATTGCCCCGCCTGAAGCCCTATTAATTGTGAGATTTTGTAAATAGTTATTAGTACCTGATTGGCTAAATCCAATACCAGCAATAGATCCACTCGTGCCTCCTATGGATAATTTAGATGTTGCTGATCCAATTAATTTTCCATTGGTTAGGTTAGTGCTGGTACCGTTTAAATTCAGCGTTTGACCATTTATGTTTAAAAATCCAGCACTGTTGTCGATGTTCAGTGTACCTAAAATGGTTAAATCGGCAGCAATGGTTTTTGTACCAGTTCCGCTGATAGTCAGGTTTTGGTAGGGAAGAATTGGAATTGAAAATGCCCCACTACCTGTGTAATCGATGGTTGAACCTGAAAAAATTGTATAAACACCGGCACCAGGAGTAAAAGTTCCGCTAATAAAAATATTAGAGGAAGCGGCAATCGTTCTATTACCACCAGTTGCATTGATATTGGTATATGTGCCTCCTTGTATATTTTGATTAAGAGTGCTATCTATATTCACTGTAAAATTCCATGTCTTACCCGTAGGAATATTATTCGGGTTTGTACTAGTAACTCTTAAAATACCAGAACCAGTAGTTGCAGAGGGACCACCTACAATAGAACTTGTAACCCTTAAATGCAAAGTACAAGTACTTGCTATGGTTAATACCGATTGAATATTTACAGTTGCATTTGTTCTAAAGGCAACAGTTTTACTTGATCCACTTACAGTAAAATTTCCAAAACTTACACCACCAGTACTGGTATGTGTGCTTGATTCACTGATTTCAAATGTTGAATTCGCATCAAAATCAGTAGATGATGCAGATCTAAGAATGCTTGAAATTAAACCTAAATTGGAACTGGTATTGTGAACGTACCTTCCTCCTGCATCTATTTGAAAAAGGGTTTCTGTGCCTGAAAAAGTAATTACATGACTTGCAGTTAAAATTCCCCCATTATTGATGATGAGTTGTCCTCCACCTGGTGTACCTGCGTCGTCAATTGTAAATGCGGCACTGGTGGTTAATAAACTTCCATTTCTAACAATAAACACGTCTCCTGTTGCAAAATCTGGTGGATTGGTGCCTGTGCCATCGGTGTTAGTTCCCCATGTTGTTTCTACATTTGCTGGGCCTGAAGCTTTAGAATAATAAGTGGTTTGACTATATAATACGTTGCCAGATAGCCCAATTATTAGTACAATCAGGCAAATAATTTTATCCCTATTTTTAGGTAAAAAACGCATTAAATACAAAGATACCTAAATAAAGTAAAACGATGCTTTTATCGATTTGAATACAATATAAATTAACATAATCTGTACCTATTGGAGTACCAACTAGTTGGTATATCAGTTTGTATTAATTTTTGTCAAAAACTTGTTGATAGGAACTGCGAAACAAAAGGGCTTTGTATCTAAACAACGTATATATTTGATGAGTAACATCCAATACGCTGATTCTCTTTCACTTGTGACTGAGCAGGCAGCGCTTTAACCTAAAATGTATGATTAAACAAATCATTGCTTTTTTTGCCCTTGTTTTTTTATTAACTGGTTGTTTAAATACCAAAAAATACAGGGATGAAATGCAGCTTTTTCAAAAAGGGCTGGATAGTATTGGTACCTACCAATACAAAGAAACCACCATCAAACCTGGAGACAATCTTATAGTAAAAGTGTATACCCAGGCCACCAATAATCAAGAACAAGCCAATGTGTTGAATATGGGTGGGCTCGGAAAAACCGAAGGTACTTATCAGGTAAACTTACAAGGGCAGATCGATCTGCCTAAAATTGGGTTACAAAAAGTGGATGGGTTAACTACCAAGCAAGTGAAAGCGCTGTTAGTCAGTAAATGGGCACCATTTGTTAAAGATATTGGTGTAAATGTGCAATTAGAAGAGATTACGGTTAATATGATCGGAGAATTTAAATCTCCAGGAGTAAAAAAATTTAAAAAAGAGCAGGTTACTTTAATAGATGCTCTTGCTGAAGCCAGTGGATTGAGTGATGATGGTTTGAGAAATGATGTATTGGTTATTAGAGAAGAAAATGGAGAAAGAAAAGTGTATAAGGTAGATTTTCGGGACGCGAAATTGTATAATTCTCCTGTATATCAATTGCAGCAAAATGATTTGATTGTTGCAGGCATCAATGATTTTAAATTTCAATCAAGAGCATCTCAAAGTTTTACTCAAAAATTTGGACCTGTATTAACGGTATTGGGTCTATTTAATTTTGTAATAGGTATTGCCTTAATAATAATTACTTTAAGTAAATAATCGTTGAATAATTATTCTCCACAAGGATTTATTGAACAGCCAGTTTCTGCTAAAGTTAGTATAAGAGAAATCTTATATCGTTACTTGATCAATTTGCCATTGTTTATTTTAAGCATGGTTATTTGTACTGGGGCTGCATATATATTTTTAAGATACTCCGATAAAGTCTATTTGGCCAGCTCGCAAATTTTGGTGGGAGGAAATAGTGCTGTATCTGCCAATAATTCCGATTTGGTTTCACAAGGTCTTTATGGGGTAAGAGCCATCAATATCGACAATGAGTTAGAGTTGTTGAGATCTAAAAAATTATTGGAAAGGGTGGTAAAAAAAGGCCAGTTTAATTTGCGCTATTTTAATGTGGGTACTATCAAACAAATGGAGCTCTATAATTTATCGCCCATAAAAATAACCTATCTGGGTTTAAAAGATTCTTCCCTTGCATGGAATATTAAAGTGACTAATTTATCTAATAGAGGTGGAAATTATCAATTGAACAATGAAGGAGTTAAATCTTTTAAATGGAGTGACACGCTGCACTTATTTATTGGAAAAGTTGTTTTAAGTAAGCGATATTCTAATCAAACTTATGACGAACAGCCCCATTTAATTCAATACAGTTCAGTTGATCAGGCAGCTTCAGAAATAAGAGGCGGATTATCTGTTAGAAGTTTGAGTAGTAGAACTACAATTATGTCTTTAACCCTTACAAGTGCAAATCCATTTAGAGCGGCTGATATTCTCAATTTGTTGGGTTATGAGTTCTCAGAGCAAGATGTGGAACTCAAAAAAGAAATCTCCATTAATACATTGGCTTTTATAGATGATCGTTTACGTATTGTATCCGATGATTTAAAATTGATTGATAGTGCAAAGGGCAGTATGTACGAGAACCCCAGGTTCAATGATGTGTCCAGTGAAATGATGTATTATCAAAATAAATACGGAAGCACGGAGAATCGCTTGGACGATGCTTTTATTGATACTGCAGTAATTCGATTAATTGAAGATTATGTAAAAGATGACCGCAATCGATTTAAAAAAATATTTTCTCCTTTAGGCATTGGTGACCCAAGTTTATCCGCTACCATTTCTAAATACAATGATGCAATTACAGAAAGAGATAAGGCCAATTACGAAAATCCGAACGACAATATTATCATGTCATCCATTGAAAATAAGATCGACAATTTTCGGAATAATGTATTGGTAAGTTTGGGTAATGTGAAAAGGGCATTTGCTTTGAAGATAGATATATATAATCAACGCAATAGTGATTACATGGGCAAGCTGGGTTTGATTCCTGAAAAAACCATGCGAGAAATGGAGTTGAAAAAACAAAAAGAATTGAAGGAAAGATTGTATTTGTATTTATTGCAACGAAGAGAAGAAATTGCCATATCTGCTATTTCTACAAAGTCCAATTATTCTTCCATCGACCCAGCTAGTTTTTCAACTGCACCAATTGAACCCAAAGAAAAACAAATCAAAAACTTTGCATTATTGTTGGGACTGGTAATACCTATCGCGATAATTTATTTGATTGATTTATTAAACGATAAAATCATTTCACGCAATGATTTATCAATTAAAACGAATATTCCTATTGTAGGTGAAATTAGTCATTTAGATGGGGGCGAAGAACTGGTTGTAAATAAAACCAGATCCATCATTGCTGAACAGTTTAGAATTGTGAGAAGTAATTTACAATTTATTCTCCCTGTTGTAAAAGATACCAAGGCAAAAACTTTTTTAATTACTTCCACCATTAGTGGAGAGGGCAAATCTTTTATAAGTGTCAATTTGGCTGGGGTATTAGAATTGACAGGAAAAAAAGTTGCATTGTTAGAATTTGATTTACGCAAACTCAAGAGTTTAAAAATTATTAAGAATGAAGAATTCAATAAAGGGATCACCAATTTTTTAATTGGGCAAACAGATGATATTAATGAGCTGGCATATACGCTACCCGACTTCCCTAATTTAGATGTTTATAAAACGGGCCCGCTCCCTCCGAATCCTTCTGAATTGATGATCAGTGACCGGATGGGATTGTTATTCGATAAATTAAAAGAAGCATATGATTATGTTGTAATAGATTCTGCACCAGTAGGGTTGGTAAGTGATGCATTTTCATTAAACCAATTTACAGACGTAACCATTTTTATTGTTCGACAACGTTTCAGTTTAAAAAAACAAATAGACTTTGTAAACGAATTAAAAGAGAGCGGCAAGTTTAAAAATATTGTGTTGGCAATTAACGATATTAACCTAAGTGGCCGATATGGTTATTATGGATATGGTTATAGTTATGGTTACCAATACAATTATGGATATGGCTCATATGGTAATTATGGTATTTATGGCAATAAGTCAAGGAAGGATCCTTATTTCTCCTCAAAATCTGCCAATCCATATTTTGATCAAAAAAAGAAAAGTTTCTGGGATAAATTATGGCGGAGATAGTTTCTGAATATTTTGAGGAAGAAGAATGGTCGGAAGTAATTCAACCAAGCACAGGTTTGTTAGATATAAAGCTCCGCGAAGTTTGGCAATATAGAGATTTGTTGATGATGTTTGTGCGAAGAGATTTTGTAGCAACTTATAAACAAACCATTTTAGGACCACTTTGGTTTTTTATTCAACCGCTCTTAACCACATTTACATTTATGGTGGTGTTTGGAACCATAGCCGGTATATCTACCGATGGTATTCCAATGATGGTTTTTTATATGAGTGGAATTACACTTTGGAATTATTTTGCTGAATGTTTAAATAAAACGGCCACGGTATTTAGGGATAATGCCGGTATTTTCGGAAAAGTGTATTTTCCAAGATTGATAATGCCATTGAGTATTGTTGTTTCTAATTTGGTAAGATTGGGCATACAACTCTTGTTATTTGTTGGCGTTTGGTGTTATTATTTATTCGTTGGTAATCAAGTTCACCCCAACATATTTTTGTTATTGATTCCTTATTTGATTTTTCTGATGGCCCTTATTGGACTAGGGGCAGGAATGTTAATTAGTGCGCTAACAACTAAATATCGTGACCTGGTTTTTTTATTAAGTTTTGGTGTACAGTTGTTAATGTATGCAACACCAGTAATTTATTCAATGAATAGTTTGCCTGCTAAATATGCCTGGATCATCAAAGCCAATCCTTTGTCTGCCATTGTAGAAACTTTTAGGTACGCATTTACGGGTTCCGGTTCTTTCTCTTGGAATTCTTTAGCATATAGTTCTTGCTCTGCTGTTATATTATTGGTATTAGGCATTATCGTTTTTAATAAAGTAGAAAAATCATTTATGGATACTGTGTAGTATTCAATATTTATGAGCACAGTTATTAAAGTAGAAAATTTATCGAAGCAGTATCGGTTGGGCGATGTTGGAACTGGTACATTAAGCCATGATCTTAAACGATGGTGGTATAAAGCGAGAGGGAAAGAAGATCCTTATTTACAAATTGGAGAAGTCAATGATAGAAGTACAAAAGGTGAGAGTGATTATGTTTGGGCTTTGAAGGACATCAATTTTGAGGTTAAAGCTGGGGAAGTATTGGGAATCATTGGCAGAAATGGAGCGGGAAAATCTACCCTTTTAAAAATTTTATCTAAAACCACAGCCCCTACAACAGGAAGGGTAAAAGTAAAAGGAAGAATTGCTTCTTTATTAGAAGTAGGTACAGGCTTTCATCCAGAATTATCAGGGAGAGAAAATATTTTTTTGAATGGAGCTATTTTGGGAATGACCAAACAGGAGATAAAATCGAAGTTTGATGAGATAGTCGATTTTAGTGGAGTAGAACGTTATATAGATACACCTGTTAAGCGTTACAGCAGTGGTATGTATGTACGTTTAGCATTTGCTGTTGCTGCACATTTGGAACCTGAAATTTTAATTGTTGATGAGGTATTAGCAGTGGGTGATGCTGAATTTCAGAAAAAGTGTTTAGGGAAGATGAAGGATGTAAGTGTGAATGAAGGAAGAACGGTGTTATTTGTTAGTCATAACATGGCAGCGATTGAAAATTTATGCAGTAATGGCATTTTATTAATGAACAGTAAAATCCATATTTCGGGTGATACAAAATTGGTAATTAAAAAGTATTTAGAATCCAATAGTAATACCAAACATGGCGAATTAAATATTCTGTATAGGCAAGGGAATAATGAACTAAGATTTACAAAAGTTGAAATTTTAGATTCTTTAAAAAATAAAGAGTATAATGTTAGATCTGGAGATGATATTTTTATTCGCTTGTTTTACTCACAAAATAATATAGAATATAAAAATGTATTGCTAGGTGTTGGAATTAATAATGATCTTGATCAAAGATTATCCTTCATAAGTAATGAAATTATTGATTTGAAATTGGATCTTGAAAAAAAAGAGACAAATTATATCGATATAAACATTAGTAAATTCCCCTTCACAATTGGAATTTATAGTTTAACCCTATTTATTTCTATAAATGGAATAGTAGCAGACTGGATTCCCAACGCATTTTACTTTGAAGTTTTTGAAGGGGATTTCTATAAATCCGGTAAAATCGTACAGTCTATAAATGGGAATACATTGTTGGATTTTAATATAACTCAATAATTTGTTATTATGCTTTCATTCATTAGATATTTAAGACTGACATATAAATTAAATAATGGTCTTGGAGGTGTTTCTCTTTTTCAGCACATCATCATTTTTTTTGAATGGAAAAATCAGATCGCATCAAAGAAGTATCCCTTAGATCTAGAACTGCCTTGGATAACAATTGCAGCAAAAAAATATATTATCAGTTATTTCAATAAAAAAAGTATCAACAAAACATCGGTTTTAGAGTATGGCAGTGGCGGTTCAAGTTTATTTTTTTTAAAATTTTCAACTAATGTAACTAGTATTGAGCATGATGAAATGTGGTTTAATAAAGTTTTAAAAGAAGTAAGTGAACGTTCATTAAATGGCTGGAATGGGTTACTTGTTAAACCATCTTTACTTTCAACGGAAATAGAAATAAGTAAATTAAATCCTAGTGAACCTTCTCACTATTATAGTGGGGATAGCCAATTCACAAAACATTCTTTTGAAAATTATGTAACTCAAATTGATCAATTTGAAAACGAATATTTTGATGTTGTTCTGATTGATGGCAGGTCTAGACCTTCATGTATGGCTCATGCGTTTAAGAAAGTAAAGAAAAATGGGTTACTAGTTTTAGACAATGCTGAAGTTGATTATTATTTGGAGAAAATAAAAATTGATAATGATTTCAAATTACAGTTGTCAGTTTTTGGCGCACTTATTTGTAGCGACAAATTCACTAAAACTAATATCTATAAAAAAGTTGTCAATAATTAATTAAATGACCAATTATATAAAATACTCAAATTGAATTTAACAATAATTCAAAGTAGAAAATTTGAAAAATTAAATTAATGTTATTAAAAAGAGCTCTTTCATTTGTAATTCGAAAATTAATTCCCAATGAATTTCTTAATAAATTATTCCCAAAAAAATTTCCTAAGCACATCTTTAATAATTTTATTAATGTGGAGGATGTCATAGGTAAGAAGCCATTTAAGCTTTTTTTACGCTATGATAGCTTTATGGAATCAGTAATCTTTTACAAAGGTTTATACGGTGAATGGGAAAAAGAATCTCTTAAAATTTGGGCTGAGCTTTCAAAGTCCGCAAAAACTATAATTGATATTGGAGCCAATACGGGCATATTTTCTTTATTAGCCTATAATAATAATCCTGACTCAACAATTATAGCAATTGAACCAGTGCCAATAAATTTTGAGATACTTAAAAAAAACATACGAAAAAATAAGTTCAAAATTATTGCAGAAAATATAGCACTTTCTGATAAGGATGGTAGTGCAAAAATGTTCATGCTGAAGGATAGACTAAACTATATGACCAGTGTGAATGATGATCGTTATGCTATACATCCTGAAATAAAAGGAAACGCAGAAGTGATTGAAATTGAAGTGCCTACAGCACAATTTACAAGTATTTCTACGAAAAACAAATTACAAAAGATTGATTTGATTAAAATAGATGTGGAAGGTCACGAAATTCCAGTGCTTAAGAATATGTTACCGCTAATTGAAAAATACCGACCAGCTATACTTATTGAAATTATTGGTGATGAAAATGCTCTTATTCTAGACGAAATGTTTAAAAAGCTTAATTATCAATTTATCTCTATTGATGAAGTAAATCAATCTTTTGTAGTGGAAAAATTATGGGATAATGATCATCATAATTTTCTTATCTGCGACAGAGAAGTTATTGAATTACTTCGCGCAAAAGAATTAGTGAAATGATAATTATGATTTTATCAGAATGGTTTTCTGAAAAAATGGGATATGCAGAAAATTATTTGCCAGTAGCTTTTGGTAAATTAGGTCATGAAGTTCATTCTGTAACAACAGATTTACAAGTGTATGCAACTTCACAAGATTATGATAAAATTTATTTAGATTATTTAGGACCAAAGCAAGTTGAACAGGGAGTTTTTAAAAAAGAATGGTATACTCTTCATAGATGTCCTCATCATTTTAATTATGGATTAGGGATTGCAAATTTGGAAGAAAAAATCAAAGTTATTCGTCCTGATTTAATTTATTGTTTTGAAATTGTTGGACCAGATTATAAAAGTGCAGTTAAACTTAAAAATAAATACAAATATAGACTTGTCTCCGAAAGCAGAATACACCTCTCTGTATTTAATAAACCAGTAACATATCGACAAAGACTAAATCAATGTAAGCAATTTATAGCTGGTAGAATTGATTCTAAAAAAGTAGACCTTTTCTATCCTATTGCACCAGATGTACATGGCGTGATTACAAAATATTTTGGTATACCAAAACGAAAATGTAAAATTGCCTCGTTGGCTGTCGATACAGATTTATTTAATTTGCCAACATCAGTTGATTACAAGTCAACTTTCAGACAAGAATATGGGTTTTATGACATTGATATTGTTTGTTTATATACTGGAAGATTTACAGATTCCAAAAACCCATTAATGTTAGCGCTAGCTATTGACCATCTTCATGAAATCGGAGAAAATAGATTTAAAGGGTTTTTTCTTGGTCAAGGCGATGATGAATATATTTCAAAGATTAAATCTTTAAGAGGATGCACCGTTCAACCTTTTGTTCAATCTAACAAATTACCACTTTTTTACCAATTTTTTGATATTGGCGTTTGGCCAGCACAAGAGTCTACCAGTCAGTTAGATGCTGCAGCTTGTGGAATGCCAATAATAATTAATGAAAAGGTTGAAGATAATTTTAGAGTAGATAAAAATGGTTTAAAATATAAAAATGGCGATTTTAAAGATTTAGCGAAAAAGATTCTTTCATTAAAAGAATCCAAATTAAGAGAAAAAATGGGTGTAATTGGGAATGAGAAAATTTTAAAATTTTATTCATGGAATTATTTAGCTCAGTCTAAGATGAACGATTTTTATAATCTAAATAAATGATAAAGAAGAAGGTATTACATATTGTTGGGGCTAGGCCTAATTTCATGAAAATAGCCCCAGTTTATGAAAGTTTAAAGCAATATGCTTTTATTGAACAATTTATATTACACACAGGTCAGCATTTTGATTATAATATGTCTGATGTCTTTTTTGAACAACTAGGATTACCAACGCCAAATTATAATATTGAAGTTAAGGGTGGAGGTGTTCTAAATCAAATCGGTAATGGTCTAATAAAACTTGAACAAATTTTAGTCAATAATAAACCAGATTTAATATGTATTTATGGCGATATTAATGCAACCGCCTTTGCTTCAATTTCTGCAGCTCATTTTGGAATAAAAATAGCACATATTGAGGCAGGATTGAGATCATTTGATAAGCAGATGCCAGAAGAGATAAATAGAATAATTGCCGATTCTCTAACTGATTATTTCTTTACTCCTTCAATTGATGCGAATGAGAATTTGTTACGTGAAGGGAAATCAAGTAGTAAAATTTTTATGGTAGGAAATGTAATGATAGATACTTTAATAAAATTTTTACCAAAAACTAAAGAAGTAAAATTTAAATTTATAATTCCAGAAAAATTCGCATTAATTACATTACATCGTCCATCTAATGTTGATAATAAGGAAAGATTATTAGCTCTTTTAGATACTTTAAATGATATTGGAAATAAGTGTAAACTTATATTCCCAATCCACCCTAGAACAAAGTCAGTTATTTCATACGAAGAATTATCTAAGTATAACAATATTGTTTTTATAGACCCGTTAAGTTATTTTGAGTTTATTTCTTTGCAAAAAAATGCAAAGTATATTATAACAGACTCTGGTGGAGTACAGGAAGAGTCTACTTACTTAGGAGTTCCTTGTTTTACTTTACGTGCAAATACAGAAAGACCAATAACGATAAAAGAAGGTACTAATGTATTAGTTGGTACTGACATTAAATCTTTAAGAACAAAACTCGAAATATTTTTTAACGAAAAAAATAAAATTGCAAAAATTCCACCTTTATGGGATGGAATGACAGGTCAAAGAATTGCAGAAATTATAGCTCAAATTTTTGAAAGTGAAATAACCCCTTAAATTTTATGGAAATGAATAAATTTAAGCAATTCCTTTCACTCTTAACTCCACCGATCGTTAATAAACTTTTTTCCAAATTTAAATTTAGGGGAGAACAGATAAGTTTAATTTTCGATAGTTACGAAAACGCTTTAATACATTGTACAAATAAAGCATATGAGGATGAGGAACTTGTCAATGTTATTTTCAAGAAAACTAAACAATTAGCTAATGCTTCGAATTTGAAGCAAGATATAAATATCTCTCAAGCAGCAATGCAGGGATTAAGTGCGGTATTTATTCCTGTTCTAGAAAATGTAAAAAAGGATACTCCTCTTAAAGTTCTAGATTTTGGCGGTGCGTGTGGGGCACATTATTTTCAAATTAGGAATATACTCCCAAGTAGTGTCAAACTAAGTTGGGTAGTTGTAGAAACACCAACAATGGTCAAATATGCAAAGCAATTAGAAACAGATGAATTGAAATTCACAACTCAAATTAGCGAAGCAAAAAATCATTTAGACGAAATTGATTTATTATATACTTCTGGCACCTTGCAATGCGTAAATAATCCAGCAAAATATTTAGAGGAATTGATTGATATACAAGCTAAATGGGTCTTTTTTGGTAGATTAGGACTGAATAGGAATAATAATACTATTATAACAATTCACTCATCAAAGTTAAGTTGGAATGGAGTAGGAGAATTGCCAGAAGGTCATACAGACAAATGGATTAAATATCCTTTTTCATTTATTTCAGAAAATCTTTTTCTAAGCATTATTAAGAAAAGGTATAACCGAATTTTTTCAGTTGAAGACATATCTGGAATTTTTCCTATTGAGGGAGAAGAAATTATAGGATACGGTCTCTTTTGCGAAAAGCATTCACAGTAATAAGAATATGAAGTGTTTTACATTTATTAATGATTTTCTTAAAGGATTTGAAATAAACTAACTTGTAAAGTGGCTCAATCTTTTTTGAAACTTCTTTCACCACCCATCCTATTCAAAATTAAAAATTGGGTTTTACCAAATAAATCATTTCCTAAATTGTGGGAGGGTGATTATTCATGTTGGGAAGAAGCTGCACAATTTTGTACAGGGTATAATGATTCGTTAGTTCTTGAGAAATGCAAAAATGCACTTCTTAAAGTAAAAAACAAGGAAGCTATTTATGAAAGAGATAGTGTATTATTTGATAAAATTTATTATAGTTGGCCTCTTTTGGCAGGTTTATTGAGAATTGGATTAGAGAATAACAATAAACTGAATGTTTTAGATTTTGGAGGTAGTTTAGGCTCTACTTATTTTCAGAATAAGTCTTTTTTAAGTTCATTAGAACTACTAAATTGGTCAATAGTAGAACAAAAAAACTTTGTTGATTGTGGTAAAAAATATTTTGAAGATGATACATTAAAATTTTATTATTCAATTGAAGATGCAATTCATGTTGCTAAACCTAATGTATTGGTTCTAAGTGGTGTTTTACAATATCTTCCAAAAATTGATGAATGGTTAGCTTTATTCAATAATTGTGATATTGACTATATAATAATTGATAGGACTACTTTGATTGATGGAAGTAAAAATATTATTACTATTCAAACTGTCCCTGAAGAAATTTATAACGCAAGCTATCCATGTTATTTCTTTCGAAATAACTTTATATTAGATGGACTCAATAAATATGATTTGATTTCTGATTTTGATGGGTTATTCGACCCAATCAACTACATATTAAATGAAGGAATTATAGCAAATTGGAAGGGTTACATTCTTAAAAAAAGATAATTTTAGTATTGTACTTCGCAACACTTTTAGATAAAAACTATATTACTCGGGCTTCAGTACTTATAGATTCATTGAAGCTCCAGATGAAAAACAATTTATCTAGGATATTCATCTTATGTCTTGATGAAGCTGTCTATGAATATTTTTTGAACACTTCGCAGATTACTGTGATTAAACTAGAAAAATTTGAATCTGAATTTATTGAGTTGAGTAAAGTAAAAAGTTCAAGAAAATACGTAGAATATATTTTCACATTAAGTCCTTTTTTGCCTCTTTATATTCTAAAAAATTATGATAATGTTGATCGAATTACTACACTTGATGCTGATTTATTTTTTTTTAGTAGTCCATTTCCATTTATCAGTCAATTAGGTAACGATAAAATCGGAATTACACCTCATGATTTTCCTGAAGAATTGATTCATCTAGAAAGATGGGGAAAGTTTAATGTTTCTTTTCAATCATTTCCGCGCACAAAAGAAGGTTTAAATTGTTTGAATAAATGGGCGAGCGATTGTATTAGTTATTGTGGAGATGATATTGATGAAATAGGAAGATTTGCTGATCAGAAATATTTAGATTCTTGGCAAACTAGCTTTTCTAACATTTTTGTATTTAATGGTCCTTTTATTGGGCTAGCTCCTTGGAATATAAAGAAGTATAGATTTTCATGGAAGAATAATTCGCCATTGTATTTGGGGAAGGATGTTGTTTTTTATCATTTTCACGAAGTAAGATTTAAGAGTAATTATCATATAACAGTTGGGTTAAACAAATATGGCAATTCCGATTATAATAAATCTATTCGGAAAATTTATAATTTATACTTCAGGCGCCTAATTAATAATGGACATGTTAGCGATACTGGTATGGTGAGAAATAATACAAATATCAAAAGCATTATTTCAGATATTTTGGATACTCCCTTATTTATTAAGATTTGGCGAAATTCTTTCTATTTGAATTTAAATAAATATGCTAAAATATTCTCTAAATTTTGATGAATATCGTAACAGTTATAACAATCAACTTTAATAATTATTTACAGTTAAGGAAAACTATTGAAAGTGTTCTTGGCCAAAAGTCTGATAATTTTGAATTCATTATTATTGATGGCGGTAGTAATGATGGAAGCCAGGAACTTATTGAATCCCATTCTGATAATATATCTTATTGGGTATCAGAAACTGACAATGGCATTTATCATGCTATGAATAAAGGGATTAAAAAAGCTACTGGCGATTATTTGCTTTTTTTAAATAGCGGGGATGTTTTTCAAAATGAGCATGTGTTGAATGACTTTTGCGATTTTATTAATCTAAATGATCAATCTGATATAGTTTATGGAGATTATATTTATGTTGATAAAAAAGGCAATGAAACTAAAGTGATTTTGCCTGATAGTATTACATTAGAATGGTTAAGTAAGGCTAGTATACCACACCCCAGTACTTTTTTTAAAAAATCACTTTTTGATAAGTTTGGATTATATAGCGAAGATTATACTATAGTTTCGGATTGGTTATTTGTGCTCAAAATATTTGCTCGTTCAAATTCTAGATTTACTCATTATAATAGATTAATTTCCAAATTTCACGAGGGTGGGATTAGTACACTGCTGGCTTCACAAAATATGATCCGATCTGAGCGGGATAAAGGCATGAAAGAAATTTTCTCTGATCCATTGCTTAAAATCATAGCTGAACATTCTGATTACAAATTTTATTGGAGAAAATATAAATTTAATTATATCATAAGCTTTGCTAAAAAAGCTAAACAGTTTATTAAAAAAATTATAACACCAGGGCTTAAGTTCTTACAGTTTATTTCTTATTTCATTAACACATTACTCTCCTCTTTTTTGTATAAAGCATATAAAAAAAATAATTATGTATTTTCAAAATCCATTCCAATTATCATTAATAATAGAAACCGGTTCACATTCTTAAAACAACTAATTGATTCTCTAAATGCTCGTGGATATTATAATATTTATATCATAGATAATGCATCTACTTATCAACCATTATTGGATTATTATAAAAAACTTGATTGCAAAATATACTATCTCACCTCTAACACAGGCTTTTGTGCTTTATGGGATACAGTAATATTCGAAGATTTTAAAGATCAATATTATGTATATACAGATAGTGACCTTGAATTACCTGAATCTTGTCCTGATGATATTTTATGCTGGTTGATGTTTCTTTTATCGAGATATAATGATGTTGATAAAGCTGGTTTGGGTTTGAAAATTGATAATCTTCCAGATTATTATCAATTAAAAGAAAAAGTTGTACAATGGGAGTCTTCTTTGATTAAGCAATCAGAGCAAATTGAAAAAAATGTATTTAAAGCTTCAGTGGATACAACTTTTGCATTGTATAGACCAAATAAATTTGGACCTGCTCAGTTTTTGCAGTGCATAAGAACTTATGGTAAATATCAAATAAGTCATCTTCCATGGTATGTTAACTTTGATAATTTAAATGACGAAGAATCTTTTTATATAAACAATGCTCATACTACAAATTATGCCTATTGGACTGCAGCATCAAAAGAAATAATTTCTCAAAAAGTTGAATTTAATGGGTAGAAGAATTTACAGATTTTTGAGAATTCTGTTTTTTACCAGAAAAATAAAATTCTCCATATATTTTTCGAAGCTTAATGGGTCTACAAATCAATATTATATTGACAATTTTGAAATTGTTGATTCAAAATTGATACATATTCCTTCCTCTAATTATTTGTTGCTAAAAAATTGTTCTTTTTTTAATTTTAATCTAAATTCCATATTCTTTGCTTTTACAAATTTCAGTTTTTCTAATCAGCAAACAGAATCATTTGTAATTCAAAAATCAATTTACAATTATGATATTCGTGTTTTAATTCGCAGTAAAGAAGATTATGAATTGTTTTATGAAATTTATATTCTAAAACCATATTCATTTACTACAAATATTAAATGCAATGTTGTAGATGTAGGAATGAATGTTGGATATGCATCTTTGTTTTTTTCATCATTCCCAAATGTTAATAAAGTTTATTCTTTTGAACTTGTAGAGGAGACTTTTCAAAGAGCCGTAGAAAACTTTAGCTTGAATGTTGACTTAACTGACAAGATTATTGCCCATCCTTTTGGGCTATCAACTGAGGATAATGAGTTTGCAATTCCATTTGCTCAACCGGGTAGTGTTGGAGCGTCAATAATAAACAATCTTACTTTAGAAAATAATAGTGAGAATAGAAGTAGTGTTGTTAAAGTAAAAGATATCATTCAGGTTTTTACAAAAATATTGGAGAGAGACCAAATACCATTAATAGTAAAATTTGATTGTGAAGGATCGGAATATGACTTAATCGACGCCATAGATTCTGCCAGTTTATTCAAACATATTCATATAATCATGATTGAATGGCATAATAAAGGTTCTGAATCAATAGTAAAATGTTTAAGTAATAACGGGTTTGTTGTATTTGATAATCTTGTTCCAGCTCACATGCCAATCGGATTTATTTATGCTGTCAATCTAAATGTGATTAATGTATAATAGTAATTTCAAATATTATACAAAAATGCTACTAGGCAGAAAAAATGAAATGTGGTATTTCGATAACTGGAATAAGATATACTATAATAAGTCATCATCATTCCTTAAAGATTTTGATTGGTCTAAAAATTTTCTTGTTTCTGAACTTACTGGCAACAAGAAGAATCATAATCCAATTTTTCATGAAACTTTAAATCTTAGATTAAAATTAATCGAGAATAATTATTTGTTACTTGATAAAGAAAAAACAACCATTTTATTACACTTTCCGCCTTTAAGTTTTTCACCCGCTGCACATACTTGGATGATAAATTTCAAAACAGCAATGATGCATATGGGTGTAAAAATTAAAACATTTTGGGAAGATTTAACTATTGACAATTTATCCGATGTAGATTATATCATTGGAATTGGAGCGAAATATATTACTGATTTGGTTAATTGGGATATTATTAAAGAAGCAAAAAAAAAATTCCCTTTCAAGATAATCTTGCAAACAACCTTTGATGTTGAAAATGAGACTCATGCTAAAGCATTTATAAAAAACTATCAAAATCTTGGTGTAGACTATTTTTTTTCATTTGATTCTAAAGAATTTAACATAGCATCTGGCTTAAATGATTTATTTAGTAAGTTGAATACATTTTTATTTTCAATTGAATTTTCTGCTAATCCATTATTGCATTTCCCCCCAGAATTTATTAATCCCATTTATGATTACATTTTTTTAGGCTCTTCCAACTACGACAAAATTGAGAGGTATAATTCATTTTTCCCTTCAATTGTTAAACAATTCAATGGGGTTATTGCAGGACCTGGCTGGGATTGGTCAAGTAATTTTGTTTACTCTTCGGTAAGAGATAGAGAGCTATATTCTATGTCAAAAATTGCAATCAATATTCATTTAACTACTCAAATTAAGTTGAATCGACAATTAAATGAAAGAGCTTACATTATTGCCGCCTATGGTATACCTCAAGTAACCGATAATGCAGCCATTATTAATAGTAAATTTCCAAGAATTGGTTTAGTTGCAAATAATGCAAATGAGTTTAATGATGCTATGCTGACAATATTGAACGACAATAATCTTAGTCATACATTGGCAATAAATGCACTTTTAGACACTTATAAATTTCACACAACATTTGATCGTTGTTCTACCTTTCTTTCAGATTTAAAGAAGATAGCAAATGCTTAATAAGATTCTAAATTTTATGTTGAGATTGTACTACCTCTTTTTTCAAAAAATTAAATATCTATATTTTAAAAAGAGGGCTGGTATTATATTAGGATCAGCCAATTATTTTGATAAGAATGTGACAATACAGAAAATTCATGGAGGTAGCATTGAAATTGGAAGTAAAAATGAGTTTTTATATGGCGTTCAACTTTTATCTTATGGAGGAAAAATTTCAATAGGAAATAATTGCAGTATTAGCCCTTATTCAATTATATATGGACATGGGAAAGGCACAATAATTGGAAATGATGTTTTAATCGCGGCTCATTCAATATTCATTCCTGCTAATCATAACTTTGCGAATAAAGAAATTAATATTAATCAACAAGGATTAAATAGTAAAGGTATCATAATTGCAGATAATGTTTGGATTGGTGCTAGAGTTACTGTACTAGATGGAGTAAAAATTGGTAAAGGGTCGATTATTGCAGCAGGAAGTGTAGTAGTTAACGATGTGGAACCATTTACAGTAGTCGGAGGTGTTCCTGCAAAATTTATAAAAAGTAGATAGAAATATATAATTATGGTTAAAAAAATATTTATGTCGGGTGTAGGCGGAATGTTAGGGGATGCATTTTATAAAACCTTTAAAGATGACTATATTCTTAAATGCACCGATATCGATTTGAATGCAACCTGGCTAGAACATCTTGATTTTAGAAACAAAGAGGAGTATTCTAAAATGGTTTCTGATTTTAATCCGGATTATCTATTTCATATTGGTGCATTTACAGATTTAGAATTTTGTGAGTTGAATAAGGATAATGCTTATTTAACCAATATGTTATCAGTTCAATATGCTGTTGATATAGCCAACCAATTAAACATTCCATTATTATATATCAGTACTGCGGGCATATTTGATGGGGAGAAAGAAGAATATGACGAAGATGATATCCCTAACCCTTTAAGTGTCTATGCAAAAACTAAATATGAAGCGGAACTCTTCGTGCAAAATAATATTCAAAACCATTTAATTTGTAGAGCTGGTTGGATGATGGGTGGTGGTATTTTAAAGGACAAAAAATTTATCAATAAAATAATAAAGCAGTTAATTCAAAAAAATGAAACTCTTTATGTAGTTGATGATAAAGATGGAACACCAACTTATACGATTGACTTTGCGAAAAACGTTAAACTATTAATTGAGAATAATCAATATGGACTCTTTAATATGGTCTGTAATGGAGTTACTAGTCGTTACGAAGTAGCAAATGAGTTAGTGAATATATTCGGTTTAAATAATAGGATAAACATTGTCCCAGTATCTTCTGATTATTTTAAGAAAGATTACTTTGCAACAAGACCTATTTCTGAAAGATTAATTAACAAAAGACTGAATGAAATAAACATGAATATCATGCGCGACTGGAAAATTGCACTTAAAGAATATATTGAAGAATATTACAAAGACATTTATACAACTTTAAGATAAAAATGAAGCTTTACAATTATCTTTCCTATTTAAAATTTTCTGAGAAAATTTCATTTTTAATTGGAAAGACTTTTAATAATGTTCTACTTAGACTTCCAAAATTTGCCAATTTATATCGGCAACAAAGTTTACTTTCAATCATTACAGATCAACTAAATTATACTGTTCAATTTGAGAATGGTCAATTTATTCTCACTAAAAATTCGAATAACATATACATTAGGAAAAATAGCTCCGATTTAGATGTTTTTTATCAAGTACTTTTTTGTAAAGAGTATAAGCCAACAATGGACTTGATTTGCAATCAATTAAACCTCACTGTTACAACTATCATAGATATAGGTTCTAATATAGGGTTAGCCACTTTATATTTTAATGAATTCTTTCCTAATGCAAGGATTATTTCTATTGAACCAGATGATGATAATTTCAGAGTATTAGGTTTAAATACTCATTCTTTTAAGAATATTGAAATATTACAAACGGCTATATGGGATGACTCGAAAAAACTCTCAAAAAATAATAGCTTTCGTGACGGAAGAGATTGGTCTACATCATTTAAAGAATACAATTCAAATATTGATATTGATTTTGTTAACGCAAAAACAATTGCTGAAATTTTAATGGAAAAAGACATTAGTCATGTTTCTTTACTTAAAATTGATATTGAAGGCGCGGAAGGAAATATTTTTTCTAATGAAGAGAATGTCAAATTTTTAAATTTTGTAGACGTACTAGCACTTGAGATACATGACGAAGTTTCTGACAGAATCATTATACATAAAATCTTGAAATCATATAATTTCTTTATCATAGATTATAATGAAACCACTTTGGCCTTTAAATTAAGTTTATTAAATTGATTTCAACACCTATTGTTTCTGTTGTCTTGCCATTGTATAATTCTGTGAATTATATTAAAGAATCTGTTGAAAGTATTTTAAATCAGCATTATACTAATTTCGAATTGATTATTATTGATGATTGTTCTTTTGATGGATCAGCTGAAATAATTCAGTCCATTAATGATGAAAGAATTATCTATCTAAAGAACGAAACCAATATAGGATTAAATAAGTCATTGAATTTGGGGTTTTCTTTGGCAAAGGGAAAGTATATAGCTCGAATGGATCATGATGATATTTCTTTACCAAATAGGTTCTCTATTCAAGTTGAATTTTTGGAAAATAATCCCTCTTATGTTCTTGTAGGATCTAATTGTAACATAATTAATGAAAAGGGGGACATTATTTCAATTTCTAGAGAAATTGTTCGTAATGATAATGATTTAAAAGCATCTCTTTTTTTTACCTGTCCTTTTGTTCATCCAGGTATTATGCTTCGGAACTCTGTATTTCAAAATTTCCCCTCTTTTTATAATGAATCAATAAAACAAGCAGAAGATTATGTTCTTTATTGTTCAATAATGGGAATGGGAAAATTTTATACTTCAAAAGAGATTCTTTTATTGTATAGAGAACATCAATCAATACATAGAGGCACATCGTTGAATAATATGAGTTCTATTATAGAAGGTAGAATATTTGGCTGGTCTATTTTGTTGGATAAATTGGCTATCTCCATAAATAAAGAAACATTATTACTACATGATAAGTTTTCCTATTATAGTAATTTGATTACAGAGCAAGAAATTTCACTTGTAAATCCTTATTTAAATCTTTTATTAGAAATTAAGGCCAGTAATAAATTCAAAAAATTATTTGATCAACATTCTATAGAAAAAGAAATTTCGATCCGTTCTTTTTTTGTTGGAAAATTTCTAATTAAAAACAAAGTTTCAGTATTCTCATATATTGACAAGTTTTATAAGTCTCTGACTTTGAATCAATTTTTTAAATTATTAATACTAAGTATCTTTAAGTGAAATCTATTTTAGTTACAGGTTCATCTGGTTTAGTTGGCTCAGAAGTTTGCATTCACTTTGCTAATTTGGGGTATCATATTCATGGAATTGACAATAATCAAAGAGCAATTTTCTTTGGCCCTAATGGAGATACAAGATGGAATCAAGCACGCTTAACACAAGCAATCAAAAAATTTACTCATCATGAATTGGATATACGTAATCGTAGTGGAATATCTGATTTGATAAAATCAATTAAACCAACAATTATTGTTCATGCAGCTGCACAACCGAGTCATGACAAAGCTGCTGAAATTCCATTCGAAGATTTTGATACAAATGCTGTTGGTACAATTAATTTGTTAGAAGCAGCTAGGAAGTTTTGCCCTGAATCGCCTTTTATTTTCATGAGTACCAATAAAGTGTATGGAGATGCACCAAATCGTATTGCATTAATAGAACAGGAAACCCGCTGGGATTATGCAGATTCAATGTATGAGAATGGAATTAGCGAATCTTTCACTATAGATCAATCAAAGCACTCTCTTTTTGGTGCTTCAAAAGTTGCAGCTGATATAATGGTGCAGGAATATGGTCGTTATTTTAATATGCCAACTGTTTGTTTAAGGGGTGGTTGCTTAACTGGTCCTAATCATAGTGGAGTTGAATTACATGGCTTCTTAAGTTATTTAGTAAAATGTAATTTGGAAGGTAAAAAATATTTTATTTTCGGATATAATGGTAAACAAGTACGTGATAATATTCATAGTAGTGATATAGTAAGTTTTATGGACGCTTATGTTAGCGCTCCTCGTTCTGGAGAAGTTTACAATCTTGGAGGGGGTAAGAGTAACACATGTTCAATTATAGAAGCATTTTCAATGACGGAAAAATTTACTGGGGTAAAACAAGTTTATGAATATATAGATAGAAATAGAGAAGGAGATCATATTTGTTATTATAGTGATTTACGAAAAATGAAAGCTCATTATAAAGAATGGGATATAAAAATTAGCTTAGAAGAAACAATTCAGCAAATTGTTGAAAGTTGGAAAAAAAGGATATAAATAAATAATGAAGAACGACTACTATGTTTTAGAAGAGCATGATGAATTTCATGTTTGGGATGTTGAGACTTATGATTCAATAGATTCGAAAGCTAGATTTGAAAATAGTTGGTTAAAAAAATATATTCAGCCTGGAATGCGTGTATTAGATATTGGTTGTGGACCTGGATATACTACAAAAATCTTGTTTGATAATAAAATTGATGTCCTTGGTGTGGATTTGAATGAGGCATCTATTAATAGGGCACTTGAACAAGGACTGCCTGTTGAAAAAGCTGATGCAATAGATATTATTGATACTAGAGGAGCAGAGTTTGATTTTTTTCTGATGAGTGATTTTGTTGAACATGTTCCATTGAATGTAGTTTATTCGATTCTGAAAAAAATTGTAAAAATCCCAAATGCAAAAATATTTATTTGTACTCCAAACCTAGACTCAATAATGGGCTTTAAGTTTTGGTTTCATATGCCTACTCATATTAATGCAATGCATCCTTATGTGATTAGAAAGATGTTGAATAAATTAGGATTTACAATTCAAGAAGAATGGAGCGAATATGGGAACTTGCCAGGGAAGGGTTGGAAACTGGCACTCAGAAAAAAATTTCTTCAATTATTGTTGGGAACACAGGCACAACTTTTTATGGAAGGTGCTAATATTAATTTTATAGCAAAAGCAAGAAACACAAATTGAAAATTTTAATTACTGGAGCTGCTGGCTTTGTTGGTAGCAAAATTGTTGAGTATTTGAGAGCTTCAGATCAATCATTTGAACTAGTCGGGATTGATAATCTTAGTAGGAAAGGAAGTGAATATAATATTAAAAGCCTAGAAAAATTAAACTGTAAGTTTTATAAAGGAGATATTAGCATTCAGTCTGATATTGATCTTTTACCAAAAGTTGACTGGATTATTGATTGTGCAGCAGAGCCATCTGTATTAGCTGGGTTAAATGGAGGAAGTCTTGAGTTAATTAATAACAATCTTACAGGCACCTTCTATTTATTGGAAAAATGTAAAAGAGATCATGCAGGTTTTATATTAATTAGTACTAGCCGAGTATATAGTATTGATGCTTTAAATAGTATTCCATTTACTATTAGTAAGAACCGATTTGAAATTCCTCAATTGGGTAATTTACCTATTGGATTCTCAGAAAAAGGAGTGGCTGAGAATTTTAGTACTAATGCCCCGATTTCTTTATATGGAGCTACTAAACTGGCTAGTGAAGTTTTGGCTTTGGAGTACCATTTTAGTTTTGGATTTCCAGTTTGGATAAATCGATGTGGTGTGATTGCAGGGCCTGGGCAATTCGGGAAAATTGACCAGGGTATTTTCTCTTATTGGATTTATCAATATTTATTGGATAAGCCACTTTCATTTATTGGTTTTGGCGGTACTGGTTTACAAGCAAGGGATTTAATTCATCCCATTGATATTTATCGAATTGTAAATCTGCAGATTCATGCCTCTGTAGATAATGCACCTCGTATAGTTAATCTTGGTGGCGGTGAGAATAATACTTTGAGCTTATCTGAATTAAATGATTTCTGTGTTAAAAAGATAAACGAAAATAAAAAAATAAGCTCAATTCCAGAAACCCGACAATTTGATATACCCTATTACTCCACTGATTTTTCTTTAGCCCGATCTTTTTGGAATTGGAATCCCTCTGTTACAGCCCACGAAATTTTAGATGAAATTTTATTCTATGGGCGAAACAACATAGATCATATCGCTCGCATTAATTAAATGAAAATTGCATTCTTTGTACAATATTGTCATGAAGCTGGAACCTATTTTCGCTGGCATAATTTAGCAAAGGCGTTGGTATTAAGAGGTCATGAAGTTCATGTTTATGCAGGGGACTTTAATTACAAGGCAAAGAAAAGAAATGAAAGCAGAGATGGTGTTTTATATAGAATCACCCCTTCCTTAATTACAAGCAGAATTTTTGGAAATCCTTCTGATCCGTTTAGCGGGTTGTACCGGACGTTTCAAAGAGTTGATAAAGATTACGATGCCTATCATTTGTTTCAACCATTTTTACAAGCATTTATACCTTGGTATTTTTTAAAGTTGAATAGAAGTGGGAAGTTTTTCTATGATTGGGATGATTTATGGACAGGGGGTTTATTCCAAAATCCTATATCAATAAGAGAAAAATATGCTTTCAAGTTGGTTTCTTATTTAGAAACAAAAATTCCTTTACAAGCATTTTCAACAACTATTTGTTCTAATTATTTAAAGAGCTTGCTTCCTGACAACATTAAAAAAAATATTCTTTATAATGGGTATTGGCCAATTGCAGAAGATAATAAGACGACTGTAAACTCTATTTTTATAAAAGAACCCAATATATTTTATCTTGGATATATTGGAAAAACTGCTTCAGAATTAGACTGGATAATTGATGCTGCCAAATTAATAATTACCAAATTTCCAAGTGTAAAATTTATCATAGTCGGACCAGCAAAATCACAAATAGATCAATCTGATTTAGCAAATGTTCCAAATATGCATTACTTGGGCGAGGTTGATCCAAGTGAGGCTAGATTCATTTCATCAAAAATCGATGTTGGTCTATTGCCTCTAGAGAACACTCTTTTTAATCAAAGTAGATTCCCTATTAAATTCTTTGATTATCTATCTGCAGGAACGGCGGTATATTATTCTGGCGTGGGTGAGTTAAAGCGAATTGGAGAAAAGTTAAATTTTGTATATGATGGGGGAGTTACAAAAGAGGAATGGATTCATGGACTTGTTGATTTGATTAACAATAAAATAGATAAAGAGAGAGATATAATTGATATGCAATTATTAGAAGAGAAATATTCATGGCAGGCAATATCAAAAAATCTTGAAAAGATTTATAAAAATTAGGCGTGAGTAGTGGAAAAATATTTTTAGTGTGCACGGGCCTCGGAATTGTTCAGAGAGGTTTTGAGACATATATTGCTGATCTAACAGGAAAATTGCAATCATCAACAACTACTTTTACAACTACATTATATTCAGGCGGAAAGTATGAAAGCAATAAAGTAAATTCTAAACAATTATTTTGCATTTCCCGCAATAATCGTGTTTTAAACTTTTTGTTCGGACATGCTATTGTTTCAGAACTTGAATTGTATAGTTTTTTTTTGAGTTTACTTTTAGAAACTATCCTAAATAAACCAAATGTTATTTATTTAGGTGAGTACAAGTTATATTGTTATTTATTTAAAATAAGAAAACTGTTTAATCTCAGTTTTTCTCTAGTATTATATACAGGTGGTCAAGTTAGTCCGGGATTGTATGATGTGGAGAAAGATTTTGTTCATCATGTAACAGATGTTTATTACAATGAACTTGTTAAAAGAGGATACCCTAAAGAAAGACAATTCGTTTTACCTCATTTTATTTCTCTTTCTGAAAAAAATCATGCACTTACTCAAGTTCAACTTTCTTCCAATTCAGCAGGTAAAAAAATTATAGTAAGTGTTGGGATGATTGATTCCAAAATAAAAAGGATGGATCAGTTTGTAAAAGTATTAGCGAAAGAACCAAAAAAATACTTCCCTATTTTATTAGGTGAATCTACTTCTGATACTCCTATTATTATTAGTCAATTAGAAAATTCTTTTGGAAAGAATAATTTCTTTTTAGGTAAGGTTAATAGAGGTGAACTTTTTTCTTATTTGAATCATGCTGATTTATTTATGTTACTCTCTCCAAGAGAATCATTCGGTTTAGCTGCAATTGAAGCCCTTTCGGTGGGATTGCCAGTGATTTGTTGTGATTATTCAGAATCGAGATATGTGCTAAAAAATGTCGGAACTTTTGTAGAGTGTAATGATCCTAATAAAATTAAAGATAAAGTCGACGAAATTCTGGCAATTGAACCAACCGATACTGAAATACAGCAGCGTATTGATTTTGTTAAAAACAATTATTCTTGGGAATTCCTTGGAAATAAGTATTTACAAATGTTTGAAAGTTTTGTAATTGAATGAAAAGAATTTTAGTTCTTAATAATTATTCAATTGAAAGGGTTTTACAAGAGATAAATGATGAAAAAAAACCTTCTCACCATTTATATGGAATTGTTGAGTTGCAAAGATTAGGTTATGAGATAATTACAATTGAAACCAATAAACAATCAATTGTTTATTTAATTGGGCAACTATTTTCAAAAATACCATTGTGCAATCTTGGTGACTGGTATATTCAATTTAAGGCGCTTAAAGTTCAATCCCAATATGATTTAGTATATGCTCCTTGTCAAGATGTAACCTTACTTCTTGGATTGTTTAGTTATTTTAAATTGTTCAATAAACCAATTATAGCATTAGCTCATCATCCTTTTTTGAAAGGAAGGTTTAAACAATTTCGTAAAGTTTCATTATTTTTCTCTATAAGGGGTCATTTCTGTTTCCCATCATTAAGTACTATAGTGAGTGACCAAGTTAATCAAATTGCGAGAAAAGAAATCTCTAAAACATTGCATTGGGGACCTGATTTGATGTTTTATGAAAATGAAATGAAAAGGTATGACTCCGAGAATATTAAATATGACCTAATTGCAATTGGAAGAACCGGGAGAGATTATACTACTTTCGTTAGAGCCTTTTCTAATACCAGCATCCGTGTTGGATTATTTTGTAATAAGGTATTTCAAAAATCAATCGGATCATATATTTCATCAAATATTGATATTCATTACTTGGATTTTGATGAAGAATTAAATTATAAAGAAATAATAAGCTTGTATTGCCAATCTAAAATTATAGCTATTCCATTGACAGATGATGATAGTTTATGTGGACTAACAAGTATTTGCGATGCACTTGGGTGTGGTTTACCAGTATTAATGACACATAACAGATATGTAGATTTAAATCCCACTAAATTACAATTTGGTGAAACCGTTCCATATGCAGATATACAAAGTTGGATAAATATGACTGAAAAAATATTAAAGAATTATGAACATAATTATAAACAAAGTATAAAAAAGGTTTCAGAAAAATTCAATATAGAGGTATTTACTAAAGAACTGGATTCTCTCTTTAATTCGATTAAATAAAATTTATTCTTGTATTTTTCAATCATCATACCAACTTGTAATCGAAACGAATCTCTAAAAATTTGTTTAGAATCTCTTTATTTAAATATTAAGAATTTTGAGAGTCAGCTTATAGAAGTAATTGTTTCTGATGATGGAGCTTTGAATCAAGCAAAACCATTAATTGAAGAATACTTTTCATGGGTAACCTGGGTAGAAGGAGCAAAAAATGGGCCAGCAGCGAATAGAAATAAAGCAGCAAAAATTGCTAATGGTAAATGGTTGATTTTTTTAGATGACGACTGTATTCCAGACCCATTTTTATTAAAGGCATACTATGATTATATTATAGAAAATCCATTGGTTCAAATTTTTGAAGGTTGTATAAAGCCAGATGGACCGCCTAAGACACCCCTTGACTATGCGCCTATTAATGAAACTGGCGGCCATCTTTGGAGTTGCAATTTTTGTATTAAAAAAGAATTATTTCAATATTGTAATGGATTTGATGAAGCCTTTAAATTTCCGCATCTTGAAGATGTTGATTTATTAACAAGAATTCGCGATAAGAATCTACCCGTTTTGTTTTCCAATAACGCATTTGTAGTACATCCTTGGCGTAGGTTCACCGATGGTAAAAAATTAGCATTATTTAATGAAATGGATTTTTATTTTGCAAGAAAACACTCAAAACAAATTTCTGTTATAAAAACGTTTATCGCTATTGTGCATGTTCATTTTAGTATGTTTGTTAGAAACCCCCAGTTTCGATTCTTTCTCTCTTCTTTAAAAGTGGGGTTTGATCATTCATTTTATTTTTTATTATTTTCTAACAAGTGGAAAAAAAAATATTTTAAGTAATGAAAATTAAGAGTTTAATTTTTGGCTTTATACCTCCAAAAATCAAGAATAGAATATATACTTATATGATTCAACAGAAGTCTGTTCCAATAGATTTTGTTGATAGTAGCGATTGTAAGCTAGATAGTAGCTATACTTTTCATGTTCAATCAAACAATGAATTGGAATTATTGGGTAACAAATATGAGCCAACAAAAAGACTCCACAACTATTTGCCTCATTATTGGAAACATTTCAGGGATATCAAAGACAATGTAACTCGTGTTTTAGAAATTGGCGTACAATCTGATAAGTCAATAAAAATGTGGGAAGAATTTTTTCCCAATGCTGAAATTTTCGGCATTGACATAGAGCCATGGTGTAAAGACTTTGAAGGAGGACGTAAAAAAATATTTATTGGTGATCAAAGTGATGAAGCATTTTTAAATTTAGTTGTAAAAGAAGCAGGAGGTGGATTTGATATTATTATTGATGATGGAAGTCATAGGGTATATCATCAATTGAAAACCTTTAATATTTTGTTTCCAAAATTGAAAAGTCATGGTATTTATGTAATTGAGGATACAGGTGCATGTGTTGGAGATACAAATTTGAAAACGGTGAATGCAATAAAAAAACTCATAGATAAAATAATGTATTTTCCAAAAGGACTTTCCTTTGATAAATGGTCTAGTCTAAAATCTTTTGGAAATGAAGCTGACTGGAAGGCTAAAAATATAGTTGGAATTGCTTTTTATAGATGGATATGTTTCATTGAACGAGGACGAAACCCTGAAGATAATTCTTACATCACTTCAGGCATTGCTGAAAATAAGTAATCAAAAATGAAAGGAAACGCTTTAATACATTTTATTAGGTTTATTTTGAATTTAGATTCTGCTCAAACCCAAACATCTGATCGGGAAAGAGTTGTTTTAAAGAAGTATATTTCAAATGCAACATTAATTGCTGAAATTGGTGTTTTTGAAGGAGTTAATACAGGTGACTTTGCTTTGTATTCTCCAGAAGCTGCAACTATCTTTGCTATAGATCCTTTTTTCAAAGGATCATTAGGGTTTAATTATGGAAAGTATATTGCTTTAAAAGATTGGAGAAGAAAAGGTGTTAACAACAAAATTCAAATTATTGAAGGGTTTAGTTGGGATGTTATCAATCAATTACCATCGAATTTGGATTTTATCTTTATAGATGGAGACCATAGTTTTGAAGGAGTTAGTAAAGATTTTGAAATGTATAGTAAAATACTATCTCCTAATGGAATTATTGCTTTGCACGATGCACGATTATTCGAAAATGGCTGGACAGCATCTGATTGGGGTCCTGTTAGACTTGTTGAAGAAGTAATTAAGCCTTCCGGAAAATGGACTATTTTGGACCAAATAGATTCTTTAGTATTAATTAAAATGCGAACTGCATAATGCATATTCTGCATGTTGCTTCTGTTGATCTTTCCCCTAACTCAGGAATGGGTAGAATTGCATTTGAATGGAAAAAAGCATTCGAAAAAAGAGGTATACAATTTACTCATATTGGTTGGAAGGAATTGAATAAAACCGCACATCCACTATTATTTGGTTGGTTAGTTCGAAAGCATATTATAAAAAATAAAATCCAGCCAGATCTAATTCTTGCTCATGAACCTGCAGCAGGGTTTCTATCATTTAAAAATATTCCATTGGTAGTTTTCAGCCATGGTATTGAAGCGCGTAACTGGGATATTCAACAACAATTCAACTATTTTACCCCTTCTTTAAAAGCAAAAATTGTTCCTTTAAAATGGAGATTCTGGTCTAATAACTACGGTTTTCTTAAAGCAAGTAAAATTTTACTTTCTAATTATAATGATAAAAATTTCTTAATCGAAAGGAAAGGGATAGATCCAAAAAAAATAATTGTTTTTAATAATGGATATTTGCCTTTTATTAATGAGAAGAAAATTGAAAATCAAATTATTAGTTGCTTATTCAATGCAAGTTGGATTGAAAGAAAAGGAACTCAGTTGCTAGTAGATGCTTTTAATTATCTGTTACCAAAATATCAAAATCTTAGGCTATTTATAGCTGGCACCAATTTATCTGACGATAAAGTGTTCATCAATTTTTTACCGCAGGTGCAATCTCAAATAACTGTTATCCCGCCATTTTCTGATGATACGGAAGCAGCGATTTATAGAAACGTATCCATTTTTGTTTTGCCATCTTTTTTTGAAGGTCAATCATTGGCATTAACTCAAGCGATGTATATGGGCCTTTGTCCTGTTGTTTCAGATAATTCAGGACAAATTGATTTTATTCAAAACAATATTAACGGTTTATTATTTGAGACAGGCAATACCACTTCGTTTATTGAAAAGATAGAAACTTTAATAAATACACCTTTATTAATTGGCGAATTTGGGAAGGCTGCAAAAGAATCTGTAAAGGAGCTTGAGTGGAATAATGTCACTGATAAATTAGTTGATTCATTAGTTTCGATGTTTAATAAATAGTTTTGACTTCAAACCATAAAAATCTTGATGCAATTATTCTTTCAGGTAATTCGCCATTCAAGTATGATGGTGTAGGGGATTATAGTTATCATTTGTTGCAACAATTAGTTTTAAATGATAAGTCAATTGAATTGTATTGTGGGCAAGGCATAGAAAACCCATCTTTAGATCATTATTTTCCAGTAATCCCTAATTGGGGAATAGGAGGTCTTTTAAATTTGACTACAATTCTAAGACAGAAAAAGCCAAAATGGGTATTCCTACAATATGAACCCTACTCATTTTCTTCTCTAGGCACACCTTTTTTTCTAATTCCCTTTTTAATTTATACAAGAATTTTAGGCATAAAAGTTCATGTTAATTTTCATGAAATTTCAATAAGGTTGATTAGTAATGGATTTTTTGGTTTCATCAGAGCTTTGCTACAAAGATCTATTGCTTATTTGATAGCTATAACATCCAATCGTACTCAAACTAGTAATCTATACTATCAATCATTACTTAAGCCATTTAAGTCAGATCTTGTATTAATTCCGTCCAATTTTGAATTTTTAATAAAAAAAGAGGTTACTCTAAATAGTATTTCTGATAGCCTTTTATTGATTGTAGTTAATGCGAATAGGTGTGAGAAAATTCTTTTTGAAATAATTAGCATGCTATCTAGCAATTCAAAACAATCAATTCAGGTTAATATAATTGGAAGGGCTTCACAAAATGATTTAACTAGAATCAATCATTATATTGAAGCATATAATCTTAAAAAAGTATTTAGATTTTCAGTGAATCTAGAATCTGATAAACTGATCGAAGAATTACAAAAAGCCCATTTGTATATTCAATTGGAACAAGTTAGTAATCGTAATCAAGGAGGTGTTTCTTCTAAAAGCGGAACTATTGCGACCGCAATGTTATTAGGGATTCCCATTATATCAACTTGTGGCGATATGACGGATAGTCAAATTTTTAAAGATGGCATAAATATTATTTTTGTTGATGATAATCCTGCCAACATAACTAAAAAAATCAATCAAATAAATTCAGATAATGAGTTTACATTTTCGATGAGTAAAAACGCAAAGCTTTCTTATTGGAAGTTTTTTTCTTGGGAGCATTCTATAGCCTATTATTTAAATTTATTCAATTAATGCAAGGTAGATACACTCATACCACCAAATTGAATATGCATTTAAAAATATTTCTTTTGATTTATTTTTTCACTGTATTAAGTGGCGCTTTCAGGAAATGGTTCATTTCAGACAAGCAAATTGGAAACATTATTCTATTTTTTCAAATACTCATTCCCTTCGCTTTTATTTTTATTGGAGGCGGAATGAAGAATTGGCATAAAGGGAAAACCCAATTTATAATTTTATTATTTGTTTTAATAACGGGTGTATTAAATCCTTTAAATCTTACTTTGAGTCATGGATTACTTGGTATTCTGTTGCATAGTAGCTTTTTTTTTATTTTATTTTTTTACATTAATAACAGGCAATATTTTGAATTTGAAAAAATTGTTGAAATTCTATTTGTTGGCGGGATACTTCAGTTATTGCTTGCATTTTTTCAATATACTCAACCTGCAGGTTCTATTATAAATACATATGTAGATGTTGATGCAGTTGGCGGAGTTGCTTTGGTGGGTAATTCAATAAGAGTAACTGGAACTTTTTCTTATATAAGTGGATTTACGGGTTTTCTATTTTTCAATAGTTTACTTATTTGGGCAATGGTCAAATACAATTATAAAAGTCTTTATATACTTTTACTTTTACTTTTAGGTATTACAGCTTGTTTTATGAGTGGCGCAAGGGCTGCTACATATTCTTATTTTATTATTCTAGCATTAATAGCATTTACAGAACCAATTTTCTTCAGTAAAGCCATTGTAGATCTAAAAAACATTTTCCCTATATTAATTATTGCTACCATTGTTTTAGGCATTGGCTCAGATCAATTTGTTGAATTAATCAACAGTTCATTTACTGGATTTATCGAAAGGAGAAGCCGAGGTATAGAATCTGGTGAAGAATCAAGCAGAATTTTTGGAGACTTTTACGAAATCATCAATTTCAGAGGCAATTTTCCTGTTTTGGGTGTTGGTTTAGGATCTACTTATCAAGGTGCCAATAAGTTATTTGGAACTTCACCTTATGTTTTAGAGTATGGTTTTTTTGAATCTGAATTAGTAAGAATAGTATTAGAAGGAGGTTTTATATTGCTGATTACAAGAATACTTGTACTGATATTTTTATTAAGACAATTGTTTATTCCTACTGCTGGTAAAATTATTCTTTTTATCCTTTTATTATTGTTCTTCCCATATGTTTTTAATTTATACAATGCAGTTTTTGCTGCACTTGGGATAATATTGGTTGATTATTTTTATTTCCAATTTTACATACAAAAAAGTTTTATTGTAAACAAACCTAGTACAATCAAATATCCATTTCAATCTTAAAATGTTTCAATGATAGAAAGATCAAATAAGGGACTGCATGATTTTGTTTATAATTATCTAGTTACGAATGTGAATAAATATAAGTTCGATAATTTATTAGATATTGCTTCTGGCAGTGGTGCATGGTTGGCAAGATTTAACAATATTTCAGCTTCTAATAAATTGGGTCTTGATTTAGATGTGAAGCAATTCCAATTGAAAGATGTCAAAGCCATTCCTTTTAATTTTGATAATTATACGAATGAGCAATTTGGTCAGTTTGAGTTGATTACCTGCTTAGAATTAATTGAGCATTTGGAGAATCCGGGAAAATTAATTCAATTAATCAAAAGCAATTTATCAATTAACGGTGTTTGTGTTATGAGTACACCCAATATTCACAGTATTCAAGCCAGACTTCGATTTTTATTAAAAGGAAGACTAGGGCATTTTGATGATAAAAGTGACCCTACTCATATTTATCCAGTGTATATCGAAAATCTTCAACGACTATTAATTAATCACCAATTGGTTTTAGAACAAACGGTCATTTATCCTTTTTGTGATAATTATGGAACTGGCATTAAGTTGTTAGCTGCTTTATTAAAACCATTCATACCTCAAGGGCATTTTGGTGATAATATTATTTTTGTGATCAAACATAAGGTTTAAAATATTTTGAATCTCCTATATATACTCGAACGACCCATACAAAATGATTTGCCATATCATTTAATTCAAAAGGAGAATGGAATCGCTTCAAGAGTAATTTGTTTTTCATTAAACAATGGTTCATTAAAAGGGAATGAGAATATAAATCAAACTGTTTTTAAAAGCAATTCGTTATTTACATTTCAGTATGAGTTAGTGAATTCACTTTTAGATTTAATTAAAGCAATTCGATGGTCTACTAGCATAGTAGTGTATGGTCATTATCATCCATTGTTTAAATGGGCTATTATTCTTTCTAAAATATTCAATAAAAAACTAGTATTAACTTCTGATGCAACAAGTAAACAGGGGATTGCCGGAAGTAATGGAGTAATGCTGAAATTAAAACCAGTAGCTTTTAAAATTTTATATAATCTTATCGCTGATGTTCTATTTGTTCCTTCTAATTTCAGTCTAGACTTTTTCACTTCGATAGGAATAAAATCTAGCAATATTGTACTCACTCCTTATACAGTAAATGAAAGCATTCTACATTCTTTATATGATCAAGCTGATGTAAAGCATCTTCAAGCATTATATCAATTGCCAGATCAATCAACAATAATTTTATTTTGCGGCAAATTTATTAACAGAAAAAGACCTCAAGATGTACTCGAAGCTTTTGCAAAAATCGAAAATTCAAGTACGTATGTTATTATGATTGGCGATGGTCCAATGCGCCAGGACTTATCAGAATTAGCTAAGCAACTAAGTATACAAGACAAAGTGTTATTCCCCGGATTGATTGATTATACAGATTTGCCATGCTATTACAAATTGGCGGATGTGTTAATTGTTCCTTCGGAACATGAGCCCTATGGTTTAACGGTGAATGAAGCCATGATTTGCGGGCTTCCTGTAATTTCCAGTAATGCAGTTGGTGCAGCATTTGATTTAATTGAAGAAGGGAAAACTGGGTTTACCTATCCTGTGGGAGATATTACAGAATTGACAAAAAAAATAAATGCCATAATAGATAACCAATCCTTAAAGGACACTATATCAACCAATGCCAAACAAAAAATGCAACATTGGTCCAGCCAATCCAACGTAGACGCCCAGGTTCAATTTTTTAAACAAAAAGGTTGGCTTGCATGAAAATTGTAATTTTCAGTTCTACTTTTCTTCCCAATATTGGTGGTTTAGAAAATATTATGGCCGGTTTAGCAGAAGAGTGGACAAGTATGGGGCATGAGGTAACTGTTTATACAATAACTCCACAAATAAATAGACAATTTAATCCTGCTTATTCAATTGTATTTAAAGAATCGAACAGTCAATTAATAGCAGCTATATCAAAAGCAGATATTTATCTGGAAGCCAATATTAGTATCAAGAATATTTTACCAGGGTTACTCCATCAAAAAAAATGGTGGGTGGTGCATCATATACAATACGATCACCAAGCATCAAAAACAGGATTGCTGAAACAATTCTTCGCCCGTTTTGCAAAGAATATTAGTGTAAGTAATTTTATCGCTTCCAAATTAAATTCTCCTTCAACCATAATACACAATTTTTCAGCTCCATTATTTGTTGAGCAAAATGTTGGAGATCGAAACTATGACTTGGTTTTTTTAGGACGATTGGTTTCCGATAAGGGTGTGAATCGATTAATAGAGGCAATTGCTGCTTCAACAAAAAGTTACAAATGCCTCATCATTGGAAATGGCCCAGAAAAAAATGTATTAGAAAAATTGGTGCAAGAAAAAAACCTCACAGCACAGGTTGTATTTTCCGATTTTTTACATGGTTCAGCATTGGTCAATGCACTCAATCAAGCAAAAACCATGGTCATTCCTTCTCTTTGGGATGAACCTTTTGGCGTTGTGGCCCTTGAAGGAATGGCTTGCGGGTGTACTATTGCTTGCTCCAATAAGCAGGGACTCCAGGAAGCAACTGGCGGTTTGGCTTTTTATTTTGATCCTTTAGATCAAACATCAATTCTAGAAGCTATAGATAATGCTATAAACGTTAAAAAAGATGATTTATTTATCAATAAAGAAAAACAGCATTTACAAAATCATAGCAGATCGGTAATAGCTAAAAAATACATTTCCCTCTTTGAAAATTCTACTCTCTAATCCATCTATTCAATACAGCAAGCATACTTTTAAATCTTTACACCATGCCGGTCACGAAGTTTTATTTGCTACTGCTTATTGGTACCGCCCTAACCGATTAATTGAAAAATTAGTTGGTATTACTTCATTGGATAGCTATGTCAAACGTTATTCAGATGCATCCATTCCTACTCAATCCGTACAAACTCGTATTTGGACTACATTTTTCCATTTTTTCATTAAGTTTTTGCCTTTTGATGTAGAACAAAAATCTTATTGGGAAGATCGTTTACATGACAAATGGGTTGCTCGGTTGGTTAAAAAATGGAAACCCGATTTAATCATTGGGTATGAAAAATCTTCTACACAATCATTTGTAGCTGCAGATACAATTGGAGCTATCAAATGGCTGGATCTCGCACAAGTTCACCCAAATACAATAGCATCATTAAGGGAAAAATTACCTTTTTTTAAATTGATTACGGGCTCTAATCAATTATTTGCTACTATAAGGTCGCTAAAAGAAAAAGAGTATGAACAAGCCAATACAATTTCTTGTTTATCTCAGTTTGCAGCAAATACGCTTAAAGAAGCTGGTATTGATAGCAATAAAATATTTATTAATCCATTGGGATTTGATGAATCGATATTTTATGAAGATGTACAAAAAGATAACAATCAAAAAATGCCAATGCATTTTATATATGCCGGGATCATCACTAAGCGCAAAGGAGTTGAATTGTTATTAGAGACTTTTGCAAGTATTCCCAATCAGTTGGCTAAGTTAACTTTAATAGGCCCTGCCGGGGACGCTACACCTACCTTGAATAAGTTTTTAGATAATGATAATATTTTTTATCAACCATATTTGAATCAACAAGAATTGGCCAAAGCTTTGCGATCTGCAGATGTATTTGTCTTTCCTAGTTTCTTAGACAGTTGGGCTGCAGTTGTATTAGAAGCAATGGCTTCAGGTTTGCCTGTTATAGTTACCAACTATACTGGAGCAGCTCAATTGGTAAATGTAAAAAATGGAATTGTTATTCCGGCTGGTAATCAAGAAGCTTTATTAAATGCCATGCTTAATTTCATTCAATTTCCCAATCTCATTTCAGTAATGGGTAGATCGGCAGCAGCAATTGCTAAAGAGAATACCTGGGAGAAATATACTGCCAGTTTAATTAAGGAAATAAACAAACTAGCTATCAATAACAACCATGTGTAGAATCGCTGGAATCATTCGCCCTGCTGCAACTATTTCTAATTCAGAAATTATTGCTATGCGCGATTGTATGCAACATGGAGGGCCTGATGATGCAGGGGTTTACTTAAATAATGAATCGCATTTGGCATTTGGCCATCGGCGATTGTCTTTGATTGATTTGACCGAAGCAGGTCACCAACCGATGTTTAGTAAAGAGAACAATCTGGTGATTGTTTTCAACGGAGAGATTTATAATTATTTAACAATACAGGCGGAACTAATATTATTGGGCCATCAGTTTATTTCGCATTCAGATACCGAAGTAATTATTGCGGCCTATGAACAATGGGGAGTTGAATGTTTTAAAAAATTCAATGGCATGTTTGCTCTGGCTATCTATGATATTCAAAAAAATGAATTGGTATTAGCACGCGACCATGCAGGAATTAAACCGCTGTATTATAGTTTTTATAAAGAAGGGTTTTATTTTGCCTCTGAAACAAAAGCATTCAAACAAATTGATCATAACTGGCCGGAAAACCCAGACTGGAAAACATTTTTATTATGCTTTGGGCATATGCCTGAACCCTTTACTACTTTAGAGGGAGTACTGTCTTTACCAAAGGGCAGTTATATGAAAGTAGATTTGAATGATCTTCATTCAAGTTTATATCAATTCAATCAAACTAATTATCAATATACAATAACAAAGGAATCTGAAGCCATTGATGCCATTCGAACTTCACTGACAGCTTCAGTTAAGCGGCATTTGATTTCTGATGCACCAATAGGATTGTTTTTAAGTGGTGGAATAGACTCCAGCATTTTAACCATTTTGGCAAAAGAGTTTACAGGAGCACATTTAAATACATTGTCAATCGATTTTGCAGAGGCTGCTTTTTCTGAGAAAAAATACCAAGACATCATCATTCAGCAAACCGGTGCTAAACATCAGTCATTCACCATTGATCAATCTATGTTTAATGATTCAATCGATGATATTTTATTGGCAATGGATCAGCCTAGTAATGATGGCATTAATTCCTATTTTATTACCAAATATGCAAAGGAAGCAGGTTTAAAAGCGGTATTGAGTGGAATAGGAGCTGATGAATTATTGGGAGGATATCCTTCCTTCAAACGCGCTGCTTTGCTCTCCAAAACCAAACTCATTCCGGTTTTTTTACTCCATTTAGCAGAGTTATTCAAAGACGATAAGAAAAGAAAATTTCGTTTTTTAGAAAGAAAAAATGCATGGGGTCAATATTTATTCAATAGAGGCTTTTTTACACCGCTTCAAATTTCAGCAATTCTTCAGATTAGCATAGATGAAATTCAAGCAACAATCGATAAAGTGCCAATGCCTTCCTTCTTGCCTCAGTTAAACTTGCAGGAACAAGTGAGTTTTACCGAAACGAATTTATATATGCAAAATCAATTATTGAGAGATACCGATTTTATGAGCATGTGGCATTCTGTAGAAGTAAGGGTTCCTTTTTTAGATAAAGAATTTATGCAAGTTTGCCATTCCATTCATCCATCCTTGAGGTTGAATGGTGGGCCAAAACACTTGCTCATTAAAGCGTTTAAAGATGTATTGCCTGAAGCAATTTGGAATAGACCTAAACAAGGATTTGCTTTTCCTTTTCAACAATGGATGGTTAATACAGCATTACCTACAAATGAAAATGAATTAAACCGACAATTCAAAGACGAATTGAAAACCGGAAAAACACACTGGAGTAGGTACTGGTGTTATTGCCTCTCACAAATGCCTTCGAAATACAATAGAGCTTGGTAAACAAAACCGCATTCATTTATTTAACCGCATTTTCCAGAACTGGTGGAATAGAACAGTTTAATAAAAATGTATTGGCTTCTTTTAAAGAAAGTGAGTTGGATGCTTACTCCGTTTATGATGCAGCAGCAGATGAAAAATATTTTAATAAGCAATTTTTTAAAGGATTCAAGGGGAATAAACTGGCCTGTTTGATGTCAATAATATGGAATGGAAAAAAATATTCAACCATATTAATTGGTCATATCAATTTGGCTCCATTGGTATATTTAATAAAACTGCTGTATCCATCCAAGCAACTGATTCTTTTTGCACACGGCATTGAAGTGTGGGAACCATTGGTTGGCCGTAAAGCCTGGTTGTTAAAAAATACCAGCGCAATTTATGCTGTGAGTAATTTCACCAAAACTACTTTGTTGGAAAATAATCCAACACTTGAATCTGGTAAAATTAAAATTTTACCCAATGCATTAGATCCATTTTTTAAGTATCCAACTGATTTTGATAAACCCACCTATTTATTAAACAGATATGGAATTCAGTCGAATGAAAAAGTACTAGTTACCGTATCTAGGCTTTCGTCTGAAGAGCAATACAAAGGCTATGATCAAATCATTAAACTGCTTCATGAACTCAATAGTGATCAATTGAAAGTGAAATACATTATAGCCGGAAATGCAGATGATAAAGAATTAATGCGAGTTAAACAATTAATAGAAACAGAAGGACTTGCCGATCAAGTGATTCTTACAGGATTCGTAAAAGAGCAAGAACTGATCGATCATTATTTACTGGCAGACATTTTTGTTTTACCAAGCAAGGGGGAAGGATTTGGAATTGTTTTGATTGAAGCCCTTGCTTGCGGCAGAAAAGTAATTGCTGGAAATAAAGATGGAAGTGTGGATGCGCTTAAGAACGGTGAGTTAGGAATTTTGGTTGATCCTGATAATCTTGATCAACTTAAATTAGCTATAATTAATTCATTGAATGATTCTGTATTTGATTATTTAGCAATACAACAAAGAGCTCGTCAGTATTTTTCTTTTGAAGGATTTAAAAACAATCTTCTGCAAGTCAACACTTGGTTGAATTAACAATAATTAATGAAAACATTTTTATTAAAATTAAGACGCGCCATTTTGGCCAAATTTATTCCAGAAATATTTTGGCCAGTTTCCGTAAATATAGCCGGAGCAATCATCCCAATTCGAAACGAGCCTTTTAGCTTTGGAACAAAATGGATTCTTAAAAAGAATGAATACGAGGGTGCTGAAATAGCATTGGTAAAAGAATTATTAAATGGAGGAGAGCATATTTTAGAAATGGGTACTTCCATTGGCGTTTTAACAAGAGTAATGAGTAATTTAATTGGGCCATCTGGAAAAATTATCAGTGTTGAATGTAATGATACTTTGTACAAAAGCTGCCTCAGATGGAAAGCTGATTATCCTAATATTGTTTTACTAAAAGGATATGGCTTCCCTGTTTATACAGTACCTGACAATCTTTCTATTGATGGATATTCTGATGATTTAGGTTCCCTGGGTACACAAATTGATTTTTCAGTTAAAACAGATAATGTAAATAAAAACGAATTCATTATTGACATTAAAACAGTTGAAGAAAAATTCAATTTTAAGCCTTCTATTTTAGTTATTGATGTTGAAGGAAGCGAAGAATTAATGGTAGAAACAGCATTTCATCTCCCTGATTATATTAAGCATATCATTATTGAGTTGCACGGAGGCATGTATAAAAAACAATTAGAAACTCAGGATGAAATAATTAGAGCAATTAAAAAAGATCGTTTTGTATTGAATAAAATGATTGCAGGGTCTTATCATTTTGTAAGAAGTTAACAATGGCTGAACCTAACAAAAAAATACTCATCATTTACGAATTCTTTTACCCTGCATATAAAGCTGGAGGAGTGATTCAATCTTTGCGCAACATGATAGCATTGCTGCATAAGGATTTTGATTTTTATTGCATTACCGGGGGTTATGATTTAAATGATAACGAACCGCTTTCAACTATTCAACTCAATCAGTGGAACGATATTCTTATAGAAGACCAGGCAAAAATAAAAGTCTGGTATGACGATAAAAAGCGACTCGATTTAATCAAAATGAAATCCTTGATCAGGCAAGTAAACCCCGATACCATTTACATTAATGGTTTTATGCATATCGCTTTCTTATTAAATCCGCTCTTGGTTATTAAGTATTCCGAATTTAGAAATACAAGCGTAATAGTTGCTCCGAGAGGAATGCTTCAGTCTGGTGCGCTTTCAACCAAATCCTTCAAGAAAAAATGGTATCTTAAAGTTATTCAACTATTGGGCTTAACTAAAAATATACATTGGCATATTACTTCAGAAGAAGAAAAGGAAGGGATTAATCAATATTTTCCTTCAACCGCTGACCGATTTACACTCTTAGGAAATATTCCTCAATTGCCCGTAAATGATTTTCTCCCTTCTGGAAAAACAGATGGTGTTTTGCGTTTAGTGTATGCATCCATCATCACTGAAAAGAAAAATCTTCATTATACTTTAGAATCTCTTCGGAATTGTACATACAACATATTTTTTTCAATATATGGAGTAATAAAAGAATCTGATTATTGGAGTCGTTGTGAAACAATAATCAACAGCCTGCCAGCAAATATTCAGGTGAAATACTTCGGAGCGTTTAAGCCTGCTGATATGCATCAGATAGTGAGCAAACACGATGCTTTTATTTTATTGAGTAAAGGAGAAAACTTTTCACATGCCATTTTTGAAGCATTGGGAACCCCTCGGCCCATTATTACCAGTCATTTTACCAGTTGGAATAATTTAAAGGAAATACATGCAGGCTGGAACCTAAACATTGATAATCCTCAAGAAACCGGACTTCAAATAGATGAAATTGCAAAATTAGACAATGATCATTGGCAAAAATATTTGAATGGAGCCCATGATTTAGCAAATAACTATCTTGCTAAGCAAGATTTTAAAAAAGAGTATACTGAATTACTGAATATAACATGATTGTACTTGGAATAAATGCCTATCACGCAGACTCTTCTGCAGCAATATTTAAAGACGGAATTCTCATTGCAGCAACAGAAGAAGAGCGATTTAGAAGAGTAAAACATTGGTCGGGTTTTCCATCCAAAGCCATTGCATTTTGTTTACAAGAAGCTGGTGTAAACATAGATGAGGTTGATAATATTGCTATTGGTAGAGATCCTAAAGCCAAGTTTAAAAACAAACTATTATTTTTTGCATCGCGACCTATAGAATCCATTATTCATACTATTGAACGATTACTCAATCAACAAAAAGTAAGTTCATTAGAACAGGAATTCAATACCCATTTTGGCATTGCTTTAGATGAAGTAAAACAAAAAATTCACCAAGTAGAACACCACCGATCTCATTTAGCCAGTGCCTTCTACGCATCTCCTTTTGATACTGCTGCAATTGCAAGTATTGATGGATCCGGAGATTTTAGCACTACCATGTTAGCCATTGGCAAAGGCAATCAAATTGAAGTAATTGATTCCATTGATTTTCCGCATTCATTGGGTATTTTTTATACTGCTTTCACTCAACTCTTAGGCTTTCCTCATTATGGTGATGAATATAAAATCATGGGGCTTGCACCTTATGGCAAACCCGTTTATTTAGATCAATTAAGAGATGTGGTTCTTTTAGAAAAAGGCGGTTTGTTTAAATTGAACCTACCTTATTTTAGGTCTCCAGGTAAAGGATTTGTTGCTTATAACAGTGATAATATTCCTGCAATACCTATTGCTTATAGTAAAAAAATGGAAACCGTTTTTGGAAAAGCCAGAAGCAAAGACATTCCTTTAACACAACACCACAAAGACCTCGCAGCTTCAGTTCAACGTATGGCAGAAGAAAGTATTTTTCATATTCTCAATCATTTGCACCAGGAAACCAAATTATCCAATTGCTGTTTGGCTGGTGGAGTGGCACAGAACAGTGTGGCCAATGGAAAAATAAAATCACAAACTCCTTTCACGCAATTATATATTCCTTCTGCTGGGCATGATGCTGGTATTGCAATGGGAGCTGCACAGTATGTATACCATCATATATTGAATCAACCTCGCGTAGCGCCTATTTTTTCTGCTTGCACTGGCGCTCATTTTACCAATGAATACATTGAGCAAATGCTTCAAGCAAAAAATATCGATTATGTGAAAATGGAGGATGAACAATTATTTAATTATGTAGCCGACAGATTAATCAATGCGGGTGTTGTTGGCTGGTTCAATGGGCGTGCAGAATTTGGCCCCAGGGCTTTAGGAGGAAGATCTATTTTAGCTGATCCAAGCAGACAAGATGCCAAAGACCTGATCAACAGTAAAATCAAGCGCAGAGAGAGTTTCAGACCTTTCGCTCCAAGTATATTAAAAGAATACGTCGACGAATATTTTGAAATAGTGGATGATGTTCCATTCATGGAAAAAGTATTTCCTATAAAAGAATCAAAGCGTTTAATCATACCTGCAGTAACACATGCTGATGGAACAGGCAGATTGCAAACAGTAGATAAAAATATTTCGCCGAGGTATTATGCACTCATTGATGCATTCAGAAAAAAATCAGGCATACCCATTTTGCTCAACACTTCATTCAACGAAAACGAACCAATTGTAAACGCTCCAGAAGAAGCACTGGATTGTTATTTGAGAACCAGCATGGATATGTTGGTTATGGAAAATATCATCGTTGAAAGAAAATAATATATCAAGTTCGCATAGATTCATGAAAGTTTCCATTATTACAGCTACCTACAATAGTGAAGCTACTATTGCTCATTGTTTGGCATCTGTAAAAAATCAGACCTATCAAAATATTGAACACATCATTATTGATGGAGGGTCAACTGATCATACTTTGGCAATTATAAAGCAAAATGAATTTTTAGGAGAACTCATTTCCGAAAAAGACAATGGCATTTACGATGCCATGAATAAAGGCATTGATTTGGCAACAGGCGATATCATCGGCATATTAAACTCTGACGATTTGTATGCGAGCGATACAATCATTCAACAATTGGTTGATCTTTTTGAAACAAGTAATGCAGCAGCTATTTATGGTGATCTTGAATACGTGGACTCAATAGAAATTTCACTCGTAAAGCGAAAATGGATAGCTGGGTCATGTAGTAAAAAAGAGTTTCTATATGGCTGGATGCCTCCGCACCCTACATTTTTTGTTAAAGCGGAATTATACCGGCAATATGGCAAATTCAATCTCAATGTTTATACTGCTGCAGATTACGAACTCATGCTCCGTTTTATATACAGATTTGGCATTAAGGTTGCATATTTGCAGGAAGTTATGGTGAAAATGAGAACTGGTGGAGTAAGTAATCAATCCATCAGAAACAGGCTACTCGCCAATAAGGGAGATCGAATGGCTTGGGAAATCAATGGCTTGAAACCCTATTGGTTTACTTTGTTTGCCAAACCGCTTAGAAAAATTACCCAATTCATCCGATAATAAATGAAGAAAGCATTAATCACCGGTATTACTGGCCAAGATGGGGCATATTTAACTGAGTTTTTGTTGAAGAAGGGCTATGAAGTGCATGGTATAAAGCGCCGTAGTTCGATGTTTAATACCCAACGCATTGACCATCTCTACGAAGACCCTCATGTACCAACCAGGCACATGACATTGCATTATGGCGATCTAACCGATAGTACCAATCTTATCCGTATTATTCAAGAAGTTCAACCGGACGAGATCTACAATTTGGGAGCGATGAGCCATGTACACGTGAGCTTTGAAATGCCCGAATATACAGGCAATGCAGATGGGATTGGGGCTTTAAGAATATTAGAAGCCATCCGCTTATTAGGACTCACCAAGAAGACCAAATTTTACCAGGCATCTACTTCCGAACTATATGGTTTAGTGCAGGAAGTACCACAATCGGAGACGACCCCGTTTTATCCCAGAAGTCCTTATGCGGTTGCCAAATTATATGCATATTGGATTACGGTCAATTATAGAGAAGCCTATGGCATGTATGCCTGTAATGGGATCTTATTCAATCATGAATCTCCATTAAGAGGAGAGACTTTTGT
>CALRYA010000003.1:0-265778 GCA_943372285.1 Sphingobacterium thalpophilum | reverse complement strand
ACAAAAGTCTCTCCTCTTAATGGAGATTCATGATTGAATAAGATCCCATTACAGGCATACATGCCATAGGCTTCTCTATAATTGACCGTAATCCAATATGCATATAATTTGGCAACCGCATAAGGACTTCTGGGATAAAACGGGGTCGTTTCCGATTGTGGTACTTCCTGCACTAAACCATATAGCTCGGAAGTAGATGCCTGGTAAAATTTGGTCTTCTTGGTGAGTCCTAATAAGCGGATGGCTTCTAATATTCTTAAAGCCCCAATCCCATCTGCATTGCCTGTATACTCGGGCATTTCAAAGCTCACGTGCACATGGCTCATCGCTCCCAAATTGTAGATCTCGTCCGGTTGAACTTCCTGGATAATACGGATAAGATTGGTACTATCGGTTAGATCGCCATAATGCAATGTCATGTGCCTGGTGGGTACATGAGGGTCTTCGTACAAATGATCAATGCGTTGGGTATTAAACATCGAACTACGGCGCTTTATACCATGCACTTCATAGCCCTTCTTCAACAAAAACTCAGTTAAATATGCCCCATCTTGGCCAGTAATACCGGTGATTAATGCTTTCTTCATTTCAGTCAATGCCTTATGTTCAATTATTTGCGATAAATTAAAAAAACATTAAAAATTCAAAAATTTCAATAAATCAAATGGCTACGCCTACCTCAGTCACAATTGACCGAGCAGATACTTAAAAATATAGCAATATAGACTAAATTGTTAATAATAAAGATTCAAGACATCAAATTATACATCAACCTAAATGATTAATAATCAGCTACATAGATCAAAATATGGGGGTATTAGACACTATATATCTTTAAGAGGTGCAAATATAGGCATATGAAGTAATGGACGCAAATATTAATGGCTTTTGTTTAAGCACAGAAGCATGCTTAGTTCTATAGACAGTTCAACTAAAAAATGACTATTTTAAAGAATTTCAAATCCTTAATTTATTAGGCATACCGCATGTGCAACTAACCCTTCTTCCCGACCTACAAAACCCATTTTTTCGGTGGTAGTGGCTTTGATGGATATATCCTTCAAACCAATACCGAGAATGCCAGCAATAGTCTCCTGCATAGCGGCAATATAAGGTTTGATTTTGGGTGCTTCTAAACAGAGAGATGCATCTATGTTTACTATAGAGTATCCTTCTTTGGTAATGAGCTCTTTGGTACGGGCTAATAGTATCTTACTATCAATATTCTTAAATTCTCCAGAAGTATCAGGAAAGTGAACACCTATATCGCCGAGTGCCGCGGCCCCTAATAAAGCATCGCAAATAGCATGTAATAATACATCTGCATCACTATGTCCTAAAGCTCCTTTATGGTGTGGAATTTTTACTCCTCCGATCATTAAATCTCTTCCTTCTACCAATTGATGAAAGTCGATGCCATAGCCTATTCTCATAGTTTCAATTTGAACAAATATAAGCTATGTGCACAATTATTCATGCTTGAAATAATACAAACCATGTTTTGGAAAAACGTACAACACTCGCTGCTTAGAAATGCATTTCCTTATTGCTAAATTTACTATATACCGCATTTCTAAAAGGCTCGTTTTTGTACATTTTTCCAAATCGATATGTACTTTTCTAGCAAGCTATTGATGCAAACTTTTGAAGCTTTTCGATCTAATAAAAAAGCCGCAAACAAAAGTTGCGGCTTTAAAATTATATAAGAAAGTATTTATCTTTTATTTCTTCTCGTTGGAAAGAAAACTCCAGTCTTCGCTTTTTTAGATGTTCCTTCAGCAGATCCATAATGGCTCATTGCACAACGGAAACCCAATGTACTCAAGCTTTCAGTCTCTTCTAAGAAACGACGTGTTCCTGGGCTTAACCAATAAGCACGATCATTCCATCCACCTCCTTTGTACACGCGAGACTTATCAGAGATCAAAGTAGTAACACCGTATCCATAAGTAACTGCACTGGAAGAATCACCATCCATGTAGTTAATGGCATAAGATTTTTGGTAATTTCTTCTGTTCTTTAAAGATGAATCAGCTTCATTGATCATTTTGATTCTACCCTTATCGTCTCTTAAATTTCCTTCACCTAGTGCTTTATCAATTTTCTGGAAAGTATTACCACGGTATGGGTTATAATCATCCGCATCACTGTTGGTAGTTGGGCGATATACATCAGACACCCACTCATTTACATTTCCGCTCATATTATACAAACCAAAACCATTTGGTAAAAATGTGCTCACTTCTGCTGGAATAGCTGCGTTATCATTTAATCCACCAGCAACACCCATATTGTCTCCATTACCTCTTTTAAAGTTAGCCATAAAAGAACCTTGTACAGAGCCTTTTTGGGTATAACGGATATTATCGAATCCAGAGTTTTTCCAAGCGTAAATCTGTTTATTGGCAATTAATTCTTCGCCCTTTGTTCCTTTAGATTTTTTCTGTGGATTTTCCATTACTAAACCATAAGCAGCATATTCCCACTCTGCTTCTGTTGGAAGGCGATAATCGCCAAACATAATACCATCTTCAAATTTAGCCGTGGTTCTTGGACGGCCTTGAGCATCTTTCAAAGGATTCTTTTTAGATGTCACTTCTTTACCAGGAGTTGCCTGGTATTCGCCCAACAAATATGCTTTAGTATTGAAATTATCTTGTCCAGCACCATTTAAGGTTTTCTTGATTTGAGATTTCTTGTCGAGGAAGCCTTTTTCCATTAAGGCAATTTCATTTACACGGTCCGTTCTCCAGATACAAAATTCAGAAGCCTGTCTCCAAGTTACTCCAACAACAGGGTAATTATTATATGCAGGGTGGCGGAAATACAATTCCACCATTGGTTCATTATAAGCCAATTCTTGTCTCCAAACCAAGGTATCAGGTAAAGCTTGTTGAACAATTGAGTCCATTCCAGCACCTCCGAAAGTACCTTCCAACCAATATAAGTATTCGCGGTAGTTAAGGTTAGAGATCTCCGTTTTATCGATGAAAAAAGAGTTTACCGTTACACGACGAGGAACATTGTTCCAATCGCCCATGATATCTTCTGTAGTTGCACCCATGGTGAAAGTTCCACCTTGTACAAATACCAATCCTGGAGCAGTTTTAATGTCTTTTGGCTTGGTAACATTGAAGTTACCATAGTTTTTATCGTTGTAATTCCAACCGGTAGTATTGGATTTTTCTGGCTTTTTCTTGATAAAACTACAAGACGAAGCTACACTTGCTACAACTAGGAGCAACACAAGACGTTGTGATAATTTGGATAATTGCATGTTCAAAAGTTGAATAAGTAAAGCTCTACTTCAAATATTCTGGTTTTTTCAAAGCGAATGTAAATAAATATTAGTTATCAAAACCCTAATTTTAGACACCCTAATGGCTAAAAACGCAGTATTCATCTATTTATTTTATTGGCTCCTGCCCTTTTCTTTGGCGGGTCAGACAAGCTATGTCAATAATTCGGTGTTATCAGTAGGAAATTGGGGTAAAATAGGGGTGATCAAAGAAGGAATTTATAAGGTGGATCTGGCTATGCTGAATCAAATGGGCTTCCCCAGTGGATCAATTAACTCCAACTCTATTCGCCTATATGGAAATGGCGGATCAATGCTTGCTGAAAATACGGCTCACCCAAGAATTGATGATTTGGCCGAAAACGCCATAGAAATAGTGGACGGAGGAGATGGTATATTTAATGGGAACGATTATTTGTTGTTTTATGCAGCCGGCCCACACCAATGGACCTATGATAGTAGTAAAGGCAGTTTCAATTATACCAAACATTTATATTCAGATACAGCCTACTATTTTATCACTATTAATACATCAGCTTCAGGCAAAAGAATTATCACCCAAGTGCCTGACCCTACTAGCCCTTCAGTTCAAATCAATCAATACACCGATAGATATGGTTATGAAAATGATTTATACAATGTGCTAAATAGCGGAAAGGAATGGGTGGGAGAAAATTTTTCCACCAGTTTCGGGGGAACATTGAGCCGAACTTTCCCCATTAATTTTTCAGGATTGATCTTGAACGAACCATTACAATTGACTACTCAGTTTACCGCACGTTCCGTTGGTACAAATGCTCAATTCAATGTTTCATTGAATGGGACTAATGCACAATCAATCAATATTCCAACTGTAAGTGGAGATTTATTAGGGGCTTATGCGAGAACAGTAAAAACGACCACCAATGTATTAAGCAATCAAGCAACACTTTCATTGACTATGCAATTTCAGTCGACCGCTGCTGGTGCAGAAGGATGGTTGAATAGTTTTAGTGTAACTGGCCGAAGGGCATTGGCTTTTGCGGATAATACTGCGCTTCGTTTTAGAGATACTCGTTCACTACAAAACAATGGGGGGCAAATAAATTCAGTAGGGCAATTCAATCTCAGTAATGCACCTGCACAAACAATGGCATGGGATATTAGCAATCCATTAGAACCCATCAAATTATCGGTAACTCAAAATGGCTCTTCAGTTAGTTTTAAAAACAGCATTCAAACATTGAAAGAATATATTGCTTTTACTTCATCGCAATTTTCAGCTCCAATTATTGCTGGCAAAATTAATAATCAGAATTTGCATAATTCCCCGATTGTAAATGGAATTATTATTACACATCCTACATTATTATCAGCGGCCAATCGCTTGTCTGCATTTCATTTACAACAATATGGTTTTAAAGATGCGGTAATCACCATCGACCAGATTTATAATGAATTTTCGAGTGGAGCAGCTGATGTTACAGCTATCAGAGATTATCTCAAATTCATGCGAGACAAAGCTTCCAGCACTGCTGCAAGACCTGCCTATGTAGTTTTATTGGGTGCTGGATCTTTCGATCCAAAAAGCAGAATCAACAATAATATTAATCTGGTACCAGTTTACGAAAGCACCAATTCTTTGGATCCGTTACTCACTTATACTTCGGATGATTTTTTTGGATTGATTGGAACTGCAGACGATATCAATACAAATTCAGCAACACCACTTTCTATATCAGTTGGAAGATTGCCTGTAAATAATGTAGCAGAAGCGCAGATAATGGTAGACAAAATTATTGGCTATCATTCGGCAAAAAGTTTAGGAGACTGGCGGAAAGAAATGATTTTTTTAGCGGATGATCAAGACAATAATTTGCATTTAAATGATGCAGAAAGCATTGCTGCATCTGCGGTACAGGCAAATTCATTATTTCATTCCGAAAAAATTTATTTAGATGCTTATCCGTTGGTGAGTGGCGCTGGTGGCGCAAGATATCCTGCGGTTAATGAAGCGATTGTGAATAGTGTTTTTAAAGGGGGATTGATTTTTAATTATTCAGGTCATGGAAATTTTTTACGATTAACAGAAGAGGCAGTTTTTAGTTCAACAGAAGTAAATCGTTTTAATAACCCTAATAAATTACCACTATTCATTACTGCAAGTTGTGATTTTGCTCCACATGATGATCCTACCAAACAATCTTTGGGAGAAAGATTATTGTTTGGAAATACTAATGGCGGTATTGCTTTATTAACCACTACCCGTTTGGTTTTTGCTTCAAGCAATAGAATCATGAATGAGAATTATATTCAAACAGCATTTACCCGAAACCCAAATGGCACATATCTTTCGTTGGGCGAAGCTGTACAAATTGCCAAGAACAAGACCATGCAGAACAATGGAGATGTGTTGAATGCAAGAAAATTTTCATTGCTGGGCGACCCTGCCATGCAATTGGCTTTCCCGAAAGGAAACATTAAAATCAATTCAATTAATAATAAGCCTATTAGCGCAACTGATAGTTTGCAATCTTTGGGTAAATACACTATTCAAGGAGAAATACAAACCGCATCTGGCACCATTAATTCCAACTTTAATGGAACGGTTTATCCGATCATTTACGACAAAAATCAAACGATAAAAACTTTAGGCAATACGGCAGGTAGTCCGGTAACTAATTTTAGCATTCAAAAAAGTATTTTATTCAGTGGCAAAGCAACTGTTGTAAATGGCATTTTCAATTTTAGTTTTGTGCTTCCGAAAGACATTCAATTTCAACCAGGAAACGGAACCATTAGTCTTTATGCAGAAAATGGAATTACAGATGCTGCTGGGTCTACTTCCATCAAAATCAGTGGTAGCAATAGTATCAGCACACCAGATAATAAGGGTCCGGAGATAAAATTATTTATCAATGATACTTTGTTCAAAAACAGTGGGCTCTCCAATGAACGCCCCATTTTAATTGCGCAGTTAGCAGATAGTTCTGGAATTAATTCAACTGGCAACAGTATTGGTCACGACATAACGGCTGTAATTGATGATGATGAAAGAAACAGTATTGTTTTGAATGATTATTTCAGTTATAACACCAATAGTTATCAATCTGGTCAACTAGCTTTTCAACTACCTACACTAAAACCTGGTAAACATAGTATCCGATTAAAAGCATGGGATGTATTGAATAATTCCAATGAAAAATCCATTGAATTGACGATTGTTCAACAAGAAAAACTCATTATTGGAGAGGTAAGAAATTTTCCGAACCCTTTTTCTACCAGTACCCAATTTGCTTTTGAGCACAATCAACCGAATACCAATCTGTTGGTAGATTTATATATTTATAATAATGCAGGGCAAAGGGTGAAATCCATCAAACGCCTTGTAAACACAGATGGTACAAGGAATGTACAGATCAGCTGGGCTGGAGACTCCGATTCTGGCCAAAAATTAGCCAAAGGAATCTATTTTTATCGTATTATTGTGGTAGCAGGTGCGCAACAAACTCAAAGCGCAGGTCAATTACTGCTTTACTAAACATACTGAATGGCATAATTTCTACGTTTAACTTTTACGAATTATCAATCTCTGTTTAAACGAATGTTTAGTCTAAATCGATTAATGATGAAGAAAATAATCCTAGCGTGTTTACTGATTGTAGCATTAGTGCCTTCAACTTTTGCACAAACCGATTCAATCAATATTGTTTCTACAGCGGTGCCGTTTTTGCGCATCTCTCCAGATGCTCGTGCAGGTGGTATGGGTGATGCAGCTATAGCTACTGCACCTGAGGCCAATGCGGTTTTCTGGAATTTATCGAAAGTAGGTTTCGCTAGAAAAAGAACAGGTATTGCCTTTAACTACACTCCTTGGTTGCGCGATTTAGGATTGACAGATGTGTATTTAGCCAGCATGGGCTTTTACCATAAGCTCGATGAAACGAGTGCTATTTCAAGTTCTATGCGTTTTTTCAGTTTAGGAAATATTCAATTAACCGATTTTTCGGGCAATGTGTTGAATACAGTTCGTCCAACAGAATTTGCGATAGATGGTGGATATACCAGAATATTGAGTGATAAATTGAGTTTGGCCGTGGCGCTTCGTTATATCAATTCGAGATTGGTAACAGGCGATGTTGGAACGGGTGTTGTGTACCGTGCGGGCAATTCAATTGCGGGTGATGTTTCTTTATTTTACAATGGAGTGAATGGAGATGGGGAAGGTTTTACAGCTGGTTTATCTATTTCTAATTTAGGTACCAAAATGGGTTATACCAATGATGCTCGTAATAAAGATTTTTTACCTGCTAATCTGGGCATTGGATTTGGGTATACAAAAGCCATCAACGATCAAAATAAAATTACGTTTGCTTTAGATCTGAATAAATTATTAGTACCCGCTGCTCCTGTAGCAACTGGTAATTTTTCTGTTGATTCAGCAAATCTTGCCGAATACAGAAGCCAGAGTGTAATTAGCAGTTATGGTAAATCTTTTTCAGATCCAAAATCTTTCACCGCATCTATTGGTGCTGAATATGGTTACGACGAAAAATTCTTTTTAAGAGCAGGTTATTTTTATGAAGATAGATCAAGAGGCAACCGTAGTTCTTTTTCTGCAGGAGCCGGCTTTAACCTTAACTTCATGACGATCAACGTTTCTTATTTGGTGCCTTCAGGAAGTGGCGTAACACGTAATCCATTAAGCAATACTCTTCGCTTAGGAATTGTATTTAATTTGGGAGATGATTTTTAAATCTCAATTTTCAACTTTTGAGGATTTGATTTCGAATATTTGGCAACTTTTCGGGATTTGAAAGTTTTGATGTTTATTTTTGATCAAATGATGAACTATCAATGCTAATTTCCGAACTCTATAAAATATTCTTAGCGAATCCATCCATTCAAACAGATACGCGAAAATTAAAAAAAGGCGATCTGTATTTTGCATTGAAGGGACCTAATTTTAATGGCAATTTATTTGCAATTCAAGGTTTGGAACAAGGTGCTGCTTATGCGATAGTGGATGAAGCAGTTGAAGTGAATAGCAGCGACAAAATTGCCGAACATTTTCAAACACGTCTTATTCTAGTAGATGATGTATTAACCACATTACAAGCGCTTGCTAAATATCATCGCCAACAATTTACGATACCATTTATTGCGATTACTGGAAGCAATGGAAAGACCACCAGTAAAGAATTGATCTATACTGTTTTGAATAGCCACTTTAAAACATTTACCACACAGGGAAATTTAAATAACCATATTGGTGTACCGCTCACTATTTTAAGTATTCCAGCTGATGCAGAAATGGCCGTGATTGAAATGGGCGCCAATCATCAAAAAGAAATCGAAGGGTATTGTACCTATACTTTACCCACACATGGTGTGATTACGAATTGTGGTAAAGCACATTTGGAAGGATTTGGTGGAGTAGAAGGTGTAAAAAAAGGGAAAGGGGAATTGTATGATTTTATTCGTGCAAATGATGGGGTTGCATTTATTTATGCTGACTATGATTATTTGCAACCCATGAGTGCTGGTATAGAACATAAAATTTTATATGGACAAACAGCGGGTTTGGTTCAAGGAAATGTCGCCGCCAACGAACCTTTTGTTGAAGTAGCAATTACTCAAGGCTTATCTATTGATCGTATCAATTCTCAATTAGTAGGTGATTATAATTTACCCAATATTCTTTGTGCAGCTACTATTGGAAAATATTTTGGAGTACCCGACGATTCCATTAAATCGGCAATTGAAGCATATGCTCCTTCGAATAGCAGATCTCAATTAATAGAGAGAGGAAGCAATCATATTATTCTAGATGCTTACAATGCCAATCCTTCCAGTATGAGGGCAGCCATTGAAAACTTTGCACATATTCATTCGGAAAAGAAGATACTAATGCTGGGTGCTATGATGGAAATGGGAGATGCAAGTTTAGAAGAACACGAAAACTTAGTTGCGCTAATTATGCAATACAAATGGGAAGCTGTAGTATTAGTAGGAGGTGATTTCAGTAAAGTAACGCATCATTTTATTTATTTTAACAATGCGATTGAGGCAGGCGAATGGTTGAAAAACCAGTATTATCAACATGCACATATTTTGATCAAAGGTTCGAGAAGCTTTAAAATGGAGAAAGTGCTGGAAGCCATTTAGTTATTGGTTATTATGTTATTAAGTTAATAGTACTTTACTATTTTTAAAAACTAATTTTACAATAACCAATAACCAATAACTATTAATGCCATATTCTCATTCATATTTACTTAGTGCAATAGCCAATAAATGTCCTCGATGCAGAAAAGGAAATATTTTCAAATCATCGAATGCATATCAATTTAAAGGCAATATGGAAATGCATGAGCATTGTCCAGTTTGCGGCCAGCCTACCGAAATAGAAGTTGGTTTTTATTATGGGACCGGGTATGTGAGTTACGCATTAACTGTTGCCTTAACGGTTGCTACATTTGTTGCATGGAAAGTATTGATAGGACTGAGTTTTGACATTGATGATAACAGAATTTTTTATTGGCTAGGCACCAATATTGTAATCTTAATAGTTTTACAACCGCTGGTAATGCGCTTATCAAGGAGTTTATGGTTGAGCTGGTTTGTTCAATACGAACCGGATTACAAAAACAAGCCCTACAAAAAATAACACTAAAATCTACTCATAAAAAAAGAGCAACTTTCGTTGCTCTTTAATTCAATCAATCCCCCGATTGATATTTACCATTCAAACTTATTGATTCACAAATCTTGTCCAACCTCTCCACCAGTTTGCGTCTGCTCCTGCTGGTGCACAAGCTCCGCGGAATGTTAAAGGAGAACCATCTTGAGCCAATGTTTTTTGGAAAAATGGAATAGCTAATTTTGGATCAACAAAACTTGCTCTTTGTAAAATATCTTGATTACCATTTGATCCACCGAAAGGAAGAAAGTCAGGCGCAGCATAACTAAATGGAGCAATTAATAATGCTTGAGCTGCATTGGTTAATACTGTGTTGAAAGGAAATACTGTTCCTAGTCCCGCTCCTAAAAAACGAGCTCTTACAGAATCAGTTCCTGTTGCAACTGTTGTCCATCCTGGTAAACTTTGTGAACCATTAATGTACTGTAAAGAAATTGCATCGGCCAATGCAGGAGCAATACCAGCTACCAACGGGCCACAACCTGCAATGGTATTATTTTTAAATCTTACAGTACTATCAAGAATACTGTTTTCAATTGCTCTTCCTAAACGAGAATCAATCAATAAACCACCAGTCCAACCAAGAAAAATAGAATTGAAAATAGAGATACCAGAATTTCTACGAATCTGTGCAGCAGTCAAATACAAAGAATTACCAGTATTTGCTAATGTAGCTCTTGGTCCTATAACAGTCATATTACTAAATACCGCTCTTGTTTGTGGGCCATTGGTAGAACCATTAGGATCATTATCGCTTTCAAAAGCTTCAGAACGAGAAATATCTGCAATAGTGGAGTCTCTTAAAGCAATACCAAATTGCACGTTTCCACTATATCCATTATCGGTATCAAAATCATCATCCTGTGTTTTATAAGCAATTAAATGTTTGCAATTAACTGTACCACCAAACCACTCAAAAGCATCATCTTTTGCATAAGTTACCTGAACATAATCTACAACAGTTTTTCTACCAACAGCTGCAAATGTTAAACTATTGATTTCTCTGTCTGGTTGAAATGCATACCCTGCATATTCTATACGTACATATTTTAAAACACCAGAACTATCGTCATCATTTGGGGTTGCTCCACCACCTGCAATTCCATCACCGAAGGAATTATCAATTCCTCCTTCAACAGTTAATGTACCGGGTGATCCACCTGTAGCAGTATTTACAGAAGCTCTTCCACAAATAACCAATCCACCCCAATCTCCTGAACGAGGCACTGGTGAATTTGAAGTAAATACAATTGGATTGTCTTGAGTACCATTGGCTACAATTTTTGCACCACGAGTAATCGTTAATGCAGCCACTGAAGTACCTTGAAAATCTCCCTTAATGGTAGTGCCTGGCTCAATTGTCATGGTTGCATTGTTAACCATATACACCAAACCACTTAAGATATAGGTATTGCTGGCTTTTAATAAAGTATCCCTGGAAATTCTTCCTGATAATGTTATTGTTTGACCACCAGTTGTTGGAGGAGTTACGGTAACTGTTGTACCACCATCCATCTCAATTTTTCTACAGCTGGTAATTGCTAATCCTGCAAAAGCTGCTACCCAAATGATTGACCTTTTCATATTGTTATGTTTAAACTTGTTGATTGTATAAATGTTTATAATGTATATCGGTAGGTTACAGAAATATTGGTTCCAAATTGTCTTGTTAATCTGTTTGGATCTAGTGATGTATGGCGTTTAGTGTTGCCATCAGGATTTTGATAGAAATACAATGGTCTGTTCAAAATATCCTGCACATTCAATCTTAATTCTGCTTTGCCTTTTGACAATTTTTTGGTTACTTGAAAATCGAAAACTGGTCTTGAAGATTCATATATATCTGGCTGATCCTGACTTCCTACGAAAGTGATACGTCTACCAATTTGATTATACAATAAAGTAGCACTAAATCCTTTCTCTTCTAAATCATATAAAATAGAAGCATTGATTAAAAAAGGAGATTGTCCTTGTAATGGTCTGTCTAAAGCCAACTTTTCATCTACTACTCGGCTATAAATATAAGAGGCGTTTGCTTGAAAAGTAAAGTGTTTAAAGGTTTCAGAGAAATCCAATTTTTTTCTAAAATCAAATTCTGCTCCGTAAGCTTGTGCACTATTTGGGTTGGCGAAATTAAAGTTACTAGAACCACCAGCACCAAAATTGAAAATCATTTCGATTGGCTTATCAAAGTATTTGTAAAACATTCCAAAAGAAAATACTTCACCAGCTTTTGGATACAATTCATATCTGAGGTCTAGGTTAGTAACTTTTGTTCTTAATAGAGTTGGCAATCCTTGTACTGCAGCGTTCAATTCAAAATCATAGTATTGGAAAGTGGCCAATTCACGGAACTCAGGACGTACAATGGTTTGAGAAGCTGATAAACGGAGATTGGTTTTTTGGTCCAATTTATAAGTTGCATTGATACCTGGCAAGAAGTCTGTTACTTTAGTATTGTTGTAACGAGGATCTGATGTTTTAACGCTTCCAACTAACTGATCATAATCTTCCATTCTTACACCCCAAACAACGCGCATTTTAGGTCCGAACTGATTATCGAATTGTAAAAACGCAGCATTCAAAATGGCGTTTGCTAAATATCTATATAAATTTCCTTTGATTGCATCGAATGCCAATAAAGTACTTGAAGTAGAACCATCACCAAAATTATTTGGATTAAAAATAGTAGAAGGGCCTTGTAAACGAAGTGCTGGATTGTCTCTTGGAAGATAGATTGAGAAAGGCTTTGCATCAAACAAACGATCTTTCACCTGGAATAAATATCCAGCTTTAACGGTTTGTTTAGCGCCCAGCGCCTCAAATGTGTACGCCAAATCACCACCAGCAGAATACACATAATCACTAAGATTTTGATAAAACCGGTTACCACTTTTTTGTGACAATACATTAGACAACAAAGCAACATATGGATTATTAGCAGCTCCGTTATTTTTTTGATAATACAACCTACGCTGATCTGGAATATAGCCATCTAATAAAGTAAATGATCCGTACCATTTTAGCTTAAGCACATTGGGCTTGATATTGTGTTCTCCACTGATTTGATTGTTCCAGAAAGTATTTTGCTTAAATCCATATTCAAAAGCTCTTGCACTATCTAATGTAGCATTACCGTTTCCTTCAACACCAGTTCTTAAAGTGGTGAAATCGGTTGAGTTGATGTTGAAAATAGTTTTATAAGAAATTTTATTATTGTTATTTATTTGATAAGTTAGATTTCCCAATGCACCCCATAAAACATCATTGCTGTATCGGTCATCATTAAATGCAAAATCTGGGCTAAATGTTCCATTACCTACAAATGCATAACCATTATTGGTTCCTTTTAAATAACGTCCTGAGCGATTATAAGTAACTCCAAATATGCCTCCTAATTTTTGACTGCCTTTCAAATTTTTTGTAAACCCACCGGCAATTTGAATCTGACCATTAAAACGGTTAAGACCGTTTGCTGTATTGGCTGTCCAGATATTTTCGAACTCTTTACCCATTGCAGTTTTTTGCTGAGCAGTTAATGCATCAAACTGAGATTTGGTAGTATATGAACCAGGTAAACTTCTTGTTCCATCATCAATCCCTAACCAATCTGTTTTTCCTCCTTTGTACTCGTAAAAATTATTTCCAATGGTTTGTGTATTGAAACCAGTTCCTATTTGGATGGTAAAAAAGTTTTTTGCTGGAATATCTCTGGTATTTACTTGTACCAATCCTCCGGCCCATTCTCCAGGAAGTTCTGGAACAAATGCCTTATTGATAACGATATTATCAATCATGTTAGAAGGTATCAAATCAAAAGAAAATGCTTTTCTATCTGGCTCTGTACTTCCCAACTGAATACCATTTAACATAGCCAGATTATATCTTTCAGCTAATCCACGAACAATTAAAAATTTACCTTCTTGTATACTTGCACCAGGGGTTCTTTTAAGAACTTCTCCTGTATTTTTATCTGGAGATCTGCGAATGGCTTCAGCAGAAATTACAGAAGCAACGGTATTGGTGTTTTTTTGAAATGCAATTAAGGCATTTACTGTTTCTCCTTTTGCTGATGAAGACCTTGCGGTTGTAGTAACAGTAACATCGGTTAATTTTTTTCCTGCATCTTCTAATAATACACTTAAGAAATCTTCATTTTTTCCAGCTGGCAAAGAAATATCTTCAATGGTTTTGTCTTTGTATCCTATATAAGACAAAACAACACTGTATTTTTTTCCTGGCTCTACAGTGAGAATAAAATTACCATCAACATCTGTTTTGGTAAACCCAGTTGCTCCACCAGATATTTTAATAGTAACACCACTTAACCCTTCATTGCGAGAATTGGTAACCTTTCCTGAAATCTTTGCTTTTTGAGCAATTATAATAGAGCTAGTAAGTACAAGTAATAATAGGGTAATCAACTTCTTCACAGCATGTATAATTTAGTGCTGCAAAACTGCCATCCTAATGTTATCGAATTGTTACCCCAGTGTTACCGAATTGCTATTAACTTAAAATAGGATACCGCTTATATCCCTATATTTGCAACCCATAAACAGAGAGGTGTCCGAGTGGTTGAAGGAGCACGCCTGGAAAGTGTGTAAACGGGAAACTGTTTCGAGGGTTCGAATCCCTTCCTCTCTGCATTAATTTCTAAATAATCTTTCTGCATTGGCAGTTGTGATAGCTGCAATAGTAGTTTCTGATACTTCTTTGATATCCGATAGTTTACTCAACACATATTGCAAATAACTACTTTCATTGCGTTTGCCTCTAAAAGGAACAGGAGTTAAATAAGGCGCATCGGTTTCTAGAACGAGGTGTTCTAAGTCGATTTTAGTTAAGACTTCAGCTAAACCTGCATTCTTATACGTAACCACCCCACCAATTCCCAATAAAAATCCCATTTTGATGATTTCTTTGGCCGATTCATAAGATCCACTAAAGCAATGAAAAATTCCTTTCAAACCCTTCGCTGCAAAAGGTTTGACCATTTCAATGGTTTCTTGCATAGCATTTCTTGTATGTATCACAATGGGCATAGATTTTTCCATGGCCCAATTCATTTGTAATTCAAATGCTTCTTGTTGTTGCTGTTTAAATGTGGTATCCCAGTAATAATCGAGCCCTATTTCTCCAACAGCAGCAAAAGGTCTTTTATCCAACCATTCCTTTACAATGCGTAATTCTTCCTGGAAATTTTCTTTTACATAACAAGGGTGTAAACCCATCATGGCTTTGCAAACTCCGGGGTATGATGCTTCTAAAGCTAGCATTCCATCGATCTCGTTACTATCTATAGCTGGTAAATAAAATTGTTGGACTCCCGCATCAATTGCACGTTGAATCATTGCACTGCGGTCTTCATTAAACTCTTCGGAATATAAATGACAATGGGTATCAATTAATATCATGCTGCAAATGAAAGAAATAATAGTTGAATTTGGTCAGTTCTAGGCTTCTGTAGTAAATCATCGACAGTTCTTCAAGATAAAACGCCAAAAACCAATAATTCTTAGATGTAAATTTGCGCTTGAGAATGATTGTCAATATTGTAATATTAATTTTATTTAATATACGATTTGGCGATTTTTTTTCTCTTGTAGAAAATAAAATGAATACTGTTGGCGTTTAAAGAAAGCGACAGGTAATCTACCAAAGAAGATGAAAGAAACGATAGAAAGTATTAAGATATATAGGGATTAATTAAAGTAACTGCGGTGATTTAGCAACATCAATTACCGTGATTTTTGTTTTCATAGGGTACGGATTAAAAACAGGCTGAGGTTTCTACCTCGGCCTTCCCTTTTTTTAGGGGGTACCCTAACTTATTAGAGGGCTTCAAACCGATACCCCATTCCCGAAAAATGTTCCAGAACTGCAGGCAAGGCAACCGACATTCTATCCCAGGCTTTTGTACTATCATGAAAAACCACAATTGACCCTGGCCCAGTATTTTTTAGCACATTATTAGTGCATGCTGCTGCGCTGAGTGTAGTATCAAAGTCTCCACTTAAAACAGACCACATAATGATTTTGTATGCAGATTGCGCCATATTCAATTGCGAATCAGCAGTTCGCATCAATTGCTTGATTTGTGCCCGTTTAATTCTTCCGTATGGTGGGCGAAACAATGGAGAATGAATCAGTTTAGCAGCTTCTTCAATTTCGCTGAAATATTGATCATTGCTCACTTTCCAGCCATTCGCATGATGTTGGGTATGATGTCCGACTGCATGACCTTCGTTCAATATTCTTTGATAAATAGCAGGATGTTCCAATACATTTTTTCCAATACAAAAAAAACTGGCTTTGGCATTGTATTGAGCGAGTATATCTAATACAAAGGGTGTTGCTGTTGCGTGAGGGCCATCATCAAAAGATAAATAAATGATTTTTTCTTGAGTGGGCATTTGCCAAATCAATTGCGGATAAATTGCCCTTAACCACCAAGGAGTTTTAACCAAATACATTTGGTAAAGATATTGGATAGGAGCATCTAAAATCCATATGCAATCAACCCAATCACTAAATTTTCGAACTTATAGGCTTTACCAATTTGAGCCAATGTTTTTTTCTGAGAGGTTTCATTTTCCAATAGCGAATCCATAAAGATTTCCATTTTCTTTTTATCGATCAATGGAACGCCTCCTTTGGTAATGGCAGACTTTGTAAATGATGCCAGCATAGATTCCCATGCATTTCTAAATAAAGTGGGTGTTACAAAAATTTCTGTTCCTAAAATTCGATCCCCTGAAATAGCCAGAAATCCTGCAAAAGAACTATCCGTTTTAGCCAATTTTCCATTAAAGAAATTGCGATAAGCAGAATCTGCTTTTTCAATATCTCTATCCAATTGAAGGTATTGCGAAGTAGCAGATTTAATATTTTGAGCAGCTAAACTTTGGGTGATCTCTTTCCAAATATCGGCCTGACGCTGCGTTAAATCAAGGGTTTTACGCAATTCCATATCGATATTGCCACTATGCGAGAAGGCTCGCGGTTTTTTGGTCCATCTTCCTTCTTCAACACAAAAAACAGTAACATACTGCTCTTCTTTTCCGGGTGGAATCAATTTGGTTTCACCTACCACCCTATCTTGCTTTCCTCCTCCCAGTAATTCCCCGGAATTAATTAAAATGGTTTTATCCGAATTATTGATTACACTCAATATATGTACATCGGCATCGCCCTTGGTTACAAATTCTTTCACTTTTACCTTGCCGGTTCTCATTCCTTCGGATAGTGTGATATACTGACTGGGCAATAATTGTCTGTAAAATGCCACATTGCCTTGCCCTTTAAATCGAATGGGGATCAACTGTAGGTTTTGAAAAGTCCAGGCAGAGTCATAATCTACCCAAACCTGCTGATAAGTTAGCTGTGCATGGGCAAATTGGGTAATCAAAACGAATAATACAATCAATTTAAGGCTCCGCATATACTCAAAGTAGGATTTTTGTGGTTTACTTAGTATTAACGAATAGGCAAAGTTTATATTTGCATTATGAATAAAAAAGTTAGGGTTCGTTTTGCACCATCCCCTACCGGTGGATTGCATTTAGGAGGAGTTAGAACAGTATTATTTAACTATCTGTTTGCCAAACAACATGGGGGAGATTTTATTGTACGAATTGAAGATACCGATCAAAGTCGTTTTGTGGAAGGTGCAGAAGACTATATATTCAATACCCTTGAATGGTGTGGATTGATTCCGGATGAAAGCCCAAAACATGGGGGTCCATTTGCTCCTTATAGACAGAGTGAAAGAAAAGCAAGTTATAGCCAATACGCAGAGCAATTGGTAAAAGATGGTTATGCCTATTATGCTTTTGATACGCCGGAAGATTTAGAAAAAATGCGTATCGATTTTAAAACTCCAGAGAACCCTTCACCGCAATACAATCATTTGTTGCGTTCGAAGATGCGCAATTCTTTAACATTGCCTGCGGAAGAAGTTTCGCAACTAATTGCCAATAAAACGCCTTTTGTAATTCGCATCAAAACACCGGAGAACGAAACTGTTTCATTCACCGATATGATTCGTGGCGAGATCAATTTTAATACTTCTCAGGTAGATGATAAAGTATTATTGAAAGCTGATGGAATGCCAACTTATCATCTGGCAGTTGTGGTAGATGATTATGCCATGAAAATTACCCATGCATTCAGAGGAGAAGAATGGTTGCCATCGGCACCAGTGCATTTGTTGTTATGGAAATATTTGGGCTGGGAAGCTGAAATGCCTATCTGGGCGCATCTTCCATTGATTTTAAAACCAGAAGGAAATGGCAAACTAAGCAAAAGAGACGGCGATCGTTTAGGATTTCCCGTATTTGCAATGGACTGGACCGATGCGAAAACAGGAGAAAAAACTATTGGATTTAAAGAGCGTGGATTTTTACCAGAAGCATTTGTAAACCTCCTGGCATTACTTGGCTGGAATGATGCAACTGATAATGAAATTTTTACCATTGAGCAATTGATTGCTGCATTTTCGATGGATCGAGTGCATAAAGGTGGAGCAAAATTTGATTACGAAAAAGCCAAATGGTTCAACCACGAATGGATTAAAAAATTAACTGTTGATCAATTACAGATACTAGTTAAAGAACAGTTTATTGCCAATGGTATTGAAGTGAAAAATGAAAAGCAATTGCATCAAATAATTGAACTCATTAAAGATCGTTGCACACTCTTGCCTGATTTTGTTCAACAAGGAGCTTTCTTTTTTAATACACCTACACAATTCGACACAGCATCCATCAAACCCAAATGGGATGCAGTGAAAAATATGTTTTTTATTGAATTGGCAAATGCCTACGAATCAAGCATAGTATGGGAAAGCGCTGATTTAGAAAAAGAGCTGAAAGAACTGGCTGCAGCACATCAACTAAAACCAGGCGAACTCATGTTGCCATTGCGTATTATGTTGGTGGGAGGCAAATTTGGCCCTGGTGTATTTGATATTGCCAGTGTTATAGGAAAAGAAGCTACGGTTGAAAGAATGAGAAAAGTATTGTCTATTCTAGAGCATGAATAAGCATTAATACTAGCCTTGTTTCTCCATTAATTGCATTACTTCTTGCCAGTGCGTTTCATATAATTTTTGTAAAAACAGTTGATCGGCTTTTTCTAATTGCACTAAATGATTTGAATTGAGCTGCACATGTTCAGGAGTTCGTATGCCTGGAATAACAGTGGAAATAGCATCATAGCTTAAAATATAACTCAAGGCCAGTCCTGCAGCTGTAGTTTGGTATTTCTCCAACAAAGGCCACACTTTTTCTTGAAGAATGGATAAAACCGCTTCGATAATCGATGGTACTAATCGATAGCTTCTGTGGTCATCAGAAGAAAAGACCCTATCGGATTTGATATTACCTGACAATAATCCAAACTGCAATGGCATTCGTGCAATCACTCCGTAACCCTTTGCAGCAGCCATTTCCATAATGGGCAATGCTTTTTGATTGATCAAATTAAATACCAGTTGAAATCCATCACCCAAATGATGTTGGAAAAAAAATTCAGCTTCAGGAAAAGGATTAAATGTAATTAAGGAGATACCCCAATAACGAATTTTTCCTTCCTGTTGTAATTGTTGCATTGCCTGAATACATTCTCCGTTTTCTAGATGAGCCATTCTCGCTACATGCAAATGATGAAAATCAATGGCATCTCTTTTGAGTCTTCGCAAACTTTGTTCGCAACTATCAATAATGTGCTTGGCAGAATAATCAATATTTATTTTTCCATCCGGTCCAATCTTCTGCCCTACCTTACTGGCAATAATTACATTTTTACTATTGCCAATAGTTTTTCCCAAAAGAGCTTCTGCATGTCCTAAGCCATAAAAATCAGCGGTATCAAAAAAATTGATTCCCGAATCGAGCGCTGCATGTATCGCTTGAATGGAAACCGAATCATCGGAGGGGCCCCAACCTATCTCTAGTCCACCCACATTGGCGGATCCACCAATTGCCCATGTGCCAAAACCTATTTCACTCAGTATTAAGTCGGTATTCCCAAAAGGCCTGTATTTCATATCAGCGTATTTTTGATATATAAACCTAAGCAGATTTAGTTAATTTTGAGCTATGAAAAGACCATTACGTGTTTTGGTTGCCAAAGTTGGGTTAGATGGGCACGATAGAGGGGCCAAAGTAATAGCAACCGCTTTGCGAGATGCTGGCATGGAAGTAATCTATACTGGTTTACGTCAAACTCCAGAAATGGTGGTGAATGCTGCTTTGCAAGAAGACGTGGACGCCATTGGCATAAGCATATTAAGTGGGGCACATATGACTGTATTCCCAAAAGTAATTACGCTCATGAAAGAAAAGGGAATGAATGATGTATTACTTACCGGAGGAGGCATTATTCCGGACGACGATATGAAAACCTTAAATGATATGGGTGTAGGCAAACTTTTTGCACCCGGAACCACTACCACAACCATTGCTGAATATATCAGCGAATGGGTTAGCATGAATCGAAATTTTTAAAAAATCAACATGGCATACCAAACATTATTAACTTCTTTAGAAGCAGGCATTTTTACCATTACTATTAATCGTCCTGATAAATTGAACGCATTGAATATGGCAGTATTTGCTGAATTGAATCTGGCATTTGATGAAGTGAATACCAATGAATCCATAAAATCTGTAATTATTACTGGTGCTGGTGAAAAAGCATTTGTTGCTGGTGCAGATATTAGTGAGTTCAGCAAATTCAGTAAGCAGGAAGCCATGAAATTGTCTGCTGATGGCCAAGCTACTTTCTTTAGAATTGAAAATTGTACTAAACCAGTTGTTGCAGCTGTGAATGGTTTTGCATTAGGCGGTGGATGTGAACTGGCCATGAGTTGTCATTTTAGAATAGCTTCCGCTAATGCTAAATTCGGACAGCCAGAAGTGAACCTAGGTTTGATTCCCGGATATGGTGGCACGCAAAGACTGGTGCAATTGATTGGCAAAGGAAGGGCAATGGAATTGTTAATGAGTGCTGGAATGATTGATGCTCCAACAGCATTACAATATGGCTTAGTAAACTATGTTGTGCCTGCAGAAGAATTATTAGCAAAAGCTGTAAGCATTTTAACAGTCATCAATAGCAAAGCACCATTAGCTATTGCAGCATGTATTGAATCGGCGAATGCTGTTTTTGATGAAACCAAGAATGGCTATCAAGTGGAAGTAGAAGCTTTTGGCAACTCATTTGATACTACAGATATGAAAGAAGGAACAACCGCCTTCCTTGAGAAAAGGAAAGCGGTATTCACTGGTAAATAAAAGTATTAAGAATTAATATCCAAAGAGCTCGGTTAAGCCGAGCTTTTTTACTTCACCGTATTTAGCCAAATCTTCTTCTTTTACTTTTTTGTCACTAGCCACAATACAATACGTGTAATTTTTCTTGCTCAGATTATTGCTATGGTATTGAACTAAATCTGAAGGTTTTAATGTTTGATAAGTTGCATAATAGGTTTTACGAGGATCTTCTTTCCAACCTTTTTTCTCAGCAGCCAGATAGCTTAATAATATCCCATCTTTGCTGATTCTTTCCGTTTCAATATCCTTAAACATACTTTTCATACTATTCGAAAAATTCTGCTCATTCATAGGAAGTACATCCAACAATTCATTCATACTAACAATACTTTCATTTAATTTATCTGCTTGTGTTCCTACATAAGCAACGGCAGAAAATCGGTCTTCTTTTTTTGAAGGAGCTTGCATAGAAGCATAAGTAGAATAAGCCAATGCTTTTGATTCTCGTATGGTTTGAAAAACAATATTACCCATTCCATTTCCAAAAAAACCATTGAATGCATTCATAACGGATTCTTCAGCAGGATTATAATTATTGAGGTTTCTAACCCAATAAATCTCTGCCTGAACCATGTCATAATTAGCGAATAATACTTGATTCTTTGTTTGCTCGGTTCTTTTGAAAATCTTAGCAGCTGGAACACTTAAAGGAGTATTTGTGCCTTGATGAATATTGTTTAAAGTTGAATTAATTGCAGTGAACTCTGTTGGTCCATAATATAAAATAGTATGCGTATAATTGAATAGTTCATGCAATTGTTTAACCAAACTTTCAGCAGTAATACCTGCAAGTTCTGCATCGGTTAATGTATAATTCAATGGATTGTCTGCGCCATAAGTAGCGTAACTTCTTAGTGCATTTGCAATAGCCCCTTTATTCAGTTTATTATTTGCCCTGGCTTTTGAAATTCTATTTTTTAACCCAACCAATGCAGCTTCATCTGGCTGGCAATTCCGAATTAAGCTTTCTAATAATGTAGTAGCTTTCTCAAAATTCTGTTGCAAGCCTGTTAAAGTAATGGTTGTTTCATCATTGCCTGTTCCTGTATTAAATGAACATGCTAAATTATAAAACTGCTTACTGATTTCTTCTGAACTACTTTTGCCATTTCCTAAGAATTGCAAATATTGCAAAGCAATACCCAAGGTTTTACTATTCCAGTTTCCCATCGGAAAACGGTAATACATTCTAAAAATACTGTTGGTGGTATTCGGTGTATACAAAAGAGCATTGGTACCCACTTTACCTTTTTTAATCTGGGTATTGTAATCTACCCATACCGGTGAAAGCTTGGACTGTGGTTTTGCAATAAAGTTTTTTACATATGCAGACTGTTTATCTGAATTGGTTTCAACGGGAGTAATACTAGGTTTTTCAACTTTTACAATGTTCTTGTCTTCCCCTTTTCTTTTGTATACAATCACATAATTATCATCAGTAAAAAAACGATTGGCAAAGTCTACCAATTCTTGCTTTGATACTGAACTAACTATTTCATTAAAAGCAACGTCTTGATTCCATTCATTCCCTTTGTGTTTGATATATGCATCCACTAATTCTCCCACACGAAACCAGTTTTCTTCCAGATTTTGTTGAACATTTAATTTTTCATTCGCTGCAATTGCCTGAATTAAATTTTGATCAAAATCACCTTTTTTCAAAATGGCAATTTGCTCCAAAATCAATGATTTTGCTTCATCTAAAGATTGCCCTTGTTTAGGGGTAGCAACCAGTTGTAATACACCATAGTCTTTCTGTTGGGTTAAACCAACTCCAGCTGATTGCAACTTCTGCTGTTTATTCAAATTCAAATCCATTAATCCAGCTTTTCCATTGCTCAATACTTTTGCTGCCAATTCTGTCAAAATTGCGTCTCTTGAATGATTTGCATTGACTCTATAAAATAAGCGAACAGATTCAGCACTTGGTCCGAAAACTTCTTTCACAATTGGCCCTTTAATAGGAGCTTCTTTTGGTCCTTTATATTCTTGAAATGGTTTGGATTGCATAAAACTGAATTTGGTGTCGATTTTTTTAATCAATTCATCCGGATTAAAATCGCCACTTAACACCAATGCCATATTGTTAGGAACATAATACTTATTGTAAAATGCTCTTATAGCAATCAAAGAAGGATTTTTTAAATGCTCAATTGTTCCAATGGTGGTTTGCTGTCCGTAATTATGCGTAGGAAAAACATTGGCCCATCCTATTTCATTTACTTTAGACGCATCATTATCAAGTCCTCTATTTTTTTCTTCATATACTGCTTCTAATTCGGTATGAAAAATTCGTAAAATGGGGTTTCTAAATCTTTCTGCCTGTACATCTAAAAATTTATCCATTGCATTGGCAGGAATATCTTCTTCGTAAACTGTTTCTTCATACCATGTATGCGCATTGGTTCCCTGAGAACCAATAGAAGACATCATTTTATCGTATTCGTTTGCAATGGAAAATTTAGCAGCTTCTCCAGAAACACGATCAATTTCTTTATAAATTTCTTTTCTTTTTGAAGCATCAGTTGTACGATTGTACTGATCGTACAATTGATCAATTTGATCTAACAACGGTTTTTCAGCAGCCCAATTTAAGCTTCCGAATTGATCGGTCCCTTTAAACAATAAATGTTCCAAATAATGGGCCAATCCAGTATGGTCTGCTGGATCAGTATTACTTCCTGCCCTCACGGCAATCTGAAAGGAAATTCGAGGCTCTTTTTTGTTGGGTGATAAAATAACGGTTAACCCGTTTTTGAGTGTGTAAAACCTTGCTTTAATGGGATCACCTGCCACTATTTTATAATTGTATCCACCTGAGCTCAGATTTTGCCACTGATTTTTACCCTGTGCAACAATTTGTAATAAAAACGTACCTAAAAAGGCAAATAATAAAATGATTCTTTTCATCTTGTTTAATTTATAGTATTGAAAATTACTTAAAAATACCATTATTAGCACATCAATTTTGGTAACTTTGCGTCTCAAAATCAATAACAATGGAATACAGAATAGAAAAAGATACCATGGGTGAGGTGCAAGTGCCTGCCAATGTATATTGGGGAGCTCAAACACAACGCAGTATTGACAATTTTAAAATTGCGCAGGATATCAATAAAATGCCCAAAGAAATAATTGAGGCATTTGCTTATTTGAAAAAAGCTGCTGCATTAACCAATAGAGATGCAGGTGTTTTACCAGAAGAAAAAGCAGCTTTGATAGGAACTGTTTGTGATGAAATTTTGGAAGGTAAATTGAACGATCAGTTTCCATTGGTAGTTTGGCAAACAGGAAGTGGTACACAAAGCAATATGAATGTGAATGAAGTGGTTGCTTATCGTGGTCATGTATTGAAAGGAGGTTCATTAAACGATAAAGACAAATTCTTGCATCCGAACGATGATGTAAATAAGTCGCAGAGTTCTAATGATACTTTTCCTACAGCCATGCATATTGCAGCGTATAAAATATTATTAGGCACTACTATTCCGGGGATTGAAAAATTAAGAGACACATTAGCGGCTAAGAGTAAGGATTTCATGCATGTGGTGAAAATTGGACGTACTCATTTTATGGATGCAACACCATTAACTGTTGGACAAGAGATCAGTGGTTATGTAGCACAACTGAATCACGGATTAAAAGCCATCAACAATTCATTGAGTCATTTAAGTGAACTGGCTTTAGGAGGAACTGCAGTTGGTACAGGAATCAATACACCGAAAGGATATGATGTAAATGTGGCCAAACATATTGCTACATTAACAGGCTTGCCATTTGTAACTGCTGAAAATAAATTTGAAGCATTGGCTGCTCATGATGCCATTGTAGAAGCGCATGGTGCATTAAAAACGGTTGCAGTAAGTTTAATGAAGATTGCCAATGATATTCGTATGCTTTCTTCTGGACCACGCAGTGGAATTGGTGAATTGTTTATTCCAGACAATGAACCCGGTTCTTCTATCATGCCAGGCAAAGTAAATCCAACACAGTGTGAAGCTTTGACCATGATTGCTGCACAAGTAATGGGCAATGATGTAGCCATTAATATTGGTGGATCAATGGGTCATTTTGAATTGAATGTTTTCAAACCAGTAATGATCTATAATTTCTTACACAGTGCTCGTTTAATTGGAGATGGATGTGTGAGCTTTAATGATAAATGCGCGATTGGTATTGAACCAATTGAAGCCAATATTAAAAAACATGTAGACAATAGCTTGATGTTAGTTACTTCATTAAATACTAAAATCGGTTATTATAAAGCTGCTGAAATTGCTCAGAAAGCACATAAAGAACATACTACCTTAAAAGAAATGGCGGTGAAATTGGGCTATGTAACTCCTGAAGAGTTTGATGCATGGGTGATTCCTGCGGAAATGGTTGGGGAGATAAAATAAAACAATGCTTATAATCTCCCAACAGGCCTGATTAAAAATTACGGAAGATTTATTTGTTCTGCTACAATGAAAGAACTCGCCCCAACCAGTTGGGGCTCAAACAACTTTCATTGTTTACGCATCACAAATAAATCTTCTTTTCGTAATTTTTAAAAGGTCCCTTATGGGATTATTATAAGTCTTTATTTATTAAAATTAAACAAACCAAAAAGTGGGCCTTTTAAAAATCCTGAAAGGATTTTTGGGTAGACCACGTTTGGTTTGTTTAATTTAATATTAATAAACTTTCTTACCTCCAATAAATGTTGCTGTAACTTTTGTTTTGAGAATATCTGTTTCAGCCACTTTCATGAGGTCTTTATCGAGCAAAATAAAATCGGCTTTTTTACCTACTTCAATACTGCCTACTTCTTTTTCTAAAAACCCTGCTTTGGCAGCCCAGATGGTCATGCCGCGAATGGTTTCTTCGCGGGTAAGTGCATTCTCCATTTGAAATCCATTCGCTGGAAATCCTTTATCATCCTTGCGTACAACAGATGCTAAAAAAGTTTTGAATGGAGAAATATCTTCCACCGGAAAATCGGTGCCGAGTGGCATCCATCCGTTTTGAGCCAACAATTGTTTATACGCATACGCTCCTTTCATTCTTTCTTTTCCCAATCTTGCTTCTGCCCAATACATATCTGAAGTACCATGTGTAGGTTGAACCGACGGAACAATCGATGCAGCACCGAATAAATTAAAATCATTCAAATCCACAATTTGTGCATGTTCAATTCTCCAGCGCTTGTCATTTTTTCCTTGCAGATATTTATTATAAATTTTAAGTATGGCTCTGTTGGCACTATCACCAATAGCATGGGTGCACATTTGAAAAGCTGAAGTACTCAATACTTTTGCCAATGAATCATAATGATTAGACGTGCGCAATAAAAATCCGCTCCATCCTGGTTGATCGGCATAATGTTTTAATAAACATGCACCTCTGCTACCCAATGCACCATCTGCATATACTTTAAAACCATTCACAAATAATTTATCGGTTTTATATGGGCCTTTTTTTAGATAGGTATTGATATTATTATCGTTGTCGCTCAACATCACATACAAACGCATATCCAACTTACCATCTTTTTGTAAACCATCCAATAGATCTACATCATCAGCATTTAAGCCACAATCCGTAACGGTTGTGAGCCCTTGTTCAAAACAATTTTTTTGTGCAGCATCTAACCATTTTGAATAATCTTCTTTGGTAGGAGAAGGAATTTTAGCGTAAACAGCATTATCTGCATTGTCTATTAATACTCCAGTGAGTTTTCCTCCGAGGGTTTGAATATCACCTCCTGTAATGGTTTGTCCTGCTTTGATTCCAGCCAATTCCAAAGCCTTATCATTGGCTATTGATGCATGACCATCCACCCTTGTAATAACAACAGGTGTATTAGGAAATGCTTTATTCAACAATTCATTGGTAGGAAATTGTTTGCCTGGCCATTTATTCTGATCCCATCCACGACCTTGTATCCATTGCATTTCTGGATGTTGTTTAGAAAATGCAACAATGCGCTCAACAGTTTCTTCCCAGGTAGCGGTATTAAATAAATCTACCTGAAACAAAGAACGGGCATAACCCACAAAATGTGCATGTGCGTCTATCAATCCAGGATAAAGGGCTTGGCCTTTAGCGTCTATGCTTTCAGCAGCAGTGTATTTACCGGAAATTTCATCGTTCTTTCCAACGGCAATTATTTTTCCGTCTTTGATAGCCATTGCTTCCGCAGTTGAAAACAGCGAATCAACCGTATAAATTACTGCATGGTGTATAATGGTATCTACTTTGTTTGAATTGTTGCATGACGAAAATGCAACCAATATGATGAGGTAAATGATTTTTTTCATACTACAATTTATGCAAAAATGAATTTAGATTCCTTATTTACATAAATAAGTCAAAATGGACTCAGGCAGAAAAACTCTACCTTAGAATATCTGGTTCTTATCGTTCACCAAAGTATTGGTTTCTACGGTATGGTGTTCTTCTTTTTCAGCTTGCTTGAAAAAAGAATTTTGGAAAACCAGCATGGTAATTACTCCAGTAGATATAGCTGCATCAGCAATATTGAAAACAGGGCGGAAAAATTCAAACTCATCTCCCCCTACAAAAGGTACCCAGTTTGGATAATGAGAATTGGTAATGATCGGAAAGTAAAGCATATCAACTACTTTACCATGAAACAGACCCGCATAGCCGCCAGTCTTTGGCAACAATTGTGCAATATTTTGAGTGAAAGGATTGCTATAATCGAAGATGATGCCGTAGAATAAACTATCAATCAAATTACCTAAAGCTCCTGCATAAATTAAGGCAGCGCAGATAATAAATCCCTTGGTCATTTTCTTGCGAATAAAATCGCGCAGCAAAAAACTACCCCAAATAACGGCTACCAATCTAAAAAGCGTCAATGCAATTTTTCCAAATTCGCCGCCAAATTTCCAACCCCAGGCCATGCCTTCATTCTCTACAAAATGCAGGCGAAACCAATTGCCCATTACATTGTGCTCTTCCCCAGCAAAATAATTCAGTTTGATATAAAACTTCAATGCCTGATCGGCAAATATGACTGCCAGAATGATGAAAATGACTTGTCTTGCTTTCACGATTACAATTTTTACGTAATCGCAAAGATAAGGGATGAGAATTGTTTGAAAACTATTTTGAAACTACTCTAAATGTTTTTGAAGCAGTATTTGTAGCTGTTGCCACAGAACTTACTTTAACTGTAGTTATTACCCATTTTTGAACAGGGAGGCTAATTACCGATGCTGCTACTGTAGTTGACGTAGAAATAATAGGTACATTTTGTGGGCTTACAGCAGTTCCAGTTCCCTCTTCAATGGCGCTTACTTCAATTCTAATTCCTTGTGCTGTAGGCATGGTACTTGTAAGTCTTACATTAAATGAAAATGAACTACCCAAGGCCGTATTTGCTGCAGCTGCATCTATATCAAATGCTATACTTTGTTCTGGTGTAACAGGAGTTGGAGTAGGAGGAGTAGCTGGAGCATTATCAACCTTTTTGCTGCAACTAAAAAGAAATACAATAAAAAATATATATAAAAGTGTTTTATTCATCTTTATCATGTTCTATTGAATTAATAATTGAAGGGAGCCTTTTTGCTTACCGTTATTAATTTCTACATAATACAATCCTTTTGCTAAACCGTTAACATTCAGTCGATTCCTTTTTTGTTTACTGATCAATTGTTGCAAAACAGTACCCGAAGAATTAATTATTTTAATTTGAATGGTTGTTAAAGGGGGTTGTTCAAATTCTACCCAAGCTTCCGATTGAGTTGGATTGGGATATAATTTCACACTACTTCCTGCAACACTTAAAGGAATTACTGCAGTAACAACCAATGAATATGGATCGCTGGTAGCAGAACAGCCACCTGCATTTGTTACACTTACAGTATAAGATCCTATTGCAGTTGGTATATGTATATTTGAATTGGCACCATTCACTGCATTGCCTCCTAATAACCATTGATAAGAGGAAAGACCAGTTGCTGTACTTAACTGACTACTATTCCAATTAATCACAGGTTTAGAGGGCGAAGCACTAATGGTTAAAAGCACCGCATTTGAATTACTCGAACCAGCATTATTGGTTGTTACGCATCGATACTGTGAACCATTCAATCCTAAGTTTGCTCCTGTAATAGTTAATGTGGGTGTTGTTGCATTTGAATAAGGTGCTCCATTGTTTATATTCACAAATCCTGATCCATTATTAATTTGCCATTGATACGTAATTGGAACAAAGCTAGTAGCCGCAACGGCGAAACTTGTATTAGCCCCTACACAAATAGTGGACGCTGTTGGTTGTGTATTAATAACAGGCAATTCTTTGTTAACGGTTAAAGCTGCACTGGCAAAAGGCAATGTATTACCAATTAAAGGACTAATACCATTGGTATTGGCTAAATTTAAAACCAGGGTACCCTGACCTCTTCCTGTTGCAACAATAACATTCCAGGTAGTATCTTTTCCTGTGACAGCAATGATTGAATTATTGGTTAATCCAGTGGCAGTTACTGAAAAATTAGATGCTGTTAAACCAGCAATGGGTTGTGCAAATACAACTTTGAAATTACCTACAACTTCACTTGTTAAAGTGTTTCCAATGATAGATATTGAATTAATACTGGTGGCTGTTGTAAATGTTTTTGTGTCACCAAAGCATATTCCTGCAGCATTAATTGCATAGGCTTTAAATGAATATAAAGTGCCTGGCAACAAGCCAGTGATTATTTGTTCGAATGACCCTATATCGCTACCGATAACTGTTTTATTGTTATTAATAGTTGGATCTGCATTTCCAGCAATATAAACCACTCCTCTTTCAGTAACAGCACTGGAACCTGTAGCAGTGATAGTGCCTCCTAATGTTACAGTTGTTTGTGTAATTGTTTTTGCAACTGCAGTTGTTAATGTTGGGCCACCAGTAGTAAAGGAAATAATATTTCCATATGAAGTACCAATATTATTGATTGCATATGCACGTACATAATAGTTTGTATTTGCATTTAATCCAGTTAAATTTTGCGTGAATAAACCCGTACCTGAACCACTATTCATTTTAGTATCACCAACTGTAGGGCTGGTATTGGTGCTTGAATAAACAATTCCTCTTTCTGTAACATTTGCGCCTCCATCTGAGTTAACATTTCCACCAACTGCAGCGCCTGTTAAGGTGATGCTTGAAATTTCTGAAGTTGATACAGTAGGTGCAGTTGAAGTTGTTGTAAACGTATTGGAGGCTCCATAAGAAATACCAATAATGTTGATTGCATAAGCCCTTACATAATACAATGTACCACCAGTTAAACCATTTACAGTTGCACTAAATACACCTAAGCCATTTCCAATTGATAATTTGTTGTTGGCCAGCGTTGGCAAAACATTGCTCGTTGAATACACTACACCCCGCTCAATTACAGTAAGTCCACCATCAGCCGTTACGTTGCCGCCCATTGTAGCTGTAGTAGCGGTAAAAGAAGTTATAGAAGCAGTAGCAACTGTAGGTGCTAATGAATCTCTGTCAATAAGACTAGGAGGCTGAGCATATCCGATCTGTTTGAACCCTATAAATAAAACAATTATAAAAAAAATCCGCTTAACCATTTATTTGAATGTCTTGTCCGTAATTATTAATATTTGATCACTTGTTTAATCTGTTTGAACTTATCATTTTTAATTTCTAACAAATAAACACCCTGAGCTAATTCTCCACCGTAGAACAAAATTTTATTTGTTAAAGGTGTAACAGAAATTGTTTTTAACAACTTTCCATCTATACTATACAAACTAATGGTTGTATTTGAAGTTGAACTAACTGCTACTTTATTTAATTGAATAGTTAGTTGATTTGAAAACGGCAATGGACCAATAGTAGCATCTGCCTTAGTTGTTTCTTCTTGAATATTTCCAACAAACGAAACCTTCTTCACCATTAACTCAAATCGATTATCTCCTCTTGTACTTGAATCTGAAGTAATTGAAAATTCATAAGTATCGTTCTGTTTTTGCAACAACATTTCTTTGCCTAATAACTTATCTCTAAAATAAACATGAACACCTTGAGGTAAATTTATACTCGCAATTTTTATAGCAAATTTCTCGTTGGCTATTCTGGTACTCAATCCAATTGGAATAATCTCTTCTTTGTTAAAGCTATCCGTTCTGGCATCTATGGTTAGTTTTATTCCATCTGATGAAATTGTATAAAAATCCAATAAATCATTGCTTAATTTTCTGCCATCATAACTATCGTTGCCCATAGCAAAAGAGCCTTTCTCAAATCGGATTTTTAAATCATCCCATTTGCCTTTTTCATTTTCAATACTAAAACCTAATTCGTATTTATTGGGGTTACTTAAAATTTGCAACGGAGAAGCGTCTACTTCCTTCATTGCTTCTTCAAACTTAACAATATTGCCTACTCCTTTTGAATTGACAATAAATGACCCAAACATAGGTATGATGATATTGGTTGCACCATCATTTGTGTAAGCATCATACCCACCTCTCATTTCTTGATTTGGCAAGGCTGAAATGCCAGGTGATTTAATCGGGTTATATATATACACCGTGTTACTTACACCAGTACTTCCATTATTAGCACTTAATAATGAGCCACCATTACTCTTTACTAATTTCACATTAATTGGAGCAGGATATGGGTTGCCTACAGCCGTAAAAGAATTTCGCAATGGATTAACCCCTAAATTATAATCTGGCATCGTTCCTTGATTAAGCGTTCCCGCTGCATCAATTGCAAAAGCAGATGGTTCATTGGTAGATGAATATACCCCTCCTAATCCTTCATTTCCTTTTCCTCTTACCAATAATTGGATACCTCTATTTACACTCCAAACCAAACTGCTTGCACTGTTGGGCGAATTACTCAAAGCAATTCTTGCAGAATTATTGTCGCTAGAATCTAATGCTGATGCAGATGCACTTGAAAAACCAACTCCAGAAACAAAACCATTACCAGATCCCGAAATAGCAACATTATCTGTTAGTTGACTTAAAGGCAATGCTCCATTAAAAGGATGTCCTAATAATCTAAAACCTCTTTGCCCTAAGAGCCATGATTGTGCTGCAACAGCACCTGTAATGGATGCACCGATTGGTATAGGTGCAACATAAGCCGACCTTGTAGCATTTGATTGTAGCACCAAATTATTATTGGTATTTAATGTACCAGCAACCATAGTTAATAAACTAGTGAGTGTTTGCAAATTGCTGGTATCTGCTGCAATAGAAACTCCATTGGTATTATTAATTGTTACATTATTTATAGTACCCTTACCATTTATAATTTGTGCTTTATTACTATTGAATAAAATATTTCCTGTTCCGCTAATGGTTCCATTATTGGTTACATTAGATACCAATTGAATTGTTCCATTATTGGTTAAAGTAGCATTACGATTTATTACCAAGGCATCAATGGTGATATTGCTTCCTAGTGTAGGTAAAATGGTAGTATTTGGAATGATGGCAGTTTGCGCATTGGAAGGAATTCCATTATCCCAATTCGCTACATTATTCCAATTAGTATTGATACCCAACCATGTTGTATTCAAAGACAATATAGATGCTTTTAAACCTGAAGGTTGTGATAAAGTATAATTGCTCGCAGCAGTTCCTGATAAACTATACCCCGAAACAGTAACTGCAATTCCTGTATCAATACTTGTTTTTGCAAATGTTGCAACAGGTGTTCCACCAAGAGTAATGTTTAATGAGTCAGTTGAAATAACACCGGATAATCTTGCTGTTCCAGTTAATGTGGCCGTATTATTTCCGTCGAATATTTTATTGTTGGCAACAACACCAGTAATCAAAAGTTGTTTTGCCGTAACTGCACTTGCAGCTATGGGAATATTAATACTTGTAGCATTGGTGCTTGTACAAACTATATTACCACTATATGGCGAAGCTGCAACTGTATTGGTTGCTTTTAATCGAACATAAATAGTACTGGCAGCAACTGTTCCATTTATTTGAGTTATGCTTAGGTTATTACTAAATCCACTGTTTGGATTAAGACTTAATTCAAAACCAACTGGAGCTGCAATATTTAGAACATTGATTAATGATGCACCACTAACAATAAAACTGGTATTGCTAGAAGCTGTTCCGTAAGTCGTTGCTAAAGCATTTAAAGATGTTGAAGATGAAGTAATTACGGGAAGTGGCTGATTGGAATATACCCAGGTAGCCCCTGCATTATTATTATCTCCTTTTCCTCCAATAAATGCAGTTGTTCCGTCTGCACTTATAGCAGTTGAGCCACCGAATTGAACCCCATATGTCTGACCATTTGCATCAACAGTTCCTGTTCCAACTAATTTATTGCCTTGTTGTGTCCAAGTTGATCCATTCCTAACATAGACCCAAGAAGACCCAATTCTACCATCTGAACTTCCACCAACTATTAAAATATTACCATCTGCACTAAGTGAAACCTTCCCTTGTTTTGCTTCCCCATTTGTGCCAGTTCCGACCAATTTGTTTCCTTGTTGTGTCCATGTGCTTCCAATTCGAGTAAATATCCAAACTGCACCAGTAGCACTATTATCACTTGGCCCCCCTACTGCTAAAGTATTCCCATCTGCACTTAAAGCAACTGAGCGTCCTTGTGAAGCACGTCCAATTGCTCCAGTACCAATCAATTTATTTCCTTGTTGAGTCCATGTACTTCCATTTCGAGTAAATATCCAAGTAGCACCAGCACCTCCATTTTCAAACCATCCTCCAACTGCTGCAGTATTGCCATCTGCGCTTATTGATACGCTTTCGCCTTGCGCAAAAAAATTCACGAATGCAGAATTAGGTGCATCTTGTCCACCTGTTCCAACTAATTTATTGCCCTGTTGAATCCAAACACCATCTACTCTTGTAAATATCCATGCAGCGCCAGTTGGTGTACCTATAGTACCATTATCACCTGGGCCTCCAATGATCGCTGTATTACCATCCGCACTTAGAGATACGCTTGCTCCTTGAAGAGCAAATCCTATTGCACCAGTTCCTACCAATTTTGCGCCTTGTTGACTCCAAACTCCATTAGTTCTGATAAATACCCATGCTGCGCCATTATTATTATCGTACGCACCTCCAACAATTGCAGTATTGCCATCTGCGCTTATTGATACGCTTTCGCCTTGCCTAGACTCACCAATTGACCCTGTACCAACTAATTTCGCGCCTTGTTGCGTCCAAACTCCACCACTTCTAGTATATATCCATGCGGCTCCTACCGCAGCGTTATCGTACGAACCTCCAACAATTGCAGTATTGCCATCTGCGCTTACCGATACACTATACCCTTGTTGAACATTAGCTGAAGCAGGAGTGCCTACTAATTTATTTCCCTGTTGTATAATTGGTGGCTGAATTGTAGTTACCGTAAAATTACCAGTGCCATTACCAGTGCCTCCAGCTGTTGTTACACTAACTGTTCCTGTGGTTGCACCTGGCATAACCATGGCAACTAAGCTTGTGCCAGTATTACTAATTGGTATAGCAGCTACTCCGCCGATAGTAATTGCTGTAGGATTATTTAAATTGGTTCCTGTTATTGTTACCAAAGTACCTACAGGGCCTGAGGTAGCTGTATAATTGGTGATGGTTGGTGGGGGTGTTTGTACTACATATGTATACACCCAACTAGCGCCATTTTGACTATTATCAGCATATCCTCCAACCAAAACTGTATTGCCATCGCTACTTAAAGCAACTGAAAAACCTTGTTGGACACCAAGTTGAGCAGTACCTACCGATCCTGCGCCTACCAATTTATTCCCTTGTTGTGTCCAAGTACTTCCACTTCTTGAATATACCCAAATGGCACCTGTCGGTGGGTTAGTATTATTCAACCCATAATCCCAAGGTCCACCTATTATTGCTGTATTGCCATCTGCACTTAAACTAACAGATGTACTTTGCTGACTTATATCACCTCCTGCGCCAGTTCCTACTAGTTTATTTCCCTGCTGAGACCATACTCCTCCATTACGCACAAATATCCAAGCTGCACCTTTATTACTATTATCTGTGAAACCTCCTACAATCGCAGTATTGCCATCTGCACTTAAAGAAACAGAAAATCCCTGACTTGAATTTCCTATAGCACCAGAACCTACTAATTTATTTCCTTGCTGAGTCCAAATGCTTCCACTACGTGTAAATATCCAAGCTGCACCTACACTAATATCACCTTGACCACCTATTATGGCAGTATTTCCATCCGCGCTCAACGCAACTGAACAACCTTGACTTTGTCTAGCTTCTGCCCCGCTTCCAACTAATTTATTCCCTTGTTGACTCCACACTCCAGCAACTCTATTGAATACCCATGCCGCTCCTGATTTCATTTGATCTTCGTGACCACCTACGATTGCTGTATTACCGTCAGCGCTTATAGCAACAGAAAAGCCTTGTTGGGCAGCTCCTATTGCACCAGTTCCATATAGTTTTGTTCCTTGCTGTGTCCAAGTATTTCCACTTCTTGTAAAAATCCATATTGCTCCACTACCACTGCTATCATTTTGACCTCCCACTATCACTGTATTACCATCAGCACTAATTGCAACTGAAGATCCTTGATTAGCAGCACCAGATGCTCCTGTTCCTACCAGTTTATTTCCCTGTTGTGTCCATGTACTTCCGCTGCGAGTCCAAATCCATACAGCCCCAATATTATTATTATCATTTGGCGCTCCAATAATAGCAGTATTCCCGTTGGCACTAATTGCAACTGATCGTCCTTGTTGGGCTGCTCCCGTTGCTCCTGTGCCTACCAGTTTACCACCCTGTTGTGTATTGGGAGCTTGGTTTGCGATAACGGTAAAACTACCTGTTCCATTTGCAGTACCTCCAGCTGTTGTTACACTTACCGTTCCTGTTGTTGCACCTGGCATAACCATGGCCACTAAACTTGTTCCGGTATTACTGATTGGTATAGCAGATACACCACCGATAGTTATTGCAGTTGGATTATTTAAATTAGTTCCTGTTATAGTTACAAGAGTTCCAACAGAGCCAGAGGTTGCTGTAAAGTTGGTGATTGTTGGAGGTGGAACATATATATATGTCCAAACCGCTCCATTAGAGTTATTGTCACCTGATCCTCCAACTAATATTGTATTTCCATCGGCACTAATTGAAACTGCTCTTCCTTGTTCTGCAATACTTGTACCTCCTGTTCCAACCAATTTATTGGATACTTGAGACCAATTAGTGCCATTACGCCTGAATATCCAAGATGCACCTCTATTTAAACTGTCTGCATTTCCGCCAATAAGTGCTGTATTTCCATCGGCACTTAAGGAAACAAAATACCCCTGTGAAGAAGTACCTGTATTCCCAGTACCAACAAGTTTACTGCCTTGCTGTGACCAATTTACTCCTGTTCTTGTAAATACCCAAGTTGCCCCAATTGTACTATTATCAGTATTTCCACCTATAATTGCTGTATTACCATCCGCGCTTAGTGCAAGTGAAATACCTTGATTAGCATTTCCAATAGCTCCTGAACCAACCAACTTATTTCCTTGCTGTATCCAATCACCTGAAGAATTTTTTGAAAATATCCATGCAGCTCCAACTCCTCCATTATCTTGGGGGCCCCCAATAATTGCGGTATTACCATCTGCACTTAAAGTAACATCCCAACCAAAGCCAGCAGTTCCTAATAAGCTAGTTCCAACTAATTTGTTTCCTTGTTGTGTCCATACCCCATTACTTCGCGTATAAACCCAAGCAGCACCAACACCCCCATTATCTTGAGGGCCCCCTACAAATGCTGTATTGCCATCAGCACTTATTGAAACAGAAAAACCTTGTTGAACGTTCGAACCATTCACCCCATTACCCACTAATTTATTTCCTTGTTGTGACCATACACCTGATGCATTTCTTGAAAATATCCATACAGCACCTATTCCATTATTATCTCCAAGAGATCCAACCATTGCTGTATTCCCATCAGCACTAATTGCTACTGACCAGCCTTGGTTTAAATTTGAATTACCAACGCCTCCAGTTCCAATTAGTTTTGAACCTTGCTGAGTCCATACATTCCCATTTTTAGTATAAATCCAAACAGCTCCCTTAAAATTATCATCTCTATTGCCTCCAACTATTGCTGTATTCCCATCAGCACTCACTGCAATAGAATTGCCAAAACCCATATTTCCTACTCCTCCTGCACCAACCAGTTTGCTTCCCTGTTGCGCATTTGGCGCTTGACTTGCAGTTACCGTAAAATTACCCGTACCATTTGCTGTACCTCCAACTGAAGTTACACTTACTGCGCCTGTTGTTGCACCTGGCATTACCATGGCCACCAAACTTGTTCCTGTATTACTGATTGGTATAGCAGCAACACCGCCAATAGTTATTGCTGTAGGGTTATTTAAATTGGTTCCTGTTATTGTTACTAAGGTTCCAACTGGGCCTGAGGTGGCTGTAAAATTGGTGATTGCAGGTGAGGGAGTAACATAAGTGTAGACCCATGCTGCACCAGCTTCGCCATTATCAAGATATCCGCCCAAAACCGCTGTGCTGCCATCTGCACTAATTGATACACTTGATCCAAAATTTGCGAAACCAACTATATTTGAGCCAACTAATTTATTTCCTTGTTGTATCCATTGTGTACCATTTCTTTTAAAAATCCAAGATGCACCAAACATTCCAACATTATCAGACAATCCTCTATCATACCATCCATCATACCGTCCTCCGATAATTGCTGTATTGCCATCTGCACTTATAGAAACCGAATTACCTTGATTGGAATTACCAATTGCGCCAGTTCCAATTAATTTGCTTCCCTGCTGGCTCCATATTCCACCACTACGGGTCCATATCCATGCAGCACCAACGCCGTTATTATCTCCATTTCCACCTACTATTGCTGTATTGCCATCTGCACTAAGCGAAACGCTATAACCTTGTTGTGCATTGCCTGATGCCCCAGTTCCAACTAATTTGCTCCCTTGTTGTGTCCAGACATTTCCAGTTCTTGTATATACCCAAACGGCACCTTGATCACCGTTATCTCGATTACTGCCCACCATCGCTGTATTGCCATCTGCACTCAAGCAAACCGAATGTCCAAAGTACAGAGTTCCAACTAATTTGTTCCCTTGTTGTGTCCAGACATTTCCAGTTCTTGTATATACCCAAACGGCACCTTTACCATCATTATCTCTTTCGCCACCCACTAATGCAGTATTTCCATCAGCACTTATAGATACACTAACACCTTGCTGTGCTTTTAAAATAGCACCTGAGCCTACTAGTTTTGAGCCTTGCTGGCTCCAAACTTCTCCATTTCGCGTAAAAATCCAAACAGCACCAGCTTGGTTGTCATCATAAAGTCCACCAACAATTGCTGTATTACCATCTGCACTAAGCGAAACACTAAAACCTTGCATGGCATTGTTTATTGCGCCCGAGCCTACTAGTTTATTTCCTTGTTGGCTCCATACTCCTCTATTACGAGTGTAAATCCATACAGCGCCTGCAATGTTGCTATCAATATAACCACCAACTATTGCAGTATTGCCATCTGCACTAACTGATACGCTATAACCTTGTTTGGCATCTCTTGAAGCATTCGCACCTACTAACTTAAAATCTTGTTGTGCATTTGGAGCCTGACTTGCAGTAACCGTAAAATTACCCGTTGCATTGGCTGTGCCTTCTGTTGTAGTTACACTTACTCCCCCAGTTGTTGCACCTGGCATTACCATGGCAACTAAACTTGTTCCTGTATTACTTATTGGTAAAGCTGCAACACCGGCAATTGTAATTGCAGTTGGACTATTTAAGTTAGTTCCTCTTATTGTTACTAGGGTTCCAACTGGGCCAGAGGTGCCTGTAAAATTGGTGATATTGGGTGTTGTTGTAACATATGTATACACCCAAACAGCACCTGAATTATTATTATCAGATACACCCCCAACGATTATTGTGGAACCATCTTTACTAATTGCAACATCCCAGCCTTGACGGGGTGCATCGAATGCACCAAAAACTGCACCTGTTCCAACTAATTTGCTCCCTTGTTGTGTCCAAGTAGATCCATTTCTTCTAAATACCCAAACAGCACCAGTAAATGCACTATCTCTATATGCACCAACAACTGCTGTATTACCATCGGCGCTAATAGATACAGAAGTTCCTTGCTGTGGCACAGTTCCTTGAAGATTGATTAAAGCTGATCCGGTTCCAACCAATTTATTTCCCTGCTGAACCCAGTTAGTCCCACTGCGAGTGAAAATCCAAACAGCTCCTAAATTGCCATTATCACTGTTGCCCCCGATTATAGCACTATTACCATCCGCATTCAAAGCAACTGAAATCCCTTGATTTGCAGCACCTACCGCTCCTGATCCTACTATTTTATTTCCTTGCTGTGTCCATGTGCCTCCAGAACGAGTAAAAATCCAAGCTGCCCCAGCATTGCTATTGTCTTGGTATCCACCAATTATTAAAGTATTTCCATCAGCACTTAAATCAATTGAAGTTCCTTGGTTTGCATTGCCAACTGCCCCAGAACCAACTAGCTTATTTCCTGCCTGACTCCAAACACCAGCATTATAAGTAAATACCCAAGTTGCACCAATTCCTGCATTATCAAAACTGCCACCAATTGCAGCTGTATTTCCATCAGCACTTAATGCAACTGAACTTCCTTGCTTTGTAGGGCCAGAACCGCCAGTTCCTACTAATTTATTTCCCTGTTGAGTCCATACATTATTTACTCTTGCAAATACCCATGCTGCACCAACCCCATCACTATCTGTATTTCCACCTACAATTACTTTATTTCCATCGGCGCTAATTGCTACTGATGTACCTTGATAAGCAGTGCCAGTGGCTCCTGTTCCAACAAGTTTATTCCCTTGTTGAGACCATACTCCATTCAAGCGTGTATATATCCAAGCAGCACCATTATTATTATTATCATTACTTCCCCCAATGACTGCTGTATTTCCGTCAGCACTTACAGCTACTGATGTACCTTGTTGAGCTGATCCAATTGCTCCCGATCCTACCAGTTTATTTCCCTGTTGTGCATTTGGTACCTGTGATGTAGTTGCAGTAAAATTACCCGTACCGATGGCATTCCCAGCTGCAGTTGTAACACTTATTGCTCCAGTTGTTGCGCCTGGCATTACCATAGCTACTAAACTAGTGCCAGTATTACTGATTGGAATTGCAGAAACACCGCCGATATTTATTGCCGTTGGATTATATAAATTAGTTCCTGTTATTGTTACGAGGGTTCCAATTGGACCAAAAGTTGCTGAAAAATTAGTGATGGTTGGTGGTGGTGTAACATAAGTGTAGACCCAAGCAGCACCAGCTTCGTTGCTATTTGGAAGTCCGCCCACAATAGCTGTATTACCATCCGCACTTATAGATATATTATAGCCTTGACCTGGGAATGCTGAATATTCTGTAACACCAGTGGCTACGAGTTTTGTGCCTGCTTGAATCCATACTCCATTGCTGCGAGTATATATCCAAGCAGCACCAATATTATTGTTATCATTTGGGCCTCCTACAATTGCAGTATTTCCATCAGCACTTAATGATACACTACTTCCTTGCCAGGAACTTCCTGAAGAGCCAATGCCCACCAATTTATTTCCTTGTTGGCTCCATACACCTGAAGCATTTCTTGAGAATATCCATACAGCACCAATTCCCCAATTATCTCCAATAGATCCAATGATTGCTGTATTCCCATCAGCACTAATTGCTACTGAAGAGCCTTGTTTAAAATTTGAATTTCCAACGCCTCCAGTTCCAATTAGTTTTGAACCTTGTTGGCCCCATACACCTCCACTGCGTGTATACACCCAAACAGCACCCATTCCGTTGTTATCAGAATTCCCACCTACAATTGCGGTATTCCCATCCGCACTTATTGATACACAATTGCCTTGGGAGGCAGCTCCTGATGCGCCAGAACCTACTAGTTTTGCACCTTGCTGACTCCATATTCCACCACTTCTAGTATATATCCATGAAGCTCCAACAGAATTGTTATCATCTCTTCCTCCCACTATTGCTGTATTGCCATCCGCACTGATGGATACGCTAAATCCTTGTTTTGATGCGCCAGATCCGCCCGTTCCTACTAGCTTTGCGCCTTGTTGACTCCATACTCCACCACTGCGTGAATAGACCCATATTGCACCTATATTACTGTTATCTCCATAACCCCCTACAAGTATAGTATTGCCATCCGCACTAATGGATACGCTAGATCCTTGTAGTGATGCGCCAGATTCACCCGTCCCTACTAGTTTTTCGCCTTGTTGGATCCATACTCCACCACTTCTGATAAATATCCAAACAGCGCCAATTCGATTATTATCAGTCGGGCGACTAATTATAGCAGTATTGCCATCTGCACTTATTGCACAACTTCCTAGATTAAGAGCATCCGTTATTATTGTTGCTCCTGTTCCTTCCAATTTACTTCCCTGTAGTGTATTCGGTGCCTGAGTTGCAGTTACCGTAAAATTCCCCGTACCATTTGCAGTACCTCCAGCTGTGGTAAGACTCACAGCACCAGTAGTTGCACCTGGCATTACCATGGCCACTAAACTAGTACCTGTATTACTGATTGGTATTGCTGAAACCCCACCGATGGTGATTGCCGTTGGATTATTTAAATTGGTTCCTGTAATAGTTACCAGGGTTCCAATTGAACCGCTACTTGGAGTAAAATTAGTGATAGAAGGCTGAGCATAGATATTTCCAAACCCTACACATAAACAAATTAGTATAGCACAAATTCTATTCATGTTATAGGATGTAATACGACATAGAATTACTGAAAGATTAGATAAACTAATATTATTTTTAATTGCCGATTTGATCATTCTACGTAATTATATTATGGCTATTGCCATAAAGGAAATTGGATATTAAATTTTTAAGTCAATTCAAATGGAGGGGTGAGTAAATTAACTTATACCTAAAAATAGGAAGTAAATTGAATCTGAGCCCATAATTAATATTAATTATTTATCCCATTTAGGAATAAAATGAATTCTACTGCATCATTCCTCAAAATAAACCCGCTTCACTCTTTGGCTGATACCGGTCATGATTTCATAAGGAATGGTTCCTGCTTGTTTCGCGAGGGTTTGAACACTAATATGGGTGCCAAAAATTTCTACCACATCTCCTGCCACAACTCCTTGTATATCGGTTACATCAATCATACACATATCCATACAAATATTGCCAACAATAGGTGCCATTGTACCACGAACAAATACATTACCCACTCCATTGCTTAATTTTCTGCTATAACCATCTGCATATCCAATACGAATAGTGGCAATAATACTATCGCGATCAATCATTCCTTTTCGTCCATAACCAACCGTATCTCCTGCTTTTACTTTTCTTACCTGGGCCACTGTTGATTTTAAACTGGCTACTGTTTGTAAATTCAATTGATTTGAACTGGCGCTATCCACTCCATATAAACCAATTCCTAAACGCACCATGTCTAATTGATAAGAAGGATTCCGAATGATGGCTGCTGTATTGGCAATATGTTTGATAAACGAATATCCCAGTGCAGATTCAATGCTATCACATGCTGTATTAAATTGTTCTACCTGATTGGCAGTAAATGCATCTTGAACAGGATCTTCACTTGCCACCAAATGACTCATCACCGATTGTACAATTAACTGATCTTGCCCTTTCAACTGATTCAATAATGCTGGCAACTCAATCAGATCAAAACCCAATCTATTCATTCCGGTATTGAGTTTCAAATGAATTGGATATTGTTTCAATCCTTCTTTCTGAATGTATTGATAAAATGCGGCGAACAATTCAACTGAAAATATTTCTGGTTCGAGGTTATAATTGATCAATGAATCAAATGTGTTTTCATCTGGGCTCATTACCATGATAGGCAGGCTGATTCCAGCTTTGCGCAACTCTACTCCTTCATCGGCATAAGCCACTGCCAAATAATCTACTTGCTGTTGTTGCAATCTTCTGGCCACTTCGCCTGCACCACTTCCATAACTAAATGCTTTTACCATGGCCATCAATTTGGTTTTTGGCTTTAGCAAAGATTGATAGGTTTTTAAATTCTGCACCATGGCAGTCAAATTGATCTCTAAAACAGTTTGATGTACTTGCTGTTCTAACCAATGAGCAATTTGTTCAAATTCAAAAACCCTTGCTCCTTTCAATAAAATATATTCTTGCTGAAAAGAATGATGATTCATTGAATGGATAAACTGTTCCGTACTTAAAAAAGTTTTATACTCAAATGGAAATTGATTGGCTGATAATCGATGTAAAAAATCAGTAAAGGAAGCTCCAATAAAATAACAATTTTTCACACCGGTTTTAATCAGCAAATTGATGACCGATTGATACAATAAATTATTTTCTTGATTGGATTGTACAATATCCGAAAGGATCACCGTTTTTGGTTGATCCCCTGCTTGCTCTTGCAAAAAGTTCAAAGCTAGTTCTAAGGAAATGATATCATTGCTATAACTATCATTCAATACAAAACAATTATTGATCCCTTTGCGCAATTGCATTCGCATTTCCACAGGCTCTAACAGCAATACGCTGTCCTGAATAGCAGATTGTTCATACCCCAAATGCAATAGTACCGCAGAACAGGTAAGTGCATTTTGAATTGAAATGGCATCTGTAAATGGTATAGTTAATTCAAGCTCCCAATGTTTATATAGGAAATGAACCTTAGTTGTTCCATTTCCTTTTTCCTGATTCAATATTTTTATTTCACGACTATCAACAATAGTTGATGCATGCTTAAACAACAATGATTTCTCCTGCAGCTTTTGCTCTTTGTTTTCAAAACCCTCACTATGCACTTCTCCAATACTGGTAAGCACTCCAATAGTTGGTTGAATAATTTTTTCGAGATTGGTCATTTCTCCTGTTGTAGAAATACCGGCTTCAAAAATTCCCAGTGTATGGGAAGCATTCATTTGCCAAACACTTAATGGCACACCTATTTGAGAATTATAACTTCTTGGGCTCCTAACAATGTTGTGCTGATGAGAAAGCATTTGATACAACCATTCTTTCACAATGGTTTTGCCATTACTACCAGTAATGCCAATTACAGGAATAGAAAATTGTTTTCGATGATAGGATGCTATTTGCTGTAATGCTGCCAATGCATTGGGGACCAACAAAAAACAAGCATCTAAAAAAGCATTTTGATCAACTGGTTCATCTACCACAAAACACCTGACTCCTTTGGCATATGCCGATGCAATAAAATCAATTCCATTTCTTCTGGGACCTTTAATGGCAAAGAACAATGTTTCGTTAGGAAAAACAATTTTACGGCTATCTGTTACCAAATACGCAATATGCAAATCTCTTTGTTCATTTGTTTGAAGAGAAAGAATGTTTGCAATGGTATTGATAGAATAGCCCATTCAGTTTATTTAATAGAATGATCAATTTTGTCTGCAGGTGTGCCTTTCTTATTCATTACCATCGAATAAAAAATAGATCCCGAAATACAAACCAATATCACGCCCAATGAGATAAATACCATTGTTTGTTTAGGTATCCATTCATTCAACCAATGTTCTCCCAACATTTTGGCTCCAATAAAAATTAGTACAATGGCAATGCCTTGTTGCAAATAATCAAATTTGGTAACAGCGCCACGCAATAAAAAGAACAAGGAGCGCAAGCCTAATACTGCGAAAATATTAGAGGTATAAATAATCAAAGGATCTTTGGAAATACCCATTACTGCAGGAATTGAATCCAGTGCAAAAACCAAATCGATTGCTGCCAGTAAAATTACTACCACAAATAAAGTGGTGTATACTGGTCGGCCATTTTCTCTAATCACATATTTTCCATCTCCATCATGGTTCACCAATGGAAGAAATTTTTTGAGGAACTTATATACTTTAGAATTGTGAGGATCAAACTGTGCATCACTCTCCGCCGTAAACATATGATAGCCAGTGTACAATAAAAAGGCACCAAAAATATAGAGTACCCAGGAGAACTGTGTAACCAATGCAACACCCAAGGTTATAAAAATAATACGAAAAATAATGGCCATCAATATACCTACCAACAATACTCTTGAATAATGTTTCTCTTTTACATTGAAGGAATTAAAAATCAAAATGAACACAAAAATATTGTCGATACTCAAACTCCATTCCATCAGGTAGGCACTCAAAAATTCCAATGGCAACTGATGAACAGCAACCCTTACCGCTCCTTCATCTTTGGCTAAATCCGGCCCTTCTATCCATAAAAAAACAAAAAAGGCCAAGGCCAATCCTACCCAGAAAAAAGTTTGAATCAAGGCTTGTTTAATCGTAATGCTCTGATTTTTTTTACTCAAAAGCCCCAGATCAAAAACCAAGGCAATTGATAAAACAATTCCAAAAACCAAATAAACCAATGTGTGTGTATTCATATAAAATTAAATTGAGTATGATTTTTTTCTCCATGTTTGAAAAAGGATGCCGATCAGCATTACGATCAATACAGGCAATAACACGTTTAGAAATTGCCAGATCGCTTTTTGTGCTTTCACTTTTTCTTTGTCCAATAATCGAAGTACTACTGTTTTATTTCTGCTTTCGAATAATTGTTTATCCGACGATAAATAATCTACACTATTCAATAAAAATTCTCTGTTGGCAAAACGATAATTTTCCATTGGAATCATTCCCATTGGCATTGGACCAGTGGTATTGCTGATTTCATTGGTTACAATATCGGCATCGGCCACAACAATTTGTTTACCTTCTTTAATTGCATTGGGTAAAAATGCTTTACCTGTATTTCGTTGAATCGAATCAATTACTGTTTGAGGTAATCGATTGGCAAACAAAGAACTGAATTTACCTTCGAGCATCACCGCAACAGGTACATAACTTTTGTTGAATGAATACAGGTCTTCTTCGCTTTGAACACTGGCCAATGAAACAATTGCAGGCGAACTGATTCTTCTGCTATTGGTATCGGAAGCCAATAAAATAGTTTTACGAATTCCTTTCGCCAATACTGTATCTATACTTGATGGAAAGATCGGTAATACCCGATCAATATTTTGAGAAATAGGATTAGGCGTTCTTGCAGAAAGAAATGGATAATATGGCCAAGGCAATCGCTGCATACGAATTGATCCGTCAGGGTTCTTCCCCACTACTAAAGGAATTTTTGAGCAATTCAAATCTTGCAATAGATCGGGATTGATGCGCACTCCATATTTAAACAATAATTCATCTAAGCCTAAGCTGCGATCGAACGCGGTGTATTGACCTTCCGCTCTTTTTAAACTATCTAACTCCGCATATAATTTATCGATGAACCAAATGATATTTCCTCCGTTCATTACATACTGATCTAATTTCAGTTGATCTTCTTCACTAAATGGTTGAGTTGGCTTAACGATGAGTAATGTTTGAATAACTGAAGCATCGGGATAAGCCTGTTTTAAATCAAACACACCCAAGCGATAATCGTTGCGTAAGCTTTCGCCTAAATCATTTACGGTTAAACCCGTAGGCTCTCCATTACCCACGGTATATGCAATTGTTGGAACTGTTTTTCTAATAAGCTTATCTATGGCTACAATGAATTTATTTTCGAGCAATGCTTCTGCTGCATTTCTGGTTGCTTCAATATCTTCTTTGGGTTGATCGTTGATTACATTGAATTGCTGGTAGATTTTTTTACTGCTTCTTAGATCGACCACAATCGGAAATTGATTTTTCCGATAGCGAATAATTGCAGCTGGTGCAATTAATTGACTGGTTGATTTATCTGCTCCATCTTCACTTTCAATTTTTTCGAATGGAACACCCATTTTTGCCAGGCTATCGAATAATTGAACTTTCAATGAATCATCATTCAAATCATTGGCTGGCTTTTTAAATTCAACTTTGATCAAATGATGTGCATGCACATTGAACTCGTCCAATATATCTTTTACAGCAATACTCAATTTTTTATAATCTGCAGGCAGTTCTCCCGACAACAAAACTTCTACATGTATTGTACTGTCTACTTCCGACAATAATTGAAGGGTGGACTCACTTAACGTAAATCGTTTGTCTTGGGTTAGATCTACTCTTTGAGAAACAAATAATGACGCGAGAATGACCATCGCAAATAGGATGGATCCGATGGTCATTGGATATTTCTTTAGCAGTAACTTCATTTATGCAATCGACTGTTTAGTGATTTGAACTTTCGTGAAATATAAAAACAAGGAGGTCAATGCAATAAAATAAATCAAGTCTTTCCCATCTATTACTCCCCTGCTCATATTGGCTGTATGCATTTTAATACCAAACAATTGAATATAATAATCGATACCATTGCTAAAGAATGATAATTGACTCAACGCATCCAAACCAATAAATAAAATAAAACACATGAATGCTCCAATGGCAAATGCGGCAATCATATTCTTCACCAGACTACTTGCAAAAATGCCGATAGCAGCATAGACGTTTGCTAAAAAAAACAAACTGATATAACTACCAATGGTGGCTCCTAAATCAATCCCTCCGGTAATGCTCAATGATTGCATGGAGAATGCATAAATAGTTGTTGGAACTAAAGCAATGAAAATGATGCATACAACACCCCAGTATTTTCCAAGAACAATTTGGGTTGCACTAAGTGGCAAGGTTTGTAAAATCTCGAAACTACCTGAGCGCATTTCTTCTGAAATGGATCTCATGGTTATTGCCGGGATCAGAAACAACAATAACCATGGCATCAAATTGAAAAAGCCATTCAAATTGGCATATCCAAAATTGAGCAAACTGGTATCGGGGAACACAAATAACAACAATCCTGTAATCAACAAAAAGATGCCCAACACCATATAACCGGTGATGGAACTAAAGAACTGTTGCCATTCTTTTTTGCAGATCATCCACATCCCTCAAAACTAAAGTTTTATTAGGCATTTGGCATTTTTAGTATCCACATTTATCCTACTTTATGGAATTTTTAGGGCTTCTGCATATTTGGAAAAAAAATCCCAGTTATTGGTATAACTGGGATTTGTAAATATGTATAAGACGAACTTACTAAACCGCAAAACTCTCGCCACATCCGCAGCTTCTGCTAGCGTTGGGATTGTCAAAATAAAAGCCTTTACCGTTTAATCCATCTGAGAAATTCAATTCGGTATTTACCAAGTATAAAAAGCTTTTTAAATCGGTAACTACTTTGATACCATTATCGTCAAACACCTGATCCATCGGCTTGATTTCATTATCAAAATCGAGCTTATAACTCAAGCCAGAGCAACCACCACCCACAACTCCTACGCGCAAGAAATAATTGGGATCGCCCATTACTCCAGCTTCTTCCATCAAATGATGAACCTGCTTCTTAGCTTTATCGCTAACGAATATGCTATTTTCTGCTGCTACTTCGCTCATGCTTAGTGAATTCTTTCTTCAAATACCAATTCTTCCAAACCGTTTTTCTTACGGTAGTCGTTAATGGCAGATTTAATTGCATCTTCCGCTAACACAGAGCAATGGATTTTTACCGGAGGAAGATTTAATTCCTCTACTAAATCCATGTTGTCGATTGCTACAGCCTGGTCTACAGTTTTACCTTTTAACCACTCTGTTGCTAATGAAGAAGAAGCAATAGCTGATCCGCAACCGAAGGTTTTGAATTTTGCATCGGTAATTACACCTGTTGCATCATCTACTTCAATTTGCAAACGCATTACATCTCCACATTCTGGAGCACCTACTAATCCGGTACCTACGTTTTTCTTAGCCTTATCAAGCGTTCCTACGTTCTTAGGATTGCTGTAATGATCGATTACTTTTTCTGAATATGCCATGATTAGTTATTTTTTATTGGTTATTAGTTATTAAGTATTGGTTATTACCCTCCCCCTTTAGAGCCTGTCCCGACTAGTCGGGAGGGTTGGGGGGTTAATGATGTGCCCATTCAATTTTGTCCATATCTACTCCTTCTTTAAACATCTCCCACAATGGACTCATATCACGTAATTTCAAAACGGTATCGCCTACCGCTTTGATGGTATAATCAATCTGATCTTCAGTAGTGAATCTACCTAAACCAAAACGCAATGAGCTGTGTGCTAAATCATCGCCCAAGCCTAATGCTTTCAATACATAACTTGGCTCGAGTGAAGCAGATGTACAAGCTGAACCTGAAGAAAGTGCGATGTTTTTATTAAAGCCCATCAACAAACCTTCTCCTTCAACATATTTAAAAGAAATATTAGAAACATGCGGTAAGCGATGTTCTTTGTTTCCGTTTACATATGCTTCTTCTAATTGTACTAGAGCGTTTTCTAATTTATCACGCAATTTGCTTAAACGTGCAGCATCATCAGCCATTTCTAAGCGAGCCAATTCACATGCTTTTCCAAATCCAACAATACCTGGAACATTCAATGTACCACTTCTCATTCCACGCTCATGTCCGCCACCGTCCATTTGAGCAGTAACTTTTACTCGAGGATTTTTACGACGCACATACAACGCACCAATTCCTTTAGGACCGTACATTTTATGCGCAGTGAATGCCATTATATCTATTCCGTCCTTATTTACATCTACTGGAATTTTTCCTACTGCCTGAACTGCATCAGAGAAAAACAATACGCCGTTTTTCTTAGCCAATGCTGCAATTTCTTTCACTGGTTGAACTACACCAATTTCATTATTGGCGTACATAATAGCTATTAAAATAGTAGTTGGTTTGATGGCTGCTTCTAATTCTTTTAGATCGATCAATCCATCTGCCTTCACTTCTAAATAAGTTACTTCTCCACCAGAACGCTCAATATGCTTACAAGTATCCAAAACAGCTTTGTGCTCTGTGGTACAAGTGATGATATGATTTCCTTTACTAGCATACATTTCATATACTCCCTTAATACCTAAATTATCGCCTTCGGTAGCTCCAGAAGTAAAGATGATTTCTTTAGGATCTGCACCAATTAATTTTGCAACTTGCTCACGAGCATAATCAACTGCTTCTTCAGCTTCCCAACCAAATGGATGGTTACGACTGGCAGCATTGCCAAAATGTTCCGTAAAATAAGGGATCATTGCCTCCAATACTCTTGGGTCCATTGGAGTTGTAGCGTTGTTATCTAAGTAAATTGGTAACTTCAACATAAAGAATTGCTTGTTTTTTCTAATAACGCAAAAGTAGTGGAATAGGTTCTATAAATTTGGCTAGAAATATAGCTAGTAGTTGTTTTTCCTTAAATCGAAATTAAAATATATAAATAAATTATAATGTTAAAGGTAGAACATATAGGAATTGCAGTGAAAGACCTCCAGGAATCCATTGGATTATTTGAAAAATTGCTCAATTCGCCCTGTTATAAAACCGAGGAAGTTGAATCTGAAAAAGTCAGCACAGCTTTTTTTAAAAAAGGGGAGACAAAAATAGAACTGGTGGCCTCCCAGCGGTCAGACCAGCCGGCTGGTGTTGCCTCAAGCAATGTGATCGATAAATTCATCGAAAAAAAGGGGGAAGGTTTGCATCATATTGCCTTTGACGTAACAGATATTCATGCAGAAATGAAAAGACTGGTTGCCGAAGGATTTACATTATTAAACGAAACACCCAAGAAAGGCGCTGATAATAAATTGGTCTGCTTTTTACATCCCAAAGGAACCAACGGTGTTTTGATAGAATTGTGTCAGGAGATTTAAAGCCCCAATTTTTCTACTGCAACTTGTGCTGCTACCTGGCTGGCGTCTTTTTTATTTCCACCCTTGCCTTGTGCAAAAACTTCGCCATCTAAAACGGCGTTCATGGTGAAAATTCGGCGATTGCCTTCTAATTTTTCTTCTGCTAAATCAAAAGTGATGGTCTTGCCGTTTTTATTGGCCCATCCAATTAATTTATTTTTGAGGTTGATGTCTATTAACTCCAGATCTTCTAAAAATAAATGCGGAATGATAATTTGTTTGAGTATCCAGGTTTTTGTTTTATCATATCCCTTATCGAGATAAACCGCTCCTATCAAAGCTTCCAGCGTATTGCCGAAAATTTGACTACCCTTCAACGCATTATCGAACTTATTGTAGAAAGTTAATTTTCGCAAACCCATTTTGAGAGCGATATCATTGAGCTGCTGCCGATTCACCATTTTACTGCGCATCTCGGTCAAAAAACCTTCTCCTTTATATGGGTAACGTTTGAATAAATAATCTGCAACAATCGCACTCAACACAGCATCTCCCAAGAACTCTAAACGTTCATTGTTTTCATCGGGAGTTTCTTTAACAGATCGATGACTTAAAGCATTGCGGTACAACTGAATATTACCAGGCTGTATACCCAACATATCAGTAATCTGCTTGTCAAAAGCAGAAGCCGATTTAAATGAAAACAAATTTTTGAAAAATTGCACTATATATGGAAGCTGTTTCTAGGCTACGTATTTCTTTACAATTACACAAGCATTATGTCCGCCAAATCCAAATGTGTTACTCAATGCAGCTCTCACAGTTCTTTGTTGTGCTTTATTGAAAGTAAAATTCAATTTTGGATCTAATTCCGGATCGTCTGTAAAATGATTGATTGTTGGGGGAACAATATCATGTATAACACTTTGGATACAAGCAATTGCTTCAATCACTCCAGCAGCTCCTAAACAATGACCTGTCATTGATTTGGTTGCACTGATGTTTAAATTGTAAGCATGATCACCAAAAACTTCAGTGATCGCTTTTGCTTCTGCACCATCTCCTAAAGGAGTGGATGTTCCATGTGTGTTGATATAATCAATTTCATCGGGGCGCATTCCTGCATCTTTCAATGCAGCAATCATTACATTTCTTGCACCTAATCCATCAGGATGAGGAGCCGTTAAATGGTATGCATCAGCAGATGCACCACCTCCAGCTATTTCACAATAAATTTTTGCACCACGTTTAATGGCATGTTCATATTCTTCTAAAACTACCACTCCTGCTGCTTCTCCCATAACAAAACCATCTCTGTTTTTATCATAAGGGCGGCTTGCAGTTTCAGGATCATCATTTCTTTCGCTCATTGCTTTCATTGCATTGAATCCACCAACTCCAGCTTCGCTAATTACTGCTTCAGATCCACCACTGATAATAATATCAGCTTTACCTAAACGAATGGTATCAGCTGCTGCAATGATTCCATTGGTGCTAGATGCACAAGCACTAACAACTGCAAAATTGGGTCCACGAAATCCGTGACGCATCGAGATCTGCCCTGCGGCAATGTCCAAAATCATTTTGGGAATGAAGAAAGGATTGAAACGTGGGGTTCCATCTCCTTTGGCAAAATTGATGACTTCTTCTTGGAAAGTAGTTAAGCCACCGATACCGCTAGCGAAAATTACGCCAACACGGTCTTTATCGATTCTTTCATTGTCAAGTTGAGCATCAATTACAGCCATATCACTTGCCACCAAAGCCAACTGAGCAAATCGGTCCAATTTACGGGCTTCCTTACGCTCCATAAATTGAGTAGGGTCAAACCCTTTCACTTCACAGGCAAACCTTGTTTTAAACTTGCTTGCATCAAATAAGGTAATAGGTGCAGCTCCAGGAACACCATTAATTAACCCATTCCAATAATCATTGAGATTATTGCCAATGGGAGTCAATGCTCCAATACCTGTAACTACTACTCTTTTCAATTGCATAAAAGGGTCCTGTTAAAAGTGAATCCGCCTTTCGAGGCTGTAGGGCCGCAAGAAGGCGGATTAATTATTCCTAGTTGTGTTTATCTTACTTAGCGTGTTCCTCTAAATAAGCAACTGCTTGTCCAACAGTGGTGATGGTTTCAGCCTGCTCATCAGGAATAGAAATGTTAAATTCTTTTTCGAATTCCATGATTAACTCAACGGTATCTAAAGAATCTGCACCTAGGTCATTGGTAAAAGAAGCTTCATTAGTTACTTCTGCTTCATCCACACCTAATTTGTCAACGATGATTTTCTTTACTCTTGTAGCGATGTCTGACATTGTAAAAGTTTTTGATTACTGTCGCAAAAATATACATTTTGCGATATAAGCAATGCAATATGCCATTTTTGTTTCCACAGTATGAGTGAATCCGACTAAAAAACCCAATTAATCGCCCTTTTTAGCCTTTTTTTTAAAAATGATGGTTATATTAGACATACCAATAACCCTCATTTTTTGCCGATGGCCTTGAAAATGATTCAATATGGCTCCAAGGAATACGAACAAATGTTAGCATTAAGGCATCAAATGTTGCGTAAACCTCTTGGGCTGGATTTTAGTAAGGAGGAATTAGAAAAAGAAGCAGAGAATATTTTATTGGGCTGTTATGATGATGATGTACTCGAAGGTTGTTGCATGCTCGTTGAAACCTCCAAAAAAGAAGTTCGTTTAAGACAAATGGCAGTTTTATCTGGCTTACAAGGTAAAGGCATCGGCAGAGTAATGATGCTTTTTGCTGAGAACGTTGCAAGAGATAGACGATACCAAAAAATAATCATGCACGCTCGTTTGAGTTCAATTCCATTTTTTGAAAAATTAGGTTACGCTGCAGTGGGTGAACCTTTTACTGAATTGACGATTCAACATATAATCATGGAGAAAGAATTATGAGATAAAAGATATGAGTTATGAGATAAAAGATATGAGATTAGAGATGTGAATTATGCGGTGTTTCTTTTTAATGTTATTAGTGTAGAAGTGAGTATTCTTTTGATTTCATCTGCTTTCACAATTAAATGCTCGAGGTTTTGATCTGATTCAGAAACAGACACCCTAATCAATTTAAGCCAGTATATAGTTTCCCGAATTTCTTTGTGTGCAATGGAAAGTTTTGATCCAAATTCTTTTCTACTATAAGCCCCGACAGCTTCTTCTACATTAGCGCCTACAGAAGTGCCTGATTTAAGCAATTGAATACTTATATCATACAAAACAGTGTGTCGTTTAATAAAAACTGTATGAAATAAAATTATTGATTTGGCAAATGAAAAGCATTTTTCAGCAAGTATACTGTCTTTACTCATTCAATAAAGATGTATTTCTTTCAAAGAAATAAACAAGTAGTTATACTCTAATTTTGAAATTAAAACACCGAATTTCAACCCTCTTGTATCTTTTATCTCTTATCTTTTATCTTTTATCTCTTATCTTTTATCTCTTATCTTTTATCTCTTAATTCTTATCTCTTAATTCTTAATTTCAATAAGCCTCTCAATTCATGCTTCATCTCTTCCGTCATTCCTTCTTTTGGTACAATAAAAAAAGATTTAGAATCGAAATACAAATGAATAAAATGCGGGCTTTCAAAATAATGAGTGAATTGTTTCCAACTCCACTGCGATGCGCCACGTTCATTTTCTAAACGAACGCCTTCATCATTTAAAAAAATGGTGAAATGATCTTTAAATGTGGCTGCCCTTTTATAAATGCTATTGGGAAGGAAATACCAGAAAGTGGCCATCAAAATGAGCCAAATAAATGAGCCCAATAAAAAAGGCTCGGGCCTGATTTTTTTGGTATAGAATAAAATAGCAGCTACAATAGCAAATACATTGACCAATACAATTAATATTCTCAATTCGGGTCTTTGAACAAAATGGTAGCGTAAAGCCTGAATCACTTTTTTCTTATCGTAACTAAAAGCGTGTTGCATTCAGCAAAAATAAGGTTCTCCAACTAATGGCGCTGCAATCGTTTGCAATGAATAAAGAATTTAAACTACTGTTTTCTTCAAAATCATTTCACTACTTTTAAAGTCCAACTATTGCCATATGTCTTTATTAAAGCCTCGCCTGAGTTTCATGCAGATCATCAACATGAATGTGGGTTTCTTTGGAATTCAATACAGTTTTGGCTTACAGCAAAGTGCTGTAAATCCTATTTATGATTTCTTAGGCGCTCAACCCGATCAGATTCCGCTGCTTAATTTAGCCGGTCCAATGACTGGGCTGTTGATTCAACCAATCATTGGTGTTTTAAGCGATCGTACCTGGCATCCTCGTTGGGGTAGAAGAAAACCCTATTTTTTCATCGGGGCCCTTTTCTGCAGTTTGTGTTTATTCATTTATCCATTCAGTAGTACTTTATGGATGGCGGGAGGATTATTATGGATTTTAGATGCAGCCAATAATACTGCTATGGAGCCTTACAGAGCATTTATTGCAGACAAACTACCTACCTCTCAACACGCCAGTGGATTTTTAACACAAAGTTTTTTTACTGGATTAGGAATTACACTTGCCAATATTTCATTGTTTATCTTTCAAAAATTCATTCCAGGAAAACATGGTGCAATTCCTTATTGGGTTTTCGGGTCTTTCTTTTTAGGATCTGTATGTTCAATCACTTCTGTTTTATGGAGCATTACTAAAACACCTGAGATACCTCCTACTGAGGAAGAGTTAGCTGTTTTACGTTCCAACAAAAAAGGGTTGTTTCAACCATTTTTAGAAATAGCTCATGCCATAGTTGATATGCCTAAAGTGATGTGGCAATTGTCTTTGGTATATTTATTTCAGTGGTATGCTCTTTTCTGCTATTGGCAAAATGCCTCTAAAAGTATTGCGCAATCAGTTTGGAAAACCAGCCCATCAGCCAATAAAACTTTATACGAAGAAGCCGTTGGTTGGGCAGGCTTGGTAAATGGTTGGTACAATGTAATTACATTTTTATCGGCTTTTGGTTTGGTGTATATGACTAAAAAATACAGCCCTAAAAAAGTACATATTGTTTGTTTATTAATGGCAGGCTTGGCATTACTTGCATTTCCTTATATAGAAGATAAATATTTGTTGTTTGTTCCCATGACTGGTTTTGGAATTGCATGGGCAAGCATGATGGGTGTTCCTTATCTAATGGTAGTGAATGATATTCCGAAAGAAAGATATGGCGTGTACATGGGTATTATCAATATGATGATTGTTATTCCAATGATTTTACAAACCACCACATTCGGATTTGTGTTGAATCATTTTTTAGACAATGATCCAGGAAAAGCCATTGCATTTGGTGGAGTCTTGTTATTGCTGGCATGTGGAGCAACTTTATTAATTAAAGAATCCAAGCCAATTGATGATGAAATTGTATTACAATCCGGAGGTCATTAACCCCCCAACCCTCCCGACTAGTCGGGACAGGCTCTAAAGGGGGAGGGATAGTTAATTAAGAATTAAGAGAGATGAATTAAGAGATAAGAGATACAATTAGGAGTTTATACTAATAACTAATAACCAATAATTAATAACCAATAACTAATAACCAATAACTAATTAAATGAAAGTTCTCTGTATAGGCGAAGCATTGATAGATATGATTTGTACCGACAAAGGCAAATCTCTTTCTGCTGGAAATAATTTTCTCAAAAAACCGGGAGGTGCTCCAACCAATGTAGCAGCAGCTATTGCAGCGTTGGGCGGCAGAGTAGAACTGGCTGCTAAAGTGGGGAACGACCCTTTTGGCAAACAACTCATTGAAGTGATGCAATCATTTGGAGTTGGCACAAATTCTATGCTCACTGATAAAAAACATTTTACCACTTTTGCTTTTGTTTCTTTAATGGAAGATGGCGAAAGAGACTTTGTATTCAATAGAGGAGCTGATGGAGAACTAAGTATTGAAGAAATTGATTCCATCGATTTAAGGGATGTGTCCATTATTCATTTTGGGTCTGCAACAGCGTTTTTGCCTGGTCCATTGCAAGCTGCTTATTTACACTTATTAGAGAAAGCTTTATACCTCAATATTTTTATCAGTTTCGATCCCAACTATCGTCATTTATTATTTCAAAATAATACAGAAACATTTATTGAACAGTCCTGGCATTTCTTAAAACATTGTAATTTTTTTAAGCTGAGCGATGAAGAAGCAATGCTCATTACAAAAACAAATTCTCTAAAAGAAGCCACTCAACAATTACAGGAAAAAACAAAAACCATTTTTGCCATAACATTAGGTAAAAAAGGAACGCTGTTAGGAATGAATGGAGAACAACATATTATTGAAAGCATTCCAGTGAAGCCAGTAGATACCACTGGGGCTGGTGATGCATTTGTTGGAGCTGTCTTATATCAATTGAGTCATCGATCCAAAATGCAAATTGCTGAGATGAATTTGATAGACTGGAAACTCATCATCGAAAATGCCAATAAAGCTGGTGCAAGAACCTGTGAATATTTAGGCGCCATGGAAGCTTTTGCTTTTTTAAATAACCAGATTTTTAATTAATCAACTATTTGTAAGTGTATCAATACAACCTTCATCAAAAAATTACGGCTGCTTGTACAAAAGAGAAATTAGACATTGGCGATAAAGACCAGTTATTTTTTGTTCGATTCATTGCCAATGCAGTTGTATTAAAACAATTATATGAATTGATCTACAAGGATCATCCCGAACAGGAAAAAATGTTCGATGCATTGTTAAACACCATCATCAAAACACATAAAGAAAGATCTGTAGCTTTCAAGAAAAAAGATGCTGAGAAAGAAAAAAAAGGCACTTGGTTTTTATCGAATCAGATCACTGGAATGAGTTTATATGTAGACAGATTTGCTGGTAAATTAGCTGAAATGCCATCTAAGCTAAGCTACCTTCAAAATTTAGGTGTAAATTTTTTACACTTAATGCCCGTATTTGAAAGTCCAGCTGGCGAAAGCGATGGCGGCTATGCTGTTTCCGATTTCAGGAAAGTTGACGCTCGATTTGGAACGCTCTCCGATTTAAAAAATCTGCAACAATCAATGCAAGATCAAAACATGTATCTCATGATTGATATTGTATTGAATCATACATCGCATCAACACGAATGGGCAAAAAAAGCCAAAGCTGGGGATACTACATTTCAGGAATTTTTTTACATGTACAATGATCGAAATATCCCCGATCAGTTTGAACACGCAATGCCAGAAATTTTTCCTGAAGCAGCACCCGGAAGTTTCACCTATGTGCAAGAATGCAACAAATGGGTGATGACAGTATTTCACAATTATCAATGGGATTTAAATTATACCAACCCGGCTGTTTTGAATGCTATGCTGGAAAATATTTTCTTTTACGCCAATTTAGGTGTAGATATTTTAAGAATTGACGCTCCCGCATTTATTTGGAAACAGATAGGTACAAGCTGCCAAAATCTTCCGGAAGCCCATACCCTATTAAGATTGATCAAACAAGCAGTTTATATTGCAAGTCCTGGTATGGCTATTTTAGGGGAAGCAATAGTTGCTCCAAAAGAAATCATCAAATATTTTGGCACAGATGATTTTGTTGCAAAAGAATGTGATGTTGCTTACAACGCTACTCAAATGGCATTGCAATGGGATGCATTGGCTACAGGAGATACCAGAGTGATGTTAGCGGCACAAAATGATTTATTGCAAAAACCATTGGGTACTACATGGATCACTTATACAAGATGTCATGATGATATTGGTTTGGGATATGACGATGATAAAATTGCAGCGGCAGGCTATAATGCCTATGAACACAGAAAATTTTTAAAAGAATATTATTCAGGAAATCATCCGGTTTCAGATGCAATGGGCGCTTTGTTTTCGGTAAATCCAAAAACACAAGATGCGCGCATTAGCGGAACTTTAGCTTCTTTATGTGGATTAGAAAAAGCCATAGAACAAAATAATAAAGCCGCAATCGATCAATCCATTGCCAAAATTATTTTGATGCAGGCACAGAGCATGTTCATTGGCGGAATCCCTATGTTGTTTTATGGAGATGAAGTGGGCTATACCAATGATTACTCTTATTTATCAGACGAAGGAAAAAGTTATGATAATCGATGGATGCATCGTCCGATCATCGATTGGAAAAAAAATGCCAAAATAGAAACAGAAAATAGTACTGAGGAGCAAATTTTTTCCGCAACCAAAAGATTAATCAGTATTCGAAAAAAATTACGCATACTCGACGATCGAAAAAATATCAGTTGGTTGAGCCAGCACAATATTCATGTCGCTGGATTTATTAGAACAGATGAAAATGAGCGTTTATATTGTTTGTTTAATTTTAGCAGAAAAGCTTCCTACATTACTTGGTATGCGTTTAAAGAACATGGCACCGCTCCTACTGAATTATATGATTATTGGGCTGAGAAAAAATACAAAGTAGGGCCCGACCACGAATACCTCGTACTAGAACCCTACCAGTTTGTAATTATGAGATAAAAGATAAGAATTAAGAGATATAAGATACATACAAGAATTATCTTTTATGTTTCTTAATTCTTATCTCCCTATAATATCTCATATCTTTTATCTCTTATCTTTTATCTCTTATCTTTTATCTCTTATCTTTTATCTCTTATCTCTTAATTAGCTCCATCTGTTTTCCCTCTGGCTACAGCAAAGTCTCCGACTTTCTTACCTTGAGTTAAACCAACTTCGCAATCAGCGCGATAATGAATAGCACCAAACAATCTTGAATCGGAAGCTTCTTTTGCCATAGCATTGTATGCTGCTGCTTTTTCAGGATTGATATAACTCAATACAGTTGCAGCGGCTGCACTAAAAGTTGAATGGCCCGAAACATACGCAGGGAAATTTGGAATACCTGTACTTGTTTTTATTGAAACATCCATTTGAGAAGGTCTTGGATTATAATAAAAATATTTCGTGTCCCAACAAGAAATGCCAGCATCCATCACAGCCATATTCAATAAAGCCAAATTTCTTGCCCAACGAACTTCACTGAATTTCTTTGCAATAAAATCTTCTGAAGCAATGGCATTCCAGTGTCCTGGAGGTGTGTATGTACCTACTCCATCTGCCCAAAAATGTACAATGGCAATTTGTTCTCTTGTTGCGGACTCACTAAATCTTTTTACTTCTGCTAATTCTTCTTTGAATTTAACAGAACCAGTAGATGGTGGTGCCGGAGGCCTGATAGCAATGGTTGTTAATGAATCAAACAAGAATGGCCTAACATTTCCAAAAAAAGGCAACATGGGTGGTCTGCTAGGTGCATCTAAACTGATCCATGGCACTTCCCCTCTTGCTGCTGTTTGTTGTTCTAATTGAGCCCATTGCGCTGGAGTTCCTACTGCCCTATTCATATTATCATTGGCAGCTCTTGCAATTACTTTTGCTGCTACTAATCTTCCGAGTGTTACTCCAGCTTCTAGATCGCTTCTTGTATTCATGCCCGCCATAATTCTCGCATTGATTTGCTCATCTGCTTTTTGTTGAATAAATGCAGCATCAGCTGGAAATAATAATTTGAGCATTTCAACAGCGGCAGCACCAACAACAGCATCTTCACTTGGATATGCAGGTAAATCATTGGCTGGCAATAATGGTGTAATAGTAGGATCTGCTTTATAGGGTGCAACCCTTGTATACAAACGCTTGTAAAAATAAGCAGCCACCAACGCATCATATTGAGCTACGCTCACGTAAGCATAAGCTCTTGCTGCATAAGGAGGATTTGAAAAAGGAAATTCTGGATAACTAAATGGATTGGCAGCGGAAGGAATTGGATAAGTTCCATCTGCATTTTGGTACGGTGGTAAATTTCTTTTTGCAACCAACTCACGCATAATTTCATTCCAACGCAAAACAGCACCTGCACCCCAATAACGGATACTCGCTTTTTGAGCATCAGTTAATGAAAGTTGATATTGTTTGATCTCATTGAGCTCTCTTAAATAAGCTCCATTGGTAATTGCTAATGGAGCTGCAAGTGCAAATTCATTAGCAGCTGTAAGAATCACAGGCTTCCAATCACCTGCATTCACATCTAATTGTGTAGGGCTTAATGGAGCTAATTCTTTGGTTCTGTCTTCGATGGTTTGTTTACAACTAATCAAACCGATGGATACGACTGACAGTAAAAATATATATTGAATAATTTTTTTCATTTCGCTGAATTATTTTTGGTCTTCTTCCTTAGTAGCTTTTTTCTTTTTGGTAAAATCGAGTATATAAAAAACGCCCGCACTGATTGAAGTAGTTTGGCCTACATTTCTTCCAGCTGTGGTGAACATGGCATTACCAATAAAGGAAAGTCCTTCAATTGCACTCATTGTATATTTAATATTGGCTCCCATTCTGGTTGCATTCATTCGATTGCTCAAAAAAGGCATATTGTTTTTTGAAATATCGAAGCCGCCATTGGTTTGCGTTATATCAGCTACTGCTTCTGCGATCCATATTGAACTTCTATAACCTGCGCGCAGATTAAAGTTGGCCATATTCGGCATAGCTACCTGATTGCTATACACCATTTCGGTTGTATAATAAGCGGTTCTATCGATGGTAACTTTATCGCGCATGATATATGCTGCAGATCCAGTCACAAATAGATTTTTCACTTGATAGTCGACCATTAATCTGAGCGAAGCAGTTTTACTGCGCAATCCAATACTTAATGGTAAATAATCAGCCACATAATCGGATGTAGGAGTTGATACAGCTCCTAAAGCATATAAGGAGAAATCTCCTTTGCCTAATGTTTTTTCAATCGGCATCCATTTAATGGTCAAAGTCAAATCTTGTAATCCATTAAATCCTGACATAGTGCCCTGAGAAGCTTTTGTTGAAATGTATGGCAATGCAAACAATAGATTTAAATTGTCTTTTAATCCATAGTTTCCCATTACTCCAATCATTTGTGAGCTAACAGTTCCTAGGTTTTGATTGTCTCTTTTAAATGTGCCTTCCCAATAATTTTTCCAGCTATTTTGTCCGTACATGATACCTGTGCAAAAATTATTTTTACTCATCATGATTGCATCTATATCAGTTTGACTTTTTGCAGTTGAATAATAAAAAGAAAGTGCAATCATTAAAAAAGCAATTTTATACAATTGCTTATATGTGTTCAGCATAATTAGTTTGGTTATTTTTTCATTTTTAATCGGTCAACTACCAGTTGACCAACTTTTTGCCCGATATCGGTGCTAATGACGCATGAATTGTGAAAATGCAATCCTCCATAAAATCTTGCCCAGTTATTTTCATCTGCAGCTGCTCTAAACGATTTGAATGATCTGTTGGCAATTCCAAATTCCAACTCTGTAGAATCGGTATATTGAAAATTGTCGCCAAATACACTGGTAAGCGCTTCTGCAGCTGATGAAGAAATAGTGGAATGACCACAGGTATATTCCGGAAATGCAGGTGTTTGTAAATAAGGCCTCCAATTGATATCGATGTATTTATTAATCACTGTTTCCGGACGTGCTGTATTGTATTTGTATTTTACATACCAGCATTGAATAAACGCATCGAATAAAGCAATGGATGTTTTTGTAACAGCATATACAGTTGTTGGAAAATCTGCATTGGCCGTTTTTGCAGCAATACCTACTACACTCATCCAATGACCAGGAGGAGAGAATTTTTTACTTCCATACATAGCATGCCCAACCACATTCATTTTAAAAGGATTGTCATCCCAGAACTCTGCCATATGTTTTTGCTCCGGCGTTAAACTATCAATGGCATTTTTAATAGATAACACTTCTTGATAGTACTTGCTGTTTTTATCAGTGATATTAAATGTTGGTGGTGGTTCTGGTTGAAAAATACCAGCACTGTCTAATACCATTGGTCTGATTTCCTTCCAATGAGGTTCTGCAGCAGATGCATATAATGGAGGTGTTGGCACCCATCTTCCTGGAATATCCATTACTGCATATTTTTCAGCAGTTCTGGTTTGTAAATAATTGTCTTTTTTGCTCCAGCGAATAATTTGCATTCCAATACTATCAGCAAATGCAGTAGATGCTTTTGCAACATTTTCAGGAAGCCCTTTATCTTTTGCAACATTTACAATGCTGTCTCTAAAATCTTTCATGCTTCCTTCAGGAAAAGTGACTGCTTCACCTACTTTAATATACGCTAATAATGAAGCCAGTTCTACATCTACATCTGGTGTAACTGAAGGTGCTGTAATAGTTTTTAAGCCATTCAATTGATTTCCCAAACTTTGGTATTGATTGGGATAAGCTGCAGCAACTACTTCATAAGCAGCAATAGCTGCATAAGCATAATTGCGTGAAGCTACCATGGGTGGGAAATTATTTCCCATCACTACTGTATTTAATTCGTGTACAGTTGCACTAAATAATATTGGATTGTGTAAAAAGGCTTTGTATTCATTCTTGTTTGAACATGCATACATGCAAACAATGAATGAAAGGCCTATTAAGGTCTTTTTCATAAAAGTTAGTCTAGAAATAAATAGAAAATGCTTAATGAACCAGCATTAAGCTTGAGGGGGCCGTTCTAATGAAGAAGTATAATCATCACCCAATTCGGCGTGCGATATTGCCCGTTTGATTGCTACTTCGGAACCACCACTAAACTGCCAAGAAAAGGAATGATCCTCGGTAAAATCTTGAACAGAAAATTTAGCACTATGAGGGTGTGATGAAGTTGATTTTTTTGAACTGGAATTTGCTACAAAATCATTGGCTAAACGAAAGAAATCATCTCTCGCATTCATGATACCTGTTTTTTCCATATTAGGAATGCACAGTAATTCCAATGAATCTAAGTAAAATCTACGTTTTACATAAGTGTATGATACACCATTGATTTCTACGCTACCATTGGCTTTCTCGTAGGTTGCCGTACTATTGGTATAAGGAAGATTGGCAGCCACTTTAATATGAATCAATGCTGCTTCGTCATAAATATCCTGATCTAATTCGGCTTGTAGATTTTGTTCAGATTGTTGCTCGAGGTAGCTGGAAATCATTCTATAACCACCCCAATTAAAGAGCAGAAAAGCCAATAATACTATAGCAAGCAGTTTTTTCACCAATTCGAAAATACTATTTATTTATTGAACAACAAATGTTTTATTGTCCTTTCCAATTCCGGTTATGGTCAATTTCTTCCAGGTTTTGGGTAAGGCAGATTTAACCTGAGTAATTCCTGAAGGTGTAATTTCTAATCCACCAAATCCCATTAATACAGATTGTAAAATTCCACCGGCTCCAGTTGCAAAATAAGGATTGGTACCACCCTTGGTTTCAGCAATTACTCTTAATGGAGGATTGAGGTTGGGCAAATAGGAATCCTGGAAAAAATGAAAGGCTTTTTGTCCATCACCTAACCTTGCATACAATAAGGTGAAAATGGCTTGCGTCATGGCTGGCGTACCTTCTGTAGGCACTCTGGATTCATAATATTCCAAGTCTTTTTTAATTTGCTTAGGATCACTTACTTCTTTTAGAGGATATGCTAACAAATTAACGTCTCCCTGTTTAATACCTTCTCCATTATAGGTAGCATGTTCTTTGGTTACTCCATTCTCCATTTTTAAAATAGGAATATTTTGTGCAACCACCAACCAGTCCGGGTCGGCTGTTACCCCTAATAATTTTGCAGCATCAGTTGCATAATTCAATACCGCTTTTGCAGAAGCATTGGTCCATGCATTATTGTCTACGTTTTCTGCCCACTCATCGGCAGCCACTACATTTTTAATATCATATTTTCCTGGGCCGTTTCTTTCTACCCTACTAGCCCAGAAATTAGCCGTTTCTTTTAAGATAGGCCAACCCTTTTCTTTCAACCATTCTTTGTCTTGTGTTACGCAATAATAATTCCATGCAGCAATTCCAACACAGGCTGTAATATGATGTTCAAATGGTCCACTCAATGCCCAAACAGGTGTTTCTTCAACTCCGGTTGCTGCACTTTCCCAAGGGAACATCGCTCCTTTATATCCATGACTAAAGGCATTTTTCTTTGCAGCCGCTAATCGTTGAAATCTATATTCCACAAGGCTTCTAGCCATTTCAGGATGCAATACTAAAATAGCTGGATACATCCACAATTCGGTATCCCAAAATACATGCCCATTATATCCTAATCCACTCAAGCCCATTGGTGATGGGCTCATATCGGTACCTTCTCTCACAAAAGAATACAAATGATACATCATACTATGTACATCTTGTTGAGACTGTGCATCACCTTCAATTTGAATATCCGATTTCCATAATTCCTGCCATGCTTTATGATGAAATGATAAAAGTCTGTCTCTACCTTCGAGTTTTGCAAATATGGTCATGCGTTCCGCTTCATTCAATGGATCATCGTGATGGGCACTTGTTATAGAAGACCCAACAATAGAGAATCGATAAGTTTCTCCTGCTTTAATTTTTTTATTGAACTTCATTAAATGCATATTGTTATCCCACATTTCATGAATCACCCTTGGCTCTTGTCCATGTGTTTCTGAAAACAAAAAAGTATTGGATGCGCACATTAACAATTTTCCTGTCGGACTTTTGGCAGAAGAAGTAAGCAGGCTAATGGTTACATGAGGGCGATCAATTTCATTGTAATAATTTTGAACATCTTTTAATGCATCAGGCGCTTCCATCACACTGGCCGTATTCAATGCAATATCTTTTTTAGCAGTAACCGTTACATCCATTAAAACGGTGAAAGGCAAATGTCTTAAGGAATAATATGTATAACTAACTGTTGCTTTGTCGCCATAATTAAAAGAGCAGGTAAAACTGGCTTTCTGCATGTCTAATTCTTGCTTCATATTTTGCACTTCTGCAGCACCGATATTTCTTCCATCAATACCTAATTGCATATTCAATAAATTGAAGCTGCGCAGAAAATTGCTGACCCTTCCACGCCCATATTGATCGTATGCTCCAGCTAAAACCACATCTTTTACTTTAAATGGTTCAGGAGAAGAAACAATGCCAATCATTCCATTGGCAACAGTAATGCCATAATAGTTGGATGGATTGATAGTGCTTGTGCTAATTTTCCAAGGATCCTGTGCATGGACGTAAGAAAAACAATACAATGATACTAAGGCGAAAATGGCGAGGAATCGTTTCATAATGCGTAATTTGCAATTCGATTGATATGTCAAATCTATTCATAAAAAATTCATGAAATATCTTTTTTTAGTTTTTCTTTCTACCCTTGCATTAATTTCCTGTAAAGACAACAAACGGTTGTTTAGAACCATTTCTCCGGAAAAAAGCGGTATTCAATTTACAAATCAAATCACCGAAAATCCTAATTTGAATGTATTGAATTATGAATACATCTATAATGGAGGAGGAATTGGCGTTGGAGACTTTAATAACGATAGTTTACCCGATGTATATTTCACAGGAAATATGGTGTCAAATAAATTATACATCAATAAAGGTGATTTGCAATTCGAAGATATTACTGCTACTGCCGGTGTAGACGGAAATGCAAAATGGTGCAAGGGCGCAAGTGTAATTGATATTAACAATGATGGATGGTTGGACATTTATGTTTGTGCAGCCATATTACCAGATAGCAATGCCAGACAAAACTTATTATACATCAATCAAGGAGTTGATAAAAAATCAGGCAACCCAACATTTAAAGAAATGGGCAATGCTTATGGATTGAATGATGCATCCAATACACAGATGGCTGCTTTTTTTGATTATGACAATGATGGAGACCTAGATGTGTATTTATTGGTCAATGATTTAGATGGCACTTACCCCAATGAATTTAGACCAATCAGAAAAGATGGATCTTGGCCAAATACCGATAAACTATTGGAGAATCATTTTGATTCAACACTTGCGCATCCAGTATTTACCGATGTTTCATCAAAAGCAGGTATTCTGATTGAAGGGCATGGTTTAGGTTTGAGTATTGCTGATATCAATCAAGATGGATGGAAAGATATTTATGTAAGCAATGATTATTTATCGAATAATATTTTATACATCAATAACAAAAATGGAACTTTTACTGATCATTGCGCTGACTATTTAAAACATACCAGTAAAAATGCCATGGGCAATGATATTGCAGACATTAATAATGATGGATTAGCAGACATTATAGAAACAGATATGATGCCTGCGGATAATTACCGTCAGAAAATGATGAACAGTGATATCAAATACCAAACTTTTCAAAATTCTGAACGGTATGGATATATGTATCAATATCCAAGAAATACTTTGCAACTCAATCAAGGCTGTGGTGTAAAAGGAAATGATAGTATTGGTATTCCAGTATTCAGCGAAATTGCTTACTTAAGTGGAGTAGCCAATACCGATTGGAGCTGGGCTCCTTTATTGATTGATGCTGACAATGATGGATTTAGAGATCTATTAATTTCCAATGGCTTACCAAAAGACATGAGTGATATGGATTTTATGGCCTATCGAAAACATGCAGTAGCCAATGCTAGCATGGATGAAATACTCACGCAATTGCCCACAGTAAAAATCAGTAATAATATTTTTCGAAATAATGGCGATTTAACTTTTACAGATAAAACAACTGATTGGGGATGGGAAGCACCTACTTATTCCGCTGGAATGGCTTATGCCGATTTTGATAGAGATGGAGACATAGATGTAATGGTAAATAATACTAACATGCCAGTTAGTTTTTTAGAGAATACCGAAAATGAACAAAAAGAAAAGGCCCATTATATTAATATCAATTTAAAAGGAAGCAACAATAATTTACATGGTATTGGTGCAATGATTCATGTGTATAGTAATGGGGTGCATCAGAGTTATGAAAATAGTCCATATAGAGGGTATCTTTCTACCATTGAAAATACCGCTCATTTTGGATTGGGCAAATCCACTTCAGTAGATTCTATTCAAATTGAATGGCCAGGCAATTTAAAGCAAACCATTTTTCATCCAGGTATTGATGCAACAATTACGATTGATATAAAAAATGCCATTCAAAAAGAAATAGTGGCTAACCCATCCATGTTCAATGGAAATTGGTTTACCGATATTACAAAAGCAGCAGGGATCGATTATTCCAATCAAGAAGTAGATTTTATAGATTTTGATATTCAAAGATTGATACCACATAAACTTACACAAAACGGACCACCTGTTGCGGTAGGCGATATCAATGGCGATGGTTTAGATGATTTTATTATTGGAGGGAGTTCGCCTTTTTATGCCAGGATTTTCACACAAGGAAAGAATGGACAATTTTTGTCGAAATCAATATCTAATTCTAAAGAATATCAATTACAGGATGATGCGGGTATTTGTTTATTTGATGCAGACGGAGACAAAGATTTGGATCTGTTTATTGCTTCAGGCGGTGCGGAAAACGAACCTCAATCCAAAGCCTATACAGATCATTTTTATGTAAATGATGGAAAAGGCAATTTCAGTGAATTAACTATTGATATAACCAATAATAGAAGTTCGAAAAGTTGTATCAGTGCTGCTGATTATGATAATGATGGAGATATGGATTTATTTATTGGTGGCAGGGTAATACCAGGAAAATATCCCAGTCCAACCAGTAGTTTTATCTATCAAAATAATAGTAAAAACGGAACAATCATTTTTACAGATGTTACCCAATCGATTGCACCTGCACTACAACAAATTGGTATGGTTACTGCGGCTGTTTGGTCCGATGTAAATAATGATAGGAAGGTAGACCTAATGATTACAACCGATTGGGGATCAATCATCACGCTACAGAACAAAGACAAGCAATTTTCTCCGGTTAAAACAGCCATCGACAATCAAACAGGTTGGTGGAACAGTATTACTGCTGCGGATATTGACAATGATGGCGACTTGGATTTTGTGGTTGGCAATTATGGATTAAATGGATATTTGAAACCGAGTACCCAATATCCGATTAAAGCATATGCGAAAGACTTTGACAAGAATACCAGTTTCGATGCAGTGTTTAGTTCTTTTCTACCTGCTTCTACAAATGGACCTATTAAAGAATTCCCAATTGCTGGGAGAGATGAGTTCATTCGTGAAATGAGTGCACTTAAAGAAAGGTTTCCTAATTATGCTTCTTATGCAAAATCGGAAATGCAACAAATTTTTTCTCCAGAAAATAGTAAAGATGCTTTGCAATTAACTGTCAATAATTTTAATAGTTCCTGGGTAGAGAATAAAGGAAATTTTAATTTTGTTTTACATGATCTACCAAGAGAAGCTCAATTTGCACCAATCTATGGTATTGTTGCCAAAGATTTTGATGGAGATGGCAATATTGACTTAGCTCTAAATGGAAATGAGTTTTCAATGAGTCCGTCTCTTGGAAGATACGATGCGCTCAATGGGTTGCTCTTAAAAGGCAATGGTAAAGGCAATTTTAAACCTTTACCTATTCATGAATCGGGATTATATATTCCAAAGAATGGCAAAGCAATGGCCGCTATTATGGTGAATCAACATTTGGGTTTAATTGCAACACAAAACAGGGATTATATAAAATTATTTTTATTAAAAAAACAGTTGAAATAATTTAAACGATGAAAAAGATAATCAACCATTGTTGGCTGCTGGTTTTAGTTTCATTTACATTCACACAATGCAAGCAAGCTGACAATTCAAAACAAATAGCTGGGCCTTCCATACAGCACTATTGCGAACAAAAATTAACGGATGTAATTGTTTACGATATATTTTCTCCTCCAGTAGCAAGCAGAATATATGCTTACAGCAATTTGGCATTCTATGAAGCTATTCGATTTACAGATACAAGCAATAATAGCATCATTGCACAATTAAAAGGTTTTAATCAAATTCCTTCACCTGCTACCAACCAATTGTACAATTATGATCTTGCTGCAATTGTCGCTTTTATGAAAGTAGCGAAGACATTGGTTTTTTCGAAAGACAGCATTCAAAATGCTAAAGAAAAAATCTTAACTCAATACAAAAACTTAGATGAAGCTGTATTTCAAAGATCAGTGGCATTCGGAGATACAGTTGGCGCAATTATTTTACAAAGAGCTTCCAACGATAATTATAAGCTAACAAGAGGGATGCCCCGTTACAGTGTTTTTAAAGAAAAAGGAAAATGGTTACAAACACCTCCCGATTATGCAGATGCAGTTGAGCCATATTGGAATAAAATTCAGCCACTATTATTGGATACGGCTGCTCAATTTGCACCTCCTCCTCCACCTCCTTATGATTTGACTAAAACAAGTGTATACTATAAAGAACTAAAGGAAGTGTATGATGTAAGTAAACAACTGACCAAAGAACAAGACACGATTGCACATTACTGGGATGACAATGCATTGGTGTCTGAACATAAAGGACATCTGACTTATTCGAACAAGAAAACTACACCTGTAGGACATTGGATGGGTATTGTTGCCATACTATCTGGCACTAAAGCAGAAGACAAAATGTTTACTGCAAGATCATATGCTTTAAGTTCCTGTGCAATATTTGATGCCTTCATTTCTTGTTGGGATGAAAAATACAGAAGCAAAACAATCCGACCAATCTCTGTAATTAGAGAAACGATGGAATCGGAATGGAATGCACTGTTACAAACTCCTCCATTTCCTGAATATACCAGTGGGCATAGCGTTATTTCTGCAGCTGCAGCAACAGTATTGACCAATGAATTTGGTCAGAATCGTGCTTTCCATGACACCACCGAATTACAATACCTTGGTATGGAAAGATCATTTAATTCAATTGAAGCGGCTTCCGACGAGGCATGTATTAGCAGACTATATGGTGGTATACATTTTAGGTCGGCAATAGAAAAAGGAAAAGAACAAGGAAAAAAAATTGGATATTTGTACAACAAAATTTTTGAAAAATAAACAGTATGAAAAAAGTATTGATTGGAGTTGGATTGATTTTAGTTGTTGGGATTTTAGTGATTGCGCTTTTACCCAAAGAAAAAACCGTTATACAATCAGCATCAGCAGATTGCCCTATCGAAACAATTTCAAGAAATATTGCATTCCCTACTAATTGGAAAAATTGGTGGCCAGGTAAGCAATTAACCGATTCTACTTATCAATTGAATCAAGATACTATTTTAGTGAAAAATATTTTATTAAATGGATTTTATATAATTGTTCAAAATAGTTCTTTACCTACTTCATTTAATGTTCAACTGGTTGCAAAAGATGGCGAAAGAAGCGAAATTAATATAACAACACAGTACCAGTTTTCAACTAATCTTTGGACGAAACTATTGCAATATATTTCCTTACCTAGCCAAAAAGGAACCAGCACTCAGTTATTAAAGCATTTAGAAAATCATTTTTCTTCTACCGAAAAAACTTATGGCTTTAAAATAGAAAATCAAAAAGTACCTAATTCATCTTATATCTCCACTAAAAAAAGTTTTAATCATTTTCCTTCTACTGAGGAGATATATGAATTAATTAATGAATTAGAAATTTACATTGCCCAGCAGAATAGCAAAATAATGAATACTCCTATTTTAAATATTCATACTGATAATAATAAAGAATATGACGTGATGGTAGCAATTGCTACAGATCGAGATCTGGCTTCTACCAATCAATTTTTTTTAAAAAATATGATGCTCGGTAATATTATGGTAGCAGAAGTAAAGGGTGATCGAAAAAGAATTGATTCTTGCATTCAAGCCATGAATTTTTACATAAGGGATTACAGAAAGTCTTCGCCAGCAATTTATTTTGAACGTTTAATTACCAATAGATTAAGCGAGAAAGATAGCACCAAATGGGTTACTACTATTAATTATCCGATTTTTAAATAACTATTTAAAACTGATTAGTTTTAAACTAGCATTATTTCTTGCAAGTAAATAAGCTATACGTTTACCAATTTTAATTGGCAGTATATTTCTTACTTCTCCGGTAATAGCTAGTCCATTTAATGGTGCGTGACCAAATTTGCCTTTGCCTCTATTAATTAAAACAGAACCGAAATCTGCATCTTGTCTGCCCAATTCTATATTATTGGCGTAAAAGTTTCCCATTAATAATATAACCTCATCAATGTCTTTAAATGTTTGAATAGTTGCTGCTGCTCTAAATGTACTTAATTGTAAAAGATAAGGTAATGGATTGGCAGTAAAATTCATTTTACCATCGTTTATGAAAACCATATTCTCAAAACAATCCGCTGATAATTTTTTGGATTGATCCAACTTTTTTTGTCCAAACAATTCATTCATATCCGCTTTAGCGAAATCAGCCGCATATAAAAACTTCTTTTTTAAATAGGGCATCCTTTTTTCTAACTGTATTTTACTAGCGAATGGGATTTCTTTGCCTCCAACATAATAAGTCATTACTTGTTCAACAGAACCATTGTCATCAAAATCATTAAGATAAAGCTGTACTGGCTGCTTCAGGGATGCTTTTAATCGACTATTCAATCCATAATTACCTGCTACAATATCTATATCTCCATCAGTGTCAATATCCACCGCATATAGCATTTGCCACCAACCTTTCTTATTAGTAATAGTGCTTTTAGTAAACCCTTTAGCCATCTTAAGAAAACACTCTACTCCTCCCCACTCATAACAGAGTAACAAATCTTTTTCAGTATCGGCATTCATGTCTATCCACTTGGCATCGGTTACCATACCAGGCTCTAATAGGTCTTTAGCATATTGAGCAGTAACATCTGTAAATTGCCCCTTCCCGTTATTTTGTAATAAAAAAGATCTAGGTGATTTTCCATATTGCCAGGGAACTACCCCTCCTGCAATAAACAAATCAACAAATCCATCGTGGTTAAAATCGTTGGTAATTACTTTCTTCTGCGTAGTATACATTGCAGGAAAGGAATTATTGCTTTTAGACAAATGACCCTTCCCATCATTCAAATACAACAAGGGTTGCAAATGCTCGTCTTCGCCATAGTATTCATTTCCACCGCTGGCAATTATCAAATCTACATGGGTGTCATTGTTTACATCCACCCAAACTGCATCAACATTTTCCCACATCGAATCCAATTCCATGGCAGGTTGCTTTAACTGGGTAAACTTGCCTGATTTATTTTGAATAAATATCGCATTGTGAAATGTTTTTGATGCCCCAATAAATACATCTTCTAATCCATCATGATTAATATCAGCAACTGCCAAAGCAGGGCCTTCTGTTGAACTCATATGAGGAATTAGCGATTCTCTATCGAACTCATTAAAAACGTTTTCTTTATGTTGATAATTTAAACCAGTTATAGCTGTTATATCTTCCGCAATTGGTTCTCCTATGGAATCATTGATGGTTCTATTTTTGGGCTTAAATATTGAATAATTAAAATTAGGCAGGTCTTTTTTATGCTTTACTGTTATTTGTTTGCCAGGGATTAATTGAATTTTTTCGAACTTATTATCAGGCCATACCAAGTATACAGAATCGGGCTTTATATTGTTTAAACCAATATTTATCGGCGCAATCATGCTCGACTGAAACCCATGCACTGTTTGCATTTCATAAGAACTGATAGATGATTTTTCAAACAAAAAAATCTTGGCCCCTAAAGCGTTTACATTATTGATTGGGCCTTTTAATTGAACAGAAGCAAAATTTGTGTTAGGATTTTTATTATTGGTATTGTTTTCATATATCATCACTGGATCATTGATATTATTCACTACAATATCCAAGTCTCCATCATTGTCTAAATCAGCATAAACAGACCCGTTTGAAAAAGTAGGTGGGTTTTTAAAAATACTGTCTGTTAAATTATTGAATTTGCCTTCTCCCTTATTCAAGAAAAATTGATTGGGAATTTTAATTTCTGGAAACTTACTCAACAATGCAAGGTCTTTATCCTGTATAGCATTTTCTTTTAATTTTTGCTGGATCTCTTCTCCCGAAACAAAATTGATATAATCAATATCATTCATTCTTTTTGGGATACCGTTGGAAACAAATAAATCCTTCAATCCATCATTGTTAAAATCCATCCATAAAGAAGCCCAGCTCCAATCAGTTGCGTGTATACCTGCATATTGTCCAATTTCACTGAAATAATTATTCTTTTGATTGAACTGCAGATTATTTCTGGCATATTGATATGTATACCCATAAGCAATCTTATTTTGAAAAATATTATAATCATCTTCTGATAATGAGCGACGAAGCATGTAAGGATCATTAGGCAACATATCCATCGAAATGATTTCAGGATAAGCGTCATTATTAATATCAGCCACATCTACACCCATACTAAACTGGCTGGTATGCATTAGTTGATCTGTGCTCTTATCAATAAATGTTCCATTATGCTGATTAATGTACAAATAGTCGTTCTCATGGAAATCATTTCCTACATAAATATCCGGCCAGCCATCTAAATCGATATCTGCAACTGCTACACCTAATCCATAGCCGATTTTACTTCCATTGATTCCAACTGTTTTGGTAATATCTGTAAATCGCTTTCCATCATTGCGGTAAAACTTCTGCCCAGCCATTGAATCATAGGTATTTAAAAAATAAGACCTCGGTGCATAATTACCATCGTGATTCACCGAATGATTCAACAAAAACATGTCCAGATCTCCATCGCTATCATAATCTAAGAAAGCAGCCTGTGTACTGAATCCGCTAAAATCTACACCATATGCAGCAGCTTGATCGGTATAATGTGGAATCCCTTTTGAGTCGATGCCTGTGCAGACTAACAACTCGTTTTTCCCTTTCAACACTTTATAATGTCCAACTCTACAAATATAAATATCCAATAACCCATCATTATTAATATCTACTACAGAAACACCAGTACTCCATGAACTATCTTGTGAAATCCCCGTTTGGCTAGTTACATCTTCGAAATGCATTGCACCTTTATTGATGTACATAGCATTGGGCTGTTGATTGGCAGTAAAAAACAAATCGATCAATCCATCATTATTAAAATCGCCTGAACCAATTCCAGCTCCATTGTAATAATACATATAGGAAAAAAGATTGAAAGCGGGGGTAGGTGTTAATGTATTTGAAAATCGAATGCCTGTAGCATCTTTATTCAATACTGTAAATAAAGAGGATTCAGATTTTTGATTAGTACAACTTTGCATTATTAAGCAACTAAAAAAAAATAGTGTTAACCAATGCAATTGAACTGTTTTTAAAAATCTTGATCTCAATAAAACATTTTTTTGATTAACCATATTATTTTACCACCTTACCAATGGTTGATTTTTGTTGATAGAAAACCGGGAAATTATTATTTAACAAAAAAACAAGTCCTTGCCTTTGCTGGTATTTCATCTGCTGAATTGCCCTTACTTGCCCATTAATATTGATTCCAGATTGCTTGGTTGGCAAAACAGTAAATCCGCCTTTCTGGTTATTAATCAAAACATTTCCATAGGATGCATCAATACTGCAAAACTGAGGAAGCATATCGAAAAAATTACCAGCAACTATAATATCTTTCCAACCATCTCCATTGATATCTGTCACAGATATGGCATTAACAGATGACAATTGAATATTCACCGGAAAAGGATTCATAGTAAATTGCCCCTTACCATTGTTATAAGCAATTCCAGAATAGCCGCAATTTACTTTCAATGATCTGGCATTTTTAATTGCATCACCAAATAAATCCTGCACCGACTTTTTAGCAAAATCCTGGTGTTTTAAATTCCCCTTTTTTAAAGATGGCAATTGCTCAGTAATATCTTTTTTCATAAATACGGATACGTCTTTTTCATTAATGGAATGGCAAAAGATTTTATCCAAAGTTCCATTCTGATCAAAATCATTGATCCATAATTTAACTGGATGAGCTGAATCTGAATGGAGATAAAAATTCTCACCCATATTTCCTAAAATCAAATCGGCATCGCCATCATTATCAATATCAGAAAGAGTTACATGTTGCCACCAGCCAAACAAATTTTCTAAGCCCGTTTTTTGTTCCACCATTTTTTTACCATCAAACCGGTAAATATGAGGATACATCCAGTCTCCAACAATTACTAATGCTTTTGAATTGTTTCCATTTAAATCAGACCATGCAGCAGAACTAATCATTCCAAGGCTGGAAAGAAATGGAGCTACTGTGGAGGTTACATCTTGAAACTGGCCATTGCCTAAATTATGATATAAAAAACTTTTTGGCGCAACTCCATAATTTTGAGGTTCACTTCTACTGCCAATGAATAGGTCCATTTTACCATCATTATCATAATCCAAAGGAATAGCAGTTCCACAATTGGTATGGCTAATTGGAAATACTCCTGGCTTGATCAAAAAATTTCCTTTCCCATCATTGAGAAAAATATTGTTTTGATAGATGTCGGCCGTTGCAGGTAAAAAATTACCTCCACCTCCAGTAAATAAATCCATATCTCCATCTTGGTCTGCATCAAAAAAAACAGCTGCAGTTACATCATAAAACTTGAATTGTGCAAAGTCTTTCACTTCTTTTTTGGTGAATCCTTGCTGATTTTGAATATACAATTGACCAGCCTGATTCAAAGCCCCACCTATATATATATCTTCTAATCCGTCTCCATTAACATCAGCAACAGCTGATTGTGGTCCTTGCTTTGATAACATGAAGGGGATATTTCTTTCAATGTAAAAATCTACATAATCGTCTTCTATGTGTTTCTCAAATGGAGTTTTAACTGTTTCAAAAATGGGTAAATGCTTGACCTCATTCACCGGATTTATTACTCTTGATTTTTGAGCAGTATAGTCTATTGTAAGCAATTGATTAATAGTAGGTTTAATAATGGTTGAGATAGTTCTATCTGGCCAAATAATTTGCAGTGAATCGATCTGGCTATTTCCTAGCCCAATTGTTTGTTTGTAATCTACTGAAGATTGAAAACCTTTAGAAGGCATGATTGATCTAGATAAAATCTGATCAGCCTGAAATAGCTTAATGGTACTTCCAATTGCCAAAGCGTTGGGTACTTTGTACTTTAGAGATATTGCTATATAATTGGATTTGTTTTGTTCACGGCTATTATTGCGATAAACTAAAGCTGGTTGATTTACATTATTGATGACCAAATCTAAATCCCCATCATTGTCTAAATCAGCATATACAGCCCCATTTGAAAAACTGGGTTTATCTAATCCCCAATCAACGCCTTTGTCCTCAAACTTCAACTGTCCTTTATTCCTAAATGCTTTATTAGGAATGGGAACAGAGGGCATTTTATTAATCACTGTACCAATCTCTTCTTTTTTTCCTGTAAGCACCATTTGCTTGACAATATCATTGGCAAAAAAATCAATAAAATCCTGATCTGTAACATCTCTATAAATTCCATTGCAAACTAGGATATCCGATTGCCCGTCATTATCTGCATCAAAAATCAATGCACCCCAACTCCAATCGCTGGCTGCAACACCACTGTAAAATGCAGTTTCTACAAATTGGCCATTGCCATTATTTACCTGTAAAGCGTTTTGTGTAAACTGATTATAAAAGCCTTGGTTTTGTTTCAACTTGAATACATCATAGCCTTCAAAAGAAGTATTGGTTTTTAACCGGTAGTCATCACCTGGCAACATATCCGTAGTGAAAATATCTTGCTTTCCATCGTTATTAATATCAGCCATATCAGCACCCATAGAAGAAAAACTGATATGCTGCATTCTTTGTTCCATCTCATCTACAAATGTTCCATTGCGTTGATTGATATAACAATAATCTTTTTCAAAAAAATCATTGGATACATAGACATCAGGATAACCATCTTCATTGATATCTCCTACTGTAACGCCCAGTCCGAAACTGATAATGCTTCCATGTATTCCTGCTTCTTTACTGATATCAACAAAATGCCCATTGTCGTTACGAAAGAAATGATCTCCTCCTCCTTTTAAAAATGCTGCAAATGGCGCTTCTGCATCTGGGATATTGCGCATGTTTGCGTAATTCAATGTATTAACTGGGATAGGACTATTGTTTACCAGAAAGCAATCCAAATCTCCATCTAAATCATAATCGAAGAAAGATGCTTGTGTAGAATATCCATCATTGTCTAAGCCATATGCAGCTGCGCTTTCAGTAAATGTTAAGTTATGATTATTGATGAATAGCTGATTTTTCCTAAGTGGCTTATCCATCATATTACCTGCATTGCAAACATAAATATCCAACCACCCATCTGCATTGATATCAACAAAAACAACACCAGTACTCCATTGCTTTTTATCTCCAAAGCCCGCTTTGACAGATATATCTTCGAACTGAAAATTGCCTTTATTCAAATACAATTTATTAGCCCCTTGATTAGCAGTGAAAAAAAGGTCTGGTAATCCATCATTATTTAAATCACCTGTTGCAACACCACCTCCGTTGTAAAAATTTCGGTATTTGAAAACATTGAATTCCTTTGATTCGGATAATGTATTGACGAAATTGATTTTACTATCAGTTATTTCAGAAAATAATGTATTGGAAGATTTTTGCTTGCAGGAGAATGATAACAAAATAATGCTGCAGAGCAAACTGTACTTATAAGAATTCATTTGATAAAATTAAGTAAATAGCGATTGCTTTGATATTTATTTATAATAAGAATTGCACAAAAAAACCCTGCTCTTTTAGGAGCAGGGTTGTATAAATTTAAACCAGGGATTAATATCCGAAGTTTTGTTTTAAGTTAGGATTTGAAGCCAATGTGTTGGTAGGAATTGGGTAAACACATTTGTAACCATCAGACGCATTTGGTCTTTCTTGTACAGGTGCATTAAATACTCCAAAACGAACCATATCAGTTCTTCTATGTCCTTCTAAATACAATTCTCTTGCTCTTTCAGCTAACAATACTGGCAATGTTAATGCAGTTAAAGCTGAAGCCCTTCTTTTAGAACGAATGTCGTTAACAATTGCTAAAGGAGTTTCTGAAGATGAACCACCTCTTAAAACTGCTTCAGCTTCCATCAAACGAACATCAGAGAAACGTAAGAAAGGAAACTCATTAGAACTTCCCCATCCACCATCATTGATAGATGCAGGATCTAAAGGAAATTTATTCAAACGAATACCGCTTGCTTCACCATTAAAGAAGATAGAAGCATTACGCGTAAATACTAGTGGATTACCAGAACGATCTCTTAAATTAACGATTGGATTACCAATAGAAGATCCTTGAGGGCCACGAGCTTGACCTACTAATAAACCTGCCATAGATCCAGTTCTATTGGTATAATTAGCCAATGTATCATTTCTTCTAACATCATTTGGTTCAAAACTGTCATAGAAATCAGATAAGGTAACAAAACCATTCCAACCATCTGGAGTTTGATTATAATGCCAGCTTTGAGATGTCTGCCATCTTAAACCTGCACCACCACCCGCTCTTGGATCGCCTGTATTGTTGTGACGAACAAAGATGTTCTCAGTAGATTGAACACCATTGTCCCACTTGAAGTTATCCCAATAGTATGTATCTACTTGTAATAAAGTATTGGCTTGAACAAGATTACAATATTCAATTACTTTATTCATATCAGCAGCAGCAAATGTATATGGACCTTCTGGTTTAGTAGGGTCTGATTTATATACCGCTTTGTTCAAGTAACATTTTGCCAAAAGAGCCCATGCAGCTTCTTTGGTTGCCAAAGTACGATTGGCTCTAGTATAAGCAGGCAAATTAGCAACAGAAGCTTCTAATTCTGTAATAATTGCATCAATTGCTTGACTACGTGTTAATACAGATGGAATTGCAGATGCAGGAGCAGTTGCTGGACGGCTTTGAACTTGTCCATAAATATCACAAGTTAAAAACCTGAACCAAGAACGTAAGAATTGTCCTTCAGCCTTTGTTCTAGGATCGGTTGCAGTTTCTGCAATCAAAGTAGTTTGGAATAATGCACCATTCAAACCATTCCAAGTATCATTGATTTGGTTATGGTCACCAGCCCAAGTGTGAAGGTGTAAACGACGCCAAGTACCAAAATCATCCCAGTCAGTACCACGTGTTGGTCCCATGATCTCATCAGTGGAATGCTCTTGCAAACCAAACCAGTTACCCTGGCCACCGGTTAATTGATTCAACTGTTCGTAAACAGCTGAAATTGATGGAGCAGTTGGTGCACCACTTGCTTGTGGAGGAGCGATGGAAACAGGTCCATCTAATTTCGGCTCCAATTTTGTGCAAGAAGACAAGGCTAATAAACCAAGTGCAGTTGCAGCAGTTAAAATATATGTTTTCATGATCATTTTTATTAATGAAAGTTATTGAATTTAGAAGCCAATATTAGCTCCAATGGTAATTACTGTTGGTTTAGGATATTGTGTATAATCGAAACCTCTTGAAGGAATACCATTGATGCTCTTGTCTACGTTAACTTCAGGATCTAAACCAGTGTATTTGGTCCACAAAGCCAAGTTTTGGCCAGAAGCAAATACTGATAAGGTTTTGATCACTTTGCTCTTCATTTCGAAAGCATAGCTTAAGTTCATATTAGCCAAGCGAATGAAATCTCCTTTCTCTAAGAATCTTGTTGAAACAGATCCTGGGTTGAATGGATTTTCAGGGCCATTACCTACTTCGTTAGTTACGTTACGAGCATTACGTAAAGAACCTTTTAAGAACAAGGCATTTGCAGTATTGTTGTAAACATAGAAACCTCTAACTGTATTAATAAATACACTCAAGTTCCATCTGCCATAAGAGAAATTGTTGGTTAAACCAGCAAAGAAATTAGGCAATGCAGTTCCTAAGTTTTGGTTAGCAGCACCTGCAGCATAACGTGCGTTACCGTTACCATCAAATCCTTGGAAAACAGGCATAGACCATGTAAAAATTGGATAGCCATTGGTTAAGGTTTGTGCAAATGCACCAGTTAAACCTTGTCCACTAACAGCACCAGTGTTGATTGGGTTAGGTAAACCTTCGATATTGTTCTTAACAGTGGTCATATTCAAATTTGCATCCCAGTTAAACTTGTTTCCTTTGATGATTTGATAGTTAACACTGAATTCCCATCCTTTGTTCGATACCTTACCAGGTAAGTTGATCCACCAGCTAGAAGTTGGTGCAAATCCACCCGGAGTTGGAGCGAAGAACAACATGTTCTTTCTTTCATTATTATAATAATCTACGGTTACATTCAAACGCTTATTCTTAGAAGTGAAGTCAACTCCAAATCCAGTTGTAGTTACTTCTTCCCATTTAAGATCTGGGTTACCTTGTTGAATAAAGCGAGTAGAAGAACCGTTTCCTGGGTTCCAAGTTTGTTGCAAGTTCAATGCAGCATAAGAACCTAAGTTATCCTGGCTACCCAAAGTACCGTAGTTAGCTCTGATATTGAAATCGCTGAACAATTTACCCAAGGTATTTTGAGCCCATGATTCTTGCATTACTCTCCATTTGAAAGCAAATGCTGGGAATGTACCGTATTTGTTATTAGTACCAAACTTAGATGAACCATCAGAACGAACAGTAGCAGTGAAGTAATACTTATCATTATAAGTATAGTTCAAACGACCAAAGAATGATTGCAATTCGTTATTGTCATAACCTGGAACATATAAAGTATAATTCTTAAAGTTATTGTAATCTCTTACAAAAACATCAGTTGGTTTTGTAACAGCAGTATTTAAACCCCAACCTACAGATCCTGCATATTTGGTTTCAAAACTTTGATAAGAATATCCTGCTACAAGATTCAACGCATGTACATTGTTGAATACTTTATCATAAGTAAGGTAATTCTCTATCAAAGTAGATTTAGCATCTAGGTTCTGACGAGTAGTTCTACCATTACCCTGGATACCAGAGTTAGGAGATTCAAAACCAAAGATATTTACAGTTCCACCATAAGCATTGGATCTTAAGCGTGGATCAGCAAATGAAGTTCTTTCTGATTTAGAATTATCATTTGCATAAACAATCTTATAAGAAAGTCCATTGGTAATTTGATAACTAGCCGAAAGATTAACTAAGAAACGATTGATGAAATCTCTATCGTCGAAATAAGCCAACATCTGAGTTGGATTTCTTTGATCTCCAGGTTGGAAGAAAGATCCATCTGGATTGTAAACAGGATTGGTTGGGTTAAACTGCAATGCAGCACCTAACAAACTACCCTGATATCCAGCATTGTTAGACAATGGAGGATATTGATTCTTGGTATTTGAATAAGTCAAATTAGCTTCTAATTTCAACTTATCATTCATTAATTTCTGGCCTAAGTTTGCACGAACAGTCATACGTTGTAAAGAACTGTTCCTAACAATACCTTGTTGATCGTCGTAAGAACCACTCAATCGAGCAGTTGTTCCTTTATAATTATAACCCCAGCTTAAATTATAGTTTTGAGAAATGGCTTGGCGGAAAATTTCATCCTGCCAATTGGTATTCGCACCTCCATCAATTAATTTAACCGCGTCTGCAGCAGCAATTGGATCAGCACCACCATCTATATTGGCCTTTTTAGCAGCCAATAAGAAATCTTGTGCTTGCATTAGGTCGTAACGACGAGCAGTGTTAGCGATACTTGTATTAGCACCAAAATTGAATACTCCTTTTTTACCACCTCTACCTTGTTTAGTAGTAATTAAGATAACTCCATTTGCACCTCTTGAACCATAGATAGCAGCAGCAGATGCATCTTTCAATACAGTCATGCTTTCGATATCGTTCGGGTTTAAGAAAATCAATGGATTTTTTGCAGTAGTGCTTCCTTCAACACCACTAGCAGAACCTAGAGTACCACCTTGAATCAATGGAACTCCATCAATTACATATAGAGGCTCTTGAGATCCACTGATAGAACCTGTACCACGGATATTAATAGTTGCCGCACCGCCTGGCTCTCCAGTTGCAGGGGTAACTAATACACCAGCAGTTCTGCCTTGTAACAAGGCATCAGGTGCACCAATTTGACCTTTGTTAAAGTCTTTTTCAGATACTCTGGCAACAGAACCGGTTACATCTTTTACTTTACGAGAACCGTATCCTACTACCACAACATCACTTAAAGCGTCTGAAGTAGATGTAAGTTTTACATCAGCATTAGATGATTTAGCAATGTCTACTTCAACATTACCAAATCCAACTGATGAAATCACCAATTTAGTAATTGAAGAAGAAATGGTGAGTTTGTAAGAACCATCTGAACCTGTTTGGGTTCCAATATTGGTTCCTTTAGCAATTACAGAAGCGCCAACCAATGGCGATCCGTCTTTAGAGTCCGTTACTTTTCCTGTAACAGTTTTGGTTTGAGCCTGCGAGAAAATCGCAAACATACAAACGAATGCACCCAATAAAATGGGCTTGACTAGCAATCGTAGATTCATAAATGGCAGTTTACTGGTTATTAAGCGTGTACAAAATACACATATTTTCGACTAAAAAAATTTTTTGTTAAATTTTTTATGAATTTTTAATAAAAAAGATAAAAAAATTCAACAAAACGGTAATTCTAGCTTCAAACACCTTACTAGACTTACTGAACAACATAAACGTTGCATTTCGTATAAAATTATTTATCAATCCTTTAACAGTCCAAAATAGGGGTAATTTTTTCAATTAAAAGTAGATTTTCATCAGTTTAGCTTCGCAAACGATTGCGAAAACATTTGATGTGAGAATATTCTATATTGTAGCAAACTTGTTCCATGAACAATACAACACTCAAGAAAATTGCCGGAATTGTAGGCTGCAGTATATCAACTGTTTCAAGAGCCTTGAAACACCATCCGGATATTTCAATTGCCACCAGGGAAAGGATCATTGAGCTGGCCAATACACTAGATTACGAACCCAATGCATTTGCAGTTCATCTCAGGACCAAACACAGTAATGTCATCGGACTGATGGTTCCATTCATTAGCAATTTGTTTTACGAAAGTTTTATTGATTCTGTAGAAGAAGAATGCAGAAAGAATGGTTTTACGCTAATGATTCTACAAACAGCCAATGACCCAAAAATTGAAATTGAAAATCTAAAATTGTTTAGGCGAAATAGAGTGATGGGATTATTTGTTTGTGTTTCATCCAATTCCAAATCATTGGCTCATTATGAAAAAATGAAAGATGTTGATATTCCAGTGGTGTTTTTTGATAATGTGCCGAATGATCAAGAAATTATTAAAGTATGTATGGCCGATGAACGTGCGGCAGAAATGGCTGCTGAAGCAATTCAAAAAACAAAGAAAAAAAAGATTCTGGCATTGTTCGGAGATTTGGGTTTAACCATTACTCAAAAAAGATTGAAAGCATTTAAGGAAAGTTTCCAAAAAACAGAAACTAAATGCAATATTGATATTGTTCATATCAATAAAACCGAAGATGCTTTAAAAGAAGTTAGTAATAGAGTGTCCAAAAAAAATATTCCAGCAATCATTTTTTGCATGAGTGATGAAATATTGATTGGTGCAATGAAAGCATTGCAAAGTAAAAAGTTAGCCATACCTGATCAAATTGGAATCATCAGCATTAGCAATGGATTCATACCATCATTGTATTACCCAACAATAACCTATGTAGAAACAAGTGGATTTAAATTGGGCAAACTAGCATTTACACAATTGCTTGCATGCTTATCAGGCTCTGTTGCATTAACTGAGCTTACATTGGATGCAGTTTTGTATGAAGGAGGGTCACTTTAATGAAAAGGCTTTTTTATAGTATATTTTTAATTCTTGCAATGAATTTTTGCAAAGCAGAAAAAGTAGATATCATTACTGTATCACAAAAATTACTGCTTTCTGTAAAAACCAATATTCCTGCTGACTCCCTGGTTCATTATTTAGCAACAATACAGGAAGATGTATTAATCAATGAACTGAATAGCGATATAAAGAAAAAAACTTTTTGGATCAATATTTACAATGCATACACTCAAATACTTTTAAAAAATAATCAAGCAGTTTATAAAAAAAGAAATGCTTTTTTTGGAAAGAAACAAATAATCATTGCAGGCAGGAGTTTGAGCTTAGATAATATTGAACATGGTATTTTAAGAAGGTCAAAAAACAAATGGAGTCTGGGGTATTTTAATTCTCTATTCATTAGTAAATTCGAAAAACAGCATCGGGTTGATTCAGTAGATTATCAAATTCATTTTGCGCTAAACTGTGGTGCAAAAAGTTGCCCACCCATTGCATTTTATACTATTGAAAAACTGGATCAACAATTAAAAACTGCAACTAAGGTTTATTTACAAGGAGAAGCTGTATGGATTGATAGTTCTAAAACCATTTATTTACCTAAAATGATGAGTTGGTTCAGAGCAGATTTTGGAGGAAAAAAAGGCATGAAAGAATTAATTAAGCAATATTCATTGGCACCAACTATTGAGAATATAAAGATTCACTACAAACCCTATGACTGGACTTTAGCTTTAGCTCAATATCAAACTAATTAAACAAAAAAATCCAGCGTCTAGAATTAGCACGCTGGATTTTTAATAATAACTATTCAATTTATTTTATCAATTCGAAGAAACGTTTCTGAAATACCAGGAACTGGTCTTCCAATACGGCAATCCCTTTTTCCTGACTTGCAGAAAGTGGTTCTAATCCTGTTGCAACACTTACATACAAATCACTCACTCTTCTTCTGTATTTAAATTCGTCAAAGAAAATAGATTTTCTATTCAATTCAACAATCTCTCTTTTAAATGAATCAAGTTTGCTTAGTTTTTCTTTTACTGCAGTAGCCGTTGTATCTCCTTTTGAGATCAGTTTTACTGTCTTATCCAAAGAATCAATTACAGTATGCAAACGCTCATGTAAATTATACAAACGCATACTTTGTTTATTCAATAAATTGATAGAGGCAGCATCTAATCCTTTTGCAGGATTGGCATCAATCTGAATATTTTGAACATATTCTTTTCCGTCAGCTTTTACCACTACTTTATATTTCCCAATATCCACTTTAGGCCCTATAACAGATGAAAACAATACCGATGATTGTGCAATGTATCCACCTTGAGCTACTTTAGGAGCATTGATAGTTAAGTCCCAATAAACTCTGTTTAACCCTTTTGAACTGGAACCATTGATGTCTTTGATTTTTTTATTTGAAGCATCATAAATTTCAATCTTCACTCCAGAATTACTTCTTTCCTTTAAATAATAGTAGAAAGTTGGGGCTACTCCATTACTTCCTCCATTCCATCCAGTTAAATTATCTGCAGGACGAGGATATTGAGGATTATACTCGTATTTGAAATTTTGAATAGGATAGAATATCACTGGTTGATTCACATCAGATTTTACCAATTCACGCAATGGTTGAATATTGTCGATGATATAAATTCCTCTTCCATGAGACCCAATGATCAAATCATTAGTTTGTGGTTGAATTTTAATATCTCTTACCATATTATACCAAGGCATATTTTGGTATTTACTGCGCATCCAATTATTGCCGCCATCCAAAGAAATAAATAATCCCATTTCTGTTCCTAGAAATAATAATTTTTCGTTCTTAATATCTTCTCTGATTACATGAGCAAAGCCAGTAAATTCAGATGAGCTAAATTTCTTCCATGTATTTCCACCATCTGTACTCATTACAGCATAAGTATGCATATCTCCATACATGTGATTATCTAGTGTAACATAAATTCTTTTCGAATCCAAAGAAGAAATTTCAATACTACTGATCCAGGTTTTTTCTGGTATACCTGTTTTCCAAATTCCAGCAGCTTTGTTCTGCCAGGTTTTACCACCATCGGTAGTTAATTGCAAATTGCCATCATCTGTTCCTACCCAAATGATATTCTCATTTTTGGGATCTTGCGTAAGGGTAAATATCGTGCAATGGTTTTCAGCACTTGTATTATCTCCTGTTATGCTGCCTGTATTTTTTTCTGCCTGATTGATTTTATTCGAATCATTGGTAGTTAAATCTGGAGAAATTCTTTGCCAGTTTTTTCCATCATCATTCGATTTAAATAAATATTGTGCTGCAGTATATAAATTGTAAACTGGTTTGCCTGCTGCATTTTTTTTCTTAGAGGCACCCATTACTATTGGTGTATTCCAATTCCATCGATGTTCATCATCGCCTTCTAATTTTTTTGGACGAACGCCATAAGATAGTCCTGTAGATAAATCTACTTTAGTAATTTCTCCACCCTGAGATTCGGAGAAAATAATTTTTGGATTTAATAAACTAGGTTGTACCCAAAATCCATCTCCGCCATTGATCCATCTCCAATCTACAGCAGTAACTCCTCCAGCTGCCGAGCTTGGTGCCATCCAGCTATTATTGTCTTGCAATCCACCATATACATTATAGGGCACTTGATTATCGGCAGATACATGATAGAATTGTCCAACAGGAAGATTATTTAAAAAACTCCACGCGGTTCCACGGTTAGTACTTGTATAAATTCCTCCATCAGTTCCCAAAAACATCATTTCAGGATTATTGGGGTTGATCCATAATGCATGATGATCTGCATGTGGCGGAACACCTCCTGTAAAAGCACCACTCCATGAATTACCTCCATCATTCGAAAATTGAAAATCATAAGCTGGGCGGTACACTCTTTTAGGATCTTTGGGGTCATACACCAATGTGCTGAAATAAAAAGGACGAGCAGTTAAATTTTCATTAGATGGTTTCTTTACCCAGGTTTCGCCTTCATCTTCTGAAACAAATATGCCTGAAACTTTAGCTTCCACAATCGCCATTAATTCAGATGGTTTGGATGGATTGATGGTAACAACAATTCTACCAAAGTCTCCTTCAGGCAAGCCTTTTGTAAGTTTATTCCAGGTTTTTCCGCCATCAGTAGATTTGAATAAACCACTTCCTGATCCACCAGAACTAAATGCATATGCTTTTCTTCTGAATTGCCACATAGAGGCAAATAAAGTGGATGGTTTTGTAGGATGCATAGCAATATCCGCACATCCAGTTTCTTGGTTTACATATAAAATTTTATTCCAGGTTTTACCACCGTCTGTTGTTTTGTATAAACCTCTGTGAGCTGAAGCATTCCATAGCGGACCAGGCGCAGATACATAAACCGTTTTTTTATCCGTTGGATCGATTAAGATTTTGCTAATACGTTCTGTACTATCTAATCCGATTTTTTGCCAGTTATTTCCACCATCCGTTGTTTTATACAATCCATCTCCATAAGAAACAGAATTTCGAGTGTTACTTTCTCCTGTTCCTGCATACACTACTTTTGAATTACCTGGTTCTATTGCTAAAGCTCCTATTGATTGACAATATTTATCAAATAATGATGTAAAGCTAAGTCCACCATTTTGGCTTTTCCAAATACCTCCCCCGGCTGTTCCTACATATAAATTTAATTGTCCTTCAGCCGTAATGCCTTCAATTGCAGTGATCCTTCCACTCATGGTAGATGGTCCCAAAGGTCTGGCTCCCATTACTTGAAAGTAAGATGAGTTGATGGTAGTTTGAGCGTTTGCACTCAATGCAACGATCAAAAAAAATCCAGCGAATATGTTTTTTAATCTCATAAAAAATAGTTGTATAAAAAAACTGCTATCGACTCAAATCGAAAATGAGTACAATAGCAGTTCATTAAATTATCTTAATTAGTTTCCGTTGAAAATACTAGCGTCGATAGTAGGATTAATAGTAATTTTATTATTAACCATCATCATTTGACCTTGGTCTTGCTTGAATGCCATTTTAATTCCAAAATCAAGTGTTTTATAATCTAAATATTTTACAGCAGACTTCACTTCCTGGCCTTGTTGCTTTACAATTGACTCAACTTTATATACCAAATAGGTTTTAGTATCGATGAAATAAGTTTTATCGTTGCCATTTTTGCTGGTCATTTTAATTTTAAAATACTCATTTCCATCTTCTTCATCTTTTCCTAAAGATTCAACAGTTGAACCCTTGGCTTTATAATCAACAAAAGCATCTTGAATATCTAGATCATCTAATTTTTGCTTCAATTCATCATCAGATATTGGGCTTAAAGTTGCTTTTCCACCGAATGGATTCTGAGACCATCCTTTTGTTGGCGTGGTGATATCAATGATTTTATTTCCCTGAAATTCTGCGTCTACACGAGCTCCTTTCATTTGTACTGCCTGCATGGTAAAAGGAATTTGAATTCCTTGAACTTCAATCTGGCCTTCTACTTTGATAGATTGCACTTTAGACCATTTTTCAGCACCACCAATTGCAGTAATATACTTTGCAATAACTTCATCTGCAGTTTGTGCATTTACCGTAAAAACTGCTGCGAATAATACAGCAATCGACAAAAAAACCTTTTTCATAAATTTAGTTTAAGAGTTTATACGCCATTGGTAGCGTGATGATGCAAAATATTACAAACTGTTGACTATTTGTATGAAAAATTGCCAACGGTATAAATTTAACACAAAAGGCTTATTTGCATGATTTGAGTACTTCTTCAGCCGCTGGAGCATTACCCAAGGAAGCAGCTTGTTGAAAGTCTTTGCAAGATCCGGCCAAATCTTTTAAACGTTGTTTGGTATAGCCTCTATTTAGATAGATATCTCCATTGGCTTTATCTAATGAAATGGCCTTATCGTAATCTGCTAAAGCAGACAGATTCATATTTAATTGGTTTTTAGCAATCGCCCGATTAAAATAAATATCAGCAGTTCCAGGCATTAATTGAAGGGTTTTATTGTAATCGTTCAAAGCATTGGAATAATCTTTTGCTTTAGCCCTTTCAATTCCTCTATTATAATATACGTTACCTACTGAAGGATCTAATTGTATGGCAGTAGTATAATCTGACAATGCTCCTTTTGAATCTTTGGTTCTTCCTTTTACTACACCTCTATTAAAGTATACGTTAGCAAATCTTGGATTGAGCTCTATAGCTTTATTATAATCTGCTAATGCTGCAGTATTATTTCCCATCTGATCATATTGAATTCCTCTGTTAAAATAGGCATTTACATTATAAGGATCTGCTATAATTGCATTCGTGAAATCTTTGATCGCATTTAAGGTATCATGTAAAGTAACTTTTAAAACACCCCTGTTGATATATAAATCAGCACTCTTAGGTTTTAATGCAATTGCTTTGTCAAAATCTTCGAGCGCTCCTTTGTATTGCTTTAATTCTCTTTTTGCAACTGCTCTATTAAAATAAATATCAGCATTAGCTTGATTCTCTTTTATGGCGATGTCTAAATCAGGTATTGCGCCGTTGTAATCTTTTAGACTCATTTTACACAAACCCCTGTTGAAATAGGCATTCGGAATGGAAGGGTCCATGCTAATTACCTGATCGTAATCGGACAATGCACTTCTATGATCATTTAAATTCGTTTTCATTACAGCCCTACTAAAATACATGTAAGCTGCCGGATCAATTTGGATGGCCTTATTGTAATCTGCAATAGCAGGAGCATAATTTTTTAATTTTGCTTTAATATCTCCTCTGTTATAATAAGCACTGGCAAAATCAGGTCGTACAGCAATTGCATTAGAATAGTCCGACATCGCACCATTATAGTCCTGGTAATTGGCTTTCTCCAATGCCCTGTTGAAATAGGCACTTGCGTTTTTAGGATTGTATAAAATAGCTTTACTATAATCTTGCATTGCACCATCTCTGTCTTGCATGGCAGATTTTACAACCCCTCTATTAAAGTAAATATCTACTAATTTAGGGTCTAAGGATAGCGCTTTATTATAATCATTCATTGCACCAGTATAATCCTTGGTATGCTCTTTTTCTATACCCCTATTAAAATACACATTTGGATAATCAGGTTGCATTTCTATAGCGATCGAATAATCACTTATCGCTCCTTTTGCATCATTCATCATTCCCTTTATAATGCCGCGACTGAAAAAAAGGCTTGCTGTTGAAGAATCCAATTCTATAGCAAAGGTTAAGTCTTCTACAGCGCCCGCATAGTCTTTTAGTTCTCTTTTTGCTGTTGACCTATTTACATATAAGTTAATGTCTTCTGGAGCAAGTTCAAGTGCATCTGTAAAATCTTTAATCGCCCCTTTGAAATTTTTAGTTGCTAATTTCTGAACACCTTGCTTGGTTAAAGTACCAGCATCTTGGGCAACTAATATTGTTACTTGACAAAAAAGCAACAAAAAGATAAATAAAATGGATTTTCTGGATGTTAACAACATATGATTTTTATTCTAAATCATTTGCAATGTAATTAAAAAATCGCAGTTGCTTGATCAAAGAAGGAACAGATATGGAAACCATCAAATGAGCATTCGTCAAAAAACTACTGACAGCATACATTCCCTGAATGCTCATTCCTTGGGTTTTATTGATTTTTTCCCCTTCGGTCATATCCAGTTCATTCAAATAATCGGTTAATCCATTCCCATTTAATTTAAGCAATGATTCCTTTCTGGTCCAATATCGATAAAAGAGCATCAAAGGATCATTGGCATTTTCTAATGCATCTATTTCATTTTGATGAAAATACAATGAAGCAATATCCTGGTATTGAAATTGAGGCTTTATCATTTCAATATCTATACCAACTGGAGACTTTGCAATGCTGATTGCTATATAATTGGCTGCGTCTGAAATACTAAAATGAATATTTTTCAACACAGCATTCTGGCAAAATGGTTTTCCACTAGCGTCTTTTGTTATTTCAATGGTATGAACAGGTTGCTGGAGCGTTTTTGCTAACAAAATTTTTAATATCGCTCTTGTAATTATTTTTTGTAGCTGTTCGGATTCTTTCTTTCTTCTAGAAGCATATTTAAAATCTTCTTCATTAAGAATACTTTTACAATAATCTAATTTGTCTAAAAAATGATTTGTATCAATAATAAAGCTGGAAGTCGAATTGAGATCTACTGTAAACAATGAATCAAATGATTCGATCTCTGGCTGAATAAAACTACAAATAATCTTAGCTTCTTTCATTCAAGCATTTTTGAATGATTATTGCAAATGATTTATCTAATGGTGGTAAGAGAAATGTTTTATGATCGCCTTCTACTTCAAACACTTGAACGCCTTTATTAGTAAATTTTTTCCAGCCAAGTGTTATCGGATCGTCAATGTAGTAGAGTCTTTTTTTACATCTAAATAAATCTATTGGATGATCGATTGGTTGAATATTATAATTCTGATAAGCAATCGTAAGCTGTTGAATGACTTTTTCTTCATGAGTCATTTCTATAGTTGATTGATCCTGCTTATTTGAGGAATGCATCCATTGTTTGCATGTATTCAACAATGAATAGCGTTGATATCGCAAAAAGTCAATGGGATTTTTAAAGAATAAAGAAAGATTAAATACCAATTTGGGGATTTGTCTTTTAATCTTAGGTATTAGCGGATTGATTCCTTTATAATAATACGATTCATTGCTAATATTCGTATCCAGTATACCCAATAACTTAACTTTCTTTCCCAATCTAGTCACTTGCTGTGTTAACTCGTAGGCTACCAATCCGCCAAAAGAATAACCCGCAAATAAATACGGCCCATTTGGATTATGCTCCATTATTTCTTTTAAATATTCAGCTGCTATTTCTTCAATTGAATCTGCCGGAAAATCAATTCCATTTAAGCCTTTAGCCTGAATACCAATTACAGGTTGATCTTCATCTAAAAATTGGGCAAATGCATTAAATACCATTACGTTCAATCCATCTCCATGAATTACATAAAGCGGTGGTTTGGTTCCATTAGGTTTAATTGGAACTAAAGCCTTATTGATATCAGCGGTTGATTCATTTTCCATCAACTGAGCTAATTTTTGAATAGTAGGATATTGAAATAGCACACTAATCGGCAATTGTTTACCTAATTCCTTTTTTATTTTTGACATTACCTGAATTGCAATCAATGAATGTCCTCCAATATCAAAAAAATTATCATCAATACTGATAGATGTTCTGTTCAATGCCTCTTTCCAAATAGCGGCTATTTCAATTTCCAATGTTGTTGTTGGTGATAAAAATCCTGGATCTGATTCGGCATTAACATATTCAGGTTTGACTAAAGCTTTACGGTTAATCTTGCCCGTTTGAGTCATTGGAAACTGCAACAAGCGTACAAATACATTTGGAATAAAATATACAGGGAGTTCTTTTGAAAGTTGAGCTCTCCATTGTTTAATTTCTTGAGTGGTAGGCGGATTTATATTGGGAATGGAAGAAATAATATATGCTACAATAGTCGATTGACCTTGAACAATATCTTTTCTCACAGTAACCACTGCATCTTTAATATCAGATAATTTACGAATGTGGAATTCAATTTCTTCAAGCTCAATTCTCAACCCTCTAATTTTAACTTGATTGTCTTTTCTACCCAGATAATCAATATTTCCATCTTTTGTAAAAGAACCCAGATCACCTGTACGAAACATTCTGGCATTCGGCAATGTGGAATAAGGACAAGGAAGAAACCGTTCATTAGTTCTTAAAGGATCATTTAAATAGCCTTTGGCAACTCCTTCACCTCCAATATAGATTTCTCCAACAGAACCTATTGGAACTAATTCCTGTTTTTCATCTAATATATATACTTCTGTATTTTGAAAAGGCTTGCCAATGGTTATTCCATCTTGTACCGTTTCTATTTTGGCCGCAGTTGAATAAATAGTATTCTCCGTAGGTCCATACATATTGTATAATGCATCACATCTGCTGATCAACTGATCAGCTAAATCTGGTGCCAATGCTTCTCCACAAGAAGTTAATTGAATGGGCAATTTTTCTGACCATCCTGTTTGTAACATAAATTTATATGTAGCAGGTGAAGCTTCTAAATAATTGATCCGCTTTTCTTTGATCAATTTTAAAATAGCATAGCCATCTTTGGCTTCTTCATTATTGGTTAAGACTATTTCTCCTCCAGCTACCAATGGCATAAAAATATCAGCTTGTGCCAAATCAAAAATAATAGTCGTAACCATTAACAATTTATCGCCAACTTTAAAATTGATTATTTTTTGCAACCCAATTACCACATTCGTCAATGAGTTGTGTTGAAGCATTACCCCTTTAGGTTCACCGGTTGACCCAGATGTAAATAAAATAAATGAAGTAGATGTTGCATCAACTTTTATGTTCGGATTTAAAATGGATGCATCATTTGAATGGATGATATCCATTTTTTGACTACTGGATGGGAAAAGTTCGAAATAGGCCTTTTCAGATAATATGAAATTTGTCTTTGCAAGATCTAATACGGTTTTGATACGATTAGCCGGGTATGCCGGATCGAATGCTAAATAAGCGGCTCCTGTTTTATATACAGCAATTACTGCAGCAATCATATCAGCAGATCTGCTTAAGCAAACGGCTACTATATTTCCTGGTGCTACTCCTTGCCCAATTAAATAGTTGGCAATTTGATTGGCCCTTTCATTAAGTTGCTTGTATGTATATGTAGTATCATTAAATGTTAATGCAGATTGATTTGGATATTGAAGCGCATTCTCCTCAAACAAATGGTGAACACATTTTTCCTTTGGATAGTCGATAGCTGCTTTATTTATATTTTCCAAAGAATGTAAAATGGAATGATCGTCAACCGATTTGATATCATTGATCAATTGCTCAGGGTTCAAACTGACAGACTGCAACAATTGATCAAAACGATCCATGTATTGATCGATCGTACTTTCAGAAAAAAGAGAAGTATTATAAGACCATTCTAAAACAAATTCCCCATTTGAACCCGTAATATTTAAGAAGATCTCGAAATTTTCATAATTCCTGGGATTTGACAATAGTTTATACTGGAGCCCTTCAAATGCTACTCCCTGATCTATGTCAATATCAATATTTAGTACAATAGGAACCAATGGAATACTAGAAGCACTTCTATTGATGGACAACTTTTGCAGCATGCTTCCAAATGTAATTCGCTGGTGATCATAATCATTGAGAATGGCAGATTTACGATCTCTTACATAATTTAAAAAAGGGATCTCACCATTTGGTCTGCTAATTATGGGTAAGAGATTTACACAATGGCCAACCAATTGATAATTTCCAGTTATTAATTGTCCTGCAGCAGGAACACCAATAATAATTTGATCGGAATAGCTCAGTTTATATAAAAATGTTTCGAAACATGCTATGTAAGTAGACACCAATGTTGCGCCTGTAGCCGAAGCAATTGAATAGAGTTTTTCAGTAGATTCTTTTTTGAGTAGAAAATCTTTTCTTTTGCTTTTAAATGTTCTAATTGCAGGTCTTTCAAATTCTAATGGCAATTCAAAAGGCTCTCCTAATTGTTTTAATTTGTTTTGCCAATAAGCTTCTAATTGTTGATAAGCGAATGATTTGGAAAATGCTATTTCCTCAAATGCGTATTTACTAAACGGCACAATCTCTTTTAGTATTGGCAAGATGCCTTTTGTATATGCAGAATAGAATTTTCCTAAGTCTTGTAATAAAAGTCCAAAAGACCAGCCATCCACTATGATGTGGTGAACTGTAATAATTAAACAGGAACGCTGATTGTCCAGGAAAAAAAAAGCCGACCTAAATAAAGGGCCGTTAATTAGATCAAATGCAGTTTCTGCATTTTTATGAATATACTCTTTTAAGAATTGTTGTTTTTCTTCTTCAGTATTTTCCGCTAAATCATAAAATTCATGATTGGCTTCTATATTTGAAAAAATACATAAATTTTTTCCATCAGCACTGCATACTGCTCTCAACACTTCATACCTGTTAACCAAACTATTTAAGGAACGTGCAATTGCATTATAATTACAATACCCTTCAAATGATAATGATAGAGACTCATTATAGGCTCTATTGGCATGCTCTCCCCCAATTTGGCAAGACAACCAAATTTCTTGTTGGGGTTCAATGAGAGGAATGATTTTCTCGATTGGCGAACCTGAAAATGGATCAAATGTTGCGTTAGACATCGCCAAATTAATTTATGCTTCTTTCAGTTGAATATAATTGTTGGGCATTTCCGGATCTTTAATAAACCAAGCTGGATTACCATCTTGATTTCTTCCGAGCAATGCACCTGGTATAGGAGGAATAGTCAAATCCACTGGTCTATCACTATTGCTTTCTAATGTCTTTTTCCTTAAAAATCCACCATCAATCAATTCACTCACTGACGCTGCAAATGTATCAATAATTTTATTGATGTCAGCTTCTGTATGTGCATTTGTTAAAAAACAGGGAAACCCATCCCATATATGAATTCCTTTATGTCGCATCAAGGTAAATAGTAATTCGGCATAAGGAAAATCATCTTTGATTTTTATCTTCCATAAAGAAGAAAAATACACTATCTCATATGGAACTAAATTTTTGATAATAACATGTTTCAATCCTTTAACCAAAAGCTCCGTCAAATCATTGATTCTTTGTTGAAGTAATACACTTTCTTGTTTCATGTAGGTCAAAGAAGCTTTAGCAGCAGCCAATGCCAGCGGATGTCTAACAAAAGTTCCAGCAAAATAGGTAACCCCAATTTCCGGGATTGATGTATCTCCATATTGCCAATGACCTCCATCCAAACTATCCATCATTTGTCTCTTTCCTGCAATCACACCAATAGGCATTCCTCCACCCACTACTTTACCATATGTACTAATATCTGGTTGAATTCCAATCAAAGCCTGCACCCCACCAGGATGTGATCGAAATCCTGTGATCACTTCATCAAAAATCAACACCACATTATTTGAACTTGTAAATGTTCTTAGGGAATGTAAAAAATCAACTGGCAAAAATTCGGGTCTTCTGCTTTGAACTGGCTCTACTAAAATGGCAGCTATTTCATTTGCTCTAGCTTTAATAATTTGAAGGGTTTCATCTGTACCATAATCTAAGACCAACATATTGGCAACCGATTCTGGCAAAATTCCTGGAGCTGCAGGATAAGATTGTTGATTTTTGCCTCTAACAATCACTTCATCATTAATTCCATGATAAGATCCATTGAAGGAAACAATCAATGATTTACCAGTAACAGTTCTTGCTATACGCATAGCACCTAAAACAGCTTCAGAACCTGTATTACAAAGTGCTGATCGTTCTGATTGTGTTAATTCATTAATTAAACTACAAACTTCTCCAGCCAATACATGTTGTGGGCCTATTTCATATCCATCTTCTATTTGTTGTTGAACAGCTTTTTTGATTGCAGGAAATTGATACCCTAAAAAATTGGAGCCAAATCCATTCAATACATCAATATATTCGTTACCATCAATATCCTTTAACATGGCGCCATTCGATTGATTGACAACGATTGGGTAAATTAATTCTTTAAACACTGGCTTGAAACCCGAAACTACTCGAGGGTCTGCCATTTCCATTCTATATTGCTGTGTATATTTTTTACTTTCAGCAGTTCTTTCATTATAATTTTTAGTAAAATCTTTAATAAAATTCAATTGCTGATCGGTCAGGTCGGTTTTATTTTTCTCAATTCTTGCGATTGCTCCAAATGGTTTTTCGAGGGCTTCTTTATGATTTTCGTTAATTGAAATCGCAGTTTTTGTAGGTTTCAAAATCTGCTGATTATCTTTTGGCTGATTTTTATTGATGAACTCTGCCAAACTATTGATCTGATCGAATTCTTCATTGAGTTGTCTAAAACTAATTTGGATGGAAAAAGCTTTTGATACCTGAATAGCCAATTGTGTTAATACCAATGAATCCAGCCCTATGTCAGCAAAATGAGCTTCATCGGTTAAAATACTTTCTTCTTCACCTGAGATGTCGATGATGATTGATCTTAGTCTTTCTTTAACGGATGGTAATTGAGTTGCAACTATTTCTTTTTCAACTTTATTATTGGATTCAATAGATGGAGCTGGTTCAATCCAATATGATTTTTTATCGAAAGCATAAGTGGGAACATCATTTAATAGCACTCTTTGTTCGCCAATATACAATGTAAGAAAATCAATCTCCTTATTGTTCATCCATTGATTTGCTTTTTCTGCTAAATCACTGTTTGCTGATTTTGGAGAAGAAACATCATTAACATAATCAGTTAATTGATTGATTAAATCTTCTGTATTTTCTGCAATGATGAAACTTCTGTGTAAAAAAAGAGGTCTTGTTTTATGAAGTGTATAGGCCAGATCAGCAATATTGAGTGCTTTGTTTTGCTCAACATATTCCAACAATTTTATCGCATAATTTTTTACACTCGATATTGTTTTGGCGGACCAGGAAATAATAACAGGCTTTGTTTGCTGATCCGAAACAGGTTTAGCTTGTTCAAATGATGAAAGAATTAAATGCACATTCGTTCCCCCAACTCCAAATGAACTTACACCCGCAAGCATTGGTTGATCAATCGGCAACTGTTGCAATTTGGTGTTTACAAAAAATGCAGATTTATCAAATTGAATTTCAGGATTTGGCTGTTCAAATAAAATACTCGGAACAAGCCTTTTATGCTGTAATATCAAACTGGTTTTGATGAACCCTGCCACTCCTGCTGCTGCAGTAAGATGACCAATATTCGATTTGATAGATCCTATTGCACAAAATTGTTTGGGCAAATCATTTCCAAATGCTAATTGAAGTCCTTCCACTTCAATAGGATCACCAATTGGTGTTGCAGTGCCATGTGCTTCTACATAATTAATTGCAGAGGGGTTTACTCCAGCCTGATGTATAGCACTATAAATTGCTCCAGCTTGACCTATTGCACTTGGAGCAGTAAAGCTTCCTTTTTCAATACCATCATTATTAACTCCAATTCCTTTAATTAATCCAATAATGTTATCTCCATCTTTTATAGCTAAATCTTTTCTTTTCAAAAGCACTACACCTGCGCCATCACTAAAAACAGTTCCATTGGCAGATGCATCGAATGTTCTGCAATGTCCATCCTTACTGAGCATGGCCCCTTCTTGATAAAAATGACCACTATTAACAGGAACAGTAATAGATACACCTCCAGCTAAAGCCACTTCACAATGGCCATTTCGAATGCTTTCTGCAGCTTGAGCAATAGCCAGCAAAGAAGTGGCGCATGCTGCATAAACTCCTACTGCTGGTCCATTCAAATTAAGTGCATAAGCAGTTCTTGATGCTACATAATCTTTTTCATTATGAGTCATCACCAAGAATTCCCCTGCATCAATCACTTTATCTTTATTGGATAAAATATTTTTTAAATAATAAGTATTGTTTCCGGTACCCGCAAATACACCAACTCGTCCATTGAAAACATTGGGTAAGTGTCCTGTTTTTTCTAAAATCTCCCAACATATTTCTAAAAAAATTCTTTGTTGCGGATCCATTAAGGTAGCCAATGCAGGACTTATCCCAAAAAATGCAGCATCAAAAAAATCGGGATCATTGATTACTCCTCTTGCCTTAACATAATTAGGGTCATTGTAAACAGATGCACTAATAGATGGATCTAATTCTGACTCATTAAAAAAACGAGTGGTTTCTTTTCCATTTTGTAAAATCTCCCATAATGCTTCTATTGAATCAGCTCCGGGAAATCTTCCATTTAATCCTATAATAGCAATATCAATATTTGCTGTACTGGAAGTTTCATTTTTTGCGTACTTATTCAGTTTCAGCTCTTGATGATTGCCATCAAAATAGTTTGCAAGAGCTAGTATCGTAGGATATTGATAAAAACGGCTAATAGGCAATGATTGACCAAAATGTTTTTTTAATGCAATGGTACATTTCATTGCCAATAATGAATTCCCTCCCAGTTCAAAAAAATTATCCTTAATGCCTATTTCATTCCAGGACAGTAGCTCCTTCCAGATGGCAGCAATGGCTACTTGACTTTCGGTTGATGGAGTTTCAAAAATTGTAGTTATAGCAGGCCGCTCAATGGAAGGCAAAGGCAATGCTTTTTTATTGATTTTTCCACTGCTGGTTTTGGGCATTTCATCCACCCAGCAATAAATGGAAGGCAACATATAAGCCGGTAATTTTTCGCTCAACTTTTCCCTGATTTCCGAAATGGGTTGCTTAGTATCTGTTGCCTGAATATAGGCTACTAATTTTTTATTACCCTCCTGTTCTTCTATAACTGTTACAACCCCTTGACTAATCCCATCAATTTGCATTAATGCAATTTCAATTTCACCCAACTCAATTCTATAACCCCTGATTTTTACTTGCTCATCTTTTCTACCTAAAAATTGAATATTTCCATCTGGCAAATAAGATGCAATATCTCCTGTTCTATAAACACGCATCCACCCTTTTTCAGGATGATTCCATTGAATGAATTTTTCATTTGTCAATGCTGGTGCATTCAAATATTCATCTGCCAAAGAAATTCCACTGATTAATAATTCACCTGATTCACCATTGTTCAATAATTGCAATTGTTCATCAACAATCCAAATTCCAGTATCAGATATAGGAATGCCTATGCTTGGTAATTGAGCCCAATTTTCCGGATCGCCTTCTAAAGCCAATGCAGTTACTACATGTGTTTCGGTAGGTCCGTATTGATTGTATAATTGAGCAGTTTGATTTTTTTTGAAAAAATGCCTGATTGAAGGAGTTATTCTTAGTGCTTCTCCCGCGGTGATCAATTCATTTAAACAGGAAGGGAATAAATTGATTTGTTGTGCCATATCACAGAGATATTGCAATGCCACATAAGGGAGATATATTCGATTGATTCCCTCTTGATCAATAAAACGTAAAAGTCTTTCAGGATCTAACCTTATATCATCGTCTGCCAATACTAAAGTACCCCCTGTTGAAAAACTGGCAAATATTTCCAAGAAAGAAGGATCAAAAGTTAATGGACTTAATTGAAGGGTTTTGGTTGATTGGCCAGCAATTGAATTTGCTTCCTGCCAATTCAATAAGTTAATTAAAGCAGGATGATTTAAACTTACTGCTTTAGGAACTCCGGTTGATCCAGAGGTATGCAAAATATAAACAGCTGCTGTTGATTCACTGGCAGCATCTACATTCAATACTTGCGCTGTAGTTTGATCTTTGTTAATTGTTTTCAGTCCGATGGATTGAAAAAATCCAGCTTCTTCATTCGTACAAATGCAGCTATCAATAGATGCATTTGAAATCATAAAACGAAGCCTTTCAATAGGATAAGTTCTGTCTAATGGAAGATAGGTTTTCCCAGCTTTTAATATGGCCAATATTCCAATTATACTGTCGATTGATTTAAATGCGCTAATTGCTATGACAGATGAATCATTGTATTGATTTTGTATTACAGCCGCTAATTGATTGGCCTGATTATTCAATTCTTGATAAGTAATACGAATTGTATCTGATTGCAAAGCAATTGCATCAGGTGTTTGAATAACCTGTTGTTCAAAAAAATGATGAACTTTCGGAGATGGTTTTGGTTGCATGATTATAACGGTTTTCAGTACGTTTTATGCTTCCAAAGGGTTGATTAAAAAAAACTTAAATCAAATTTAATTAATTTATGTACAACTCTTAAGAGTTTGGTAGGAAAGCAGGTATTTTAGACTGTAATAGCAACAAATACCAACACTTTTGTAGTTAGAATGGAGCATTAAAAAGCTAAGTATCACAAACAAAACAAGCTTTTGCCGCTTAAAGGGATTTCACACAACGAAACCCAACATGATTGGTTCCGGTTCTCCAGTCACCTTTTCCTCTGGTACCCATCATATATCGGGTACAATATTGGTCGGTACACAAAAACGATCCGCCTCTATGTACTTTTTTAGGAACTCCTGGCTCTAAAGGGTCATGACTTTTAGCTGGGCCTTTAGGATTTTTGACCACTCCTTGTGATTTTAAATATGCATAGTAATCTTCGGTGAACCAGTCTTCGCACCATTCCCAAACATTACCTGCCATATCATATAATCCAAAACCATTTGGTTTAAATTGTTTCACAGGAGCAATGCCTGCAAATCCATCTGCTTTACTATCGTTACTTGGGAAAGTTCCTTGAAAAGTATTGCCCATGTATTTTCCATTTGGTTTGAATTGATTTCCCCACGCATACATATTACCTGTAAGTCCGCCACGAGCGGCAAATTCCCATTCCGCTTCTGTGGGCAATCTTTTACCTGCCCATTTTGCATACGCTACAGCATCTTCCCATGCAATATGTACCACTGGATTATTTTCTTTGCCAACAATTGAACTTCCTTCGCCTAATGGTTGACGCCAATTGGCATGTTTCACCCAAGACCACCATTGTAAAAAATTATCCAAACTCACTGGTTGATTTGGTGGAGAAAAAACCACAGAACCAGGAATCAGCATATCAGGTTTTGCATCAGGGAATTCTTCTATTGTAGGAGCTTGTTCTGCTATTGTAACATATTTAGTGCTTTTAACAAAAGCAGCAAATTCGGCATTGGTAACTTCATGTTCATCCATATAAAATGGATCGAGTTTTACACGATGAATTGGTCTGCAATCTTCCATAGCAGCTTTACCACCATCTTTTATCCCAACTGGATTAGGAGCACCCATACTAAATTCTCCGCCAGGAATAAAAACCATTCCTTTTGGAATTGCTGTGCTTGGTTTTACATCATTGAATATGGTGGGTTGAAATTCTTTTGCACCACCATTCATATAAAGTATACTATCTCCTGGTAACATTTCTTTGGTACAAGAAATAGCATTACTAACACGCCAGTCTTTTACTTCAACTGAATCATTTGAAATAGTAGAATCAGCGCTAACAATAGTTGTTTCTTCTTTTTGACTTTCATTGTTACATGCAATAAAAAACAATGTGATGAAACCAATAAATATTTTAGTAATGAAATTGCTCATGAAAGTCTAGTTAAAATCAATGAATACAGACAGTTTATTTGTATTTTTCCTTCTCTAAGGCTTTCGGATTTGCCCCGTTTTTATTGTGATTGCTGGACTTCACATTTACCATACAATAGTACGAAATATTCGCTTTCTAAATATAGATGTATTAGTATTGGAGGAAAAGAGATTAAAGAACTAATTTAGTGGCACTATATATTAAAAACTGAAAATGAAAAAATTCTTCATCGTTTATTTTATTTGTTTATTTACATCAGAGTTGATTGGTCAGGGTATTGTAACAAACTATTATTGTGTATCAAATGGTAAGTATTATGTTCTACCGATTAATGCAACCAACGACTCTGCCGTTGCCAGAGTGATGTTCGAAAATTTCGCGAATGCAGCAGGAATTACATTTGATCCTCAATCATTTGTTTGCAATAACACCTATATACCAGCTCCGTTTATTATTATCAATAAGCCAAATGTTTTATCAAGCTCTTTGCTAAAGAAGGCTGAAGTAAAAATTTTCACCCAAAAAAATTACAATGGAGATGAAGCTACTGTAAATATTGGCGCAATACTACCATGTATGGATCCTAATAATCCTGATTACGAAGAAAAATCAGAAGAGATCATCAGAAAAGTAGGAAACGATCAAATTTCTTCTTTTCAAATTCCTAAAGGCTTAAAGCTAACTGTCTGGGAGCATTGTCCATTTGAAGGGAAATCGAAAGTGTTCACTTCCAATACAACCAATTTGGAAGAATGGGACGATATCATTTCGAGTTTAAAAGTGGAATTAATTGATTCTCTTTTTTCTGAAGATGCGGCTTATACTGAAGTAACAAAGGAAAATTATTCTAAAAAATTTCCTTTCGCTCAATCCTTATCAAATTTTCCATTAGAAACAAAAAAAATATACTTTACAATGTCTTCTATTGGAGCATCTAAGAAAGAAAATAAAATAATGCCTACTGCCTGGAAGCTTCAATCCATGTTTGGAACAAACACTTATTGCATTATCAACCAGAAGACCGATGAATATTTAAGAACTTCTACAACAAAATCTTTTTCAATTGCAGTTAAATCAGAAAAGTCAAAAAATGGCTTGAACGCTTTAGATAAATCTTATTTATGGTTTCTTCGATATGACGCCTCCACTAAGTCGCATAAATTAACCAATATGTTGACTGGAACAATCAGCGATCTTTCTTTTGATCCAATAAAGAATTCATTTTATCTAGGACAAAACCCATTAGATATTAAAAATGCTCGTTGGATTTTAACACCAGGTTTAGATTGAAACTAAAATCTTGAATTAGAAAATAGTAAAGTTCAGAAATCTAAAGTATCAGGAGTACTTTGTTGATGACATTCAATTGAATGCATAAATGCTACTTTCCGATGCAGAACTTACTAAAAATAAAGTCCAATTGGTCTTCATGGGTGATCTGCCCAGTGATGGTACCCAAATGATGGAGAGATTGACGAATATCCAATGCCAGCAGGTCTCCTGGAATACGATTTTCTAATCCAGTACTTACTTCATCTAATGATGCTGCTAATTGAAGCAAAGCTTGGTGATGCCTGGCATTGGTTACAATGGTTGATTCTGTATTGATATTTCCAGTGATGGTTTTTTTGACCAACATCGATTTAAGTTCTTCAATATGTTGATTGGATTTTGCCGAAATGAAAATGCAATTATCAAATTGTTTGAATTTTTCAATTGCTGATTCTCTTGACTCATCTACTTTATTGCCTACTAAAAAATAGTTTAAATTTTCAGCTTCAAATTCTTGCACAATTTTTTCTAACTCGATTGTTCCCATTTCTGCCACATCAAATAAATACAATACTACTTGTGCAGAGCGCATTTTTTCTTTGCTCTTACTTACTCCTATCTGCTCAATAGTATCTTGGGTATGTTCTCTTATGCCTGCAGTATCTATTAATCGAAATAATACCCCTTCTATATTCAATACTTCTTCGATGGTGTCTCTGGTTGTGCCAGCAATATCACTTACAATTGCCCTGTTCTCATTCAATAAAGTATTTAATAAAGTAGACTTGCCTGCATTGGGTTTGCCAATTATAGCTACCTGTACTCCGTTCTTTATTACATTCCCTAATTTAAAAGAATCAATTAATTGATGTGTTGTATTTTGTAATGAAGCAATCAGGTTTTTAAACTGGGTTCTATCTGCAAATTCAACATCTTCCTGAGAAAAATCCAATTCCAATTCTATCAATGCAGAAAAGCTAATTAATGATTCGCGCAATTGTTTTAGATCATTTGAAAATCCACCACGCATGGTATGCATTGCTGCTTTTTGACTTGCTTCTGAATTACTGGCAATTAAATCGGCTACTGCTTCTGCCTGTGTTAAATCTAATTTTCCTTTTAAGAAAGCTCGTTGAGTAAATTCTCCCGGCTTGGCCATTCTCACACCGCGTGAAGCTATTGCTTGGATTATTTTCTCCTGAATGAAAGGAGAGCCATGACAGCTTATTTCAATGACGTCTTCACCAGTATATGATTTTGGATTTTTAAATAAACTTAAGACAACTTCATCTAAAAGAATTCCATTGTCTTTTAGCATTCCTACGTGAATACTATGTGAAGCTTGCTTCGATAAATCTTTTGAAGGGAATAAATCATTGATTACCTCAAAGGTTTTTGGACCACTCACCCTGATGACACCAATTGCACCAATGCCTGGAGCAGTTGCTAGTGCAACAATGGTATCATCCCAACCCTGCAATGAAATATTCATATGCAAAGGTACAAAAGCATTACAATCAATTAAAGCATTAATTGCAAAATGACAAATAAAGCAATAAACTCCCTTCGTCGCTGCCCAATAATTTTATCTGTGATAATTTTTACGAATCGAATTAAAGCTCAAATGGATAAAATTCTTGAAAGGCTCCTCATGGATTTATTGCTTTATTTTCTCTAGGGCAAATCTTCTGCAACTTGGAATGTAATGCTTTGCTTATGTCTATAGATCACGTTTCTGCCGTTTTGAACTGCAGGCTTCCAATTTGGCCCTTTGGTGATTACCCTTAATGCTTCTGCCTTCGTTCCATATCCAGGATCATTCTCAGCAACAACATCACTGATGGATCCATCTTTGGAAACAATAAAGGAGACTACAACAGTGTATTTACCGGACGGTGCTCCATTTTCTACTGGCAAAGAGCTATTTAAATTTCTTTGCAGGTATTTCGTCCATCCATTCAATCCACCAGGAAATTCTGCAGCAATTTGAACCACAGTAAATATTTTATGGTTTTCTTCATCTTCAAGAATTTCTTTTACTCCAGTACCAGATTTTTCTACAGGAGCTTCTACAATATCAGTTGACGGATCGCCGTCTTTATTAAAGTTGCCAATTCTGGTATCTTCTATTTCTTCAATAGGCTTCACTTCATCAAGCGGATCTATATCTATGTCTTTAACAATTAATGGAGGAGTTACTGAAATAGTTTTAATTGGTTTTTCTATTTTTTTTGGAGGTGGTGGTTCAACTTTTTTAGTTTCTTCTTTAATGGACGAAAGCTGAACATCAAATACTTGTTGTACAGCGTTTGTTTTACCATAACTATTGGCTGATAACACTAGTGCAACAACAATTGCAGTAATTGTACATGTGGTAATCAGGGCAATCTTGATTCGTTGATCATAGGTCTTTCGGAGATCATACGCACCATAGTTTTTGTTTTTGCCATCAAATAAAATGTCTAGAAAATCGCTTTGAAGAATTGATTGAGTTTCCATAATAATTGATTTACTACTATGATACTTCAATGAATCATTTTCCATAAAAAAATTATTGGACAGCGATGAAACTTTATTAATTGAATAATAATCAAGCAATGAACCCATGAGGAGCCTTTCAAGAATTTTATCCATTACTACTTTCATCGACTCGCAAAAATTTTAACAGATAAAATTATTGGGCAGCGACGAAGGGGTTTATTGATTGATTGATTAATTCAAAAAAAAACACGCAGAGATGAAGGGTCTTTTTAAATTGAACTATTTTAAAGCAATAAATCCCTGAAGAGCCTTTCAAGAATTTTATCCATTGCAGTTTTTATCGATTCGTAAAAATTATTTTAGATAAAATTATTGGGCAGCGATGAAGGGACTTTATTGATTTAAAAATTAATTCAAGTAAACAAAAATGCCCCTTCTTTTGGAAGAGGCATTTATAATTAGATGAAGTTTATTTATTCTTCAGAAACTTGGAATGTTATACTTTGTTTGTGACGATAAATTACGTTTCTACCATTTTGAACCGCAGGCTTCCATTTAGGACCTTTGGTAATTACACGAACAGCTTCAGCTTTTGTACCATATCCTGGATCGTTTTCAGCAACAACATCACTGATAGAACCATCTTTAGATACAATGAAAGAAACTACAACCGTGTATTTTCCTGGAGGAGCTCCGTTTTCAACTGGTAAGTCTCTATTCAAATTACGCTCTAAATATTTAGACCAAGCAGGTAATCCACCAGGGAATTCTGCTGCAATTTGAACCACAGTAAATACTTTGTCGTAATCTTCTTCAACTTTAGGTGCTTCAACAACACCTGTTCCTGTTTCAACTGGAGGAGCAACAATACCATCGTCTTTTGCACCTTCTTGATTGATGGCACCGATTTTAGTATCCTCTAATTTTTCTACTTCTTTAATTTCATCATCTTCTTTTACTTCTTCATCTTTTACGATTTTCGGAGGAGTAAATTTAGTGATCTCCACTTTTGGTGGTTCTTGCTTTGGTGGAGGTGGTGGAGGCGGTGGTTCAGGCTTTTTCTCCTGTTGCACGTTTTCCAAAGACACATCCTGCACGATAATTTCAGCCTTTGCTTTCTTTGTAGTATTGGCAATGATTGACCCAACTAATAATAAAGCACAAATGATAAATGTTCCTATCAAAGCATAAGTGATACGCTTATTATAGGTCTTACGTAAATCATAAGCGCCATATTCTTTGTTCCTGCCATCAAAGATGAGGTCCAGAAAATCGGCTGTTAAAATTTTATTTACGTCCATTGTAAAGATTGTTAAATGTTAGTTCTTATAATACTTATTGTGCTCCTGATGCTGTACCGGCTTTATCTGATATTTTAACCAGTTGCTCTTCGATATCAGAAATATCCACTAAAGCGTAACGTTTTAAAACATTGATAGACATTTCATCCAAAATATCAATCACGTTTCTGTAAGTACACTCAGAAGATGGTTTTAAAATAACAACTAAATCCTTTTCTGGAGTACGTTGCTTTTTTTCCATCAAAACTGTTCTGATTTCTTTAAAAGAACTTGATTTGAAATTTGATGCATCAGGCATTAACTGACCTTCGTAATAAAAAACGTTGTTGTTATTACCTAGGAGAAGTGTAATTACACCTGATTCCTTCGCCTTATTCTGGTCTTCAGGCTTATCGGCATCTTTTGGTAAAAAGAGCTTCATAGCCGTTGGCTGACTCATGGTTGTGGTGAAGATGAAAAACGTAATCAATAAAAAACCTAGGTCCACCATGGGTGTTAAGTCAACCCTGGTTGATAGCTTCTTACCTTTTTTGACGCCGGGGCCTTTCTTGTGTCCGCCGCCGCCCGAGGTATCCATTTCTGCCATGTCGGTAGAATTTAGTTTTCGTTAATAATTTATTATTCTTCTCTTTTCTCTCCAGACTGATTCATTTTCCATAAATCTGTTCCAACAGGAGCAGGTTCAGGTTTAGTAATCATCTGAAATTTCAAGATATCATTCTTTTTAAACGCATCTATGATCGACTTAAATGCAGGGAATTTAGCAAGATTGTCTCCTTTTAAAAGGAAGGCAGGTTCTTTCTGTCCCAAATATGCATCCTTAATTACCCTCATCCAGATAATCAATTCGTTATTGGCTGTATCTTTTACCGGAATTCCAGGTAATTTATCGCCCTTACGTTGATCTTCTGGCATAGCTAAAAAAGAAGCCAGACTTCCCAATGGTGCCCCGAAGAACAAAGCATTCTGAAATGCTTTCACATCAAGATTAAGATTTCTGGTATTATTCAAAGTATTGGCAACAACTTCTTTTTTGGCTTTGTCATCCATATCCAAAAAAACTTTACCATCCTTATCAAGAATAACCATTACATAATCTTTCTGGGGTGCTACTTTAGCAGCTACCGAATTGGGCGTAGTTACAGCAATAGCTTCAGAAGGCTTAAACTTGGTCGTTAAAATGAAGAACGACAACAAGAGAAAGGCCACGTCGCACATCGCCGTCATGTCGATACTCGTACTCTTACGAGGTAATTTGGCTCTACCCATTATTATTATTTTACAATTTCACTAATTAAGATTCAAAACAGTTGCAATTCCATAAATAATCAATGATTATTTATAATTAGCTGCAAAGCTTTGTGTTAAAGTGAAACCAGATTCATCAATACCATAAGTGATACCATCAATACGGGTAGTGAACACGTTATACATAATAATAGCTACTGCAGAAGTACCAATACCTAAAGCTGTATTAAACAAAGCCTCAGAAATACCTTTTGATAATTCACGAGCAGCATCTCCACCACCTTCATCTCCTAATGCAGAGAAAGATTTGATCATACCTAATACCGTACCTAATAGACCTAACAAAGTTGCAACAGATGCAATTGTAGAAAGGAATACTAAATTCTTTTCTAACATTGGCAATTCCAATGCAGTTGCTTCTTCTACTTCTTTTTGAATGTTCAATACTTTTTGTTCTGTGTCGAACTCAGTATTGCCAATCATTTCTTTGTATTTTTTCAAACCTGCTTTCATTACATTACCAACAGATCCTTTTTGCTTATCACAAGCAGCCAATGCTTTGTCTACTTCTTTGTTAGCTAAATGAAACTGAACAGTACGAACGAATTCAGCAATACTTCCTGCTCCAGCAGCTCTTGTAACAGTTAAAAATCTTTCAATACAAAAAGTTAAAACAGTTAAGAAACTACCGATCAAAATAGGAACGATAATACCACCCTCATACATTTTACTTAAACCAGCTTTAGGTCCTTTGTGCTGTGGCCAGAAACCACCACTAGGATCAGGCGTTGTAAAATTACTTGGTGCTCCCAATACAAATCTCCAAATTACATAACCCAAAATAATACATGCTAATGGAGCAATCCATGAAATTGAGTTGCCACTCTTCTTAGGGTGAACAGAAGGTGCACTTTTTACCGCTGTGGTTGGTTTTGTTTCAGCCATGACTCGATTGATTTTTGTTTTTTAAAAATTACAGTTGGTTTAAAAAATTTGACTTCACAATGCTACACAAAAAATTTATGATTCTTAAAAACTTTTCGATAGCACAGAAAGGGGTTACAAAGTAGGGATTTTATTTAAAGCAACAAATTCTCAATCAATAAACTTTCTTTATTTTTTACCGATTTTATCAATATTAATTGCCTTTCATCAAAGAGTTCCACAAAAAAATTGTTGAATCCAACTCATTTATATCTTTAATACTTTATCTAACAACTAACTATGTCAATGAAAAAAATTCTAATTACATCAACTACTTGGGTATTAGCAGTTGGCTTATTTGCTCAGCAAAGGCCCCAAAACCCAACCCCACAAGGGCCTACAACACCTAGCCCTACTACTCAAACGCCAGTAAATGGGGCTACTCCTCCTGCTGGATTTGGTAATTTTGGTGCTGCACAACGCCAAGGGCCTAGAGCTTATAAAGACGTTATTACAGACAAAGCTGTCTCCAAAAAAGGCCTTTTTACAGTACATAAGGTAGATGAAAAGTACTATTTCGAGATTGCTGACTCCATTTTTGGAAGGGAAATACTATCAGTTGTTCGTTTTATTAAAGTGCCTGCTGGTGCAGGTTATGGCGGTTCTATGGCCAATGGTCGTGGTCAAATGATCAGCTTCGAAAAAGGGCCAAGTAATACTATTTTTTTAAGAACAGTTACCCTTGTAAATACTGCGGATAAAGACCAGGACATTAATAAAGCAGTTGATTTGTCTAATTTAAATGCTATTGCAAATGCATTCCCGATTGCCGCGTTTAATAAAGATTCAAGCGGTGTTGTTATTGATGTAACTGATTTTTTCAAGGGAGATAACCAAGCGGTAAGTATAAGTCCAAACACAAAAAGAGGTTTAAATCTTACTGTTTTAGCAGCAGACAGATCGTTTATTTCTAAAATCACTACTTACCCAATCAATACGGAGATAAAAACAGTCAAAACATATTCTGCTGCACCTTCTATAGGTGGGTTTGGCGCACCTGCTTTTCCTGGAGCTCCTACTTCTATTCAGGCAGCTAATGAGGCTGGCGCAGTAACTGTAGAATTAAACACTTCTTTATTGCTTCTTCCAAAAGAACCAATGGAGAGAAGAATTGCCGACAAAAGAGTTGGATTTTTCACCCGTAATTTTGTTCGTTTCAGCGATGCTCAACAAGAAGTAGAGAGAGTTTCTTTTGCTGTTCGTTGGAGACTAGAACCAAAAGATGGAGAATGGGAAAAATGGCGCAAGGGTGAATTGGTTGAGCCTAAAAAACCGATTGTATATTATATCGATCCTGCAACTCCTAAACAATGGCGTAAGCATTTAATTGCTGGAATCAACGACTGGCAAGCTGCTTTTGAAAAAGCTGGTTTCAGAAATGCGATCATGGGTAAAGAATGGCCAGAAAATGATACAACCATGAGTATGGAAGATGCTCGTTTTTCTGTAATCAGATACCTTGCTTCTGATATAGAAAATGCATCTGGTCCTAATAACAATGATCCTAGAAGTGGTGAGATTTTAGAGAGCCATATTCAATGGTATCATAACGTAATGAAGTTGGTACACGATTGGTATATGGTGCAAACTGCTGCAGTAGATCCTGGTGCTCGCAAAATGAAATATGACGATGATTTAATGGGCGATTTAATTCGATTTGTTTCTTCTCATGAAGTTGGTCATACATTAGGTTTGGCACATAATATGGGCAATTCTAGTAAAACACCGGTTGAAAATTTACGTAATAAAGCATGGGTTGAAGCAAACGGACATACTGCATCTATTATGGACTATGCGCGTTTTAATTATGTAGCTCAGCCAGAAGATAATATCAGTAGAAAAGGCTTGTATCCACGCATTGGAGATTATGATAAATGGGCAATGAAATGGGGTTATGGATATATTCCTGGAAACACTGAAGAAGAAAGAAAAACCAATAGCAGCAAAATGGTTACAGAGGCATTAAAGGCCAATCCACGTCATTGGTTTGGTACATATGAAGCCGGAAACAGTGCTGACCCTAGAAGCCAAAGTGAAGATTTGAGTGACAATGCTGTTAAAGCTTCTGAATATGGTATCATGAATCTAAAAAGGGTTTTGAAAGGATTACCAGAATGGACCAAAGAAGACAATGATCAATACGAAAACATCAGTGTAATGTATGGTCAGGTTTTGGGTCAGTTCAGAAGATATATGGGGCATGTAACTGCCAATGTTGGAGGTGTTTACGAAACCTTTAAATTAGCAGAACAAAATGAGCCTGTTTATGAAATCACTCCAAAAGCGCGTCAGAAAGAAGCGGTTGCATTTTTAAACAAACAAATATTTGAAACACCTAATTGGTTGATTGATCGTGAATTATGGAATAAGTTCAATAATCCTATTTCGAACGACCCGATTATGTCTTCGCAAGATGCCGCTTTAGGCAGCTTAATAAGCCCTTCTAGATTAGGCCGTTTGCAATTATCAAGCAATCGCTTTGGAGCTGATAAAGCATACAATGCAATGGAATTATTGAATGATGTTCAGTCTGGTTTATTCAGCGAACTAAGTTCTAAAAAAACCATCGATCAGTACCGCAGATTACTACAAATAAGTTATGTAGATAAATTAGTAGACATCATTACGCCTGCTTCTACCAATGCAGCATTAACCATTATTGCTGGAGGGGGAAGAGGTGGCGCTTCTATCGATATCAATAAATCTGATGTTCCAGCTATTGTTAGAGCACAATTGGTTGCATTACGCGCTCAAATTAATAGTTCAGCAGCTGGTTTTGGAGATAAATTAAGTAAAATTCATTTACAAGATTTATCAGAAAAAATCAAACAAGGATTAGACCCTAAATAAATTATCATCCGAAAGTTGAACCAAGTATAAACCTCATAGGATAAAACCTATGAGGTTTTTTTATGGCACAATTTTTGAAATAAACGATCCATGAAATATTTCTACTTATTCAGCTTACTGATTGTTTCAACAACTGTTTTCTCTCAGAAAAAAGAAACTGTGTGGGGCTATTTAAAAGACAGCGTTACAAATGAACCAATTGTATTGGCCAGTGTAGCCAATTTTGAATCGAAGAAAACAGTAATGTCCAGCAATATTGGTAGGTTTAAAATTGAAGTATCAGACAATCAAATACTCTCATTTGCGGCAGTAGGTTACTTCTTTGATACTATTGCATTTCATAAAACTTTACTCAAAAACGATACTTTGTATTTATACCTAAAACCTCTGGCAAGATCATTGGGTAATGTAACCGTTTATTCAAAATCTAACAATGCATACAGAGAAGATAGTATTGAAAGGAGAAAAGATTTTATGGGTGATAGAGTGCAATATGCAATTCCCGTTGCTGCATTATCCAATACAGGAGCAGGTTTAGGAATTAATTTAGATAGATATTCTAAGCATGAAAAGGAAAAAAGAAAAGCATTTGCTTTTTTTGAAGCGAATGAAAAAGAAGAATATATTAATTATAGATATTCCGCAGAACTGGTAAAGCAATACAGTGGACTTAAAGATGATGCACTACAAAATTTTATGCAGGAATCACGTCCTTCTTATGAATGGCTGCGCAAACACAAGACTGAAGAAGATATTAAATATTATATCAACGACCAGCTAAAGAGAATGAAGAAATAAGAATTATGAGATAAGAGATATGAGTTATGAGATATAAGATACATTTCATAGTTCTTATCTACAACAATGTATCTTATATCTCTTATCTTTTATCTTTTATCTCTTACTCGTATCTAAGCGCAGCAATCGGGTTCAATCTTGCGGCTTTCATAGCTGGATAAATACCTGCAGCTAAGCCTACAATTGAACAAATAATTATTCCTATTGCAACCCATACCCAGGGAACAATAAACCCGGTTTTCAGTACAATTCCAAATATATTGCCAACTAAAACACCGAGTATAATTCCAAATAGTGCTCCTAATAAACTAATGATTAAACTCTCGAATAAAAATTGTTGACGCACATTGCTGCTTTTACCTCCAATGGCTTTGATCAGACCAACTTCTTTAGTTCTTTCATTTACAGAGACCAACATAATATTCATTAAACCAATGGCAGCTCCAATTAGTGTAATTAATCCAATAGCACTTGCAGCGCCGGTAATACTGCTTAAAAATCCAATAAATAATTCAGCAAATTTGTCGCTCTTCTCTACAAAAAAATTATTGTCTTCTACTGGTTCTAATTTTCTTACAGCCCTGAATACAGAAGTAGCTTCATCGGTAGCAACAGGCAACTCTTTTACATTTTTCACTACTACACCCAATAAATAGGAATTGCTTGCATTACCAAAGCGTCTAACATTGGTATATGAAGTAAGCACCATATCATCCTGTCTTAATAAAGCACTTGATCCTTTGCTTTTCAATAGACCAATTACGCGGTATGGAGTACTTCCTATTTTGATTATTTTCTCTAAACATTTTTCGGGATAATCTCCAAAAAGTTTAACCGCTACATTACTTCCTATTAAACAAACATTTCTTCCGCTTTGAATATCTAAAGCGTTCAGATTTCTTCCGATATTAATAGAATACCCATTTACTGCTAAATAATTTTCGTCTCCTCCCCACATAGTAATTTGAGGATTTGTTTTTTTATCTGCATAATGCAATTCTTGTGATCCTGGGCCTCTTCTATAAATACATACTGCTGCTCCTGGGAAATCATAATTTGCTTTGAAAAATTCGGCTTCTTCCAATCGAATGGGCTTTCCCAAATTGGATTTTTTCTTTTTTAAGCCTTGTTTGTTTTTACTGATTTCATTTCCTTGAGGAGGACCAAACCTTACCCTGCTTTCCGCAAATCGAATATTAAAAGCATTTGCGCCCATTGAAGAAAAGCTCTCTTTCAAGCTTTGATTCATCGCTTCAATTGCGGTAATGATACCAATTAAGGCCATTATACCAAAAGCAATAATGGCTACTGTTATACCTGCTCGCAACTTATTACCTTTTACGGTGCGCCAAGCCAAACTTAAAGAATCTAAAGCATTCATAGAATAAAGGTAATTGGGAATGCGTAAACCTTCGCAGCTTTGGGCTTATTTATGAAGAGTGGTTAAAAATAGAACCAATTGAGCACTATTGAAGGAAGAACGCCAATAAGAATCACTGCTGCAGCAACCAACAAGAGCCCAGTTTTAAAGTTTGGAGTGATGGTGGCTACCTCAGGCGTCCCTTCTTTGAAGTACATAGATTGAATTACTTTAAAATAATAGTACACACTTACGGCTGCAAAAAGTACAGCAACCACTACAATCCACAAAGAACCTCCTGATTTTACTACAGAAGCCAACATATAATATTTGGCAAAAAAACCAGCTGTTAAGGGAATCCCTGCTAATGACATCAGAAATACTACTCCAGTGAAAGCCAAAACTGGTTGCGATTTTGCAAGCCCATTGAATCCGTCAAATGTGTAATCTTTCACTTTAATCAGGATGGCAAAAAAACCGATGGTTGCCAGGCAATAAGCAACTGCATATAATAGTATCCCTTCTTTAGCCAAATCATTATTGCTGTATAATGCAAATAACATAAAGCCCGCTTGTGAAATACTGGAATAGGCCAACATTCTTTTAATACTTTGTTGAAATACAGCAGTGATATTGCCTACCAATAAAGTAGCCACAATTACAAATGATAACAAGATTTTCCATGAAGGCCCTAGTATTGCTGAATTAGAAGCAAATAAATTTAAGAAAGCAAAAAATCCAGCAGCTTTTACTACAGTTGCCATAAAAGAAGTGAATACGCTTGGTGCTCCATCATAAACGTCAGGTGTCCAAAAATGAAATGGAGCTGCAGATACTTTAAAACACATTGAAACAAAAAGTAAAATCAACCCTGCAATTTGCAAGAATGAAGTAGGTACAACGCCAGCAGATGCTGCCATTGTAGATGAAACCTGTAATGCAAAAGAGCCTGTAGCCCCATAGATTAACGCTATTCCCATCAATAAAAGTCCAGTGGAGAAAGCGCCCATTAAGAAATATTTTAAAGAAGCTTCATTGCTTTTTAGATTTCTTTTTTCTGCGCCCGTTAAAATATACAAAGGAATAGACATGATTTCAATTCCTAAGAATAACATCAATAAACCATTGAAAGAAGTCAACACACTGGTTCCGCACAACACAAAGAAAATCAATGCATAATAATCGGCAACATTCAACCCGGTTTTTTCAATTTCAGAACCACACAATACCACAAAAATCAACGTGGCAGCTATTAAGATTGAATTAAAGAATAATCCGAATTTATTAAAATGTAATAAATCATGCGTGTTTACATTAATTGAAAAAATGCTATAACTATCCAGTAAATTCATGGATAATAATAAAAGCAATGAAACAATTGCAGTAGTAGTAACTGCTGATTTTTTTTGAAGTATGATGCCGCTAAACATCATTACTATACCCATGATTGCTGAAAAAATAATTGCGTTCATAATATTTAAAGATGTTCCATTTACTTTTTTACAAATAATGCTTTTACACTGGTTTTAGTTAAATCAATCATTGGCTGCGGAAATACTCCGAATACAATGACTACAAGAGCAATAATTACCAGCACCAATTTAACATTGAAACTGATATCCGTTGCATTTTCGGTAACAGCATTCAAATTGCCATAAATTACTTTTTGTACCATATTCAATGTATATACTGCCGCAAGAATAATACTTATACCTGCAATAGCAGCAATAAACATATTGTATTGAAAGAGTCCACTAAACATTAAAAACTCTCCAATAAATGCATTGGTTAAAGGAAGGGCAACATTGGCTAATGCCATGATGACCAATAGTATGGCTAAAGCTGGTGCTTTTTGAGCCAGTCCACCTAGATCACTTAATTTTCTAGTGCCCAATTGTTTTTCAATTAAATCGGCAATGATCCATAAACCAATCACATTTACTCCGTGGTTAAACATTTGTATCATCACCCCGTCGAATGCTGCTTTGTTATTAGTAAACATGGCTGCACACATTAATCCAATATGCGCAATAGATGAATACGCAATCATTCGTTTAATATCATCCTGCTTAATAGCAATTAAAGAAGCATACAACATTCCAATAACCGACAAAATAATGATGATCATTGAATTACTTGATGCTGCATTGGGGAATAGAGGTAATAACCAACGGAATACAGCAAATACACCCATTTTGACCATTACACCACTCAATACCATTGTAGTAGCTGTGGGTGCTTGTTCATAAGCATCTGGTTGCCAGGTATGCAAAGGAAATATGGGCATCTTTATAGCAAATGCTATAAAAAATAACCAGAACATATAAGACTGTTGATGATCGCTGAGTTGTGCATTGTAAAAAGATTGTAATGCAAAAGAATGATCAGCTGTATGGAAATACACATACAATATTCCAACCAACATTAATAATGAACCAATAAAAGTGTACACGAAAAATTTAAATGTAACTGCAATCCTTTTTTCTCCGCCCCATAAAGAACACAAAAAGTAAACTGGAATTAATGCCAATTCCCAAAAGAAATAAAACAACAGGGCATCAGCTGCTAAAAAAACTCCCATCAAACCTGCTTGAGTAAGTAACATCAAACCAAAAAATGATCCTGGATTTTTATAATCGCTTTTATATACAGCTGCAAAAATCAACGGGTAAGAAACTGCAGTGAGCAAACAAAGCATTTTGCCCATGCCATCCAAATTTAAAGTAAACCGGCTACCTAAATCGGTCAACCAAGCAGTGTCAAATGAGCCACCTGTTGGTGAACCAATAGCTAATAAAGCCAACACCAAAGTGATGATGGATACTAATAAAGAGAAGTTCTTAGCAGTAGACCCCTGCTTCATTGCGAATGAACAGAATCCAGCAACTAAAGGAGTTAATATGAGTAATAAGGCTATCATTATACTATGCTACTTGATGAATAGAATTAAAATAATTTATTTAAAAATCTCATGATCGTAATATCATTGAACCATATGATAAAAAATACTACAATCGATAAAATCATAATTAACAGATAACTCGCCACTTGACCACTTTGAATCAGGCGCAATTGTCTTGAACTATATGAAACTAATTTGCCCACCCCATTCACTGCACCATCAATTCCACTCTTTTCAATAATGTTTTTACAAAATCCTGCAAATGCATTTATTGGATTAACAACTATTGAATTGTACAACTCATCGATATACCATTTGTTCTCTAATAATTTACCAAGTCCTGTCTCTACTTCTTTCTCTTCTCCAGTATATTTCTTAAACATATTTACAGCTATGAATATTACTACCGCTATCAACACGGTTACAATACCCATCATCATGTATTCTTGCGAATGACTTAGATGTTCTGTTGTTGCCAATGCAGTTGACTCAGCAAAAATGGGCGATAAGAAATGTTCCAGCCAATTTTTGTTTTCAGCGAATACTTCAGGTATTCCAATGAACCCACCAAATACAGACAATACCGCTAATACAATAAGCGGGATGGTCATTGCAGAAGGGCTTTCGTGCAGATGATGTTCTTGATCATGAGTTCCTCTGAACTTTCCTAAGAAAGTAAGGGCATACAATCGGAACATATAAAATGCTGTCATTAAAGCTCCGCCAACACCAATATAATAATAGAGTGGATTTTTAGCAAATGCGGCAGCTAAAATCTCATCCTTTGAAAAGAAACCCGAGAATGGTGGTATACCTGCAATTGCCAGGCAAGCCAATAAAAAAGTAATATGCGTAATCGGCATGTATTTTCTAAGATTACCCATTTTACGAATATCTTGTTCATGGTGCATTGCATGAATTACAGAACCAGCACCTAAGAAAAGCAAGGCCTTGAAAAATGCATGAGTCATTACATGAAATACTGCACCAGTATATGAGCCCACACCTAACCCTAAAAACATATAACCCAATTGACTCACTGTAGAATAAGCCAATACTTTTTTAATATCATTTTGCTTAAGGGCAATTGTTGCAGCAAAAATGGCTGTAGCTAATCCTATAATGGCAATCAATGTTTGAGTAGTTGGTGCCATTGTAAATAAAATATTGCTTCGAGCAATCATATAAATACCAGCTGTAACCATTGTAGCAGCGTGGATCAATGCTGATACAGGTGTAGGACCTGCCATTGCATCTGGCAACCAAGTATATAAAGGAATTTGTGCACTCTTACCCATTGCCCCAATGAATAACAATGTTGTAATTGCGGCAATATCAAAACTGCTTAAGTTAGCAACCTGAGCAAATACATCACCGTAGTTTACAGTTCCCAGTTTAAATAATAACCAAAATACTGCCAGTAAAAATCCTAGATCGCCAATGCGATTCATGATAAATGCTTTTTTGGCTGCATAGTTGAAGTCGTTATTTTTAAACCAATATCCAATGAGTAAATAAGAGCAGAGTCCAACACCTTCCCAACCAATAAACATGATCACATAATTGGCTCCCATAACCAATAACAACATAGAGAAAACAAACAAATTGAGATATGCAAAATATCTACCAAAATGTTGCGTCTCTTCCTCTTTCATATAAGCCGAGGAATAGAGATGAATTAAAAATCCTATTCCAGTAATTATTAATAAAAAGAGAACAGATAATTGATCTACTTGAAAAGCAAATGGAATGGTAAACGCATCTACCGAAATAAAATTGAATAATGTTACTACAGTTTGCAACTGCCCTTCGCCTGCAGAAGCAACTAAAGAAAATAAATAACAAGATGTAAGGAACGACAACAACATTACACCGGAACCAATTATTCCAATGGCAGATTTAGACAACGATTTCCTTCCCAATCCATTGATCAGAAATCCCAGTAAAGGGAAAAGAGGAACTAAAAAAACAATTTTATTCATACTAGTTTTTCAATCTGTTCAAAAAGTTAATATCAACTGAATGCGTATTTCTATACATCATTACTATGATGGCCAATCCAACACTTACTTCAGCCGCAGCAACCACCATGATAAAAAATACAAATAACTGACCATCAATACCAGCAGTAGTATTCGGGTTAGCTGCCAAAGCTGCACCATAATGCATTTTAGAAAATGCAACCAATAATAAATTCACGGCATTCAACATGAGTTCAATACACATAAACACTATAATGGCATTTCTTCTGGTAAGCACACCAATGATACCAATGCTGAAAAGTGCTAAACAGAAATAGATATAATATTGTATAGGCATCTATATAGTTATTAAGTTATTGGTTTATTAAGTTATTAGTTTTAGGGGTCAATCTTTTTTTCCAATTACAACTGCTCCTACCATTGCACTTAAAAACAACACACTGCTTAGTTCGAATGGTACTACATAATCGCTAAATAATGCTTTTCCTAAGTTTTTAATTAATCCGATATTTCCTTCCTTCATTAAAACCGTTTTACCAGTCAATTCTATAGTTTGACGAATCAATGAAACCAATACCATTAAAAAACATCCTCCGGAAATAACACCAGCAAATTTCATCCAAAGATGTTTGCGCGGTTCAGATTCGGCATTCAAATTCATTAACATGATCACGAATAGGAATAACACCATAATTGCACCAGCATAAACAATCAAGTTTACAATTGCCAGAAATTGTGCATTCAATAATATATAATGCCCTGAGATAGCAAAAAACACGGTGATCAACCACAATACACTGTGCACCGGATTTTTACTCACGAGTACCATGATCGCTCCAAATAGCGCTAGTACAGTTAAAAAGGAAAACAATATTTGAATAATATTCATCTTTATTAATTATTTCTATGCGCTCCTCTTGCTTTCGCAAATTCTTCTGGAGCTGTGATTGGATCGGGAATCAACAAATCTTCTTTGCCATAAATAAATCCTTTTCGAGTGAAATTTGCCGGAGCAAATGTTTCACTTAAATAAATGGCATCTTTCGGACAAGCTTCTTCACATAGTCCACAGAAAATACAACGCAACATATTGATTTCATATTTCGCTGCATATTTTTCTTCGCGATACTTATTCTCTTCACCTGCTAAACGTTCAGCACCTTCCATAGTGATAGCTTCTGCCGGACATGCTACAGCGCATAATCCGCAAGCAGTGCAACGCTCTCTGCCCTCTTCGTCGCGATTGAGTACATGCAATCCGCGGAACACAGGACTAAATTCTCTTTTTTGCTCCGGATAATGAATAGTAGGTTGCTTCTTAAAAATATGGCTAAATGTAATGGCCATACCTTTTAGAATAGAAGGGATGTATAATCGCTCCATGAAGCTCATCGGCTTCCGGCTGACCTCTTTCCCTCTGTTTGTTAATGCTTGCATCTTTATATTCTTTTACTTCTCTTAATAACCTAATAACCAATAATTAGTAACTAATAACTAATCTACCCTTGTTTCCACAAAATCAAAGCTCCAGTCAACAACATATTGAATAATGCCAACGGAATTAATTTTTTCCAACCCACATTCATTAACTGATCGTAACGAAAGCGAGGGATGGTCCACCTGATCCACATAAATACAAAAATGAAAATCACAATCTTGGTTAATAAAGCAAGTAGTCCGAGAACTGCTGCAATATTTGGAGCCAATTTTGCTTCATTTAAAAATGGAATATCGTACCCGCCAAAAAACAAGCAGGCCATCACTGCACTACTCATAATCATATTGATGTATTCAGAGAATAGATAAAATCCCAATTTCATAGATGAATATTCCTGGTGGTATCCGAAATTCAATTCGTTTTCTGCTTCAGGTAAATCGAATGGAGTTCTGTTACATTCTGCTAAAGCACAAATGAAAAATATGACAAAGCCCAATGGCTGATAGGCAATATTCCATAATGAACCCGCCGCCATTTGTTCTTCAACAATTGTTTTTAAACTCAATGAACCTGAAATCATTAATACTGCAATCAAAGAAAGACCCATTGCTAATTCGTAGCTAATGGCTTGAGAAGCACCTCTCAATGCAGCCATCAAAGAAAATTTATTATTCGATGCCCAGCCTCCAATCATTATTCCATAAACACCTAAGCTTACTACACCAAAAATGTATAAGATACCAATATTGATATCTGCAATTTGCAAATCTATTTTTCGACCGAATAATTCAACATGGCTACTCCATGGAATAACCGAACAGGTCATTAAAGCAGCAGTCATGGCCAAACCAGGACCCAAAATAAACAAGGCTTTACTGGCAGAGTTAGGAATAATCTCTTCTTTCATGATCAACTTCAAGCCATCCGCAAATGGTTGCAATAAACCAAATGGTCCTGCTCTGTTCGGTCCTGGGCGATCTTGCAATATAGCTGCCACTTTTCGTTCAGCAAAAGTGGTATACAAAGCAATCCCCAAACTTGCAAACACAATGATTGCAATCAGAATCAATTTCTCTACCATTAAAATCCAATCAAAAGCCAATAGTGTCATGCGTTATGAATTAATCTTGATTAGGTTTAAAGTCGGTTGAATGAGCTGGTCTTTCTAACAAGCTCAAATGAATTTCAGGTTTGTTTACATTACTCACATCATGAATATCCATCAATAAATTAGGTTGACGTCCATGGTGTACTTTTTCAAATGTTTCCGTTGGAATAGTTGTTCCTACATTTCCTGCATAATGCCCTTGAGCAATTACAGAGTGTCGGTCAATCATTCTTGGACCTTCTATTACCCAATCACTGGTTTTCTTTTTCTCAAAACGGCAAGTATTGCAAATCCATTCCTCCACTTCGCCCCACTGGTCTTTTCTTGCAGTTACTCTAAATACTTCATCGCCCCTATTCCACAAAGTAACTTTTCCGCTACAAGTTGGGCAATCTCTATGTGCATCCATTGGTTTTAAAAACCAAACACGATTTTTAAAGCGGAAAGTTTTATCTGTTAAAGCTCCCACAGGGCAAACATCAATTACGTTTCCAATAAAATCGTTATCTAAACTCTTTTCAATAAATGTGGCAATTTCCGAATGATCCCCTCTGTCTAAAATACCATGTTCTCTTTTATTGGTTAACTGATCTGCAGTGTAAACGCATCTGTAACAAAGTATACAACGAGTCATGTGCAGTTGTATATAAGGACCTATATCGTGTTTCTTGAATGTTCTTCTTTGAAATTCGTAACGAGTTCCTTCTTTTCCATGCTCGTAACTTAAATCTTGTAAATGGCATTCGCCTGCCTGATCGCAAACCGGACAATCCAAAGGATGGTTGATCAATAAAAATTCTACTACCCCATTGCGTGCATCTATCACTTTTTCGCTGGTGATATTCTTCACTTCCATTCCATCCATTACAGTTGTTCTGCAACTTGCTACCAGTTTAGGCATTGGTCTTGGATCTTTTTCAGAGCCTTTGCTTACTTCTACTAAACAGGTTCTGCATTTTCCTCCACTACCTTCCAGCTTGCTATAATAACACATAGCAGGAGGAGCTACTTCGCCACCAATTTTACGTGCAGCATTGAGAACAGTAGTTCCTGCCGGCACTTCAATCGTGATATTATCGATTGTTACTTTAAATAATGGTTGTTCAGACATATACCCCAACCCCTAAAGGGGCTTTATCTTAAACTTTTTTAAGTTCAAGTGGTTAAAAAATATTATTTCAAAACTCTTATCTTTTATCTCTTCTTTCTTAATTCTTCTTTCTTAATTCTTATCTCCTTCCCCCTTTAGGGGGTCAGGGGGTTGCTACATATATCGGATCGGCATAATGCGCCAGTCCGTAATTTCTTTTTTGTGATTCTTCCGGATTCAACACATGCCATTCAAATTCATCCCTGAAATGACGAATCGCTGCAGCAACAGGCCAGGCAGCAGCATCACCCAAAGGACAAATGGTGTTCCCTTCTATCTTGCGTTGAATATCCCATAATAAATCGATATCGCTCATCTTACCTTTTCCAGTATCGATGCTTTTCAAAATCTTTTCCATCCATCCGGTTCCTTCTCTGCATGGTGAACATTGTCCGCAACTTTCATGACGATAAAAACGAGCCAAGGTATAGGTGTTCTTAACAATACACTGGTCTTCATCTAAAACGATAAACCCACCAGAACCCAACATCGATCCAGTTGCAAAACCTCCATCACTCAATCCTTCATAATTCATTAAACGAGGTTCGCCCTTTGCAGTACGCAATAATAAATTAGCCGGTAAAATAGGAACTGATGATCCGCCAGGAATGCAGGCTTTCAATCTTTTTCCATTGGCAATACCACCACAATATTCATCGGAATAAATAAATTCTTCTACTGAAATGGTCATATCAATTTCATACACACCTGGCTTATTAATATTACCACATGCTGAAATTAATTTTGTACCAGTTGAGCGTCCCACTCCAATTTTTGCATATTCATCTCCACCCATTTTAATGATGGGAACAACAGCAGCCAAGGTTTCTACATTATTTACAACCGTTGGTCTTTGCCACACCCCTTGAATAGCAGGGAATGGAGGCTTGATACGAGGGTTTCCTCTTTTACCTTCCAATGATTCAATCAATGCCGTTTCTTCGCCGCAGATATAAGCACCAGCACCACGATGCACATAAATATTACAATCGAATCCGGTACCTAAAATATTTTTTCCTAAAAATCCATTCGCTTTTGCTTCTTCAATGGCTTGTTCTAAAATATCCACGATCCAGGCATATTCTCCACGAATATAAATGTATGTATCATGGCTGCCCAATGCATATGAAGAAATGAGCAATCCTTCAATGAGTAAATGAGGTAAAAATTCCATCAAATACCTGTCTTTAAAAGTACCAGGCTCACTTTCATCTGCATTACAAACCAAATGACGCGGAACACCTTCTGGTTTTGCAATAAAACTCCATTTCATTCCAGCAGGAAATCCTGCACCACCTCTTCCTCTTAATCCACTTTTCTTCACCTCTTCAACAATAGCATCAGTAGACATTTCTTTCAATGCTTTCTCCGCTGCTTGATAACCACCTTCGCGGCGATATACATCAAAGTAGCGTATGCCTTCTACATGTGCTTTGTCTAATAAAATTTTTACACCCATTGTTATTTATTTTCAAACCAGTTTCTACGCTGATTTCCTATTTATTTTCAGAATAATCTTTTATTCAACTTATAATAATTCTTGTGTGCTATAATCTGTTTTACAAAAAAATACACAAACATTATTATCCAAAAACTTCTTAATGAATGATTCCATCTAAACACAACAAATCCTAACATAATTGCTGTTAGAAAATCATTATATATTAAAGATGCTTTAATGGTCATACTTAATTAATTGTTTTTTGCAGCGCTATTCCTACACTCAGCAATTATAGTGTCTACTTTTTCTTTTGTTAAATGCTCTCTGTATGTTTTTCCCATCTGCATCATCGGCGCATAACCACAAGCACCTAAACACTCAACTGTTTTTAAAGTGAATAATCCATCAGCTGTTGTTTCTCCTGGTTTAATGCCCAATGTTTTTCCTATATAGTCAATGATATCATCGCAACCACTGATCATACAAGGACCTGTTTGACAAACTTCAAACATATATTTTCCAACCGGCTTTAAATTGTACATGCTGTAGAATGTTGCTACTTCATATACTTCAATAGGTTTGATCTGTAACAATGATGCTACATAATCCATGGTATCTGAACTCAACCATCCGCCAAAACTATTTTGCGCCAAATGTAAAACAGGAAGCAAAGCGCTTTTCTGTTTCCCTTCGGGATAATGACTAACGAGTCTGTTAAACTCAGTCATTTGCTCATTTGAAAATTGTATCATACTACCCCAACCCCTAAAGGGGCTTTGTCTTAAACTTTATTTAAAGTTTAAGTGATTATTAAATATTATTTCAAAACCCTAATCTCTTATCTTTTATCTCTTATCTCTTATCTTTTATCTCTTATCTTTTATCTTTTATCTCTTATCTCTTATCTCCCCCCTTTAGGGGGCCGGGGGGTTATGCGTCTAGCTCCCCTGCAATCAAATTCAAACTACTCATCGTTACAATTGCATCACTCAGCATTCCTCCTTTAATTAATTCAGGATAAGCCTGATAATAAATAAAGCATGGTCTGCGGAAATGCAATCTGAAAGGTGTTCTTCCTCCATCACTGATCAAATAAAATCCCAACTCACCATTACCGCCTTCAACCGATTTGTACACTTCACCCTTTGGCATATCAACTTCACCCATGATGATTTTAAAATGCCAGATCAATGCTTCCATCTTGGTATATACATCTTCTTTTTTAGGAAGATAATATTCCGGCACATCAGCATGATATATTTCTGCTTCAGCTCCTTTGAATCCTTGAATTTTTTGATAGGCCTGTTCAATAATGCTTAAGCTCTGCCACATTTCTTGATTACGCACCAAGAATCGATCATAATTATCGCCTGTTTTACCAACAGGTATATCAAATTGAAAATCTTCGTAACTACTGTATGGACTATGTACACGAACATCATAATCAACGCCGGCTGCACGTAAATTAGGCCCGGTAAATCCATAATTCAAAGCACGTTCTGCACTGATGGCACCGCCACCAATCGTACGTTCCATAAAAATGCGATTGCGTGCAAAAAGGTTTTCAAATTCCTTCAACACTTTCGGATATTCTTTTAAGAATTTCTCGAGTTTCGTAAATGCTGTATTTGTGAAATTCCTTTCAAAGCCGCCAATACGCCCAATATTAGTAGTAAGGCGGGACCCACATACTTCTTCATATATTTCATAGATTAATTCACGGTATTGCATTACATATAAAAATCCGGTGTATGCGCCGGTATCTACACCAACAATTGAATTACAAATTAAATGATCGGAGATTCTCGCTAGCTCCATAATGATCACCCTCAAATAATCAACACGCTTTGGCGTTTCAACACCTAATAATTTTTCGCAGGTTAAATGCCAGCCCATATTATTGATTGGGCTGCTGCAATAATTTAAACGATCTGTAATTGGCGTAACCTGATAAAGAGGACGACGTTCTGCTAATTTTTCAAATGCGCGGTGAATATATCCAACAGTTTGTTCTGTAGAAACCACACGCTCTCCATCCAATTCCATGATATTTTGAAACACTCCATGTGTTGCAGGATGTGTAGGCCCTACATTTAATGTAGTGGTTTGCTTTTCAATGGAACCCTCTGGTAATGTAATATGGTGGTGATGTTCTGTCATTATTAGTTTGATTTTATCCTCTTCCAAACATTTCGTCGTCTTTATCAATTCTGGTTTGATCTTCTAGTGGATATTCCTTTCTTAAAGGGAAATAATCCATTTCATCAACATTTAAAATTCTTTTGAGATTATGATGCCCTACAAAATTGACTCCATAGAAATCAAAGGTTTCTCTTTCCATCCAATCAGCAGCAGCATATAATTTAGAAGCAGTATAAACATCTGTATTATCAATTGATGTGAATACTTTAAAACGAATTCTGGTATTTTCTGCAAGGTTATGCAGATGATACACCACTGCTAATTCTCTTCCTTTATCATCAGGATAATTAACGGCACAGAGGTCCGTTAAAAATTGAAAACCCAGCGTAGGTTCATCAAACAAATATTGCAATACTTTCAAATTCTGTTCTTTAGGTGCTTCAAAAGAAAGCATACCATAACTATCATCAAAGTTAGAAACCATGTCTCCAAACTTTTCAGTCAGCTTTGTTTGTATAAATTGGTTATCGATAGCCATTCAAGAATTAATTATTGTTTAATCTATTCCGTATCCGTTCAACAATGCTTTGTATTGTTCTCCATTCCTTCTTCTAATACTTTCTTGCCCTACCAGATCTTGGATTTTCATAAATCCATCTAAAATCGCTTCTGGTCTCGGAGGACATCCTGGAACATACACATCTACAGGAATCACTTGGTCAATTCCCTGTAAAACACTGTAGGTATCAAATATGCCACCACTAGATGCGCAAGCACCAACCGCAATTACCCAACGTGGTTCTGCCATCTGCAAATAAACCTGGCGAAGAACCGGACCCATTTTCTTGGCAATGGTTCCCATTACCATTAATAAATCACACTGACGCGGAGAGAAACCCACTCTTTCAGACCCAAATCTAGATAAATCGTAATGAGATCCCATGGTACCCATGAATTCAATACCACAGCAAGAAGTTGCGAATGGTAAAGGCCATAAAGAATTTTTGCGGGCCAGACCTACTACATCACTTAAGCGAGCAGTAAAAAACCCATCTCCACCATACCCTTCTGGAGCAGGAGCATTTCCTATAGCATCTGCTGTTTTAGCTTCGATAGGGTGTATATTAAATCTTACAGGACGAGACATAATTAATTAATTAGTTATTTGTTATTGGTTATTGGTTATTCGGAATCTTACTTCTTATTTAACCAACAACTGAATGCTAAGTTCATTTTTTACAATTGATTAATGATTTTGGCTTAGAAATTTAGCCTCATTCATTAATCTTCCCATTTCAATGCACCTTTTTTGATGATATAAATAAATCCAACTAAAAAGAGCGCAACGAACATCAATACGGCAAGAAATCCATTCCAACCCAATTCTCTGAAATTCACCGCATATGGATAGAAGAAAATTACTTCTACATCAAATAAAACAAACAAAATAGCTACTAAGAAATACTTAATTGCCATTGGCTGTCGCGCATTTCCATGGGATTCAATACCACTGGCAAAGTTTTCCAACTTATCAGCTGTTTTTCTTTTGGGCCCAACCCAAGCCGATAATGCAATCATTGTAGCCACAAAACCGGCCGCAAAAATCAGTTGTAACCCAATCGGAAAGAAATTGGCCGCTGAATTAGTGGCACTTGCGTCAATTAAAGAGAAAATCCAACCCATATTGCTTTTTAAGTACGCAAAAATAAGCCTGTGAAGCATATAAAAGAAATACTCCTCAATTTGAGGAGTATTTTATAGAAGTTATTTTCCAATTTTGCTAAAAAAGGGCATTTTTTAACGATTCCAAAGCCTATTTACCTTGCGGTTTGGAATAATAATCGATATTTTTTTGAATACTGGCTTTTTGTTCAAGCGCAAATTTATTGTTCTCATCTGCCGCATCAGGGTACAAAGCAACCATTCTGTCTGTTACTTCGATGGCTTTTTGGCAAGTAGCTAAAAATTCTTCCACTGCTGGAGTCCTCTGACCATTTGTAGTTACTTTAAAATCAGGTCTTTTTTTGATCTCATTGAACCTATTAACATAATAGATCAATTTGAAATATTCATCCACAAAAATGCTCTTTTTGTTCTTCTCTTTATCTACGGCCGCATATACAGAATCCAAATAATTCAACTGAACAATGATCATGGCAGAATCCGGACTATGTAACATAGCCGCTCTCTTAAAGAAAGAATAAGGCTGAGATTTATCAGGAAATGCTGCCATATAGCCTTTTGCAAAGTTCAAGGTTTGAATGTATTCTTTGGCATTGAATGCTGCTGAGGTAATTGCATAATATTCTGCTTCGCCCATTTTGCCTTTTAAATCAGCCGCTTTTGTTAACCAATACAATTGTTCTTTGTAAGCTTTTGATTTTCCAAATGAAGTGGCCGCCTGAGTCATTAAAGCAATTTTATTGGCTTTAACAGTATCCATATTCACCGCTTTTTCTACATAACTAGAAGCAAGTGCTTCATTACCTGGAAATTTAGTAGCAATCTTAATACCTAATTCATAGTCGGAAGGCTGAATCTCTTCTGCTGGTGCAGTTTGCAAGAATTCGTCAATGTATTTTTTCGCTTGAACCGAATCCCCTTTTCTATCGTAATTATAAGCATAAACAACGCCTAATCTAGGCAAAGCTTTTATACCAACAGCCGCCTCCAGTTCCTTGGTTTTTGCCAATGACTCGTCGTATTGTCCTGCACGGAATAAATAATCAGCTCTAAATAAATCGTTGCGAGGATCCTTATCGGCATAAGTTAAATACTTATCTAAATATTCTTTTGCTCTTGAAACATCTCTATTTGAATAATATGAATAGTATGCATAATATACAGGAGGAAATGTTTGATCAGCAGCAATAGCACTATTAAAATATTGCTCAAACTGCTCTTTATTATTCTGGCTTAAATAGATTTTCCCAATTTGAAAATTACCTATAGCACTCTTAGGATCTCTAACGATGGCTTCCTGAAAAGCTTTTACTGCTTCACCACCATTTTCACCGCCAGTTTTACGATAATTGACACCCATATTGATAAAAATATCTGGACTCAATAAATCGATTGAACCTGCTTGTTTAAGTTTATCGATGGCATAAATAGGATCTCCTTTTGTAGATGCTCCATCTGCATTAGCACGACCAATTGCATTTAATATAGCTGGATTGGGTTTACCCTTGTTCTTACCTTTTGTTTCGGTAGATGCAGTAACTGCTTGCTCAAATTTTTGTTTTGCAGAATTCAGGTCTCCTCCTTCTAGTAATTCAAGATGTCCCATACCTACTAAAAGCCATGGGTCGCTTCCTATTTCCTGTAATCCCTTTTGGTAAATGGCTTTTGCTGCAGCTAAATCTTCTTTAGTTACAACTGTTCCGCTACCAGCTAAAAAGGCCTGACCCAACCAATAAATACTTTGGGGGTCTTTAGGGTTAGCATCATACACTTTCTGCAACATTTCTTTTGCAGTTTTCTGTTTGTCGTAATTCAGCATTTTAATGCCTTCCGACAATTGTGCTGTTAAAATCTGCACTGCAAACAAAGCTGCAAATAGCAAAGCAACATTCTTCTTCATGTTTCCTTTTTTTATTGTTGTTCTTTATTCCTGTTTAATTGTACTTAATCTTTTTTGAAAAGCCATTTTAGCAGGTGCTAAAAATGCTCTTCTGAAAATCAATTGACCTCTTTCTAAACTCATGAAATTCATAAAGCCAGTTCCTAAACCAGCAGTATTTTCTTTCAGTATATAATACAAGGGCCGTGCCAAAGGATACTCTCCTCTTGTAATCGTTGCCTGCGAAGGCTTTGCGTAAATGTTTCTTTCTAAACAAGCAGTGCATTCTATTCTCGACAACCTGATTTTTTGTAAATATGCCACTTGTTTAGGATCGTATGAATCTCCGATCCAACTCAATCCAACAAAACCGATTACATCTTTTCTTTGAGCAACTATATCAATGACCTCTTGACTATTATTTACCGCTACAACATTTTTTCCAAACTCTCCTTTCTTCAACACACTGTCTTTTAAGTACCGAACAGTACTTGTTGCTGATTTGCCATCCATCACCGCTGTAAGGCTTTGCTTTCCACTCAATATTTCCTGCATGTCTTTGAAACTGAAAATACTGTCTTTTGCATCTTTATTTACAATTACAGCAACAGCATCATAAGCCAACTCTCCATATTGAGGCTTGTAAGATAATATGCTTTTGTAATACTCTGCTTCTTTTTCCGTTAAACCTTTGGCAACAATGATCATTCTGGTACTATCTTTCTGCAAATCCCTAAAGCATTCAGCCTCCGATTTATAGCTAACATTGATCTTGGTTTCAGGAAAAGAACTATGGTGTACCCTGAGCTGTTCTTCAATTACCGGCTTAAAACTCTCATCCACACTAATATTAATGCTCCCTTTTGTTGGGGTATCTCTGGTATCTTCTATTTCATTATTAGCATTACAAGAAACAAACGTTAGTGCAATAATGATGAATGAATGTAAAATGAAATTGCTCCTCATATTTTCTCTTGCTGCTTTACTCCTCTATACAATCTAAAACCCCCATACAATAAACAGATAGATCCAAAAAAGTACCTAAACCCAATATCTTCTGCAATAACCAAATTCAACTTAAAACGATCCATATAAAACATTGCAATTGCCATCGATAAAAATAGAACTGCCATGGTAATATCATAGACACGCCTGAAATTATTATACCCCTTATTGCTTCTTTCTCTATAACTATTCTCCATTTGCTGAGTTTGGGATGGGCAATTTAGTAAATATTTCTTCTGAGATGCAGGGTTTTTATAATTCCATAAGAAGAAAATCTTAAACTAATAACTGTTAGTTAAAAAAACAGTTAATTAGTATCTTTATATACATGAAAATTTTAATGGTTTGTTTAGGAAATATTTGTCGCAGTCCAATGGCTGAAGGCATTTTATCAAAAAAAATTAAACAAAATAACTTAAACTGGATAGTTGATAGTGCTGGAACTGCGGAATATCATGTAGGTGAAGCTCCTCATCATCTATCTCAAAAAGTATCCCTGCTTCATGGAATTGATATTAGCCAACAAAAATGCAGGCAGTTTAAAGCAACAGATATAATGCACTTTGACCATATTTATGCGATGGATCAATCCAATTATGCCACTATTCGTAAAATGAGTGCTACTCATTGGAATGAAAAAAAAGTTGATCTTATTTTAAATGAGTTATTCCCTTTTCAAAATAAAGAAGTGCCCGACCCATGGTATGGAGGAGAAGAGGGATTTCACGAAGTATTTGAATTATTAAACAAAGCCTGCGATAAAATCATTGAAAAATTTAAATGAATTAGTTTTGCGCCATGAGTAAACCATCTATACCGCAGGGAACCAGGGACTTTAATGCTGGAGTTGTACAAAAACGCAATTATATCTTCAATACTATTCGCTCTGTATTTGAATTATATGGATTTCAGCCTTTGGAAACACCTTCTATGGAAAATTTGGATACTTTAATGGGCAAATATGGGGAAGAGGGTGATAAATTGATCTTTAAAATTTTAAATAACGGTCTGGATAATCCAGCTAAAAAAGAACAAGCGCTTGTTGATTTTGATAAAATTTTAGCCGGGAAAAATAACAAAGGAATAACAGAGCGTGCATTGCGCTACGATTTAACCATTCCATTTGCACGATATGTTGCCATGAATTATGGTCAATTAACTTTACCATTTAAGCGGTATCAAATTCAACCCGTTTGGAGGGCCGACCGACCTCAAAAGGGCAGGTACAGAGAGTTTTATCAATGTGATGCAGATGTAGTGGGTAGTCAATCGTTGTTAAATGAAATAGAATTAACTAATTTATATGCAGCGGTTTTTGAAAAACTGCAATTGCCTGTTGAAATACGAATTAACAGCAGAAAAATACTGGCAGCGCTTGCGGCAATTTGTGGGGGTTCCGAAATGCTCATTCCAATTACAATTGCAATTGATAAGTTAGATAAAATTGGATTGGAAAAAGTAAAGGAAGAATTATTGAATAACGGGTTAACAGTTGATCAAATAAATACCATTGAAAAATATTTATTGATTGATGGAACAAATGAAAATAAATTAGTTCAGATAAAAAATTTATTGGGTGAAAATGAAATGGGCAAAGCTGGCATTGCAGAGATAGAGCATGTATTGATTAATTCATCATTCATAACGCTTAATTCTTCACTCTTAATTGATTTAACCCTCGCCAGAGGATTAAATTACTATACAGGAATCATATTTGAAGTGAAAGCGATTGGAGTACAAATGGGAAGTATTGGCGGAGGAGGCAGATACGACGATTTAACTGGCTTATTTGGAGTGCCCAATGTGCCTGGAGTAGGCATCAGCTTTGGGGTTGATCGAATTTATGATGTGCTGGAAGAGTTGCAATTATTTCCTGATGAAGTGCAAAAAGGAACTAAAGTATTGTTCTTTCATTTTGGAGAAGCAGAAAGCAAAAAAGCATATGAATTGATGCAGCAATTGAGAAATCATGGAATTGCTTCAGAACTATTTCATGAAAATGCTAAAATGGATAAGCAGTTTAAATATGCAGAGAAAAAATCCATTCCTTATGTGATCATTGTAGGAACCAAAGAGTTAGCAGAAGGTACTTGTAATATTAAAAATATTCAAACAGGTGAGCAAAAAACGATTCTGCAAACTGAACTTGCACAACAACTATTTTAAAAAAAAAGCCCCACATCTTGAGGCTTATTTAATGCTATCAAATTGCAGCTTTGAAAATTTGCATCACTCGCTGCTTAGAAATGCATTATTAGAGAGAGTCAGTATATGAGTAAATGCATTTCGCAGCAGCGAACGATGTATTTATTTCAAACAAAAAAATAAAATGCATTGCTTCCCTTATTTTTTCCAACTCTTTCGATATAAGAATAAATTATTCAGTCCGCTTTCTTCTTTGGTACCTTCTAAAGAATAGCCCATTGCATTGATACTTACACCAATTACTTTTTTAGCATCATTTCTTTTGAAAGCTGCAGTTCCTTGAAAAGCAGTTACAGCAAACACATCATCTGCTTGCTTTACCATTGGAGAACTTCCATAAGAAGTAACTACTACCAAAGCCCCATTATCTACATTAACAGTGGCTTCTGCAATTACACTGCCTTCACCAAATTTGTATTTACCAGCATACTGTTGCAAAGTAGTATCAGTTTGAGCGCTTGCTGCAACTGATAGACCGATTATCATCAAAGAAAAAAGGAACAATTTCTTCATAAAAAGATTTTTAAATTTTGTACAAAATAAGGATTTTTTAAACTTCATGATATTAAACAAATATTAACCCAAAAAGTTAAGCCCCTTCATAAATGATGGCTGCTCCTTGTCCTACACCTACACACATGCTGGCTAAACCATATTTTGCCTTTTGTCGGAACATCTCGTGAAGCAAACTGGTAGAAATACGTGCACCACTGCATCCTAGCGGATGGCCCAATGCAATTGCTCCCCCATTTACATTCACTTTAGAAGTGTCCAAAGCCAAATCATTGATACAAGCCAGACTCTGCGAAGCAAATGCCTCGTTGAGTTCCACTAGATCGAGATCTTTGGTTGTTAAACCAGCTCTTTTCAAGGCTTTTTGTGATGCAGGAACCGGGCCAATACCCATTATAGATGGGTCTACTCCTGCTACTCCCATGCTTACAATCCGCGCTAAAGGTTTAAGATCAAATAATTTGACTGCTTCTTCGCTGGCCAATAATAAAGCAGAAGCCCCATCATTAATACCTGAAGAATTGCCCGCAGTAACTGAACCATCTTTAGCAAATGCAGGTTTTAAACTGGCGAGCTTTTCTAATGTAGTTGCTCTCGGATGTTCGTCTTGGTTGAACCAGGTAATTAATTGATCATTGATCATTTCAACTGCAACCAGCTCATCCTCCCATTTTCCCCCAGCCAATGCTGCTGCATATTTTTGTTGAGAAGAAAACGCAAATAAGTCCTGCTCTTCTCTGCTTATTTTCCATTGTTTGGCTACGTTTTCTGCTGTTTCACCCATACTAAACGGGTGGTACATTGATGCCAGTTTTTTATTGGTAAACCTCCAGCCAATGGTAGTATCGTAGGTTTCTATTTTTCTGGACCAAGCTCCATCTGATTTCGCAGTTACAAATGGGGCCCTGGTCATACTTTCTACCCCTCCAGCTATATAGAATAATCCTTCATTACACATAATGGCCCTTGATGCATCCATAATTGCTTGTAATCCACTGGCACAAAGCCTATTCACGGTATTGCCTCCCACTGAAATCGGTAACCCGGCTAATAATGCGGCCATTCTTGCCACATCTCGATTGTCTTCTCCCGCCTGATTAGCCGCTCCTGCAATCACATCTTCAATAGCATTTGGGTCTATATTCGGGTTCCTTTGCATCAAAGCAGTAATAACATGAGCCAATAAATCATCAGGCCTGATACTGCTCAATTTACCCCCATATCGGCCGATTGGCGTTCTTACCGCATCTATCACATAACAAGCATTTGACATATAATAATGGTTTCAATGAGCTTGCAAGATATAATTTATAGGATAAATACGGGTTTGGGGCTTATCGGGCTATCTTTGCCCCATGAGTGCCCCTTTACCAAATATTCGCCACCTGAGCCAAGATGAGTTGGAAAAATACTTTAATGAGATTGGCGAGAAGAATTTTAGATTGAAACAAGTGCAGGAATGGCTTTGGCAGAAACATGCCCATAGTTTTGAGGCAATGAGTAATCTTAGTAAAGATTTAAGGGCAAAACTGTCCAACGATTTTTCATTACCCGCATTAAAAGTAGATGCTACACAATACAGCAGCGACGGTACTGTAAAAAGCCGTTTCAAAACTTTTGACGGGCATGCCATTGAAGGTGTATTAATTCCTACTGAAGCAAGAAAAACAGCTTGTGTGTCTTCTCAAATAGGCTGTAGTTTGAGTTGTAAGTTTTGTGCAACCGGATATATGGACAGAAAAAGGAACCTCACATTTGATGAGATTGTAGACCAAGTGGTTTTAATTAATCAGCAAAGTGAACAGGTTTTTGAAAAGAAATTATCCAATATCGTTTTCATGGGAATGGGTGAACCATTGATGAATTATAGTAATGTATTGAAAGCGATTGAAAGAATTACTGCAGAAGATGGATTGTTCATGAGCCCTAAGCGAATTACCGTTTCAACTGCTGGTGTTGCCAAACAAATTAAAATGTTAGGCGATGATCAGGTTAAATTTAAGTTGGCTTTATCCTTGCATGCACCCAATGATGAGAAGCGCAATAAAATTATGCCTATCAACGAAACCAATAATATTAAAGTGCTGGTAGATGCATTGAATTATTTTTATAAAAAAACCGGGAATGAAATTACCCTGGAATATATTTTATTTAAAAATTTAAACGACTCTCCGGAAGATGCTGCTGAATTGACTAAATTGTTTCGTCAGATTCCTGCGGACTTAATTAATATTATTGAATACAATAGTATTGATGCTTTTAAGTTTACTAAACCAGACGAAGAAGATGTGCAGCAATTCATGGATATTTTGGCAAGCAATAAAGTAAATGCGCGTTTAAGACGTAGTAGAGGAAAAGATATTGATGCTGCTTGTGGCCAACTTGCTAATAAAAGTTAAGAGATAAAAGATATAAGATAAGAGATACAAGAATTGAGTTATTAAATATTCCTGTTGTAAAACAGCAAACTAAAAAAAATGCAAAAGAAAAGAACCGACAACTTCAGCAAATTTGCTGAAAAGAAAAAAGGGGCAGCAATCAAAGAATCCTATCGTCAAGAAAAAAGAAAAGTAAAAGCCGATGCTCGTGCTGCTGGAGAAGAAATGCGCGCATTGAAAAAAGCTAAAGCAAGAGGCGAAGCCATTGAACCTAAAAAAGTAGATGATAAAAGAGCAATCGGTAAAAATCCAGAAAGAAAAAAAACTCCTTACCAACAAAAAGATTTTAAAAAAGGTCCGAGAAATGCTGCTCCAGGAAAAACTAAATTAATCAACGGACCAGAGCAAGCTTCAGATACAGAAGCACAAGACCGTGATTCATTAATTCCACTTAATAAATTTATTGCGCACGCAGGAGTTTGTGGAAGACGGGAAGCTGCCGAGTTAGTGAAGGGTGGAAAAGTAACCGTTAATGGCGACAAAATTTTCGAACCCGGCTTCAAAGTTTCTCAAGCAGATAAAGTAACAGTAAAAGGCAAAGCCATATTCTTACAAAAAAACAATGTGTATATACTTTTAAATAAGCCAAAAGATTTTATCACTACTGCCAACGATCCGCAAGGAAGAAAAACGGTTTTAGATTTGATCAAAGGAGCTACTTTAGAAAGGGTTTATCCTGTTGGGAGATTGGATAGAAATACTACTGGTGTTTTATTGTTAACCAATGATGGAGAATTGGCACAGAAATTAACGCACCCGTCATTTGAAGTTAAAAAAATCTATGAAGTAACATTAGATAAAGCAGTTACTAAAAAAGACCTTGAGTTGATTGTATCGGGAGTAACACTAGAAGATGGCTTTGTACAAGCTGATTCTGTTGGCTATGCCGATTCAAAAAGCAAAAACGTGGTTGGAATTGAAATTCACAGTGGAAGAAATAGAATTGTAAGAAGAATTTTTGAACATTTAGGATACGATGTAAAAGGACTGGACAGGGTCATGTTTGCCAACCTGACCAAGAAGAATGTAGAAAGAAGTAAATGGAGAATATTAAATGAAAAAGAAATTCGTTTATTAAAATTCATGAACAAATCATTTATCAGAAAAAATAAAGAAGCAGTTTAGCATATGCACTTAGAAATTATTTTTGAAAATGAAGATTTTGTTGCATTGAATAAACCAGCTGGTTTATTGAGTATTCCTGATAGAATAGGAAAGGAACTTTCATTAAAGGATTTTTTGAAAGAACGCTATGGAAATATCTATACCGTTCATCGATTGGATAGAAATACCAGTGGAATCATTGTATTTGCCAAAACAGAAGAAGCACATAAAGAGCTATCCTTATTATTTGAAGGCAGGGAGATGGAAAAGTTTTATGTTGGGTTGGTAAACGGACAAATGATTTATCCTTCTGGAACTGTTGATGCCGCTATTGCTGAGCATCCTGGGAAAACCACCAAAATGATTACTCATGTAAAAGGCAAACCTTCCATTACTGATTATGAAGTATTGGAATCTTTTAGATTGTATTCATGGGTTCAATTTCAAATTCACACAGGCCGTACTCACCAGATCAGGGTACATATGCAACACCTTGGTCATAGTATTGTTTGCGATGAAATTTATGGAGACCCTAAACCAATTTTACTTTCTTCTATCAAAAGAAATTTTAAGTTGGCTAAATCTGCTGAAGAAGAAAAGCCCATTTTAGCTAGACTGGGTTTGCATTCTCACCGGTTGAATTTTACATTGAAAGGAAAAGCATATAATTTGGAAGCACCTATTCCTAAAGATTTAAAAGCATTATTACAACAATTGAGAAAATGGAAAGGATAAAGATCAGTATTCGCCCATTAAGTTTTATTTTGATGCTATCAATTGTTTTGATGGTGGTTTTGTTCTTTGTACAATCAAGATCAGATAAGAGTATCAGATCGATGCAAAAGGGAAATGAATTGGCTGTAAAAACATTCCAGATAAACAATGCTTTACAAGTAATAATCAACCATGTATATTTTTTAGAAAGTGAAACAAGAAAACAAATCAATACGGGCAATTTGTTAATGTCCAAAGCTATAACTGATAGTTCTGCCAGTCTTAAATTATTGATACTTGAAGTAAATAAATTAACTCAAGATGGAAATGCAAAAAATAACTTTGCGGATTTAAATAGACTATTACAAGCAAAAATAAATACAACAGTTGATATATTACAAAATAGCAAAAGCACAACTATAGCTAAAGAAAAACTGACCGACCCGGCAAATAAAAATTTAATTGACAGTATTTATATTACCGCATCCGACATTCAGATTATATATGAAAATGAACTTCAAAAAACCATTTCAGACAACTCAACTATATCTAATCAGGTCCTTTTAATTAGCCGAGCACTCACTTTATTTGCATTAATTACTATTTTATTATCGTCTACACTCATCATCAGGCATTTGGTAAAAAACAATCAATTGATCATTGCCCTGGGTAAAGCAAAAGAAAAAGCAGATATAGCCGGATCGATAAAAGAACAGTTCTTGGCAAACATGAGCCACGAAATAAGAACTCCACTCAATTCAATTATTGGATTCAGCAATCTGGCTGCAGAGACCCAACTCAATCCCGATCAGAAAGAGTATATCAGTTTTATCAATCACTCAAGTAAGAATTTATTATATATCATCAATGATATATTAGACTTCTCAAAATTAGAAGCAGGTAAATTATTGATTTCAAAAGCTCCTTTCAATTTAAAAGATATAAGCCATTTTATTGAGATGCTTTTTCAAGTACAGATTACTGAAAAGAAAGTTCATTTCTCCTGTCAGTTAGAAGAAGGGATGCCCTTAAACTTAACTGGTGACGATGATCGATTGAAGCAAATATTAACTAATCTGGTATCGAATGCAATCAAGTTCACCAGTGTTGGTGGAAATATTTCATTGAAAATTTCAATGGTAAAAAAAGAAGAAGAAACAGCCTATATACAGTTTTCAGTAAAAGATACAGGTATTGGTATTCCAGAAGAAAAATTGAAAACTATTTTTGAAAGATTTGAACAGGCTGATTCGGCTACAACTAGAAAATATGGAGGAACAGGTTTGGGGTTATCCATTGTAAAGCAATTGATTACTTTACAAAATGGAACCATTGATGTTAAAAGTGCCATCAATGCTGGTTCAGAATTTATTGCAGTGATCCCGTATAGCATTAATCTATTAGCAACTCAAGAGACTTCCGCTAAAGGAAAAATTACTGTATTAAAGAATTTTAATACACATGCAAAACTATTAATTGCTGAAGACAATAAAATGAACCAGATTTTATTGAAATATTTATTTAAAAACTGGGGATTTACCATTACACTATCGAAAGATGGAAATGAAACGATTCAGCTTTTAAGCAACAATGAATACGACCTGGTTTTATTAGATATTCAAATGCCGATTATTGATGGATATGGTGTTGCAAAATGGATCAGAGAAACCAAAAAATCTTCTGTACCAATTATAGCAATGACCGCACATACTATGCCAGCAGAAATTCAAAAATGCAAGGAAGCGGGCATGAACGATTATTTGTCAAAACCCTTAGATGAATCTAAAGTAATTGCTCTCTTCAATAAATACATCCCTAAAAACGCAGATATGAACGCTTCTGAAAAACAACAATTTGTTGACCTTGAAAATTTACAAAGAATTTTTGGGGACGAGAATGAAATCATCATTGATTTTCTGAACCAATTCAATCAACACTATCCTTCGGAAACCAAACAATTAAACGAAGCATGTGAAAACAGGAATATGGAACAAGTGTATACATTGGCGCACAATTTAAAAACAACTTTTACTACATTGAGTCCTCAATCACCTTTAATTAACCCATTGAAAATAATTGAAAAATACAAGAACATCGAACCAGACTGGGTTACCATTAAAATTCAAATTGAAAGTATTAATGAGGCGACTGATTTTATAGATGATGCAATTAAAACAATACAAACCGACTTAGCCAATAAATAATATGACAAAAGAAAAAACATATAAGGCTCAGATACATAATACATACCTCTTGTCCATTTGGTTAATTGGGATTGCACTGATCATTTATCTTTGCCTGCCATTTATGAGCAAAGGATCAGGCGTTTATTTGATAGATTTAATTGAAACAAATAAACAATCAATCGCCTTGTCTAAAAGCTTAAACAACAATCAATCGACCGAAAACTCTAATCAGGCATTGTTATTTGTTACAATCAATAAAAAACAATTTTTAACAAAATTTGTAACTTATATATCCGACGAAGATCTAGCCGCTAAAGAATTAGCAGATTCTTCATCTGAAAAGAGCAATAAAAGTTTTATCATTGTAGGAAGAAAGAAAAGCGCTAAGCCAGAAAAAAGCAAGGATGACTTTTTTATAAAAGCTGCCCCAAAAATTTAATAACCCATGAAGAAGGTCTTTTCAGTTGTATCGATAGTTAGTATTTCTATGCTGGCTGTATCTTGTTATAGTGGCAAAAAAGCACAAATGAATCAACAGGTTCAATTGGCAGATTCTGTTCAAAAAGCAGAATCTAAAATAGTAGAGGATACGAAGAAAAAAGTGGATGATCGCTTAAAATCTGAGGTAATTGATGCCGAAATTGCCGATAGCATTAAAAATAAAATAGCCAAATATTCTTCCGATTTAGATTCGTTCAAGAATGCTGTTTCATTTATTGACAAAACCATTAATACTTCTAGAAGAGAATATAAAAATAATCAAGCAAAAGTTGATTCATCATTTGGGTTAATTGATCGTTATAAAGTCAAATCTAATTATCGTTTACGTAGATTCACCATGATCAATGAGTCTCTGGATATCATTGTCAACCAGCAACACATGTTTGATTTAGCTGCTTTTTTTGGGCCAGGCAAATATGATATCCCTGCTGAAAAAATAAATATTGCAGAAAAATTATTCTCGCCGCTGGTAGATTCATTGGTTGGATTTTATAATAAATATGCCGATGTAGAAAAGAAAGCAACATTGGTTATTTTAGGATATGCAGATGCCAGTGGATTCAATCCAGAATCGGATATTTATAAATCCATCATGGATAAATTAAAGGACAGTTCTGTTACCAAAGAAAAAATGAATCAGCAATTATCGGAATGGCGTGCGGTAAGTATTGGAGACTTAATGGAATTCTCTATTGAAAAGAAAATTCCTAATTACAAAAACATCAAAGCCATTGACTTTTTATTTGTTGAGAAAGGTAAAGGGGAAGAATATCCAAGTAAGCTGGTTACCGATTATAAAGTAGATGATGAAAGAAGAAGGGTGGTATTGTTGTTCTGGAATATTCTGCCTAAATAAAGGCCCCGATTAATCGAGGCCTAATATTCAATAAAAACAAGTACGATCTTATTTATTGGGTTGTGGAGTATATCGCAGATAAGGCTTCACCACTCTTACACCTTTTGGGAATTTTTTGATAGCATCTTCTGTACTAACAGCAGGCACTACAATTACATCTTCGCCCTCTTTCCAATCCGCAGGCGTAGCAACACTGTAGTTAGCAGTTAATTGAAGTGAATCGATCACTCTCAATACTTCTACAAAATTTCTTCCCGTAGAAGCAGGATAAGTAATCATTAGTTTTACTTTTTTATCCGGACCGATGATAAACAAGGAACGAACAGTTGCTGTAAGTGAAGCATTTGGGTGAATCATATCATAAGCGGTTGCAATAGATCGATCTTCATCGGCAACAATAGGAAAACCAACTGTGGTATGTTGTGTTTCGTTGATATCATTGATCCAGCCTTCGTGCTTACCTAAACTATCTACACTGAGTGCCAATACTTTTACATTGCGCTTTTCAAACTCAGCAGCCAATAAAGCTGTTTTACCCAATTCCGTTGTACAAACTGGTGTGTAATCAGCCGGGTGCGAAAAAAGCACTCCCCAACTGTCCCCTAAATATTCATAGAAATCTATATCCCCTTTACTAGTATGTGCTTTAAAATTGGGTGCATCATCTCCTAAACGTAAACTCATAAAAATGATTTAGGATACAAATATACAATATCCTAGTAAATAAGTAGACTATTTAATTTATTTTTTAGGATTTACTGTTCTTGCTTTCTGTAATGCTGATTTTCCAAACTTGTTTTTCACATCATCTATCGCTTTATAGAGCTCGTCTTTTTTGCCAATATCTGCAAATAAACTGCCTTGCAATACATGACTGGTTAATTCACTTAATCGAACTCCCAATAATCGAATGGGTTGTTCTTTTTTGTACAACTGATGAAACAAACTAATGGCAATGGGTATCAATTCATCATCACGCATGGTGTAGTCAATTGCAACTTGCTTAGAAGTTGTTTCAAAATCGGGATATCGAATTTTTACTGCAATACATCCTGCTAATTTTTTATCGCCCCTTAATTCAAAAGCAATTTTTTCAGTCATTCGAACCAGTTCGCTCAATAAAAAAGTTTCATCGGTTTGATTGAATTCGAATGTGTGTTCCGTTGAAATAGATTTTGCTTCGTGATAAGGCTGAACAATTCCTTCGTGAATGCCTTGCGACTTCTTCCATAAATCAATACCATATTTACCAATTTGCTTTTCTAATATAGCAACTGGCGTTTCACTCAAATCTTTGATCGTAATGATGCCCATTGCATTTAAGCGTTGATGCAAACTGTCTCCAACACCGGAAAATTTATTGACTGGTAATGGGGCTAAAAATTGTTTTTCCATTCCTGGCTGAACAAATAAATACCCATTTGGCTTGGCTTCATCTGTTGCAATTTTCGCGATCATTTTATTGGTGGCTAATCCAAAAGAAATAGGCAACTTGGTTTGATCAATAATTTCATTGCGCAAATCAATCGTCCATTGATAGGGATCAAAATATTTATCCATCCCAGTTAGGTCTATGTAAAATTCATCGATAGATGCTTTTTCAAACAAAGGGGCTTTAGCAGCAATGATATCGGTAACCCATCGAGAAAAACGAGAGTACTCACCTCTTGTTCCCTGAACCAAAATTGCATGCGGGCAGAGTTGCATGGCTTTGCGCATGGGCATGGCACTTCTCACACCAAACTTGCGAGCTTCATAACTACAAGTTGTTACAACACCTCTGTCTTTAGACCCACCTACAATAACGGCTTTGCCTTTTAAGGATGGATTGTTGACTACTTCTACACTTACAAAAAATGAATCGAGGTCAAAATGGGCAATATAACGTTGAGGAACAGACACTATTAAAAATAATCTACTTAGCGATACACATCTAATAATCCATCTGGCAGGCTTACAAAAACTTTTTTTGCTTTCCGATCGATCTTATCCAAGGTTTCTTGATGCAATGGAATGAGCGCTTCCTTACCATCCAATAATACTTGCAATAAAACCTGATGAGGTTGTTCTATTACTTCTATAATTGGGCCAAGGTTCTCGTCTTCATCGGTAATTAAGTCGTATCCCAATAAAGATATCGGCGCATCTTTACCTGCCTGGTTTCTAAAATCGGCATCCAATAACCAAACAGGTTTGGTATTGAGCCTTGCTGCTGCTTCTTTGGTATTCACCCCTTCCAATTTCACAATGGTTTCTACCTGATCTTTTGCTTTAGCGGTTTCTACAAAATAGGGGATATAAGATCCTTTTACTTCTTCAACAAATAATGCTTTGACTCCAGTGAATGATGATTTCTTTCCTAATGAATGGGTAAGAATAACTTCACCCTTCACGCCAAAAGCAGCAACTATTTTTCCAATATGTATATAATCATTCATTGTATGCAAGTTAATTAAACCCTTTGGGGATTGGTAAAAATAAAAAGGGCTCGGTAAACCGAACCCTTTTTTAAGAATATAGAATGAACTATGCTTCTGTTGTTCCTTCTTCTGAAGGTGCTTCAGCAGCTGCTTCTTCTTTTACTTTTTTCACTACAGGAACATATGCTTTTTTAGCACGTTGCTTGTTCTTGTGTTCGTCATTTCTACGAGTGATATTGGCTTCATGTTCTGTGTGCCACTCTTGGAATTTCACCATCGCTGCTGCATCATCAAACAAGCCTAATTTAACACCACGTAATAAGTGTTTCAAATACAATACTCCTTTGAATGAAAGGATTCTGCGAACTGTATCTGTAGGTTGAGCTCCTTTGTTTAACCAATCCAATGCTTTTTGACGATCTAACTGGATTGTTGCAGGAACTGTTAATGGATTGTAAGTACCAATTTTTTGGATAAACTTACCATCTCTTGGCGCACGACCATCAGCTACTACGATAAAGTAGAATGGTCTTTTTTTACTCCCGTGACGCTGGAGTCTCATTTTTACTGCCATAAATAGAAATTTAAAGGCGTGATTAAATATTGGTTTAACTAGGTATTCTAGGAGCGCGAAATTATGCCTTTCGGCATAAAAATCCAAAGCTTTTTATAAATCTATCTTCTCATACCTGGGAATTTACCTCCCATTGGCATATTATTCATCATTTTCATCATCTGCTTCATTTGCTCAAATTGCTTCATAAAAGCGTTCACATCTTGAATGTCCTTGCCGCTTCCTTTGGCAATTCTAAGTCTTCTGCTTTGAGAAAGTGCGTCTGGATTAGCCCTTTCAAAAGGTGTCATAGAGCTGATCATGGCTTCAATTCCTTTAAAAGCATCGTCTTTTATGTCAATATCTTTAACTGCTTTACCTACTCCAGGGATCATTCCCATCAAATCTTTCAGATTACCCATTTTTTTAATCTGTTGCAACTGATCCATAAAATCCTGGAAATCGAACTGATTTTTGCGGATTTTCTTCTCTAATTTCTTGGCCTCTGCTTCATCAAATTGGGCCTGGGCTTTTTCTACCAATGAAGTAATATCACCCATTCCCAAAATTCTTTGTGCCATCCTATCCGGATAAAACACATCGAGGGTGTCCATTTTTTCGCCACTACTTACAAATTTGATGGGTTTTTCTACCGTGTATTTTATGGTTAAAGCGGCTCCACCTCTAGTATCTCCATCTAATTTGGTTAAAACAACACCTGTAAAATCCAGTCGATCATTGAAAGCTTTTGCTGTATTCACCGCATCCTGACCAGTCATTGAATCCACTACAAATAAGATCTCTGATGGATTCACTGCTTTTTTAATATTGGCCACTTCGGTCATCATCACTTCATCAATGGCCAATCGGCCGGCGGTATCGATGATGATTACATTTTTATTGGTTGCTTTTGCTTCTTTAATGGCATTCTGTACAATTGAAACCGCAACCTTATTCTCTCTTTCACTATAAATGCTAACACCAATTTGTTCGGCTAAAACAGTTAACTGATCAATCGCTGCAGGGCGATAGATATCAGCCGCAACTACCAGGGGCGATTTGCCTTTTTTGGTTTTGAGATAATTGGCCAATTTACCGGTAAAAGTAGTTTTACCACTTCCTTGTAAACCAGCAATTAAAATGATAGCAGGATTACCATCTGCATTGAATGAAGCAGCAGTGCCACCCATCAATTCCGTTAATTCATCCTGCACAATTTTGGTCATCAATTGGCCTGGGCTAATGGCATTGATTACTTTTTCACCAACTGCTTTATCCCTTACTTTCTCTGTAAATTCTTTGGCAATTTTAAAATTCACATCGGCATCTAATAAAGCCCTGCGAATGTCTTTTACCGTATTGGCAATATTGAGGTCGTTAATGCGTGATTCACCTTTGAGGTTTTTAAACGCCGACTCTAGTTTTTCTGATAAATTCTGAAACATAATTACACCCTCCCATTATTGAAAGACTGCAAATATACTGGGTTGAGTAAAAGCAAAGAAATAGTTATCCTAAATAAACCCTTAATTGCTTGGACCGATTGGCAGATTGTAACTTGTTGATGGCTTTGTCTTTTATTTGACGGACCCTTTCGCGGGTGAGGTTAAAACGGGAGCCAATATCTTCTAAGCTGAGTGCATGATCTACCCCAATTCCAAAGAAAAAGCAGAGAACTGCTTTTTGCCTGTCTGTTAAAGTTTGAAGGCTTCTGGCTATTTCTACATGCAGGGATTCAAAATGTTCCAATTTTTCATCGGTTTTAGTGGCATTGGGATTTTCCATCAAATCCATTAAAGTGCCGCCTTCACCATCGGAAATTGGTGTATCCATACTTACATGTCTGAAACCCACACTCATTGTAGCAATTACTTCTTCAATCGGCATATCTAAAAACAAGGCCAATTCCTGCGCATTGGGTTCTCTTTCATATTCTTGTTCTAATTGTTGATAAGCCTTACTTATTTTATTGGTGAGTCCTACTTTATTCAAGGGAAGACGAACAATTCTGCTTTGTTCTGCCAATGCTTGTAAAATACTTTGACGAATCCACCACACTGCGTAAGAAATAAATTTAAACCCCTTTGTTTCATCAAAACGCAATGCTGCTTTGATTAATCCTAAATTTCCTTCATTGATTAAATCGGATAAACTTAGGCCTTGATTCTGGTATTGTTTTGCAACAGAAACCACGAAACGCAAATTAGATTTAACCAATCTGTCTAATGCTTTTTGATCTCCATTTTTAATTTGAATGGCCAATTGAACTTCTTCTTCTGGCATTATGAGTTCAACTTTCCCTATTTCTTGTAAATACTTCTCTAAACTTTGCGATTCTCTATTGGTGATCGACTTTGTTATTTTGAGTTGACGCATACTCATAATAAACCAATTTAAAGGGTAAATTTTGGAATATTGAATTTAATGAAATTAAAATAGTTTTCAAAAAAATGATACAATATGCTGACTATCAATAATATACGAATAATTTATGCAATAACTATAATATTAAATACGTAAAAAAAAGGTTAATTATAAAAAAACATTTGGGAGATAGGTATTATTTAATATTATTGCACGGCTACCATGAAGGTTAAAGAGAAATTAATGAGTAAGAAGCAGTTATTTACGTTAGAATTTCCAGTTAGATGTTCTCCCGTTATTTTATATGATTTTTTAGCAACACCAGCTGGTTTACAGGAATGGTTTGCCGATAAAGTAGATGAGTGGGAAAACGTTTATAGTTTTTCTTGGAATGGCGGTGTGCCTGATAAGGCAGAAATTATGGATAAAGAAGAAAATAAATTTATCCGTTTCCATTGGCTTCATTCAGAAAAGAACGAATACTTTGAATTCAGAATCGAAAAAACAGAAATCTCCAATCAAACTATTTTAGTGATAAAAGATTTCGCTGAAAAGAATGAAATCAAAGACCAGAGCCAATTATGGCAATATCAGGTGAAAGAATTATTCCACCGATTAGGCGCTTAAAAGCTGGTTTAATATTCAGATAGAATGGATAAAATTCTATTAAAATGAATCACAAAAAACTGATCGATATCATCCCACTCTTGTAGTGGGATTTTTTTTGCCAATTTTAAAAATGGCAATTGAGTTACCGTATCTCCATTCCAATTAGCAATCGGAATATAATTGGAATGATCAAAATGATGTTGCCATGGATCAGTGCCAACCCCAATGTACCAGTCTTTTGTTTCATTGGCATATTTTCCAAATAAACTAAAATACCGATCAATGGATGGGCCATATTTAGCCAAATATGCTCCTTTCAAAACCAAATGAATACTACAATGATTGCCCCACCAGAAAAAGCTGCGGATGGCAAAAACGTCTTGTTCGGTAAAAAAACGAGGGAAATCGAGCATTACATAGGGCAATTGCTGGTATTGTTCTCCCCTGGATATTTTGGGGGCAATGGTAAAAGTGGTGGAAGCATTAAACTCTGTAAACCTTGCTACATCTTGCTGATAGGATGCTGCTACCTGTCCAAACAAGTCGTATACTTTTTGAATTATAAGATTCTTTGTTAAAATCCAGTCTGCATTATTCACCAATTCGAGTTCCTTTGGCGAAAGTGTTACTTTTGCTTCACTCATAACAACAATATTAAGACAGGTTAGTGATAAAAAAACTCGACATATTAATTATTAAATCTTTTATTGGTCCGTTTATAGCTGCATTCCTTATTTCGATCTTTGTTTTGACCATGCAATTTTTTTGGTTATACATAGATGACCTGGTAGGAAAAGGCCTTGATATTGTTACTGTGTTAAAACTGGTTGGGCTGGTTACTTTGTTTTGGGTTCCTACCGCTTTGCCACTTGCGCTTTTGTTTTCTTCGATTATGACATTTGGAAATTTAGGCGAGACTTTTGAATTGGTTGCTATTAAAGCAGCAGGTATTCCTTTATTGCGTTTCATGCGCCCTTTATTGATCATTACTTTATTTATTTGCGGACTGGCTTTTTTATTTGCTAATAATATTATTCCTGTAACCCAATTAAAATTATCTGCATTAAAATATGATATCATTGTTTCTAAACCATCCATTGATATTAAAGAAGGAATTTTTTATGACAAAATTGATGGGTATGTTATCAAATTGGGAAAGAAAGAAAAGAATGATAGCATTATTCATGATGTGGTGATTTTTGAGAAGGGATATAATCTTCAGGACAATTTATTGATTGCAGAAAGTGGTGTGATGCGTGTTTCTAAGGATAAACAATATTTAGAATTCATTTTGAAAAACGGTTGGCGCTATGAAGAAAAAGGGGCCAGAAATGTTACGAATACGCAGTTCACCAGAATGGGATTCAGTCAATACAAGAAGGTATTTGATTTGAAAAGTTTTCAAATGAATAAAACGGGGGATAGCGCATTTTACGACCCAAAAATGTTAAGCATTCGTCAACTGAATCATGCCATTGATTCTTTAAAACATTTGGATACTTTTTATGCTAAAAAAGCAAATAAAGACATTACCCCTTATGTTCGTTTTGCAAGATATATAGACACTGGATGGACCAAACCAATCAAGCATCCACTTCCTTTAGTTGCTAAAAATAAATTAGTACCTGATAGCTTAAAAGCTTCAATTGAAGAATCTGCCTCCAACCAATTGGCTACCATTAAAGGAACTGTTGATATGATGGCTAAAGATAATACTGAAAAATACCAATCATTGCAATTGCACGAAATTGAATGGCATAGAAAATTCACATTATCAGTTGCCTGCTTGGTATTGTTTTTAATTGGAGCACCTTTGGGTTCGATTATTAGAAAAGGAGGGCTTGGCACTCCATTGGTTTTTGCCATTATATTCTTTGTCATTTTTCACTTGTTCAACACATTTGGAGAAAAATTTGTGAAATCTGGTCAAACCAATGCCATTCTTGGAATGTGGCTATCTACTTTTATTTTAATTCCAATCGGTGCATTTTTAATTTTCAAAGCCATGCGTGATTCGCAATTATTTAATCAGGAGTTCTACTATAGAACTTTTAAAAGAGTCCGTGAATTTATCGCTAACTTTAGAGAAAGCAAATCAATATAATCGTATGAAAACGTCCAATAGCAGAAGATCATTTATTAAAACTACAGGGAAAGCAGGTTTAATGGCAGGTATTGGATTGACTGTATTACCCAAATTTGGATTTGCATCATCCCATAATAGCTTTGCCAATTTTGTACAACAACCTTTGCCATATAGTTACAATGCACTAGAACCTTTCATTGATGCAATGACAATGGAAATTCATTATAGCAAACATGCAGCTACTTATGCAAAAAATTTAAATGATGCTTGTGTTGCAGAAAAAGTAGATACTAATAGCCAGTCTTTAGAAAACTTACTTCGAAAAATTTCAGCCTATACTCCTAAGATGAGAAACAATGCTGGTGGTCATTACAATCATGAATTGTTTTGGCAATGTATGAAACCTGGAACTGCAACTAAACCTAGTGGTAAATTAGCAGCAGCAATAGATAGTTCATTCGGTTCATTCGAAGCGTTTAAAACACAGTTTACTGATGCAGGTAAAAATAGATTCGGAAGTGGTTGGGCATGGTTGGTTTTAACGACAGATAATAAATTAGTTATTGGCTCTACTCCCAATCAAGACAACCCATTAATGGACATCAGTGAATTGAAAGGAAAACCATTATTGGGTTTAGATGTATGGGAACATGCTTATTATTTAAAATACCAAAACAAAAGACCCGATTATATTAATAACTGGTGGAACCTGGTAAATTGGGATTTTGTTGCTACGCAATTCAATTAAAAAAATAGATTATGAAAGTTACTACTACTTGGAAAGAAGCACTTGCTTTTGATGCCAATGCAGATGGTCATATTGTACGATTGGATACCACAAAAGAAGGTGGCGGGTTAGACAGTGGAATGAGCCCTAAGAAAATGTTACTTGCTTCATTGTGCGGATGCAGTGGAATGGATATTGTAGACATTCTGCAAAAAATGAAAGTACATTTTACTCAACTGGAAATTACTGCAGAAGCCGAACAAACCGACGAGCATCCTAAAGTGTTTAAATCAATTGATTTAGTGTATCACTGCAATGTAAGTGCCGAAGATGAAGATAAATTTAAGCGTGCAGTAAATTTATCGATGGAGAAATATTGTGGCATATCTGCAATGCTTGCCAAACATTGTGCCATTAATTACCAGACTGTGCTGATTGACTAATCAGATTTTCTCAATCAGGTTTCTGATATGTCTGTAACCAATTAATACTTTTAGAAAAAGTAAAAGGGAATATTTCAACGTATCAAAATTGAAGTACATCATCAACGCTCCCCAAGCTTGTTGTAAAGCAACTTTGGGTTGATTGAATTCATGGTATACTTTATGAGAAAGTCTGGCATAATATTGGGCGAAATATTTTTTTGACTCATTACTGATTTTATCTCGGTTTTCTAAAGGCAGATAGCCTCTAATAATCCCAATCACTTTTGCTATATCCTGAATATTCAATAATGCATCATCTGAATTCAACGCAATATTTGATCCATGAACCCTAAATTTGGCCAAAACCCTTGGGCAATAACCAACTTCATAATGAGCCGCTACCCGAACTGACATTTCCCAAAATGAGCCAAACTCCATTCCAAAATAAGCCCCTAAATGCTCGTATGTACTTCTTTTGATGACCATTGCCGGAGGTTGCACTACCTGCCGTTTGGCAATGGTGAGTAACCAATTTTTCAGTACTCCCCTTAAGACCTGCAATCGATTATGATTCCAGATTTTTATTCCTTTTTCGTTGATGTATTCAAAATCGGTGAAAGCTGCCCCAATTCTAGGGAAATCTTCAAAAAGGCTTTCAATTTCAAGATAAAAATCATGCAATAAAACAGTATCCCCATACAATAAATGAATGTATTTTCCTTCGGAAAGTTTGATACAAGTTTCCAAATTGCGGAGCTTTCCAACATTTACCGGTTGCCTGAAATAACCAATTCTGCCAGCACCTATTCTTTTTACCAACTCCTCTACATTGCCATCCGTACTTGCATCATCCACTACCATCACTTGCATTTGCTCAATTCCCCTATCCTGTTCCATAACAGATAAAAGGCATTGCTCTAAGAAAGCAATGGTATTATATACAGGAATCATCACCGACCAAAGGGGCTGCTCTTTTCCAGAAGGTAATGGAAGAATTACAGGAGCGAGTTTGGGAATCCTTTCTCTTAAGTCGGTTTTTTTTGAAGACAGATTCAAAATAAATGCAGTTTATTTACTTCAAATATACTATTTGTATGGCTTTATTGGTAGGGCTATTTTATTAGTATACCTTGCTATAAATCGATTGGGTGAAAAAAAGTTTACAAAATTTTACTATTCAAAAATGGATCACTGTATTAAGTGTTCTGCTTTTCATCGTAAAAATAATTGCGTATTATATCACTTCATCATTGGCTATACTTTCTGACGCATTAGAAAGTATTGTCAATGTAATTGCTGGGTTTATAGGTTTGTATAGTTTATATGTGGCCGCTAAACCAAAAGACGAAGATCATCCGTATGGACACGGTAAAGCAGAATTTGTATCTGCTGCTGCAGAAGGAAGCTTAATTATTGCTGCAGGGATCATCATTATTTATGAAACCATTCAAAATATTTTACAAAACACTCAAATAAAATCATTGGATCAAGGTATGTGGTTAATTGCTTTAACCGCGGTACTGAATTATGTAGCTGGTCTCTATTGCGTTAAAATAGGAAAACAAAATAATTCACTTGCATTAGAATCGAGTGGCAAACATTTACAAATAGACACTTACTCTACATTAGGGGTGCTTGGATCAATCACATTGATTTACTTTACTAAAATTTACTGGCTGGACAAAGCAATTGCAATTGCGCTTAGTTTGTGGATTATCTATAATGGCTACACCATTTTAAGAAAATCATTAGCTGGAATTATGGATGAAGCAGATAAGGTTTTGCTTAATCAGTTTATTCAAGAACTGAATGCCCATAAAAAAGCCAATTGGATTGATTTACATAATTTAAGAGTAATCAAATACGGACCACTATTGCATATTGATTGTCATCTAACACTTCCATGGTATATGAATATTCATGAAGCACATAGAGAAATTGATGCCCTATCTGATTTGATAAAAAATAAATTTGGAGATGCAATTGAATTGTTTGTTCATACAGACGGCTGTCTGGATTTTAGTTGTGCTATTTGCACTAAAACAGATTGCGCTGTCCGAAAACATCCATTTCAACAGCAATTGATTTGGACCCTAGAAAATTTGGTGTCTAATCAGAAACACAGCATCTAGCTTATCCTGAAATGCATAACTTTGTACACTATTTAATTTGAATTATATGAATACCTGGAATGAATATCAAACAGCGAATAAAGATCGATTTTTAAACGAATTACTCGATTTATTAAGGATACCAAGCGTAAGTGCCAGAACGGAGCATAAATCGGATATGTTGCATTGTGCAGAAGCTGTAAAAGCTCGCTTATTAGAAGCAGGTGCTGATACCGTAACTATTTATCCTACAGATGGTCATCCGATTGTATATGGAGAAAAAATGATTGATCCTAGTAAACCTACTGTTTTGGTATATGGACATTACGATGTTCAACCAGCCGACCCAATTGAATTGTGGAAGAGCGGTCCGTTTGATCCGGTGATTATTGATGGTAAAATTTTTGCGCGTGGTTCTTGTGATGACAAGGGGCAATTTTATATGCACGTGAAAGCATTGGAAACTTTTACAAAAACCAATACTCAACCAACCAATATTAAATTTTTAATTGAAGGGGAAGAAGAAATAGGTAGCCCTAATTTGGCCACATTTGTAAAGAACAATAAAGAATTATTAAAAGCTGATGTGATATTGATCAGCGATACTTCGATGTTAAGCATGGAAAACCCATCTATCGATATTGGCGTAAGAGGATTGAGTTATATTGAAGTTGAAGTGACTGGACCGAATAGAGATTTACATAGTGGTGTTTACGGAGGTGCTGTAGCCAATCCAATAACCATGTTGGCAAAAATGATTGCTTCTTGTCATGATGAAAATAATCATATTACTATTCCAGGATTTTATGATGATATCGTAAATGCAACCGATGCTGAACGTACTAAAATGGCCCAAGCCCCATTTGATGAAAATGAATACAAAACCGATTTAGGTGTTGAACATTTATGGGGAGAAAAAGGATATACCACTAATGAAAGAACAGGCATCCGACCAACATTGGAAGTGAATGGAATCTGGGGCGGTTATACTGGTGAGGGAGCGAAAACAGTTTTGCCTTCAAAAGCATTTGCTAAAATATCTTGCAGATTGGTGCCCAATCAATCTTCGGTAAAAATTACTGAGAAAATATTGAACTATTTTAAATCCATTGCGCCAGCAGGTGTTACAGTGAAAGCATCTGAGCACCATGGTGGAGAGCCTTATATGACACCGATTGATTCCATTGCATATAGAGCAGCTTCAAAAGCCATTCAAACTACATTTGGCAAAGAGCCTATTCCTGTTAGAGGTGGTGGCAGTATTCCCATTTGCGCTTTATTTGAAAAAGAATTGGGATTGAAAATTGTATTCTTAGGATTTGGTTTAGACAGCGACAATTTACATAGCCCGAATGAAAAATACAATGTATTCAATTTTTATAAGGGCATCGAAACCATTCCTTATTTCCATCAATATTTTGCTGAAATGAATGCATAGCAATGGCAGTTGAAAAAGATAAATTAAGGATCGATAAATATTTATGGGCCATCCGTTTATTTAAAACGAGAAGTCAGGCTGGAGACGCATGTAGTAAGGGAAAAGTAAAATGGAAGGGCGATGCGGTGAAAGCTTCCCGTGTGGTAGCTATTGGCGACGAATACCATGTAAAAACGGAAGCTAAAAAATGGGTGATCAAAGTAACTGGGTTATTACATACCAGGGTACAATATTCCGAAGCAATTCAGCACTACATAGATATCACTCCAGAAGATGAAATAGACAGAATCAAATCGGTTGCAGCTAGTTTTCAAACAGGAAAACGTTTGAGTAAAGTAGGAAGGCCAACCAAAAAAGAGCGAAGAGATCTGGGAGATTTTATGGATTAATTTTACTACTTATGACTATTGATATTATTACTGCTGTTCCAGAATTATTAGAGAGTCCATTTGGTCATAGTATTATGAAAAGGGCACAGGAAAAGGGTTTGCTCACAGTACGTTTACATAATTTACGCAAATGGGCCATTAATAAACAGGCGCAGATAGACGATTATCAATATGGTGGTGGTGCGGGAATGGTAATGATGTGCGAACCCTTAGCCAATGCAATTGATGAATTACAAAAAGACCAGCCTTATGATGCTATCATTTATATGACACCAGATGGCAAACCATTCAACCAACAAACAGCCAATCAACTTTCTTTAGAAGGAAATTTATTGATTATTTGCGGACACTATAAAGGTATTGATGAACGCATCAGAACCAAATACGTAACCATGGAAATATCCATTGGCGATTATGTACTCAGTGGCGGAGAACTGGCAGCCGCTGTTGTGGTAGATGCTATTGGAAGATTAATTCCCGGTGTATTAAATGATGAAACTTCTGCATTGCTTGATTCTTTTCAAGACAACTTATTAGCACCTCCTGTTTATACAAGACCTGCTGATTTTAGAGGAGATAAAGTACCTGAAATTCTATTACAAGGTGATCCTAAAAAAGTGGAAGAATGGCGTTTTGAACAATCACTGGAAAGAACAAAAACAAGAAGGCCCGATCTGCTAAACGATCTTTAAACTTTCATTTTTTGCCATTCAACATTTTTCAGCCATTATTTCCCTGATTTTTATAGACATTCGCGTCCATTTATTTTATGCGTATATTATTTTTATTGATATTCACTTTCGGCTATTTAATTGTTCATTCTCAGGAACGAAATGGAGAAAGTTTTCAAAAAGACTACCAAATTCATATTGCCAAAACAAAAGAACCTATTAAAATTGATGGCGAATTAAATGAACCAATCTGGCAAACTGCACAAATGGTTAGTTCATTTTGGCAAAAATATCCAGACGATAAAAATAAATCCACCCAAAAAACAGAAGTAAGAACCGCATACGACGATAAATTTATTTATATATCCTATACAGCATACGATTCAGGTAAACAGTTCATTCAAAGTTTAAAAAGAGACAATGGCCATGATGGAAATGATTGCGTTGCTGTAATTCTAGACCCAATCAATACAAGAAACAATGGTTTCTTTTTTATTGTGAATGCTTTCAATGCTCAAAGTGAAGATCAATTGGTAAGTTCAGACGATGGGTTGAGCTTTAGTTGGGACCAAACCTGGTATTCGGCTACTAAACGATATAAAGATAGATGGACTGCAGAAATCGCCATTCCATTTAAATCAATTCGATATCAGGCAGATAAAAAAGTGTGGGGAATTAATTTTTTAAGAGTTGATACCAAATCAAATGAATATGATGTTTGGACCAACTTACCAGTGAACTTTCCATCTTACGACTTGGGTTATACCGGATCACTCATATGGGATGAAAACCCACCAAAACCAGGGGCCAATGGCGTTTTGGTTCCATTTGTAACTTCGGAAGTAGATCAAGACAACTTAAATAAAGGCCCTTTACAACTATCGGCTAATGCGGGCTTTGATGCAAAATTTGGACTAACTCCTTCACTGAATTTAGACTTAACAGTAAATCCAGATTTTTCACAAATTGAAGTAGATCAACAGGTAACCAACCTCTCACGTTTCAATATTTTCTTTCCTGAAAGAAGAACTTTCTTTTTGGAAAATGCAGATTTATTTGCAGGTTATGGGATTGAACCCATACGACCATTTTATTCCAGAAGAATAGGATTGGATCCTAATGGAAATCGGATTCCCATTTTATTTGGTGCTAGAATTACAGGAAATCTGGCGAAGAAAACGCGTATCGGATTTATGAATATGCAAACCGGTAGAAAAGATGATTTTGCACCTGAAAACAATACAGCTATTTCTATTGATCAAAGAATACTAAAACGTTCTGTTTTAAAAGGCTACTTTTTAAACAAGCAAAGTTTTATGACCGATGCAGAAAAGAAAGCAAATCCTTTGAATGAATACGGTAGAAATGCTGGATTAGAATTTCAATATTCCGACCTGGCAGGAAAATGGAGTGGCTGGGCAACTTATCATCATGCAATGAAACCAACCATTAGTAAAGAAAACCAGTATTACAGTGCTGGTGTTGGTTACAACGCCAGAAAATTTGGCTTCGTCCAGGATTTCACCCATGTTGGAACCAATTATTACGCCGATATGGGTTTTATAGAGCGTATAGAAAACTATGATGCATTAAGGGATACCATTATTCGAGTGGGTTATAAACATTCATATACCGAATTAAAATATCGGGTTATTCCAACCAAAGGAAAAATAATTGGCTATAATTATAATGTAGAAAATTTCATTGTATTAAATCCGGACAATAGTTTCAATGAGCGAAATACAAGTGCTTCCTTAAATATGCAATTTCGTTCAACTGAAAATCTAAACTTTGAATTCAATAATTCAGAACTTCAATTGAATTTTCCAATTTCATTTACAGGAGCTACTCCATTACCGATTGGTCATTATACATACTCAGATGTTGGAATCAGATATCGTTCAGATTTTAGAAAAAATATTGGATTTAATTTGAATGGTGGTTATGGTCAATTCTACAATGGCATAAGAACTACTATTAGTACTGGTTTTTTCATTAGAAAAATGCCTCATGTAAACTTAAATTTCAATGTTCAATATAATAATATCAGTTTTCCTGACCCATATGGAGCAGCAGAAATTTTCTTAATAACACAGCGAACAGAAATCAATTTTACCACCAATCTTTTTTGGACCACTTTCTTTCAATACAATACGCAAAGAAATAATTTTAATATCAATAGTCGATTACAATATCGATTTAAACCAATGAGTGATTTATTTGTGGTGTACACCGATAATTATTTTACAGATCCTTTGTTTAAAAGTAAAAACAGGGCAATCGTACTTAAACTCAATTATTGGCTCAATCTATAGATGAAAAAAAACTGGGCCAACATGAAATAATTCAGGTTGACCCAGCACTTAAACTGATTTAGAATTTATTTGATCCCTATCACCGGAATCTGTTTCTCATTAATCATTTTATTGTATTGCTTCAAATCATTGTCCAGTATGGTTTTTAGCTTAGCTAACTGCACATCGGCCTGACCACTCAAATCGGCAAATGTTTCTCTTACTTGTTTGCTTGGAGGCGCATAACCACTGGAAGCCACATTGTATAAGCCAGCAATCTTATCATTTAAGCGAATAGGGAAATTCAACACATCTTGTCCGCTCTTAGATTTGGTTTGATACAAAGCTTCTTCGATTTTAGTAAGTTGCTTATTGATGCTATCGCCCATTTGTTTGATGTCTTTATAGGCCTTGGTATCTATTCTTCCATTCAAGTCATTGATCTGTGTGCGAACTGTTCTGATATTTTTAATGCCAATTTGAATCTCGCTAAACTTATCTCTTACCTGTAATAAAAACGCAAGCTGAGCATCGTAATCGGCTTCTGTCATATTATAAACAGGATTAGCTTTTATAACAAATGGAACATCAACCGAATCTGAATTGTATTTTATTCTTGCACTGTACTTACCTGGGGCTGCTTTTGCAGAACCAATTGCTCCATTCCATAAGATCATGCCATCCGCTTTTTCAGCAGGAGGATAATTCATATCCCAGGCAAATTGGTTCATTCCTTCGTTATAATCCAATTTATCGGCAGGCTCTTTGGCAGATTTACTAAATGTTTTAATAGGCTTACCATTCTTATCCATGATAGTAATGGAATGTTTTGAACTATCCGAAGTGCCTTTTAAATTATAATTAATAACTGTGCCTGCTGGAGGATTGGCGCCCATATTGGGTTCTGTTCCACCAGCTCCCCTTCTTCTTCTACCTCCACCTTCGGAACGATAAGCATCATTGATTGGAAATACATGTAAGTTTTTAGCTGCAATTGCATTGCTTTTTTGCTGAACGATGGTTAAATCATCAATCACCCAGAAGGATCGTCCTTGGGTAGCAACAATTAAATCGTTGTCTTTTAACGCAATATCAGTGATAGGCACAATGGGCAAATTCAATTGAAATGATTTCCAATTAGCGCCATCATCATAACTGATATACATACCAAATTCAGTTCCTGCATATAATAATCCTGGTACTTTTTTATCGGCCCTGATGGCACGAGTGAAATGCATATTGTTGATTCCATTGGTAATTTTGGTCCAGGTTTTTCCATAGTCTGATGTCTTAAATAAAAACGGTGTGTAATCATCAGACTTGTATTTTGTTCCAGCAAAATATGCCGTACCTTTTTTGAAAGGATCCGTTTCTACACAATTCCACATCATCCATTTACCCGCTTCTGGTGGAGTAACATTCTCCCAATTTTTTCCTCCGTCTTTGCTTACATGAATCAACCCATCATCACTTCCCGTCCACAATAAATCTTTTTCCAAAGAAGATTCTGTAGCAGCAAAAATGGTACAATAATATTCTACCGAAGTATTGTCTTGGGTAATTGGTCCACCACTGGATGCTTGCTTTGATTTATCATTGGTAGTTAAATCTGGGCTGATTTTATCCCAACTAGCACCTTCGTTTTCAGTTGCAAATAAATGGTTTCCTGCAGTATATAATTTCTTCGGATTATGTGGCGAAAAGAAAATAGGAAAATTCCATTGGAATCGATATTTCTGAACGTCCACTCCTGCTCCCATTGGATTATCGGGCCATACATCAATGGCGCGATTCTCTCCTGTTTTGTGATCGAGTCTGGCTAAATAACCGCCATAGTTTCCACCATAAACAATATCTGGATTTAATGGATCCGCAACCACATGTCCACTTTCCGAGCCTGCAGTTACTTCCCAGTCTCTTTCAGTAATTCCAGCTCCCGATGTTCTGCTTTTGATGCGAACTGTTGAATTGTCCTGTTGTGCTCCCAATATTCTATAAGGCACTGAATTATCTGTAGTTACTCTATAAAACTGAGCAGTTGGTTGATTCATCATCGTACTCCAATTATCACCACCATCAAAACTTACTTGAGCACCACCATCATCTGCCACAATCATTCTATTGCCATTCTCCGGATCAATCCATAAATCATGGTGATCTCCATGCGGCGTATTGATGCCCTGGAAAGTTCTACCTCCATCTTTACTACGCATAAAATTTACATTCGGACAGTAAACCTGGTTTTCATTTTTCGGGTCAACAAATACTTTACTATAATACCATGCTCGTTGACGAATATTGTTATCATTGGATGTTAAACTCCATGTTTCACCACTATCATCGCTTTTATATAATCCACCATCTTTGTTTTCGATAATGGCATAAATTTTTTCTGGATTGGAAGGAGCAACTGCAACACCCACAATTCCCCAAACACCTTTAGGCAAGCCCTTTTGGGTAGTAATTGACTTCCATGTTTCTCCTCCATCAGTGCTTTTATACAAACCAGATCCTTCACCGCCACTTTCCATATTATAAGGAGAACGTTTTACCCTCCACATACCAGCATAAAATACTTCTGGATTGCCTGGTTCCATCACTAAATCGGATGCCCCGGTTTGATCATTAACATATAAAGTTTTTTTCCAGGTTTTACCACCATCGGTGGTTTTAAAAACACCACGCTCTTCATTGGGTCCAAATAAATGACCCATCACTGCAACCCATAATGTATTAGGGTCACGTGGATGAATGACTATTCTGATAATATGTCGTCCCTCTTTTAATCCTAGATTTTTCCAGGTTCTTCCAGCATCATCACTGCGCCAGATGCCGCCTAAACCTTCTGCCACATTACCACGCATAGAATTTTCACCTTCCCCTACATAGAGAATATTGTCATCGCTAGGAGCAACAGCAACAGAGCCGATTGTTCCGCCAAAATATTTATCAGTGATATTCTTCCAATTACTTCCACCATCAGTGGATTTCCAAACACCGCCACCGGTGGCACCAAAATAGAAAGTCGTTTTATTTTTATAACTGCCAGTTGCAGCAGCACTTCTGCCTCCTCTATAAGGACCTATCGATCGATACTTAACATTGGATAATAAAGCCGCATCTGAATTGTCTTCTTTAACAACAACTGGGGCTGATTTAGGCTTGTCTTTTTTTTGCGCAATGGCAAAGAGGGTTGCTGCTGTAAAAGCAAGCAACAGGGTGATTTTTCTCATGGTAGCATTCAATTAGAGGAGTAATTTACTCAATCTAATGAATTCCTCAAAATAGAAATTGAAAGGTCTATTTTACTATGTACCACTTATTTTCTAACCCTTCATTAATTTTAATGGTACTATTTTCAATTTGTGTTTCAACAGGACCTAAACTGATGGTGTATTTAGAAGGATATTGAATTCCATTAACTGTTTGGTATTCTTTGTAGAAAACTTCTGCTTTTGCATTTTTACCCATTCCATTTCCAAACATTTTCATCATTGCTCCAAAACCAGTAAGGTTGGCCGCCATTTCACCAGTAGCTTCTACTTTATTGACCAAGCCGGTATTGTTGTCGAAATAATAAAAAAGTACCTGACCAGTTTTAAGGGTGAGTTTTACTTTTGTGCTGGGTACTTTATTGATTTTTTCTGTACCTACAATTTCTGCAGTGTGTCCTTTTGCAGCAGAATTAACCAATTCAGAAAAAGGACCTGAACAATCTAATTCGTATTGTTGAGCTGCAAATTCGCCAGCATCCATTTTTGTAATGCTCGCTTGTGTGCCTGGTATATCACCAAACCCACGAATTGCGGGAATAAAAATATATCCAGCCGTATCTGTTACCAATGTATAAGTATCTCCCATTCCCATGATTCCGCCCAATTGTCTGCGAAATAATTTTCCTTGCTCTTTTACAATGGTGATTGGCAATTCAATCAATTGACCCATTACGCCCATTTTCATGGTGCCGAAAACTTCTAATTGTTTTATTGCGAGTAACTTTTCTTTTCCGCCAGAGGCTGTTTCATATTTAGATAAAATATCTGCAGCAGTTTGAGATTTAACTTTGCCAAGTCCTAGTATTAAAATAGCAACAAAAATGATACGCTTCATATAATAGATTTAACTTTATAAACTTGGTAACAAAAGTAGTGATAATGATTACTATATGTTTTTGAATATTGCTATTATTATACATTAATCTATGAATTCAAGTTTATTTAACATATCTATCCAACTAGTTGATATTTTCAACAAATCTATCTACCCAGCAACTGTAACAATTGCAGATGGAAAAATTCAATCTATTCAACCTATTGAAGAAAGGGAGATAAGCACCAAAGGATATTTGATGCCAGGCTTTATAGATAGTCATGTTCATATAGAAAGCAGCATGCTGATTCCGAGTGAGTTTGCTCGCTTGGCAGTGGTGCATGGCACTGTTGGTACAGTAAGTGATCCTCATGAAATTGCCAATGTATGTGGAATGGATGGCGTGGAATTTATGATTGCCAATGGAAAGCAAGTGCCCTTCAAATTTAATTTCGGTGCGCCCAGTTGTGTACCTGCAACCATTTTTGAAACAGCAGGTGCATCGCTGGATAGTAAAGATGTAACCGCCTTATTGCAAAAACCAGAAGTGAAATACCTCAGTGAAATGATGAATTTTCCTGGTGTATTGCACAAGGACCCTGAAGTAATGAAAAAAATTGCTGCTGCCCATGCAGCAGGAAAACCAGTAGATGGACATGCTCCTGGATTAATGGGTGATGCTGCTCAGCAATATATAGAAGCAGGCATTTCTACCGATCATGAATGTTTTACTATCGAAGAAGCATTGGACAAATTAGAACATGGCATGAAAATCATTATTCGTGAAGGAAGTGCTGCTAAAAATTTCGAAGCCCTTTCCGATTTGATTGATGATCATCCCAATACAGTGCTGTTTTGCAGTGATGACAAACATCCCGATAGTTTAGTTGATGGTCATATTAATCAACTATGTGCCAGGGCTATTTCGAAAGGAATGGATTTATTCAATGTATTGAAAGTGGCATGTGTTAATCCTGTATTACACTATAAACTGGATATTGGCTTATTGCGTGTTGGAGACCCAGCTGATTTTATAATTGCCAATAATTTAACCGATTTTACCATCAGCCAAACTTATATTGATGGAGTGCCTTTATTGCAGAACGGAAAATCAATTATCAAATCTGTACAAACAGAGCCAATCAATCAATTTGATTGTGAAAGCATTGCAGCAGCACAATTGGCAATACCTGAAAATGAATATCCTTCCACCAAGGGTTTCATTCCTGTTATAGAAGCTTTAGATGGCCAATTAATTACCAATCGATTGAGTTTACCAGGAAAATTATTGAACAATCAGTGGGTATCAGATACAGACAATGATGCATTGAAAATGGTAGTGGTCAATCGATATCAAAAAGCCCCTATCGCCAAATGTTTCATCAAAAGTTTTGGATTCAAACAAGGGGCTATTGCTTCTACAGTAGCCCATGATAGTCATAATATTGTTGCTGTAGGAACTGATGATGCTGCATTAGCAAAAGCAATTAATTTAGTTATTGCAGCTGCAGGAGGCGTGAGTTGTGTAGATGGAAAAGGCAATGAATTATTATTACCCTTACCTGTTGCCGGATTAATGAGCGCCGAAGATGGTTATTGGGTAGCTGAAAAATATACAGCAATCGATTCAATGGCTAAATCGCTGGGATCTACACTATCAGCCCCTTTCATGACATTGAGTTTTATGGCACTGTTGGTAATTCCTCATTTAAAGTTGAGTGATAAAGGCTTGTTTGATGGAGATAAATTTGAATTTATTACTTAACTCTTATCTCATATCTTTTATCTCATATCTTTTATCTTTCTCAATCCGCTTTAGCATCCATCACTTTCACCGCTACACTATCCGTTCCTTTGGGTGCAAAATATTTTGTTTTGAATTTGATGGTTTGTCCTGGCTTAAGTGTTTCATAAACGGTTTCATTGCCTTCGTCTAGTTTAACACTGGTCTTGCTAAAGAAAGAGAGTTTCAAAGCAATATCTTTATAAGTAGCAATGGTTGCGTTATTTGTTAGATTTACGATCACCACTGTTTGCCCAATTATATTTTTACGATCACGATTATTAGCAGCAATAAAACGTATTGGATTTTTCTTTTCCTTCTCTTCCAAAGTTTCTTTTACAACTTCATATGTTTTTTTATCAAAAGATTCTTCTTGCTTTTTTTCTTTGCAAGCCATAAAGCTTAAAGCTATTATGGTATATAAAAAATATTGCTTCATGATACAAATTAAACATTATTGAGCTAATCAAAAAGGTCTCTAACAGATAAATAAGACTTTGTCCCAAAACTTAACAACCTTATAACCTATAAAGAATTAAGAGATAAGAGATAAAAGATATGAGCTATAAGATACAATTTATGAATTATGAAAACCAATAACTAATAACCAATAACCAATAACTAATTAATATTATCCCTAAATTCGTACACTAAACTTTCACCATGGTCATCAATTTAAGCGACAATCACAGTCTGGTAAGTAATTGGGTTTCTGAACTTAGAAATACAGAAGTGCAGGAAGATAGAATGCGTTTCCGCCTAAATCTGGAGCGAATTGGTGAAATAGCTGCATATGAAATCAGCAAAGAATTGCCTTGGAAAGTACAGGAAACACCTACTCCATTAGGTACGCATGAGAGTAAAGTATTGGCAGCTCAACCAGTTTTAGCAACTATTTTAAGAGCTGGTTTGCCATTACACAATGGCATGTTGAATTATTTTGACAAAGCCGATAACGCATTTATTTCTGCATATAGAAAACACCATAGAGATGGTAGTTTCGAAATTAGTTTAGAATACATGAGCTGCCCCGCTTTAGACGATCGTATCATTATCATTAGCGACCCCATGTTAGCAACAGGAGCATCAATCGTTAAAACAATTCAATACATGAAGAATCAGGGAAATCCTGCATCGATACACGTGGTGGTTGCTATTGCTTGTACTGTTGGTATTGAATACATTATTAGAGAATGCGGCGAAGCAGTAACTATCTGGTGTGGAGATATTGATGACGAATTAACAGCGAAAGGGTATATTGTACCAGGGTTAGGAGATGCCGGAGATTTGGCATTTGGCACCAAAGTTCAATCATAGGTTGTTGAAATAGTTGGTTAATGAATATAGCATATGCGACCATTGATTTTATTATATCTTTTATTAATGACCGTATCAGCTCATGCACAGGATCCACATTTCTCTCAGTTTTTTTCTTCACCACTAACGCTAAATCCTGCATTTACAGGAAAGTTTTTTGGCACCTATCGCATTTCAGGAAACTACCGCAATCAATGGCCTACACTCAATAATGCTTTTACAACTGCCACCGCTTCTGTAGACTTCCAAGCTTTTCAAAATAAAATTGCCGATAACGACACCTGGGGATTTGGTGCAATGGCTTATAATGACAACAGTGCAGCAGGGGCTGTGAGGTTTAATTATTTTGCTGCTTCAACAGCTTATCACAAAGGATTGGATGAAGATGGGAAACATCAATTGAGTGCAGGATTTCAGGTGACTTATGCCAATATGTTGGTCAATACCAGTTTGCTCACTTTTGAAGATCAATTAACTACGGCTGGTTTTACTGGAGTAACATCTGAAGTATTTAGCTCCAGTACATTAAATGCCAATTATGTTGATTTTAATGCCGGGCTTTTGTACAATGGAAGCACCAATGATCGCAACAATTTTTATTTGGGTTTGAGCATGTACCATATTAATCGTCCGATTCAAAAATTTTCTGGAGCTGCATATAATTTAACGCCAAGAGTCAATTTTCATGCAGGTGGATATTTGCCCATTGGAGAAACCACTTCATTGCATTTAAGTGGGCTTCAAATGTTTCAAGGTGGTTATTCAGAAACAATGATTGGTGGTGCTGTACAACTCAACACTAATCCGAACGATATCAAATCTACCAGTTTATATGTAGGTACCTGGGTACGATTCAATGATGCGATTATTCCTTATGCAGGATTAGAATTTGGCGATTATCGTTTAGGCATTTCTTACGATTATAATGCACAATTGATCAGAACAGCCACACAGAATAGAGGCGGTATTGAAGTTTCCTTGATCTATATCAGAAGGCCTTCTACCGATCGGCCAGTGAACTGTCCTAAATTTTAATGACAGTAGTTTATTATCTTAGCAAAAATCCCCCGATTTGCTCAAAGAAATTATTATAGCGATACAAGCTTATTTTCAAGCCCATCGATTTATCAGAAAGCATAAATTATGGAAATGGATTGTTATTCCAGGAATCATCTACACAGTGTTATTTATTTTTGGAATGTATCTTTTTAGCAGCACTTCAAGCAATTTCATCGAATGGATTGCTTTAAAAACCGGGTTGAAAAGCTGGCTGGATAAAGAAAACAGTGGATTCATGGGATTTATTTTTACCATGGGCGGATTGATTCTTTGGCTGGTATTAATGCTATTTTATTTCTCTTTGTTTAAATATTTCTTCCTCATCATTGGCTCTCCTGTTTTTGCTTTCTTGAGTGAAAAAACAGAAGCCATCATGGAAAACAAAGATTTCCCTTTTAGTTTTTCTCAACTAATTAAAGATATTATCAGAGGCATTCAATTAGCTGGAAGAAATAGTTTATGGCAATCTGTATATGCGGTAAGTATTGTCCTTTTTAGTTTGATTCCTGTAGTAGGATGGTTAACGCCTGTCTTAGCTATCACCATTGATTGTTATTATTACGGATTCTCCATGCTCGATTATAGTATGGAAAGAAAAAATAAATCTGCTGCTGAAAGTATTTTTTTCATTGGTTCGCACAAAGGATTGGCAATTGGCAATGGTATGGTTTTTTATTTAATGCATTTTATTCCGATTATTGGCTGGATTTTAGCACCTTCCTACGCTGTAGTTGCAGCAACTTTGAGTGTGTATCCAATCAATCAAAAACAAGCCGTTAATCAACCCATATGAGTAAAGGAAAAGTATATTTAATTCCTTCCGTTTTACAAGAAGACGCTATACAAACCATTCCAACATATGTAATTGATTCAATAAAAGATTGTCAGGTTTTTTTTGTGGAAACCGAAAAAAATACCAGACGGTTTTTTAAAAAAATATGGAAGGAAATGGTCATTGACGATTACCAATGGTTTGCTATTCATAAAGCAGAAGAATCAGTCAAGTCTTCATTTTTAACTGCATTGAATCAAGGGAAAAATATTGGCATTGTGAGTGATGCAGGATGCCCTGGCATTGCAGACCCAGGGCAATTATTGATTGAATTGGCGCAACAAAACGACATCATTATTCAACCCCTTGTTGGGCCTAGTTCTATTTTATTGGCTTTAATGGCCAGTGGAATGAATGGGCAAAATTTTCATTTTCATGGTTATTTACCTATTGATGGTTTGGAAAGAAAGAAAAAATTAAAAGAGCTGGAAGCAGAATCTGCCATTAAAAAAACCACGCATATTTTTATAGAAACTCCTTATAGAAATAACCAATTATTAAATGATATCATTCAAGCTTGTAAACCAATAACAAAAATTTGCATTGGTGTTGATATCACAGGGCCATCTGAAAAAATTCAAACTAAATCAGCAAGTGACTGGAATAAACAATTACCTGAATTACATAAAATACCAACGATCTTTTTAATACAGGCTTAATGCTTTATAGCTGGCTTATTTGGGCTTGATGATTGATTCTTCCACTACACCTCTTACTTCCAATACGCTATCTACAACATAGGACTGCATACCTCTCCAGGGCAATGCCCCTAAATATCTCTTGTAGTGTAGGTTTACTTCTCTGCCAGAATTTTTACTGAGTATTTCAGCCACTTTTTTATCTGTTACACTAAATGTAAATTCATTGCTTTGCACATTTGCCTGAAAACCACTTTGAATGATTTTTCCTTCATTGGTTTTAAACAAAAATCCTTTCTCTTGAAATGTATTTAATTGCCCTGCTTTGGTTCCCTCAGCATAAACAAAATAAAATCTCCAATAAATAAATATGGCCAATGCCAGGATTAAAATGGTACTAAAACTCCACAAAAATTTTTTCATAACAATATTTATAGTCCGTATTTGTCTACAAGATAAATTAATCCAGCCATATTAATTGCACCAAGTAACAACTCCCTTTTGTTTACATTCTCAAACACATCAGAGCGAGCATGATGAATATCAAAATAACGTTGATCGTCCGGATCAAACCCTGCTAATGCAGTACCAAGCGCTTTATTCAATGGCCCTATATCTGCTCCACCGCCTCCCATTCTTAAATAAGTAGTTCCATAAGGAAACAGCAATGGCAACCAGGCCTGCATCTTTTTTAATTTTTCTTCTTCAATGGTAAAACCAAAACCTCTTGGTGTAAATCCGCCTGCATCGCTCTCTAAAGCAAATAAATGTTTTTCATTTTTAGTCTTTGCTTCTTCGGCATATTTAGATCCACCTTTTAAACCATTTTCTTCATTGGCAAATAATACAAATCGAATCGTGTGTTTTGGTTGGTAACCCAATGCTTTTAGTACCCTTAATACTTCCATGGTATGCACTACTCCTGCCCCATCATCATGTGCCCCTTCATTCACATCCCAGCTATCTAAATGACCGCCAATGGTAATATACTGATCAGGAAATTCAGTGCCTTTTAATTCAGCAATCACATTATGGCCTTTTGCATCAGGCAAAAATTTGCCATTGGTTTTAAAGGAAACTTCAAAACTAGATTGCTTACTTAAGTTCCAAACATAATCAGCATCATATCCACCCAAAGCAATAGCAGGAATCTTTGGAAAAGAATCATTATAAGCCATCCCTCCAGTATGCGGATTGTTGTCGGTAGCTTCTGTGAGTGATCTGATCATCACACCTATAGCGCCGTATTTTGCAGCCCTGCTTGCTCCACTTCTTCTGTATTGACCTGCTTGCCCATAAGAAGTACCAGGCTCAATATTGGTAGGATCAAACTTATAATTATAATATACAATATTCCCTTTTATCTGGTCTTTCTTGGCTTCTAACTCAGCATAATTGGCTACTGCAATTACTTTTGCCTTGACTGCTTTTCCGCCAGAACCCAAAGAATTTCCAAGCGCCAGAACGTCTAATGATCTGTTTGTTTTTTTTCCATCTACAGATACAATTGCAGCTTCATCTTTTCCGCCCCTATTCCAATTGGGCATCATGCATTCCTGTAAGAAAACTCGATCTGCACCTAAATTTTTCATGGTGATTTCACCCCATTCTACTGCTTTGGTAAACTGAGGAGATCCAGCTAATCTGCCTCCAATATCTTTGGTAAGTTGGCGCAACAAATCATGAGCTTGACCATTTTTCAACACATCATCTGCTATCTTTTTAATAAAAAGGGCATCATCTGATGATTGCGCACTCAAGCACAAAGGCGCAAATATTAATAGGAATAATTTTTTCATGTGATGAAGTTAATAAATTGTTGCTTTAGTACCGTCTATCTATTGAAAATCAGTGATTTCAGAAATTAGTTGATATTTGCATCTTAATACAGATAAAATACTTCATTATGCGAATTGGAATTGTGTGTTATCCTACTTTTGGCGGTAGTGGTGTATTGGCCACTGAATTAGGCAAAGCTCTAGCAGATGAAGGACATCAGGTTCATTTTATTACTTATCAGCAACCAGTTCGACTCAATATTTTCAATGCCAATATTTTTTACCATGAAGTAAGGGTTCCTACCTATCCCTTATTTGATTACCCACCTTATGAAGTTGCTTTGGCAAGTACCATGGTGGATGTGATTATTAATCATGATCTGGATTTATTACATGTGCACTATGCCATACCGCATGCATCTGCAGCTTATATGGCCAAGCAAATTGTGAAACAAAAAAATGGCAGAAATATTCCTGTTATTACGACTCTACACGGAACAGATATTACTTTGGTAGGAAAAGACAAAACCTATGAACCTGTAGTTACATTCTCCATTAATCAGAGCGATGCCATTACTGCAGTATCCAAAAACTTAAGAGACGAAACCTACAACTCTTTTGCTATTGAAAAAGAAATTGAAGTGATTTACAATTTTGTTGACGTGAGTAGATTCAACAAAAAACCCATTGATCCATTTAGAAAAGTGATTGCACCCAATGGAGAAAAAATATTGATGCATGCTTCCAATTTCAGAAAAGTAAAAAGAGTAGGTGATGTGATTGAAGTATTTGCTGCTGTTCAAAAAAAGCTATCTGCCAAATTATTGATGGTAGGTGATGGTCCTGAAAGACCAGCCTGTGAAGAGTTAGCAAGGGAATTAGGTATTGATGAACATGTGCGTTTTTTAGGTAAGCAAGAACAAATTGAAGATATATTGGCAGTGAGTGATGTATTTTTATTGCCTTCGGAATACGAGAGTTTTGGTTTAGCTGCATTGGAGGCCATGGCTGCCAGATCAGTGGTAATAAGCACGAATGCTGGTGGATTAAGTGAAATTAATATTCAAGGAGAAACAGGCTATATGGCCGATGTAGGCGATGTTGCTGCAATGAGTAAATACGCGATTGATTTGTTAAGCGATGATGAACTATTAAACAAAATGAAAGAAGCTGCTTACCAGCAAGCACTTTTATTTGATATCAAAAACATTATCCCAATCTACGAAGCATTGTACGGAAGATTTTGTAGAATGGATGATGTTAGTGCTTAGTTATTGGTTATTAGTTATTAGTTGTTCAATACTTCTCAACACAATATCACAAAGCTCCTTCAACTGCTCCATAGTAATCGTCAATGGTGGTGCAATTCTCAAACGATCAGGTGCAAATAAAAACCAATCGGTGACCAATCCGTTTTTTACACAGCGATGAATGATTGATTGCGCTATTTCAGGTGTACTAAATTGAAGCGACATCCATAATCCAAAACAATTTGTTTGAATGATTGCCGGGTGTTTTAAATAGCTCAATAAAAATGCTTGTTTCTCTTTTATTGATTTCAATAATTCAGCTTCTAACAAAACCTCCAAAGCTGCTTTGCCAGCTGCACAGGAAACCGGGTGTCCGCCAAATGTGGTAATATGCCCTAGCACTGGATCATGCGTAAGTGCACTCATCATTTTGGTACTCGATATAAATGCGCCCAATGGCATTCCTCCTCCTAAAGCCTTCCCTAATAAAAGTATATCAGGTACAATATCAAATTGTTCGAAAGCCCAGAGTGTGCCTGTTCTTCCAAAGCCAGCTTGTATTTCATCTAGGATCAATAACACACAATATTCATCACATTTTTTTCTAACTGCTTGTAACCATTCCTTAGTTGGAGCAGTAATGCCGCTTTCTGCCTGCACCGTTTCCAAAATAACGCAAGCGGTATTTTTATCAATTGAATCTAATAATGCTTCGCTTCCATATTCATGATGATATATGTCAGGCAATAATGGCCTGAAAGCATTTCTCCAATATTCATCACCCATCAAACTCAAAGAACCCTGGGTACTTCCATGATAGGCATTTTTACAAGCGATGATTTTTGTTCTGTTGGTTATACGCTTGGCCAGTTTCATGGCACCTTCTGTTGCTTCGGATCCACTATTCGTAAAATAAACACAGTTCAAACTATCGGGTAAATAGCTGGTTAATAGTTTGGCATGATTTACTTGTGGGCTTTCAATAAATTCTCCATATACAATCACATGCATATATGCTGCAGCTTGATCTTGTACCGCTTTCACCACTTTAGGATGACTGTGACCAATATTGCAAACGCTAAAGCCGGAAATTCCGTCGATATATTGCTTGCCATCTTTATCCCATAAATAAATACCTTCCGCCCGCTCCATTTCAATTCCTATTGGGCTGGCAGATGTTTGAGCTACATGGGTTAAAAACAATTGCCGAGAATTCATAGATCAAACTTAATTGAAGATTACCGATATTTAATAACTTCACTACATAATATCTTCAATAACCAATAACCAATTACTAATCATGGCAACCATTTTACCCGTTTTAGGAAAACACCCTCAATTTGGCACCGAATGTTTTATTGCTCCAAATGCAACCATTGTAGGAGATGTGGTTATGGGCGATGCTTGTAGCATCTGGTTTAATGCAGTCATTAGAGGTGATGTACATTATATTAAAATGGGCAATAAAGTAAATGTGCAAGACGGAGCTGTGATTCATTGTACTTATGAGAAAAACCCTACAGATATTGGCAATAATGTTTCTATTGGTCATAATGCTCTGGTACATGGATGCACTATACATGATAATGTGCTGATTGGTATGGGATCGATTGTAATGGACAGGTGTGTAATACATTCAAACTCCATAATTGCAGCAGGCGCTGTTTTATTGGAAGGCACAGTTGTAGAAGAAGGGAGTATCTATGCAGGGGTGCCAGCAAAAAAAGTTAAAGACATTTCACCGGCCATGATCCATGGAGAAATAGACCGCATTTCGAATAATTATGTGAAATATGCATCCTGGTTTGAAGACTATAACCACAATTTTTTGAAATAAGCACCTAAAAAATGCGTTATAAATGCATTAACTTTAACCTTATATGCTAAAAAGGCTATTAATATATTGTTTTGTAATTGTACTGCTTTCTTCTTGTAAGCTATTAGGGCTTGGCGGTAAATCTGGTGCTGGTTCATCTAAACAAGATAGCGGTTGCCCTACTACCGGAAGAAATGTTGGTGCTGAAAAATTATTGTCTGATAATAATAAAGAAAAGAAAGCCCCTAAGTACACCAAGGACAAAAACTTGATTTATCAATAGGTTTTATCTTCCATAGTATCTAAAATGGTGAGGTAACTCACATAACGATCTTCCGCTACTTTCCCAATCCCAACTTCTTTTTTGATGGCACAACCTGGTTCATTGGTATGCATGCAATTGTTGAACTGACAATTCACCAATAGTCTTCGCATTTCTGGAAAATAATGAGAGAGTTCTTGTTTACTAATATCAACCAAACCAAACTCTCTTACACCAGGAGTATCTATCACTTGACTGGTAGCATCTAAATCGAACATTTCAGCAAAAGTGGTCGTATGTAAGCCCTTGCCACTCCATTCACTTACCGATTGTGTTTTTAAATTGAATTGCGGGAATAAATGATTAATCAAGGTTGATTTTCCTACCCCACTATGGCCACTTAACAAAGTGGCATTGTTCTTTAAAAGACTACTCACCTGATCAAGCCCTTCCTGATTTTGCACACTGGTTAATATTACCTGATAACCAATAGAGGAATACATTTCATGCAAATGCTCAAAACGTTCCATTTCTTTTTTACCATATAAATCTGCTTTATTAAAAACAATGATGGCTGGTATATGATGCGATTCACAAGAAATTAAAAATCGATCGATAAAACCTTGTGAAGTTTTGGGCTCTTTCAAGGTTGCAAACAACATGCTTTGATCGAGATTAGAAGCAATAATATGATGTAAGTGTTTATTGTGTGGAGATACCCTCGCCACATAATTGTTTCGATCATAAATTTCGTTGATAATGGCAGATTCTTCTTCTATTGTCTCTATCTCCATTTCAACAAAATCACCTACAGCAATAGGGTTAGTAGAAGTAATTCCATCAATCTTGAAAATACCCTTTGCCCTTGCTTTGTACATTCTGCCATCGGCACTTTTGGCAACATACCAGCTCCCTGTAGATTTATAGATTTGCGCTTTCACTTAGCACGAAGATAAGGCAGTTGGGTATTTTCGTTAAATATTAACGGCTCTTAAACAAGCTTTGGTTCATCAGCAGACCAAAAAAGGCACGAAAATGAATATCTTTGACCAATGGGGAAATTTGCACACGACGAGATAGTGCCTTTTAAAGAGAGTGAGCTGACTAAGAAAGATCAGGTGGCTGATATGTTCGATAATATTGCTTTCCGGTACGATTTTTTAAACAGGTTGCTCAGTGCTGGGATTGATGTTAGCTGGCGCAAAAAAGCCATTCGGGAAATCAAAAGCATTGAACCGAAAGTAATTCTTGATGTAGCTACGGGCACTGCAGATGTGGCTTTGCTTACCTATGATTTGCTTCATCCGGAAAAAATAATTGGGATAGATATTTCAGATGGAATGTTAGAGATTGGTCGAAAAAAAATAGCCGACAAAAAACTCGACTCAGTCATTCAACTTCAAAACAGCGATAGTGAAAATATTCCTTATGCAAATGATTTTTTCAATGCGATCACGGTGGCATTTGGTGTAAGAAATTTTCAACATCTCGAAAAAGGTTTAGGTGAAATGTATCGGGTACTCAAGCCTGGAGGCAAAATGGTGGTCCTGGAGTTTTCTAAACCAAGTGATGGAGCTTTTAAACTATTGTACAATTTTTACATGAATTATATTACCCCCAGTATCGGGAAATTATTTTCGAGTAATAAAGATGCTTATCAATACTTGAACGACAGTGTACAGGCATTTCCTGAAGGGGAATCATTTTTAAAAATCATGAATGGAGTAGGATTTACCCAAACTTATTTGAAAAAGCTTAGTTTCGGAATATGCACTATTTATTGCGGAAGCAAATAGTTCTCCTTTATTTGTTCCTTCTGGGGATCATCGGGCGTACGCATGCCCAAAAGGTTTTGCATAGAATGCATAGAGAAGATCAGCCCTATTATTTTGGAATTACCTTGGGGTATAACAGTTCTTATTTACACTTATCTAAATCGCAACAATTCATTCAAAACAATGATACTATTTTAGTTGCCGAACCGGGTTCAAGTGGAGGTATCATCATGGGATTATTGGCAACGGCCAGACTGAATGACCATTTCCAATTTCGGGTAAATCCCCAATTGATTATTGGAGGGGCAAGATCAATCAATTATGTTTTGGGCAAAACCTTGCCTGGTGAGAGCAGCACTCAATTACAAAGTTTACCTTCTACTTTAGTGAGTTTTCCTTTTCAATTTAAATTCAACTCAGATAGAATTGGCAATTTTAGAACATATATTCTTGGAGGCTTAAAATACGATATAGATTTATCCAGTAATTCAGGTGCCAGAAATGCAGAAGATTTGGTCAAATTAAAAAGAGGCGACTTTGGTATAGAAGCTGGTATTGGGTTTAATTTTTACCTGCCATTTGTAACCGTATCTCCAGAACTAAAAGTGAGTTATGGTTTAGGCAATATTCATCAATTGGATCCTGCATTAAAATATTCCAATGTGCTGGATAGAATACAATCAAGAATGATAGTATTTTCTATTCATTTGGAAGATTAAAAAATAAATTCCCTTCTTGCCATATTCCATCGAACACCTCCACTTATGATGGTAGCATCTGGAGTAACGCCTGTTAATTGGGTCTTATAAGATCTTTGATTAAGCGTAAAATCGATAAACAAATTTTCTGCAATTTCATAAGATGCCTGTAATGTAATGAGCAAACAAGTAGCAAGGTTACCACTACCTACTTCTAAATTATTGCTACGGACTCTTGTGGTATATGCTCTCATTGGATTAGCCCCAAAATTAAATCCCAAAGAATCCAGGCCCTGTTTATAATACACTGCTCTTGCATTCAAATACAATCTTTTCATTGGTTGAGCCCTGATTACTCCAATGTATTCTTGAAAATTAGCCCCTAATGCATGCGCAAAAGGTTGGTTGTACTGTGTCCAGTTACTAGTAGAATCTAAATGAGAATAAGTGAAAGGTCTTACCCGATTGGATTCCAATTGCAGATCAACATTTTTTAAGCCAAAAATATCAATGTATTTGAGCCCTACCTGATAAGCATATTTATTCTGCCAGCTATTTCGATTGTTAAAGAAATCTTTTGTTAAAAACTCATCGAAATTCATTTGCCCATAGAGTTGAATTTTACGAGCAATATTGGCCTTAAAATCTATACCTAACATGGTATTGTCTGGACTACCAATTTGCTGTTGCCCAGGGGTCAAAAATAAAATGGGGTTGAGGTACATAAAATCAAAATGATCTCCTCTGCCAAACATCACTGCATCAAAAATGCCTACATTCAACCATTTGGTAGCATTAATACTCAAATGATTCATTCGAAAATATTTTCTTGGAAGGTTAACTCCGCCGTTGGCAATTAATTGATTAGGGCGAATCAATTCCATGAATAAATTTTCATAATTCAATTTCCAGATCCTTGTATTTACTTTTAGAAACAATCCTGTATTGGCAAAATCACTTAAGAATGTACTTCTGATTCCATTACCAATAAAATTGCGATCGTAACCAAATTGCATATCAATGAACTTGGCCACTTTCCAATTCACCGAACCCCTTACTTCGGTATAATCATATCCATCAACAACTCCTAAGGGTTTATAAAAACCTTGCCCCGGAATTGCTTTGAATTGTTTTACCCAGCCTTGCACAAATTGAGGATCTCGTTCTTGTGTTTCTGTAAAATATAAATCAAACCCAATTTTATCAGCAATTCTTCCCCTCAAAGATATTCCTCGTGAAAATTGATAGATAGGCATATTATACCCATTCTGCGATCCGTATTGAAAGTTCAATAAAGGATTTACCTGCAGATAAAAATCCTTGTTATTGATTTCTAAAAAATTTCCTTTAGCATGAAAGAAATCATGAAACATGTTTTGTGGTTTCTTTAAGTCTTCTCTTACAGTCCACTCTGCATTATTCACTAAAAACCGCTCCATATTGTATTTATCTACATCACTGAGCTGAGCATCTAAATCTTTATCGGTAAAACTTAAACTGTCGAGATATTCAACTTGCTTTGTATATAGCTTACGATTATATGGTTTAATATGAGAAAAATATAAATCTGGGTGCTTTGTTTTAATTTCAAGTCGATCAATCAACAAATACTCTTTAGAGCCCAATGGTATATACGTGGATTGTGCAGCTCCAATAAATGGAAGAATATAAAAGCAACAAACTACAATTGATTTAATAAATTGCATCATAATATAAAAGACTCAATTAGCAATAAAAATGCAGCATACTATAATTAAAGATACGTGCATCGTAAACGAAGGACAACAAATTTTTGGAGATCTGCTCATTTCTAATGATCGAATCGAAAAAATAGGTGGTCAAATAGACATAAAAGGAAGGGCAACTGAAATCATGGGAACAGGAAAACATCTTTTACCAGGAGTAATAGACGATCAGGTTCATTTTAGAGAACCAGGGCTTACGCATAAAGCCACTATTTACACCGAAGCCAAAGCTGCAGTTGCCGGAGGAACTACTTCATTTATGGAAATGCCTAATACAAATCCTCCAGCATTTACCATCGATTTATTAGAAGAGAAATATGCAAGAGCCAAAGAATCTTCATTGGCCAATTATTCTTTTTTTATGGGTACTTCCAATGATAATTTGGAGGAGATTCTCAAAGCCAATCAATTGAAGTCTCGTATTTGTGGGCTTAAAATATTTATGGGCTCTTCTACTGGTAATTTATTAGTAGAAAGTCCCTTGGTTTTAGAAAAAGTATTTGGCAGTTCGGAACTCCTGATTGCCACACATTGTGAAGATGAGCCGATGTTTAAACAAAAAATGGTTGATTTAAAAAAAATCAAATCACATTTAACAGCTGCCGACCACCCCATCATCAGAGACGAAGAAGTTTGTTTTGAATCTTCCTTTAAAGCGATACAATACGCCAAAAGAAATGGAAGCAGATTGCACATTTTGCATATCAGTACTGAAAAAGAGCTGCAGTTATTTACCAATATGATTCCACTAAAAGACAAGCAAATCACTGCAGAAGTATGTGTACATCATTTACATTTTACTTCAGATGATTATGCCAGATTGGGCAATCAAATTAAATGTAACCCAGCCATTAAAGCACCTCATCATAGAGATGCATTATGGAAAGCACTACTCGATGACCGATTAGATATTATTGCCACCGATCATGCCCCACATACCTGGGCAGAAAAACAAGAAGATTTTGAACATGCACATGCTGGATTACCTTTGGTACAACATGCTTTACAGTTGATGTTGCATTATGTAAAGGAAGGTCGCATTTCAATAGAGAAAGTAGTGCAGAAAATGAGTCATTCAGTGGCTGATTGTTTTCAAATTGAAAAAAGGGGCTATATAAGAGAAGGCTATTTTGCTGATCTTGTAATGGTAAATATGAATCAACCCAATACTATTTCAAAAGAGAATATTTTGTATAAATGCGGATGGAGTCCATTAGAAGGTTTCACTTCACCAGCTACTATTGAAAATACTTTTGTAAATGGGCATATGGTTTATGGAAAAGGAGTATTTGATGAATCTAAGTGGGGAGAGCGACTTTCCTTTGATAGAAATTAATTTTTTTACCTATTCAAGTTGACGTTTTAATGCAAATAGATAAAATTACCCTCAACGACCTCTCTATTTTTCATCCTGAAGAAGACCAGTCGGTATTTTTTCACTTGAACTTTACCCAGACCAATGGAGGAAGAGAATATTTGCGTTATTTGTTAAGCAATACGCTCCCATCTATTGAATCCATTCAAACAACTCAACAAACGATTCAACATTTAGGTGCTGTTACAGACCAATGGCCAGTAAGTCCTACGAATGGAACCATTATGGTTTTGGAAAAATTTTATGAGTCTCCGGTAGACGCTTATCCAAAAATTCCCGAAGTTTTCAATAGTTTTTTGTACCGGTTTTTTCATCAGGCTGATTTCTCCTTAACCCTTTTCACCATTCAGCACGCCATTGATTTTGTAAAAGGAATGAATACGATCGAAGGTTTGATCAACAATTCCGAAACTATGGGGCAGCTTTCATCGATTGCAGCACGAATACATCATTATCTGGATAATGCAACCATACAGGAAATGATTGTTCAGGATAAGCAAACCATGAGCAATGCTACTGTATTAATCTATGCCAATTTTATTCGATATCGATACAAAAAAGGAATTACAGAGTTGATTGAACTCTATAGTAAACTCGATGCCTATTTGAGCTTAGCAAAAGCAGGTAAAAAATATGGTTTTCAATTTCCAACATTTATTGAATCGAAAGACCCATTTTTTGTAACCGAGGAACTGTATCATTTTATGCTGACCAAACCAATTGATTATTCAATAGGCTTATCAGAAAAAGAAAATTTTTTGTTTCTTACCGGGGCCAATATGGCCGGGAAAAGCACTTTTATTAAAGCGGTTGGAATTGCGATTTATCTGGCTCATTTGGGAATGGGCGTGCCCGCATCATCCATGCAATTGAGTTTTTTCGATGGGATCATCAGTAATATTCAGGTAACCGATAATATTGCCAAAGGGGAAAGTTTTTTCTTTAATGAAGTGCAACGAATTAAAAACACCATCGAAAGAATCAACGATGGCAAAAAATGGCTGATACTAATTGATGAGTTATTCAAAGGCACCAATCAGCAAGATGCCGTAAAATGCAGTACAACGGTAATTGAGGGGCTTCGCAAAATGCACAATGGCTTGTTTATACTTTCTACTCATTTATATGAAATTGGAGCCCCTTTACAACAATACTCGAACATACAATTCCGTTATTTTGAAACAGCAGTTCAAGATGATCAATTGCTCTTCAGCTACCAACTCAAAAAAGGGGTAAGTAATGATCGGCTTGGCTACCTGATTCTCAAAAGAGAAGGCGTAGTTAGACTTTTAGAGAATTTATAAGTAACTTAACCATAAATTTTAGTTCCATGAAAATCGTTATCCGTTTATTCATTGCATTTGTAATCTTTTTTGCTATTTACAATGTTTGGATTTTAATGGATGTGCCGAACAGAAATACTGTATTTGTAAAAACAACTGTTGCAAAAGAGTCGATCATAACAATTGGAACAGATGCAGGAAATGGGAATATTTTAGGGATACAGCCACAGCTAACTGCTGCCAATTATGCCAATATCCCTACATTTAAAGAAAGCATTAGAGCTTATTTGGTTGAAGCAAAAAGCAAACAGTTGATCGGCCCTAAAACTGTTGTATTATTACCAGAACAGATTGGTAGTTTACTCATTGCATACGAAGAAAAGGAAAAAGTATATACCGCTTCAACAATGGAAGAAGCCATGCAAGCCATTGTAAGAACCAATTTATTCAAATTCATCATTGAATTTTTTTCTTCCGATACCCCTAATAAATCGATGAAAGCAGCAATAGCAATGAAATCGAAGCAATCTGGCAAAATTTACTGGGAAGTATTTGGAGACCTTGCTAAAGAGTTTAATGTTACTATCGCTGCAGGTTCCATCATATTACCTAATCCAAACAGAACAGCTGAGGGCACTTTGAAAGTTAACAAAGGCAATTTATTTAATACAGCAGCAATTTTTAACAGAGATGGCAAAGTGGATACCCTGCTTCAAAAAACCGAATTTCCAATTGAACAATTAGAGGGGCTAATGAGCCGTTTCGAAACTTCTATTCAGGTGTTTCAAAAGTCCAATCAATCAATGGGCTGGAAATTATTCGATATTAAATCTCCAACTGCCAATTCATCTATTCATTATGGAATGAATTTGTCTATTGCGGGACAATTTTGGGATAAAAAAGGAGACGGCAGGGCTTTGGTGATCAATAATGACTCTGTATCTGTTATTCCAGCAGCTACTACAGGAAGAATCATCAATCTTTGGACTAATTAGATTAATTGTATGCTTAAAAGAGTTTTATTAATCATTGGTCTGATCTATTTAATTGCTCTGGAAATTGCCAAAGTATATTTCATCATGCCCTTTCCAGGCAGTCAAAAAATCAATAGCATTGATATTGCTTACTTTATTCATCAAAATATTCTTTGGCTCAGGCTTTTAGGGTTTTTGATGATTATTGTTCCTTGTATATTTTATTTCCAAAAAGGAAAGAAGCTACAAAAAATTGTTCTCGCTATCAGTTTGATTTTTTATGCAGTCATTTTTTATGCATTTAATTTCCATTTTTTAGCAGACAAAATGTTTTTGCGTGCTAACAATATTGATTTTAAAGAAGCTTCCATCGATTCAACCAGTAAAAACAAATTAGTGATTGGCGTAACGATGAATGGAAAATCAAAAGCCTATCCAATTGATATCATTGGGTATCATCATCAAATTCAAGACAGTATTGATGGTCAACCCATTTTAGTAACTTATTGCACAGTATGTAGAACAGGAAGGGTTTATAGCCCAAAAATCAATGGAATTGCTCAAGAATTCAGACTGGTTGGCATGGATCATTTCAATGCAATGTTTGAAGATGCCATTACCAAGAGCTGGTGGCAACAAGCTACAGGAACAGCAATTACTGGCAAACTAAAAGGAACACAACTCGTTGAAATTCCTGCAAAGCAAATGCGATTATGTGATTGGATCAATCAAAATCCAACAACCAATATTTTACAACCCGATTCGAATTTCAAAAAAGATTATGCCGATTTAAAAGGATTTGACGAAGGCATTATTGAGAGCTCATTGGAAAAAAGAGATTCAGGTTCCTGGAAATTTAAATCATGGGTAATTGGTATCGATTTAAATGGAAAGTCAAAAGCATATGACTGGAATTATCTGGTAAAGAAAACATTGATCAATGATGCGATTATGGAAACGCCGATCATCATTACGGTAGAAGCCAATCAACAATCCTTTTATGCTTTTTCTAGTTTAGTGAATGGGCAGATCTTACAATTCAGTAAAACAGCAGAAGCAGATAAAATCATAGATCTACAAACAAATTCTATTTGGACCAGAAGCGGCAAGTCTGTGGATGGCCCATTAAAAGGAACTCAATTAAAAAGTATTCAGGTTTATCAAGAGTTTTGGCACTCCTGGCAATATTTTCATCCAAAGACGGGCACTTATCCCAAATAAATATTATTTTTATTCTGTTTGTAACCTCTCATTTATTCACCCCCTGAGAGGATCATTTAATTGTATGCTCTTCGGACAAATTTTTGAGCATGTTAGTCAAAACATTTGGCAGCGCTGTTCTTGGTGTTGATGCCATTACCATTACGATTGAAGTAAATGTAAGTATGGGACAGGGCTATTCTATTGTAGGATTGCCCGATAGCGCCATCAGAGAAAGCTTACAAAGAACAGAAAGTGCTATTAAAACCAATGGGTATCATATGCCCAGAACCAAAGTAGTGGTCAACCTGGCACCTGCAGATATTAAAAAATCGGGGTCGGCTTTGGATCTGCCGATTGCATTAGGCGTACTTGGTGCGAGTGAACAATTAGAAAATCCACATCGATTAAGTGACTATGTAATGATGGGAGAACTGGGATTAGATGGTTCTGTTCAAGCAATAAAAGGTGCACTGCCCATTGCCATTCAAGCAAGAAAAGAAGGATTCAAAGGATTGATTGTTCCAAAAGCGAATGTAAAAGAAGCAGCAATGGTAAATCAGTTACTGGTATATGGTGTTAGTCATTTAAAAGAAGTAGTTCAGTTTTTTGAAGTGGAAGATTCTTTACAACCACAGGTGGTGAATACAAGAGATGATTTTTTTAATTCGGAGGGGCAATACAATGTTGACTTTGCAGATGTAAAGGGTCAGGAAAATATCAAACGTGCTTTAGAAATTGCTGCTGCTGGTGCGCACAATGCTATTTTAATCGGACCACCAGGTGCAGGCAAAACAATGCTTGCAAAAAGATTGCCCACTATTCTTCCTCCATTGAGTTTATTAGAAGCTTTGGAAACCACCAAAATTCATAGCGTTGCAGGAAAGCTACCACTCAATAGTGCATTAATAAATCAACGACCATTTCGATCACCACATCATACTATTTCGGATATCGCCATGGTAGGTGGTGGAAGCAATCCTCAACCAGGAGAAATTTCTTTATCGCATAATGGTGTTTTGTTCTTAGATGAATTACCTGAGTTTAGAAGAACTGTATTAGAAGTAATGAGACAACCCATGGAAGAAAGAAAAGTAAGTATTTCCAGAACAAGAACTGCCATAGATTTTCCTGCCAATTTTATGTTGGTTGCTTCTATGAACCCTTGCCCTTGCGGTTTTTACAATCATCCCGAAAAAGAATGCACCTGTGCAGGTGGTTTGGTTCAAAAATATTTGAACAAAGTATCAGGGCCATTATTGGATAGAATCGATTTACATGTTGAAGTAACTCCTGTATTGTTCAATGCATTGAACAATCAACAAAAAGGAGAAGCGTCAGCTGCTATTAGAGAAAGAGTAATTGCAGCAAGAGCCATTCAATCTAAAAGATTTGAAAATGAAAAAGGCATTTATGCCAATGCACAAATGACAGCACAACAGTTGAGAACAGTTTGTCAGCTTTCCACTGTATCCAGTAATTTATTACAAAAAGCAATGGACCGACTCAATTTAAGTGCGCGTGCTTATGACCGCATTTTGAAAGTGAGCAGAACCATTGCCGATTTAAGCAATAGCGATGAGATCCGACCTGAACATGTTGCCGAAGCCATTCAATACCGAAGCTTAGACAGAGAAGGTTGGGGAGGATGATTAATATTGTCCAGTATTCAGCATCACGAGTGTGCAAGCTTCAACAGCCTGAATGCCGTTTTTTGTAGCCATATCAGCTAACTCATCATTTTCTGTTCCTGGGTTGAAAATGATTCTTTTAGGATGTAAAGAAAGAATATAGGGATAAAATTCTTTTTGTAATGAAGGATTCAGGTAAAGACTTACTGTATCCACTTCGTTTTCGGCAGGATGATTCGTTATGATGGGAACAGCACCAATCATCCCTGTTTTTTTGCCAATCGCAATTACTGGGTGATTGTATTTTGTGAGTCTTTGAACCGCTAAAAAGCTATAGCGTTCGGGATTTTCAGAAGCACCTAATACAATGGTTTTTTTCATTATGCTGGAGTTGATTCCATGTACTTTTTATGCGATCCATCGCAATATGGTTTGTTGGCAGAATGTCCGCAGCCACAAAAAGAGGCTTTCTCTTTTATATCAACAGTACCATCAGCCTTAGTTACGATGCATTTAGAAGCGATAACAATTGGCCCTGCAGCTTTAATTAAAATTTCCGTTCCTGTAGTTGTTTGTTCTTGTTCCATGTTGCAAATATACACTATTGAATATTCATTCTGATACCTATAAATCCTCTGATACCCTGATTGGGAGCATACACATAATTGGGATCGAATGTTAATGCATAAGGATTATCGGGAGTTGGCAACACTTGCCCATTGGGATTGTACTGCACTTGTTTATCAAACGGATCATTGGTTCTCGCAATGATGAATGGATTATTATTGGTGGGCAAATAATTCAATACATTTTTTACACCACCATATAATTCGATTTTTTTCCCAACATGCATACGAAGTTGAATATTCTGGATACTCCACCATGGAGAAAATTCATTTCTTGGATCCAATGGACCCAAAACAGGCAATCGCATAGGACCATAAACATTACCTGTATAATCAACGTCTACATGAATTCCCGGTATTTCATATGAAATAGACCATGTTCCAGAAAATTTTTCAGTGAGTATTTGTTGTTCTTTTTGTTGATTCTCATAAAGTCCAACATCGAGGTAAGTTGCGCCAAATAAAAATTTCCAATTACTATTGGTAGCCCAGTCAAGATTTAGGGAAGCTCCTTTACTCACCGCATGGCCATTTAAATTGGCATAAATAATTTGATTAGGATTGGTATCGTAATCTCCAACAATTCTATTATTGAAATAGGTATAAAACAACGTAGCATCAATATTCATTGAATTGCCATTGCTTCCAAATATTTTGTGGTTATAGTTGATATTGATATTCAAAGATTTTTCGGGCTTCAACGATTCGGCAACTACAACTGATCTTGCACCTGTTAATGCAGCATGATCTTCCGTAAATAAATTCACTACCCTAAATCCGGTACCAGCATTGATACGCAAAAAGTTTTTCTCGTTAATGGTATACTTATACGCAATTCTAGGAGTGAAAATATTACCATGAACGGAATGGTAATCGTATCGAATACCCAATAAGATTTTATGTTGATCATTCAATTTAATTTCATCTTGTGCAAATACACCTGGCAAAGCAATTCGCTGAGGTGAATTACCCAATTTTGATGGATCAACAGATCCAGATGCGGGAGTATTATCGTTATAAAAAGTATAACGATAAGCAGCTCCAATTAACCAATCATGCACCCCCTTGGCTTTATCCCAGGTTAATTGAGCAAAAGCAATTTTTTGTTTGGCAATAAAAGAAGTAGTGCCGTATCTACTATCTTGATCATGTTGATTCAATGAATAGGAAAGCATGAGCTTTTCTTTAAATGGCAATTGATAATTTCCCAAAATTTCCCATCGATTGGTATAAATACTTTCTCCATAAACACTGTCGCCACCCCTGAATTGTTCGTTCCAACGCATATCTCCACCCCACCTGTTTTCGTTGTAATAGCGAGCTGCAATACTGAATACTCTGTTGTTTGCTCTATTAAAATTCCATTTTTGAAATAGGGATATCCTTTTTTGTAAAGTAAGGTCGGTAAATGAATCTCCATTTAGATCCTTCGGTGTATCATAATTGAAATAATTGATTCCGGTTAAAACAGAAGCTTTTTTACCAGCTTTCAACGTAAATCCAAGATCTGCGTTTAGTTCATTCCAGGTGGTAGTCATTAAATCAACTGAAACACGAGGCGCATTCATTGCCTTTTTAGTAATGATATTGATTAACCCTCCTACTGCTTCACTTCCATACAAAGAAGACGCAGGACCTTTTACTATTTCTATTCTTTCTACCAGTGAATTAGGGATCCCTGAAAGTCCATACACAGTAGACAAACTGCTTACAATAGGCATTCCATCTATGAGCACCATTGTATATGGGCCTGGCAATCCATTAATTCTAATGTCTCCCGTATTACAAACATTGCAATTGATTTGTGGCCTTACTCCATTGACCAATTGCAAGCCATCAAAAATACAGGAAGTAGGATTTTTTCTAAAAAATGTAGGATTATACAATTCAACAGGAACAGGGCTTTCCAACCTTTTTACTTCTTTCATCGTACCAGTAACCACTACTTCCGATAAAACAGCACTCATTGGTTTCAATTGGCCAATACTGTCTTGTTGTGCGCATATTTTATTCGCCAAAACCAATACAAAAAACAATATCCAATAAAAAGAAAGGCGCATTGATTAATTTGTTATACGGGTAAAAGTATAAAAGTTAGACTAACCTAACTAATTTTATTTGACAAATACCCTTATTTTTACGCAATGGCATCTAATACCGAAGAGAATTATTTAAAAGCCCTTTTCCAGATTACAATAGAATCGGGCAATAAACAAGAAGCGGGAACGAATGAGATAGCGGCCCATTTAGGGGTAAAACCAGCTACTGCCAATGATATGTTGAAAAAATTGAAGCTGAAAAAACTCATTCAATATGAGAAATATGGCAAGTCTAGTCTAACCAAAGCAGGAAAAAAAATTGCCATTGAAGTGGTTCGCAAACATCGACTTTGGGAAACTTTCTTATTTGAAAAATTAGCTTTTAGCTGGGATGAAGTACATGAAGTGGCAGAACAATTAGAGCATATTCAAAGTAAAAAATTAATTGATAAACTGGATGCTTATTTAGAATATCCTGCATTTGACCCACATGGAGATACCATTCCCAATGCCAAAGGCGAATTGACCATAACAATCAGGAAAACATTGTTAGAGGAAGCAGTTGGCCATCAATGTAAAATGATTGGCGTGAAAGACAATTCAGCCTCTTTTTTACAATATGTAAATAAAATGGGGCTTTCAATAAATCAAACAATCAAGATTGTTTCCAGACAAGCATTTGATGATTTGATAGAAATAGAAGTGAATAAAAAAATAAGCAGTGTGAGCCCCAAATTTGCAGAAAATATTATTGTTGAGTGTGCTATTTGTAATAAAACAAGCAACGCATAAATCAATAATCGATTTCCAAACGCAATTTTTCTTTTAATTCTTTGATCAAAGGATATTGCTCTGCGATTCTTTCAAATTTTTGTTTGCTGTTTAAGCGCATGTGTAAAGGAATATCTTCTTTTTCTCCAAGATCTACCAAAATATCGAAATCGATCAATCGATTATTGAACAATAAATGCAATTGCTCTTTCAAATCCAGTTTTTCTTGTTCCACAAATTTTTGTGCAGTAATTGCAGACACGTGTACTGTGAAATGAATATCAGAATCTATACTCAGTCCTGCAATTTTAAAAGTTCCTGCTGCAGAATGTTTCAATTGCTTTTCTAATTCAATGGTATACTTATCCCAGAACTGTTTCAACGCTTCAATCGTTAAAACGGAAGCTTCTTTTACTTCCTGAATATCATACTTCGCTCCTACTTTTTCTCTTAACGCATCCAACAAATTCTTTTTTCCTCCACCACCAGCAATAGGTATTGTGGCAGGAGGCATATCAGTTTTCAGAATGGCAGGTTGAGCAATATTGGGTGCTTTGTCAATAAATAATTTCGGAGAATTGGTTTTGATTGGAACGGTAGATGAACTCGAAATTGTACTTGAACCAGCAACAGCAGCTGAACTTGGAATAGAAACCGCTCCTAAAGGCTGAATTGCTTTTGTTTTAAAAGCTATTGGTCCATCAAGTCGTTTTTTTTTAACTACTGTTCCTTTATCGCTTGCCATATCAATGGCCTGTTGCAGAAAATTTAATTTAATCAACGCCAGCTCAACGTGCAAGCGTTTATTTCTGGCCATTTTAAAATTGATCTCGGTATCATTTAAAATATTCAATGCGCTTACCAAATAAGAAAGACTTGTTTTTTCAGCCACTGCAATATATTTCGACTTCATCCCTTCTACCACTTCTAATAAGCTGGCAGATTTGGCATCTTTACACACCAATAAATTTCTGATAAATTCTGCGAATCCGTTCAATACCAGATCACCTTCAAATCCTTTTCGATTGATACTATCATACAACAACATGGCCCCTGCCAAATCTTGTTCTTGCATTGAAGCCAGTAACTTGAAAAAATAATCTTCATCTAAAATATTGAGGTGTTCTAGGGTATTCTGATAAGTTACTTCACCATTGGTAAAGCTGACGATTTTATCTAAAATACTCAGAGAGTCACGCATGCAGCCCTCGCTTTTTTGAGCGATCACCTGCAATGCAGCTTTTTCTGCATTGATATGTTCCTTATCAACAATCTCTTGTAAATGTTCTACGGTGTCATTGTTGGTAATTCTTTTGAAGTCGAATATTTGGCACCTACTTAATATTGTTGGAATAATTTTATGCTTCTCTGTAGTAGCCAGAATAAAAATTGCATGTGCTGGGGGCTCTTCCAATGTTTTTAGAAATGCATTGAATGCACTTGAACTCAGCATGTGTACCTCATCTACAATATATACTTTGTATTTACCCGCTTGAGGTGCAAAACGAACCTGATCTACCAATGCACGAATATCATCTACTGAATTATTACTAGCTGCATCCAGTTCATGAATATTCATGGATGTGCCGGCATCGAATGAAACACAACTATTGCAAACATTGCAAGCTTCTCCTTCTGGAGTTTGATTGGTGCAATTAATGGTTTTAGCTAAAATTCTTGCGCAAGTAGTTTTACCAACTCCTCTAGGACCACAAAATAAAAAAGCATGTGCCAGCTGATTATTTTTGATGGCATTCTTCAGGGTAGTAGTAATATGTTGTTGTCCCACAACTGTATTAAAGTTCTGGGGTCGGTACTTACGAGCTGAAACAATGAAATTATCCATAGAAGGGTTGCAATATAGCTTATTTATAATCCATCTCGGGGTGCCTTTCGAACAAATATTTATCCTCAAATATAAATCGGTAGGTGACCATTCTTCTGCTTTGTTTTCCACCAAGGCTTTTATAAATATTCACCATTTTTGGGTTCCAATCTCCAGCCCAGCCCATTTCATATTGAACATACCATCCTTTTCCTTGAATCTTTAGTCCACAAGCATAGATCAGGTAACTATCAATTCCCAATGCCTGGTATTTTGGTACAACCCCAAAAGCCAATCCGGTAAGTCGTTTATTGATTCCCCTGAATTTCATCCAAAGAAGTCTCAGCTTTTCAATCCATCCAAATTTTCCATTGAAATATTTAAAATATTGATTGATATCCGGAATATTGATGAACATGGCAATCGGCTCTTCTTTATAATAGGCAAACCAAACCACCCTTTCATCCATGATGGGTTTCATTTTATTAAACAACTTCATTACTTGCTCTTTGGTGATTTCTTTTGCTTCACCATGTTGTGCCCAAGCTGCATTGTAAACAGTTGCAAAATCACCGGCATATTTCTCCAGATCTTTTAAATTAATATGCTTTGCTTCATATCCTGGTTTTGAATTAAACTTGGCATAGCGTTCTGGAAATCTTTCGGGCAAAGGATCATCCACATTCATGTAATAATAATACTGATTGTAATAATTCTTAAATCCGTAATGATCAAATAATGCTTGATAATAAGTAGGGTTAAAAGACATTCCATACATAGGTTCGCTATCAAAACCTTCTACCATCAATCCCCACCATTTATCTCTATCTCCAAAATTAATAGGGCCGTCCATCGCTTCCATCCCCATTTCTTGTAACCATTTTTTTGCCGTATCAAATAATACATTAGCCGTAGCCTGGTCATCAATGCAATCAAAAAAACCGATTCCTCCGGTTTTAAACTCGGTTCCTTTATTGATATACTTATCATTGGTGAAAGCCGCAATTCTTCCTACTAAAACGCCATCATCTGTTTTAGCAACCCATCTTTTTGCTGTACCGTATTTGAAGTTTTTATTTTTTTGAGGATCAAAAACATCATTCACTTCATTATCCAACGCTCTTATATACGCTGGATTATGGGCATTCATAATCGCATTTACTTCCAAAAAATCACTCACTAAAGCAGCATCCAGCACTTCAATTATCTGCATACTTTCTATTTATTGATTAAATAATTTATTATTCATTTTGGCATCATGCCCGTAAATATCTTTTCTAAAATTCAACAGTCCATCTTTATCTACCCATGCAGTAAAATAAACTAAGTAAACCGGAACAGTTTGCTTTAAAGTGACCCATTTTTCTTTTGCCAAATGCATGGCAGTATCAATTTTTGAACTTGTCCAAGTAAGGGAATCTTCTCTTAATAAATACTGTGCGAATTTTTTTGGATCAGCAATTCTTATACAACCATGACTTAGCCCCCTTCCTGATTGTTGAAATAAATTTCGGTTAGGGGTATCATGCAAATAAATGCTGTAGCTATTCGGGAAAAGAAATTTTACCAGTCCCAATGAATTGGCCGGACCTGGCTTTTGTCTAACAATTGGAAGCGAACCATTGTATCCTGTAATTTCCATATTGTGTGAACTAATATAGTTGCGATTTCTTTGCATTGCAGGCAAGATCTCCTTTCGAACAATGCTTTCAGGAACATTCCAATAAGGACTAAATACAATGTATTTTAAATTTCCAGAAAATATCACTGTATTATTGGCCGCTGAACCTACAATTACACGCATTTCAAAAACCTGTTTACCACTATCCATTACATGCATTTTAAATTCAGGAATATTTACTAAAATAAAATTTCTTTCCTGTTGAGGAGGCATCCACCTGATCCTTTCTAAATTTACCAAGATCTGCTGTACTCTTTTTTTCAATGGAATGTTTAATTCTGCAATCAATTGGTTTCCGATAGAACCATCCATGGTTAACCCATGTCTTTTCTGAAATAATTTTATTGATCGCAAAAGCGTAGTATCATAAACAAAACTGCTGTCTAATACAATATCGGATTGCAAAACATTCAATCTCCGCTTGATTTGCACAATGACCTCAGCAGAGTCACCTTGTTTAATTGGTTTTTTAATCAAGGCAATGGTGTCATGACTTTCTTTTTTCTCTAAGTTGATGTATTCAACTAACACTTTCTCTAGCCGATTATATTGAGCACTCATAGGTGCGTATGCAGCTGGGTCTTTGGCTTTATTAGTTATTACGGTGTCTAATAAAGCTGAAATATCAATTTTTTTTCTTGGAATAAACCAACCTAATTCAGTAGCATCAATATCGGCTCCCTTATACACTTTCGATGCGTATTTAAAGAATTGTCCTGTTAATAATAATTCAGTTCTTTGAATGACCGCATTTGTTTTTTCGGGAATAAATTTTATTCCATTTAAAGAATCGTATAAATGATTCAATATAGGATCATAAATACTGCTATCGCCTAAATCGGTAATTAAACTGTTTTGAAGATTAAAGAAATTATGGGCTTGTTCTGAAAGTCCGGTAGAATCAAACCAGGCAAATTCAAAATTACGAGGTATATAAAAATTGTTATACTGCTCTTTAAAAACAGATAAGTCTGGATGTATTGCTAAAAATTCATGTACTTCAGCGCTATCAAAAAAAAGTGCATTAAAAGAATTGACTGGAGTAATACTTAAATCCCTAACAACTGGTTGCTTTTTCCCTTTAACCCCATCACAAGCATAAAAAAAGAAGGTAGCACAAAGAATGATTGATAATTGTTTCCACGACATACAATGAAGTTACAATTTGTTTGGAATTATTTGGTCTGTAATAAAACCGCAGCTACTAAACCAGCCGTTTCAGTTCTCAGTCGATTGTTTCCTAAACTCACTGGAGTATATCCTAGATTTAAAGCACTGGCTATTTCAGATGGAGAGAAATCTCCTTCTGGTCCTATCAAAATTAGTTGCTGATTTTTTTGCGGCAAATTGGCCAGTTGTTTTTTATCACCCATTTCGCAATGTGCAATCAGTTTTTCTCCATCAAATGGCTGTTGAATCAATTCAGAAAAATGGATAGGTTGATGAAGAACAGGCTTCCATACTTGTTTGCTTTGCAACATGGCGGATACAATGATATTCTCCCATCGCTCTGCTTTAAACTGATTTTTTTCAGTTCTTTCAGAGAGTAAAGGAAAAAATTGGCTGATCCCAATCTCAGTGGCTTTTTCTAAAAACCATTCCATCCGGGATGGGTTTTTTACAAATGAAATGGCAATACTTGTAACTGGATTGTTTGCAGGAATCATTGTTTTGTTAGCAAGTAGTACAACTGTTTCCTTTTTACTGGCTGAAAGAATCGTTGCATCGTAGCGATTGCCTTTCCCATCTGTTAGAACAATCATAGCCCCTTCTTTCATTCTCAACACTTGAATGCAATGCTTGGCTGTTTCTGCAGAAAGGGTGAAATGCCCGGGCATATGAGGTAAAGAAGGTTCAAAAAAATAGGGAACAGACATGTAATGAAATGCTTTTCTAATTTAATACCATCACCATCACTCCTTCGGTGGCAGATTTTCTTTTAGGAAGATACAAATCTCTTCCATTAAAATAAAGATGAATGGGAGCAATATTTTGATTATCCAATAATAAATCTATTCCATTCATAAATGGCACTGCATTAAAATTTGGAATCAGTTTTCCGCTTGATTGACGATCTCCATTATCAAAAATAAACTGCGCAATACCCGTTTTCGATGCAGGCGAAATAGTGGCGCTACTTAGATTAAATGAGTTAATGGTTAGGGAGTCTCTGCCGTTCACAACTGCACCATTACTCGTAAAAATAGCCAGTACAGATTGTTGATCATCGGATGGTAATACGTTGAGCAATAAAGCAGTCATTCCTGTTTTAGGCAAAGCCCTTAGATAAACCAAGCGATTGGATTGAACAAAAGGCTCGTAATAATAATAAACGGTTCTTTGGCCTCCTGTTGGTTGTAAAACAAATTCATATCCAGTGGAAGGATCTGCGGTGAATGGCCCCCAGTTACCTAATGAGTCAGCTACAAATTGAAAACTAGCGGTTTCATTTTTCCTTGTCCCTTTATTTAAATCAAAAGCATAAACATTAATTCTAGCACCTGCTAAAGGAGTATTCTCCCCCATTAAACATGCTTTACCTGCAATGACCGGTTTCTTTTCTTTTTTATTTTTTAAAGAAGGTTGCTTTCCATCATTAAAAAATGTATACATATTGGTAAATGAAACTTCACTTGTAGCAACTTGATAATGATCATTTCCTGATTGCTGAACATTCACTGCATCAGGAATGGCTCCACCTTTGGCCACTTTATCATCCGTAGAAAAAATATTCATTGTAGGCACTTCACCTTGTTTGCCCGCAGGTTTCGTATTTTTTCCACTACCAACATGCACGTAGTGCGCTACTTTCAATGCACGCAAAGAATCGTTTAAATAGCTATACCCTATTCCCCCTCCTGCCGAATGCCCTACGAGATTTATTTTCTTAGCACCTGTTTTTTGGAGAACTACATTGATAAATGAATCCAATTGTGCATTGGTATTGCCTCTTGCGCCAATGCTGTTCCAATCAAAAACAAATAATTGACTAGTGCAATATCCATTCGAAAGGAAGCGCTGAAATTGAGTAGTGTAAGTATCTCCACTTCCTAAAAAACCATGTACAAAAACAATGGGTGTTTTGGAAGGATCACATTTTTGAGAAAACCCCATTAGAAATATACAAGAGCCAATAAAAAATAATACTATTTTTTTCATACCAAAATACAATTAACTAAAAGGAGCATCTTGATCAATTCCTTCATCAAATTCTTCGCCATTCATTTTACTTCCTTTTTGTATAAAAAATTTAGGCCCCTCTCCAGCACCTGCATTTCCTCCAGTAGGAAGGTTTGGTGTAATTGGTCTCCAATTAGAACCAGTATTGCTATCATCATCCCATTCTTCAAATTTTTGAATCGCTAATTTAGCCCTTAACTTAATGGTTTCGAGAGATCCGTTTCTGTGTTTTGCAATTCTGATATGAGTTTCTCCAATGGTGCTTTCTCCATTTTCGTTACTCATGTTTTCGTAATATTCTGGTCGATAAATAAACATAACCATATCCGCATCTTGTTCAATGGCACCAGATTCACGAAGATCGCTTAGCTGTGGCATTTTACTTTCTTTTCTAGTTTCCACAGCACGACTCAACTGACTCAATGCAATGATCGGAACGCTTAATTCCTTAGCCAGTGCTTTTAGGTTTCTGGAGATATTACTGATTTCTTGTTCGCGGTTTCCGCCTTTGTCGTTACTGCCGCTCATCAATTGCAAATAGTCAATAATGATTACTCCTACATGATGTTTATTCACCAATCTTCTGGCTTTTGCCCTGAATTCAAAAATATTCAATGCAGCAGTATCATCTATATAGATGGGTGCAGATTCTAATTTTTTAATTCCCTTACTATGCAGTTGCTGGTATTCGTGATCTTCTAATTTACCACGACTTATTTTCTGCATTTCTATTTCACTCTCTGCACTTAAAATTCTTTGAACCAATTGTGCAGCACTCATCTCCAATGAAAAGAAACCTACACCAACAGGTTTGGTAGGATGCAATGCTGCATTCCTCGCAAGGTTTAAAGCAAAAGCGGTTTTACCTACTGAAGGTCTTGCTGCAAGAATAATCAAATCGGTGGGTTGCCATCCATAGGTAATTCTATCAATGGTTGCAAAACCACTAGGTACTCCAGAAATTTCTTCTGTCTTAGTTCTTAGTTCATCAATGCGATTAATGGTTTTAACCATTACATTGCCTATATCCTCAAAATTCTTTTTTAAATAATTGTTGGTGATGTTGAACATGAGCGTTTCACTATGATCCAACAAATCGAATACATCGGTACTGTCTTCGTATGCATCCCCAATAATTTCACCACTGATTCTAATTAATTCTCTTTGGATGAATTTCTGCAAAACAATACGAGCATGAGCATCTATATTGGCAGTGGAAACAACTGAGTTAGTGAGTTTGGTTACAAAATAAGGACCGCCAACCATATCCAATTTCTCCTGACTTTTCAATTCTTCTACCACAGTAAGAATATCGATAGGCACACTTTTTTGTTGCAAAGATTGCATGGCTTCGAAAATGTATTTATGTGCATCTACATAAAAACATTCGGGCTTAATGATTTCTGAAACTGTATCGAATGCGCTTTTCTCCAACATAATCGCACCTAAAACCGCTTCTTCTAATTCTTTGGCTTGAGGAGGAACTTTACCATAAACCATGGTACTCAAATCAACTGATGGTTTTCTTCTTTTTCTATCCTTATTTAAACTCGTAATATCCATAAAGTGGCAAATGCTTTGGGTTAGTTAAGAAACACTTCATTCAACCGAATTAATTCTATGTTACCAAATTGTTTCCTGTTCAATGAAGGGGAGCGAATATAAAGGGAAGTATTTGGTAGCCAAAATAAATGATTCATCTATATTATTCCACAGGCTATACCATGCTTATTAACAGCCAAAAACCACCTATCCACACAAATTACTATGCTTATCCCCTATTTTCAAAAGTTTTACTCTTTTATTTGGAGAAATTAACAAAGTCATGTGTAGAAAGAAATTTCGAAAAACACGGACTCATTCGGAGGAAATTACGTACCTGAGTTTGGGTGCTTTCACGGTTTTCGAATTAAAAAATGGTTGTTTGATACAATTTTGGCATGGAAGGATTTAGTACAAACTTCGATTAGAAAGCAGCAATCTCTTTCCACTTTACCTAAAAATGGTTTGTAGGGAAACAAACCTTAAATTTGCCCATTTCAAAGTAGCAGCAAGTATGACAATTAGTTACAATTGGTTATCTGAATATTTACCCGAAGCGATCGATCCGGTTCAATTATCTAAGATTTTAACTTCCATCGGATTGGAAGTAGAGAGTTTGGAACAATACGAAAAAATCAAGGGCGGTTTAGCAGGTGTAGTGATAGGAGAAGTGTTAACCTGCGAGCAACACCCAAATGCAGATAAATTAAAGTTAACTACCATTAATATCGGTAATGAAGCCCCTTTAAAAGTAGTTTGTGGCGCGGCCAATGTAGCGGTAGGCCAAAAAGTTGCTGTAGCAACCATTGGTGCTACCATTTACCCCATTTCAGGTGAGCCTATGACCATGAAAGCGGCTAAAATCAGGGGTGAAGAAAGCCAGGGGATGATTTGTGCAGAAGATGAACTTGGATTGGGTTTTGGCCATGATGGAATTATGGTCTTGCCAAATAACTTAACGCCAGGAACGCCTGCGGCAGCATATTTTAATCCTTATTCCGACTGGATCTATGAAATTGGGTTGACGCCCAACAGAATGGATGCCATGAGCCATATGGGTGTTGCCAAAGATGTATGTGCGTATTTAACCCATCATCAGAAAGAAACAAGGGTAAAATCTCCTTTCAACAATAGCTTTAAACCCGACAACAATAATCTTCCAATAAAAGTAAGTGTTGAAAACAGCATTGATTGTCCACGCTATTCGGGGCTTACTATTAGTGGAGTAACTGTAAAACCTTCTCCAGAATGGCTGGTGAATAAACTCACTGCAATTGGGGTTAGAAGCATCAATAATATTGTAGACATTACCAATTACATTCTGCATGAAACAGGACAACCCTTACATGCGTTCGATGCTGCTGCCATAACTGGCAATGAAATCATTGTAAAGAATTGTCCTGATCAAACTGTTTTTACCACATTAGACGATAAAGAAAGAAAGCTGAATGCGGCCGACCTGATGATTTGCAATGCTACTGAAGGCATGTGCATTGCTGGTGTTTTTGGAGGAACAAAAAGTGGCGTGAATGCAAACACCAAAGCCATATTTTTAGAGAGTGCTTGTTTTCATTCAACCACTATTCGTAAAACATCTATTCGTCATGGTTTAAGAACCGATGCAGCAACCAGATTTGAAAAAGGAATTGATATATCCAATACAGTGAATGTGCTGAAACGCGCTGCCCTATTGATCAAAGAGTTAGCAGGTGGAGAAATCAGCAGTGATATTGTGGACCTATATCCAAACCCAGCACCAAGGGTAACGGTAACCATTAAAAATCATTATCTTAAAAAATTAAGTGGTAAGAATTATCACTCCGATAAAGTAAAAAGAATACTCACTGCACTGGGATTTGGTATTGTTAAAGAAGGAATGGATGAACTAATGGTGGAAGTTCCTTACAGTAAACCAGACATTAGTATTCCGGCAGATATAGTAGAAGAGATCTTAAGAATTGATGGATTAGACAATGTTGAAATCCCTTCTTTAATCAGTATAAGCCCGGCAGTAGATGGATTGGGTATCAAAGAAAATTTGCGCGAAAAAATTGCTACATTTTTAATAGGCAAGGGCTTTACAGAAATCATTACCAATTCAATTACCAATAGCAAATATTTTGATGAAGAAAGTAGTTTGCATCTGGTGAAAATGATGAATAATTTAAGCGCTGAACTGGATGTTTTGAGACCCTCCATGTTAGAGAGCGGATTAGAAACCATTGCCTATAACTTAAACAGAAAAAACAATAATCTACAATTGTTTGAATTTGGAAAAACCTATCAAACAAAAGAAGATGGATTTGTAGAGGAAGAACATTTTTGTTTATTCGTATCAGGCAACAACCAGGACCAAGGATGGAGAAGCAAAAGCAGCCCAATGGACTTCTTTTCGATGAAAGGCTTGGCTACAGCCATTCTTCAGTATTGCGGTTTAACGAATATTCGTTTTGAATTGGTAGAAAATGAATCAGCCATCAACATTTATTCCGACAAACAATTACTGGGTAATATACTTGTTGTAAGCAATAAAAAATTAGCCGCATTCGATTTAAAGCAGCCGGTTTACATGCTCGATTTCACGTTCAAAAAAATAATGAGCGCCGTTCAAAAAAAGCAAATCGTTTACAAAGAAGTAAATAAATATCCTGCTGTACAAAGAGACCTTGCTTTGGTAGTAGATAAAGCAATTACCTATGGAGCTATTGAAAAGTCAATACAAACCATTAAATTGCCTAAACTTCAGCAAATGCAATTGTTCGACCTATTTGAAAGCGAGAAGTTGGGTACCAACAAAAAGTCGATGGCAGTTAGTTTTACTTTTTGGGATGATGCCAAAACGCTTACTGATACAGAGATTGATGGCATGATGGGAAAATTGATTCAATGTTTTGAAAAAGAAATTCAGGCAGAAATCAGAAAATAATGACCGACATTAACCAACATATTCACCACCTGCACGAAAAATTGCAATTGCTCATCAAGGAATACAAGCAAGTGCAAAAAGAGAATAAAAAATTGCAGAAGGAAATTGCGGTATTACAAAGCAATCAATTGGCAAAAAATCAACAGGTTGAACAATTAGAACAAAAAGTAACAGCCGTTCAAATTACTGGTGGCAATTGGGATGATTCACAAAAACAAGCATTACAGAAAAAAATAGATACCTATCTAAAAGAAATAGACAAATGCCTGGCATTGCTGCATGCCTAACCATATGAATGAACTGATACCCGTAAATATTGTAATTGCCGATAGAAGTTACCGATTAAAGATCGAGCCAGCAGATGAGGAAATGGTGCGTAAAACGGCTGCCCTGATCAACGATAAGATCAATTCATTCAAAACACAGTTTGCAGGCAAAGACATGCAAGACTATATCGCCATGGTACTTCTATGGTTTGCAACAGAACAAAAAGAAACAGGCGCTCAACCTGTTCAATGGACCGATGCTGCCAATCAAATAGCCGAACTGGGCAACCTGATTGAAAAAGCCCTTCTCGAGGGTAAGGATTGATACCCTTTTTATAGAACTATCACAATTCTTATCTCCTTCAACTTAAATCTGCAATCTTCTTGTTATCTTCGTAACGAATCATTACTTATTAGTATTAAATGAGATGTGATCAGACAAATAGGATTGTGAACAATTTAAACCCTTGCCAACACCATGGATCAAGCAATATTATTAATCATATCGGCTATTGTAGCTCTAGTTATAGGAGTTATAGCGGGTAGATTTATTTTCGCCAAAAACACCAAAAAACAGTTAGAAGACGCAGAGAATCAGGCACAAAACATCTTAAAAGAGGCCGAATTAAGGGCCGAAACAATTAAAAAAGAAAAGCAGTTAGAAGCCAAAGAGCGTTTTGTTCAACTTAAAGCAGATCACGACAAAGAATTATTGGAGAAGAACCGAAAAATCGGAGAAACCGAAAATCGTGTTAAGCAGAAAGAAATCTCCATTAACCAGAAAGAAGCTTCGATAGACAAGCAGGTTAAAGAAAATGAAGCTATTAAAGAAAACCTCAATCGTCAGATTGAAGTAGTGAATTTAAAGCGTACTGAGTTAGAGAAACACCAGGAAGAACATATTCGTAGATTGGAAAAAATTGCCGGATTGAGTGCAGAAGACGCCAAAACGCAATTAATTGAAAGCCTTAAGCAGGAAGCCCATACCCAGGCTTTATCCTTACAGCAGGATATCATTGAAGACGCTAAACAGAAGGCCAATAAAGAAGCTCGTAAAATTGTTATTCAATCTATTCAAAGAACGGCAGCAGAAATTACGATTGAAAATACAGTGACTGTTTTCAACTTAGAAACCGATGAAATCAAAGGCCAGATCATTGGTAGAGAAGGTCGTAATATTCGTGCAATAGAAGCAGCAACAGGGGTTGATTTAATTGTTGATGACACACCTGAAGCCATTATTCTTTCTTCTTTCGATCCGCTAAGAAGAGAAATCGCTCGTTTAAGCTTACAAAGACTGGTTTCCGATGGAAGAATCCACCCTGCCCGTATTGAAGAAGTGGTTGAAAAAACCCGTCGTCAATTGGAAGAGCAGGTAATGGAAATTGGAGAAAGGACCGTTATTGAAATGGGTATCCATGGATTGCACAAAGAATTGATCAGAATAGTGGGTAAAATGCGTTTCAGGTCTTCTTATGGCCAGAACTTGTTGATGCATAGTCGTGAAACGGCTAATTTATGCGGAATCATGGCTTCTGAACTAGGAATGAACCCGAAATTGGCTAAAAGAGCAGGATTATTACATGATATCGGTAAGGTTCCAGATGAAGAAACTGAATTGAGCCATGCCTTATTAGGGGCTAAATTGGCTGAAAAATATGGTGAAAACCCAGCTGTAGTGAATGCAATTGGCGCTCACCACGATGAAATGGAAATGTTATACGTGATCTCTCCTATTATTCAGGCTTGTGATGCTATTAGCGGGGCAAGACCTGGTGCCAGAAGGGAAATCATGCAACAATACCTCCAAAGAATCAAGGATCTGGAGAACCTGGCTTTGGCCTACCAGGGGGTAGAAAAAGCCTATGCAATTCAAGCTGGGCGCGAATTAAGGGTTATTGTGGAGGCCGATAAGGTAACCGATATGGACAGTGATAAGCTGAGCTTTGAAATAGCTCAAAAAATTCAGACAGAAATGACCTATCCTGGTCAGATCAAAGTAACCGTTATTAGAGAAAAAAGGGCAGTAAATGTGGCCAGGTAAAAAAAATCAGAAATGAGTATGCTCTTTTCTAATTTTTTCACTACCTTTGCCGTCCGCAAAAATTAAAAGTTATGGACGCAGCAGTTCAGTTTGTACACGATCAGTTAACTACTAAGAAGACTCATCCGAAGTTTAAAGCAGGTGATAATATTACCGTTAATTATAAAATTGTAGAGGGTGGTAAAGAACGTATCCAGAGTTTTCGTGGAGATGTTATTAAGCACCAAGGAACAGGCGCAACTGCCTCTTTCACTGTACGTAAGATCTCTGATGGAGTTGGTGTAGAACGTTTGTTCCCGATCCTTTCTCCAAATATTGATTCTATTGTATTGAATAAAGTAGGTAAAGTACGTCGTGCTAAGTTGTTCTATCTACGTGAGCGCAGTGGTAAAAGTGCTCGTATTAAAGAAAAACGTTTCTAGTATTCAGTTATATCATTTTAAAGCGTCCCGATATCTTCAGGGCGCTTTTTTTATTGCATATTGCAGGAATTAACAATATTTGTTCCATCGGCATCTGATTTATAGTAACTTTACAATCTTAAATTAATCATTATGGGCAATCTTGGATTTCAAGAATTATTGATCATCGGAATTGTTGTGTTGGTTTTATTTGGTGGTAGAAAAATACCAGAATTCATGAGAGGCCTTGGTAAAGGTATTCGCGAGTTCAACGACGCTAAGAACAATGTGAAGAAAGAATTAGAAGATGGCATGAAAGAAAAAGACAATACTCCTGCATAACATTTAAAGTAATTATAAACAAAGCCTTTGTTTCGGTTTAATTCAATCAAAGACTATCATATTGCATTGCAGAACGGCCAAACCACCTGTGTGGAGGCCGTTTGTTTTTATATAGATGCCATCAAAGCAAATGCTTTACTCAATGCTTTTATTGAAGTGTATGAAGCAGAAGCAATGGCAAAAGCACATGCATTGGATGCGCTTCGCCTTTCAGGTGCAGCTATCGAACCATTGCATGGAGTAGTGGTTGGTTTAAAAGATGTGATCTGCTATAAAGGACATTCTGTTACAGCAGCATCTGCCATTCTCGAAAACTTTAGTTCCATTTATAATGCAACCGCTACCCAAAAATTATTGGATGCTGGTGCTATCATTATAGGCAGACAAAATTGTGATGAATTTGCCATGGGTAGCAGTAACGAAAATTCCAGTTACGGCCCTGTAAAGAATGCCAAAGACCAGGAAAGGGTTTCTGGAGGATCATCAGGTGGTTCGGCTGTTGCTGTTCAGGCAGGTCTTTGTATGATCAGCCTTGGAAGCGACACTGGCGGCTCTGTAAGGCAGCCTGCAGATTTTTGTGGCATCATTGGTATCAAACCAACCTATGGAAGAATTTCGCGCTATGGCTTGATTGCCTATGCATCTTCATTTGATCAGATCGGTATTTTTTCAACAACAGTGGAAGATGCGGCACTGGTCTTGGAAATCATTGCAGGAGAAGATGAATTCGATAGCACTGTTTCCCAAAAACCGGTTGAACAATATACTGCTGCTTTAGCGTCAAATAAAAAATACCGCATCGCTTATTTTAAAGAAGCATTGGAACATCCTTCATTGGATAAAGACATCAAAGCACAAACCAATGCGCTAATTGAACAACTGAAAACAGAAGGCCATATAGTTGAATCAGTTGATTTTGAATTGCTCGAATATGTAGTACCCACTTATTATGTTCTAACAACAGCTGAGGCATCCAGTAATTTATCGAGGTTTGATGGCGTAAAATTTGGCCATAGAACTAAGCAGCAAGACATTGATCTTACTGCCATGTACAAAGCATCGCGCAGCGAAGGGTTTGGCGAAGAAGTTAAAAGAAGAATATTATTGGGCACTTTTGTGTTGAGTGAAGGTTATTTTGATGCTTATTTCACCAAGGCCCAACAGGTAAGAAGACTATTGAAGAACAAAACGGATGAATTGTTTGCCCAATACGATGCAATCATTTCTCCTACTGTTCCTGCTCCCGCTTTTAAAATTGGCGAAAAGTCAACCGACCCTATTGAAATGTTTTTAGCAGATATATATACAGTCTATCCGAATCTGGTTGGGATCCCGGCCATTTCAATTCCACTATTTACTCATACGAATGGTATGCCTTTTGGGTTGCAGATCATGACCAAACATTTTGAAGAAACTACACTCTTGCAAATATCCAGTTACCTGCTTCAGCTTAAATAAATCCATATGAGCGTTTTCCATCAATATGCGATTCAACTGATTCGATCCTCTATTGTTTTATTGTTTTTTGGGCTGCTCTTACAATTCATTACTTCAACAGATATTGTTGCGCAAAACAATTCATTACAAACTATTTCAGCTCAACCCAATACTGCTAAAACAGATACTACAAAAGATAAATACGGATTTAAATCTTTGTTTAAAGGATCTTTTAACTCCTCTAAACCTTATGTTTCTCAACTCAATCCAAGAGCAGTTTCATTTGTACAAGACTATATTAAAAAACAAGGAAAAGAATTAGAGAGAATGAAAGGTTGGGGCAAACCTTATTTTGACTTGTACGATCAAATCCTTACCCAGTATGGTATTCCGAAGGAGATGAAATACTTAAGTGTGATCGAAAGTCATTTAAGTTCCGGGCTTGTTTCCTGGGCAGGCGCAGTGGGACCTTGGCAAATAATGCCCTATGAAGCTACCCGATTTGGTTTGAGTTTATCCCCTAAAGATGAAAGAACCGATTATTACAAGAGCACAACAGTTGCAGCAAAATTGATGAAAGAATTATTCACTGAATTTCAGGACTGGTTATTGGTAGTGGCAGCATACAATGGAGGACCCGGAAGAGTAAGGCAATGCATTAGAAAAGCAAACAGCAATAATTTTTGGGATCTGCAATATTATCTTCCGGAAGAAACCCGCAATCATGTAAAAAAATTCATAGGCACTCATTACATTATGGAAGGCCAGGGAGGATTTACTACCATGACAGCGCAGGAAATCAAATTACAAAAAGCAAATACACCTTTAGAAGAAAGCAGCTTATCAAAAGAGGTACTTGAAAATACAGCTGTTGTAGAAATTAGCGGGCGATATAATTCATTGATCGTAGCCAATGGATTAATGATCAATATCCAGCAATTCAATCGGTGGAATCCTGGTTTTGATAAAACTTTAGCGGAAGGAAAAAAATTCAATCTGCGTATCCCTACAGATAAAAAAGATTTATTTGAAGCGACGAAGCAGCAATTGCTAGCAACATCAGTGCGAACATTATTAGAAGGGACCCCCCCCATCAAATAGCCGATCAGTTAACTACTTTATCGGCGCAGCAACTACTTGCAAAAGCTTCTGGCTTGGCTTTAAACGCAAAACCCATTCCAAGAATATAGCCCATGGCTTCTCTTAGTGCGTCGTTGCTTTTAAATTGTGGATTGGTATTAATATCGGCATGTACTTCCATTTCTACATGATACTCAATAAACAGATTACATAGTTCGTAGGCAATTTCAATACTCTTTGCCACTTCTACCAGCATCCTTTCTTTGATATGGTATTTCTGTTTTGTTTTTTCATTGTGGATGTACATGAATCCACCATTGTGTTCACGCAGAAAAACAATAACTGTAGCAAACTCAGTATCGGCGCCTTTCACCTGGCTATCGGTACCGATACAAACTTTCAATTTTGTTCCTGCGGATGCTTCTTTTTTGATGGCGTCTTCCACTGCATCTTTGATCGGAAGTACAATGTTTTCGCCATTGAATTTTCTCCAACGCATAAAATAGGGTTTTTGTAAGTTACTAATGATTTGTACTTCTTCAATCAAAACGGTATGATCTTATTATTAACAGTAGTGGAAAAGCACAAAAACAGCAATAATGTCAGAAATTGAAAAATAGTACGGATATTGAATAAGAATCTTGTACAGAATCATAAACCGATACAATGAAATTACTGCTTCAATACCTCAAACCCTATAAATGGTTAATCGCTTTGGCCCTATTATTGGCCGCCATTAACCAGTCTTTCTCCATGTTGGACCCCTACTTTTTTGGAAAGCTACTTGACCAGTATGGAATGCATCCTTTGAATACGGGTTATTTCAATGAGAAGAAACAATTCATAGCAACGGGTGAAAGAACAGAATCGGAATTCATTTGGGGAGTGATGGGATTTTTAGGGATTCTGATCAGCGTGGCCATGATCTCCAGAATTGCCAAAGCATTCCAGGATTATTTCAGCAATGTAATTGTACAAAAATTCGGGGCTAAAATTTTTACTGATGGATTGCAACACTCTATGCAAATGCCCTATCAGGAATTTGAAGACCAAAGAAGCGGAGAAACATTGTCTATTTTATCTAAAGTGAGAACCGATACCGAAAAATTCATCATTGCATTTATCAATGTGTTGTTCAGTATTTTGGTAGGGATTGTATTCATCTCTGTTTACTCTTTCAAATTGCATTGGTCGATCATGCCGATATATGCAACAGGAATTGTTTTCTTATCATTGCTTACCAGTTTTTTAAGCAAGAAAATCAAAACAATACAAAAAGTAATTGTAAAAGAAACCACTACCCTTGCTGGTACAACAACCGAAAGTTTGAGAAATATTGAATTGGTAAAAAGTTTGGGATTAACTGAACAGGAGATCGACCGATTGAACAAGAATACCTACAAAATATTGGGGCTTGAATTAAGAAAAGTAAAAAGCATCCGTTCCTTGAGTTTTGTTCAAGGCACGTTTGTGAATTTATTGCGTCAGATCATTATGTTCACTTTATTGTGGCTGGTATTCCAAGGAAAACTCACAGCAGGAGAAGTAATGACATTGACTTTTTATTCTTTCTTCATTTTTGGTCCATTACAAGAAATTGGAAATATTATTCTCTCGTATAGAGAAGCAGAAGCTTCGCTCAATAATTTTCACAACCTAATGATGAAGCCTTCTGAACCAAAACCATTATATCCGCACCATATTGGCGATATCAATACACTAGCTTTTAAAAACATCATTTTCAAACACCAAACTGCCCAATACAATGCATTGGACGGAATAAGCTTTGAAGCCAAGAAGGGAGAGACGATTGCTTTTGTAGGACCATCAGGTGCAGGCAAGAGCACTTTGGTAAAACTATTAGTGGGTTTGTATCAACCTAAAGAAGGGAATATTATTTACAACGGAGTAGACGGCCATGATATTAATTTTGATGAACTCAGAAATCAAATAGGCTTTGTTACGCAAGACACCCAATTATTTGCGGGCACTATTCGGGAGAATCTATTGTTTGTAAAACCAGGTGCAACAGATAAGGATGTAAAAGATGCATTGCATAAAGCAAGTTGCGATAATTTATTAGCGAAGGCCGATAAAGGAATTGATTCAATGATCGGAGAAGGTGGTTTAAAATTAAGTGGTGGAGAAAAACAACGTTTATCCATTGCAAGGGCATTGATCAGACATCCGCAATTATTGATTTTCGATGAAGCAACATCTGCATTGGATAGTATCACTGAAGAAGAAATTACGAATACGATCAGAAATATCTCCGCACAAAAAGAACAGATCACGGTAATGATTGCGCATAGATTAAGTACCATCATGCACGCCGACAGAATTTATGTATTGGAAAAAGGGCAAGTGGTGGAAACCGGCAGTCATGCCGAACTATTGGTAGATAAAGGATTGTATTATGCCATGTGGCGTCAACAAATTGGTGAAAGAAAAGCAATTTCAATGGCTTAGTCCTTTTCGAATTTCTTTTTTAAGTAGTCCATCACTGAAGGATCATCTAATCCTTCGATGTCACTTAATTCCAATTCAATGGCTTTGGTGCTCAATTGAATTTCTAATAAAGAAAGTGCCAGTGATGCAGCAAAAATAAACAGGCTTAGAGCAAATATCCAATGTGCCATGATCATCCATTCGTTATAAATAAAATACATACACAGAATACTGCTTAAAAAAGTAAGTACTCCTAGCGCTTGCATATTTTTAATGAGCTTTAAACGATAACGCAGATTTCTTATCTGCGCATGAATGATATGTCTATTTTCATGCCCTTCGTATTTATCATGTAATGATCTTACGCGGTTAGATAATGCCAGGAAACGATTGGTATAAGCAAGCATGATCAAACTAATGGCCGGAAAAAGCAATGCGGGAGTATTGATGGTGATATCCATAATTCAATTTATTATAAGCAAGTTAGTAATAAACCTTCATGATTATAACAAAGAAGCTCCCGTCCACAGACCAGGAGCCTCTTGCTTGTTTGTTTGCTTATAACAATCAGACGTCACGGACGGATTCGAACCGTCGTTGAAGGTTTTGCAGACCTCTGCCTTTCCACTCGGCCACGCGACTATAGTTTATGTATACCGATAAATCAGGTGCACATATTTGTTTTGTAAAGATTTATAGAACAGGATACTAGCAAACAAAATAATCAAGATAGAAACCAGTAAATAGTAGCTTGGATAAAACAAATAAATAAATATGCAAAGCAACCCAAGTCTGGCAAAATCTAAGTAAAACACCCATTGTTTTTGCTCCATCATTGCACCCGTACTGATTACACTCGTGATGATAAATATTGCCGCAACATATAATTGCAATGACTGTACATATTTTTCAAAAAGGATCAATCCAAAAAGGGCAATCAATGTTATCAGTGTTTGAATTCCTATAAAATTGTGCAAAACGGAATTGTCAGTTAGTGGCTCTTTTCTGCTCAACAATTTTCTTTCTAATAATAATCTGATTCTAGGGTCAATATCATCTGGCTTTCCAAAAATTACTTTCAATTTTGCCCTCACACCCTTGGCATATTTAACAGCAACAATCATTTCTAAGAAAAAATGAAAATGTTGCCAAAGAAAACTATGGCTTTTTAAAGGTGCTGTTAAACCATAAACTGGGGTTTCTTCTTCTTCAACAAATGTTCCAAAAAGCTTATCCCAGATGATTAATACATCTCCATAATTTTTATCTAAATAGGCAGGATTACTGCTATGATGAACCCGATGATGAGAAGGTGTTACCAATATTTTTTCGGCCCAACCCAATTTGCCCACCAATTGTGTATGTGTAAAAAATGGATAAGCCCCATGGATCAATAATAAAATAACAATCATTGAAGGTTCAAATCCGATCAGGGGTAAAAAAGACCAGAAAATTCCTCTTGCAATGGCTTGGAAAACAGTGATTCTCGCAGATACAGTGAAATTATAATCTTCGCTCTGGTGATGCACTACATGTGCGCTCCAAAAAATATTTACTTCATGACCAAAGCGATGGTACCAATACCATAATAAATCAGTGAGTAAAAAAAGAAATACCCAGGTGAAAATGGTTGAAGGAATAGAAAACAATGCAAAATGCTGGTGAATCCATGTGAAAACATAAAAAAATGCACCCGTTGTTAGAACATCAGATAATCGTTCCCCAATACCCACATTGATATTGGCTATTGCTTCGTTGAATTGAAACAATTGCTTTTTCTGTTTAATGCTTACCCAATATTCAAGTAACATTAAACCAATAAACATTGGAATTGCAAAAGCAATAAAATTGAGCTTCATGGCACGAAAATAAGTGGCATTATTTAGTCTACCAAATTAATAGACTTTTATTTTTAATTAATCTTTATCGTTAAAGAATTCAACTCGCTGATCGTCCTATTTGAAAGAATTGACTTAATTTACTTTAGAAGAACCGTTTCAAAAATGAATAAAAGAAAATATATCTTATTGGTATTTCTATTCCAAATAAGTTGCCTGATTGCAAAAACACAATCCATTGAACCTTTTATTTTAAATTCTAATGGAGGAAATTATGTAAACAGAGGTTCTACAGCCCTCAATAACTTTAGCTTAGTTTGGAGTGTTGGGGAATTATCCATGATTGAAACCTTCAACAGCTCCAATGGATTATTTCTTTTCACGCATGGAGTATTGCAACCATTTACTGAAATGGATTTACAAACTATTCCAATTAGTGGCTGGACCAAAGATGAAGTGAAAATATATCCTGTTCCAGTAAATACTTTATTGCAATTTGATTTGTTCAGCAAAGACACTGGAAGAGTAGTGATTCAATTATATGATTTATTAGGAAATACTTTAGGTGTAAGAGACTTCGACTATCATACATTACCGCTAAATCAAAAGATTGATTTTTCAAAATATCCTTCTGGAACTTATTTATTAAAACTCTCGCTTTACAGCAATGGGGCTTTAAAAAAGAACAGTGTTTTTAAAATTCTTAAACTTAGATAACCATCTATATGAAACAGAAAATTATTCTTATGCTGTTATTAATCATTGCAGGATGCAATTTTATAAATGCTCAGCAAATTAATTACCAGGGTATTGCACGCAATGCAAATGGAGTAGCCATTGCATTTCAGGATATAAGTTTAAGACTTACCATCAAAGATGTAAGTGGCACTACTGAATATTCAGAAACAAGAAAAGTAAGAACCAATCAGTTTGGGCTTTTTGTTGTAATGATTGGCAGCACGGGTGCTACCAATACAACAGGCACCATCGCTTCAGTGAATTGGATTGCAGGCAATAAAACACTTCAAGTGGAAATTGATCCGGCTGGAGGAAGCAATTTTTTACAAGCAGGGAGTTCTCCATTAGTGCATGTTCCTTATGCCATTTTTGCAAATGCAGCTTATCCTGTTGGATCAGCTGGTGGAGATTTAAGGGGTTCTACCTATCCAGACCCCATTATAGCACCACTTGCAGTAACTAACGCGAAGATCACTAACCCATATATCAATTTTAATAATCTACAAGTTCAATTAGGAAAGGGACAATATTTTGCAATCGGCACCAATGGAAACGATTTTAATATAAGTTCTGCAGACTCTACACATACATTTAATATTCCAACAGCTTCTTCTACCAGAAGGGGTTTGTTAAACAGTGTGGACTATAGCAATTTTACTACAGCCTATAATAATCGAATTACCAGTTTAACCACCACAGGAACAGGAGCAGCAACATTAGTTGCTAATGTGTTGAATATTCCTACGTATGTTTTACCTGCTGCTACTGGAACAACATTGGGAGGAATTATTTCAGGCGCGAATATTACCAATGCACTTGGAACAATTAGTATCACTGGAAATAATGTGATCAGTGCTTTGGGAAGCCAGGCCGCTAATAGTTTTTTTGCGGCACCCAATGGAGCAGCTGGTAATCCAAGTTTTAGATCTATAGTTGTAGCTGATATTCCTACGTTAAATCAGAATACTACAGGAAGTGCAGCCACTTTAACATCGCCAAGAAATATTTATGGAAATACATTCAATGGTTCGGCAGATGTAACAGGCACTATTGCATCCAATTTTGGTGGAACAGGAAATGGCTTTACCCGTTTCAACGGCCCTGCAACGGCAGAAAAAACATTTACGCTACCAAATGCAAACGCTTTAATTCTAACTGATAACGCAGCTGTTACTATTGCACAAGGAGGAACTGGAGCAACAACAAAAGCAGCTGCATTTAATGCGTTATCTCCTATGACTTCTAATGGAGATATTATTTACGGTGCTGCAGCAGGAACAGGTACAAGATTGGCTGCAGGAACCAACGGACAAATCTTAACACTTGCAGGAGGTATTCCATCTTGGGCTACTCCTGCTTCTAATAATCAATGGAGTATTTTAGGAAATTCAGGATTGGTTGATGGCACTAATTTTTTGGGAACTACAGATCAAAGAGCTTTAAGATTTAGGGTGAATAGTACATGGGCAGGAGAAATTAATCCAAATACAACGAATACAAGTTTTGGTTTTAGGGCTGGGCAAAATACAACTGTAAATGGCAATACTTCTTTTGGAACTGCTGCTCTTGCTACAAATACTACTGGAGCTGATAATACTGCTATTGGTAGCGGTGCACTTACGAATAGTACAGGAACAAATAATACAGCAATTGGTCAAAATGCACTTACAACAAATACAAGTGCAAATAATAATACAGCAGTTGGTCAGGCTGCTTTAAGATTAAATAGTACTGCTGATTTTAATACAGCAGTAGGTAGAGCAGCATTAGAGAATACAACAGCTGCTGGAAATACAGCAGTAGGATATTTAGCACTTCAAACAAATTCAATTGGCACTAACAATACAGCAATGGGAAATTTAGCCCTTCAAAACAATTCAACCGGCTCTAACAATACAGCAATTGGAAACGGAGCACTTCAAATCAATACAACTGGCACTAACAATACAGCAATTGGGAGTGGTGCTACTGCAAGCGTTAATGGACTAAACAATGCAACAGCGATTGGTAGTGGCGCAATTGTAGATGCCAGTAACAAAGTAAGAATTGGAAATGGGTCAGTTGGAATTATAGAAGGAGCAGTACCTTTTACAAACCCCTCAGATGCAAGATTTAAATACAATATTGAAGAAAATATTCCTGGTTTAGATTTTATAACCAAGCTAAAACCAGTATCCTATTTATTTGATGATTTAAAGCTGGATAATTTTGTAAAAACGGGAGATTTAAATGCTCCAAAATTTAGCAATGTAAATTATTCAGATAAAGTACAAATAAGAAAAACAGGATTCTTAGCACAGGATGTTGAATATGCTGCTAAAAGTATCAATTACGATTTTGACGGTATACACAAACCACAAAATGCAAGAGATCATTATAGCCTTGCTTATTCTCAATTTGTAGTGCCTTTGGTGAAAGCCGTTCAGGAGCAACAAACCATTATCAATTCCTTAGAAGAAAGAATTGCAGCACTTGAAAAACTAATTAAAGAGAAACTGAAATAACCAACCCTACCTCACCCTAAAATCCAACGGCACATTTAATTTAACACTTAAATTTCTGCCCATATTAAATACACCTGTTCGGCCTGTAACCAAATTCTCTCCAGCATATTTAAGTCTGCTGAGGTGATTTTGGTAAGCTACATCGGTGAAATTATTCAATGCCAAGTGCAAAGAAAAAATCGTCTTTCCTTTTTGTACAAAATCGGTTCCTACGGCAAAATTCAACAAAGTATAACCTAGTGTAGCTGTTTCTGTGTCATATGCAGTAAACACCCTGTTCTGTGTACTCACATTATCCATTTCTAATTTTACATATGCATTGCGCAAGGTATTGCCTGCATTTTTAAAATCTCCTCTTAACTCAGTGAGTAATCGAGCGGGTGGAATAAAAGGCAAACGATTCACGCCTTCAAAAGATTCATTGAATTTTCCGGCAACCATACTAAATGTATTGGAAAAATGCAACCAATCTAATGGATGTGGATGTATATCTAATTTAGTTTCAAAACCATACAATGCAGCACCTGATTGTTTAAACTTAAATGCCATGATGTCCTGCCCGTCTACATTCACCAATGAATCAGCTCCTGCATTATTAGATAGCTTGCTATAAAAAATATAGTTATTGATATTATTATAAAATGCATTGAACATGAAACTTACATGTTGTGTATTCAACTCAATGCCCGCATCAAACTGTAAAGAAGTTTCTGTTTGTAAATTTTGATCGCCGTATTCGTATCGGTTGGTTCCTTCATGGGTTCCATTACTGGCCAATTCAGAAACAGAAGGCGCACGGTATCCTCTGGAAAGATTGGCTTTGATGGTTAAAGATTCCGAAGCATTGTAACTCAATCCAACACTTCCACTAAAATTGCCAAAGTTTTTATTGAAATTATTGAACTTAAGAATGCCGGCATCCACATAACCCTTGCTTTGCAGACTTCTAATATCTCCGCGCAAACCTCCACTTAGCGTTAATTTTTCATTGAAGGTTTTTCTGGTGTATACAAATGCTCCCGCATCAAATTGCTGGTATTCTGGAATCAACACTTCTTCTCCACGATTTTTATTTTCCTGAAACATCCCATTGATGCCTACTGCTGTTTTCCAGCCATTTTTTTCTTGTAGGTGAAATTGTACATTGTAATTCACGGTTTGTAAATCGAAATACAAGCCGGGTTTTGTTGGTTCAAAAGGATCGCCCAGTTCTTTGCGCTGGTTTCTCTGATAACCAATATTGAGAATTAATCTATTTGCACCAATGGCAAAATTATTATCACTGGCTATTTTAAAATGATTGATCTGTTGACCTGGCACCAATATATCTCTTGAGTTAAGGTCTTGATTATTGGCAATTTTTTCTAAAGTTGTGCCTGCAAATAATAGAAAGTTTCCAGTGCTTGCGTCTCTTTCTCCTTCAATTAAACCCAGGTGTTGATTAAAACTACTCACCATTAAATGACTGTAACCCCAAGAACGATTGACGCCTACATAACCACCAAAATTTTGTTCGTTGAATCGGCTGTTCAATACTCTTCCATCCAATTTATTCTGATAATCTTTTGCCGATTTAGATGATCCATAAACATTCCAGTTAAATCCATTTTTTAAATGGCCCGCAAGATTAGCATTAGCACTGAATAATCCATTATTGTCTAAAAATCCGGCGTTCAAATTTCCTTTGATAGTTCCTTGTGTTATTGGAGCATTGGAGATAATATTAATGACCCCACCCATTCCATCACTTCCATATAATAATGAAGCTGGACCTTTGAGTACTTCTATTTTTTGAACACTGCTTTCATCAATTTCAATTCCATGTTCATCACCCCATTGCTGGCCTTCTTGCCTTACACCATCATTGATGGTAATGATTCTATTATATCCTAATCCGCGAATGATTGGTTTTGAAATAGCCGGACCTGTACTCAAAGCAGCTACACCAGGTACTATCCTACTTAATGCATCAATAATATTAGTAGAACTAGTAGCCAACAAATCTGCTTTTTTTACTATTGAAACTGGTTGAGCAGATTGCTTTGCACGCATTGCAGATGCAACACCTGTAACTGTTACCGCTTCATTTTCAACTACAGCAATAGTCAATTTGATTGTTCTATTTGTATTGACTCCTATTTCTATTGTCTCTAAAAAAGATTTGTACCCGATAAAAGTAACTTCTACTAAATATTTTCCTGTAGGAACCTGTGGGGTTGTAAAACTTCCATCAACAGTTGAAACCACACCTAATTTGGCTTCATGTAAATAAACTGATGCCCCAGCCAGAGGATTACCTGTTTTTGCATCAAGCACTTTACCCTTCAAACTACCTTTTTCTCCTAAAGGCAAATAACTGATTCGTTTATCAGTTGTACTACCAGCAATTGCACTGATATTGAAAACTATGAATACAATTATTATTAAAAAGAAGCTTGTTTTCATAATTTCAATATTTGCTACGTTGTTGCAAACATAGCGGATACTAGACTAATTAAATCATTCTTTGAAAATATAACAATTGTTTGCACAAACAAAAGCACCCCTTTATGAGGGGTGCCTTTTCTTTATGAATGAATAACTTATACTAAAATAAGGGTACAATTATTTCTTCTTAGTTCCACCAAAGCTATAGCCAACAGAGAAATTAAGTAGATTATTTCTCCATTTATCATTTGGATCATTAGACAAATTGGTTAATCCTGCTAAGTAGTTTGCGCTTACAAACAAACCATTTTTGAATTCATAGCCAGTTAAAAGATTAAGACCAAGGTCTAATCTTTTAATATCGTCTACTCCTTTACCAAAAGTAAAATCAAAATTCTCTGAAGGATCTTCTTCAGACTTTAATTTAGCAGAAAGGTTATATCCAAAATTTGGACCACCTCCAATAAAAAAGCCGCTATTGGTGCGATAAAGCGCATTAACCGGAATATCTAACACATTAAATTGAACCTTATCTGAGTGACCAGCATGCGCTATTGCAGTTCCTTTTCTGTTGTAATTAATTTGAGGTTGGATAGAGAAATTCTTACTCAAAGAAAAATCTACAAACGCACCAAATCCAATACCAGAAAGTGTTTTACCATCTTTACTAATATCAGGATCGTTAGTAGAAACATTGGCAGCATTATAGCCAATTTTAAATCCAAACTTGGTTTGTGCAGAAACAGACGCACCAATAACAACCATTACAACAATCAATACTAATTTTTTCATTTACTTTAATTTTAAGGTAGCAAAACTAATATAAATGAATCAATGTTGCAAATTATTTGCAATGTTATTGCAATTTTACAGGGATATTTAGATCAATATCACTGTGGCCAACAGTAGGGGCATCATTTGGACCTTTAATACCAGCTGGTTTATGCATTACTTTAAATCGGATACTTCCCGTAGCAGCTGAACCAACTACCCATGTTGAGTTTAATCCTAATGGATAATTTTTTATGTCTTTATCGTTTTTAGTAATGGCCAAACTGACACCTGTTGGAATAAAAAATAATTCATGAGAACTAGACTGGCTGGAAATTACAGAGGTAATATCTTTTTGAACACCATTCACCAGGTTAAATGTTTTTACATCCAAATTGTAGGTAGTTCCTGCATTCAATTTTATGCTATCGATTCTACTAGGGGGATTTCCTCCATCTCCATCTGGATCTTCCATAATAAAAGTTCTTGTAGCTGACCCTGCACTAGTAAAAATGAATTCTATTCTATTAACAGACTCATGTTCGTTCTCATCAGACGGGGAAGCCGTTTTTTTACAACCTACAAGTGCAGAAATTACCAATGTAATGATCAGAAATTTTTTCATTTTATAAAGCAATTTTAACCCGCAATACCAAAGATCTTCCTACCTCATCGTTATAATACCTGAAACGATTCATATAATCTCTGTACCGGGAATTCAAGGAATTTAAAATACTCAGGCCAAAAGTAGTGCTTTTATTGTAAACCTGTAACGTTGTTGCAAATTCTATATTCAATAAATGATAGGCTGGAGGGGGTGGCAAATAATCTTTATAATCTGAGGGGACCCTTGTTTGTTCCAAAACATTTATCCATTTTAGCTGCACATAGCTATTGGTCATTTTTTTTGAGCCAATATTATACGTTAAGTTATATTCCAAACGATTGGGAGGCATCTGCATTAACCAATCATTTTTGATACGGTCTCTAGCAAATAAAATCGCCGCTTTTACTCCACCTGTCCAATGTCTATTGAAATTTTTTTGTACGCTTATATCTGTTCCAGCCAATAAAGCATTGGTTTGAATAAACCTAAAAGTTGGATATGCCCCTCTCAATGTAAGTGTTGGCGGAAGAGATGGAACTAAATTGATAAAGTCGTCAATTAGATTATAATAAACGCCAACATCAATATTCCAGCTACTGTCTGGTTCATATTTCAATTGTGCTGAGAAATTATATGCACGCTCACTTTTTAAAGTGGAGTCACCTATTTCAAAACTAGCCGAACCGTGGTGCAATCCATTTACAAACAATTCATTTACCTGGGGCGCTCTCCATGCCATTGCAGCATTCATCAGTAAACGCAAATCATTATTAATCTTATAGGTTGTACCTAATGATGCTGAAATATTATTAAAGTTTTGCTCCAGGCTTCTTGTTTGATTATTCTGATTTCTATAAGTAGTCAATGTTTTGTAATCGTAGCGAATGCCGGTTTCGAAAGACCATGGTTGTAGATTCCATTTTCGTATAGCATATGCGGCGATATTGGTTGATTCAAAATTGGGAATAAAAAACCTGCTGCCGCTCCATACATTTTCTTGCAGTGTTCCAGTAATACCAACAATAGTTTGTGAAGACTTTTTCTCTGACTGCTCCAAAGAAAGGTCTATGATTGATGTACCAATATTTAATTCTAACTCTGGTCGATTGGTTATAAATGCTCTATCGTATTCCCTTCGTATATTTTCCTGTCTCGATAAAACCAGATTCATTTTATACCATTCATTCAATTGAAAAACAGTTTTAGATTTCAACAGGAAATGATTTACTTCTTGTTTAGGTCTTCCAATTTCATAAGAAAATGCATCAATATTTTGAACAGGCTTTTCGCTTTGAATGGCATTTTCTAAATCGGTCAAATTGCCAATATGAGAACCTATAAAAATACCTAGGTCTGTATTAAATGCCGATAAAAACAATTCAGAAGTAATTTTCTTTCCTCTGTAAATGGCTGATGCTGCGTAATTAAATTCTTTTACGCCTGTATTCCATAACCAGTAATCGGGGGTTCTGCTATTGCCTCCCCGTTTATAGGTTGCTTGTAACCGCCAGCTCAATGCAGGTATTTTTTTTAGATTTTGTTGAACCATCCCATTCAACACATACATGCGGTTATTGTCGAAATAAGCAGTGTTGACTTCTCCACTAGTACCTGGTGTTTCGGGCAATACTTTAGGTTCAACTAATACCGCCCCTCCAATTGCATCACTTCCGTACCGCAAAGCTCCTGCGCCTTTTAAGACGGTAAATTTATCTGCAGTGAATGGATCGATTTCCGGTGCATGTTCACTCCCCCATTGTTGCCCTTCTAGTCTTATTCCATTATTCAAAATAAGTATTCGTTGACTATGCAATCCATGAATAACAGGTTTAAAAATCGTACTGCCTGTTTGTAAAACGGTAACCCCGTTGACCCTTTGTAAAACTTCTCCTAATGTTTGCCCTCTGGTTTGATTGATTTCTTTTAGACTTAACTCTTCTTTGATGGTATTTTTATTGTCATCTCTTTTTGATCTTACCACTACTTCTTCTAATTGAGTAATATTAAGATCAATGCTGAAATTGATGTTCTGGCTTTTAGTGAGGTTGATGCTTTTGCTTTCTAATAATTCATCTTTATTATATAGCTTGATTGTATAATTATTTGAACATAATTGTGCAATTAAAAAATTACCCAAGCTATCTGTTTTAGTTTTTAAATTACCTGGATTCACCAATACCTCAATGAATCCTATACCCTTTTTAGTTGACTTATTGGTAATTTGTCCACTGATGGTATAACTACAAGATTGTGCAGCTAAATCACTGTTAAAGAGAGATAATAAAACAAATAATGTAAATAAGCATGACCCGTATTTCTTGCACATGAAAACTCAAATAATCTAGTGTACAAAGTTCAACTATTTTGCCAATATTTACATCATTGTTGCAAATATTTTTCGCAGCTTACCTACCAGCTTTAATCATGGTTCTCACTTGTTGAACACTCATGTTCTGAAGACGTGCATAATAGACCCCTGATGGCAAAGTACCTGCATTGAAAGTCACTGTATAAGTACCTGCAGTATATACTTGATCGGTTAAATTGGCGATTACCCTGCCCATTGTATCTAAAATTTGAACCAAGGTATGTCCACCGTTCGTTTTGAATGTAATAATAGTATTGCTCGTAAAAGGATTCGGATAATTACTGATTAATGACTCACCCGATAAATTCACTGCTTTTTTACAATCTGCAGAATTTACCAACGGCATTGTTTGGAAATTTTTCAGCATCACTTGCTGTAAATCTTTGCTATCTACACAAAGCCAATTACTCAAAATAGTAGCATAAATACTTCTGAAATCATATTGGAAAGGAAGATTATCATTAAAAGTTACACTAGATCCAAACATAGGCGTATCGCCTGTTACACCACCTAATACATTTTTACCAAATACAAAAGAAGGAGCTGCAGAACCATGATCGGTTCCTGTACTTGCATTGCTTTTTATTCTTCTTCCAAACTCAGAAAAAGTCATTCCAATAACGCGGTCTTCAATATCTAAGAATTTAAGATCGTCCTGAAAAGCTTTAATTGCTCTACTTAAGTTACCCAATAAATTTGCATGCGTTCCAGTTGTTGTATCAGTTGAATTTACTTGAGCAGAATGGGTATCGAATCCTCCGATATTAACCATGTACACCCTTGTTTGCAAGCCTCCTTTTATTAATCGAGCTACAATTTTTAACTGGTCTGCCAAACCATTTCCTGTTGGATAAGTTACTTGAGTGGGCACTTTTGCTGCAGCATCTTTAATGACCGTAGCATATTGTTGCGTTTGTTGAGAAATTTGACGAATAAAAGTCAGTTCCTTACCTGCTGGCGAATTTGGTGCGGGGTCTTGTATTCCATTGACCAAATTATAAAAGCTGGAAGGATTGGTAATACTCATACCCATGTTTACCGCTGGCCCTTGCAGTGTAAGCGATGTAGCAGATCCAATTTGTATAGCCAAAGGATCTTTCATACTTGAATTGGGATATCCATTGGGGAAATTAGGATACTCGTAGTTTAAGTACCTGCCTGCCCAACCAGTATTCACCACATTGTTACTATCACTTGCACTCATCAAAATGTCTGTTGCTCTAAAATGAGAGAAGCTTGGTTGAGGATATCCTACAGAATGGATCACATTTAATTTTCCCTCATTAAACATGGTTTGTAATCCTGTCATAGCAGGATGTAATCCGGTTTTTGTAATTCCATCTAACTTCAAGACTCTGTTTTCTGGAATATAAATATTGGGGCGAGCGGCAACATAATTACTGAAATTTTCTATGGGAATGACCATGTTTAATCCATCATTACCTCCATTCATTTGAATAATCACTACTATATGGTCAGTATTGGTTACTGGCAAAAACATAGACTGGGCAAAAGGAGAATCAGCTCCAAATGCTTTAAACGAAAAGCCTCCCACCAAGGATGGCAGTGCAATGCCTGCTGGTAAAGTATTTCGTAAAAAGTCTCTCCTTTTCATATTCAATCAATTATGATAGCTGATACTCAGCCAGATTCATTAAGTATTTAATCAGATCTCTCAATTTATTTCTTACACTCGTTGCATTGGTGGTATTGTTTGGTGTAGAAATAAATAAATCCCAGGCCTCAGTCCAATATATATCGGTTGATTGTCCGGCCAATAGTATATCTCTTTTTAATTGTGTTTTAGAAGCAGCTGAAATATTTAATCGATACATTGCTGTAACTAAATCATTGATCAACACATTTGGATCTCTTGGATTAGATAATGTTTTTGCATACTCCACCCAATCAATCACTATTTTTTTACCACTAAAAGTATACCCATTCACCACCATGGTATCTGTAAACTGATTTCTTTTAGGTAAGGTATCTGCGTTAATCCAAATTTGATAAAACTGTGGTTCCTGATAATAAGCTTTCCAACCACTAACATCTGGAGGATCTCCAATGCTTTGTTGCATATTATTTACCCAGCTCACCAGGTAATTATAAAATCCATAATTAGTAGCATAATCAGCTGCAGGTTGAAATGCAACATTAAACTCTCTGCACAATCCTACAACCAGATCTACCGGACTTTTAATTTGACATCCTTTAGCCAATGAATCAAAGAAATGTTCACTCTTGAGTAAAGCAGATAAAACAGGTTTGATTTCGTAATTACTATTTCTGAAAATATCCGCAAGAGGGTTAATTACATTGGTTTCTACACTTGCATCGATATCATAATAAACAAACCAACGATAAATTCTTCTACACACATATTTGGCAACTTCTTGTGTTGCAAATATCATATTCAACATATCATCAATCTCTTGCTCTCCGCCTGTTGCACCGGATCTTCCCTGAATGATAGTATTATTATAAAATGATGAAAATGCTTTATTGGTTTTATCGTGCCTGCTTTCGGTAAAAAAAGAAGAATTGGTTGTTGAATTTACTCTCCACCCTGTAAGCACTTTTGCTGAAGCTTTAACATCGTCTTCAGTATATTTTGATCCTGGACCCTTTCCACAACAAAACAACTCTTGAATCTCTCTACCATAATTTTCATCAGGTGCTGTTGCCGTGTTGAGCTGACCATTTAAATAGACCAACATCGCTGGATCGAGCGTAACTGCTTTGGTAAGGGTTTTAAAATTGCCTAATGCAGAAGTTCTCAATAAATTATGGTGCTTGTATACATAGCCTGAATTACCAACATCATTGGATTCTGTGGAAAAATGATTGTGCCAGAAAAGGGTCATTTTTTCTCTGATACTCCGGTCTTGATTAATCATTACTCCCATCCACCATTTTTTAAATGATGACCTTCTTAAAGAAGATATTGTTCCATCTGTATTAAAATCGTTTACCCAAGTAGTACCAATGGCAATATTATTATCAGGAACCAATGCAGAACCAACCGCATAGTCTTTCAATGGCGGTGCAGGTAATGGGGCAGTGGGATTGATTAATTCATCCACTGTTTGATTCAAGGTTTTATTCTTAAAATAATTTAGGTCTGCTTTAGAAACACCAAATAAGGTTCTTTTCAATAAATGGGTTAATTCTAATTCGGTAAATGCTCCACTAAATGGAGTTAATCCTCCATTTGGAGGCGGAGGTGGTATTTCAAAAGCGATTCCCGCTTTTTCATTTTTCTCCGTCTTTACTTTTAAAAAGGACCTTCTGTCCATAATACTTCAATTGTTAAGAATAGATACCAAAATACAAAAAATGTGGCTTTTGAATATTAATTCTTAATAAAATCAAAAAATATACTGTTTTTGTTCTACAAAACCCTCTGAAAGCCGCAAAAACATGCAGCAGAATGAATAAAAATATGTCTTATATTTAGGGTTAATATACTCCCGAAAATGACAGAACAAGCCATTTTAGTAGGCTGTTTACAAAATGACCCATCCGCTCAACGCGAACTGTATAATCGTTACAGTCCGAAAATGTTGAGTGTATGTTATCGTTTTGGTCAAAATAGGGAAGATGCGGAAGACATGCTGCAAGAAGGGTTCATTAAGATCTTTACTCAAATTCATACTTTTCAAAACAAAGGTGCATTTGAAGGATGGATAAGAAGAATCATCGTGCATACATGCATTAACTTTTTGAAGAAAAACAAAAAGTTTAATGAAAATATCGATTTGGAGCATGCTGGCTATTTGGAGGTGAAAGAAGAAACAATGCCTTCTATCATGCAAGCAAGACAAATCATTGAATGTATCCGGCTTTTGCCATTGGGTTATAGAACTGTTCTGAACTTATATGCATTGGAAGGATATAGTCATAAAGAAATTGGCGAGATGTTGGATATAGAAGAAAGTACGAGCAGAAGCCAATTCACCAGAGCGAAGGCAATGTTAGAAATGATATTGGTGAAAAAGAGAATTATCGATCAACCAAAGGAAGATTATCAATGGTTAGCTGCTTTGAAAAAGTAGTTTCATTGATTTGTTTATATGGAGTACAAGAATTACCAAGACGACGAATTTAAGCAACTGCTGCAAGATGAAGTAAAGCATCATCGTATGTATCCGTCTGATCATGTTTGGAACAATATTCGAACAGAAATCCACGGAACACAAACATGGCCTGCACTTACTTTCATTGCTTTATTTATTATTGTTGGCTTGACTATTTCTACTTTACTCATGTCTCCTTCAGCCGAAAGAATTCAATCTATTGCAGCTATTGAAGCAGCACCTAAAAAAACAATTACCAGAACCAATCAGATAGCTCCTAAAGAATCTACTGAATCTTATTTAGGAGTGATAGAGCCACAGCATATTACTGATTACACAATTTCTTCCATTGCCAATCATCAATTACAAGAATCTGCTTATTTACAGGATGAAAATGCTGGTTCAACAAATCCGGAATTAACTGTTGGTATAGAAAAAAACAGGCCAGCAATTTCAGCTGAAAACAATGCTGTTCTCCTACCTATCAATGTAAATTCAAATACAGCCAATACATTAACTGCCTTGAATTTAAATACTATTTCAGTAAAGGATGAAGCTATTGAATCGAAGGAACTGGTCATTCCAAATTTATTGAAATCAATTCCGGCCAATCAACAACCCATTCAATTAGAGGAAGAATATTTAAAAAATATTGTTTCTTCTCCCAAAACGATTTCTTGGAAAAAAGTATCAAGAGTTGGATTTCAATTTTATGTAACACCATCAAAGAGTTATCGTACACTTTCCGATGCAGCAGTTAAACAAGTAATACTACCGAGTACTGTTTCTAATACCAACACACAAAACGTTCCTTTAGGGCTCAATTACTCGGCTACTGTAAATGATATTGTTCGTCATAGCCCTTCAATGGGTATTGAAGTTGGTTTTGCAGCTTTGTATAATATCAGCAAAAATTTGAAATTTAAAACAGGTTTGCAATTGAATGTTCGCCAATATAATATTGAAACATTTAAAACATTAAACAGTCCAAGTACGCTTTCATTGATCAACAATAATGGTATTCAAACGATCAATTTATTCTCCACCTATAATAATAATACTGGATATCAACCAGAACAACTGAATAACAAAACCTATCAGGTTTCTATTCCTGTAGGAGTGCAGTGGGAATTGATCAAAGGAAAAACAGTTGGATTAAATGCAGAAGCATCTGTTCAACCGACATTATCCGTTAATAACAGCACATTCCTGCTTTCTACAGATTATAAAAATTATACCGACGGAAATAGTTTCATTCGCAAATGGAATGTTAATAGCAGTATTGGCATCAACTTCTCTTACAAGAGTGGTGCAAATATTTGGCAGATTGGACCTCAAATCAGGTACCAGCATCTTCCCACTTATACCAATCAATATCCTATCAAGGAAAACCTGATGGATTATGGAATTAGACTGGGCATTACCCGTCAGTGGAAATAGACTAAATTTTGGATAGTTTTGCAGCATGAATAAATTAGTCATCTCATTTATTTCAATAGCCCTTTTGATTGCAGCCTGTCAATCTAAAAGCAATAAGCAATTAGCCAAGCAACAAACAATTGCAGATACTGCCAAATATTATCCCATTGATAATTTCATAAAAGAGCAAATGAAATTTGTAGATCTTAGGGATTTTGTTATACATAGAACGATCACAAAAGATTCATCTGAAAGCAATGAAATAATAGACAAATCAGCTTTTTTAGCAGAAGCTGCAAAAGTGCTTAGCATAACCAACGAATTCATACGCCATAAGGAACTCTATAAAGAATCTGTTTTTCAGGATTTAAGCACGGCTAGTTACACCATTAATTATACACCTACTGACCCAAGCCTTTCCATACAAAGAATGGATGTTTTATTAAGCGAAGAAACCAATATCATAAAAAGGTGTTTTATAAGAACCGCTTCAACAGAAAACGGCATTACAACTATTCAACAAATTAGCTGGCTGGCCGATCATCAATTTCAGATAAGCCAGTCACAGACGATAAGCGGAAAAGAAGTTAAGGAACAAGTTGTAATTAGTTGGGATAAAGTTTTAGATAAATGACACAAGAACAGTTTCAACAATTAGCCCATACTATTCCAGTTAACCCGGGTATTTATAAATACTATAATAAAGAGGGTGTTTTAATTTATATCGGAAAAGCTAAAAGTTTAAGAAAAAGAGTCAGCTCCTATTTCAATAAAACATTCGTTGGATACAAGACCCACGAATTGGTGCAGCGGATCCACAAAATTGAATTCACCATTGTAGATTCTGAACAAGATGCTTTTTTATTGGAAAATGCATTGATCAAAGAATACCAGCCTAAATACAATATCAATTTAAAGGACGATAAAACCTACCCCTACATTGTTGTAAAAAAAGAACCTTTTTCGAGGATCTTTTTGACAAGAAAAAAAATCAATGATGGCTCTGAATACATTGGCCCATTTACTTCTTCCGGAAGAGTAAGAGAATTGATTGATTTTGTAAAACAATATATTCCATTAAGAAATTGCAAACTGAATCTCACCGACCAGAACATTCAAAAAGGAAAATTTAAAGTTTGTTTGGAATATCATCTGGGTAATTGCAAAGGCCCATGCGAAGGCCTGCAATCTGCAGCAGATTATCAGGAAGGATTAGAAATGGTGAAGCATATTTTAAAAGGAAATCTTGGTTCGGTCATTCAACATTTTAAATCGGAAATGCAAAAAGAAGCTGCTGCGCTTCATTTTGAAAAAGCAGCTTTTATTCAACAAAAAATTGAGCATTTAGAAAATTACCAATCTAAATCGGTGATTGTAAGCAAACACTTGACCAATCTGGATGTATTCTCTATTGAGAAAGACGATGACAATGCTTTTGTGAATTACTTGATGGTTCAAAATGGAACCATTGTTCAAACGCATACTGTGCCAGTTGAAACCAAATTAGAAGAATCAGTGGAAGAAGTATTGGAATTTGTAATTGGCAATCTAAGAACAAAGTTCAACAGTCTGGCCCAAGAAATTGTAGTGCCTTTTCCGATCAATTACCCGGATGAAACCATTACAGTCACTGTACCTAAATTAGGAGACAAGAAAAAATTACTGGATCTCTCCATCAAAAATGTGCTTTATTTCAAAGATGAACTTCGTAAGAAAAAATTATTGCTCTTAGAAGGTAAAACCGATCTGGAAAAGAAAAAGGTATTGTATGAATTACAGGCATACCTACAATTAGCTGAAGTTCCTACTCATATTGAGTGCTTCGATAACTCTAATTTTCAGGGAGCTTACCCTGTTTCTGCAATGATCTGTTTTAAAGATGGAATGCCTTCCAAAAATGACTATAGAAAATTCAATGTAAAAACAGTTGTTGGCATCAATGATTTTGCAACCATGAAAGAAGTGGTTTACAGGCGTTATAAGCGATTAAAAGAAGAAGATGCGCCTTTTCCTCAGCTAGTGATTATTGACGGTGGAAAAGGGCAGTTAAGCGCTGCTTTAGAGAGCATAGAAGCGCTTGGCTTAGAAGGACAAACTACTTTGATCGGATTAGCTAAAAATGAAGAAGAAATATTTTTTGCTGGTGATACAGCATCAATAAAATTGCCCTGGGATAGTGATTCGCTAAAACTAGTCAGAAGAATCAGGGATGAAGTACATCGTTTTGGAATTGGGTTTCATCGGAACCAACGGTCGAAAGGCACTTTCAAAAATGAATTAGAACAGATTGATGGAATTGGTCCTCAAACGATCAGTCAATTACTCAAAGCCTTTCGTTCAGTAAAAAACATCAAAGCCCAATCTGAAGCCACACTTGCTGCAGAAATCGGGGCGTCAAAAGCTGTACTTCTAATTAATTACTTCAAGACGCAATAGATTGTTAGAGCACCTTCATTCGGTCTGTTTCCAAATCTCGCTGCTGTTCCTTGCCTACTATTTTCCTCATTCGGCTACAATGAAAGAACTCGCCCCGTCAAGCTGGGGCTCAAACAACTTTCATTGTTACGCCTCATTCGCAAAATAGCTTAACGGCAAGTCCCAGATGCTCTATTTGAAAATCAGCCCAAATTCAAGTTGCTCATACAGAGGTGATTTGCTTAAAATAATAAAAGTGAGGGATTAAAGCCTTTTGAAGGAAGGTCTAAAAACAAAAAAAGGGCCAGGATAAAAATCCAGCCCCGTTTTTAAAATCCAATATCCTATGAAAAACCGTGGCTAAGTTAAGGAAATGTTACGATTTAACATTAATTGGTTGAACAAAAAATTTTAAAAAACCCCGGTTTACAATGAAAAAAGGGAGCAAATGCTCCCTTTTCTATATAAAATTACCTACTACTTAGTATACCCCAACTAGTATGCCCAAAGGTCTTGTTCGTAGTTCAATATCTTTTGTTTGATGTTCTCTCCTTCTAATAAACGGAACAAAGGGTCTTTGATCATTGCACTCAAAGACTTGTCGTTCGGGTTATTCATAGAAGATTTAATGATATAACTGGAAAAAATGCGGCCTTCGAATAATTCTTCCCAAGTCATTCTAGAAGCAAAATTCCTAGGGTTATATACTTCGAATTTGCCCAAAGTCTTACGCATATCTGGGTAATACACCCAGAAAAGTGTTCTTGGCAAAGATTTACCCGCTACTACTTGTTTAGCAATTGGAGCGATTCCGACAATTCTTGTAAATAATCTACTTGATTCTTTATCGAAAATTACCTGCTCTTTAATTCTAAAAGTATAGACAGAATCTGGGCTAAATTTTGGTTTTTTGGTGATGATTCTTTCAGTAACACCAGTAACCGGATCTGGCACTTCCACTGTATCATAAGCTCCACCAGTCAAGGCCATCACTTGATTCACAGTCATTGGTATAGTAAAACGATCATTATCTGCTGAAAATGCAACAACACTATCGTTCTTAATAGCACTCAACAAAATAGAGAAGAAACGCTGATCTCCATTATCATCTTTACCAGGATAAACAAAGGATTGATTGATTTTTTCTCTTCCGTCAATCTCACGCCAAACAAAATGACTGAATAATGCATCGTCTTCTCTTAGGTCTTCGTATTCCAATGGTTTACGATCTTTAACCTGACTGCGATCAACCGCATAATTATTTCTTAAAGATATTTCAGGCTTCACATCAAATCCACCTTGAATAGTGGTGTCATAACTAATATTTACTGATCCGGAAGAAGCGCTTGTTGTAGTTGGTGCAGGAGCAGTATTATTGCCTGGCCTGTATTTAGAAGATCCTGCAACAGGAGTTGCATTGGTGATGGTAGTATCAGCGGCTGCATTTGCTCCAGCATTCGCGTACTTTGAAGTACTGGCTCCTTTTTTAGGGGGAGTAGTTTTCTTGGTTGCAGCTGGCGTTTGTGCCGTAGCAGGTGCCTGAGTAGTTGTAGGAGCTGCCTTAGGAGCAGCAGTTTTGTACTTAGATTGAGCAGATGAAGACATCGCTGCAATCAAAGCAATACTAGCAAATACCGTTTTAAATACCATCTTTTTCATACACACATTTATTGTAGAGTAAATGAAATATTCTGATCCAAGACCCTTGTACCGCCGGGGCCATTTACTTTAATTTCATCAATAACAACTGTTGAACCAGCCTGACATTTTTTGAGTAAAGCAATCGCTTCAGCATTAAAATAAGCACCATTCACTTCTGCTAAACCAAACCCACTTTCCTCAAATCCTTTTCCAGTGCAGATTAATGTAAAAGAAACCACCTGAAAACTAACCCCTTCAAAAATGAAATCTCTTAATTCTGCAGCTACTCCTTTTTGTACACGGAATACATTAGCTGGAATTGGTCCACCTGCTTTTCCACCAACAGTTGCTAATGGATTAGGCACTCTTTTTATAGGAATCAACACTTTCTGGCTATTCTTACCGTCTGAAGCTGAAACAGTAGCAGATCCTAATTGAGCGCAATTAACCACATATTGTCCAGGACCTGATTTACTAAAACTTACCCCATTTCCTTCAATACTTACATTCACTTTTTCATCACCGCCACCACCAGTTACACTTAATGGATTGGCCAAACCTTGATAAAATACCCTTGTTTTATCAGTAGATACTACTAATCCAGAAGGTACCCCAACGGTATATTTAATTTCTTTGGTAACCGATGCAGTTGTTCCATCAGGTTTAACAAAAGAAATATTTACTTTTTTCATACCACTGCTGGTAGGCTTGAATTTATATTCAAAAGACCCATCAGGAGTTGGCGTTGCGCCAGCACCATCCACCGATACTGTTGGTTTAGAAGCGCTGTTGAATGCTCCCACACCTGCATTGATAATGATTTCTTCGCCAGGCATAACATAGCTTGCATTGGCATTGGCAATTGCCTGAAACTGGTCGTATACTAATTCTACTTCACCAATTTCTTTATGACAATATTCAACTACTTGTGCTTCGCTATTTTTAATATCATTTTGGAATTTGCTTAAAATAGTAATTCCAGCAACTGTCGGTGTCATATGGAAAAATGAATAAGCCCAATCTTTAACTGCTTTTTCATCTTTTGCATCTGGAATATCCAATGGAAGTGTTGCTCCTACTTCTTTTGCAATTTCCGGATCAATGGCCAACAATTGTTCTTTGAAAGATTTCAATCTTGCATACAACTCTTTTCCTTTTCCTTTTCCTTCTGGAGGATTAGATAAAAACATACGTGTTGCTGCATCTAAATCATCTTCTTTATAAACCTCTTTACCATTCTCGTCTTTACTTAATCCTGACTCTTTCTTTAATTCCAGCTTCAATGTTTCTAAATAACTATATACTTCGTCAGCTAAAGTTTTTGCTTTCTGCGCTTTAGGAAACCACAACTCCGCTTTATCTTTTGTGGTTGGATCTGCCATTTTTTTTGCAAAAGATTTAAAAATTCCTTGATTCTTTTGCTCAACTATTCCACTGGCAGTCGTTAAACTTTTATCAACCGTTTTAAAAGCATTTAAGATTTCAGAAGACACATTCAATGCCAATAGTGCAGTTAACACTAAATACATCATGTTGATCATCTTCTGCCGCGGTTCCTTGGGTAGTGACATACTATCTTACGTTTATCAAAAAAATTTACAAATTAGTTTGGTTGTTCATTGTTTAAATGACTACTATCTTCCTTGCATAGCAGTTAACATGCTGCCATATACCTGGTTGAGTTTAGTCAAATTAGTAGCCAATGCTGCTATTTGTTCTTTTGCTTTTATCGCATCATCTGCACTTGCTGTCATAGCCACAGAAGCTTGATTCAATTTACCATAGAACTGATTCAATGCCTTTAAGTGGTTATTGCTTTCTTGCAATTCTAATTCGTAGATGGTATTTAAAGAAGATAAATTCTTCGTTAACCCTTGTACTTGTAAATGAAATTGTTTGCCAACTTCACCAGCAGAACTAAATCCAGCCATAGACTGAACAACACCATTTACAGCAGTTGAAACAGCACCCATTGCAGCACTTGCTTCTTTTGATTTAGCTGAAAAATCACCAGTAGATTTAACCACATCTCCAATTTCTCCCATCTTATCTACTGTTACACCTAACTTCTGGAATCCAGCACTTAATTTGGCCAAATTGGTAGGAGTAATATCTGCTTCTTGCATCATTTTGTCTAAATTATTCAAAGCCGGATTTCCTGCAGACTGTTTACCAGGAAGATGTACTTCATGATCATCAATTGCAGGATATATTAGATAAAGAACACCGTATCCAATAAAGATTACAGCTTCTGTTCCTAAACCAATTTTTAACATTAAATCAGCTATCTCTGTATGCAAAATTTTCTGTAATGCACCAAAGATTACCACCGCTGCAGCGATGGATACACCAACATCAAACCATTTTGTAACTTTAGGAGGAATTGCAGCAGCCATTTTTTATTTTTTTAAGATTAAGGAAATTTTAAAATTATCGATTGAAATTATTTTTTCATTTTTGGAGCTAAATCAATTACGCAACGAAATCCTATATAAGATTTAGCTGTATCCTGATACTCATAAGACCTTGTGCTTACTTGAATCATATAAGCAATGTCTTTCCAGCTACCACCACGTACTACTTTTCTTTTTTCACGAGGGCGATCAGAATCTTTGGCATCATAACGAATATCCGGACTCATGTCACTCATGAAATTATAAGCACCTTCATAAAAGTATGATCCAGTCCATTCAGCCACATTTCCTGACATATTAAATAAGCCATAATCATTTGGCCAATATGCGTCAGCTCTTACAGTATAAAAGCCTCCATCTTCGGCATAGTTTCCTCTACCTGGTTTGAAGTTGGCCAATAAACAACCTTTCTTATTTCTTGGATAATAACTTCCCCATGGATACATCGAATTGGTTCTTCCTCCACGCGCTGCATATTCCCATTCTGCTTCACTAGGTAAACGGTAGTCTCCCTCAATGGCTAATTTTTTCTTCTCTAAATAAGTATTTTGAAGATGTGATCTCCAATGGCAGAAAGCCATTGCCTGTTTCCAGTTCACTCCCACTACAGGATAATTACCAAATGCAGGGTGATTAAAATATCTTTTGGTCATTGGTTCGTTGTAAGAATAAGAAAAGTCTCTCATCCAAACCAATGTGTCAGGGTAAATCTTCTGGTCTCTCTTAACAATAAAATTCTTGCGTGGAGCTCCTGCATTTTCTCTTTTTGCTGCTTCATTCAAGTCGAAATATTCTACTCGATACAACAATTTCTCTGGATCTATTTCTGGCTTACCATACAAACGATTGTCTGGAGCTAAATTTAATTCGTTTAATTTTTCGACCGTGTTCTTATCCCATTTAATGGTCGCCACTTTTTTCCAATCCACCGCCATGGTATCGTCGGCCTTATTAATACCTTGACCAAATAAGATTTTAAAAGCTAGAGAGTCACGCGTCCAATTGATGAACTGACGATATTCGTTATTGGTAATTTCTGTAGCATCCATCCAAAAACCTGGCATAGAAACCTGACGGTTTCTGGTGGTGTAATTATAGCTAATATCTTCATCGCTAGGACCCATGTGGAAAGTACCGGGCTGCACATAAACCATGCTTCTGGGATTACTCATGCTTTGCTTGGCAGTTGGGGCAACGCCATGCAATTGACCGTCATCAGCTAAGCCCTTGTTTTTCTTGCCCTTAAAGCAAGACACTAAACCAAGTGCTACCATTGCAGTGGCAATTATGGAAATTTGGATTTTCATTTTCTGAAACTGGTTTTGACAGTGGCAAATATAAGTTTTCCAACGACTGTTAAGTCTTAAAAATCGACTAAATTTTATAATTTAACAGTAGCAAGTAAATGTAACGTCAAATACGATTGAATTATTATTTTATTGAATACCAAACCCAAAAAATACACTGTCAGAGGCAAATTACAAATAAAGTTGTTACATATTTGCTAAAAGCGATTCTACAGTTCTAAATGCCGGTCCACAGGTATAATTTTCACACAAATAAAACAAAACAGCCTCTTTTTCAAACTCTTTACCGTGTAATAACGGAAAAACGGCCAAATTAGTTTCCGATGCCTGAATTATTTTATTGGGTATATATGCCCTATTGATAGGATTCAGATAATTCAGTGCCTGTTGCCCGGTCACCACTATTTCCTTATTGCCTTTCACCATTGTTTGCAGTAATGTTGCCCAACAAGCAAATGAAGTAGGATGCTTTAATATGGCGTTGGATAAAGAAGTGGTTAATTGGGTGGATCTTTTTTGCCAACCTGCTTCATCAAAAACCACCGATAAATAATACAAATTAATGGCCATGATGGCATTTCCGCTAGGGGTTGCACCATCGTACACTTCTTTTTTGCGTACGATAATATCTTTTTGAAAATCGGGTGTGTAATAAAAGAATCCAGACGACTCTTCCGAAAAATGGTCGATCACCCATTGGGTTAACTTTTTTGCTTTAAGAAGATAGTCTGTATTGCCAGTAATTTCTTGTAAATGAATATAGGCTTGAATCAAATAAGCATAATCATCCAGAAATGCCGGAATTTTGGCTACCCCATTTTTAAACGTATGATGCCAGCCCAAAGTGCTGTTGAAATTGAATTTTTCTTCCAGAAACTGGATGGTTTGTTGGGCAATTTCCAGGTATTCGGAATTTCCCAGAGCTGCAGATGCCTTGCAATAGGCAGTTATCATTAAAGCATTCCAGCCCAATAAAATTTTATCATCCAATAAAGGCCTGATTCTGGATCCTTTTTTTGCCAATAATTTATCCTTGCAAATAGCAATCAATGCGAGTTCTTGGTCAGAGGGGTAACGGTTGATCCAAAGGATATTTGTTGGTGGGTTTTCATGCTTTCCTTCATGCCAGTTCCCATTTTTTTCTACTTGATAGAATGAACAGAAAAAGTCGGCATCTTCTCCTAACACAGTAATTATTTCGTCATAGTTCCAGGTATAGAATTTACCCTCTACCCCTTCACTATCGGCATCCAAGGCACTATAAAATCCAAACGAACTGTCGGTTAATTCTCTTTGTATAAACTGAAGCGTTTGTTCTATTACTAACTGATATTGTTTGTTTTGAGTGAGTTGATAGGCTTCTGATAAAACCATTATCAACAGCGCATTATCGTACAACATTTTTTCGAAATGAGGTACCAGCCACTGTGCATCTGTACTGTATCTGGCAAATCCACCACCCACCTGATCATAAATTCCTCCCTGTATCATTTTATCAATGCTCAATAATGCTTGATCTAAAGAAGCCTGGTCTTTGGTAAAATGATAATGTCTTAACAAATAAACGATTGAATTGCTTTGTGGAAATTTGGGTGCGTTCCCAAAACCCCCATCAACTGTATCTGCCTGCTCCAATAGCTTTTCCGCAATGGTGGTCAATGATTCTTCAGAAAAAAATAATGCTTGTTCTGTTTCATCTGGTTGAACCATTCCAAACGAATTGCTTTTTACCAAATGATTCTTCAGCGTTTCTGCTTGTGTAATTATGGCTGATTTTTTTTCTTGATACCCTTTGCTTACACCTCCTAATACATCCAGCCAGCTTGGTCGATTATGCATGGCCGTTGGAGGAAAATAAGTTCCCCCATAAAATGGAAGCTGATCGGGAGTTAAAAATACATTTAAAGGCCAGCCACCACTTCCACTCATCGCCTGAACCGCATCCATATAAATATGATCCAGATCAGGTCTTTCTTCTCGATCAATTTTGATATTGATAAAATGCTCATTCATAAATGAAGCGGTTGCTTCATTTTCAAAACTTTCTCTCTCCATTACATGACACCAATGGCAGGCTGCATAACCAATACTTACTAAAATAGGTTTGTCTTCTGCCTTTGCTTTTTGTAAAGCTTCTTCTCCCCAAGGATACCAGTCTACAGGATTATGGGCATGCTGTAATAGATAAGGACTGGTTTCATGAATCAGTCTATTTTCAAATGATTTTGTCATGACGATAAATATAAAAACAAAACCCCTCATCGGAGGGGTTTGTTCAATTATTTAATGGAAGGTTTACTTTTTAGTAGTTTTTGATGCACTTAAAAACTGGTCTAATGCCGATACCATGCTTGGCTTTTGCGGAGATGGCACTTTAATTTCCAAATTAAACCCAGCATCTTCCACCGCCTTTGAAGTATTATTACCAAAAGCTCCTAGAACGGTTCCGTTTTGCTTAAACTGAGGCATATTGTCTAACAAACTTCTTACTCCACTTGGCGTGAAAAAACAAATCACATGATAGTCCTGTTTTTCCATTACCATTTTAATGTCGTTACTGATAGTTCGGTACATATATCCTAACTGAAACTCGCATTTATTGTTTTTTAACCAGCTCACAATTTCATTGTCTTGCTGATTTTCACTACATACATACAAGAATTTTTCCGCTTCTTTATGCTTGTTAATTACATCAAACAAGCTTTTATTGGTACCATCTGCACCATAAAAAACCTTTCTCTTTCTATATAAGATGAATTTTTGGAGGTAGAGTGCAACCGCTTCGGTAATACAGAAATACTTTGTATCCTGCCCAATGCTGATTTTCAATTCCTCACTCATTCTGAAAAAATGATCGATCGCATTTCTACTGGTGAAAATGATCCCGGAATAATAACCGATATCAATTTTCTGCTTTCTGAATTCGCGGGCTGGAATGCCTTCTAAAATGATAAAAGGATGAAATACCAACTCTACATTGTGTTTTCTCTCCAAATCAAAATAAGGTGATTTATCACTTTCCGGCCTGGGTTGAGAAATCAGGATTTTCTTTGTTGATTTGATCGTTACTGATTGTTTAGCCCCTTTTTTAATCATACCGCAATTCTAATAATTTTGCAAATGTAACCTATCATCCAATATAATTCACCAATAGCTTATAAATCAAGAGCATTGGTAAAATTTCAACAGCGCAAAGGTAGATAAAAAAATGGAAAGGATTGATTTTCAAGTCGTTCCGTAAAGAACCGAAAGACACTAAATAACGGTATAAAAACAATATTACAACCAAGCCAATGGAGATGGTAATGACAATATTGAGGATTTGAAGGTTTCCGAAAGCCAGAAAAATGATGAAAGGAATCAATAGAATTCCCATTATTCGGTTGACCATTGATACCAAAAACACATAACTCTGCGCAGCTTCCTTATTATTAAAGACCCAACCGGCAAAACTGATAAATAGAAATTTTCCTACATATATTAACACAATGAATGCAGTGATATAGCCATATAACTTCCAAAAAGGGAGGGATGACCAGTCTTTATAGTTGGTTAAAAGGGTAAGAAATAATCCTGCTGATAGAAAAAAAAGCAGATTTATGAGTAAAGAAGCCCAGCTGTCCTGCAATAATTGCTCCCTGGTTTGCTTCTGTCTTAATGAGGTTTGAAAAAACAACATGAACAAATTCCGAAAAAACTTAGGGAACACCAGCTTGATAAATGCCAATAAAGACACGACCCCTAAAATGAGATAAAACAAGAAATCTTTGGATGCATTGATTTTATAATCGATGTACATCAGGATTGGTGTTTTATCCATCGGTAAATAAGGATGCACCATATACTGCTTATAGGTAGTACTATCGATTTGAGGCAAGGAAGGAATGATGATCGATTTTTGGATCGAATCTTTTTTTAAGGAATCTATTTTAATGGAATCAATGGAAGACTTAAGTAGACTATCCGAAACAGGCGGTACAACTTGACTTTTTGTAATTGAATCATTACTGGTTGCCGTATCTTTTTGAGCATATAAAATGGTATTGCCTACCATTAATAAGATCCATAAAAAAATGCTCCGAAATAATTTCATGCGCACAAAAATATTGAATGACATTGATTAAACGCGAATGCTGGCTCAACATTGCTAATTTTATTCTTTATTTTAATTTATGGCTGGCATCTATATTCATATACCATTTTGTAAAAAGGCTTGCAATTATTGCAATTTTCATTTTTCAGTGAATAATCAACTCATGCCTGAAATGGTTGATGCCATTGCCATTGAAGCAAAACTGAATCAACACTATTTAAAGGAATCGATTGAAACAATTTATTTTGGAGGCGGAACTCCCTCTTTGTTAAACAATGGTCAGTTAAATAACCTTTTTCGTGTTTTAAAGGAATTATTTGAATTGGAGCCATCCATAGAAATCACGTTGGAAGCCAATCCGGATGATATCAACGAAGAGAAACTGGGTTTATGGAAATCTGTTGGAATCAATCGATTGAGTATTGGTGTGCAATCTTTTTTTGAAGAAGATTTACAGTGGATGAATCGGGCACACAATGCAGCACAAGCCATTGAAAGTATTCAATTGGCACAAAAAGCTGGGTTTGACAATATTTCTATTGACTTGATTTATGGAGGACCTTCCTTAACGGATGAACATTGGATAGAAAACCTGGAAACTTGTTTTACATTAAACATTCCGCATCTTTCAGCTTACGCGCTTACCGTAGAACCCAAAACAGCATTGGCTCAAAAAATAAAAACCAAGTCATTGCCAGACATTGATCCTGCAAAGCAAGCTAGCCATTTCAATACTTTGGTAAGTTTAACGAATAATGCAGGATTGGAGCAATACGAAATTTCCAATTTTGCCATTGCTGGTAAAAAAAGCAGGCATAATTCCAATTATTGGGCGAGCAAACATTATCTGGGTCTTGGGCCAGCTGCTCATTCTTTCAATGGAAATAGCAGACAATGGAATGTTGCTAACAATAGCTTGTATTTAACTGCCATTCAAAAAAACACCATTCCATTTGAAATAGAATTCTTGACTCCAGTTCAACAGTTGAATGAATATATCATGACGGCATTGAGAACTTCTGATGGAATTAATCTGGATAAAATTCAATTAATTGGAGGAGATACTGCCACAAAAAGATTGGTCGAAGAAGCTCAACAATTTATGATCATTGGCAAAATGAAAAGAAATGAGCAAAATTTGCTTTTAACAAATGAAGGCAAATTTTTTGCTGATGGAATTGCAGCTGAATTATTTCAACTTTAATGAACCTGATTTATTGTGGTATCGAGTGTTTGACAAATAGACATGATCACTGGATAAAATTCATGTTTTTGCGGATATTTAGCAGATAACTTATTCTTTAGACTTTCCAGCATATGTAACAAATGCTCTTTACTTACACTTTCAGTTTGAATATGGTTGGGCTTATGAATTTCGAAATCATCTCTTAATAAATCCAATAGAGACACTTCTAATACACGCGATAACTCTTTGAGATGGTGAACCGTTAACTGGGTATTGCCGTTTTCTATTTTACTATATGCATTTTGAGACATATTCATTTTCTTGGCAATAAAATCCTGGGTAAAATTTTTTGCTTCTCTATGTTTTTTGATGATGCTTCCTGGCACGTTTGATAATTTAAAATGAATGTGTACTAAATATATAAATAATTTTATTACGCTAAAAAAGATTCAATGGAAATAAATCCTTCTTCAGCCGGAAGATGTTCCCAAAGAATATTGTAAATGATGGAAGCAATCGGCATTTCAGCATTTACCAATTGATTGGTTTTGAAAATACACTTGCTGGCATTGTAACCTTCAGCTACCATGTTGAGCTCTAGTGTTGCCGATTTTACTGAATACCCTTTACCAATCATGTTGCCAAAAGTTCTATTGCGGCTATATAAAGAATAACAGGTTACCAAAAGATCTCCTAAATAAACAGAAGCAGCATAGTTAGGGCTATTGTGTAGATGAAGGTTTTCGGATTCAGTTATTTTTTTTAAAAAACCAACCATTTCATTGGCACTTGCCGCTATATAAACACTCTGAAAATTATCTCCATATTCAAGTCCATGAGCAATACCTGCCCCTAATGCATAAATGTTTTTTAATACAGCGGCATATTGAACTCCGATGACATCTGAGTTAATAATTGTATTGATATACTCTGTCTTAAAATGACTGGCAATTGCTTCTGTAGCTTCTTGATTTTTTCCAGAGAAAGTTAGATATGATAATTTTTCCGCAGCTACTTCTTCTGCATGACAGGGCCCTAAAAGGGTAAAATATTGATCAACAGGAAAACCAATAGAATTGGCTAAATATTCATTGAGCAATTGATTGGACTGAGGAAGAATTCCTTTTACTGCAGAAACAATCTTTCTATTGAGCAATAATTCTGCTGGAATGCTGGTCAATGTTTCTTCCACAAAAGCAGATGGAACTGCAACGACCAGTACGTCTGAAGCAGCTACTACTTCCAGTAGATTATCATTCAAAGCAAGTTGTGCCGGATTAAAATAGGCGCCACTTAAATAGTGTGGATTGTGTTTTCGCTTTTTAATGTATTGTATACTTTCATTGTTGCGAATCCACCAATTAATTGAATTGCCATTATCTGTTAAAATCTTAGCAATTGCTGTAGCCCAACTTCCTCCCCCTATAATTCCAAACTGCATATGCACTGTTTATACAGCAAACATACTAAAAATGGAACTAGGTATTAGTTCTTCTTCTTGTCTTCAAACAGTTTGTCCTTAGCAACAACAGTTACTAAATTGCCTTCTTTTAAGGTTTTACTTATGATTGAATAAGGGCCTGTAATAACCATATCGCCTTCTTTCAACCCACCAAGAATCTCAATATTATTCAAATCCTGAATGGCAGTTCTTACCTTAACTTTTTTAACCGTATTGTCTTTTTGTAAAACAAACACAACTTCCTGAATATCATCATCAGCACTTACCGATTTTTGTTCGTCGGTTTGTACGGTAGTTTCTTTTTTATCGTTCGATTTTGAACTGCTGCTATCTTTTGAATCTCTTGTTGTTACAGCATTTAAAGGCACAGACAAAACATTGAACCTGCTTTTGGTTTGTATATCGGCGCTAGCAGTCATTCCTGGGCGGAAAGGGAAACTTTTTCCTTTTCCAATTAAGTCTGTATAGCTTTCTGGTAACAAACGAATATGTACTTTATAATTGGTTACTTCTGCACTTGATGCTGCTCCAGTTAAGTTGGAACCAGTATTTGGATTGGCTATTTTATACACCAGCCCTTTGAATTTTCTAGAAGTATAAGCGTCTACTTCTACAATGGCAGTATCTCCTAATTTTACTTTAGGAATATCGTTTTCACCAACATCTACACGAACTTCTATACTACGCATGTCGGCAACACGCATCATTTCTGTACCAACATTAAAACTATTACCTGCAACTCGCTCTCCTTTTTTGATTGCCAATAAACTGATTACGCCATCCATTGGAGAAGTAATGACAGTTCTACTAATATCTTTATTGGCTCTGTTTAATTGTGCTTGAACGCTTTGCACTCCTGCTTCAGCACTTTTAATACCTTGTGTAGCTGCAGTATAATTGGCTTTCGCGCTTCTGTATGCTTGTTCGGCTTGTTCAAATTCTAAACGGCTGATAACTTTCTCATCCAATAACTTTTTCTGGCGATTATACTGAGTTTCTGCCTGATCAAGATTGGCTTTTAAAGCTCCCAATTGAGCAGTTGAATTATTCACTTGCGCTTTTTGTTGATTCACGCCAGCAACTACCTGGTCTCTTTGAGAATTTAAAATGTCCGCATAAATTCTTGCCAAGACCTGGCCTTTTCTAACACTATCGCCTTCGTTAACGGTTAATTCAACAATTTCTCCACTTACATCGGGGCTTATTTTCACTTCCACTTCTGGATACACTTTACCACTGGCATTTACGGTTTCTGTAATGGTTCTTAACTGTGCTTTTTCAGCTGAAACAGTGATGCCTTCTTCCTTACCTATAATACCGGCTTTCTTTAACCCAACTAATAATCCGATTATAACAACCAGACCTACAATAATCCAAATCAATTTCTTACTCATAACAATTATTTACAGTTTTATTCCTTCTAATGGGGTTATAATTTAATTCCCTGACCTTTATAAAATTCAAGTAGTTTAATTCGAAATATATAATCAAATTGAGTATTGAGCCTATCTAATTTGGCCCTCACTAAATTGTTTTGATTGGTGATTAAATCGAGTGTATTAGACAATCCTGCCTCATATCTTTTTGATGCAAAGTCATAGGCTTTTTGAGAAGCTTCCACCGTTTTTTGAGTAGCATTAAATCTCAACATAGATGCCAATGCTGTAGTATGTGCCTGATAAATATTTTGTTGCAATGTCAAATCGGTTTGCTGCTTGGTTATTTCAGTTGTTCGCTGATTTAATTTAGCCCTTTCATATCCAATTTTTGCAGAACCGTTATTGAAAATAGGTACTGATAAATTCACGCCAAAACTTTGACGGAAGTTTTGATCTAATTGTGTTCCCCATCCATTCCAGAATTGACTGAAAGATCTTTTACTGGTAACCAATTGCACATCGGGCTGGAACACTAAATAATTTTGATTGGCTACTGTTACAAAATTAGAAGTAGGTTTAGTACCAATGAAATTTGCTCCTGTTACCATATTTGCAGTATTGGCAAAATTGGTTCCCAAAGTTCCAAAAGCTGAAAGCGTAGGATAAAAAGCTGCTCTAGATCGTTTAACTGATTCTTCAGCAGACTTTAAACGAAGGGCATTCGCTTTTTGTGCAGGCTGATTGCTGAGTGCCATTTGATACAATGCAGCTGGCTCTAATTCAGTAAGTGGTTCTAAAGGGATTTTATCAACTGCTGGAATATCTACTTCAAAAGGAGCTGCCATATCTAAATTAATGGCTGCTTTTAATTGAATAACGGCTTGAGTAAAACTAGCTTGTGCATTTACTAACGATGAGGTATCTCTTGCCAATTGAGCTTCGATTTCTGCTGCATTTAATTCTGGCAATGCGCCTGCTTCTACTCTTTTTCTGGTAAATCCTAATTGAGATTTGGTTTGAGATATTTGAACCTGTGCTATTTCAATCTGCTGTTGTGCAGCAACCACTTGTAAGAAGAAAGTAGCAATATTGAGGGATACATCATTGATCACTCTCTCTAAATCTGTCAATACCGCCTGTGAGTTAAAAGCTGCAATTTTTTTGTCTGATTGCAATGCTCCCCAGTTATAGATAGGCACATTCACATTCAGGTTTAACCCTTGAAACAACAACTGTGTAGTGGTAAACTGGTTGGTTGTTGGGTCAATAGAACGACCAAATTGAGTACCTAAGTTGGTATTAAAACCAACATTCGGTAATTGAATTAATTTAGTTCGCTCTATATCCAAAGCTGCTAAGCGGGTTTGAACATCGGCTTGCTTTACTGAAATATTATTTTTAGTGGCGTATTCAATACAACGTTGTAAATCCCATTTATTGGATACCCCCTGTGCTGTCAATTGGGTAGAAAACAATAAAACGCCTATACCCAAAATAAAAAATTGCTTCATAAAACAAAAATACTCCCATTCTTAATGAGGTAAATAAAAATTAGACAGACGGAAAGGAAAGCGCTTGTTTTGCCTTTAAACTGTTATGAAAGGCGGTTATTTAGCCAAAGAGCTGCTTTTAAACCTTTGTGAAACAAAATAAATCAGCATAAATGCCCCTAAGACGATCAACCCAATAATCGCAGTTTTAGGAGTTTGAATGGCTATACTTACGCCAACAAAACAATAAGTTAGCATGAAAATCAGGGGAAGTAATGGAAAAAGTTTCATCTTATAAATACCCGTTCCATCTAAATGCTTTGTTTGCCTTCTGAGTTTAAATATGGTGGCACTAGAGGCAACCATACCAAAACAGTCTAAAAAAATGGTAAAATTAAGAATGGCATCAAAGGTTTGGGCAAAGAACAGAATAACTAAACAAGTAAGGGCAAATACGGTAAGTGACACTACCAATACCCCGTTTTTTTCATTTTGCTTAGCAAATATTTTAGGAATGGTGCCTTCATCGCTCATTGCATACATTACCCTAGGGTTACTCATCAACAATGCATTTACATAAGCCAGTACCCCAAAGAATAAGAAAAAGGAAAAAATAGCGGCTCCTTTGGCACCAAAAACTTTATCAATTACCACATAAGCAATTTCTTTTTCTCCCTTCATTTGATCGAATCCAATGATTTGAAAATAGCTGAAATTAACCAGTAAATACAGTACTATGATAATACCAATTCCCATAAAAATTCCTTTGGGAATATTTTTGGCCGGGCTTTCTACCTCGCTTCCGAAATTAATGGTTTGCTGATACCCTCCATAGGTAAATGAGACTGCGATCAAACTATAGCCAAGGCTCTGTAACCAGCTCATAGAAGGAGTTTCCACTACAGTAGAAGCTACAACAGTGGATTGTTCAAACGGAAAAAATAAAGCAGCAATTAATACCAAAATCATACCGATTTTGATGATCATGAGTATATTCTGTGCTCGGGAACTCATTCGAAGCCCTCTTAAATTAATGAGATAAAATAAAATAATGGCACCTGCACTCAGAAGCGCTTTATGAACGTCGGTCCATGGAGTTCCGGGAAATAATTTAGCAATATAACCACTACCAATAATGGCCACTACACTTAAACTTGCTGCATTACTGATGAGAATAATACAATTGATAGCAAATGCGATACTGGGATGATAGGCATATGAAAAAACCTTATAGTACCCGCCCGTAACCGGAAAACGACTCCCGATTTCTGCATAAGTGAGTGCCCCACAAAGAGCAACAAATCCGCCGATGATCCAAGCTGAAAAATATACAGAAGGCTCTATTGCATTTTGAGCACTTGTTGCCGCAGATCTAAAAATACCCATTCCAATCACCAGCCCTACCACGATCATGGTAAAACTGAATCGATTCAATTTTTGGTTGCCTTTCATGCACTGAAAATAGGAAATATGAGTTATACAGAACTATGTTTATAAAATTAATACTGCTATTATTTAGCAGCCCTTACATTTGTGTTGTACTTGGTTTGCCTGACTCAGTCAGGTGATTAAAAGGGAAGTTCGGTTCAATTCCGGCGCTATCCCCGTAGCTGTAAACCCACAGCCGCATTTTAAAGAGCGGCTATTTTTTGAACAACTACAACCACTGTTCTACATTATATAGAATGGGAAGGAAGTTCAAAGAAGTGGGAAGCCAGAAGACCTGCCAGATACAAACAATTATTCACGGCTTTCGGGTGAAAGGCATGGAATTTAAAATGCTGCTGCAGCAGTAGTTTATGTTTCTTCTCTTATGATTTCCTGGAAGCTCATTGTTCAAATTAAAACAAAACAACAATGAGCAAAACATTAACGCTCCTATTAACAATGCTTGCAAGCCATGTGCTGCTGGCACAAAAAGACAGTACTAGTACACGTGTGCTAGACGAAGTAGTAGTAACTGCTAACAAGCAGGAACAAAAACAAAGTACCACAGGAAAAGTAATTACTGTGATTGGAAAAGAACTGCTGGAAAAAAGCAGTGGCCGAACATTGGGCCAGGTATTGAATGAAACAATAGGGCTTACTATCAACGGAGCATTAAACAATACCGGTACCAATCAGACGGTTTTTATGCGAGGCGCCAATAGTGGAAGAACCTTGATCCTATTGGATGGCATACCAGTGAACGACCCATCACAAATCAATAATGAATTTGATTTAAATCTTTTTTCGATCAATGATATTGAAAAAATTGAAGTGTGCAGGGGCGCACAAAGTACTTTATATGGAAGCGATGCGGTTGCAGGGGTAATTAATATCATTACTATTAAAAACAATGTAACCAAACCTTTGAATCTAAAAGCCACATTGAGTGCAGGTAATTTAAACACCATCAGAACCAATTTGCAATTATTCGGAAAATTGAATAAACTTACCTATACAGTTAGACATGCGCGTTTAAAAACAGATGGATTCAGCGCAGCTAATGACAGTAGTGGAATTAAAAATTTTGACAAGGATGGATATGATGGGAGTAGTTCCAGTGCAAGCATGCAATATGCAGTCAATGATCGATTAACATTTAAAGGGTTTGGTATGTATAATGCCTATCAATCAAATATTGATGCAGGTGTTTTTAGTGATGATAAATATTTTCAATTAAAAAACAATATGCTCAATACCGGTGGCGGATTTCATTATAAAGCTCCTAAAATAAGTATTACCGGAAATTATCAGTTTAGTCAAACTAACAGAGCATTTGAAAGAGACAGTTTAGATAAAGCAGTATTTAGTTATTATCAACGCAATAATTATTTTGCAAAAACACAGTTCGCAGAATTATATGCCAATCTGCCTATTACAAAGCAATTGTCTTTATTGCAAGGCTTTGAATACAGATACGCTGATATGAATAACCAGTTTTTTTCGGTGAGTAGTTTTGGGCCTTTTAATAGTGGTTTTAAAGATACCAGTGTAACTCAGTCTTCTATGTACAGTTCATTTTTGTATAATAATCAAAAAGGTTTTGCAGTTGATCTAGGATTTAGGCTGAACAAACATTCAATGTACGGCAATAACCAAACTTTTACGTTCAATCCTTCTTATCAGGCAGATGAGCACATAAGAATTTTTGGAAGCTTAGCTACTGCATTTAAAGTTCCTTCATTATATCAATTGTTCGATCCTTTCAGTGGAAGAAAAGATTTAAAACCAGAAAAAAGTACCAATATAGAAGCAGGTATTGCCAATGCAAATAAAAACTTTAGCAGCAGATTGGTTCTATTTTATAGAACCACTAAAAATGGTATTGATTATGATTATGTAAGAAATAAATATTACAATTTCATAAAGCAAACTGCATTTGGTGTTGAATATGAAACCAACGCTAGTATTACCAAACAAATCAGTGTAAGGGCCAATTTTTCTTTTTTGAGCATGGCAGATTCTACTCAAAGCAGGGTTAGTTTTAAAGACACTGGTTATGTTTATGGTTTACGAAGACCAGGCATTAACGCCAATATTTCCCTGAATTATGATACTCAAAAATTATCATTCAGCCTGAGCGGAAAATATGTGAGCAGCAGAAATGATATTGGTGGATTTAGAAGAGCAGATGTTTCATTGGCAGAATATTTTTTATTGAATGCCTATGGAGAATGTAGATTTAATGACAAAGTGAAAATATTTATAGATACGCAAAATCTAACCAACAAAACATTTGTCGATTTGAGAGGCTTTAATAGCATTCCGTTTTTAATTAATTCAGGAATCAGCATTAATTTATAATAATGGATAATTTACGAATACGGCTGCAACAAAAAATTGATCAAAAAACAAAACCTATAGGAGCATTGGGTCTATTAGAATCCATTGCCTTACAAATAGGCTTGATTCAAGAATCTGAAAAACCAAGTATCCAATCCCCTGCAATCATTGTATTTGCAGGGGACCATGGTATTGCCAAAACAGGTTTGGTAAACCCTTACCCGCAATCTGTAACGGCACAAATGGTATTGAATTTTTTGCGAGGCGGTGCTGCTATTAATGTGTTTACACGATTGAATCAAATTGAATTATGGGTAGTTGATGCTGGAGTGAATATTGATTTTGATTCTGTGATTGAATCATCAATTGATACCACTCGATTTATTCAGGTCAAACAAAACATGGGCACCGAAAATTATTTGGAAACCAATGCAATGAATGAGCAAGAAGTTGTTCAAGCGATTGAAGAAGGTAAAAAAATAGTGGATGATATTGCAACGAAAGGAACTAACTGTATAGGTTTTGGAGAAATGGGTATTGGCAATAGTGCATCTGCCGCTTTAATCATGAGTGCAATAACCAAACTAAGTATTGATGAATGCACAGGAAGGGGTACGGGTGTAAATGATGAGCAATTAAAAATCAAGATTGATACTTTAAAAGAAGTATTTAGTAAACATGTATTAAGTGATTATGATGCTCAACCTTATCAATTACTCTCCAAAGTGGGTGGTTTTGAAATAGCGATGATGGCTGGCGCATATTTACAAGCCTTTCAACATAAAATGGTCATAGTGGTGGATGGATTCATTGCAACTGCTGCTTTATTGATTGCTCAATTAATTGAACCATCTATTGCAAAAAATTGCTTATTCGCCCATACAAGTGGAGAACAAGGTCATCAAAAAATGTTGCATTATTTAGGTGTACAACCCATATTAAATTTAGGTATGCGTCTGGGAGAAGGTACGGGTTCAGCAATTGCAATGCCAATTATTCAATCAGCTGTTGCTTTTTTAAATGAAATGGCTAGTTTTGAGGAAGCAGCTGTAAGTTCAAAATCAGTTGACTAATAACTGTGTTGAATTTAAAGAATAACTTAAACCGATTCTGATTTTGAATTTTATCGCATCTTTAAAATACCAGTTGATTCTGTTCAGAACAGCGCTCATGTTTTTAACAAGAATACCTGTTGGGAAAAATCTCCCATATTCTACTGCACATTTACAAAGTGCTGCTCGTTATTTTAGCTGGGTAGGTTTATTGGTTGGATTGATAGCAGCAATAGTATTGATCATTGTTAACCTTTATTTTTCTTCGCCATTAAGTATTGCATTTTCTATGTTGGCGACTATCCTATTAACTGGCGCTTTTCATGAAGATGGACTGGCAGATTGTTGTGATTCATTTGGTGGTGGATGGACCAAAGAAAAAATTCTGACTATCATGAAAGATAGCAGATTAGGAACTTATGGTGTAGTTGGACTGATCAGCGCATTATCCTTCAAATATTTGTTGTTACTGGAACTATGTGCAGCATTTCATTTTCCTTTTGTTGGATTGATTTTAATCGCTGCTCATAGTATCAGCCGCTTTTTTGCTGTAACCATTATGCAGCAATTATCTTATGTACAAGATATAGACCTCAGTAAATCTAAACCTTTAGCAGATAGGGTATTATTCCCCAAAGAAATGCTTGTATTAAGTATCGGCGCTTTAATTCCTTTACTATTATTATACATTGGTATTGCACCTAATTGGTTGAATCCAAATGGCTATTCATTGAATTTTCATTTATCTACACTTTACTTGTTTCCATTATTTATTGTAATCGTAATATTGCCTGCTTGCATAATGCGTTATTTTGCAGGCAAATTTTTTTATAAATGGATTGGCGGTTATACAGGAGATTGTTTAGGAACTACTCAACAACTCACTGAAATTGCCTTTTATATTGGATGTTTATTATTATGGAGATTTATTTAATCAGGCATACTACCCCTTTAATTGAAAAGGGCATTTGTTACGGTCAAACAGACCTGGATATTACTGATACTTTTTTGGAAGAAGTGAGTATGATTCAACCTCATTTGCCAATCACAAATATCAAAGTGTATAGCAGCCCTTTACAACGTTGTAAGAAATTAGCAGATGCACTTTTTTCTACCGCCACTATTCAATGTGATGCAACTTTAATGGAATTGAATTGCGGAGATTGGGAAATGCAAAAATGGGATGAAATACCCAAACATGAAATTCAACCCTGGATGGATGATTTTGTAAATGTAGTGGTGCCAAATGGCGAAAGCTATGTAATGCTTCACCAAAGAGTGGTTGATACATTCGAATCCATTAAAAACAATGGAGAAAATGCAGTGATAGTTGCACATGGAGGTGTACTAAGAAGTATTTTATCGCATATTACCAATACTCCTTTAAAAGAATCCTTTGATGCTTTTACACTTCATTACGGCTGTGTAGTAAAAATTGATGTGAGAGAAGATAGTACAACACATGAGTTATTGTACAACTATTCCAGGCAAGGAAAAGAATGGCATCGACCTAGTCAAAATTAATTTCAACAAAGATTGTACCTTTAAATAAACCCTTAGAATGAATTTACAATTAGATCAGCTACTCACAGTAACATTTACTTTATTCGCTGTAATTGATGTGGTTGGTTCTATCCCACTATTGATTTCATTGAAAGAAAAAATGGGAGGCATTCGTTCAACTCAAGCCACACTGGTTTCAGGTGGATTAATGATATTGTTTTTATTTGCTGGCAAGCCCTTTTTAAGTATTCTTGGTTTGGATGTACGCTCTTTTGCAGTTGGAGGATCCGTAGTAATTTTTTTATTGGGCCTAGAAATGGTATTAGGTCATGAAATTTTTAAAGGAGATGCCAATGCAAAATCTGGGACAGTAGTTCCAATTGCGTTTCCAATCATTGCAGGAAGCGGAACACTTACTACAATTATGTCTTTAAAAGCCAATTTTGATGAATGGTATATTTTGGCTGGCATTATCATTAATCTCATTATTGTTTATACAGCACTCAAATCGCTAACATTAATAAAGCGGGTATTAGGCGATTCAGGCCTCTTGGCTGTTCGTAAATTTTTTGGTGTAATTCTTTTAGCTATAGCCGTAAAAATATTCAGTACCAATATTTCCGCATTCGGAAAATAACATGGTGAAATCAACTATACAGAAATATGGATCTTTGGCATTCGCTCATTTAGAGTTGATTGTTTGGACTACCGCCATTGTTATTTTGTTTTTTTTGCCAGAGACCCCAGGCCCATCCCTTTGTGTTTTTAAAGCTGTTGGATTTAATTCTTGCCCTGGGTGTGGAATAGGCCATTCAATTCATGATGCCCTTCATTTTCAATTTTCTGCTTCGTGGAACCATCATCCAATGGGTATATTGGCAGTTTTAATTATATTTATGAGAATAAAACAATTAATACCTACTAAAAAAAACAATCATGCAACCTAATTTAATGAATCTTATTGAAGCCATGGAAGGAGAAGAATTGGTATTCCTTCAAAATTTTACACAGGATTTAGATCCGCAGCAACTACAAAATTTTGTAATGGTATACAATGGCAAAAGAAGAAAAACCGATCATATTTTATTGGGCTGTTTGGTAGGCTTTGTTGCTGTTGGTGGCGTACAAAGATTTATGGTAGGTCAAACAGGCATGGGCATATTATACCTATTTACTGGAGGCTTATGTTTAATAGGCACCATTATTGATACCATCAATCACAAGAAACTGGCATTTGAATACAATCAACAAATGGCCAGAGAAGCAATGGCAATGGTTCATTCCTTCCGATAAATTAGTTGCTAATACTTAGCGGAAAATATAGGTATTCATCGATCTGGGAAGCGCATCAGTTGGTGCGCTTTTTCCATCTTTCCATAAATAAAAGGGAATTTTTTCGTCGCTGGAATTCATTACCAATACAACCAAAGTTCCATCAGGATTTTCAAAAGCTGTAGTGATTAATGCAGATCTACTTGAAGAGCTGATTATTCTCTTCGCACCTTTTTGTAAAAACTTAGAAAAATGACCAATATAATAATACGCATTGGTATACATTAATTGCCCTGTTTTAACATTGGCATGTACTGGAGCAAAACAGAAATTACCTACATGATTTGGGCCACCGAATTCATCTAATAAAATATTCCAATCGGTAAATGCTTCCATACCATTATTGAAATCGTTGATCATGTTTAGCCCATATTTTTCACCCAATTCCCATGCATACATTCTATTTGGATTGAAACTTTCCGCACATCCTTCTGTAAAAATTAAATGCGTATTAGGGTAGGCTTCTTTTAGTTTCTTCAGATTCTCAAACATTGGCTTACCACCACTCCAAGGTTCATACCAATGAAAACCAATCCCCCATAGATATTTAGCAGCAGCAGGGTCATTGAGTAAAGTACTTCCTCTTTGATAGATCAGATCTCTATTATGATCCCATCCAATAATTTTTTTTGATCCAAGCCCGGCTTTAACCATTGTTGGGCCTAAATAATTTTTTAAAAAATTGGTTTCTTCTACGCCAGTATAAATACAGGATTCCCAGGTTTGTTTTGCCATGGGTTCATTTTGAATGGTAATTCCCCAAACCGGTACTCCTTCTTTCTCGTAAGCTTTAATGAACTTGGTATAATAATTTGCCCAAGACTGATAAAATTCCTTTTTTAATTTTCCCCCTTGCAACATATTGTTATTGTCTTTCATCCAAGACGGAGGACTCCAAGGGCTTGCATATAGGGTAAGATTTTTTCCTGCAGCAGCCATAGAAGCTTTAATGAATGGAATTTTATATTTAAGATCGTGCTCAATATTGAAAGAAGTCAATTCCTTGTCTCCCTCTTTTACATAAGTGTACATATCGCTGCTGAAATCACAACTATTGATATTGGTTCTTGCAATGGTATATCCAATGCCTTTTACTGGATCAAAATAAGCGGATAGTAATTCTTCTTGTTTGATAGCTGGTAGCTTATAAAATGTTTCAGCAGAAGCATCTGTTAGGGCCCCTCCAATTCCCATATAGGTTTGAAAATGCTTTTTGTTGTCTACAAAAACGCAAATTTGAGATTCCGCCGGTTGCTCCATTGGAGAAAAAACAATACTGTCTTGTTTGGTTAAACGCAAGAGCGTATTTGAAGCTGTGGTAACCACCAGTGCTTTATTGGATTTCTGTGCCTGAACCGCAAAAGATGCGAGCGCTATAGCTAAGCCACAAAGAACTATTTTTTTCATCTTGATTGTTTATACCTAAAAGTAAAGCTTTTTTGATATCGATGATGTACCTGTTTGTCATCATTACTAGCATTACGCGAGACTTGCTTAATCAACACTTTAACATAAACTGGAAGATTGTATTGATTGTAATTATACTTTACATTGAAGATATCCTTATAAGATGAATGTCTCTCATCGAATGTTTCATAATAATCCAACATATTATTATGATTAAAAAAATACCATTTAATTGTTTTGATTACATCCGGATCATCAATGTTTGCATTTTCTTTACTTATATAAAACGATATATTTTCATTACATAAGGCATTGGTTATATTTAACTGTTTTAATGGGTTCAACTTTGAATCAAACTTTGTAAAGGAAGAATACTTAGCATATAATCCTCGGCCACCATAGTGGTTTTCGAATAATTCATAACTAATATTTGATGATGGGGTTAGTTTAATTTCACTAATATAAATATTTGGATAATGTGTAGAAGGATTTGTATAATCATCTTTTTGATACATTCGATTTTTTGTTTTTTCCAATTTAGATACATTGGTTGAGGCTTTATTGTCTTCCCATACCAAATCTTGCTTATTATCCCCATTTGATAAGAATAAGGAACTATCTCCAGCTCGCTGCCCATTCTTGTAAAAGAAATAGTTTTTTTCTATTGAACTTAAAATCCAATTCTTGCTTTCTTCGATGTATTCATAAGTAAGATTTGTTCTCAAATAAGGTTGAATCGAACTCCCTTGATATTCAAAAGTTTGTTGCTCAGAAATTGTCTTGATCAATTTCTTTGTTTTTGCAGAATCTGTCGCGATTCTACAATCTTTATAGGTAATACCAATTACCCTGTTGCTTTCGTCATAGGAAAATAATACCTGATTATAAACACCTTTAATAGTATCACTTGTAATAGATTCAATCAATGGGGGTTTAGTTGAATTGGTTTTTTTGGGTTGAGCGAATGTTATGAATGGAATGAACAGGAGGAGAGAGATAAATCTTTTCATTAATTTTTGGATTATTTTTTATAACTAAATGTAAAGTTTTTTTGATACTCTCCATATACTTTGTTGGGATCAGGGCCGGGATTTTTCCATAGCTGCTTAATCAACACTTTAACATAAACGGGTTGATTGTAATGATTGTAAGTGTATTGTAAACTTGTTTGATCCTTATAAGGAGACGATTGTTCATCGAATGTTACAAAATAATCCAAGGTATTATTTTGATTAAAAAAATACCAGTTAAATTCTTTAACTCTATCTCCTTTTACTAAATAAAATGATATTTTTTCATTACACAAGGCGTTGGAAATATTGAGCATTTTTAGTGGGTTCAGCTTTGAATCAAACATGGTAAAGGTAGAATACTTACCATATATGCCTCGGCCACCATATCGATTTTCATATAATTCATAACTAATATTTGATTGGGGGCTTAGTTTGAATTCGCTAAAAATTACATTTGGATACCCAGTAGAACGATTTGTATAATCACTTTCTTGATATATCCGATTATTTGTTTGTTCCAATTTAAATACATTAGTTGAGGCTTTGCTATCTTCCCATTTAAAGGCTTCTTTTTTATCACCATTGCTTAAGAATAAGGTGCTATCTCCCACTCGCAGCCCATTACTATATAAAAAATAGGTCTTCCTGATTGAAGCCAAAATCCATTTTTCACTCTGCTTAAGATAATCATAAGAATGATTTGTTCTCAAATAGGGTTGAACTGAAATTCCTTGATATTCAAAACTTTGATTCTTAGTAATAACTTCAACCAGCTTTGCTGGATTCGTAGAATCGCTTATAATTTTTACATCTTTAAAAGTAATGCTAATTACTCTTTCGCTTTCATCATAAGAAAATAACACCTGATTAAATTGCCCATTTACAGTATCACTTGTAATGCTTTCTATTAAAGATGGCTTTGTAGTACTGGTTTTTTTAGGTTGAGCGATTGTAATGAATGGAATGATGGCAAGAATTATTAGTATTCTTTTCATAGATGTATTGGGTTATTTTTTATATCTAAACGTGAACATTTTTTGATATTTTTCAATTAAATTTTTTTCATTCCCCCTCATTACAATTTTCAAATTGGCCTTAGCAAAAACAGGTAGATTAAACTGATTGTACCTGTAATGGAAATTAACAATACCTTTTTCAGATGAAGGTTCACCAAGATCTACAGTATAGCTTATCGGATTATTCTGATTAAAAAAATACCAACCAAGTCCTTTTTCGCCATATTTCCCACACCAAAATAAAGAAAAGGTTTCCTCATCATTTGTATTTTGAACTCCTCCAAAAGGAAAGCAAATTTTTTCATTCACCAATACACTAGCAATATTTAACTGCTTCAAAGGGTTCCGCTTTGAATCAAATGTTGAAAAACTATAGTCAGTTCTTTCACCCCATTTAGATTCTGTAGTGTGTTGAGAAGTTTCTTTCCTAATATTTGATTGTTTATTTAGCATAAAATAATCGGAATACTCATTAGGCGGTTCGTATTTATTGGGATCAAATGGAGGTCTTAAATCAACTTCATGAGATATTATTTTATGTGTTTGATCTAGTTTGCCAATTACTTTGCTATTTTCCTTAAGCGATAAGGTACTATCACCTACTCGTTTGCCATCCTTAAATAAAAAATATTGCTCCTCTGAAAATTCTGTGTGCCAACTTTTAGTAGAACTATCGTATACTGAATACCCAGTTTTCCTTAAATATGGTGTTTTTGAATTGCCTTTATAATCAAAAAATTGCTCTACTTGATCATCTATTTCAATAGTTTGTTTTTTTGAAACAGTTGTTATTCTCAAACCTTTATGGGTAATTCCAATCACTCTATTTTCCTGATCATAGGAGAACAATACCTGATAAAACTTACCATCAGTAGTGTCACTTGTAATGCTTTCTATTAATGGTTTTTGTATTGAACTATTTTTTTGGGTTTGCGCAAATAGAATGATTGGGATAACTGCAAATAGTAAAAGTATTCTCTTCATCATGTGATGTGTTATTTTTAAATATACTAAAATGATGCAAAGATTGTTAGCCTTCGGCTAACTTCTACCGTATTGAACTTACTCAAAGCCCCACGGCAACCTTCGGTTGCCTGGTCTTTTCATTTTCGTCAACTTACGAACGCAAGCGCTCGACGTTGCCTCAAATAAAAAGACCCGCAGCTTTCGCTGCGGGTCTTTGTGGTCTCGCCAAGAATCGAACCTGGATCTGGAGCTTCGGAAACTCTTATACTATCCATTGTACTACGAGACCATTGAAAAGAATTAGACTTATTTTTCTCTTCCAAAATATTCAGAAAAATCTAAGCGTATTATTTTGTATCCGAAAAGAGCTTGTTTTTTAAAAATTTTCTACCTGCTGATGTTTTGAAATATTGCTCCCTTTTAATAGCTTCTTCTTTGGTTTCAAATGATTCAAAATATACTAATTTAAAGGGAATATAACTCTTTATCGATTTTGTTAACCCCTTATTATGCTGATCAATTCTCTTTATTAAATCTTCACAATATCCTTTGTAAAAATAATCTTTTTTCTCACTTTTTATTACATAACAATAATACATAACAACTCTTATACTATCCCCGCCCGTACCGAACGGTACGTTCGGGCGGGCATTGTACTACGAGACCATTGAAACAAAAATAGGAATTCTACTTAAAAAGGGTCAACTCTTTTAAAGCTGCTGGTAAGAAAACTCGAGTGGGCACACTATTCATAATCTTCAAATCAGTAATCAAGCTACTTTCATTGTCTAAAAACTTAAACACATCTGCAGCTTTATTCTTTTTAAAAATACTCGCAAAAATTTCATCACCATTCAAAGTACGCTCATGTAACACTCGTAACAGTGTACTATCATATAAGTGGCCTTTTGTACAATTAAAAGAAGAAGCAGTCAATGATCCACCATTTTTAAGCGCAGCTACTATTGCTGCGGTTCTTTTTTGAATAAACTTAAAAGCATACCCACTGCTTGCTTTAGCCTGTCCTCCGGCAATTCCGATATAAACGATATTTCCATCTGCCTGTGGAAATTGAACATTGGTCATTGGAATAATTCCAAATTCTTCGTGTTCAATAGTATAATGGTCAATTTTTAAATGCTCTTTAATATATTTCTTTAAAGCAATATCATACTCCGATTGATCGATCAACTCCTCTGTAAATAAAGTATATTCCAACAGCGCTTTATTATTGGCCACAGGTAACATATACATGAATGTAGTTCCATGTTCCTGACTTATTCGAAAGTCCATGAAAGTTGCTTTTTCAGCATCAAAACAAGCTTCTTCGGTTTTAATTAACCAGCCTTTAAAATGTTGCTTAAAATAGTATTGATGTGGGGCCACATTAATGGGAGCAAAAAGAATGCTGTTAAATATTTTCGAAGCAGTTAAAACAGTTCCATCTTCCAATACCAGATCCGCTCCATTCATCTCGGAATGATTATTAATCGATCTGACCTTTGCTTGCAAAAACTCCACATTAGTATGTTGAGGAACAGTATTCATCACGAATTGATAAAAATCAATCCCTTGTATCATTTTATAGGTATAAGGATCTATGGACAGAGATCCAGCAAATTGATTTGCAAAAAAATCGAGCGATTTCCATTGATGATGCACTATTGATTCGAAAATATCCGATTGGGATTCCCAAAAACACCAGGTACGATCGTTGGCATTCTTGGTTGCCGAATCAATCACCAATATTTTTTTTGAAGCAAAAAATGGATCGTTCATCATTCGCATGAGTAAGCTGAGTCCGGCACAACCTGCTCCTGCAATGATATAATCGAAATTTTTTTTCAATGAATTAAACTGCTTTTAGTTTTTCGTCGCGCTTGATCTTATCCCAGTATTGTTTGGCTACAATCAACATACCAAAACTCTCTCCATGCTCTTTATCAACATGTTTATGATGCATTTTATGCGCCCAGCGAATGGCTCTTATATATCGGTTATTGGAACGACTGAATAATTTAAATCGTTGATGAATGATTATTTCATGCACCACAAAATAGGCAAATCCATACATTGCTATACCTGCTCCAATACTCACTACCCAATAATTCTGGTTCATACTACCCAGCATAATGCAAAGCCAACTGGGCACTGCAAATATCACAAAGAAGGCATCGTTCTTTTCAAAAAAACCTTCCCCTTTCTGGTGATGGTCTTTATGCAGGTACCATAAAAAACCATGCATCACATATCGATGGGTTAACCAAGTAATCCCTTCCATCAAAGCAAAAACCAATAATGTTACCAATACGTAAATCATGTTATAAAAATATGCGAAGTGTTAAAAAAAATAGTGTTTGAATAATTAACAAATGTACTGCGAAATCGTTGCGCTTTGGAATAGATATCTTTCTTGAGATTCCAATCAAGAATGCAGCAATAAAAAACCAACATATATAATTAAATATTGGTATAGATACTGAATGCCATTGCCAAAATCCCAACTTCACTGCTGCAGGTTCCATAACCCAATCAAAAAAGGCAGCCATCATTGCTCCATCAATAATGATAGATATATGTTCCAATTTTACCGACATGGCTGGTTGACCCAATGCCTCATATTTATTTTTTACCCATTGGTGCATTTGCTCCATGATTACAATACAACAATAGGTCACTATAAACCAGTTTAATCCAATTAATAATGGCACACTGCCAATTTTAATCCCCATCACTGATCCATAGGAATAGTCGCCAAATAATAAGCCGGTATTTACACCGATTATTTCTGTAGTCATTCCAACAGTAAAAGCAATGGCAAAAAACAGGATGAGGAAGCGATTGATTTTTTGTTGATTCCAAAATAAAAGCGCTGCCATTACCAATAAATTTAAAGGCGTATTATGTATAAACCATTCTTTATAGGGAGTGAATAAAATTCCAATCAAGCCGCTTACATGAAAAAGAAGCGCTAAAAAAGTGCTGATGTTGATTTTATTGATTGCAATCATAGATGTTTAGAATAATCAGTTTGCACAATATCCGCCATTATTTTAGCACTATTCAAACAAAGTGGAATTCCTCCCCCTGGATGAACCGAACCTCCTACAAAATACAATCCATTTATTTGATTACTGAAATTAGGGTGACGCATAAAAGCAGCCATTTTACTATTTGAACTGGTCCCATACAAAGAACCCATGTATGAAGCGGTTTTCGATTCAATAGTTTCTGGGGTTAGCACTTGTTCTTCTTCAATGAGTGGTTCAATTTCGACTCCCAAAATTCTACTCAATTTCGCCAACACTGCACTTCGAATTCGCAAGCCTTCTTCTTCCCAATTTTGTCCTCGGTTAGCTGGTGCATTCACCATTACAAACCAATTTTCCTTTCCTGCTGGTGCATGTACCCCAGGCTCACATTTTGAAGTGATATGTATATATACTGTTGGGTCCAAATAAATTGTCCTTCGATTAAATAAGTGATCAAATTCTGCCCGATAATCTTCTGTGAAAAAAATATTATGCAAAGACAACTCACTAAATTCACGCTTCACTCCCCAATAAAAAATATACGCACTACTGCTTCTCTCCTGCTTTAATACTTTGGCTGCCAGGGTTTCATTTTTCAATAAATGCTTATAAGTAAAATAAACATCCATATTACTAACCACACAATCAGCTAAATGGTTTATACCATTCACTACAATACCTTGTACACTATTTTCGCTGGCTATAATACTTTCTACTTTTGAATTAAAATGAAATACTACTCCCTTACGCAATGCCAATTCATACAATGACTTTGTAATGCTTATCATTCCACCCTTCGGATAAAAACTCCCTTCATTGTGTTCCAAATGAGGAATCATGGTTAACATGGCTGGTGCTTTGTATGGATTGCTGCCATTGTAAGTAGCATAGCGATTAAACAATTGCACTGTTTTAGCTGATTTAAATTCTTGCTCATGCAATTGATGCATCGATTTAAACAAATATTTTAAACGTGTTTGTTTAAGCGCGGGCCAAACGCCTTTTTTAAATAGTGTAGCTTTTTTGTGCAAAGAATTTTGTAAAAAAAAACTGCCAATGCTATTGTATACATTTGCAGACTGGTTTAAAAATCGATTGGTGTTTTCAATAGGTTCATCCAACTTTTTGAGCAATTCATCCGCCAAGGCTGCTCTATCTGCAAAAGCATTCACCCTTGTTCCATCTTCATAAAAATAATTACAGGATATCGGCAAGCGATGGTATTCAAAATGGTCTTTGATTTCTTCTCCAGCCAATTCAAATATTTCTTGGATCAATTGTGGTTGAGTAAATAAACTAGGACCAGCATCAAACTGATAATTACCTAATTTAAAATCCGATAACTTTCCTCCAGCATAATTATTTTGCTCAAATACTTCTACATCAAATCCTTGCAGGCGCAATCTGATAGCGGAAGCAATCCCAGCAATGCCTGCACCAACAATAAGGGCTTTAGAATGGGTGGATGGATGTTTCATCAGCTGGCGGTTTTTTGCAAATCCCACCAGGCTTTCACTTTAGGGTAAGCAATTTTAAACCATTCAGTGTATATATCAGGTGTATTGATCAATTGAGAATCTATTTCTTCAATAGAAATATACTTATAACTATTTACTTCTGCGTTATTCGGAAGAATAGTTCCTTCATAAAAACCAATAAATACATGATCGAATTCGTGTTCGGTTAAGCCATTGTCAAAATTGGCTAGATAAATAAAGTCAAATACTTTTTCTAGTGAAGTTTCAAAACCCATTTCTTCTAATAGTCTGCGGTTGGCTGCAGCTTGAGTATTTTCATTGGGCCTGGGATGACTGCAACAAGTGTTGGTCCATAAACCTGCGCTATGGTATTTAGACAAAGCTCTTTGCTGCAATAACAATTCTCCTCGATGATTAAAAATAAAAACGCTGAATGCCCTGTGTAAGATTGCTTTTTCGTGGACCTCTATTTTTTCCATCAATCCGATTGGATTGTCTTGATCATCTACAAGTATAACTTGTTCCATACATTTATGAATTCACTTACAAGAGATTTAACTGACTTCTGATACCAGCTTTTGCTAAAATATATGCTTTACCATAATCAGGTATTCTAATTCGCTCTTCCAAAATTTGTTGAGGGGCAATTTTTTTAATTTTCTTAAATAAAGACAAATAGTATTTGTAAGCAACATAAACCCCAAATCTTGCTTTCATTGGCAAATGAATAATACCAGCATAGGCATCATCAAAATCTTTTTGAATATCTGCCTCAATCATTAATTTATCCTTCTTGGTAAAATTGCTAAAATCACAACCCGGAAAATATACCCTATCCAGCCCTTCAAAATCTGCTTTTAAATCTCTTAAAAAATTTACTTTCTGAAAAGCAGCCCCTAAACTTTTAGCGGAAGGTTTTAATTTTTCGTATTCGGCTTTATTGCCATCACAAAAAACAGAAAGGCACATCAAACCTACTACTTCTGCACTTCCATAAATATATTCTTCGTAACCTGTTCTATCATATGCCCTTTTCTCCAAATCCAATTCCATACTATACAAAAAAGCATCAATCAATTTGATATCGATATTGTACTGATTTACTGTAAGCTGAAAACTATGAAGAATCGGATTTAAACTAATTTTTCTTTCAATCGCCTGATAAGTGGCTATTTTAAATTCATCTAATAATGCAGCTTTATCATATCCATGAAATGTATCTACAATTTCATCAGCAAATCGAACGAATCCATAAATATTAAAAATAGGCACACGAAGGTCTTTATGGAGCAATCGGATAGAGGAAGAAAAGCTGGTACTATACTTCTCCGTGGTGATCCTGCTACACTCTTGACTTACTTCATGAAAAATATTCAACATAATGCAAATTACTATTTATACGATTTCAAAACTTCTCCTGCAACTACTTCTCCACTGATTAAACTTGGAGGTACTCCTGGGCCTGGAACCGTTAATTGCCCGGTATAAAACAGGTTTTTCACCTTTTTACTTCTACAGGATGGCTTTAAAACAGCAGTTTGCAGTAAAGTGTTCGCTAAACCATATGCATTTCCTTTAAAAGAATTGTATTGGCTGACAAAATCGCTATAAGCGAAGGATTTTTTATAGATTACCGCATCCAAAATGGTCTGGCCAAGTTGTTGTTCCATCCTGGAAACAATCTGTTTAAAGTACCGATCCCTGAGTTCTTCGGTATCATTTTCTAACCCAGCAGCCACGGGAATGAGTAAAAACAAGTTTTCGCAACCTTCTGGAGCAACGTCATCATCAGAAACTGATGTGGCGCTTACATAAAACAAAGGGTCAGTTGGCCATTCTTTGGTAGTATAAATTTCCTTTCCATGAAGGCCAAAATCAGTATCAAAAAACAAAGAATGATGCTGAATTCCAGTTAATTTTTTATTCAATCCAACATAATATAAAATGGAACTTGGTGCCATCACCCTTTTGTTCCAATATGCTGTTGAATAGCTTTGATATTTGGGTTGTAGTAATTTTGTTTCAACATGATGATAGTCGGCACCACCAATCACCACATCTGCTTCAAAAATTGTTTCTTCCGATCCATTATCAGAAATATGTACACTTGTAACAGATCTCGCCATATTATCGCTTACATTGATCTGTTGTACGTCTTGATTAAAATAAAATTTTACGCCTAAAGAAACAGCCATTTCATACATGCCTTTAACTATTTGGTACATTCCTCCTTCGGGATACCAGGTACCTCCTTTCACATCGGCATAATTCATTAAACTATACAAGGCAGGTGTGTCTTCGGGTAAAGCGCCTAAAAACAATACAGGAAATTCCATCAGCTCTTTCAACTTAGGATGCTTGAAATGCTTTGCCACATGGCTTTTGATAGAATTAAAAACATCCAGCCTAAATACTCCTTTTACTAAATCCCAATCAATAAATTCTGTTAACGATTGTCCTGGTTTGAATACCAATTTATTTACACCCACTTCATATTTGAAAGCAGCTTCTTTCATAAACTGATCGAGCAATTCACCACTACCCGGTTCAATAGAATTAAATAAATTTTTGAATGATTCGTAATCCGCAGGAATATCTGTAGGTCCGTCGGGCCAATAGACTCTGTAAGAAGGGTCGAGTCTTTTTAATTGATAATAGTCAGACACTTTTTTACCAAACTGTGCAAAATATCTTTCAAACACATCGGGCATCCAATACCAGCTTGGGCCCATATCAAAAGTGAATCCTTCTTCGGAATATTGACGTGCCCTTCCTCCAGGAATAGCATGCTTTTCTAAAACAGAAACATCCCATCCGGCTTTGGCCATAAAACTTGCAGCAGACATGCCTGCAAATCCACTTCCTATAATAATAACTTTCTTTTTTTCTAACACGTATGAGAAAGGTAAACAATTAAATTAGAAACGTTGAACATGCGATTTTAATAACTTTCTGGCAAAGTGAATCCTGCTCTTTATAGTACCTAAAGGCTCTTCAAGCATTTCAGCAATTTCGTGGTATTTATATCCATCAAAATAGAGTAAAAAGGGATTTTTAAAAATTTCTGGAAGGTTATGTATCGCCTGTTTAACCTCTTTTAGGTTGATTCCTGCAATAGCTTCATTGGCCACTGCTCCCTGATTGAGATTGATCAAATATTCATTGGGGGTACTATCAAATATGGTAGACTGCTTGGCGTTTCTTCTGTAATTATTGATAAAAATATTTCGCATGATGGTATACAACCATGCTTTAATATTGGTTCCTGCATTGTATTTGTCTTTATTGGAAAGCGCCCTGAAAAGGGTTTCTTGATATAAGTCTTTTGCAGCTTCATTATCACGGGTTAAGGTAACCGCAAATGGCTTTAAAAATTCGGCGTTGCTGAGCAACATCTGGTTAAAATCGATTGTAGACATTCTACTTTGTTTAATTGTGTATACCACAAAATTAAACAAAAAGTTCATACTACAAAATTTTTGTTTAAGTTTTAAATATTAACCATTAAACAAAACTAAAGTGCTGATATATAATCAATTACCTCATTTAAAGATTTCTTTAAAGACACATTTGGGGGTACCCGCTTCTTATAAAACTGGGTTAATGCACCGGAAACCACCATTTGCATGTCGGGCATTCGGTGGTGGGCATTGATCAGGAATTTCTCGAAATTAAAATTATTAGCAACCGAAGTAAGGTGGGTATATATAAAGCTTGGTTGTTTAAACTTAGCAATGAATTCAATGTCCTTAAGAGGTACATTCGAACCAGCATAGACCACTTTTGTACCCCTGCTCTTCAATAAAAAATAAGTAAATAATATACCTAATTCATGATGTTCCCCTTCAGGTAAAAACAATAAAACTGATTTGCCATTTAATGCATGAGGACTGCATGTTTCTATTCCTACAATTAGCTTCTGACGAATGATATTGGTAACCAAATGTTCTTGTCCGGGGTTGATATGATTGGTTGTCCAAAGAATTCCAATTCTTTCTAAAAATGGAAAAATGATTTGAATAATGGCTTTTTCAATGCCTTTCGATGTGATAAAATTATCCAGCATTGCTTCAAAATCATCAATATTCATATCAACCATACTATTGATCATTTCATTTACCAAACGCTCATGCTGTGCTTGAACCTGAGACAATTCAAGGATCTTTTCCTTCATCTGAGATTCCGTCAACTTATCAATATGCGAGATCTTAAATCCATATTTATTCAACAAGGCAATATTCAATACAGTCTTTAATTCTGTATTGGAATAGTAACGAATATTGGTTTCAGTACGCTGAGGATTTAAGAATGAATAGCGTTGTTCCCAAATACGAATAGTATGAGCTTTGATTCCGGTGATATTCTCTAAATCCTTGATTGTAAATGAGTTCATAAAAAAAAGTTGTTCTGTATAGGAACAACTTTAGTTATAAAAAGTTCAACAAAATTGAAAATTAACCCAATTTAAGCCTGCGGAGGTATTCCCCATACCCACTTTTGGAGTATCTATCGGCCAAAACAAGCAATTGTTCTCGGTTGATAAAGCCCATTCTGTAAGCCACTTCTTCTATACAGCCAATTTTTTGGCTCTGGCGCTTTTCAATTACTCTAACAAATTCACATGCATCTGCTAAGGATTCAAATGTACCAGTGTCTAACCAGGCTGTTCCTCTATTCATAATACCAACATGTAATTTTCCGCTATCAAGGTAAACTCTGTTGACGTCGGTGATTTCATATTCACCTCGAGGAGAAGGTTTGATGTTTTTTGCTATCTCGATTACACTGTTATCGTAAAAATACAAACCAGGTACTGCATAATTCGATTTAGGTGCTTTTGGCTTTTCTTCTATTGATATCGCTGTTCTATTTTCATTGAACTCCACTACACCATATCGTTCTGGATCATTCACTTCATATGCAAATACAGCAGCTCCATTTACATCATTAAATGATTGAACCAATTTGCTAAAACCCGCTCCATAAAAAATATTATCTCCCAGTATCAAACAAACTTTATCGTTGCCTACAAACTTTTCTCCTATTACAAAAGCTTGAGCCAGTCCATTGGGTTCGTGTTGCACTTCATAAGAAAAATTACACCCAATATCTTTTCCATCTCCCAATAATCTTTTGAATTGTGCTGAATCATCTGGTGTTGTAATAAATAAAACATCTTTAATTCCCGCCAACATTAATACTGATAAAGGATAATAAATCATCGGCTTATCATAAACTGGCATTAATTGTTTACTGATTCCTTTGGTGATAGGATACAATCTTGTACCAGATCCGCCAGCGAGTATGATTCCTTTCATAAAAACATTTTTAGTTTTTTAAAATGTAAGCGAGGGAATGATGTTCTTTAGCCTTGGAAGTATTATGTCTTTGTCGGACATAATAAATTCAGTAGCATCCAATTTCCAATCAATCCCAATATCAGGGTCGTTAAATATAATACCACCTTCAGATGCTTTATTATAATAATTATCGCATTTATAAAAGAAAGTGGCTTCAGCACTCAATACTACAAATCCATGGGCAAAACCACGAGGAACAAAAAATTGTGTTCTGCTGGTTTCAGATAATTCTACTGCATAATGTTGACCAAATGTATTTGAGTCTTTTCTTAAATCCACAGCAATATCCAAAACAGTTCCTTTTAATACACGCACCAATTTTGCTTGCGCAAATTCACCTTGCTGAAAATGTAACCCTCTCAATACTCCGCGCTGAGAATTGGATTGATTGTCTTGAACAAAGTTTACATCGAGACCTGTTTTATCTAAAAAGGTTTTTCGATTGAAACTTTCAAAAAAATAACCCCTGCTATCACCAAAAAAAGTATCGTGAATAATAAAACAACCTTCTAGTGGAGTAAATTCAATTTGCATATTATCTGTTATTGTACATTGATAGATAATAGTTCTGGTAATTTCCAGATGTTACATTGTCTAACCAAGTTTTGTTTTCTAAAAACCAATCAATGGTTTCACTCAAGCCCTGCTCGAATGTTACTGTTGGCTTCCAGCCCAATTCTTTGTTGATCTTTGTAGCATCAATAGCGTAACGTCTGTCGTGGCCCGGTCTGTCTTTAATATAAGTGATGAGTTGCTCGCTGGTTCCTTTTGCATTGCCTAGCTTTTCATCCATTTGATTACAAAGCAATTTAACCAGATCTATATTTTTCCATTCATTGAATCCGCCAATATTATAAGTTTCTCCGTCTTTGCCCTTATGAAAAACCAAATCAATGGCCAATGCGTGATCTTTAACATACAACCAATCGCGTGTATACAAACCATCTCCATAAACAGGTAATGGTTTTTTCTGAATGATGTTATTGATGAAAAGTGGAATTAATTTTTCTGGAAAATGAAATGGCCCATAATTGTTGGAGCAATTAGAAACCACGGTTTGCATATGATAGGTTTCGCGGTAAGCTCTTACAAAATGATCGGAGCTCGCTTTACTGGCACTATACGGAGAATTAGGATCGTATGGAGTTGTTTCTGTAAACAAACCTGTTTCACCTAAACTTCCATATACTTCATCTGTAGAGATATGGTAAAAACGATGTGCACTCAAATTAGCTGCCCATTTTGTTTTTGCCACATTTAATAAATTAACTGTTCCAATTACATTGGTATATACAAAATCTAATGGTGATACAATCGATCGATCTACATGCGATTCTGCTGCCAGATGAATTACATCTGTAACATTGTATTCATCAAACACTTGTTCGAGTTCTTTAACATCGAGAATATTGACCTTTACAAATTTGTAATTGGGTTTTGAATCGATGTCTTTTAAATTTTCTAAATTTCCTGCATAGGTCAATGCATCTAAATTGATGATGGTATAATCAGGATATTTATTAACGAATAAACGAACTACATGCGAACCGATGAATCCAGCTCCTCCCGTGATGATTATATTTTTACTCATGATTTATAAAATAGAATACAAATTTAAGACTTTTAAGCACCCCAATCTTGGTCTTTGATGGATGCATAGACCATTTCAATGCCTGCACGAAGGTCAATTTTGGCTTTCCAGCCCGCAGAAGTCATCTTACTAACGTCCATTAATTTTCGGGGGGTGCCATCTGGCTTAGTTGTATCTAAAACAATTTCGCCTTGATATTCAGTGATTTCCTGGACCAATTGGGCTAATTCTAGAATAGTAACATCTACTCCAGTTCCTATATTCACCAACCCTTTTTCATTGTACTCTTGCATTAAATATATACAAGCTTCGGCTAAATCATCTACATGCAAAAACTCCCTTTTTGGAGTACCCGTACCCCATATGGTTACAGTCGGTTCGTTGTTTCTTTTTGCCATTATAAATTTACGCAACATGGCAGGCAAAACATGACTATTTTTTAAATCGTAATTATCATTAGGTCCATATAAATTGGTCGGCATGGCAGAAATAAAATTGCAACCAAATTGAGCGCGGTATCCATCACATAATTCAATGCCTGCAATTTTTGCAATTGCATAAGGTTGATTGGTTTCTTCTAAATATCCGCTGAGTAAATATTCTTCCTTTAATGGCTGTGGTGCCATTTTTGGATAGATGCAAGAAGAACCCAGGAACAATAATTTTTTTACTCCATTCAAGTAACTGTGATGAATGATATTACTTTCCATCATTAGATTATCGTAGATAAATTCTGCGCGATAGGTATTGTTTGCAACAATTCCACCCACTTTAGCCGCAGCTAAAAAAACATAGTCTGGTTTTTCTTCAGCAAAAAAATTGGCTACTGCTTGTTGGTTGCGTAAATCCAATTCTTTAGATGTTCGGGTAATTATATTGGTGAAACCTTCCGCCATTAATTTTCTGGAAATTGCACTACCTACCATTCCTCGGTGGCCTGCTATATAAATTTTAGCCGCTTTATTCATTGATTATTCTTGTTTTTTATTAATAGTAAAACCGCTGTTCTTTAACATTTGCTCTTGCTTAAACACAATAATATCCGCAGCAACCATTTCTTTGATCATCGATTCCAATGTGTATTTTGGTTTCCATCCCAATTTGGTGTTGGCCTTGCGAGGATCACCAATTAATAAATCCACTTCTGTTGGGCGATAATACCTTGGATCTACTTTCACTACTTCTGTACCAATGGCCAGCTTGTATGCTCCACTACAACTCTTTACCCTTCCTATCTCTTGCTCGTCCTTGCCTGTAAATTCCAATTCCACCCCAACTTCTGCAAATGCCAGTCTTACAAAATCTCTAATATAGGTCGTAATGCCGGTGGCCAATACAAAATCTTCTGCCTTTTCCTGCTGCAACATCATCCACATCCCTTCTACATAATCCTTTGCATGCCCCCAATCTCTCTGAGCATCTAAGTTACCTAAATACAAGGTATCTTGTAAACCCAGCGCAATTCTGGCAACTGCCCTCGTAATCTTGCGCGTAACAAAAGTCTCTCCTCTTAATGGAGATTCATGATTGAATAAGATCCCATTACAGGCATACATGCCATAGGCTTCTCTATAATTGACCGTAATCCAATATGCATATAATTTGGCAACCGCATAAGGACTTCTGGG
>CALRYA010000002.1:0-310126 GCA_943372285.1 Sphingobacterium thalpophilum | reverse complement strand
TGATTCAACAAAAATTAAATAGAACACCCAATTTCACAGAGTTATGTGCTTTTAGTGGCATGTGGAGTGAACATTGTAGTTATAAAAACTCCATCAAATGGTTAAAAACATTGCCAAGAAATGGCGGAAGAATGTTAGTGGCTGCTGGAGAAGAAAATGCAGGTTTAATGGATATGGGTAATGGTTTTGGTGTTGTATTTAAAATAGAAAGCCATAATCATCCCAGTGCAATCGAACCATTTCAAGGAGCGGCAACTGGTGTAGGTGGAATTCAAAGAGATATTTTCACCATGGGTGCAAGGCCAATTGCTTCAATGAATAGTTTGCGTTTTGGGAATCTAAAAGACAAAAAAACACAACATTTATTATCAGGTGTTGTAAAAGGGATTGGTCATTACGGAAATTGTTTCGGGGTTCCTACAGTTGGTGGAGAGGTTTATTTTGAAGACTGTTACCATACCAACCCATTAGTGAATGCAATGAGTGTGGGGATCATGAAAGCAGGTGATATGGTAAGTGCAACTGCAAAAGGAACTGGTAATCCGGTAATATATGTTGGAAGTGCAACAGGAAAAGATGGTATTGGTGGAGCTAGTTTTGCAAGTGCCGATATTACCCATGATAGTGTTCAGGAATTACCAGCAGTGCAAGTGGGTGACCCTTTTCAAGAAAAGAAATTATTAGAAGCTTGTTTAGAAGTTTTAACTACAGGAGCTGTTGTAGGTATGCAGGATATGGGAGCTGCAGGAATTATTTGTAGTACTGCAGAAATGAGTGCAAAAGGCGAAGTTGGAATGCATATTGATTTAGAAAAAGTGCCTACTCGACAACAAAATATGAAGGCCTGGGAATTACTCTTAAGTGAAAGTCAGGAAAGAATGTTGATGGTTGTAGAAAAAGGAAGAGAAGCAGAAGTAGTGGCTGTTTTTGAAAAATGGGATTTAAGTGCAAGCACCATTGGTCATGTTACCGACGACGGCTTGTTGAAATTTTACATGAATGGAGTGCTCGAAGCAGAATTACCTGCATATGAATTGGTTTTAGGTGGTGGTGCTCCTCAATATACAAGAGAATACAAGGAACCTGCATATTTCGAAAAAATCAATGCATTCAGTATTGCAGATATCGAAGACAATGCTGATATAAAAGAAGTGGCTGAATCATTAGTTTCATTGCCGAATATTGCCAGTAAAAGATGGATCTATACACAATATGATAGTATGGTTGGTGCTGCAAATTTGAGTACCAATAATCCGAGTGATGCTTCCATTGTTTTAGCAAAGGGCACAGGTAAGGCATTGGCAATGACTGTAGATTGCAATAGCAAATATGTATATGCGAATCCATATATAGGTGGTATGATTGCTGTTGCTGAAGCAGCAAGAAATATAGTATGCAGTGGTGGTGAGCCTATCGGTGTAACCAACTGTTTGAATTTTGGAAATCCATATGATCCCGAAGTTTATTTTCAATTTGTACATGCTGTTACTGGTATGGGCGATGCTTGCAAAAAATTCAATACACCGGTAACTGGAGGCAATGTAAGTTTCTATAATCAAAATCCTGATGGTCCGGTATATCCAACTCCAACCATTGGAATGGTAGGTATTCTAGAAGATATTGATGCAAAGATGACAATGCATTTTAAAAATGCTGGTGATGCAATTGTATTAATTGGTCAACAACACAATGATATCGCATCAAGTGAATATTTACATAAATTAAAGAAGGTTCAATATTCACCAGCGCCCTATTTTAATTTAGATGAAGAATACAATACACAACAGTTTGTGTATGAACTCATACAAAAAAAGAAAATCAACAGCGCTCACGATATTAGCGAAGGAGGTTTGATGATTACTTTATTAGAGAGTGGATTTGCTGGGAATAAAGGTTTTGCAACTAATCCATCCATTGAAATCAGAAAAGATGCTTATTGGTTTGGAGAAGCCCAGGGAAGAATTGTTGTTTCAGTGAATACAAACGCATTGGAGAGTTTACTAAATGATGCAAAATCTGCAGGAATCGCTTGCACAATAGTAGGAACTGTAACTGAAGCTGCTATTGAAGTGAGTGGAGAAAATTGGGGAGATATCAATGCATGGAAAGAGAAATATGATACTGCTATAGAAAAGATGATTCAATAATTACGATGGATAAGGATAAACAAATATTGGTAACAGGTGCTGCAGGATTTATTGGTAGTTGTATGGTTCAATATTTGAATGATCAGGGATTTAGTAAGTTGATTTTAGTAGATGATTTTGGTGTAGAAGAAAAAAGAAAAAACTGGGAATCAAAATTGTTTGAAACAATTGTTGAACGATATAATTTATTCAATTGGTTAGAAGAGCATAAACCTGCAATTGACATTGTTATTCATCTTGGTGCAAGAACAGATACTACAGAATTTGATTACGAAGTACATGTAGCGTTAAACCTGGAATATTCTAAATCAATTTGGAATTATTGCACTGCTCATCAAGTGCCATTAATTTATGCATCAAGTGCTGCCACTTATGGCGATGGAGCATTTGGATATAGCGATGATCATTCATTAATCAGTCAATTAATTCCACTCAATCCATATGGAGTAAGTAAAAATGAGTTTGATAAATGGGCATTACAGCAATTGGATCAGCCACCTTTCTGGGCAGGTTTAAAATTTTTCAATGTGTATGGTCCAAATGAATCTCATAAAGAAAGAATGGCTAGTGTGATTTGGCATTCTTTTAATCAAATCAAATTGAATGGACTGGTGAAACTATTTAAAAGCCATAAAGAGGGCTTTAAAGATGGGGAACAATTACGGGATTTCATTTACGTAAAAGATGTGTTGAAAGTCATTTACTGGATGATGGAGAAAATGGGTGATGTAGAAGAAACTCAATCTCCAATTCCTTGGGCCAGTTCAATTAATGGTATTTATAATTTAGGTACAGGCAAAGCAAGAACATTCACTGATTTAGTAAATGCTACCTTTAAAGGACTTGATTTAACTCCCCAAATCCAGTTCATAGACATGCCATTGGATATAAGAGACAAATACCAGTATTTTACAGAAGCCGATATGAATAAATTGCATCAAGCTGGTTATGATCAACCATTTTATTCTTTGGAAAATGGTGTTGAAGACTATGTCCGCAATTATTTAGCAGTATCAAAGCAATTTTAATTTAATTATTTATGGAAAATATGATCGCAATTATCGGTGGCGGTAATTTGGGTACTGCAATGGCAGAAGGCTTGGTGAATAGTGCTTTTAGTAAGCCTGAAAATATTATTGTTACCAAACGAAATACGACCACATTATCATCATTGGCTTCAAAAGGAGTAATTATATCCAACAATAATCTAGAAGCTGTTACAAAAGCGAGTTGGATCATTCTGGCGATTAAACCTTTTCAAATTAAAGAAGTACTCGAAGAGATCAAGCCAATGCTGAATAAAGACAAGCATGTATTAATTAGTGTAGTAACTGGAGTTTGGATTAATGAAATCCAGGAAATTGTGGGAGCAGATTTTCCGGTATTTAGGGCTATGCCGAATACTGCTATAGCCATTCAGGAAAGCATGACATGCATCAATGGTAGTAAAGTAACAACAGCACAAACAGAGTTTGTAGTTCAGCTTTTTGACCAATTAGGAAAAACAGTATTGATTGAAGAAAAATTAATGGATGCAGCAACTGTATTAGGTGCATGCGGTACGGCTTATGCTATGCGTTATATCAGGGCCAATATACAAGGAGGGATTGAAATTGGATTCTCTGCTGCAACAGCTTCATTAATTGCCGCTCAAACTGTAAAAGGAGCTGCTGAATTATTATTACAAAAAAATACACACCCGGAACAAGAAATCGATAAAGTAACTACTCCAAAAGGCTGTACCATTGCAGGTTTGAATGAAATGGAACACCAGGGATTTAGTTCTTCACTAATCAAAGGAATTGTTACCAGTTATAAAAAAATCATACAAGACATGTAATGAATTTGAATATTACATTTTCGATTTTAAAAAGGCAATTGTTTTTACATGAGCATCTTCCGTTGCTTCTTTATTAAAACTTGGGTTGCTAGGATTGGCAAAACCATGACCTGCTTCGTATTTATTGGTGGTGATTTTCTTGCCTACAGAAGCCATGTCGGCTTCAAATTTTGTGACAATTGCTGGTGAAGGACTTTGATCTTTGTTGCCAAAAAAGCCGATCACTTCGCAGTTTAGGTTTTTTAGTTTTTCCAGGTTGTTTTCAGGTCTGCCATAATACATCACACAGCCAGCAGCTTGTTTCCCAGCTAATAAGCTCGTTTGTAAACTCCACATTCCTCCAAAGCACCATCCAATAGTAAAAATTTTTGCATCTTCTCCTACATAGGCAATGGCACCTTTGACGATGCTTTCTAGTCTTGGTGTGGTAGCAGCTCTCATATATACCATCGCGCTATCCGCGGTAGTAGCTACTTTTCCATCATACATATCCAATGCCATTACGTTTACATTCCCTAATTCCTGTGAAAGTGCTTCTGCTTCTCTTTTAATATTATCATTTAATCCCCACCATTCTTGTATGACAAAGACCCAGTTTTTTGTTTTTTTCTTGCTTTTGATGAAATAGGCCGACCCGTCTTTTCCATCAGAGGTTTTAAATTGAATGGTATTCCCTGTTTGATTTTCTAAAACAAAAGCTGTTGGATTTTCATGTAAAGCAGCAAAACTGGCCGTATTGGCTTCGTTTCTGAACTGTTCTCTTATATCACCACTAAAACAAGACTCATAACATGCTGGAGTAAGCATTTTTGGGGCTGGATTTTTATTGGTATTGGCCAGGAATGCAGCTGTTGAAAAAGCAGCCAAAGTAATCAAGAGGATTTTTTTCATATTTGATTGCATAAGATTTGCACGTTAAATTAACACTTTCCATCAACTAAAGATTAAATCGAAAGGACTATTTTTTGGAATTAATTATTTGCTGTAGGTTTGTACGACCTCAGAACTATTTCAGTTCCATTTTCCAAGGTCGTTTTGTTCTTATTTTTTATTGAATTCGCGAATTCATTCATTCTCGGATTATCCTAATGCCGTTGCATTATATCTGTTAATATGCGGCTTTTTGGATGTTTTATTATTTAATGGTAGATAAATTGTTTGTATGGCTAAATATATTTTTGTTACAGGGGGAGTTACTAGTAGTTTGGGTAAAGGTATTATTGCCGCTTCCCTTGCAAAATTATTACAAGCCAGAGGGCTTAAAGTAACCATTCAGAAATTTGATCCTTATATCAATGTCGATCCAGGAACATTGAATCCTTATGAGCATGGAGAATGTTATGTTACAGAAGATGGAGCAGAAACAGATTTGGATTTAGGCCATTATGAACGTTTTTTAAATATTTATACAACCCAGGCCAATAATGTAACTACTGGTAGAATTTATCAGACTGTAATCAATAAAGAAAGAGCCGGAGCTTTTTTGGGTAAGACTGTACAGGTAGTACCACATATTACAGATGAAATAAAACATCGCATGTTATTGTTGGGTAAAGACGATAAATATGATGTTGTATTAACTGAAATAGGCGGAACAGTGGGTGATATAGAAAGCTTGCCATTTATTGAAGCTGTTCGTCAATTGCAATGGGAATTACCTGAGGAAGATGTAATGGTAGTTCACCTTACACTCATTCCTTATTTGAAAGCTGCAAAAGAATTAAAAACAAAACCTACCCAGCATAGCGTTAAGATGTTGAGTGAAACTGGTGTTCATCCAGACATTTTGGTATGCAGAACAGAAGAACCTTTGAACAATGATATCAAAAGAAAAATCGCATTATTCTGTAATGTAAAACAGGAGGCAGTAATTGAAGCAATGGATGCTAGTACCATTTATGAAGTACCATTATTGATGTTGAGAGAAAAACTCGATTTGATTTGTTTGAAGAAAATGAATATCACCAATTATGCAGAACCTAATTTAGATAAATGGAAAGGCTTTTTAGATAAACTAAAATATCCTCGTAGTAAGGTTACCATTGGATTGATTGGCAAATACATCGAATTACAGGATGCATATAAATCTATTTTAGAAAGTTTTGTACATGCAGGAGCAATGAATGAAGTAAAAGTGCAGGTGGTAAATGTGCACAGTGAATTTATTACAAATGAAAATGTTGCGGAAAAATTACAAGGATTTGATGGACTCTTGGTAGCTCCTGGTTTTGGACATCGTGGAATAGAAGGTAAAATCATTGCAGTTAAATATGCCAGAGAAAACGGGCTGCCATTTTTCGGAATTTGTCTAGGTATGCAAATGGCTGTAATTGAATATGGAAGAAATGTTTTGGGTTTAAAAGAAGCACATTCAACTGAAATGGATGACAAAACGCCCAATCCCGTTATTAATATGATGGAAGAGCAGAAGAAAATTAAAATGATGGGTGGAACCATGCGTTTAGGGGCTTATCCTTGCGAAATCAAAGAGGGTAGCTTGGCTCACCAAATCTATGGCTCAACATCTATTACTGAAAGACATCGACACCGTTTTGAATTTAACAACGATTACTTAGAACAATATGAAGCTTCTGGAATGCTGGCTAGTGGTAAAAACAATGATACAGGATTAGTAGAAATCATTGAATTGCCAAATCATCCTTTTTTTATAGGAGTTCAATATCATCCTGAATTAAAAAGTACTGTTGAAAGTCCGGCACCTTTATTTGTTGGTTTTATTGATGCAGCTAAAAAGTACAATGAACAAAAAAGTACAATGAAATCTTCCTCAATGAAAGATGCAATTATTTAATTGATTAATTCATTGTTGAAAGTATTCCAGTTTTCTTTAAAGCTATTGGTTGAATTGTTTTTCCATGTTGATAACAAGGATTCCATTTTTTCTACTCTAGCTGGATAAGCCTGGTCAAAAAATGCCTTAGTCAGTGCCTGATTATTCATTTCTTTTTGACTTTCCATTTCAAGTCTTAATTGCACTTTTAATTCATAAGTGCCTTCTGGTATCAATAATTTTGCGAGAACCGGCATTAATTCAATCAATAACAATAAAGCTACCAATAAATAATATCGAAAAGCAACAGCATTGCTGCTTTGAACCAGATGATTCAGTGCCTCTATTCGAGTAATAAACCCATTGTTTAACAGTGATTGGAATGCTAATTGTTCTTCATTGATTTTTTTGTCAAGTGCTTTCAGCGATGATTCGCTGTATTCGATTTTGGGCGATAGTTCATTTTTTTGATCTTGATATTCCTTGTCTAATTTTTCATAGGCCATTTGTTTGGCTAAAGCAATTGCTTTTAAACCAATTTTTTTACTGCCACCTGTTCCATCAGTTTCTCTAATAAATGCTTCTCTTGCATTCACCACTTCTGCATATTTTTTATTGAGTTCTTCTTTTGAAGTTTTTTGAATCTGTATTAATCTGCTTCTTTCTTCTTGATATAATTTTTCTTGTTCAAATAATTTTGCCTGTTTTCTTTTTTCATTGTCTAAAGAAACCTGTGCTTTTACTTCCTTGTCAAACAAAAAAAGCAAAGCTGGTTGAGCCATAAATAATCCAATAGATATGGCCAATATTCCTCTAACAATAATGGGAGCAATTTTTTGTTTGCTGGATCTGCCAATTCCTTTTATTAATGCGCGATCTATTTGTAAAATTATCCAGCCCATAAATAAGCCCAATAAAACTGTCACCCACCATTGATCAACTACAGTACTAAAAAAGTACATCCAGGCTAAACTTGCAAAAGCCCAGGTACCCATCACCAATAAACCAATAATGGCAAATCTATTCTGGTCGATCAGACAGTCTGCTAATAATTCTTCTTCTGCCGTAGCAAGCCACCACAGCATTTTTTTTCTTTTGGAATGGAATGAATTTGCCAACATAACAACGCATTTGAAGTGAGTTCACTTAAAAAATGAAAAAAATGGTTGGTTGTTGGTTGGAAGGAGGGCTAAAGAAACGACGAATATTCAATATTTAGTCAAAATAGCCCTTTTTTATAGCTTTTTTAACGACTATCCAAGTTCTAATTCACATTTGTCATTCCAAATACTACCTTTGCCGCTCAATAAAATGGAGTATGAAGACGGATAAAAATTCGGTCATTGGATTTGTATTACTGGGAGCACTGTTTATTCTTTATTTCTGGTATACAGGACAACAACAAAATGCAGTTCTTAAGTTAAAGCAGAGAGAAGAAGATTCTTTGGCAAAAATTGCAGCTGCTAGAGTTCAGATATTAGATACTGTTACAGCAAAAATAGATTCTTTAAAAAGAGATACTGCTGTAAGAAAAGCTACTGCAGGAAATTTCACCAGTGCAGCACTGGGTAGTGAAACTTTTGTAACCATAGAGAATGAGTTAATGACGGCTACTTTCACTAATAAAGGAGCTCAAATTAAAAAAATTGTACTTAAAAATTACAAAGATGGTAAAGGCAATCCAGTAGTGTTGGCGGATAACAATGTTGTCAGCTATACAATTAATACTGCGCCAGGTCAATCAGCTAGTAGCGAAACCTTGTATTTTAATGCTGGAACTGTTGAGAAATTAAATGATAGTAGTCAGTTGATTAAGTTCACAATTGATGCTGCTAATGGTCAACATGTAGAGCATCAATATGTAGTGAAGTCCAATAGTTTTATGATTGATTGGAAATTAATCATGAATGGAGCTGATCAACTATTATCAAATGGCGCATTGAATTTAAATTGGAACGTTGCTACACGTCAGATGGAAAGAACTGCAGTATATGAACGCCAAGTTTCTAATATTTGTTTTTCTGAAGGAAATGAATTCGATTATATTTCTTCTAAGGAAGAACACAATTTTGAAAAACCAATTCAATGGGTTTCTGTAGTTCAGCAATTTTTTAATAATACTTTGATTGCAGGAAATGGTTTTTCAAGTGGCGGAATTAAATGGGCTCGTAAAACAGATACTTCTCATGATTTAGCTACTACTACTGCATCATTGCAAATGAAATTGCAGCCAGCTGCATCTATAACCATTCCTTTTCAATTTTTTATAGGTCCTAGTGAATACAAATTGCTTAGTAAGCAAGCGCCTGAAATGGATAAAATTGTTAATCTGGGAAGGGATATGTATTCCTTTGTTCGCCCGATCAACAAATACATTATCATGAATGTATTTGACTTTTTTGCAGGCTTTGTAAAAAACTACGGTTGGGTAGTATTGCTCCTCACATTATTTATTCGCTTGGTTACAGCACCATTAACTTATTCAAGTTATTTAAGTGGTGCTAAAATGAAAGCAATGAAGCCTGAATTAGATACACTCAAGAAAAAATTCGGAGATGATCAGCAAGGTTTTGCAATGGAGCAAATGAAGTTGTTCAGAGAAGCGGGTGTGAATCCTTTAGGAGGTTGTATTCCGGCATTATTGCAAATTCCTATCTTCTTTGCATTGTATAGTTTCTTTAATTCAAATATTGCATTGAGAGGGCAGGAGTTTTTATGGAGTAAAGATTTGTCTTCTTATGATTCAATTGCAACCTTACCATTCATGATTCCTGCATTTGGTAATCATATAAGTCTATTTACTATTACCGCAGTTATTACCAGCTTCCTGATTTCTATTTATAACATGAGCATGACTCCAACCCAGGATAACCCTGCGCTAAAATACATGCCTTATATTTTCCCTTTCATGTTATTATTCATCTTTAATAGTCTTCCATCTGCATTAACATGGTATTATACTGTTTCTAATATTATCACTTTAGCATTACAGTTTGTTATTCAGAATTATATTATTGATCATGATAAGATATTGGCCAAAATAGATCAAAAAAGAAAGGCTCCAAAGACCAAAAGCAAATGGCAGGAGCGATACGAGCAAATGATGGAAAGTCAGAAAAAATTGCAGGATTTAAAATCCAAAACCAATAAAAAATAAGTTGAATAAAAACCCTTCCTCATCAGAAGGGTTTTTTAGTTAATTTCACTCTATGAAAAATATAGCCTTTTCGCTTTTATGTTTTTTTACATTGAACACTGTTCATGCACAAACTAGAGTTGTAGCAGAATGCACAGTCAACTATTCCATTCAAATTAGTGGAGATGAAAAAGTAGATAATGAGACCGCTGCATTATTAAAATCAAGTAGTAAAACGGTTTATATTAAAGGGAATGATAGCAGGGTTGATTTGCTGAGTACGTCTTTTCTACAAACCTTAGTTTACGATAAGTCTACTGGTAAAGCGGTAATTATGCGAGAGTTAGGTGCCAATAAGTTCATGACCAAATTAGACAATAAAGCATGGGTTGAACAAAACAGTAAATTCAACGGAATGACGATTTCCTATGTAAATGAAACCAAGCAAATTCTTGGATATGAATGTAAAAAAGCCATCTTACAATTGCAAGATGGAAGTTCATTTACGGTTTATTATTCAACAGCGATAGCGCCTTCAGTAAAAGAATTCGAATACCAGTTTAAAGATATCCCAGGGTTTGTTTTAGAATATGAAGCCCTAGAAGGAAAGGGAGTAAAAATAATATACACCGCAACTAAAATCAATTTGAATCCGGTACCAGCTTCTAAATTCGATATACCCACCAGTGGATATAGGTTGCTTAATTAATGACCTGAAGGAGAAGGTGTTTTGAATTTTGGAACTTTCACTTTAAACTTATAAGGATATATATAAGTGGTGTTTCCATTATCGTATTGCAACATGCTGTTTACCTCGTTGCCTTGAAAATTCGGCGTTGCATTTGGGATATGAATACCCTTGTATTGTAAACTAGACTTGATGGCACCAAGGGTTAATCCTTTTCTTGTGTAGTTATTCAAACTGCGTAAGGAATATTTGTTATTACGTGTTTTATCATCTACAATTCCAGTGAAAGAAAGGGCAGCATAAGCCAATTGCATACTCATAGCGAGCATTACAACTAAGACTATTTTTTGATATGTTAACTGCTTCTTCACCATGCAAAGGTATATTTAATTCTTAATTGGGCAATTTTTATTTTTTATTAACATTTGAGAAAAAACGTTAATAATAGGATAAATGACAAAAAAAGGGCTAAAAAGTTCAAATAATTGGCATAAATTAGAATAACCAATAGGCATATGCGAGAAAATCCCTACCGCGAAGACCGTGAAGAAATGAAGGAACTGATCAATCAGTACCAAAATCTGAAACACGGAAGATCACATAGTTTCTTAGAAGAAGATGCATTTGAGCGAATTATTGACTACTACGATGAAAAAGACAATATTCCCGAAGCAATGGAAGCTGCAGAAATTGCCTTAGAGCAATTCCCTTACTCTTCTAATCTGATGATTAAAAAAGCCGATTTATTATTAGCTACAAGAAAATACCAGGAAGCGCTGGATATTTTAGAAACTGCTGGTCTTTTCGATAGTAGCGATTTGAATTTATACATTTTAAAAACGGATGCATATCTGGCCTTAGATCAGCAATCTAAGGCGGTTGAATTATTAGAATCAGCATTAAATTTATTTGAAGGAGATGAGCGATTGGATTTATTGTTCGAATTGGCTGATGTTTATGATGACTACGAAGAATTCGATAAAGTATTTGATTGCTTAAAATTGATACTGGAAGAAGAGCCATCCAATGAAGAAGCTTTATATAAAATTTGTTTCTGGACTGATTTCACCGGAAGGAACGAGGAGAGTATCCGATTGCACCAACAAATTATAGATGAGTTTCCATTCAATGAACTGGCTTGGTTTAATTTGGCAGCTGCATATCAGGGAATTAAATTATATGAAAAGTCTATTGATGCATATCAATATGCTGTAGCAATTGATGAAAAGTTTGATTATGCCTACAGAAATATGGGCGATGCTTTTTTAAGATTGAGGAAATACAAAGAAGCAATAGAAGTTTTAGAAAAAGTTTTGGAGTTAACAAGGCCTGAAGACGTGATATATGAAGCAATAGGGCATTGTTATCATAGAATGGGAAAAAATGCACAAGCCCGATTTAATTATAAGAAAGCGGTTCATTTAAATCCGGACGACAGTAAACTTCACTATAAGATTGCTGTAACTTATATGTTAGAAGAGCAATGGTCCAGTGCATGTAAACAATTGGAGAATGCCATGCGAATTCAGCGAACTGTTCCTGAATATAATCTTGCCATGGGTGAATGTAAAATGAACATGAATAAGTTCAAAGAAGCCATTCAATATTTTGGGACTGTAGTCCGCCATAAACCAAAGAATGTTGCAGGATGGGAAGCGTTGATCCGTTGTTTATTAAAAGCAGAGTTTTTTGAAGAAGCCTTAGATCAATCTTTGAATGCCTTAAAAGCAACTGATACAAAGCCGATTTTTTATTTTTATGCAAGTACTTCTTTATTTGTTTTAGGAAAAAGCAAAGAAGCATTATTGCAATTAGAAGAAGGCATGAACAAAGCACCTAAATTGCTCAAAAAATTCATTGAATTGAATCCATCAATTTTACAGAATAATCAGGTGGTAGACATTATTGCTCGATTTAAAAAGGGGAAAAAGATTTAGCAATTTTTTAGTAATCCAATAAACCACTCAATTATCCATTTCATTGGATTTGATTACCTTTGCCGCTGATTAATTAGACAATATGAATTTCAATCTTACTCAAATACCAGAAAGAACAAAGCAACCACGTAATTATGGATTAACCATGGTGATGGATAAAGGTCTCAGCATTAACCAGGTAAAAGATTTTATGAGTGTTGCTGGCCCTCATGTGGATATAGTAAAATTAGGTTTTGGAACTTCTTTTGTAACACCCAATTTGAGAGAAAAAATAGAATTATACCATTCTTACAATCTTCCCATTTATTTTGGAGGAACTTTATTTGAAGCTTTTTTAATCAGAAATCAGTTTGAAGATTTTATTGCGGTTTGTAAAGATTATGCAATCAACTATATTGAAGTAAGCGATGGCTCTATCTCTATTCCTCATGCAGAGAAATGTGGGTATATAGAAAAACTAACCAAACATGCAACAGTTTTAAGTGAAGTAGGAAGCAAAGACGCTGCACATATTATTCCTCCTTATAAATGGATAGAATTGATGAGAGCTGAATTAGAAGCTGGTTCATCTTATGTAATCGCTGAAGCAAGGGAGGCTGGAAATGTAGGTATTTATAGAGGAAGCGGAGAAGTAAGAGAAGGGTTGGTTCAAGAAATTCTAACACAAATTCCTGCTGAGAAAATTATTTGGGAAGCACCTCAAAAAGCACAGCAATTGTATTTCCTTGAGTTGATAGGATGTAATGTTAATTTAGGCAATATTGCACCCAATGAAGTGATTCCTTTGGAATCTATGCGAATAGGGTTGAGAGGGGATACTTTTGAATTATACCTCGATAAAAAATAGTTATGCGGACATATGGTTTGATCGGTTATCCGCTTACTCATTCATTTTCGCAACAATATTTTACGCAAAAGTTTTTTGATCTCGGCATTATTGATGCTGAATATTTTACTTTTTCGATTCCAGCAATTAGTGACTTAAATGAGATCATTACAACTCATCCGAATCTTTGCGGCTTCAATATTACCATACCCTATAAAAAAAAGGTATTGCCTTTTCTTACACATGCCGATAAAACTGTTCAGGAATTAGGAGCATGTAATTGTGTCCATATAAAAAACGGAGAATTATTTGGATACAATACAGATGTAATTGGTTTTGAAAAATCATTAAAACCTTTTTTGAAACCACATCATCAAAAAGCATTAATACTCGGAACAGGAGGGGCTGCTGCAGCTGTGGCATATGTTCTACGCAAATTGAATATTGAATTCCAATTTGTTTCCCGCGAAGCTGGCGAATCAAATCTTTCATATGAACAATTAAATGATGGTATAATACATGATCATACTTTAATTGTAAATACAAGCCCGGTCGGGCAATACCCTAATATCAATGATGCTCCTGAATTGCCTTATCAAAGTTTGAGCACACAGCATCATTTATTTGATCTTATTTATAATCCCAATGAAACGTCATTTTTACAAAAAGGAAAATCAAAAGGAGCAACTATTCAAAATGGATTTGAAATGTTGGTATTACAAGCTGAGGCAAGCTGGGATATCTGGAATAATATCAACTAAGTGCTTTTATTAATTCTTCCGTGATAGGTACTTTCTTTTTATTGGAGTAATCATACAATAACATGCCCGTTTTAGCTTTCGTAGCCACAACGAATTGATTGTCTTGTATCAAGGTTATTTTGTAATAAAAATCAAACCCCATTTTGTCAAAATCAATCGCTGCAACTGATACTTCAATAGTGTCGGCATAATTCAATTCCTTTTTGTATTCAATGGATGCATCAACCATGATCAATCCATTGCCATGAATATTCAATTCTCTAAAGCCTTTCGATGCCAAGTATTGTTGTCTTGCTTCCTGTAAAATAGATAAAATAGTATCGTTGCCAACATGACCACCATAATTTAAATCACTCACTCTGATGGTCAACTTTGTACTAAATGAAAATTGATCTGGTAAATTTATTTTTATTCTGTTCATTCAATGGTTTTCAAAAATGATATTAATTGTGCAACTGCTTTTTTTCTATGACTAAAACTATTTTTTTCTTCCATACTCATTTCTGCAAAAGTTTTAGTTGATCCTTCAGGAATAAAAACAGGATCATATCCAAATCCATCTAATCCATTTTGAGTCTCAGTAATTTTTCCTTTACAAATTCCTTCAAAAAAATATTCTTTTTGTTGCCAAATTAAAGAGATGACTGTTCTGAACTGTGCACTACGGTTGGTTTTGCCGGTTAAATTTTTTAACAACAAATCAATATTGTCTTGAAAATTCCTTCCTTCACCTGCATATCTTGCACTCTTTACTCCAGGATCTCCATTTAATTCAGCTACTTCTAATCCAGTATCTTCACTGAAACAGTTTTGACCGGTTAATTGATGAATAACAGCAGATTTTTCACTCGCATTTGCGATGAGTGTATCATGTGGTTCGGGAATATCAATATCAATTCCAGCTTCAGCTAATGAAATAATATTGATTGAATTTCCAACTACTGATTTTATTTCTTTTACTTTATGAATATTATTAGTAGCAAAAATGAGCGTTTGAATTTGCATGGATAATACGTTACAAATTAAAAATAGTTTTTAAGCTTACCCAGAGTTTTGTTTTAGCCAATTTCGCTTCAGTTGATTCTCCATCAAATGAAGCAATTGCAGGTGCCATTAAAAAAGTACATCCACCGTATTGCTGGATTTGATAATCGGGGATAGTAAATGGAAGTGCAATGGATGGGGCTTTCACATCAAACAATATGCAGGTATTGGGCAATAAATCTTTTTTAATTAAATCAAAACTAGTGGGAAACTGAGCTATATTAACAACTGCAATATCTCCCATATTCAATTTGCAAGCCCCTAAAATTTTAGTAAGAAATTGTAAACTATTCTCCTCCAAAAAAACCACATCAGGTTCGTTAACGAGTATGGTAATTTTTTTATCATTATTACCCAAAAACCATTTTTCTGGACTTGCTTTTAGTGGTGTTTTTTCCTGTTTAGGTTTTTTTGTATCCTTTTCTCCAGCAATTATCCCTTTTGGAAGGGATATTTCAGACTCTACCAGCACCAAACTGTTAGGAAATAGGTCTGTAAGTATAAAATCGGGTAGTTTATTGTCCATTTTAATGACCTTTTAAAATAATAACAAGCGTTAGTTTTTTATTTTTTTGTTTCTTTGCACCAAATATAAAACTATGAGCGCAGTGATCGACATAAACATTACCCAGATAAACAAAACCAGAGTGAATGACCAGCCTCTAGAAAATATAGCTTTCGGTCACATTTTTACGGACCATATGTTGGTGGCTAATTTTGCGAATGGTGAATGGCAGAATATTGAAATTAAACCATATCAACCTTTAACCTTAGAGCCTTCTTTGGCTGCTTTGCATTATGGACAGTCCATATTCGAAGGGGTTAAAGCATATAAGCACCCAGATGGGGAAGTGTACATTTCCCGCCCTTATGATAATTTGGAGCGCTTTAATATTTCAGCCATAAGAATGCAAATGCCTACAATACCTGAAAGTATTTTTATTGATGGGATGAAAGCTTTGGTAGAATTAGACAAGAACTGGGTTCCAGCTTATAAGGATCATTCATTGTATATACGTCCCTTTATGTTCGCTACTGATGCTGTATTGGGAGTAAAACCATCTGATACCTATACATTCATTATTCTATTAAGTCCAACAGGTCCTTATTATAGTGAACCAATGCGTATTTATGTAGAAGAAAAGTATACAAGAGCCGTTACTGGTGGAGTTGGATTTTCAAAGAATGCCGGAAATTATGGAGCAAGTATGTATCCAACTTCAAAAGCCAGAGAATTGGGCTATGACCAGGTTTTATGGACGGACGCTTTTGAACATAAATACTTGCAGGAAGTTGGAATGATGAATGTGTTTTTCATCATTAACAATATTGCGGTTACTCCATCGTTAGAAGAGGGGACTATTTTGGCTGGAATTACCCGTGACAGCGCATTACAGCTTTTACAAGATATGGGTTATGAAGTTGCTGAACGCAAAATCAGTATTGACGAATTGATTGATGCGCACAAAGCTGGTTTGGTTTCAGAAGTATTTGGAACAGGTACTGCTGCAACTATTTCTTTGATTAAGGAATTAAGGTATAAAGATTATGTGATGCATTTTGATACCAAACAATGGACAATTGCACCTGCTTTAAAGAAAAGTTTAGATGCTATTCGTACAGGACACACAGCGGATTTGCATAATTGGATGGTTAAAATTTAGATCGATTGCCTGCTTATAAACTACAACGCCCCGTTTTTTTCGGGGCGTTTTTTATTGCTTTATAAATTTCAGTGAACGTTGATGATTTCCATTAAGAACCTGCAGAATATAGGTTCCAGCATTTAGTTCTGAAACTGGTATTTGAATGGTCCCTGATTGCACCGTACCAACAGCAATCGTTTTTAGTAAAATCCCAGCATTTGAATAAAGCTGAATACTTGTGTTGGCGGAAATGGATGACTTTATTCCAACGGTAAGTTCATTCTTAACTGGATTAGGATAAATTTTAATAGTTAAATGTGGAAGCAGCTGATTAATATTTCCTTTTGGGATGAATTGACTTATTTCAAATCGGTCTTTATTTTTTGTAGCATCAGCACTCAGGGTAAAAGCATACATACTGTCTTTTGTCAATGGTAAATACTGATTGGTCAATCGATCATGTAAAACCAATTTGTTGTCGGATGGCAGTATGGCTTGAAGGACTTTAAAATAAAAAGGTTGATTAATGGTAGACTCTATTTGAATAGGAAGGATTGTATTATTATTGATTCTTCTCGCATCTACAGATAGTTTTTGCTGATCGGAACTATGACTAAATAAATTCACATCTGGGTTGGTTAATTTAATGGCATCAGTTGAATCAAAACTATTTTTGCTGGTACCATGATCTATTAATACGAATTGATCCCAGTATTGATTGTCGGAATACAATCCAATAATAGCGTGGGATTGGTTTTCTTCTACATAAGAAATGTTGGTACTATTATTCCAATTATTGGTTTTACTTTCTTCTACGATCAATAATTGGCTATTGGAGCTAGAACGGGCTTCTGCAATAAATGCTTCAAAAGGATTGAGGATATGATTTTGTGTGGTTGAAATTGCGGTATATCCGCCATTCAAGCCCTGCTTGGGATTCCATATCCAATAATGATTGCCTACCATCGATCCTTTAGAGATTGTATGGAGTTTAATAGGACTTAGAAAAGGATTGGCAATAATATTCAAGCCATTGTTACCCCATTTTGTTAAACTGATTTCTTGTGATCCATGATTGAGCGAACCACTAAAGTTGGATTTCAAACCAGCACCTGTATTGTTTGGTTCCAGCTGCAAAAGAATTCCCTGGTATTGTTTCCATTGATTATTTTCATTCAATGTATTCATATTGAATGGTTGCCATATTTTCAACAGATTAGTACTGTCTTGGTTACTTGTTTGAAGATGAAAAAATTGATTAGGCAAATGATTGATTTGATTTATGGAAATCGATTGGTTAAATGGATGACCAACTAAAAATCTTCCTTTATTCATCGTTGCAAAATCTTGTTCAACAGATACAATGCCACTGATAGCTGTGCCATTTGCAGATGAGCCCACTTGAGCTTTGTAGCCAAGCGTTAATTGGTTGTTGGTGAAAAGAGTTCCTTTTGATAAACTAAGCATTTTGCCAATGATTATTTTATTATGAATGTTTACACCAGATCCATTATTAATCTGCAATTCACTAATTCGGTTAGTTTCAAAAATCTGACCATTCAAAGTTTGTAAATCATTTCCCTTTAAAACAATTGTTCCATTCATTGCATTCACTGCTGCTGAATCAGCATTGATTTTATCACTGATTGATAATGTTCCAGTGATTATTAATCGAGCTCCCTTATTTATTTGTATGCTTCTAACACTAACAGGAGTAGCAACAGAAATCGATGGAGCATACATAGTGCTTGATGGTATAATAATATCTGCAGAATCAGATGGTATTATATTTCCACACCAATTTGCTTGGTTATTCCAGTCAGCGTTCATTTTTCCTAACCAAAAACTAGTTTTTGCGATTGAAATTTGTACAATATTTGAAATACTGGTACAAGTATTCAGAATCAATTTTCTTCTCCACCAACTTGTTCTGGATAGAGCAGCTGGTTGAAAATTGATCTCATTGTTCTTGCCACTGGCAAGTGTAAATCCTGTGCTATCATTAGTGGTACTTTGCTCCCATAAATAAAGGGCAGAGCTGTCCTTACTGGATTTAATTGTGCCGGTAATCATTGCAGGTATTGTACCAGTGCAAATTTCCTGATTCGAATAAATCGTATTAATTGATTCAATGGAAGTTGAATTAAAATAGATTTTTTTAATTACTACATTAATTCCATCAGATAAACTAAAGATGGCAGAGTCAATGCCTTTTAAAGATGTTGTATTTTCTATAAAAAATTCTATAGGTTGAAAACTGGAAGCTGTGCTACTTTGCTGATGAACTAATTTATTAATCAATAATATTTTAGGTGGAACTATTAATCGCCAAGTTAATAATTCATCTGTTTCTTTATTATTTGCTTTGAGCATTTCGTTGATAGGTAATGTTGAATTGGAATTGCATAAACTAAGAATAGTATCTTTTGGATTGGAAAATTCTGGGACTATGGCATCCACTTTAATATGTTGAATTGGCCCCGATTGAATAGATAAGCTTGCCGTATTTCCAGCAATATCTTTGATCAATAGATTTTTAGCAGAAAAGGAAGAGGAAATTCTAATTCCATCTTTATCTGTTTCTCCCCCTTGAATAATATAATGAAATTGTAAAGCAGCAGAATTATTGCCTGCAGCATAAAGTAAATTTTTTACTCGGCCCCCAATGGTTATGGGAATAAAATTGGTAGGAGAGTTTGCATCAAGTATAACAGGCTCATTAAATTGTACAATTATTTTCAATGTGTCACCTGCTTTTAAAAGAGAATCGGAAATGCTAATAAATGAAATTTGAATGGGTTTATTAAAATCAATGGGGTCATTGTTTTGCACAATTGGCAAGTTGTACAGATCACTTTTGTTTCCTAGACTGTCCTGCAAAATGATTGATGATGGAATAGGGTCTTTTGCTTCTATATCTGTTCCGTTTGTTGGTATGATAAAGTAGCTACTATAGGTTGAATCCGTTTCTTTTTTTATTGGTTGAATTACATAAGAATTAATATTTCCTTGAAACAATCTGCAGGTTGTTTTTGCTGGATTGATGTATATAATAATGGGTACAGTATCTCCTCCCTTCATCAACTTATTTGGGATAGATATTTTTTGAATAATCGGACCTGTTTTATCGATCCATTGTGTATCAATATCAAAATAGGGGAGACCTTGTAAACCCGGAATGAGGTTTTCATCATTTACAATTCCTAGTTGAATAAATCCCTCTCCTTTTCCTGTGAATATAGTCGCAGTAAATTCAGTTCCCGACCCCGAAATAGACACCAGTTTTGCATCTTGAATTCCATTTGATTTTAATTGAAAATTGGCAGTGCTTAAACCAGTTATATTTCCTCCTAATTTAATGGCATATTGAATGGTGTCTGCATTTGTGGGATTATTTGCTAAGCTTTGCATATCGTTAACAGGAACTGGATCTGGCGTATTGTATTTGGCAGAAAAACTAAATTGATCAATAGCCATTGCATCATCACTTCCCACTTCATCTGCATCATCCCATCTGATTAGTAATTGCTCTCCATTTTTCCATTGAATATTGGCTAATGTGTACTGAATACTTGTTTGGTTCTCTGGAAGATTTCCATTCAATGTAGCAGTTCCTGTACTTGTTTGAAGTGAACCAAAATTGAGCATCGGTTCATCCACTAAATTGGATTGATCAATTGAATTAAATGTGCCGGTTTTGTACCTGCACTTCCAGGTATTTTTATTTCCTGATCCACCCTTTCTCCACTGTTTGGCAATAAAAGAAATGCTTGCAGTATTTAAAGTAATGCCGGTATTATTGGTGAAGACAATTCCTATAGAATAAATTCCTGTACTAGAGGCCAATATTCCTAAAGACCTATCGGTTGCATTCGACAAACCAAAACTGTATACACTGCTTCCGGTTCCGGATCCAGTACCTACTATAAAACCGGAATTGGTTCCAGTTCCACTGGCCATTAAAAACTGCCAGCCCGTTAAGTTCAGGCCATTAATTGGAGGGTTGCTCAATGCTGTAGGGCCTTTTCCAACTAAAGAAAAAGTGCCTGAACTGGGTAATCCATCAAAATTTTGTGAATAGACAGTATTTTGGGTGTTATAATTTATTCCAGTCAACAATTGGCATCTGGCCATTGGGGTATAGGCGAGAAGGCCCATCACAAGGGCAAAAAAAGGCAGTTTCATAGGGTATTGGTCTGCTGCGGGGTACAAAATCAAAATAAATCGAGAATCTTGATTCTGCCAAAAGAAGGCATTAAATTGGGTTATAAAACGGGCTGAACAAAGGAATTTCTACTTTTTATGTTAAAAACATTTTGGATTGTCGTTTTTGGCCATTACCTTTGCCGTCCGAAATTTTAAATGGTTTATAATGCCTACAATACAGCAATTAGTTAGAAAAGGCCGCGAAATAATCAGGGCTAAGAGTAAGTCAAGAGCTTTGGATGCATGTCCTCAGCGTCGTGGTGTTTGTACACGTGTGTACACTACCACTCCTAAAAAACCAAACTCAGCCTTGCGTAAAGTGGCTAAAGTGCGTTTAACAAACAAAATCGAAGTGATTGCTTATATCCCTGGAGAGGGGCATAATTTACAAGAGCACTCTATCGTGTTAATCCGCGGAGGTCGTGTAAAGGATTTACCAGGAGTACGTTACCATATTGTTCGTGGAAGTCTGGATACTGCAGGTGTTAAAGACCGTAAGCAGAGCCGTTCTAAATATGGTACCAAGAAAGTAAAAGCCAAGAAATAGTATTTCATCATTTAAGCTGAGTAAAGTTTTAATACTTGAAGAATTTCAGCTTAATTTAAAAATTAAACAATGCGTAAAGCACAAGCGAAAAAATTACCCTTAGCACCAGATGGTCGTTTTAACGACAAATTAGTTACCAGATTCATCAATAATTTAATGTGGGATGGTAAAAAAAGTACAGCAATCAACATTTTCTATGATGCAGTAGATAAAGTTTCTAAAGCAACAGGTGAAGATGGTTATGAGATCTGGAAAAAGGCAATCGCCAATGTAACTCCAGCTGTTGAAGTAAGAAGCAGAAGAATTGGTGGTGCTACATTCCAAATTCCGGCAGAAGTTAGAGCTGATCGTAAAATTTCTTTAAGTATGAAGTGGTTGATCCGCTACAGCCGCGAAAGAAATGGTAGAACTATGGCCGATAAATTGTCTAGTGAGATCATGGCAGCTGCAAAAGGTGAAGGTGCTGCTTTCAAAAAGAAAGAAGATACACACCGTATGGCAGAAGCGAATAAAGCGTTCTCTCACTTTAAGGTTTAATAAATCAAGTCAAAGACTAACAGTTTATATAGGGTCCCGAGTAATCGGGACTTTTTTTTGCCTTAAATTGAATAGATTTGAAAAAATAATCAATAAATAATTATACTTATTAGTAAGTAAGTATTACTTTTATGTTAGAAAAATCAATTGATACGAAAACAGCTATTCTTACAATCGCTAAAGATTTGATGAGACAATTGGGGTACAATGCATTTAGTTATGCGGATATTGCCCAGCAATTGAATATTAAGAATGCTGCAATTCACTATCATTATCCCGCTAAAGAAGATCTGTTATTGGGAGTGATTGATACTTACATTGAAGAATACCAATACCTGGGAAAACAATTAATTGCAGCCCCGATTAGTTCTTTGCAAAAGCTTTCATTATTTATTGAGAAATATTCTGTACTAATAGACCAGAAAAGTATTTGTATCATTGGTTCTGTTGCTTCTGATTACAATACTTTACCCAAATCTGTAAGGGAAAAAGTGATGAAACTAATTGACTTGGTCATCGACATGGTTGCTCAAACTTTAGCAGAAGGAAGAGCAAAAGGGGAGTTAGCCTTCAAGGAAGAGCCTAAAACCAAATCTTTATTGATCATGACCAATTTAGCAGCTGGAGTTCAATTGGCCAGAATCACCGGTAAGAATGATTTTAATGAAATTGTAAAAGCCTTATTAGATCAAATAAAAAACTAATTTTTTTTAATCAAAATACTTACTTATTAGTAAGTATAATAATAAACCAATAAATCAACCATCATGAAAAAGACAGCATTTTCCTTTGTTATTGCTCTATTTTTTGCAATAACTGTATTTGCACAAACAAATACAACCGATTTTTTACCTGGTTCTTTTACCAGCTTCTCGAACGAAAAAACTGTTGGAACAGTAAAACAGCAATTTAAACAAAGGGGTTTAATTGTATTTGCAGCTTCAAATGGCAAAAAAACACCCTATACACCCAATGAAATACAAGGATTTGAAATAAACGGAGAGCAATACATCAGCTATTCTGGAGATTTTTACAAAGTAATGGTTACCGGCGCAAAATTGAATCTATTGCAAAAAGTCACAGATAACAATGGTAAAATCTACTACAATGGAAGTCAGCCAATTACAACCGTGGCAGTAACTGGAAAGATCAATGACTATTATTTACAACAAATTGCAAGTGATGGATTTTATCATATCACTGCTGAAAACTATAGAACCGTTGCTGAGCAAGTGTTTGCGAACAATGCAACCATCTTAGCTGCTATCAAAAGCAATCAAACAGATTATAGCAAGCTGGCCGAATCTGTAACGAAAATCAATGCAATGAAATAACCGGTCAATCAAATATTAGATGATCCTAGGCTCAACAGCCTGGGATCTTTTTTTTGGTATTTTGACAAGAGTTTTCCCCATCAGAATTAAATCTTCAACAACCCTTTGTAGAAAGTAGAGAATGTGTACCTTTGCCGCCTCTAAAAAATAAGAACTCTTTATGGCTGACTTGAAATTTCAAAGAAACTTTGGTATTGCCGCCCACATTGATGCCGGTAAAACCACCACCACTGAGCGTATCCTGCGTTATACAGGTATGATTCACAAGATTGGTGAAGTACATGATGGTGCTGCTACAACCGACTGGATGGAGCAAGAAAAAGAAAGAGGTATTACCATTACTTCAGCCGCTGTAAGCTGTGCATGGAAATTTCCTACTAATAAAGGAAAAGACGATGCAAATACAAAGTCTTACTATTTCAATATTATTGATACTCCAGGTCACGTGGATTTTACTGTAGAAGTAGAACGTTCTATGCGTGTATTGGATGGTTTGATCGCTTTGTTTTCTGCAGTAGATGGGGTTGAACCTCAGTCTGAAACTGTTTGGCGTCAAGCAAATCGTTATAAAGTTCCACGTATCGGTTTCGTGAATAAAATGGACCGTGCTGGTGCTGATTTCTTAATGGTGGTAAATCAGGTAAAAGAAATGTTGGGTGCTAAGGCTGTGCCTTTGCAATTACCAATTGGTGCTGAAGATAATTTTACTGGTGTTGTAGATTTAATTAAGATGAAAGGTATCATCTGGCATATGGAAACCGAAGGGATGACTTTCGACGAAATTCCTGTACCTGCTGATATGATGGAAGATGTTAATTTCTGGAGACAGAATTTGATTGAAGCTGTTGCAGAATACGACGATAATTTGATGGAGAAATTCTTCGATAATCCGGATACTATTTCTGAAGATGAGGTTCACGAAGCAATTCGTAAAGCATGTATCGATTTGAGCATTGTTCCGATGATGTGTGGTTCTTCATTCAAAAATAAAGGAGTACAAACTGCTTTAGATGCGGTTTGTCGTTACCTGCCTTCTCCAATTGATTTGGAAGATACTGTAGGTACAGATCCTGAAACTGGAGAAACCATTACACGTAAGCCAGATCCAAAAGCACCATTTGCTGCTTTGGCTTTCAAAATCATGACCGATCCTTTCGTAGGCCGTTTGGCATTCTTCCGTTGTTACTCTGGTCACTTAGATGCTGGTTCTTATGTATTGAATGTAAGAAGTGGTAAGAAAGAGCGTATCAGCCGTATCATGAAGATGTTTGCTAATAAGCAAAACCCAATTGATTTCATTGAAGCTGGTGATATTGCAGCAGCAGTAGGTTTCAAGGAAATTAAAACTGGAGATACTTTATGCGATGAAAAACATCCAATTACTTTGGAGAATATGTTTATTCCAGAACCAGTTATCGCTATTGCTGTTGAGCCTAAAACTCAAGCAGACGTTGATAAAATGGGTATGGCCATTGCTAAATTGGTAGAAGAAGATCCTACTTTGCGTGTTAATACTGATGAAGATACTGGTCAAACCATTCTTCGTGGAATGGGTGAATTGCACTTAGAGATCATCATCGATCGTATGCGCAGAGAATTTAAAGTAGAAGTAAACCAAGGAGCTCCTCAGGTTGCTTATAAAGAATCATTTGGTAAAACCGTAGAACACAGAGAGGTGTTGAAGAAACAGTCTGGTGGTCGTGGTAAGTTTGCCGATATTCAATTTGAGATCGGACCTGCAGATGAAGAGTGGATGAAAACAAATGAAGGAAAACATTTCCAATTTGTGAATGATTTATTTGGTGGATCAATCCCTAAAGAATTTGTTCCTGCAATTCAGAAAGGTTTTGAAACTTCAATGACAACAGGTGTATTGGCTGGTTACCCGGTTAATAATATGAAAGTACGTGTGTACGATGGAAGCTACCATGATGTGGATTCTGATGCAATGAGTTTTGAATTATGTGCAAAGGGCGGTTTCCGTGAAGCTGGCCGTAAAGCAAAACCAACATTGTTAGAGCCAATCATGAAAGTGGAAGTGTTAACTCCAGATCAATACATGGGAGATGTTACTGGTGACTTGAACCGTCGTAGAGGTATGTTAGAAGGAATGGACAGCCGTGCAAACCTTCAGGTAATCAAAGCGAAAGTTCCTTTGAGTGAAATGTTTGGTTATGTAACCCAATTACGTTCATTGAGTTCTGGTCGTGCAACTTCAACAATGGAATTCTCTCACTATTCTCCTGCACCAAATAACGTGGCAGAAGAGATCATTGCTAAGAGCAAGGGTAAGGTGAAGATCGAAGACTGATTATAAGAATCAATAAATTAAGTTAAAACCCTCTCTTTCAGTGAAAGAGAGGGTTTTTTGTAATACTAAGGATAAGATTCAGGCCAAGCCTCTAAAAGATTTGCAGCGACTATACTTTTGATGATTCAATCTTTAATTAAAAGAGAGGTTTTTTTAAAACCCAGCTTTTATATTTAAAATATTCGTTATATAAATTGAATTTTAGGACATATTTCTATGTTCGAAGCCTTTTTTATCAATTTATTTTACCAAATCCTAAAAAAAGACCGAAAAAAAACAATAAAAACTTGTCTATTCCATTGCAGCTACTTACCTTTGCAACCCCAACGTAAAAATTGGTTTTTGACTATGTCTCAGCGAATCAGAATTAAATTACAATCATACGATCACAATCTTGTAGATAAATCTGCAGAAAAGATCGTAAAGACAGTACGCAGTACAGGTGCAGTAGTTACAGGACCTATTCCTTTGCCTACACACAAAAGAATTTTTACTGTTTTGCGTTCACCACACGTGAACAAGAAGAGCCGTGAGCAGTTCCAATTAGCTACGCACAAGCGTCTTTTGGATATCTACACTTCTTCTTCTAGAACAGTAGATGCGTTGAGTAAGTTAGATCTTCCTTCAGGAGTGGAGGTTGAAATCAAAGCATAACACCCCCTAGCCCCCTAAAGGGGGAACTTAGGATAGTTCTTATAATAAATTAATTGTCATCTTTCAACCCTGGAAACGGGAGAAAAAAGCTCTGATATAGAAAATTCTTCCAACTCCCCCTCAAGGGGGTTGGGGGGTACATATAAACAGGCCCTTCGAGGTTTGTTTACTACTGGTACTTCCTCTTCTCAAATTGTTGAGAAAACAACGGAAAAGGTCGGTAGCAAACAAGGATTGAATTCCGATTTCATCATCGGAATGTCCTCACAACCATGCGGGGCATAAACCGCAAACGATGAAAGGAATTATTGGAAAAAAAATCGGCATGACCAGCATCTTCGCTGCTGATGGCAAGCAAACTGCTTGTACCATTATCGAAGCTGCTCCGAATACCGTTACACAAGTTAAAACACAGGAGACCGATGGTTATTCTGCTGTTCAATTAGGTCTCGGCGACAAGAAAGAAAAACATTCTACAAAGTCCGAGTTAAATCACTACGCAAAAGCACAAACTGCTGCTAAGAAATTTGTAAAAGAATTTCGCAACTACTCAATAGAAAAGAATTTAGGAGACACTGTAACATTAGACATCTTCGAAGAAGGTGATAGTGTTGAGATTGTTGGTACTACCAAAGGAAAAGGTTTCCAGGGTGTTGTAAAGCGCCATGGTTTCTCTGGAGTTGGTGAAGCATCTCATGGTCAGCATGACCGTCAGCGTGCACCAGGTTCTATTGGTGGATCTTCTTACCCTGCGAGAGTATTCAAAGGAATGAGAATGGCTGGCCGTATGGGCGGTGACCGTGTAAAAATGAAAGGTTTGAAAGTGGTTAAAATATTTCCAGAGAAGAACTATATCCTTATCAGTGGATCTGTACCAGGTAATAATGGTTCAATCGTTTTAATCCAGAAATAATCACCAGTTTAAAAGAATGATCATGCAAGTAGATGTATTAGATATAAAAGGACAAAAAACCGGCAGAACAGTTGAGTTACCGCAGGAAATTTTTGGTATCGAGCCAAATGACCACGTAATTTATTTAGCTGTAAAGCAATACTTAGCTGCACGTAGAACAGGAACACATAAAGTAAAAACGCGTGCTGAAGTACAAGGTGCAAGCCGCAAATTACATAAGCAAAAAGGAACAGGTGGCGCTCGTAAGGGTAATATCCGTAACCCTTTATATAAAGGTGGTGGTACTATTTTTGGACCAAAACCACACTCTTACGATTTTAAATTGAATCGTAAAGTAAAAGATCTTGCTAAAATTTCTGCTTTAAGTCATAAAGCAAAAGACAATGCAATAATTGTTGTTGAAGAAATTTCAATGGCAACTCCTAAAACCAAGCAATTGGTTGAAGTGATGGGTAACTTAAAAGTGTCTGATAAAAAAGCACTAATTGTTTTACCTGAATACAATGATAATCTTTACCTCAGCACTCGTAATGTGCCAAATGTTGCTAGTACTTTATTAGCCGACATTAATACTTACGACATCATGAATGCTGATGTATTAGTTATAACAGAAAATACTGCTAAAATCTTCGCAGAAGATGAAGCAGCAGCAGTAGCATAATTTAAGTAACGTTTCAATAATCAACAATGAGACAGTCAGAAATTTTAATAAAGCCAATCTTAACAGAGAAAGCAAATGCTCAACAAGAATCGTTGAGAAGATATGCTTTTAAAGTAGATCGCAGAGCGAATAAATTAGAGATCAAAAAAGCAATTGAAGATTTCTATGGTGTGAATGTAACTGATGTTAATACTGCAGTTGCTCCAGGAAAAAACAAAGCTCGTTATACAAAAGCTGGTTTTATTCAAGGAATGAAATCTGCATATAAAAAAGCATTTGTAACAGTTGCTGAAGGAGAAACAATTGATCTTTACGCAAATATTTAATATATAGCCGCGGAGCTGAAAAGTCCGCATTAAACAAAATAAAAATGGCACTAAAAAAGTACAAACCAATTACAGCAGGAACTCGTTGGAGAATTGGTAATGCTTATGCTGAAATCACTACTAATAAGCCTGAGAAGAGTTTATTAGAACCACAAAAGAACACTGCAGGACGTAACTTCCAAGGTCGTCGTGTAATGCGCTATATGGGTGGTGGAAATAAGCAACACTATCGTATTATCGATTTTAAACGTAACAAAAGAGATATCGCTGCTACAGTTGTATCTATTGAATACGATCCTAACCGTACATCTTTTATTGCTTTGTTGCAATATGCTGATGGCGAAAAAAGATACATCATTGCTCCAAACGGTCTTCAAGTAGGTGCAAATGTTATCGCTGGAGATGAAGTTGCTCCTGAAATTGGAAACGCTTTGGTGATGAAGAATATGCCTTTAGGTACTATGATTCACAACATTGAATTACAACCAGGACAAGGTGGTAAAATGGTTAGAAGTGCAGGTACTTCTGCTCAATTAGCCAACAAAGAAGAAAAATACGCAGTATTAAAAATGCCTTCTGGTGAGTTGAGAAAAGTATTGATCAATTGTTATGCAACAGTTGGTGTTGTTTCTAACAGCGATCATAACTTGGAAACTGCTGGTAAAGCTGGAAAGAATCGTTGGAAAGGTATTCGCCCTCGTGTTCGTGGTGTTGCCATGAACCCTGTAGATCATCCGATGGGTGGTGGTGAAGGTAAAGCTTCTGGTGGTCATCCTCGTAGCAGAACTGGTAAGTATGCTAAAGGAGAGAAGACAAGAACCAAAGGAAAAGGAAGCGATAAATTGATTATCCAACGCAGAGACGGAAAAAAATTGGCTAAGTAATTAGCAGGTAACTAAATAAATAATAGACCAGTAAACAAAATTAATTATGGGTCGTTCGATTAAAAAAGGTCCTTACGTAGACGCAAACTTAGAAGGTAAGATTGTTGCAATAAACGATGGCAAGATGAAGAAGAATGTTATCAAAACCTGGAGTCGCCGCAGCACTATTACTCCTGATTTTGTTGGACATACTTTTGCAGTGCACAACGGTAACAAGTTTATCCCTGTTTATGTAACAGAATTCATGGTAGGTCATAAATTAGGTGAATTTTCTCCTACCAGAAATTTCAGAGGACACGCAGGAACTAAAAAATAATATAGTTAGGATTGACTATTGATCATGGAAATTTATTTCTAGAAATCAATAACAGTTCAAACTTCAAACAAAAAAAGAAATGGAAGCAGTAGCTAAACTGAACAATTATCCGACAGGGCCGCGTAAGATGCGCCTGTTAGCCGATGTGATCCGTGGAATGGAAGTAGAAAAAGCTTTGGCAATTCTAGAATTCCACCCACAGCACAATGCCACTCCATTGGCAAAACTGTTGAAAAGTGCAATCAGCAACTGGGAACAGAAAAACATTGGTGCAAGTGCTGCTGATAGCAGCCTGGTGGTTAAAACCGTATTTGTAGATGGTGGCAGAGTGTTAAAGCGCATGCGCCCAGCACCTCAAGGCCGTGGTTACAGAGTACGTAAGCGCAGCAACCATGTAACATTAATCGTAGATTCTAAAACTAATTAGTAAAACCATTATATGGGTCAGAAAGCAAATCCAATTGGTAACAGGTTAGGCATCATCCGCGGATGGGACAGTAACTGGTATGGTAGTAAGAAAGACTATGCATCCAAACTGATCGAAGATCATAAGATCCGTACCTACTTGAGTGCCCGTATCAACAAAGGTGGTATCGCAAAGATTGTAATCGAGCGTACACTAGGTAAATTGATTGTAACTATTCATACTTCTAAACCAGGTATCATCATCGGAAAAGGTGGTAACGAGGTTGATCGTATCAAAGAAGAGTTGAAGAAGTTAACCGGTAAGGAAGATGTTCAGATTAATATTCTGGAGATCCGCAGACCTGAACTTGATGCAACAATTGTAGGTGATACAATTGCTCGTCAAATTGAGAACCGTATCAACTTCAAACGTGCTACTAAAATGGCGATCGCTTCTACACTTCGTATGGGTGCAGAAGGTATCAAAGTAAAATTAAGTGGTCGTTTAGGTGGATCTGAAATTGCTCGTAGCGAAGAGTTTAAACAAGGACGTACTCCATTACATACTTTCCGTATGGATATTGATTATGCCAATGTATTTGCTCAAACTGTATACGGTAAAATCGGTATCAAAGTATGGATCTGTAAAGGTGAAGTACTAGGTAAGCGTGAATTGAATCCAAACTTTGTTGGTGGAAAGAACGACATGAGTGATAGAAGAGACAGCAGACCAGGAGGAGATGATAGAAGACCAGGTGGAGATAGAAGAGATGACAGAAGAGGCGGTGGAAGAGGTGGAGAGCGCAGAAATTAATAATAATAAGTTTCAATTAATCGGAATAAAATTTCCGGTGACAAAAAAACTACAAAATGTTACAGCCGAAAAGAAGTAAACATAGGAAGCAACAAAAAGGACGCATTCGCGAAGTTGCAAAGCGCGGTACAGCAATATCATTCGGATCTTTTGCCTTAAAAGCTTTAGAGCCAATTTGGTTAACTAACCGTCAGATCGAGTCTGCTCGTCAGGCAATGACTCGTGCAATGAAGCGTGAAGGAAATGTATGGATCAGAATTTTCCCTGATAAAATCATTACTCGTAAACCTGCAGAAGTGAGGATGGGTAAAGGTAAGGGTAACCCTGAGTTTTGGGCAGCAGTTGTTGAACCAGGACGCATCATTTTCGAATGTGATGGTGTTACAGAAGCTGTAGCAAAAGAAGCGATGGGATTAGCAGCACAAAAACTGCCTATCGCAACAAAATTTGTAATCAGAAGAGATTTGCAAGCATAACCAAAAAAAGAAATTGCAATGGCTAATAAAAAAACATACGAATTCAACAAAAACCTAAAGGATCTTACAGTGGTAGATCTTAAGGCTAAGATCCAAGAAGATCAGTTGAGATTAAAAAAATTGGAGTTTGCTCACGCAATTTCTCCATTGGAAAATCCAATGAATATTCGCGGTCTTCGTAGAGACATCGCCCGTTTAAAAACGGAATTGACCAAAAAAGAAATGGGTGTTTAAACCATAAATTAAAAACAATGGAAGAAAGAAATTTGCGTAAAACAAGAACAGGGATCGTTACCAGCGATAAGATGGATAAAACCATTACTGTTGCGGTTGAAAGAAAAGTAAAACACCCTATCTATGGTAAGTTCGTAAAGAAAACTACCAAGTTCCATGCTCATGATGAAAAAGGAGAGTGTACTATTGGTGATGTAGTAAAGATCATGGAAACTCGTCCGCTTAGTAAAACAAAGCGTTGGAGATTGGTTGAAGTAGTTGAAAAAGCGAAATAAATATATTTCTGATTTGAGGTTTGAGATTTATAAAAAATCAAATCTGAAATTTAAAAATTTTCAAATTAAATAAAATGATTCAGCAAGAGAGCAGATTAAACGTAGCCGACAACAGCGGAGCTAAAGAAGTACTTTGTATTAAAGTACTTGGTAACAGCGGACAGGACTATGCTAAAATTGGCGATAAGATTGTTGTAACCGTGAAAGATGCTATCCCTGCAGGAGGCGTTAAAAAAGGAACAGTTTCTAAAGCAGTTATTGTTCGTACTAAAAACAAGCTTCGCAGAAAAGATGGTTCTTACATTCGTTTCGACGACAACGCTGTAGTGTTATTAAACACATCAGATGAGCCGCGCGGCACACGTATATTCGGACCAGTAGCAAGAGAATTGCGTGATAAAGGATACATGAAGATTATTTCTCTTGCTCCTGAAGTATTATAAAAAAAGCTAAAAGCTAAATAAAATGAGTACAAGATTTAAAGCCAAATTCAGCATCAAAAAAGGTGATACCGTAGTGGTAATTACTGGAGATGATAAGGATTTGAAAAAGCCAAGGAAAGTGTTGGAAGTAATTCTAGATAAAGGTCGTGTAGTGGTTGAAGGAGTGAACATTGTTACTAAACACACAAAACCGTCAGCTCAAAATACCAAAGGTGGTATCGTTAAAGTTGAAGCGCCAATTAACATTAGTAACGTTATGTTATGGGATGCTAAAACAAGTGAACCAACTAAAGTTAAGCGCACACGTGAAACTGGTAAATTAATACGTATATCTAAAAAATCTGGGGAGGTAATCAAATAATGAGTACTGAAAAATATACACCAAGATTAGCAACTAAGTACACCAAAGAAGTTGTACCTGCTTTAATGAAGAAGTTTTCTTACAAAACTGTAATGCAAGCTCCTAAATTATCAAAAATCTGTATTAACCGTGGTGTTAACGGAGCGGTAACAGATAAAAAATTAGTAGATATTGCTGTTGATGAGTTAAACACCATCACTGGTCAGAAAGCAGTTCCTACAATGTCTAAGAAAGATATTTCAAACTTTAAATTACGTAAGGGAATGCCAATTGGCGCCCGCGTAACTTTAAGAGGAGAAAAAATGTATGAATTCCTAGACAGATTGGTTTCTGTTGCGTTGCCACGTGTACGTGACTTCAAAGGAATCAGCGATAAAGCTTTTGACGGAAGAGGTAATTACACATTAGGTGTTACTGAACAAATCATTTTCCCTGAAATCGATATCGATAAAGTAAATAAGATCACTGGATTAGACATCACATTTGTAACAAGTGCAAATACCAATGAAGAAGCATATGAATTGCTTAAAGAATTGGGAATGCCGTTCAAAGGAACCAAGAAAGATTAATTAAACACCCAATAAAATTATGGCAAAAGAATCAGTAAAAGCCAGACAAAGAAAGCGCGAAAAAATGGTAGCTCAGTATGCTGAAAAGCGTGCAGCTCTTAAAGCAGCAGGAGATTACGCTGGTTTAGATCTACTACCTAAAAACGCTTCACCGGTTCGTTTAAAAAACCGTTGTCAGCTTACAGGAAGACCTAAAGGTTATATGCGTTACTTCGGTTTGTCTAGGATTATGTTCCGCGACATGGCTTTGAACGGTATGATTCCAGGTGTTAAAAAAGCAAGCTGGTAGTATCCAGTTTGGTAAACAAAATTTAGAACTAGTATAATAATAATAATATGGTAACTGATCCTATAGCAGACTTCTTAACTAGAATTCGTAATGCTCAGTTGGCTGGTCATAGACTGGTTGAAATTCCTGCTTCTAATTTAAAGAAGCGTTTAACAGAGATTTTGTATGATCAAGGTTATATCTTGAAATACAAATTCGAAGATGATAACAAGCAAGGTTTGATTAAGATCGCATTGAAATACGATCCTAATACAAAAGTGCCTGCTATACGTTCTTTGGAAAGAGTTAGCCGTCCTGGTTTACGCCAGTATGCTAAGCCTGCAGAAATTAAGCGTGTAATCAATGGATTAGGTGTAGCTATTTTGAGTACTTCAAAAGGAGTGCTTACAGATAAGCAAGCAAAAGCGCAGAATGTGGGTGGTGAAGTGTTGTGTTATATTTCATAAATTAATGGTTCTGACAATTAAGCCTCTTAGTCGTGGCTGAACACAGAACTAAGTTCATCATAAAATAAAAAATCGACTATGTCTCGTATAGGTAAACAACCGGTAGTTATTCCAAATGGAGTTACCCTTTCAATCGGCAACGACAATGTTGTTACGGTTAAAGGACCTAAAGGTGTATTAACAGAAGCAATTGATAGAGATATCAAAGTAGAAATAGCGGATGGTCAAATGACTTTTGTACGTCCAACCGATCAAATTCGTCACCGCGCGATGCATGGTTTATACCGTTCATTGGTGAGCAATATGGTAAAGGGTGTAACTGAAGGTTATACAAAAGAATTAGAATTAGTAGGGGTAGGTTATAAAGCCGCTAATACTGGAAATGTTTTGGACCTTTCATTAGGATATTCTCATAATATCATTTTTGAAATTCCTAGTGAATTGAAAGTATCAACTACTACTGAAAAAGGGCAGAACCCTAAAATCTTCTTAGAAGGAATCGACAAGCAATTAATCGGCCAGGTAGCTGCTAAATTACGCAGCTTACGTAAACCTGAACCATACAAAGGAAAAGGTGTTAAATACGCTGGTGAAATCTTAAGAAGAAAAGCAGGTAAAGCAGCAGGTAAATAAACCCCCCGGCCCCCTAAAGGGGGAGTGGGAAAACAAAATATAATTAATAAGTTCCTCAGCTTAAATATTGAGTTGGGGGTAAATTAAAAACAATGGGTAAATTAATTCAAAGGCAGAAAATCAGATACCGCATTCGTAAGAAAGTAGCTGGTACAGCTGTAAAGCCTCGCCTAGCGGTATACAGAAGCAATGCAGATATCTATGCTCAATTAATTGATGATGATAATGGAGTTACATTGGTAGCTGCATCATCTAGAGATAAAGATATTGCTGCACAAAAAATTACTAAAACAGAGAAATCTAAATTAGTAGGTGCGGCGGTTGCTACAAAAGCACTTGCCCTAGGCTTAAGTGGTTGTGTATTTGATAGAGGTGGAAACTTATATCACGGTCGTGTGAAATCTGTTGCAGATGGTGCAAGAGAAGGTGGATTACAATTTTAATTTGCTAACAACAATTAATCGCTCAATAAATGTCTAAAGTAAGCGTAAATAAAGTAAAAGCGGGTGGCGACATCGAACTTAAAGATAAAGTAGTTGCTATTAACCGTGTGGTTAAAACCACAAAGGGTGGACGTACATTTAGCTTTTCTGCACTTGTAGTTGTAGGAAATGAAAATGGTGTAGTTGGCCAAGGTTTAGGAAAAGCAAAAGAAGTACAAGAAGCAATTGCAAAAGGTATTGAAGATGCTAAGAAAAATCTAGTTAAAGTACCAATCATGCACGGAACTATTCCTCACGAACAGTGGGCAAAAGAAGGTGCTGCAAAAGTATTGATTAAGCCAGCAGCTCATGGAGCGGGTGTAATCGCAGGAGGCAGCATGCGTTCTGTATTAGAAAGTGCTGGTGTTACTGACGTATTAGCAAAAAGTTTAGGTTCTGCTAATCCACACAATGTGGTTAAAGCTACAATCAAAGCTTTGAGTTTGTTAAGAGAGCCTGTACAAGTTGCAAAAGGTCGTAGCATTAAGTTGAGCAAAGTATTTAACGGGTAAAAAACCACCCCCTAACCCTCCCGACCTGTCGGGAAGGAATTAGGATAATTCATTATAAAACTAAATAACCCATTTTGGGTTTGGGGTATGAAAAAGATAAAAATCACACAAATAAAAAGCGGAATCGACAGATCTGAGCGTCAAAAGCAAACATTGATTGCCTTGGGTTTGAAGAAATTAAACGCAACAAAAGAAGTTGAAGCAACTCCTCAAATTTTAGGAATGGTTAATAAAGTTAGCCATCTAGTAAAAGTTGAAGAAGTAGCTTAAGAAAATTAAGAATTAAGAGAGAAGAATTAATAATTGCGAATGAATAATTGAATTAACAACAATTATTCATTCGTATTTTAAATTCAAAACTCAAAACGCTTAATTCAAAACTCATCATTCATAATTTTAATCAGCGAGGGGTGATACCCCGTAAGTTCAAAATCAATATAAAATGAAACTACACAACTTAAAACCTGCAGAAGGTTCAGTAAAAAAAGCAATCAGAATTGGTAGAGGTGAGGCATCTGGTAAAGGTGGTACATCTACAAAAGGTAATAAAGGTGGTCAAAGCCGTGCAGGTTATAAAAGCAAAATGGGTCATGAAGGTGGTCAGATGCCTATTCAGCGTCGTATCCCTAAGCGTGGATTTAAAAATATCAATCGCGTAGAATACAAAGTATTTAACCTTGGTCAATTGGATCAATTGGTAGAAAAATACGGATTTACAGAAGTTTCTTTAGAAAACTTATATATCAATGGTTTGATCAACAGAACCGATCGTGTAAAAGTATTGGCTCATGGTGAATTGAAAGCTAAATTGAGCTTCAAAATCAATGCAATCAGTGATAAAGCAAAAGCAGCTATAGAAGCTGTAGGTGGTTCAGTAGAAATTATCAAATAATTTTACTGTAAATTGCCAGACGCATTTGATATGCGTCTTTTTGGTTTTTAAGTTTTAATGCCATAATTAAGCGAAGTGAAAAAATTAGTTGAAACTTTTAAGAATATTTGGACCATCGAAGAGTTACGTAATAAAATACTCGTAACACTTGCCTTGGTTTTGACTTACAGAGTAGGTACTCATATTGTATTGCCTGGTATAGATCCTAACAAAATTGAAGCAGCTATGGCCGCTTCAAAAAGTAATGGTCTTTTAGGCATTTTTGATATGTTTGCCGGAGGTGCTTTTTCACAAGCATCCATTCTTGCTCTTGGAATCATGCCTTATATTTCTGCTTCTATCTTTATGCAATTGATGACCATCTTGGTTCCTCAATTACAAAAAGTACAAAAAGAAGGAGAAAGTGGTCGTAAGAAAATTAACCAATGGACTCGTTACCTAACTGTTGTAGTAACCGCTTTCCAAGCAGGTGCCTATGTAGCTTATTTAAATAGCCCAGGGTATGCTGAGGCAATCTTGCCAGCATATAAAGCGTATTTCTGGTTTTCTACAGTAATCACTTTAACAGCAGGTACATTGTTTGTAATGTGGTTGGGTGAAAGAATTCAGGATAAAGGTTTGGGAAATGGTACTTCTATCATCATCATGGTGGGTATCTTAGCTCGTTTGCCTCAATCTATAATTCAGGAATTTGGAGCTAAAGGAGTAAGTGGTGGAGGTGGATTATTAATTTTCTTAATTGAAATTGCTATCCTAGTAACCATTATCATGGGTCTAATTATTTTGGTACAAGGAGTTAGAAAAATTCCGGTGAATTATGCCAAACAAATTATTGGAAACAAACAATTTGGTGGTGCAAGACAATTCTTACCTGTTAAAGTAAATAGTGCTGGTGTAATGCCGATCATTTTTGCACAAGCAATTATGTTCTTGCCAACTTTAGCATCTTTTACCAATTTAGATTCTGCACAGGGTATTGTAAAAATCTTCAATGATCATAGCAATGTTTGGTACATGGTTATCTATTCAGTGATGGTGATCGGATTTACTTTCTTATACACTGCATTGATATTTAATCCTAAGCAAATTGCTGAAGACCTTAAGCGCAATAACGGATTTATTCCTGGTGTTCGCCCTGGTCAGCCAACTGCTGATTATATTGGAGCAATTATGGATAGAATTACTTTACCGGGAGCTATATTTTTAGCATTGGTGGGTATTTTACCAGGCTTTGCTCAGCGTTTAGGTGTAACTCAAGGATTTAGTTCTTTCTTTGGTGGAACATCTTTATTAATTATGGTAGGTGTTGTATTAGATACATTGCAGCAAATAGAAACCTATTTATTAATGAGACAATACGATGGTTTAATGAAGAGTGGAAGAGTGCAAGGAAGGCAGACTGTTTCTTCATCTTCTATTTAATGATATTTATTTACGAACTTTATAAACCTGTTTGGCCTTGCTAAACAGGTTTATTTTTTAACATGACCAGAAGGAATAACATGATTATTTACAAAACAGATGCAGAAGTGGCAATGATGAAGGAAGCAGCCTTATTGGTAAGTAAAACACTTACTCAGGTAGCAACTGAATTAAAGCCCGGTATGAATACATTGCAGATTGATGAATTATGTTCAACCTATATCAAAGACCATAAAGCGGTTTCTTCATTTTTAAATTACAGAGGATATCCATTTACGATTTGTGCTTCGGTAAACGATGTGGTAGTGCATGGATTCCCCGATAAAACTCCATTAAAAGATGGAGATATTGTTTCCATAGATATGGGAGTTATTCTGAATGGCTGGCATGGAGATCATGCATATACATTTATAATTGGAGAAGCTGCACCAGAAGCGATACAATTGGTGAAGATTACCAAAGAATCTCTATACAAAGGGATTGAAAAAGCAATCATCAATAATCGAATAGGTGATATCTCATATGCTATTCAAGAACATACAGAGATCAAACATGGATATGGTGTAGTGAGAGAATTAGTAGGGCATGGTTTAGGAAGAAGCTTACACGAAGATCCACAAATGCCCAATTATGGAAAGCGTGGTTCTGGTCCAAAGCTAAAAGAAAATTTAGTGTTGGCCATTGAGCCGATGATTAACTTAGGTACCAAAGATGTATATACCGAAGATGATGGCTGGACAGTCAGAACGCGTGATGGAAAAGTTTCGGTACATTTTGAACACGATGTTTGTGTAAAAAGAAACAAGGCTTTAATATTATCCGATTACAGCATAATTGAAGCTGCTGAAAAGGCAAATGCCAATTTAAATTCCAGTTATTATTCAATCTAAACAAATAGTTTACTGCCATGAAAAAGACAGTTGTATTATTCATGATTTTTAGTGCCTTTATTGCAAAAGCACAAAACAACGAAGCAACCATTCTTAAAAAAGAATTAGAATCAAAAACAATTGCAAAAGACCCCAAAGACACTGCCAATAAAACTTGGAAAAGAGGTGGATTTTTTTCATTGAATTTATCACAGAGTTCTTTATCCAACTGGGCTGCTGGTGGAGAAGATTATGCTTTCTCGGTTAATACTGCATTTAGTGGTTTTGCTTATTATAAAAAAGGTAAACATAGTTGGGATAATACCGTTAATATTAATCTGGGATATATCAACAATACCAGTTTAGGGGCAAGAAAAAATGATGACCGATTTGATATTGTATCTAAATATGGTCGTGAAATAAACGCTAAATTAAATTTTAGTACACTCTTTAATTTAAGATCACAATTTTTTGATGGATATAATTTTCCAACAGCAACAACACAGGTATTAAACTCTGCTTTCATGGCGCCGGGATATATTTTGTTAGGTACCGGTTTGGATTATAAGCCTGTGAAAAATTTATCTATTTTCTTTTCACCATTAACTGCTCGTTGGGTTATTGTAAACAATGATAGCTTATCTAAGGTAGGTGCATATGGTGTTGCTCCAGGTTCAAAAAGTTTATTTCAAATTGGTGCATTTGCTTCCATCAATTATAAAGCCAATATCAATAAGAACGTTAGTTATATTGGAAGATTGGATATGTATTCCGATTACATAAAAAATCCACAGAATGTTGCCATCAATATGAACAACTTATTTGCTGTTAAAATATCCAATGTTCTTTCTGTAACCTATAGTTTAGATTTAATTTATGATGATAATGTTCGTTTATTTGGGCCAACAAAAGATGCTCCACGTTTACAAACAAAATCAATCATTGGTGCAGGCTTATTGGTTAAATTATAAGTAATTTGATTTGCTTTTGGTACCTTACTACAAAATATCAATATGCATAAAATCGGATTTGTTTTTTGTTGTTGTTTTTTCTTTTTATTCGCTAATGCTCAATCTTCAGAAACACTAAAGATCAGGTCGGTTAGAGAACAACAAGAAAGCGTATGGATGAAAGAGTATTTGTCTTTTTTATCTATTCCAAATATTGCAATTGATACTATCGGATTAAAGCAGAATGCATATTTCATCATGAACATGATGAAGCAAAGAAATATTGCTAATGTGCAATTGCTCAACGCCAATTCAAAAAATGTTGCACCAGCTATCTATGGCGAAGTAAATACTCCGGGTGCTACTAAAACGCTCATCTTCTATGCTCATTATGATGGTCAGCCAGTTGACCCTTCGCAATGGGCAAAGGGGTTAAATCCATTCAAACCAACCATGGTGAATGGCTCTCTAGAAAATGGAGCACAGATAGTTGCTGTTGATGAAAATGCAAAATCATTTAATCCAGATTGGAGAATATACGGGAGAGCAGCTTCTGATGATAAAGCCGGAGTTATGGCCATATTATCTGCTTATGAAGCATTGGTAAAAGCTGGGTTTACACCACAGTATAATCTTAAATTTTTTTTTGAAGGAGAAGAAGAAGCTGGTTCAACGCATTTAGCAGAAATATTCCAAATACATCAATCAATGTTACAATCAGATGGCTGGATTATTTGTGATGGACCAGTTCATCAATCAGGAAACAAAGCAGTAATTTTTGGCGTTCGAGGAGATGCTCATGTAGACATTACATTGTATGGTCCAAGCCGCCCTTTACATAGTGGACATTATGGTAACTGGGCTCCTAACCCAGGAATGAAGTTGGCAAAATTATTAGCTTCAATGAAAGATGAGAAAGGACGAGTAGCCATCAAAGGATTTTATGATGATACTAGGCCCCTCACTATTGAAGAGAAAAAAGCATTAGCAGCTATTCCTCCAGTTGGAGCGCAAATGAAAAAAGAATTAAAATTTATCAATGAGGAAATGGAAGGGATGAGTCTGGAGGAAGCAATACTCATACCTTCTTTAAATATCAATGGAATGCAAAGCGGTAATATAGGTAGTAAAGCAAGCAATGTTATTCCTATCTCGGCTTCAGCTGTTTTAGATTTACGATTGGTTCCAGGAAATGATTATCGAAAACAGCAACAAAAAGTGATTGATCATATAAAAGGTCAAGGATATTATATTACCTATAATGAACCTACTGAACTACAAAAAACTCAACATCCTAATATTGCTAAAATAAAATTAAGTGATGGGTATAATGCACAAAGAACTTCATTGAGTTTGCCTTTAGCTCAAAATGTGGTGAAAGCAATTAAAACAACCACAAAAGATCCTGTTGTATTATTACCTTCAATGGGAGGAAGTTTGCCTTTATTTATTTTTGAAAAAGAATTGAAAGCAATTACAATAACAGTTCCAATAGCCAACCACGATAATAATCAACACGCAGAAAATGAAAATATTCGAATCCGTAATTTATGGAACGGTATTGAAACCATGGCTGCCATCATGATGATGAAATAAAATGAATCCCCAAAAATTAATTATTATAGGTGGTGGTGCTGCGGGATTTTTCTGCGCAGTGAATGCTGCAAGGTTAAACCCTGCTTTAAAAGTTATTTTATTAGAGAAATCTACTAAACTATTGTCTAAAGTAAAAGTGAGTGGTGGCGGGCGATGTAACACTACTCATGCCTGTTTTGAAATTCCTTTGTTGGTCAAAAAATATCCAAGAGGGGAACAGTTTTTAAAAAAAGCTTTTCATTTATTTGATACCAATAATACCATTGAATGGTTTGCAGAAAGAGGAGTGGTGCTGCATACTGAATCAGACGGAAGGATGTTTCCCGTAAGTAATTCTTCTCAAACCATTATCGATTGTTTATTGAAAGAGGCCAATAAGTATAAAGTAGAAATACTAGTGCAAACCGAAGTACAAACTATTGCTAAAAGCAATGATCAGTTTGAATTATTGGTCACTGGTTCAAAAAAAATGATTGCCGATTATGTTTGCATTGCTTGTGGAGGTTATCCTAAAACGGAAATGTTTCAATGGTTAACAAAAACGGGTCATTCAATTAATAATCCTGTTCCCTCATTATTTACTTTTAATATTCCTAAACATCCAATTACTGAATTAATGGGTTTGAGTGTACCCAATGCTAAAGTAAAAGTTGCAGGAACAAAATTAATTGAAGAAGGTCCTTTGTTAATTACACACTGGGGATTGAGTGGTCCTGTAATACTCAAATTATCTGCATGGGGTGCAAGGCAATTGGCTGATATGAATTATCATTTTTCTATTTTAGTGAATTGGTTGGGAACGACCAATGAGGCTGAACTTCGTCAGGATTGGAGTGGATATAGAGAACAATATTCAGCCAATAAAATTGGAAATAAACAACCTTTCGAATTGCCCAATCGTTTATGGATATTTTTATTGTCAATGGCTGGAATAAATTCCGATACACGTTGGGGAGAATTAAAATCCGCAGAGCAAAACAAATTAATTCAATTGCTCACTAATCATTCATTTGAAGTAAAAGGCAAAACAACTTTTAAAGAGGAATTTGTAACTGCAGGCGGCATCCAACTCAATGAAATTAATCCCCAAACGATGGAAAGTAAATTGCAGCCTAATTTATTTTTCGCTGGAGAAATTATGGATGTAGATGGAGTTACTGGAGGATTTAATTTTCAAAATGCATGGACAAGCGGTTGGATTGCAGCCAATACAATTGCCACAAGAATAATGTAAAATAAAAACCCCACATTGCTGCAGGGCTTTTAAACTTTACTATCCTTTCTTCTTTACTTCTTTTTTGGTTTCTGATGTTTTTGCTTTCGCCTCTTTTTCTTTGTTCTCTTTATAACGCATATCAGGAGTGCCGTCTGCTTTTTTAGGTCCTGCAGCTTTGGCTTTTTCTTGATTTTCTTTATAGCGCATGTCAGGTGTTCCATCCGCTTTTTTCTTCACTTCTTTGCTTTGTTCTTTTGCTTTATCAGCAGTTTTGTTTTGAGCAAATGCAGTACCAAAAGAACCAGCAAAAATGAATAGAGCAACAATCAATTTTTTCATAAAAATAGTTTAGACAATTAAGTTAATTAAAAAGGATATTACCCCTTTGTTTTTAGCTTTAAAATTTTCTTAAATCTCTTCTCCTTCTACCCATGCAATAAACAACTTATAGCCTAGCGCAAAAATAACAGCTCCCGTAAATAGACCGATAAATCCAGAAAAGATGAACCCACCTAAAGATCCAATTAGCAAAATGGGCATTGGAACAACTGACCCTTTCGAAAGCAACCAGGGTTTGATGATATTGTCTGAAATGCCTACTAACAACATCCAAACGGTTAAAGCAATTGCTGTTAAAGAACTCATTGAAGTCCAGGCATAAATGATAACGCCAAGGGTAACAGGTAACATTCCTATCTGGGTTATTCCTAGAATAAAACAAAACAATGTAAGCAATCCCGCGGCTGGAATTCCAGCAGCAAAAAAACCTATAGCAGCTAAGCTGGTTTGAATAATCGTTACTCCAAATACGCCTTTCACAACACTCCTTATAGTAGAGGCGGCAATACTTGTCATGTCCGATTTAATAGGACCCATTAAGCGATGAAATAATTTTCTAGAGAATGTAGAAGCATGATCAGTGAAAGCCAGAAAAATTCCGCTGATGATAATAGAGAATAGAAAAACAAAAACGCCTTTGCCTGCACTTGCTATTACATCAAGAGATACATTGATTATTTTAGTAGTTATTTCGGGGTTCTTTTGAAAGACCAATTCAATATTGGAATTGGCATCAGTCCAAATAGTGTGCAATTTTGATCCTACAAATGGCCAGGATTTTACTTTTTCCGGAACTACGGGTAAATTGAGTTCGTGTTTGCTGTAGGCCGATGTTAGTAGCTTTACTTCATCCGCCATTTTTACACTTAAAAAAGCTGCGGGAATAATTACAATCAATAAGAGAATTAAGGTAAGAATGATGGCAGCGAGATTTTCCCTGCCTTTCAATATTTTTTTTAGGTGATGATATGCAGGATAAATAGCCACTGCCAATATGCAGCCCCATAAAAGAGGCGTGATAAATGGTTCTATGATTTTGAAACACCAACCAAACAGCAGTATAAGGGCAATTAATCGGACAACAATTTCAATGATATTTCTTGAGGAAATGGTTGAATTTGAAGGATTGGGTTCCATGTAAATTTTATTAGGTTCAGGAATAAATGTACAGAATTCATATTATTTTGGTAAATTAGGTTTAAAATTTGCTTTATGCGAAAAGTAAGTCATATACTCTCAAGAAAAGGCAATCAGGTAGTAAGTGTAAGCCCGGACACTACTGTAATACAAGCTTTGCAAATAATGTCGGAAAAAAATATAGGGTCTTTAGTGGTCCTAAAAAACGATCAGTTCGCCGGTATTCTTACCGAACGTGATTATTCCCGAAAAGTCATTTTAATGGGAAGGCATTCTAGTGAAACTCCAGTCAGCGAGATCATGACCAGCGATTTTCCGCCAGTATTGTTAACCGATACCGTAGAAAAGTGTATGCAATTAATGTCCTCTAAGCATATTCGTTATCTGCCAGTAATTGATCAGGGACATTTGGCTGGAATTATTTCCATCAATGATGTAGTAACAGAAACCATTTTGAACCAGCAGGAAACCATTTCTCAGTTACAAAACTATATACAGTCTTAATGGATATATTAATGCAATAATTATTATATTTAGAGCCAACAAAAGCAATGAATATGAAAATTGGCTTATGGAGCTGTTTAGCTTTAAGTGCTTGTTTTATTTCAGTACAGTCCTGTAAAGAGAAAAAAGCAGATGCAGCCGCATTAATTCCTGAAGTGAATGTGGTGGAAGTAGGTAAAAAAACGGTTCCTTTTTACACAGAATATGTAGGGGAGACATTTGGTAAAGAAGACATTCAAATTCAATCTCGTATTGAAGGTTGGATTACTTCTATCCATTTCAAAGAAGGTGAATTGGTTCAAAAAGGCCAATTATTGTACACCATCGATGATTTACCAATTAAAAACAAGATTGATCAAGCAGAGGCAAATTTAGCCCAAGCCAATACAGGAAAAGTAAGGAACAAAGCTGAATTGGATCGGGTAGAACCACTTACTCAAATGCACGCCCTAAGTCAAAGGGATCTGGATGCGGCTAAAGCCAATTACCAAGCTTCGATAAGCCAGGTAGATGCTGCAGCGGCTGCTTTACGCAATGCTAAAATTGAATTAAGCTACGCAAGAATTACGGCCCCCATTACTGGAATTATCGGAACATCCAAATATTGGGTGGGAGATTTTATTGGGAAAATTAATACGGGGTCACCATTAAATGTTATTTCTTCAGTCAATTCAATTAGGGCAAGATTTTCTATAAGTGAAGATGAATATCTCAAATTCGCTAAAATGAAAGGGAATAGTAATGCTAAATTATTTGATGAAAATGTTCCTATCGTAATGATCTTAAGTGATGGAACTAAATACAATCAATTAGGGTATATCAATTTAACCAATCGTCAGATTGATCCTGCCACTGGTTCATTGTTGTTACAGGCAATTTTCGATAATCCTCAAGGTTTAATAAAGCCAGGACAATACGTTAAGCTGAAATTAAAGACAGATGAATTTAAAGATGCTTTGTTAGTTCCTCAACAGTCGATCATTCAGTTTCAAAATTTGTTCCAGGTATTTGTTTTGAATGATAGCAACAAAGTGAATCCTGTTGTGGTAAAACCAGGTAAAAGAATCGGCAGCAATTGGATCATTAATGAAGGAGTTAAAGTAGGCGACAAATTAGCGATCATAGGTAATGCTGCTGTTAAGCCTTCAATGCCAGTTAAGCCGACCATGATTCCTTGGAATTATGATTCCACATCCCAACAATAATCATCATTTTTTGAACCTCTTTTTATGAGTGAGTTTTTTATACGAAGACCGATAGTTGCAATGGTGATTTCCATTTTCATTGTGATTATGGGTTTATTGACCTTGCAAGGAATTCCTGTTGCCAAATATCCCGATATCACGCCTCCAATGGTGCAAATTTCTGCAACTTATACCGGAGCGAATGCAGTGGATATGGAACAAACAGTTGCCACGCCCATTGAACAACAAGTAAATGGTGTGGAGAACATGTTGTACATGAAGTCGGTGAATTACAACGGATCGATGACGTTGCAAGTTTCCTTTGAAGTAGGAACCGATCTGGATGTAGCCAATATGCTTACTCAAAACAGGGTATCAAGAGCTAATCCATTCCTTCCTCCAGAAGTAATTAATTTGGGAGTAAACGTAAAGAAATCATTGACTTTTCCATTGATGATGTTTTCGGTTTATTCTCCTACCAAATCATACGATGCCAACTTTATTAATAACTATGCTTTTATTAATCTCATTGATGAACTAAAAAGGATAAAAGGAATTGGTGATGTATCTGTAATGGGGAGTTCGGAATATGCAATGCGAATTTGGGTGAAACCCGATAGATTAGCAAAATTAAAAATTACTGCTTCCGATGTGATGAACGCCATTAAAGCACAGAACAATATTGTTCCTGGTGGTTCTTTTGGAGATGCTCCTGCAAAAAATGGTGTACAAAATACTTATACAGCTACTTTACAACAACGTTTGGTTTCCGAAGAAGATTTTGGAAATATTCTTTTAAAGACTTCTGCTAATGGAGCACAAGTAAGATTGAAAGATGTTGCAAGAATTGAATTGGGTTTACAAATGTATTCCCTGAGTTCTAATTTAAATGGAAGCCCTTGCGCTGCGATTGCTATTTATCAAATTCCAGGTTCTAATGGTTTGGATGTTGCTAACAAAGCAAAAGCAAAAATGGAGGAATTGAAAACCAGATTTCCTGTTGGGATAGATTATACAACAAGTTTAGATACTACACAGGCAATCACAGTAGGAATTGAAGAAGTATTGCATACATTATTGGAAGCAGTACTCTTGGTTATTTTAGTGGTATTCCTTTTCTTACAAGATTGGCGCGCAACATTGATTCCATTGTTAACTGTTCCAGTTTCTTTGATAGGAACTTTTATTGTGTTCCCTATTTTAGGATTCTCTGTAAATCAATTGTCTCTTTTAGGAATGGTACTCGCCATTGGTTTGGTGGTAGATGATGCTATTGTAGTAGTAGAAGCTGTGATACATGAAATGGAACATGGACTCGATCCGAAAGCAGCAACAAGAAAAGCAATGAAGGAAGTTGGAGGGCCGGTTGTGGCCATCGCGGTTATTCTTTGCGCAGTATTTATTCCTGTAGCATTGTCTGGAGGAATCACCGGAAGATTATATCAGCAGTTTGCTATTACCATTGCCATCTCTGTTGCTTTATCGGCTTTCAATGCTTTAACACTGAGCCCCGCTCTAGCAGCCATTTTACTCAAGCCAAAAAAAGAAAGCAAGGGTTGGTTGCAAAAGTTCTTTAATGGCTTCAATTATTATTTTGATAAGTTCACTTTAGGCTATGTAAAAGTTGCAGGATTTGCAGCCAGAAAATTATTCATGACTGTAATGATATTGGTAGGTATTGTTGTACTTACTGGTGTCCTTGCATTAAAAGTGCCTGGTGGATTTGTACCAGAAGAAGATGAAGGGTATTTCATGTTGGCCATTCAATTACCAGATGCTGCTTCTAAAGAAAGAACAGAAGCGGTTGCTAAAAAAGTGGAAAGCTATTTTAGTGGCATGGAAGAAATCAATACCTATACAGCTATTAATGGGTTTAATATTTTGTCAGGTACAGCAACTCCCAATTCGGCTATGGCTTTTATTAGTTTAAAACCTTGGGATGAAAGACAAAAAACGGTAGCTGATATTATTGCAGAAATGAATCAAGTACTTACCAAGAATATCACTGATGCAACGGTGATTGTTTTTGGTCCTCCACCTATTCAAGGTCTTGGATCTGGTGCAGGATTCACCATGATGTTACAAGATAAAACCGGAAAATCTCCTTTATATCTTGCACAGCAAACACAACGGTTTATTGCCATTTGTAATAAGCGCCCAGAAATAGGAAAAATCTATACGCTATTCCGTCCGATCGTTCCTCAGAAATCTATTCAAGTAGACAAGGATAAAGTACAAAAATTAGGTATTCCATTGCAAGAAGTAAATGGAGCCATTTCTGCCTATTTAGGAGGTGCATTTATAAACAACTTTAATGCATTCGGCAGACAGTATCGTGCCTATATGCAAAGTGAAGCTGAGTTTAGAATGAAGCCAGATGATATCAACCAATATTTTGTTAGAGATGCAGCTGGTGATATGGTTTCACTAGGTACATTGGCTAAAGTAGTGGATACTACTGGCCCAGCATTTACCAATCACTTTAATATTTATCGCTCAGCTGAATTGAATGGTGTGCCAGCAACTGGAGTAAGTTCAGATATGGCACTTCGTGTACTGGAGGGTGTAGCTAAAAAAGTATTGCCGCCAGATATTGGTTATTCATGGAGTAATACTTCTTATCAAGAGAAGGAGTCTGCAGGAAAAGGGGCCACCGTTTTTGCTATGGCTTTACTATTTGTGTTTTTAATTTTAGCAGCACAGTACGAAAGCTGGAAACTTCCATTCAGCGTATTGTTGGGAACACCATGGGCTGTAATGGGAGCATTATTAGGATTGTTCATAGGCGGATTATATGCAACAACTTATGTAAACAATGTGTTTGCGCAAATTGGATTAGTAATGTTAATTGGCCTTAATGCAAAGAATGCAATTTTGATTGTTGAATTTGCTAAAATGAAAATGGACAAAGATGGGATGGCTCCATTAGAAGCCGCCATTGAAGGAGCAAGACTTCGTTTCAGACCAATTCTAATGACCAGCTTTGCATTTATTTTAGGCGTTGTTCCTTTGATGACAGCTTCTGGTGCAGGAGCGGAAGCAAGAAAAGTGATGGGCGTAACCGTTTTCAGTGGAATGTTGATAGCGACCATTGTAGGGGTGATTTTAATTCCGGCATTCTTTGTTTTAATTGAAGGAAAAAAGAAAAAAAATAAAGTTGCAGAAACTTCAATTCCTAATTCTACAACTCATTAATGTATGACTAAAAATATTTTTTTACTATTTTTTGCAATGATGCTGATAGTATCGGGTTGTAAAGTAGGAGGTACTTATCAACAAGCCACTCCTCCTGTTCCAACTGGTTATAACAATGCCAATAATTCAGATACTACACCATTGCTTAAATGGTTTGATTTGTTTAAGGATACTGCCTTGCAAACCATTATTACTACTACTTTAAATAACAATAAGAATTTAGTGATTGCTTCAACAAGAGTTTTGGAAGCGCAATTGCAATCAGATATTGTTAAAATTAATCAATACCCTGCTTTTGGTTATCAGGCTCAGGCTGGTGGTGGAACAGCAGGTACTGATGCACAAAGGGTTGCTGGAGGATTGAATTCTGCAGTATTCAAAGCTGCTGGAGTGTTGAATTGGGAAATTGATTTATGGGGAAAATTAAGAGGAGCCACTGCATCTGCGCAAGCTCAGTATTTAGCCAGTGTTGAAACGACCAATGCATTAAAAGTAAGTTTAGTTGCAGAAGCTGCCACTTTGTATTTTATCCTTCGCGATTTAGACAATCGCTTAACCATTGCACAAAGAACGCTTGCTTCAAGAAAAGAAAGTACCAAGATTATTACACAGCGTTATGATAAGGGATATATTTCTGAATTAGATAAATTCCAGGCAATACAACAAGAAGCACAAGCTGCTGCTTTGATACCAAATATTCAAAGACAAATTGTGCAAACAGAAAACGCATTAAATGTATTAATGGCAAAAAATGGCGGACCAATTTACAGAGGACCATCTATTTTTAATCAGTCAATGCAAGCAACTATTCCACAAGGGCTTCCATCTCAGTTATTGTTGAGAAGACCCGATATCAGGGCTGCAGAAAAATTATTGAATGCACAGTTCGAAAGAATTGGAGTGGCTAAAGCTTCTATGTATCCTTCATTTTCATTAACTGGTTTGTTGGGATTTGCAAGCCCACAATTAAGTACCATGGTGAGTAATGGTTTTGTAGCAAATGGGTTTGCTGGTTTAACAGGCCCATTATTTATGTTTAATCAAAATCGAAAAAGAGTAGAAGTAGAAAAAGTGAGAACTACTCAAGCGCAGTTGCAATATGAACAAACGGTGATTGCTTCTTTTGCGGATGTAAACAATGCTTTAATTGCCACAAAAACTTTTGAAGAAGAATATATCAATAGAAAAATTCAAGCAGATGCAGGTAGAAAAGCATTAGCACTTTCCAATGCTCGATACAATTATGGCTATACTTCTTATTTAGAAGTGTTAACACAAGAGAATTTTCTCTTTGATGCTGAATTACAAGAATCTATTTTAATGCAACAGAAATTAAATGCATTGGTAAGTTTATATAGAGCACTTGGCGGAGGTTGGAATTAAATTTTTTAATGCACAATAAAATACATTTACAAAAAATCCCGGGTACCAATGGTAACCGGGATTTTTTTTTCTAATCTCTCAACTTATTATTGAATGTTACAGCAAATTATTTTAATGTAAACGAAACCGTACTGCTTGGTTTTGTACTTAAGCTTGGAAATATGGTTGTATTGGTTAATGGGTCGGTGTATTCATCTGCCAGAAAACTATCTCCATATGCTTTAACATAAATAGTTTGTCCTTTTTTGAATCCCAAAGATTCAAACCAGCTGGTTGTCAGATTATAATTATTTTGTTGCATTGGAGCTCCATTAGAACGAACTTTTGTTTCAGCAAGAAATGTTGTTGCAGAAACGGAATTGTTATCACTAAAGAATAAACGAACATATTTATCTTTCCCACTTGTGTTCGTGAAAACAGGATCAATATGAAAACCACTTACTCCTAATTGTTCAAAACCTGGTTTAAATGGAGTAACAATAAGATTGGTTATTTGAATGCTGGAATTGACTGCCATTGATTCGCTTTTACCAATTAATGTGGTTGCATGGTTGGTGGCAGCATGATAAATTCCCATGATCTTACCTGTTCCAAATCCTTCTTTAGAATAACTAATGTCATAAGTGCCAAATGGTATAGAATCCAATTGCCATCTTCCATCCGCTTTTGTAGTTGTACTTATAGTTGAGTTATCTATGCTTATGTTTACGCCACTATTATCCTGCATTGAATTACCTTCTTCATCATACAATAAAACCTGACCTATAATATTAGCTCTTTTGTTTTCAGCTTGTATTAAGTTAGGAACCACCATAGAATTTTGCGTACTATTTTTTCCGCATGCTGCTATAAAAAGCAGTAGAATAATTACATTTTTTTTCATTTGGCTTTAATTTGATATTAATAAAAACATGAATTTAGGAAAAATAAGGGGTTGTTCACCCGGGTTTTGCTGATTTTTACGGCTTATTTGAGCAATTTTTAGCCCTTTTTTAGTCTATTTATGGGGTTTTACTTAACTTTGCCGCCCGATTAAAACCATCGGGTATTTTTATGAATTTAATTAACAAACAACTAAACGCAGATGCTCAGGAGAACGCGGCAGCAACAGAAGCTGTTGACCTTCCTACTGCGACAACAAATGCACCTGAAGTTGCGCCAGTTATTGAAACTGCGCATGATGATTTTGATTGGAGTATCGACAAGCGTAATGTAAGCCATTATGCAGAAGCTGAGCGTGTTAAGTACGATAAAGTGTACGACAACACATTCATTCAGATTGAAGATGCTGAAATCGTAAAAGGATTGGTAGTTGCTTTAACTAAAACAGATGTTGTAATCAATATCGGTTTTAAAAGTGATGGCCTTGTTTCTTTGAACGAATTCCGTGATGTTCAAGGTTTGAAAATTGGAGACGAAGTAGAAGTAATGGTAGTAGAAAAAGAAGACCGTTTAGGTAATCTTCACTTAAGCCGTAAATCTGCAAGAATCTTCCGTGCTTGGGAAAGAATTGTAGAAGTACATAAAACAGGAGAAGTAGTTACAGGTACTGTTACCAGCAAAACCAAAGGTGGTTTGATTGTAGACGTATTTGGAATGGAAACTTTCTTACCTGGTTCTCAGATTGATGTGAAGCCTGTTACTGATTACGATCAGTTTGTAGGTAAAACCATGGAATTTAAAGTGGTTAAGATCAACGAAACAATTAAGAATGCCGTTGTATCTCACAAAGCCCTAATTGAAAGCGATATCGAAGCACAACGTGCTGAGATCATGAGCAAATTAGAGAAAGGCCAAGTATTAGAAGGTGTTGTTAAAAACATCACTGATTTTGGAGCTTTCATGGACTTAGGTGGATTAGACGGATTATTATACATCACCGATATTTCATGGGGTAGAATTTCTCACCCAGGTGAAGTGGTGAAAATGGATCAGAAATTACAAGTAGTTGTTTTAGACTTTGATGATGATAAAAAACGTATCAGCTTAGGATTGAAACAATTAACTCCACATCCTTGGGATGTATTACCAACTGATTTGGCTGAAGGAACAGTGGTAAAAGGTAAAGTAGTAAATATTGAAGATTACGGTGCATTCCTTGAAATTCAACCTGGTGTTGAAGGATTGGTGCACGTATCTGAAATCACTTGGGCAAATACTCCGATCAATGCAAAGGAATTCTTCAAATTAGGAGATGAGCATGAAGCTAAAGTGGTAACCTTAGATAAGGATGCTCGCAAAATGAGCTTGAGCATCAAACAAATGAGCCAGGATCCTTGGAATACCATCGAAAATAAATTCCCTGAAAACAGCAAGCACAAAGGTTTGGTGAAAAACATCACTCCTTATGGCGTATTTGTTGAAATGGAGCCAGGTATTGGTGGAATGATTCATATCAGCGATTTAAGCTGGTTGAAGCGTTTCAATCACCCAACTGATTATACCAAAGTAGGTGAGTCTATCGATATCATCATCTTAAGCATCGATAAAGAGAATCGCAAATTGCAATTAGGTCATAAGCAATTAGAAGAAGATCCTTGGAATGCTTTGGAAGAAACATTTGCAATAGGTTCGATCCATGAAGGTACTGTTACCCGTAAGGATGACAAAGGTGCTTTGGTACAATTACAGTATGGTTTAGAAGGATTTGCCCCTAACCGTCATCTAAACAAAGAAGATGGTTCTCAGGTTAAATCTGATGAAACTGCACAGTTTGTTGTTATTGAATTTGATCGCAACGAAAAGCGCATTGTATTAAGTCATGCTCGTATTTGGGAGCAGCATATTGCAGAAGAGAAAGAAGTAGCGAAGAAAGAAGCAAAAGCTGAATCTGATAATACCAAGAAAGCAGTTAAAAACATCCAGGCTAAAGTAGAAAAATCTACTTTGGGTGATTTAGGTGCTTTGGCAGAGATTAAAGCAAAATTACAGGAAGGAGAGGGTGATACTAAGTAGTATCACTTAAAGTTGAAATAGAAAAGGCTGTCCCACGATTGAGTGGGATAGCCTTTTTAGCTATAAATTAACGGTGTAAATGGTAAAATAAGGGATAACACTTTATAAATTGCCTTTTTATACTTAATTTCGCCAACTTTATGGGTAGAATTATACTGATTTTTGTATTGTGTTTAGGCTTGATTTCTTGTTCCAGTAAGATGAGTAAAATCATGAAGAGCAAGGATTATGAGTATAAATACAAAATGGCTGAGCAGTATTATGCCAATAAAAAATACCAGGAAGCACAAAAGCTCTTTGAAGACGTTTTTCCATTTTTAAAAGGTTCTACCAGATATGAGGATATGTATTTTAAATATGCATACTCTTATTATTATAACAAGGACTATTTAAATGCGGAAAATCTGTTTAAAACATTCGTAGAAAATTTCCCTGCAAGTACAAAAAGCGAGGAGTGCGAATACATGCGTGCATATTGTTTTTACAAACAATCACCCAAGGTAGAATTGGATCAAACCAATACCAATAAAACAATGGGATTAATGCAGGCATTTATTTCAACACATCCAAACTCTTCAAGAGTAAAAGATGCATCTGAATTAATTGACATATGCAGAGAGAAATTAGAATTGAAAGATTATAAAAGTGCAGAATTATATTATAATCTTGGATTTTATAAAGCAGCTGCAATTGCCTTTGGAAATGTAGCGGATAATTTCCCAGATTCAAAAAAGTCGGATCAATATAAGTTACAAGTAATAAAAGCATATTATGAATATGCTAAAATGAGTTTAGAAGAAAAGCAAAAAGAACGTTACGAAAAAGTATTGAGTGAGTGTAGTGATTTTAGTGAACGTTTTAATGAAAGTAAATATTTAATAGAAGTTAATAAATACAAAACACAAACCCTTAACATACTTAAACCAGGCAAAAAATGAGCAAATTAAGAAGGCAAATGAGTGCCAACACTCCAAGTGTGGTAGAAACCAAAAGCCTAATCTCTATAAAAGAGAAAACAGGTAATTTGTATGAGTCTATTGCTATCATAGCAAGAAGGGCCAACCAGATCAATGTTACATTGCGCGAAGAATTGCACAATAAATTGGAAGAATTTGCTAGTCATACCGATAGCTTGGAAGAAATTCATGAGAATAAGGAGCAAATTGAAATTTCAAAAGCATATGAAAAAATGCCTAATCCAGCTATTTTAGCTACTCAGGAATTCATGGAGAATAAAATTTACCATAGAAGAAATAACGATAGCGATTTATTCAGATAAGCTAAATCTTTTTAAAAATTACGTAAACGACAGTATTATACTGTCGTTTTTTGTTACTTTGATGGAAGAAATAGTAAATCGATGCTTCAATGCTGAACGGAAAAAAAATATTAATAGGAATTACGGGAAGTATTGCTGCGTATAAAACCATTTTATTGGTTAGATTATTGGTTAAAGCAGGTGCTGATGTTAAAGTGATAATGACTCCCGCTGCTGCTGAATTTGTTTCGCCATTAGTCCTTTCCACTTTATCGAAAAATTCTGTTATAACTGAATTGTCCAACAATCATGAATGGTCGAATCATGTTGATTTAGGCAGATGGGCTGATCTATTTATCATTGCTCCATTAAGTTGCAATACAATGGCAAAAATGGCGAATGGATTTTGCGACAATATCTTATTAGCAGTTTACTTATCGGCAACATGTCAGGTACTAGTTGCTCCAGCAATGGATGAAGACATGTGGAAGCATCCTTCAACCCAGCAAAATGTAGCGCGATTGCTTTCATATGGAAATACCATCATGCCGGTTGGGCATGGGGAACTGGCTAGTGGGCTTTTTGGCGAAGGTAGAATGGCAGAACCAGAAACTATTTTTCAATTTATAATCAGCCGTTTTTTTCGTGGTAACAGATTAGCAGGTAAAACGGCATTGGTAACTGCAGGTCCAACTTATGAATCAATAGATCCTGTTCGATTTATAGGTAACCATTCTTCTGGTAAAATGGGCTTTGCAATTGCTGAAGCATTGTATATGCAAGGTGCCGAAGTCTTTTTAATTGCTGGGCCGTCCAGTGAAAAAATTCAATTTGAAGGAATTCATCGTTTAAATGTGCAGTCTGCCAATGAAATGTTTAATCAGGTAATACCATTATTTGATCAGGTTGATATAGGTGTATTCAGTGCAGCGGTTGCTGATTATACAGTTGAAAAACCATCGAGTGAAAAAATCAAGAAAAAAGAAGGATCACTTGATATTCATTTAACTAAAACAAATGATATTCTTGCCGAAGCAGGAAAGTTGAAAAGACCAGACCAGTTCATTGTAGGGTTTGCATTAGAAACAGCAAACGAAAAAGAAAATGCACAGGATAAATTAAAAAGAAAAAATGCGGATATGATTGTTTTGAATTCGCTAAGAACTGCAGGTGCAGGTTTTGCGGGTGATAATAATGCAGTAACCATTTTTACGAAGTTGGGAGATGAGATCTCCATTGGATTAAAATCTAAAAAACTAATTGCAGAAGATATTGTTTCAATCATTAAAGAAAAATTTATTGTACAAGCGTAGAATCATATGTATTGTTGCAACATTGCTAATGAGTAATATCATTTCTGCTCAGGATTTAAGGGCAAAAGTGACTGTATTATCTGGAAGGATTAATTCTACTATTGATAAGAAAATTTTTACAACATTACAATCGCAATTGAATACATTAATGAATAATCGTAAATGGACAAATGATGTATTTAAAGAAAATGAAAAAATTGAATGTAGTTTTATTTTAAACTTGGAAAGCATTGTAGACCCCAATGTATATAAAGCTTCACTTACAGTGCAGGTGGCAAGGCCTATATATAATACTTCCTATCAGGCAGCGCTGGTGAATTTTATTGATCCAGAAGTTACCTTTAAATATATAGAGTTTCAGCCGGTAGAATTTAATGAAAATAGAATTCAAGGCACAGATGCTGGAGTGGCTAATTTGACTGCAGTATTTGCTTTTTATGCTTATATGTTGGTGGGATTGGATTATGATTCTTTTTCTCCAAAAACGGGGGATGCTTATTTTAGAAAAGCACAAAATATTGTAAATAATGCACCCGAAGGAAAGGGTATAAGTGGATGGAGGGTTTTTGATGGTCTGCGCAATAGATATTGGCTCAACGAAAATTTGATCAATACTAAATACAATATTGTTCACGATGTAATTTATAGTTACTACCGTTCTGGATTGGATAAAATGGTGGAGAATGAGAATGAAGCAAGGGCCAACATACTTCAATCATTACAACAATTACATGCATTCAATAAAGAGAATCCAAATACCATGATTTTGCAGTTCTTTATGCAAGGCAAGTCAACTGAAATTATTGGAATATTTAAGAAAGGTACCTCAGAAGAGAAAGTGAAAATAGTTGAATTGATGAATACGCTTGATGTGGTCAACTCATCTAAGTATAAACAAGATCTGCAATGAGAAAAATATTTGCATGCTGTACTTTAATGTTATTACTAAGTTGTAATAGTAGTAACGGTAAGCAAAATGATCAGCAAATTATTCCTATCAATGAAATGAAAAAAATTGTATGGGATATGTTTAAGGCCGATGAATATTATGTAAGGATTAGTACAAAAGATACTTTGGATAAATTGCAAACGGGCAACCTGAAATTATACGACCAAGTTTTTACATCATACGGAATTTCTAAGAAAAAATTTTATAATAGTTATCAGTATTATCAATCTCATCCTGATTTATTTAAAACACTGATTGATTCTGTTGATGCTTTATCAAAACGTCAAAGAGAAATTCCTCAAGCAAAATAAGCATCTCATGAATAAAGTATATAAGAATGCAGATGAAGCCATTGCTGATATTCAAAATGGCGCAACCATTATGTTGGGCGGGTTTGGATTAAATGGCATTCCAGAAAACAGTATCACCGCATTAGTGAAAAAAGGAACCACTCAGTTGACTTGTATTTCTAATAATGCAGGAGTGGACGATTTTGGTTTAGGTTTATTGCTTAAAACAAAACAAGTTATAAAGATGGTCAGTAGTTACGTAGGGGAGAATGCAGAATTTGAAAGACAATTATTGAGCGGAGAGTTGGAGGTAGATCTGGTTCCTCAAGGAACACTGGCTACCAGAATTGAAATGCGAGGAATGGGAATACCTGCTTTTTTTACACCTGCAGGATTTGGAACTGAAATTGCTATTGGAAAAGAGATAAGAGAATTTGATGGTAAAATGTATTTAATGGAACATGCATTGAAAGCCGAATTTGCAATTGTAAAAGCTTGGAAAGGTGATCGGTTGGGCAATCTTATTTTTAGAAAATCAACCAGAAATTTCTCCACATCAATGGCTAAAGCAGGTGATATCACTATTGCAGAAGTGGAAGAGTTGGTGGAGCCAGGACAGATCGATCCAGATCAGGTAGATGTTGCAGGTGTATATGTGCATCGAATTTTTCAAGGAACTAATTATGAAAAAAGAATAGAGAAACGAACAGTTCGTTTGGCTTAATTCCTTGATTATAAATCAATTTTTCAAAGAGTAAATTAATTTGATACAATGGCACTTGATAAATACGGCATAGCAAAAAGAATAGCCCAAGAATTAAAAGATGGCATGTATGTGAATTTAGGAATTGGCATTCCTACATTGGTGTCTAATTATATTCCAGCAGGCATGGAAGTGATTTTTCAAAGTGAAAATGGAATTTTAGGAATGGGCCCATACCCTGAAGAAGCCCTTATTGATGCCGATTTAATTAACGCAGGAAAAGAAACAGTTACAGTGATTGCTGGTGGTGCTTTTTTTGATAGCGCAGAAAGTTTTGGAATGATTAGAGCAGGAAAGATTGACCTTACTGTTCTTGGTGCCATGGAAGTGAGTGAAAACGGTGATATTGCCAATTGGAAAATTCCTGGTAAAATGGTGAAAGGAATGGGAGGAGCAATGGATTTAGTAGCTAGTGCCAAAAACATCATCGTTGCCATGATGCACACTAATCCTAAAGGGGAAAGCAAATTATTACCTGCTTGTAGTTTGCCTCTTACTGGTTTAGCATGTGTTAAAAAAATAGTTACTGAATTAGCCGTTCTGGATATTACGCCAAATGGGTTTTTATTGGTAGAACGAGCCCCTGGTGTAAGCGTTGATGAAATTATTGCCAAAACTGCCGGTAAATTAATGGTACCTGATCATGTGCCCGAAATGAATTTGTAAACAATTCTTTGAATAGTTTGTTATTTTATGGGCCCTATACATTCAAGATTTATCAATATTTTCGTAATTCATCTTTTAAATAAATTATCAATCAAATGAGTATTCAAAAAGGACAAAAAGCACCTGATTTTTCATTGTTTAATTCAGAAAAACAAAAAGTCAATCTAGCTGATCAGCAAGGTAAGAATGTGGTATTATTATTCTTCCCTTTGGCTTTTACAGGCGTATGTACTGCAGAATTGTGTAATGTTAGAGACAATATAGCTGTATATAATTCTACCAATGCACAAGTATTTGGAGTATCTGTAGATTCTTTATTTGTGTTAGACAAATTTAAAACCGAACAGCAGCTTAACTTTCCTTTATTAAGTGATTTTAATAAAGAAGCAGCAAAAGCATATGGTGTTTTATATGAAACTTTCCCAGCTTTTGAAATGGCAGGAGTGAGCAAAAGAGCTGCTTTTGTAATAGATAAAGAAGGTACGGTTCAATATGCCGAAGTTTGTGCAACTCCAGGTGATCTTCCTAGTTTTGATGCAATCAAAACATGTTTAGAAGGGCTTAATTAAGATATTATTTTAATTAGTAAGGCATTGATTTCTAATTATTTAGACTTCAATGCCTTTTGTATTTTTGGTTATTTTGCTTTAATAGTTTATTTTCATATTGGAATCCATGATATGAAATATTTCTACACGGGCATTTTATGTATGATTTTGTTGGTTTGTGGTAGTTTTACCACAGACTTATCATATATGGATAACCTGTTCGGAATTTCCGATGCGCCTCAAAAAGTACAGAAATTTTATCCCAATCCGGCAACACAATTCATCAATTTCGAGTTCGATAAAACAGTTGATAAATCTTACACAATAGAGATTTATAATTTTATAGGCAGAAAGATGTCTTCCGCATTAGTAACAGAAAATAAAATGACTGTTTACTTTAATGATGCCTATTATAAAGGATTGTATATTTTCCAACTACGCGATAGAAGTGGAAGGATTATTGAGTCCGGTAAATTTCAAGTGATCAGGTAAATCTGGGATCTAGATAACAAATAATTATTTGGGGCTAATCAATTTTACATGCGCTTTGTTAGCTTTTAGCATGTCCATTCCTTCTTTTGTAGTCATATAATTCAATTGCAATCTTTCTTTATTTATTCTACTAATCCTGAATAAAATATTCAAGTGTTTAATAATTTCTTTCCAGGCAAAAAAGATGGAATGTTTTGGATCATAAATATGTGTAGGATCGCTGCCTGCCCCATTTAATTCGATGATTGAAAAATGTTTGCCTTCTTTTAGTTCATTCCAGTCATTGTACTTTATATCCATTCTGCCGAAATAAAACTGGGGAATTTTATTACATATACTGTTGATGGTATTATTTAATTGGGCATCTGCCAGATGCGTAAGATCGATGAATTTGGCTCCCCTGGCATGATTGCCATAAGGAACCAAAGTAAGTAAATCGTTTTTTGGTAAAATATTTTCGAGTGTTTTGCCATAATTATTCCTGAGCTGATCTAGTTGAAGAAAATATCGATCATTTTGAATGATCAATTCTTCAATGGTTGATTGGCCATTGCCAATTACAGTTAAAAATTCTTTACCAACTATTCCAGAAATTGTTCCTTGTAGATCTCCTGGCATTTTGTAAAAGAAAATTCCCACTTCATTTGGGTAGTTAATATATTCCTGTAATAAATACGCAACTTTTGAATGGGAATGGTATTCAAGTAAATCATCAATATTGTTTAATTTCTTTACTTGTAATCCCCTCAATCCAATATCGGGTTTAGCAATTATCGGGAAAACAATTTCATTGCTTTGAATTTTTTGTATGCAGTGATTGAATGATGTAAGATCATTTATCAAGAAGGTTTTTGGGTAACTGCCTTCCTCCATTTGATCATAAATCTTTTTTTTGCTTTCCATTAAAAAACCGCCATTCTCAATGGTTGGGTTGGCAGTGTTGAAGAAAAAAAAGGATCTTGCTTTTAATGCAAGCCATGCCCAGTAACAATAAATTGGCAAATAAACCACGTCAAATGGCCAGTATTCCCAATTGGTTATTTTTATGATTCTTTTTCTTAGCTTTTGCATCAATTGAATGAAGATATAATCGGCGATTTTTTTTTATTCAATAAAATTCGCTGCTTTGTGGTTTGATTGTTACTTAAATCCATATATACAAAATCATTGAACTCGTTTCCAATAAAGATAGAGCTAATGCTTACAGTAAACAATTCATTATTTCTATTCATCTTCACATTCACTTCGGTGTTGCCCTCTCCAGCATTTAAATGAAAATCAATTGCATCTTCTTGATTGGGAGAAGGGTTTTTTAATGACCATTGATCGAACCATTCCTTTCTTTTACTCCTCATTTCTGCATCATATAAAGTTGCAGAAGACCATATATGAGAATCATGCACGTTGAGTTCTTTCAAGTATTTGTTGAAGCCATCCCATCTACATTCATATAAATGATTGTCTGAAAAATACACAATGGTGAATGGTTCTATATTGTCTAATTGAAAGTCTACTATAGATTCTTTAAAATTGATCAAATCAAAAATTTCTAGTAAAATCAATCCTCTGCTTTTAGCATAAGGCGGTTTGACAATATGTTTTTCAAATGCCCCATTCAATAGAACTATGGCATCCCCATTATTTTTGGTTGCAATCCATGTACCTCCTGCATCTGGATCTTTTGGATATACTATTTCCAAATCATTGGATCTGATCTTAATCGGGGCAATGGCTTTTCCGCGATTAACATGCTCGTCTCTATTTGAAGTAATTACAATGCCTGATTTAGTAGGAATAAACGTTACTGTGCACATGCTACTGTTTCCTTGTGTTTTAAAGTAGATACAGCTACACCAAATGAAGCATCCAATTCAATATTTGTATATTCATTAATCGCAACTCTCATCAATGCCATATGATGTACTGTATGTTCTAGATTATATATCAACTCTCTGTAGTAATTTGTTTGAACTGTAATTGAATCAGTATCCGTTTTAGAATAATCGGTAGCCAACAATAAAGGTTTATCCGGTCTATTTATTTTTTGGATAAGTGCATTGATTTGTTCACTTGCAAAATGGATATCCGTTTCAATTTGATAACTCCTTTTTCTTAATTCATAATTAACAGTTCCATTTTCATATCCATTATTTAATTCAATAAATAATTCAATGATATGCCGAACATGCTGACCAATTGAGGCATTGTATAATAATTTACTTGGTTTGCTGTAGACTTCATTATTCAATAAGGTCAAAGTGTTGTCAATCTGTCCAAATAATTCTTGAATAGGTGCAATGAGTTGCATTATTTATTTTTTATTTTTTGAATAATTTTAACCAATTGATTCTTGTATAATATTACTAAAATTGCACTAGAAATAAAAACCAATAATGCATAAATAAACAATTGACCGCTATCATTTTTCACTTCAATCCCCAATATGGTTAAATGAGACAAAATAGCTCCACTCATCACTCCAAGAGCCAATAATGCCCCAATAGCTGTTGTAGATGGAATAAGTATGAAGATAGAAGCAATTAATTCCCCGATACCGGAACCAATTCTGCCATAGGGTTCAATGCCCAGGGTTGAAAAAATATAGACAGATTCTTCTGCACCTGTAAATTTGAAATACAGGGTTTGTAACATTATTATAGCTGCAATTAAGCGAAGTATCCAGGCTAAGCGGGTTTGATTTTTAGTAAGCATCATCTTTTTTTTAATATATACGTATCGGTAGAAAATGCCTTACAAAATTGGAAGAAAATGTATTACATATTTTCTTCTAAAACCTTGATGATTGATTGTTTCTCATCCAGATTTAATGATTCATTTATATAATTGGAAGATGAATGGCTCTTTATATTATCTATCATAGTTTTATTCTGGTTTTCAAACCTTTTACAGAGATAACAAGCAGCCAAATGACGCCAGAGTTGAAACCGTTGAATCAAAGAAAGCTTTCCTTCCTCTTTTTTTGAAATATAATCGACTGCTGTTTTACAACTGATTCCCATAAACTGGTTATTTTAACATCCAATTAGACTCTAGGCAAGATCTTAATTGAATTTTGGCACGATGAATTAGCACCCAATAATTAGACGCTGTAATATTTAATTCCTTACAAATTTCTTCGCTTGTTAAGTCCTCTATATACTTCAAATTAAAAACAGCAGCCTGAATTTCCTTCAATTTACTCTTACATTTTGCCAGTATCGAATAAAATTCTTTTGATTCTAAATTGCCTGCTGGTTTTGTTCCCCAATCCATTGGATAAGCATTTTTATCCCAATGATCTGACTGATCAAAAAAAACGGATTGATCTGCTTCTGTTTCAGCCAACTCATCTGTCAATCGAGTGGAGGCTTTTCGGTAATGATCGATTATTTTGTTCTTTAATATGGTAAATAACCAGGTCTTTACTGACGCTTCTCCGTTGTATTTATCTATATTCCTCCAAGCTGCTAGAAAGGTTTCCTGAACAAGGTCTTTTGCAATATGAGTATCTTTCACTCTTTGAACGACATAGCTATACAGTATATCAGAATATTCATTGACCCAAGCTGTTGCTTTTTGTTCGTTTCTTCCTATATCCATTCGAGCTATTTTGAGTTTAAATTAGAACTATTTTAGCGTAGGCCAATAAAAATTTGCCCTTTCAATTAATGAATCCTGTTTTTTATTCCAATACTCTTTCACTTTTGTATTGTAATTGAAATACAACTTATCATTGAGTATGGTCCAAGTGTCAATTTGAGTGGGTGCTTTATGATTACCTGCAGTTCCATAAGCGCAGTAGCCACCATATTGAGGTGCATATTTCTCCGGATTTTTGATAAATAGGGCTTTATTTTCTTTTGATGTAAAAAACCAGTTGGCATCATTCCATTGATAGTTGATACTGTCATTTCCGATGACTGGTTGGTGATTGGTAAAAAAAGCAACTACATCATAGCCACGAATGGCTTTTCCATCAACAGAAAAAACGGATGCTTTTTGAGCGAAACTTGCTATTTGCATAAATAGTAATGCAAGCGCAATGAATAAATTCTTTTTCATGGATTATTTTTTTGAATTAATGATAAATTTTTGTCCAGTTATTTTCAGCTTTCGCCTTTAATGTTGCTTCTTCTTTATTCCATTTGGTTAATGTGTTATTCACCCAGGTATGATAAAATAAATACAGCTTCCCATTTAATATTTTAAATGTGGCTGGGTCTATTTCTACTTTTTCGTTGGTAGCACCCATGGCATAAGCACACCATCCACCATACTGAGGCTCGTACTTAGCAGGATTAGCTCTAAATAATTCTTTGTTCTGCGCAGAAGAGAAATAATAGGTAATGCCATCCACTAATAGGTTGATGGATTGTTTGCCTTCTATTGCTTTATTGTTTTCAAAGTAGGCAACAGGGTCATAACCCTGAATGGCTAATCCAGATTTATTGGTATTGAAATGCTTTTTTCTTAAATCTGTTTGTGCAACTACCTGGATGGTAGAAAAGCCTAGCATTAATACTAGTACTGATGTGATTATCTTTTTCATTTTTTAGATTGTATAATAGCTTGTACGTGTATTGAAAAAAATACTTACAAAAAAAGCCTACAATGCTAAAAAAATTATTTTTAACGATCACTTACTTCTACAATCAGAAATTTCAGGTAATTGGTATTGTCTATACCTCTGATGATTGGATGGTCGGCAGATTGAGCATTAAATACCACTTGCCTGATTCTTTTTCTGGCATCTTTTGCTGCCATATCTATTGTTTCTAAGAAAAGAGATGGACTTACTAAATTGGTACAACTGGAACTAACCAGAAAGCCACCGTTTCTTAAGAGTTTCATGCCTCTTAAATTAATCTCTTTATAACCAGTAACCGCTTTATCAATATTTTCTCTACTCTTTGTGAATGCCGGAGGATCAAGCATTACCACGTCGAATTTTGGCCCATCTTTAGACCAATCCTTTAAAACATCAAATGCATTCTTCGTTTCAAATTTGCATTTATCAGCTAATCCATTTAACTCAGCATTTTTATTGGCTTGTGATACCGCTTGTTCAGAAATGTCTATTCCTAAAACAGATTTGGCGCCATAGTGTGCTGCATGAATTTCAAAAGTACCAGTATAGGTAAATGCTCCTAATACCTCAGCATCTTTTACAATATGTTGAATGGCTCTTCGGTTATCTTGCTGATCGAGAAAGTAACCTGTTTTTTGTCCGTTTTCTATATCCACCAGAAACTGCAAGCCATTTTCATTAATGGTAATATTGGTGTTGAAAGGATCTGATAAAAATCCTTTTTGTTGCTCTAATCCTTCCAATGTTCTTACAGGAACATCATTTCTTTCATAAATTCCCTTTGGAGAAAATATGGTATTTAATGCATTTACAATAGCAGGTTTCCACTTTTCAATACCCAAGGCCAGGGTTTGTATGACAAAATAGTCATTGAGTTTATCAATAATCAAAGCAGGTAAAAGATCTGCTTCCCCAAAAACCAATCTGCAGTTTTCGGTATAGCCTGTTTTTTGTCGATAACTCCAGGCAGTTTGTATTCTATTTAAAAAGAATTGCTCATTGATTAATTCCTGTTTTCTGGTGAGTAATCGAATTAAAATTTGAGATTTCGGATTGATAAACCCGATCCCCGCTAATTTTCCATCTGAAAACCGGACTTCAACCAAATCTCCAGGTTGGGTAGTACCGGCAATTCGGTCTACCTCATTTCCATAGATCCAAGGGTGGCCATTGGCAATTCTGGGGGCAATCTTCTGTTTGAGGTAAACTTTAATCATCCCACAAATATAGGGGCTGGCTATCTGTCATTTTTTCCCTTTTCTTTGCGTGGCAAAATATTTGCCTGATAAGAGATTCAAGATAATAGTATGATGGAAGATCAAGAAATGACCAATAATAGTGAAACAGCTGAAAAAATGGAAGGAATGGCCATGAATGCTGACGAAAATGCAGCCGGAACTACTTTGTTGAACGAAGAGGTAGCCGAAGAGTCAGCAATGGACAAATTAACTGCTGAATTGCAGGAGCAAAAGGACAAATACCTCCGTTTAATGGCTGAATTCGACAATTTCAGGAGAAGAACTGCCAAAGAAAGACTGGATTTGATCCAAACTGCAGGAAAAGATGTAATAGTTTCTTTTTTAGACGTTTTAGATGATTGTGATCGCGCAGAAAAGCAATTGCAGGCGTCTGATGATATATCGATTCAAAAAGAAGGCATTCAGTTGGTTTTTAATAAATTGAGATCTGCCATGCAGCAAAAAGGGGTGAAAACCATGGAAAGTATTGGTGCCGATTTTGATGTAGAAAAGCATGAAGCAATTACTGAAATTCCAGCCCCAACCGATCAGCAGATAGGAAAAGTAATTGACGAAGTGATGAAGGGGTATTATTTGAACGACAAGATTATTCGATTTGCAAAAGTAGTAGTGGGAAAATAATTGAACTATGGCTAAAAGAGATTTTTACGAAATATTAGGTGTTAGCAAATCTGCTACTGCTGAGGAAATTAAAAAAGCATATCGTAAAGTTGCAATGCAATTTCACCCTGATAGAAATCCTGGTGATGCATCTGCAGAAGAAAAATTTAAAGAAGCTGCTGAAGCTTATGAAATTTTAAGTGATGCCGACAAAAAAGCAAAGTATGATCGTTATGGTCATTCCGCTTTTGGGCCTGGCACTGGTGGTGGCGGACACCCTGGTGGAATGGATATGAATGATATATTCAGTCAGTTCGGAGATATTTTTGGCGATGATGTATTCGGAAGTTTTTTTGGAGGCGGTGGAAGAAGAGGCGGAGGAACTTCAAGAGCGCGTGGACAAAGAGGAAGCAATTTGCGAATCAAATTAAAATTGACTTACGAAGAAATTGCAAAAGGTGTTACCAAGAATGTAAAAGTAAAAAAACATGTTGCTTGCACAACTTGTGCAGGTAGTGGTGCTAAAGATAAAAACAGTGTTCAAAATTGCGGTACTTGTGGTGGAAGTGGTCAGGTTAGAAAAGTAACCAGTACTTTTTTAGGACAAATGCAAACTGTTACTACATGTCCTACATGTAATGGCGAAGGAAGTACCATCACATCTAAATGTACAGCTTGTAAAGGAGATGGTAGAGTCTATGGAGAAGAAACAATCAGTATTGAAATTCCTGCTGGTGTTCAGGAAGGAATGCAGTTAAGCATGGGAGGAAAAGGCAATGCTGGTGCAAGGGGTGGAGCTCCGGGCGATTTGATTATTCAAATTGAAGAGGAAGCACATGATGAATTGCATAGAGATGGTTTGAACGTTGCTTATGATTTACATATTTCATTTCCGGATGCAGTGTTTGGAACAAGTGTAGAAGTTCCTACTATCGATGGCAGAGCAAAAATAAAAATACCTGCGGGTACGCAGAGCGGAAAAATATTTAGACTAAAAGGAAAAGGTTTTCCTGAAGTGCAGGGATATCATCGTGGAGATCAATTGATCAATGTAAATATTTGGACTCCTCAATCGGTTAGTTCCGAAGAAAAAGAAGCCCTAGAAAAAATGACCAGCAGCAGTAATTTTAAACCCAATCCTGCAAAAGGAGAGAAGAGCTTCTTTGATCGAGTGAAGGAAGCATTTAGCTAATTGCTTTTTCTTTTTTCGGGTTGATATACTTTAATGGCTTTTTGAATAAGCAGTAGCATTTCTTTTTTTGTGAGATCATCATCAGTGATTGATGATGCTGCTAATTGATATACATCATCAAAACTAAAACTGCCAAGGTGTTTAGACTTTTTTAATAAAGTTCCAAATGCCGCAACCGAAGCTGCAAAACGATAAGTAGGGTCTGCCGAATCGATTGGCGTTACATTATTCATTACATTGAAATGTTGCTGCCATATATTGCTATCATCTGGTTTTTTGTATTGAATAGCAATTGAACCGATTGATTCTTCTTTTAAAAGCGTATCATTTGTTTTGGCTATTTCAAAAATGGCCATTGAAGAATGACCACTTCCAACTTCCCCACCTTCTAATTGACTGCTCGTATCTGTAATGCTATTTTTTTTATTGTCATAACCAATTAATCGATATTGATTGACTAGTTTTTTGTTGAATTTAATTTTTACAAAGGCATCATTGGCCACAGCAAACATTGTTTGAGTAAATTCTTTAACCATTATTTTTTCGGCCTCTCTGATTTGGTCTATGTAAGCAAAATTACCATTGCCTTTTTTGGATAGTGATTCTAGTTTACTGTCTTTATAATTTCCCATTCCTACACCCAAACAGGTTAGGTAAATGCCCGTTTGCCGATAACTGCTAATCAAATCTTCTAATTCTTTTTCTGAAGTTTGACCTACATTAAAATCTCCATCAGTAGCCAAGATCACACGGTTGTTTCCTTTAGCAATGAATTTACTTTTTGCAATGTTATATGCTACTCTAATGGCATCTTCTCCCGGAGTATCGCCAAATGCACTTAGAGAGTCGATGGCATTGATCATTTTTTGTTTCTCCCCTCCAGATGTTGCTGCCAATGCAATAGCTACATTTCCTCCATAGGTAACAATACTCAATGTGTCTTTTTCTCTTAAGTTGTTAATTAGAAATTTAAAGGAGGATTGTAATAGCGGAAGTCGATTTGGTTTATCCATTGATCCTGACACGTCAATTAAAAAAACCAGGTTTGATGGTGGAATACTATCCAAGTTAATTTTAGGAGCAACTATATTCACAAATAACAATTGATGATTTGTATTCCAGGGGCAGGATGTTATTTGAGTGTTGCATGTAAAGGATTCATTTGATTCATCCATTTTGTTGACAGGAGTAAAATTGAAATAGTTGAGCATTTCTTCTACTCGCACTGCATCTGCAGGAATAAACATTTCATTGGTTAAAAAACGTCGAATATTACTGTATGCAGCTTTGTCAATATTCAAGGCGAATCCGGTTTCTGGGTATTGCTTTGTATTGACGAAATTATTTTCTATGATATTCGTATAACTTTCTCCCAGTACAGAATTATTCAATTGCTCTTTTGCAGTAAGATCTGTTATAGATGAAACTAATTTTTTATTGTACAATTGAGCAGTAGAAGGGAGCATTTTAAGTATGATGCTCTGAAATTTTCTGCTATCAATAAATGCTTTAAATATTTCATAACCATTAAAACTGCATACAATACTGTCTTCAATTGTGTTAGATGATATTCCAAAAGTTCCTGTATTGCCAGTGAAGTAGGGAATAGTTCCTTTCGATTTAAGATTGATTTTTACACCCTCTAATTTTAGCCCCAGCTCATTTTTTATTTCTCCACGAAGATAATATTGGCTGTATATCGAAGTTTGTGCAGATACAAGTATGATCAGCCAAATGAATACTCTCATTAGGTAAGCAATATTGAAAAAACAAGTTACAGAAAATAATGAAATATTATTCCGAACCTTTTAACTGGTATATTTCTTTCAAGTTTCTGCCGTATCCATCATAGTCTAATCCATATCCCAAGACAAATCTATTAGGGATAGAAAAACAACAATAATCTATTTTGATTGGATATATAGTAGCATCTGGTTTATGCAAGAGTACAGCTATTTTAAGAGAGGAAGGATGTTGATTGGCTAATTGGGGTAAAAATTCATGTAATGTTTTACCTGTATCGATAATGTCTTCTAAAATGATAACATGTCGTTGATTTAGATCAGCATCAAGCCCTATTGAAGTAACAACATTCCCGGTAGATTTAGACCCTTTGTAAGATGCTAGTTTAATAAAACATATCTCTGCTTCTAAATTAATCGATTTAAAAAGATCGGCAGCAAACATGAAAGAGCCATTCAATATGGCAATAAAAAGGGGTTTCTTACCTGCATAATCTTTATTAATCAGTTGAGCTAATTCTTTAATTTTTTCTTGAATTAAAGACTCAGGTAAATAGGGTTCAAATGTTTTATCAAATAAGGTAACTTCAGACATTGTATACTTTATTGTTTTTTTAAAGTGTTCCTTCGGGTTTAGTATCGGAATCGATTGATTTTTTCAAAGCTATTTTGGTATACTCATTTAAATTATAGTCCTTAATAATTTTAATGAGTTTTTGGGGATAGGTAGAAAGAGTTGCATAGCCTGCTTTTTTTAAACCATTGGCCCAGGCCTCATAGTCTAACGGGTCAATTTTAAACAAAAAATTGTAATGAGATCTTGTTTTTAAAAAATCAGAATGATCCTTGTAGGATTCTTCAGGTGTTGGATAAACCCTAAAACATTCTCCTCTTTCATCATCATCATGATAGGTTTTTGGTCCTGTCCATTCTGGTTTGCATTTTATACCAAAATGATTATTCGATCTTTTCACTAAGTCACTCTCACCAGATTGCGATTCTAAAATACCTTGAGCTAAAGTGATAGAAGCTGGAACGCCTGTTCTAATCATCTCTTTAATGGCAATCTCATTGAATTGTGCTATATAAGACTCCACCTTTTCTTTCTGAGCAAATGCTGCAGTAAAAGAAAATAGCAAAATCGAACATGTTAAAAAATACTTCATTTGTTTTTCAATTTAATCAAACTAATGCCATCTCTCATAGTAATGATTACCTGTTCTGTTCTTGGGTCATTTTGAACATGCTCATTAAATGCATGAATTGCCTTTGCATTTTTACCGGTTATATTTTGTTCCAAAACCTCCCCATGAAATAAAACATTATCTGCCAGGATAAAACCTTTCTCAGATAACCTTGGTACCAGTAATTCATAGTAATTTATATACGCAGTTTTATCTGCATCTATAAATACTAAATCCCATTGATAGGGAAGTTTTTCAATGATATCCAAGGCATTTCCACGATGCAAAGTTACCTGCTTATTTGCATTGTATTTCATAAAATTTGCTTCAGCCGTATTCGCATCCTCCTCCCTGATTTCTATCGTATGCAAATGCCCCTCCTCTTGTATTCCCTTTAAAAGACAAATAGCACTATAACCTGTAAAGCTGCCAATTTCCAAAATGTATTTAGGTTGCAGCATACTACTGATAAAACTTAAAAAATGGCCCTGTATTTTACCAGAAAGCATATGTGCTTTCGGATGGGTTTCCATTGTTTCCTGATTGATGTTAGCCAATTCAGGAGATTCTGGCGAAGAAAATATATCGGCATAGGATTCTGCTAAATGGTTAATTATTTCCATGTTGCCTATTTTATGCCGAAGCGGATACATTGCCTTTTTTGGAGATCAATAGTAGACCTAAAAAAGTAATACTTCCATTTATAATCAATAGTTCTAATCCAAGTTCAAATGAACCGAATAAGAGTTTTTGGTATTTATCTAAAAAGAAACAAATCAAAGGAGATGCAATACATATATAAGGTACCAGCCGGTCATTCACCATTTTTTTAGTAATTATTCCAAATGTAAACAGACCTAGTAAAGGGCCATAAGTATAAGCAGCAATCTTTAGCAATAATCCAATCATACTTGGATCGTTCACCCATTTAAAAATCATTACAAACAATAAAAAAATTGCTGCAAAACTTAAATGTACTCTTTGTCTGATTTTTTTCTGTTGTGCTTCACTTAAATCAGCTCTTCTTTGAATGCCTAATATGTCTATACAGAATGAAGATGTTAATGCAGTGATGGCGCCATCAGCACTAGGAAATAATGCTGAAATCAATGCGATAATAAAAATAATGGAAACAAATGGTGGCATATGTTGTAGCGCAATAGTCGGGAAAATTTTATCGCCAATTGCAGTTACTTGTAAAGTGTCGGCATACATATATAATAATCCTCCTAGGAATAAGAAAATTAAAATAACGGTCATTAGAACAATTGCCATTGTGATAACATTTTTTTGAGAATCTTTCAATGTTTTTACAGAAATATTTTTTTGCATCATTTCCTGGTCCATACCTGTCATGGTCACAGTAATAAAAGCACCTGCCAAAATTTGTTTGAGAAAAAAGAATTTACTGTTGGGATCAGTAACAAATATTTTAGAATACCCTTTATCGTTCATGGCTTGTAAGCTTTCTCCGAATCCCATATGCAATTGATTCAAAATATAAAAAACACAAATCACTAAACCCAATAACATACAAGTGGTTTGTAGCGTATCTGTATATACAATCGTTTTTACGCCACCTTCATAGGTGTACAATAGTATCATTGCAAGAATGATTAATGTGGTTACCCAAAATGGAATATGAAAACTATCCAAAATTGCTTCTTGCAAAATATTCACCACTAAGTATAATCTTGCTGTTGCTCCCAATACCCTGGAGAGAATAAAAAATGAGGAACCTGTTTTATAAGAATTATATCCTAAACGAGAACTCAAGAAATTATAGATTGATGTAAGGTTTAATCGATAATATAAGGGCAGCAAAACATAAGCAATCATTAAATATCCAAATAGATATCCTATGGTTATTTGAAAATAAGCAAATGATTCTTTGGCTACCGCTCCAGGAACACTTACAAATGTTACTCCACTTAAAGAAGTACCCACCATGCCAAATGCAACCAACATCCAGTTACTGTTTTTATTACCTATAAAGAAAGAGTGATTGTCGCTGTTTTTTCCGGTATACCAAGCTACGGCAAGCAGAATAAGAAAATAGGCTACAACAAATGAAAACAGTAATAATGGCGACATGGGTCTTATTTAATCGTTAAATAAACAATTTTCTAAAGTAGTAAAAAAAATTCAGGTATTTTGCTCCTTGTAAAACAGTTTTATGCAACTACGTAGTTTGGCGGTTTTTTGTGGCTCTAAATCTGGAAATAATCCCTTGTTTTCTTCAGAAACCTTGGCTTTAGGTAAAATGATGGCTGAACGTGGAATTTCATTGATTTATGGAGGAGGTAATAAAGGTTTGATGGGTGATATTGCCAATGCAGTAATGGAAGGTGGTGGTAATGTAATTGGTATTATTCCTGAAATACTATTAGAATGGGAGCAACATCATCAAGGAATTACCGATTTGAGAGTGGTTTCAGATATGCATACCAGAAAAAAATTGATGTATGAATTATGTGATGCAGCGATTATTTTGCCAGGAGGTAATGGAACCCTTGATGAATTGTTCGAAATGCTTACCTGGAATACTTTAAAAATTCACAATAAGAAAATCATTTTATTGAATTGTGCCAATTACTATGACCATTTGATGGCACATATCAACACCATGCATGTGCAAGGATTTTTATATGAAGATTGGAAGGAACGATTAATTGTTTGTACTACTGCAGCAGAAGCAATTAACGTTTTGAGTTGAGATAAACACCGAACCCCGCTCTAAATACTGGTTGAGGATCGCCATACTGATCTCGATAGGGTGAATTCATTTGTTGTAAAATATCAATCATGATGGTAAAGTGCGAAAACCTGCTTCCGATTTGTCTGGATCCGTATCCAATACCAGCCAATAAACTACCTGCATTATAATTAAATTTAGCTGATTGGGTTCCATTGTTATAGGTTCTAGTGGAACTGATCCAATTGTATTCAGGTTGAATTTGTAAGTGTAAAAAATTGACTGGCCAAACCCTTAAAAATCCGCCGCCACCGTAGTTGAAGTTTTTATCTTTTGTTACTGAACTAGATTGAGTATAATAATTTAGGTTGACAACAACTCCAGCATCTAACCATTCTGTTACACTATAACCTAGTTGTGGATTGAGACCTATATTGAAAAAATTATTCGATAATCCAAGATTAATACTTGTTCCAATAAATACTTTATTCTTATCAAATCCTTTAGGAGCAGCATTTTCATTTTGCGCATTTAAAGTATTGCAGCCAAATAATAAAATAACTAGCAGTAAAAAAGTGTTTTTCATCTTTAGATTTTTGTAAAAATATTGAAATGAATTAATCAAAAATTTTACCGGCATTTAAAATATTGTTAGGATCGAAGGTTTTTTTAATACCTCGCATCAATTGTAATGATGCATCATCAAAAACAGTATGCATATAGGGTTTTTGAATCAATCCAATACCATGCTCACCACTAATGGTGCCACCTAAACTTTTTACCAGTTCAAATAATGCTTTTAAGATGTTGGTCATTTCAGCATTACCATGACTATTTTTAATTGTTGGATGATTGATTCTGATGTGTAAATTTCCATCTCCCGCATGTCCATAACAAACTGCTTTAAAACCATGTTGAACACCTAAAGCTTTTACTCCCTTTATGAGTGCGGGTAGTTCTGCTCTGGGAACAACGGTATCTTCTTCAATGGTATAGCCATTCAATTTCACCGCTTCTGCAGCCCTTCTTCTTAGCTTCCATAATTCAGCTTTTTGTTGTGCATCATCTGCAAAAAATATTTCACCCGCATCAAACTGCGAAAGTAATTCTGCGATCGCTTCCATTTCACTCATCAATACTTCCTGGTTATTGCCATCTACTTCAATGATCAAATGGCCAGCAATTGATTCATTCACTGGTACAGCGGTACTATCTACCATTTTGCTGACAATCATCAATGCATCTATTTCAATTAATTCCAATGCACTAGGAACAAAACCGGCTCTGAAAATGGCACTCACAGCAGCACTGGCATTTTCCAATGAAGAGAAAGGAACCAGCATTAATAAATCGTGTTTCGGAAAGGGGATAAGCTTTAAAACAATTTTAGTAACAATGCCCAGTGTTCCTTCACTGCCTACAATTAATTGAGTTAGATTATATCCGGTAGAATTTTTCAACACATTTGCGCCAGTCCAAATAATTTCACCAGATGGTAAAACCAATTCTAAGTTCAACACATAATCTTTTACAACTCCATATTTAACCGCTTTTGGTCCACCACTATTTTCTGCAATATTTCCACCAATAAAACAACTTCCCTTGCTGCTTGGATCAGGAGGGTAGAATAAACCTTTTTCTTTCACCGCATTTTGTAATACTTCTGTAATTACTCCCGGCTCAGTTGTTACTTGTAAATTCCGTTCATCGATTGTGAGAATTTTGTTGAGTCGTTCAGTTGATAAAAGAACTCCTCCTAAATGGGGCAATGCACCACCACTTAATCCTGTTCCTGCTCCACGAGGGGTAACCGGAATTTTATGTTCGTTGCAAAGGCGCAAAATAGCGGCCACTTCTTGGGTTGAACCCGGCTTGATTACGATTTCTGGATAGTATTGTAATTTTTCTGTTTCGTCGTGTCCATAATGCAATAATGATTCTTCATCTACCAATACATTTACTTCACCTACAATCGATGTTAAAACATTCAAATTATCTATTGATATCAATCCTTTTGCTTGATCTACTAGCATTTCGTGCGTATTTGAACAAAAATACTTGCTAATAATTGACTTTTACAAAAAATCAAATTCAAAGCCTAATTTTTTTATGATTCCTTCAACAGTTTCTATAGAAATTTCAAGATTTTATAGAATACGACTTGATAATTTGATTTTTTCAAAAAAAAGGGGCAAAACATTGGTAAAATACAACGTGTAAGCTATACACATATTTCAATAGGTAATCGTTAAACATCCTACTTTTGTGCCCTAACTAACGATAGTTCGTATATGATATCACCCACCATTCAATTGGATACAAAAAAATTATTGCAATTAGGATTATCCTCTAATATTGGAATACATTATCAACTTACACCAGAGGAATTAGTTGAACAAGCAGTGTTAAGAGGCCAAGGCGTTTTAAATAATACAGGAGCCCTTTGTATTAAAACTGGAAAATTTACAGGAAGAAGTCCACAGGATAAATTCATTGTGAAAGATGAAATTACCCAAGACACAGTTCATTGGAATAATTTCAATATTGCAATAGAAGAGCATTATTTTTTAGCATTGAAATCTAAAGTTTTAAACTACTTAGGACAAAAGGAAGAAGTTTGGGTTAGAGATGCATATGCTTGTGCAGATCAACAATATCGTTTAAACATTCGAGTGATCAATGAGAACCCTTGGAGCAATTTATTTGCTTATAATATGTTTTTGCGTCCGGCAGAAAATGAATTAGTAGGGTTTCAACCAGACTGGCATATTATTCAAGCTCCAGGGTTTAAAGCAGACCCTGCTGTTGACGGAACACGTCAAGAAAATTTCGCCATCGTTTCTTTTAAGCATAAAACCATTTTAATTGGAGGCACTGGATATACAGGCGAAATGAAAAAAGGAATTTTTTCAGTGCTAAATTATATTTTACCACAGGAGAAAAATGTATTGAGCATGCATTGCAGTGCCAATATGGGGAATGATGGAGATGTGGCTGTTTTCTTTGGATTGAGTGGAACAGGAAAAACTACTTTAAGTGCAGATCCTGAAAGAAAATTAATTGGTGATGATGAACATGGTTGGACCAATCAATCTGTTTTTAATTTCGAAGGTGGTTGTTATGCAAAAACAATCGATTTAAGTGAAGACAAAGAGCCTGAAATTTTTAGAGCAATTAAACCAGGTGCTCTTGTAGAAAATGTTGGGTTTATTAATGGAACCAATGAAATTGATTTTAGTTTTAAAGGCATTACAGAAAATACGAGAGTAAGTTATCCATTACATTTTATTTCGAATGCTTTAGAACCAAGTATAGGAGGTCTTCCAAAAAATTTATTCTTCTTAACCTGCGATGCATATGGAGTTTTACCTCCAATTAGTAAATTGAGCCCAGGCCAGGCTATGTACCAGTTCATCAGTGGTTATACTGCAAGAGTTGCTGGAACAGAAGCTGGTGTAACTGAGCCTAAATCTACTTTTAGTGCCTGTTTCGGAGCACCATTTCTACCTTTACATCCAGGCAAGTACGCTGCTATGTTAGGAGAAAAAATGAAAGCACATAATGTGAATGTCTGGATGATTAATACAGGCTGGAGTGGAGGAAGTTATGGAACGGGAAGTCGTATGAAATTGGGTTATACAAGGGCAATGATTTCTGCCGCCCTAAATGGCGAATTAGACAAAGTTGAAATGACCGAACACCCGATTTTTGGAATGCTCATGCCTACCAATTGTCCGAATGTGCCATCGGAAATTTTGAATCCACGCAGCACTTGGAAGGATTCAGTTGCCTATGATACCACAGCCAATAAATTAGCGAAAGAATTCATCAACAACTTTGAAAAATATGCTGCAGGGGTTACACCTGAAATATTAGCAGCTGCACCAAAAGCTTAAAACAAGGCTTTAATTAAACAAGAGAAACCAGATTTTTTTTCGATTGCTTGCTAATTGCCTCCAAGAATTTGGGGGCAATTTTTTTATAATGAGGGCAGTTGATCAATGTTGATTTCAGAAAAATTCAACCCGAAACGTTGAACCATTATTTTGAATTGATCCAATTTATAAGGGAGTAATTTAATTTGATTGATTTTTACCATGCAAACTGAGCCCTCATTAAAATTAGGGCTACCAGGTAAATACACTACAGCTATATCATTCTCTTTGGAAAATTCTGTTAATACGCCTGCTACCCAGTTATCATCGAAGAAAACAAATACCGGATATTGCTTATTTCCCTCGGCTTGATAATTTAATTTTTCTCCAACAATTTCTTTGATAAAAAGATAGCCAGGTGTAAACCTTAAAACGTTTTCTTCGATCCAGGTTTTCCATCTGCCAACGGAAGACAATCGCATCAGCAATCCTCCAAAAAAACATAATACAAGAAATCCTACTATTGTTAGAATAGTTAATAAAGATCTTCCAATAAAATGTTCAATATCTAAGCTTTGGGATGCTTTGCGGATGATCGATTGAATAGGCATAAAAACCTTCTCAATTAAATAAGCAAAGACCAGTACCGGCAATATAAAAAAGAGCCCTTTAATAATGGTGCCCTGAATGTATTGCAGTATCTTCTTCATTGAAAATTATTTTGATAAAAAATTTCCTGCAATCCGCATTCCTTTTTCATCTTCAACTACTTTCTTCATCAACTTCTTAAGGCCTTCGGGTAATTGATCTACTTCAGCCTGATTTAATTCATGAATCAATTCGTGAAATTCATCTTCATCATCATAATAGCCCAGGTATAGATCAAATTGTTGATTCGGATGCAAACGCAAAGAAATTTCCAAATCTTCTTCGTACTGGTGCATCGATATGATGGCCCATTGATCGTCATCTTCAAAATTGAATAATATTTCAACTGGGTCTTTACTAATAACAAATGACACTAGTTTTTCAATCAATTCTCCTGAATGATGCTGAATCAACTCCTCGTATTTCATGTAAACCTGTATTAAGAAAAAGATTAAAATAATCCAAACAACATACCATCTACTTTGGTGATGATTTCTCCAAATTGTTCTTCGTTTTCGGCAAATTTATTTTTATCGCAATCGATGACCAGTAACTGGCCTTCTTTATAACCATCGATCCATTTATTATAATATTCGTTGAGTTTTTTTAAATAATCCAAACGAATATTTTCTTCGTATTCTCTTCCTCTTTTTTGAATTTGTGCAACCAAAGTAGGCACAGATGCTTTTAAATAGATCAGCAGATCTGGAGGCTGTACCATTGTTTTCAAGGTTTGAAAGAATTGATAATAGTTATCAAAATCTCTCTTGCTCATTAAACCCATTTCATGCAAATTGGGCGCGAATATATTTGCATCCTCATAGATGGTACGGTCCTGAATGACTGTTTCAGTTCCATGTTGAATATCCAATAATTGATTCAATCTACTGTTCAGAAAATAGATCTGTAAATTAAAACTCCAGCGAGGCATGTCTTCATAAAAATCCATTAAATATGGATTGGTATCTACATTTTCAAACTGTGGAATCCAGCGATAATGTTTACTCAACATTTCTGTTAAAGTAGTTTTACCTGCGCCAATATTACCGGCTATCGCTACGTGTTTTGGTTTTTTGGGTTTTGCCATTTCTATTTTGCTGTTTTAAAGCTTTGCAACTTAAGGAATCTAATCTGATTTTGGTTTAAATATGCTTAATTATTCAAACCAATTGCTTCTCTTACTATTTTAAGTGTTTCCGAAGCTCTTTCTCTGGCTTTCTCGGCACCTTGTTTCATCAATTTTTGTAATAAAACTTCGTCGTTTTGAATGGAGGCGGCTTTTTCTCTAATGGGATGAATAAAACTGGCCATATCTTCCGCTAACTGCTTTTTCATATCACCATACCGAATAATGCAATTGCCCTCACTGCTTGCATTGAAATCATCTTCAAATTTTTTATGTGTATCCGGACTGCTTACCTGACTCATTAGGGTGAACAGGTTTTGTATATAATCTGGTTTGATGGAATTTGGTTCAGCAGGTCCCTGATCTGTTTTGGCTTTCATGATTTTTTTGCGAATTTGATCATCGCTATCAGCCAGGTAGATGGTGGCCATCTGGTTCTCACTCTTGCTCATTTTGCCGATTCCATCCAGACTTAAAATTTTTATTAGCTCATCTCCAAAATTAAATGCATAGGGAAGAGGAAGCACTTCGCCATATCGGTGATTAAACCGTTCAGCAAAATTTCTGGCCATTTCTAAATGTTGTTCCTGGTCTTTTCCAACAGGCACTTTCACTGCTCTTTGAATGAGCACATCTGCAGCCATTAAAACAGGATAAGTCAATAATCCGGCATTTACATTTTCTGGTTGAAGCCGAACCTTATCTTTAAAAGTGGCTGTTTTTTCAAGTTCACCTTTATAAGCCAGCATGTTTAAATAAAGGTATAATTCTGCGATTTCAGGAACATCGCTCTGAACATATAAGGCCACTTTTTCTGGATCTAATCCACAAGCAATATTTTCTGCAATAACCCTATTTACACTGATTTTTAGTTCCCTGGTATCAGGGTGTGTGGTTAAACTATGCCAGTTGGCAACAAAAAAATAGCAATTAAATTGATCTTGCATGCGAACATAATTACGCATGGCTCCAAAATAATTTCCCAGGTGCAAAAACCCTGTAGGGCGAATTCCACTAACAACAACCTCTTTAAGCATAGTCAACGAAGATAGGAATCCTAGACAGTATGTGGCTCATGGTTCTTGTTTTTTTTATAGTTAGATTTGTAGTCAATTCAAATTGTAAAAATTTAGACTATAAGCAATAATAGCCATATACTCGCTTCCCCTATTGAATACCTAAAAGGGGTTGGCCCTTTGAGGGCAGATATGCTCAAGAAGGAGTTGGAAATTTTTACATTCAATGATTTATTGCATCATTTCCCTTTAAGACATATCGATAAAACCAAGATCAATGCAATTGCCGATATCAATGCATTTACCGATTATATGCAAGTAGTGGGGCGATTGGTGCATTATGAAGTAATTGGGGCGGGCAGGGGAAAGAGACTAATTGCACAAATCAAAGATGCGAGCGGACAATTGGAACTTACATGGTTTCAAGGAATCAGTTGGGTTGAAAAAAATTTACATATCGGGTCCGATTATCTTGTTTTTGGAAAAACAGGATTCTTCAATAGTAAGGCACAAATGGTGCATCCAGAAATTGAAGTATTTATTCCTGCCAAAGTTGGAGCAAAAGCATTTTTAGAGCCGGTTTATCCATCCACAGAAAAATTAAAAGCTCGAGGATTAAATGGACGTCAATTAGCGAAATTGACCCAAACACTTTTCGGAATACTTCAGCCAAAAGATATAGAAGAGAATTTGCCCACTTATTTGTTGCAAGAATTAAAATTACTTTCCAGATATGAAGCTTTTGCAATGATTCATTTTCCGACCAATGAATTATTGTATGGAAAAGCTTTGGAGCGGTTGAAACTGGAAGAATTATTCATTGCACAAGTAAGATTGCAACTGGTAAGGCTTCAAAGAAATAATACGAGTAAGGGTGTGGTATTTGAAAAAGTGGGTACTTATTTCAATGATTTTTATAATCATTATCTACCCTTTACTTTAACGGGTGCACAAAAAAGAGTCTTGAAAGAAATTAGAACTGATACTGGTCGCGGAAGGCAGATGAATAGGCTGTTGCAAGGTGATGTTGGTAGTGGAAAAACAATGGTGGCATTATTGAGTATGTTGTTGGCAGCCGATAATGGATACCAGAGTTGTTTAATGGCTCCAACCGAAATTTTAGCACAACAGCACTATGCAGGTTTAAAAGAACTACTCAAAGAAATGCCTGTAGAACTTGCATTGTTAACCGGTAGCACAAAAACAGCCGAAAGAAGAAGAATATTAAAGGGCTTGATTGAAGACAGTATTCATTTTGTTGTGGGAACCCATGCGGTGATCGAAGATGTTGTTCAATTCAAAAATCTTGGCCTAGTAATTGTAGATGAACAACATCGATTTGGGGTAGCACAAAGAGCCAAATTGTGGGAGAAAGCAGTAATTCCTCCACATGTTTTAGTAATGACCGCCACTCCAATACCAAGAACATTGGCCATGACAGCCTATGGCGATCTGGAATACAGTGTAATGGATGAATTGCCTCCGGGTAGAATTCCCATAACAACTGTTCAAAGGAACGAAATGGCCAGGGCAAATGTGATGGGATTTGTGAAGGAAGAAGTAGCAAAAGGTAGACAGGCTTATTTCATCTATCCTTTGATTGAGGAAAGTGAAAAACTGAGTTATGAAGATCTGATGCAGGGATATGAACAGGTAAAAAGCTTTTTTCCTGAACCAACGTATAAAATTGGGATGGTTCATGGAAGGCAGCCAGCAGAACAGAAAGAAACCAATATGCGGCGTTTTGTAAGTGGTGAAAGTCAAATATTGGTGAGTACCACCGTTATTGAAGTTGGGGTAAATGTGCCAAATGCCTCAGTAATGGTGATTGAAAGTGCCGAAAAGTTTGGATTATCACAATTACACCAGTTGAGAGGAAGGGTAGGAAGGGGAAGTGAAAAAAGTTTTTGCATTTTATTAACGGGTAGCAAAGCCAGCAAAGAGGCCAAAGAACGTATCAATATAATGTGCGCTACCAATGATGGCTTTAAAATTGCAGAGAAAGACTTAGAAATGAGGGGCCCGGGGGATATTGAGGGTACCAGACAGAGTGGGGCATTGAACTTTAAATTAGCCAGCATTGTTAATGATAAAGCATTATTGGAATTGGCTAAAACGAAGGCAGAAATATTGGTAGAAAAGGATTTATTTTTAGAAGACCCAAGGCACCAATCATTGCGTAATTTTATGCAATCACAGAAAACGAAACATGGTTGGGGCAAAATAGCTTAATACTTAAATAAAAAAGAAGTGCTAAAAAAAGTAAATTTTATCATTTGGCTGTTGATGCTTGGAGCAGGATTGAACGCGCAGAGCTATCTCAATTTTGTAGAAAACAAAGGACAGTGGGATCAATCGATACGATTTAAATCTGAAATGCCAGGTGGTGCAATTGTATTAAAAAATACTGGTTACAGGGTAATGCAATACAATGTGCAGGATTATGATCAGTTAACAGAAACATTGCATTCTTTAAAAGGAAAAGATAATCATGCTCATAAAACAACAGGGAATGATTTAGACAGGCCTGTTATTAATGGCGATATAGGAGCTGATATAAATTTAAGATCGCATACCTATGAAGTAAAATTTTTAAATGGAAATCCTAATCCAACCATCGTTCCAGATAAAGTTCAATCAAATTACAACAACTATATTTTAGGAAATGACCCCAGTAAATGGGCTAGCAATTGTAAAATTTATCAAGCGGTAACCTATCAAAATGTTTATCCAAATATTGATATCCGTTTTTACACTTCGAATGCTACTTTAAAATATGATGTAATTGTTCATCCTGGAGGAGACCCTTCTAAAGTGATTTTATATTTTGATGGGGTAGATGGATTAAAAATAAAAGACGAATCATTACAAATCAATACATCTGTTGGAACCATTCAGGAAATGGCTCCATATACCTATTCTTTAAGCAATAATCAACGAACAGATGTTTCCTGTAATTATGAACTAAAAGGAAATTTTGTACAATTTAAATTGAATGCTGCTTATGATAAAGCGGCAACATTGGTGATTGATCCAAGTATTATTTTCATTAGTTATACAGGCAGTAGTGCTGATAACTGGGGCTTTACTGCTACCTACGATGGAGCAGGAAATTTTTATGCGGGTGGGATTGTTTTTGGGGATGGATTTCCTGTTTCTAATGGAGCAATTCAAAGTAATTTTATACCAGGTGGTTCTTTGAAAATCGATATGGGAATTATGAAGTTTGACCCACTAGGAATCAATAGAATCTATGCAACTTATATTGGAGGGAACGGAGATGATCAACCACATAGTTTAGTGGTAGATCGAAACGGAAATTTAATCATTGCAGGCAGAACTTCTTCAACTAACTATCCAACACGAGGGGTTACCAAATTGTTTGGTCCGGGAGGAGGATTTGATATTGTGGTTACTAAATTAAATACGAATGGTTCAGGCTTAATCGGTTCCATGGTAATTGGCGGAAAAGCGAATGATGGCGTAAATGTAGAAACCAATTATCCTCAAACCAATGGAAGTCTTTCAACCAGAAGAAATTATGGAGATGATTCAAGGAGTGAAGTGATTGTTGATAATAATAATAATATCTTATTGGCATCGGTAACTCAATCAACTGATTTTAGAACTACAGCTGGTGCATTTCAAGCGACCCCAGGTGCTGGTGTACCAGGTGGAAGATACCAGGATGGTGTGGTGATGAAATTTGATCAGAATCTTGATAATGTTATTTTCAGTTCTTTCCTTGGTGGGAATAATGACGATGCGGCATTTGTATTAAGCATTAATCCACTCAATGGAGATATTTATATTGCTGGGGCAACCCTTAGCACAGATTTTCCTGGAGATAAAACAGGAACGATAAATGCTACCAATCAAGGGGTAGCAGATGGATTTATTACCAATATAAAAAGTGATGGGTCTGCCATTAATAAAACAACTTATATTGGTACAAGTGGTCAGGATGTGTTATTTGGAATTCAATTTGATAAATTAGGATTTCCATACATAACAGGAACTACAACAGGTGTTTTTCCGGTTAGGAATTCTCCTTTTAATACCAAGAATCCAGGTCAATCAACCGGCAAACAATTTATTGCGAAACTCACACCTGAATTATCTTCTTATGTTTTCTTCACGAATTTCGGAAGCCCTACTGCAACATTACCTAGTTTATCGATCACTGCATTTTTAGTGGATCGTTGCCAGAATATGTATGTGTCTGGTTGGGGTGGAAGCAGCATAGGTAATAATTATCCCAGTGGAACTTTGGATGGTATGGTGGTTTCTCCGGATGCATATAAAAGAGTATCGGATGGTGCTGATTTTTATTTTTTTATTTTAAGTAAAAATGCCGACAGCTTGATTTATGCTACATTTTTTGGACAAGATGCAGGTTTTGCAGACCATGTAGATGGAGGTACTTCTCGCTTTGATCCGAATGGCACAATTTATCAGTCAATTTGTTCTTGTGGTGGAAGTAGGGGTAGTAATCCAAGAAACTCCATTGTTGGAACACCAGGAGCATGGTCCCCGAATAGAGGAAATAATTCCTGTAATTTATTGGCCGTAAAATTGGCTTTTTATTCTGCGGGAGTTTCTGCGGGTGTGCAATCTTCTATTGGAGGAAGATTAAGGGATTCCACAGGTTGTGTGCCGTTAAAAGTAGATTTTATTGATACGGTGGCTGCAGCAAAAAAATATTACTGGGATTTTGGAGATGGGAGTCCTGAATTAATAACAACTACTGCAAAAGCTAGTTATGAATTTAAAGTAGTTGGTACTTATAGAGTACGATTAATTGCAGAAGATTTGAATTCATGTAATGAAAGAGATACATCTTACATGACTATCAGTGTTAGAAGTGATGCAGTTACTAATTTGAATTTTAGTTATGCAGTGGTGCCTCCATGTGCAAATCGGACATATCAGTTTACTAATTTAGCTGTACCTCCTGCGGGTCTATTATTTAAACCAAATTCTTTTCAATGGGATTTTGGTGACGGATCACCAGTTGTTAATTCCAATGGATCACCTCCACCACACCGGTTCCCATCTGATGGTACTTATATTGTTCGATTAACTTTAAAAGACCCATTGTTTTGCAATGAGGATGATTATATAGAACAAACGGTGAGGGTATCTAATTCATTTGTACCCAATTTTGTTGCTGATACTGCTTGTATAGGAACTGCTACTAAATTTACTTATACCGGAACCGGTGGGGCAAGTTTTGTCTGGAATTTTGGCGATGGCAATACAAGTACTTTAGCAGATCCTACTAATATATATGCATCTGCAATACCATATAATGTTACGCTGAATGTAACTGATAATAACACTTGTGACGTTATCAAAACAAAAAGTATTACAAAACAAATTTTAGTAAGTCCGAATCCTACATCATTATTTGATTATTCTCCAAGAACAGCTGGTGCAAATTTGATTTATACATTTACCAATTTATCTACTGGTGGTGCTTCTTATTATTGGGATTTTGGCGATAGTAAAGTCATTAGTACCAATAGAAGAGATAGTACTATTCGTTATTCTTTTAGTGCATCAGGTACTTATGATGTTTGTTTATCCACCACCAATACAGTTGGGTGTACCGTTAAATATTGCGAGCCGATTGTTGCAGAAGTAAATCCTTTATTTGATGTTCCCAATGCATTTTCACCCAACGGAGATGGACTGAATGAAAGAATCTATGTTCGCGGTTTTGGTATTGCAAAAATGACCTGGAAAATATACAATCGTTGGGGTGTAGTGGTTTATATAGGTACAAATATCAATGAGGGTTGGGATGGAAAATACAATGGAAAGATTCAACCACAAGAAGTATATAATTACACATTGGAAATTGAATTTTCTGATAAAGTCAAAGCATTTAAAAAAGGCGATATAACATTATTGCGATAACTGAATTCAACAAATGAATATTTTTAAATCGATATTTTTTATTTTATTTCTGATTGTTTCATTTACAGAATCAATTGGGCAAGGACTCAATTTTTCTCAGTATTTCAATAATCCATTATTTGTAAATCCTGCAAATACTGGTTTTAATCCTGATATGGATTATCGTATTGGGGGTAATTATAGAAATCAATGGGCATCTACTTCAAGTCCATATAAAACAATGGGCATTTGGGCTGATTCTAAATTATTCGCCAATCGATTTGAGAATGGCTGGATGGGCATTGGCGGTGGTATCATGAGAGATGTTGCAGGTGCTGGAACTTTATCATCAACCAGTGCTAATTTATCATTGGCCTATCACCAGATGTTGGGGTATAAAAGTTTGCTAAGCGCAGGTTTTTCAGCAGGCATAGTTTCAAAAAGAATTGATTTTTCAAAACTAACATTCGACAACCAGTGGAACGGACAATTTTTTGAAACGACTATTCCAAGCAATGAACCTTTTGCCTTTAGTCAGGCAGCTTATTTTGATCTTTCCATGGGTGTGAATTATGCTTTATTTGCATCAGAAAATGCGTATTTCAATGCAGGTATTTCTATTAATCATATCAACCGACCAAAAGAAAGTTTTTTTGAAACATCTGTGACAGATAGTAGAATAGATATGCGCTATACTTTTTTTGCAAATGCAAGTATAAAAGTGCAGGATATTTGGATCATTAACCCCAATATTTATTATAGTTCTAGAGGAGCTACGAATGAAATTGTTCTTGGAATGAATGCCAATAGAGATTTAACTGGAGACGGAGCCAAGCAATTAATTCTAGGGTTGTATTATCGAAAAAATGATGCCATTATTCCTGTAGTAGGTTTCCAGGTAAATGATATTAAATTTACTGTAAATTATGATGCATCAACTAGATCTGTCAACTCAGGGACTTCTGTACGTGGGGCTTATGAACTCTCTATAGTAAAGCATGGGCTATTCTCTTCTTCAGCAGGCAAATCGGTAAAGTGCCCTACCGTTAGATTCTAAGTTATTGGTTATTGGGGTATTCTTTACTCATAATTCTTAATTCTTAATTCTTAATTCCTAATTCTTAATTGTCTATTGTATATTGTGTGTTCATATTTAGCACATGAAATACTTACCCCTCGATCCTTCGATTTTCATCAATAACAGAAAAAGATTTGTTAAAAAAATGTTGCCCAACAGCATTGCTGTTTTTGTAAGCAATGATGAGTGGCCAGGCAATGGCGATGCTTTGCATTCTTTCAAACAAAATAGTGATTTGTATTGGCTAACTGGTATTGAACAAGAAGATACCATGTTGATCCTTTTTCCGGATTGCCCAGATCCTAAGTACAAAGAAGTATTGGTATTGGTGAGGCCCAATGCGCTAAAAGAAAAATGGGATGGCAAAAGATTAAGAGCTGCAGAAGCAACAACCATTTCAGGTATTTCAACTATTGTATGGTTAGATAGTTTGGATGCACTTTTACAAGGATGGATTCATTTAGCAGATACCATCTATTTAGATACGAATGAAAATGATCGAAAAGCATCACCTATAAGAACCCGTGAATATCGTTTTGTGGATGAAATGAAATTGAGCTATCCGCTGCATCAGTTTCAACGTGCTGCTAAAATAATGAAAGAACTTCGTGCTATTAAAAGCAAGGAAGAGATTGTGGTTGTTCAAAAAGCAATTGACATTACAGAAAAAACATTTAGAAGGTTGTTGAAATTTATTCAACCAGGTGTAAATGAATATGAAATTGAAGCGGAAATATTTCACGGTTTTTTAAGTCAACGTGCAACTGGTCCGGCATATGGAAGTATTATTGCCAGTGGAGATAATGCCAGAACACTGCATTATGTGTCTAATAATGCGGAATGTAAATCTGGTGATTTAATTCTAATGGACTTTGGTGCAGAATATGGTGGATACAATGCCGACTTAACAAGAACTATACCTGTAAACGGAAAATTCTCGCCTCGTCAAAAAGAAGTGTACAATGCCTGTTTGCATTTGCACAACTATGCAAAATCAATTTTGAAACCTGGTATCAGTATTGTGGATTACACAGATAAAGTAGGGGAAGAAGCCACCAAACAATTTGTAAAGATCGGTTTGTTGAATAAAGCCGATATCAAAAATGAAGACCCGGAGAATCGTGCTTATAGAAAATATTTATATCACGGAATTTCTCATCATTTAGGAATTGATGTACATGATCTGGGCACTAGAACGGCCCCTGTTCAAGCAGGCATGTTGTTTACCATTGAGCCGGGTATTTATATTGAAGAAGAAAAAATGGGCATTCGCATTGAAAACAATTTTTGGATTACAAAGTCAGGAAGTATCGATTTAATGAAAAATATTCCGATCACTGTAGACGAGATTGAAACTTTGATGAAAAAGAAATAATCATGAAGCAACAGATTCCTAATTTATTTACGCTAAGCAATTTGTTTCTTGGATGTATTGCCATTATCTACATTTTGCAACCTGGTTTAACCCTTACGGTAAATAGTGAAGGGGAAAATTTGGTATCCATTCCCGAAAAAATGATGTGGGCTGGCTGGTTCATTATTGGTGCTGCAATCGTTGATTTTTTTGATGGTTTTGTTGCGCGCTTATTAAAAGTGCCATCGGAAATGGGAAAGCAATTAGATTCTTTAGCCGATGTGGTAAGTTTTGGAGTTGCTCCTGGCTTGATTGCATTTCAATTCCTTCGATTAAGTTTTTCTCAAGAACCAGGCGGACTGGATATTGCTTTCGTTTACTTATTGCCTGCTTTATTCATTCCCTGTGCAGGGGCATTTCGTTTAGCTCGTTTTAATATCGATACCACTCAACAGTTTGGATTTAAAGGAGTGCCAATACCTGCCATCGGCATGTTGTTCGCGTCTTTCCCTATTTTGTATTGGTACAATGCTACGGAGTGGATCAATCAACTCATATTGAATAAATGGGTTTGGTACGGATTGATAGGGTTAAGTAGTTATTTGATGGTCTCTACATTGCCAATGCTGGCATTGAAATTCAAAGGGTTTACGTTTAAAAAAGCACTTCCTTTTATACTAATTGTATTGGTTGCAGGGGTATCTGCCTTCCTTTTTGGTTGGTTAGCAGTTTCCATTGGATTTTTTGCCTATGTAATTCTATCTTTGCTCTTCAAACAAGTTGAATCATGATATATACAGTTCAGGTTACCGTGATGCCTTTAAAAGATTTATTGGATCCACAAGGAAAAGCCGTTTTAGGGGGATTACAAAATTTGGGTCTTGATTCTATTCAAGATGTTCGTGTTGGAAAGCATATTACACTTTCTATCGAAGCGGGATCTGCAGATGAAGCCAAAACCATTGCTGAAAATGCCAGTAAGCAATTATTGGCCAATCAAGTAATGGAGTTTTTTGAGATTGAATTAATTTAATCAATTGTTATACTTAGTTCCTACTCCACTTGGAAATTTAAAAGACATCACTTTACGTGCTTTAGAGATATTGCAACAAGTGGATTTGATTTTATGTGAGGATACCAGAACCTCCTCAAAATTATTGAATCATTATAAAATTGAAAAACCACTTACTCCATATCATCAGCATAACGAGCATAAAGTAGTGGCGCATTTGGCGGATCAATTATTGGCAGGCAAAACAATGGCCTTGATTACCGACGCTGGTACTCCAGGAATATCCGATCCTGCTTTTTTGTTAGTGAGAGAATGTATACAAAAAAATATTAAGGTAGAATGTTTGCCAGGAGCAGTTGCATTTGTTCCTGCACTAGTGAATAGCGGTATTCCCACCAATCGATTTGTGTTTGAAGGATTCTTACCTTTAAAAAAGGGAAGACAAACTTTATTAAAAAAATTAGTGGAGGAAGAGCGCACCATGATTTTTTATGAAAGTCCCATGCGCTTGGTTAAAACCTTGGAAGAATTGGCTACTTATTTTGGCGCTGATAGGAATTGTTCAGTGAGCAGAGAGCTCACTAAAATGTTTGAAGAAAATAAAAGAGGCAGCTTACAAGAAGTAGCTGATTATTTTAAAACCAAAACGGTTAAAGGAGAAATTGTTTTAGTGGTTCAGGGAAAACAATAATGAATTAATCATTTTTAATAAATATAGGTCATGTCTAAAATCAAACTACTCGTATTTTTTCTGATCACCACTTTAAGTGTTATTGCTCAACCAGAGAGATGGCAACAGAAAATCAAATACAATATCAATGTAAAAATGGATGTTGTTACCAATCGTTTTTCTGGTACTGAAAAAATTGAGTATTCAAATAATTCAACGGATACTTTAAAAAGAGTGTTCTTCCATTTGTATTGGAATGCATTTCAGCCGAATAGTAGTATGGATATGCGTAGCAGAGAGTTGGGAAAAATTAAACTAAGCGAACCCAACCCAAGAAGACAATCAGATGGTTTGGATTGGGATCCTCGAGTAAAAGACAGAATCAGCAAATTGACTCCGAATGAAATCGGATACCAACGGGTACAATCTGTAATGATCAATGGCATTGCTCAAACATTGAAAGAACATGAAACGATTTTAGAAGTGGTTCTTTCAAAACCTATTTTACCAAAAACAAAAGTATTGATGGATGTAGCTTTTGAAGCCCAGGTTCCAATGCAAATAAGAAGAAGTGGTAGAGATAATCAAGAAGGTATTCGATATAGTATGAGCCAATGGTATCCTAAAGTGGTAGAATATGATTATCAGGGTTGGAATGCCAATCCATATATAGCAAGGGAGTTTTATGGCGTTTGGGGAGATTTTGATGTGAATATTACCATCGATAAAAATTATATGGTAACTGCTGGTGGAGATTTGTTAAATGCAAATGAAGTTGGTTTTGGTTATGAAGCAGCAGGAACAAAATTGATAACCACATCAAGTGCTACAAAGACCTGGAAATGGCAAGCATATAATGTACATGATTTTATGTGGGCTGCTGATCCATCATATAAAATGATTACCCGATCAGTAACCAATGGTCCTTTAATTCGGGTAGTATATAAAGCGGTTGATTCTTTAGAAAATAAATGGCAAAATTTAGCGGATACAGTTGCATTGGCTTACCCAATCATGGCCAAAACATTTGGTGCATATCCTTATAAAACTTACACTTTTATTCAAGGGGGAGACGGTGGTATGGAATACCCTATGGCAACCTTACTTAAGTCGGCTAGTATTGGAACAGCCATTCATGAATGGATGCATAGCTGGTACCAGATGATGATGGGCACTAATGAATCTTTGTATGCATGGATGGATGAAGGGTTTACAGATTATGCTACCAATCGTGTGCAGGCTACTTTGAGAGGACGTACAGGTTTCTTTTATGATGGTTCTTATAGATCCTATTTTAATTTAGCCAAGAGTGGCCTGGAAGAACCAGCCAGTACACATGCCGATCATTTCAATACCAATTTTGCATCTACCAGTACAGCATATAGTAAAGGCGCTGTTTTTATGGAACAGTTGGGGTATATAGTAGGAGATACTGTTAGGGATAAAATTTTACTGGGCTATTATAATACTTGGAGATTTAAACATCCCAATCCAAATGATTTTATCAGGGTTGCAGAAAGAATAAGTGGAATGGAATTAGACTGGTATAAAGAATATTGGATCTATAGTACAAAAACCATCGACTATGCAGTGGGCGATATTGCGGTTATAAACGACAAAACATCCATCACTGTTAAGCGTATAGGAAAAATGCCCATGCCAATTGATGTATTGATTACATTTAAAGATGGAACGCAGGAATTGCATGTAATACCATTGGATTTAATGTACGGTCAAAAACCAGCTGAGAATGCTATTCCAAGAACTGTGCATGCCGAATGGCGTTGGACTCATCCAGATTATAGTTTCACCAGTAATCGTCCTATTAAAGACATTAAGCAAATTGAAATTGATCCAAGTATGCGATTAGCAGATATTAATCGCACCAATAATAAACTGGTTATTCCGGATTAATAATAAACAGGTAGGCTATTTATTTAGCTACGTGAATAATGAATTTTTCTTCGAAATAAGGTTCAGGAAATATTTTAAAGATGGGCATCATTTTGGGTCTGGCTCCACTTTCAAATATTTCCTGGGCCAAATCTCCACCCTTTAAACAAATCAATCCGTTTCTAATAAAATCCGGACCAGTTGCAGCACCAGGTTGTTTCTTCAACAAAGGCATGCTCCATTGTAACAAATCTTTTAATGGAGCCACTGCACGGGAGATAGCATAATCAAATTTTCTATTTTTAATATCTTCTGCTCTGGTATGTTGAGTAGTAACATTTTTAATTCCTGCTGCTTCGCAAACTGCTTCTACTACTTTTAATTTTTTAGCGATACTATCCACTAAATGGAATTTTACTTCAGGAAAGAAAATGGCCAATGGGATACCCGGGAATCCGCCTCCACAACCAATATCAATGATATTAGACCCTGGTACAAATTCAACAATTGCTGCAATACTTAATGAATGTAATACATGGTGTAAATAAATACTGTCTATATCTTTTCTGGAGACTACATTTATTTTTGCGTTCCATTCTTTATATAACTCATCTAATAACCCAAATTGGTGAATTTGACTTTTACTAAAGTCATCGAAATAATGGGTAATTAATTCCAATTTTTCCGGGGTGCTTTCCATATGGCTGGTGCTGTAAAGATGAAGTAAAAAAACATCCAAATATCCAATAATAAAAACCACGGAAATAAATCAAACTCGTTCAATTTTTTCATGGTTTTAAAATAAACAATGGATTGTACTATAAACCGAATTCCAAAAACGGCCAACGCTAATTCCCAACTAAAAAATACTGCGCTTGCTATTAGAAAAGGGTATAACAAAAACAAAGTCAAAGAATAAAGGCTAAGTAGAAATTTATGTTTGGGACGATAATATTTACTGGTAGTATAATGTCTGTACTTTTGAGAAAGCCACTCATTCCAGGTGTTTTTAGAATCACTTAGCGTAAATGTATCCGGATCGATTGAAATGGCTGTATTGGTTGAATTGGCAACCTGGTTGATGAACAAGTCATCGTCTCCGCTTGGTATCTGATTGATCGATGAAAATCCTTTATTTCGGAGGAAGACATTTTTTTTGTAACTTAAATTTCTACCCACTCCCATATAAGGTGTTCCTGCAATTGCATAGGATAAATATTGAATGGCAGTGTGAAAGGTTTCAAATCGTATTAATTTATTGAGTAAGCCTGGTTGTTTGTGATATGCGCCATATCCTAACACAATTTCAATTTCATCTGTATAAGTGTCTTGCATTTTTTGAATCCAATATTCAGATGCCGGAACGCAATCTGCATCTGTTAATAATACGATCTCATATTTAGCACTTTTAATGCCCATGGAAAGTGGAAATTTTTTTCCTGTGATCATGATGGCTTCCTGTGTTAACTCCACCATATTTAAATTTTTGAATGAGCGCTTAAACTCATCAATAACGTATTTACTTTCATCCGATGAATTGTCATTCACCAGCACTACTTCATGGGTAGTTTTATAATTCTGCACCAATACACCTGGAAGGTTTTTTACTAAATTATGGGCTTCATCTCTTGCGCAAATCACCACCGACACAGGGTGTTCTACTGTGTTTTCTTTTGCTACTTGTTTAAAATTGGCCAATCGAAGAAAAAAGTAGACATAATAGATAAGCTGGATAAAGATGATTGCGCAGAATAGTCCAAAACAAATGGTCCAGACAATAGAGGGTATGATCATGCTGCAAAAATAAGGTTTTTGATGCAAGAGAAGAAGCATGTGTATGATACAATAACTACCCTTATTTTTGCCAAATGGCTGCACTTCAGTTTTCACTTGAAAAAACAAGTACCGATTCCTCTGCAAGAGCTGGGACAATTACAACGGATCATGGTGTGATAGAAACACCCATATTCATGCCTGTTGGTACTGTAGGATCTGTTAAAGCAGTTACACAACAGCAATTGAAATTGGATATTCAGGCGCAAATCATTTTGGGGAATACCTATCACTTGTATTTGAGGCCAGGAACAGAAGTATTAGAAGCTGCAGGTGGTTTGCATCGCTTCATGGGCTGGGATCGACCTATCTTAACAGACAGTGGTGGTTACCAGGTATTTTCTTTAGCAGAAAATAGAAAAATAAAAGAAGAAGGGGTTGTTTTTCAATCGCATATTGATGGGAGTAAGCATTTGTTTTCACCCGAATCGGTAATGGATATACAAAGAAGTATTGGAGCAGATATCATCATGGCATTTGATGAATGCCCACCTTATCCTAGCGATTATCAATATGCTAAAAAAAGCATGCACTTAACGCATCGTTGGTTGGATAGATGTTTTGCTCGTTTAGCAGAAACGCCTGATAAATATGGATATACACAGAATTTATTTCCCATAGTTCAAGGAAGTACTTTCAAAGATTTGCGAAAAGAATCCTGTGATTTTATTGCTTCAAAAAATGCCGTTGGAAATGCAATAGGAGGTTTGAGTGTTGGAGAGCCACCAGAAATGATGTATGAGTTTACGGCGCTATGTGCCCAGCATTTACCAGCCGATAAGCCACGGTATTTAATGGGTGTTGGAACACCTTGGGATTTATTGGAATGTATCGATTTAGGAATTGATATGTTTGATTGTGTGATGCCAACAAGAAATGGCAGAAATGGCATGCTGTTTACTACTCAGGGGGTGATCAATATTCGCAATAAAAAATGGGCAACTGATTTTTCGTGTATTGATCCTGGTTTGCCTTCAGAAATGAGTCAGTATTACAGTAAAGCCTACATGCGACATCTTTTTGTTGCCGGAGAAATACTCGGTTTGCAATTAGCAAGTATTCAAAACCTTTCTTTCTATTTATGGTTGGTTAAAGAAGCAAGGAACAATATTTTATCTGGTGATTTCGTTAATTGGAAGCGACAGATGATTGAAATTGTCAAGCGCCGTTTATAAAATCCATCCTTTATTAAATCAGCATATTCTGTGGGGATAACTCTCGGGGGTACCTATATTTATGCACTTTTGCAATATTTGTTAAATAGTTTAACGACTTGTGGGTATTTTAGCAATGCTTACTAATCCGTTATCTATTGAAGTCCTAAAATTATACATCCATTTCCATGGATGTATTTTTTTTACGCATCTTTGTACCAGCCATGAAAAAACTGGATTGGTATATACTCCGCAAATTCCTTACAACTTTCTTCTTCGCAATATTTTTATTTGCGGTGATAGCTATAGTTGTTGATGTAAGTGAGAAAACCGATGACTTTGTAAAATCTCAATTGGGAGTTCAAAAAATTATTACTCAGTATTATTTTGGATTCATCCCTCATATCATTGCGTTGCTTTTTCCTTTGTTCGTTTTTATTGCAGTAATTTTCTTCACTTCAAAAATGGCGGGTAATAGCGAAATAGTAGCCATACTGGCCAGTGGAACAAGTTACTCGAGATGGTTAAGGCCTTATTGGATTGGAGGAATTATTTTGTCGGCCATGTTGTGGTTTGCCAATCAATATGTTGTTCCAAAAGCCAATCAAATCAGGGGAAGTTTCGAAGCCAGATACATAGATGCAAATTCTAGTTATACGGCACTTCTTGGAAAAGCTTCTAATATCTATTTAAGAATAGATTCATTTACTTATGCAGGAATTTATTCTTATGATACTGCTACAAAAAGAGGTGGTCCTCTTTTTTTGTATACCATCAGAGACAATAAAGTAACAGCCAATTTGAGAGCCGATTATGTTAGTTGGGACACAGCCTCAAAAAAATGGAAAGTAGAATCTATTCTTTCAAGGAAATTATATCCAATGAAAGAGCAAGTAGACCAGGAAGTACTTCGCTTAATGACATATACATTTAAGCCCGTAGATTTAAGTAGAGATAAGTATACCAAAGACAAATTAACTTCACCCGAGCTCGATCGGTTTATTCAATTAGAAGAATTAAGGGGTTCAGAAGGGCTAAATGGGTTGAAAGTAGAGCGATACCGAAGAGATGCAACCTGTATTACTGTATTACTGCTTACGCTAATCGGGGCGATTGTAGCAGGAAGAAAGGTGAGGGGAGGAAGCGGGGTACACCTGGCTTTGGGCTTTGTTATGGCTGCATTATTCATTATTACCGACCGTTTTTCTACCATTTTTTCCACTAAGGGTAATTTACCCCCTTTGATAGCAGCCTGGATACCCAATATGATATTTGTTTTTGTAGTTGTTTACCTGTACAGAAAAGCCCCGAAATAAATATTTATTAAAAACTCAACTTGGTTGGCATCAATTTTGTTATAGAACCAAGTTCAATTACCTTTGAACAGTAATACCATAAAAAATACGCCATGGGAATCATTAAAGACAAATTCAAAGCAAAAGCAGAAGCTGCTAGTATCGAAATAAAAGATATCATTAAAGAACATGGTAATAAAAAAATTGGGGAAGTAACCCTTGCCCAGGTTTATCAAGGCATGCGTGGTATTACTGGCTTGGTTACAGAAACCAGTTTGTTGGATGCACAGGAAGGAATTCGTTTTCGTGGGTATACAATACCTGAATTACAACAAAAATTACCAGCAGCTATCAAAGGAGGTGAACCATTGCCTGAAGGTCTATTTTACCTGATGTTGGTAGGGGAGCTTCCTACAGAAGAAGATGCTAACCATATCACAAGTGTATGGCAAAGAAGAAGTCATGTACCCAATCATGTATTTGCTACCATTGATGCACTTCCATTGAATACCCATCCTATGACCATGTTTGTTGTTGGTGTAATGGCATTGCAAACTGAAAGTAATTTTGCAAAAGCGTATTCTAAGGGAATTAATAAGAAAGATTATTGGGATCCTATTTATGACGATTCAATGGATTTGATTGCAAGACTACCAAGAATTGCTGCATATATATACAGAAGAAAATACAAGAATAACGAACATATTCAACCAAATGGATTATTGGATTGGGCAGGCAATTTTGCCCATATGATGGGTTATGAGGATGAGAGTTTTAAAGAATTGATGCGTTTGTATATGACCATTCATGCCGATCATGAAGGTGGAAATGTATCTGCTCATACCACACATTTAGTGGGTTCAGCATTAAGTGATCCATTTTTAAGTTATGCTGCAGGAATGAATGGGCTGGCAGGTCCATTACATGGCTTGGCCAATCAAGAAGTAATTAAGTGGATCTATGAAATGCAGGAGAAATTGGGAACGGATGATCCATCTAAAGAACAAATTGCTCAATATGTTCAAGATACACTTACTGCAGGAAAAGTAGTGCCAGGTTATGGCCATGCAGTATTGCGTAAAACCGATCCACGTTTTGAAGCACAAATGGAATTTGGTAAAAAACATATGGCAGATGATAAATTGGTGAATACAGTTTGGAAAATTTATGAAACTGTTCCACCTATTTTGCAATCTTTAGGAAAAATTAAAAATCCTTGGCCTAACGTAGATGCACATAGTGGTGCATTATTGGTACACTACGGATTTGTAGAATATGAATTCTATACAGTTTTATTTGCTGTAAGTAGGGCTTTAGGTGTGTTGGCTAGCTTGTGTTGGGATCGTGCTTTGGCATTCCCATTAGAGCGTCCAAAATCAGTAACTACTGCATCAGTAAAATTATGGATCGAAGGGAAGGATGAGATCTGGGAGTGATCACCGAATTAATTATTATATAGTGCCCAAACAATCGCCAACTGAAAGATTGTTTGGGCATTTTAGTTTTTATGCTAAAAGAACTTGGTTTTTGAAATTTTCAAATGCTGCTTAACTTAAAAATATAAATTAGCTTAAATTGGTTCTGCGAAATCTAAAGATTGTTTGGCATTTTTGTTTTTATGCTAAAGTAACTTGGTTCTGTCTAAAGCTTAGGAACCGTAATCATCTTACTCGTTGTATCAGCACATCCATTTCCAGTAACAATTAATTGAACCCTGTACTGAGTATTTGTTGCAGCTTTATTGTAAGTAGTTTCAATGAAACTATAAAATTCATTGTTTTTAATTCCATTTCCAAAATCCCATTGATAACCATCAATGGTACTCGTAGGAATAGTGGACCTGCTGTTAAAAGACCATCTTTGAGTAGTAGCATTTTGTGATACTAAAGTTTCTTCGAAGACAGCTTTTGGTTTGGGGTTTTCTCCTTTTGAGTTAACCATTTTATTGGTTGTATACAATAATCTACCATTTAGTTTGATGGATAGTATTACATCATAATCATTGGGGAATTTGTATTTGTAGGTGATTGGATTACCCGTTTTTACAGGGAGTCCATCAGAAAAATCCCATTCATATACTGCTCCTGTGGGAACATTTTCGGCTTCGGAAGTAAATCGGATTGTTTCATTAGTACAGGCATCAAAAGCCTCTGTTTTAAAAGATCCTTTTATGTTATATAATCCTGGGATCAAGACTCTAATAGTAGTATCTGCTTTACAGCCTGAATTAGTAGTTACAGTCAACTTTACTGGGTAGGTAGTATCATTGATTTTCTTGGGGAATTCATATCGAACTAATCCAACAGATGAAATTAATTGATTGCCATCCCCCCATTCGTATAAATATTGTACAAAGTCTCCTTGATTAACTGAAGAAGTACTATTGAAAGTAACATAATTCTGATTGAAGGGAAAATCATATTTCACCGTAAAACTTGCTTCTGGTTTGGTTATTTGCCCTAATGCTTTTGTTGGAAATAATACTTTTGCCAGTACAGTATTAGCATCTGCCATTACATATAATGCAACTACAAAGGATCCTGCTGCCTGATAAGCATAAGTAACTGTTTTTCCTTTGGCTCTATTGCCATCTCCAAATTCCCATTCATAATATCCTTCATTTGGTAAAGTAGTACCATTGGTTGTAAAAGTGAAGACTTCTTTAGAAGGAAAACAGGTAGAAGTTTGGCTAAAAGTGATGACAATATTTCCATAAGTTACTGTGGTAGTATCTTTTGAAATAGCAATGGTTGCACCTTTAGTGATAGATGCTGAATCGATTTTTACAATTTGATCTAAAGGAATACCAGTATCATCTTTTTTACAAGATTGCATCATAATCAATGCACAAAATATACTGTATAGTAATATGTTCTTTTTCATAGGGTGCTCATTATCGAGCGGGTACAGTAATATTAGCTATGGCGGTATCTTTACAACCAGTATTGCTTGTTACAATAAATCGAATAGAATAATTGGTTGGGGTACTTGCTTTAGTATATTCCTGTTCTACAATTGTATTAAAATTATCATTCACTACATTAAAAGGCATTTCCCATCTATAACCTGTTAAGAAGCCATGAGGAATATTTGATTGACTATAAAATGCCCATTTCTCAGTTGTAGCTGTTGAACTCACTACATTTTTTAACATCAATGCTTTTGGTTTAATATTTTGACCAAATGCTCTTACCGCCTTATGAGTTTGATAAATGATTTTCCCTTTCAGGGTGATGGTCATTTTTACATCATAATCATTCTGGTAGGTAAATGCTTTGCGAACTGGATTGCCAGACACAAAACCAGTTGCATCAGCAAAGTCCCATGTATAAACTGCACCTGCAGGAACCCCTGTTGCGTTTGGAGTAAAGATGAAATATTCATTAGTGCATCCATCATATTGAACCGCATCGAAGTTTCCGGAGATACTATAAGTTGCAGGAACGAATACATTCACAGTAGCAGTGTCTTTACAGCCCGAGTTAGCGGTTACTACTAGTTTAACCGGATAGGTTTTATCCTGTGCTACCAAGGGGAAATTTTTTGGTATAAAACTATTGGAGCTATTGCTGGTAGTACCATCAGCCCAATCCCATAAATGATCTACAATTACACCGGTTGGTACAGAAGATCTACTCGTAAATGTCATATTATTCAACACATTCACATCAGCTAATGCACTGGAAAAAACGGCTGTAGGAGTTACTTGTTGACCAACCGCTTTCACTACTAAAGACACTTTCTGAATCAATTGATCAGTATTCGATTTTACTTGTAGAATGACGGTGTATGTTGCTGGGTTTCTGTATATATTTCTTACAGTCTGGCCAACTAAGGATTGTCCATCTCCAAATTCCCATACATATTTAGTAGTTGCTGGTGCGTTTTTGGCAACTGCTGTAAATGCAAATACTTCGTTACTCGGGTAACAAGCCAGGGTTTTGCTAAATGTAATGGTAACATCACCATCTGTTACAGTAGCAGTATCTCTGAATGAAGATAGGGTTCCAGTTACATTAGTAAGCGAGTTTTCTATGGTAGGGGTTGCAGGTTTATCTGCCTCTTTTTTACATGCTGTAAAAATGGAACTTGTAAAAATGCCCAATAATATCGTAAAACGTATTGTTTTCATGTAGTGTACTCATTGTTGGTACATAGCTACAACGTAAAACTATAGGGGTTATTGTACTTGAAAAACCTTCTGAATAGGTTTTAAATGGGCTTTAACAATGGATTTTTTAAAAATTTAGTCTATTCTGCCTTAAACTCTTTGCGATATGCATTTGGGGCCATTTTTTTTATTTGTTTGAATTTTTGAGAAAAATGTGCCCAGCTATTGTATCCGCTTTCGTAGCAGATGGTCAGAATTTGTTTATTGGTTGTTTTTAGCAAATTACAGGCATGATTAATTCGCAATTCTTGTAGAAATTCAAAGTATGTTTTTTTTATATTTTTTTTAAAAAAGCGACAAAAAGTAGGAATACTCATTTCGGCTATAGATGCTACTTCTTGAAGCGTAATTGGAGTTAAATAATTTTTGAAGGAATAATCAATTATTCTTTCGATTGCAGGATCAGTTCTCCCAGTATCCGTAAAGTTTTGGGTAAGTATTTTTTTTTGTTTAGCATTACTAATTAAATGCAGTGCATCTAGCAATAATTGCATTCTATTATATCCTTTTGCATGTTCCATTTTAGAAAGCAATAAATGGATAGTAACTGCTAGTTTTGGTGGGAGACTAATTCCATCCTTTTTATTTAAGAGTAGATGAATAGAATTTAGTTCTGGATTTTGTAAAAAATTATTACCAAAAATATCTTTATTGAATTGAGCTACAGAAGCAGCACCAGTTTGTCCTGTATGTTGTTTTCTAAACCAATGAGGGAGAAAGCCTGCAATAAAGAATACATCTCCTTTCTTATATTCACCCACATAATCTCCAATCATAACAGTTCCTGAACCTTCTGTAATGACAATCAATTCTGATTCTTCATGTAGATGCCAATTTGTTTCAAAATGTGGTGTTCTATAAGTTTTGCAGGCAAAAGAATGTTGATCTTCAATGATGATTTTTTGAATTAGGGTTTTCACTATAAAACAATTATATTTTCATGATATTTATACAATTCTTAAAATTATTGATAATATACCATATTTTTTGACAAAAATTACGGTTGCCCCGATAGGTTATTTATTGAAATTTTGAGTAAGACTTCATCAACGATTGAATTAGCCATGTTGTTATTAGGAATAGATTTAGGTACATCTTCTGTTAAAGTAACTATAGTAGATAGTCAATCTCAAGCAATAATTGCATCAAGCCAGTATCCTGATACAGAAGCAGCAATTATTTCTCCACAAGCAGGATGGGCGGAACAAAACCCAGACACCTGGTGGGAAATGGTTCAGCAAGCAATTTTATTATGTCATTCAACAGGAAAATACAATCCAAAAGACATTGCATCAATTGGCATTGCCTATCAAATGCATGGTTTAGTGTTGGTAAATAAAGACCAGCAAGTATTGCACAATGCAATTATTTGGTGCGATAGTAGAGCTGTATCTATTGGAGAAAAAGCATTGAGTGATATGGGCAAAGAAAAAACCCTTGATCATCTTCTAAACTCGCCTGGTAATTTTACTGCTTCAAAATTATTTTGGATCAAAAAAAATAAAAAAGAAATATACGATCAGATTGATAAAATTTTATTGCCTGGAGATTTTATTGCAATGAAATTAACTGGATCAGTTAGTACAACAATTTCTGCGCTTTCTGAAGGGATATTTTGGGATTTTAAAACAAACCGTATTTCAAATGAATTACTTCGTTATTTTGGTTTTGATGAATCACTTTTTCCTACAATAAAATCACTATTTGGTTCCCATGGAATAATTAAAGCTTCAGTTGCTGATTCGCTTCATCTCAATCATCAAGTAACCATTACATATAAAGCAGGGGACCAACCGAATAATGCATTTTCTTTGAATGTACTCAATCCCGGAGAGGTTGCCGCAAATGCAGGAACTTCCGGAGTTATTTATGGAGTGAGTGACCAACTAAAGTATGACCCCCAAAGTAGAATCAATAGTTTTGCTCATGTCAATCATAGTAGTGAAGATCCAAGAATTGGAGTTTTGCTTTGTATCAACGGAACTGGAATTTTTAATAGATGGGTAATGCAAATGGTTGGAAATGATTTCAACTATGATACTATTAACCAAGCTGCAGCAAGAATCGAAGCAGGTGCGGAAGGCTTATTAGCCATGCCTTTTGGAAACGGTGCAGAAAGAATGTTGGGAAACAAAACCATTGGTGCGCATTTTTCAACAATTGATTTTAATATTCACACAAACGCACATCTTTTTAGGGCAACACAGGAAAGTATTGCCTTTGCTATGCGTTATGGTTTAGACATTATGCGCAATAATGGAATTTCACCATTATTAATTCGGGCTAATAAAACCAATTTATTTTTGAGTGATGTGTTTACACAAACTTTTGCTTCAGTAAACAATGTGTCTGTTGAGTTTTATGAAGGGGATGGAAGTTATGGAGCTGCAATTGGAGCAGGTCTTGGAGCTGGTATATACAAAGATTCAGTTGAAGCATTTAGTTTAAGAAAAGCTATTGAAATTATTCAGCCTGAACAAACAGATCGGTATCATTCAATTTATGAAAATTGGAAAACGGCATTAAATCTTCAATTAAATAATTTTAAGTAAACCATTTAAATACATTTATATGGCAATTATAACAGGCGCTAAGACCTTTTTTCCTTCAATTAAAGAAATTAAATTCGAAGGAGTAGAATCAAATAATCCATTAGCATTTAGATGGTATGATGCAAATAGAATTGTGGCAGGTAAGCCATTAAAAGACCATTTGCGCTTTGCCTGTGCATACTGGCACAGCTTCTGTGGATCTGGTGCTGATCCATTTGGTGAGCCAACCCATTTGTTTGAATGGAATAAATCGGCTGATCCTATCCAAAGAGCAAAAGACAAAGCAGATGCGGCATTTGAGTTCATAACAAAATTAGGAATACCCTTTTATTGTTTTCATGATGTAGATGCTGTAGATTTTACCAACGATGTGCAAGACAATGAAAAGAGATTAAAATTAATCACTGAATATCTTTTGCAAAAACAAAAAGATAGTGGGGTGCAATTACTATGGGGAACTGCCAATCTTTTTTCGAATAAACGATACATGAATGGTGCAGCTACCAATCCAAATTTTCATGTGTTGGCGCATGCAGGTGCTCAAGTGAAAGCAGCTTTAGATGCAACCATTCAATTAGGCGGGGCAAATTATGTTTTTTGGGGTGGAAGAGAAGGATATATGAGTTTGCTCAATACCAATATGAAAAGAGAAAAAGAACATTTAGCGATTTTCTTACATAAGGCGAAAGACTATGCTCGTCAAAATGGATTCAAAGGAAAGTTTTTTATAGAACCCAAACCCTGCGAACCATCTAAACACCAGTATGATTATGATTGTGAAACGGTTATTGGATTTTTAAGGCAGTATGGTTTATTGGATGATTTTAGTTTAAATATTGAAGTGAATCACGCAACCCTTGCTGGCCATACATTTACGCATGAATTACAAGTTGCAGCTGATGCTGGAATATTAGGTAGTATGGATGCAAACAGAGGAGATTATCAAAATGGTTGGGATACCGATCAGTTTCCAAATGATATCAACGAATTAACAGAAGCAATGTTGGTTATTTTAGAATCAGGTGGGTTCAAAGGTGGTGGAATTAATTTTGATGCTAAGCTTCGTCGTAATTCTACCGATCAAGAAGATCTATTCTATGCGCATATTGGTGGTATGGATAATTTTGCACGCGCATTAATTAGTGCAGATAAAATTTTAAGTGAATCAGATTATGTATCATTTAGAAAAAATCGATATGCTTCATTTGATACTGGTAAAGGAAAGGATTTTGAATCAGGGCTTTTATCTTTAGAAGATTTAAGAGCATTTGCCATTGACAATGCTGAACCATCTGCAATAAGCGGAAAGCAAGAGTATATTGAAAACTTAATTAATCGATATATTTAAAAATGGACACTAACAATTTGCTTTTTACTTTTCAAACAATCTTTCAAAAAGAAGCTACATTAATTGTACAATCTCCCGGTAGAATCAATTTGATTGGAGAACATTTAGATTATAATGGCGGATTTGTTTTGCCAGCGGCAATAGACAAGTATCTATTTTCAATTACCGCCATCAGAGCGGACTTAGATATCCATTTATATTCTATCGATCAGTCTCAGGCATATCAATTCAAAAGAACTAATCATGAAAGCCCAATTACAAAATCTGAACTTGGGTGGCCCAATTTTGTTCTCGGAATTGTTGATCAATTGAATAAAGCGGGAAAAATAGTTGGTGGATTTGATATGGCCATTACAGGGAATGTTCCAACAGGAGCAGGCGTTTCGTCATCTGCTGCTTTCGAATGTGCTGTAATTTTTGCATTGAATGAATTGTTTGCTTTAGGATTAAGTAAAATAGAGATGGTATTATTGGCTCAAAAAGCAGAGAATGAATTTGTAGGAGTTCAATGTGGAATAATGGATCAGTTTGCCTCTGTGTTTGGAAAAAAGAATCAAGTAATTAAGTTGAACTGTAATTCATTGGAATACGCCTATGTTCCATTTAAAATGTCCAATACAAAATTGGTATTATTCGATACGCATGTAAAACACTCATTAGCATCTTCAGCCTATAATCAAAGAAGAAAAGAATGTGAAATGGGCTTGTCTTTAATTAAAGCAAACAATCCAACAGTTGCATGTTTAGCAGATGCAAGCATGCAAATGGTCAAAGATTGTATTCCGGATAATTTAACAGCAGTAAAACAGCGATGTACCTATGTAGTAGAAGAGGCAGAAAGAATTAAAATGGCATGTAATGATCTTTCCAAGAATGATTTATATGCATTCGGTAAAAAAATGTATGCTACCCATGAAGGATTACGAGATCAATATGAAGTAAGTTGTACTGAACTTGATTTTATAGTAAATGCTTGTATACCATATCCAGAAGTGATTGGTGCAAGAATGATGGGAGGGGGATTTGGAGGCTGTGTATTAGCATTAATTCAAACAGATTCAATTGAGCCTATTTCTTTGAATATTGAAGCTGCTTACCAAAAAAGATTTAATATTGAAATGAGTATGTTCGAAGTATTGATAGAAGATGGTACAAAAATCATTTATCAAAATAATTAGTTAACAGAAGAAAAAAAGTTTTATGAATCAATTACAATCGCTTGATTATGCCGTATTCTTATTTTATTTTCTGATAGTTGCTGGTTATGGTTTTTGGATTTATCGTAAAAAGAAAAAAAATGCTGCTACTGCTTCACATGATTATTTTTTAGCTGAAGGCTCTCTCACATGGTGGGCTATTGGAGCTTCTTTGATTGCTTCGAATATTTCCGCTGAACAATTTATAGGAATGAGTGGCTCGGGATTTAAGATGGGGCTGGCTATTGCAACCTACGAGTGGATGGCTGCCATTTCTTTACTAATTGTAGCAATCTTTTTTATTCCAGTTTATCTAAAGAATAAGATTTATACAATGCCCCAATTCTTAAATCAGCGGTATAATGGAACGGTGAGTATGATTATGGCAGTGTTTTGGTTGTTGTTGTATGTATTGGTAAATCTTACTTCCATTTTGTATTTAGGTGCATTGGCCATTAGTAGTATTTCAGGAATTGATTTAACCATTTGTATGTATGGTTTAGCCATTTTTGCTATTGTTATTACCCTGGGAGGAATGAAAGTGATTGGATATACAGACGTGATTCAAGTATTTTTTTTAGTGCTTGGTGGATTAGTAACTACCTATTTAGCCTTGAATATGGTTGCTCATTTTTATGGTGGTGATGGTGTGATTAGTGGTTTGAAAATAATGGGAGAAAAAGCCAATGACCATTTTCACATGATTTTACATACCGACAATGATAGTTTTATGGATCTCCCAGGATTAACTGTTTTAATTGGAGGCATGTGGATTGTAAATTTAAATTATTGGGGCTGCAATCAATACATTACTCAGCGTGCATTGGGTGCAGATCTAAAAACTGCGCGAAGTGGAATTCTATTCGCCGCTTTTTTAAAATTATTAATGCCAATTATTGTAGTGCTTCCTGGTATTGCCGCTTTTGTTCTATATAAAGATGGGAATTTTCAAACGGAGATGTTGCAAAACGGCGAATTAAATCCTGACAGAGCTTATCCTGTTTTATTAAACTTATTACCTGTAGGATTAAAGGGACTTTCATTTGCGGCACTCACTGCTGCAGTAGTAGCTTCATTAGCTGGCAAAGCAAATAGTATTGCTACCATTTTTGCACTGGATATTTATAAAAAGAAAATTAATCCAAATGCTTCCGAGCAGCAACAAGTGAATATTGGAAAAATTACTGTAATAGTTGCTATGTTATTGGCCGTGATTATTGCCCCATTATTAGGGATAGATAAAAAGGGCGGATTTCAGTATATTCAGGAATATACTGGATTTGTTTCACCAGGTATTTTTGCCATGTTTATCATGGGTTTCTTTTGGAAAAAAACTTCATCCAATGCAGCGTTGTTTGCAACTGTGGGCGGATTTGCATTGTCTATCTTATTTAAGTTTATGCCTGGAATGATTGATTTGTCATTTCTTGCTAATTGGGGTTTCGCAAAAGCTAATTCAAATGAAATTTATGAAATTCCATTTTTAGACAGGATGGGTTTTGTTTTCCTAATTTGTATAATAAGTATGTATGTTATTAGTATGATTGATTACAAAAAAGGAAAAACGTCCAAAGGGCTTGAAATAGATGCGAGTATGTTTAAATTACATCCAGGGTTTTTAGCAGGAGCAATCATTATTGGCGGGATTATTACAGCGCTTTATACTATTTTTTGGTAATTGAAATAAAAATTAATTGCAAATTATTTATCAAAAGGTCTATCAAAATCTGGCATGAGTTTGATTTCGTTTCTGTACAAAATGATTTTTTTATTGTTTTCCAATTGTTTCAATAATCGAGATACCACTACTCTGGAGGTAGCCAGTTCGTCAGCAATGATATTGTGCGAAGCTTTAATCACACTTGATCCACTGAGTCGTTTTTTTTCTTTTAAATAGGCAATTAAGCGCTCGTCTAGTTTATGAAATGCAATGCTTTCTATTGATTTGAGTAATTCAATAAATCTTTCATTAAAGCTTCTCATAACATAGTTTTTCCAACTGGGGTATTTGCAAAGCCATTCGTCTAACTTGGTATGCGGAATGCCAATAATTTCAACATCATCTTCTGCAATAGCTTTTACTTCGCTTTTTTTAGCTTCTACACAACAGCTATATGCCATTGAACAGCTTTCGCTACTCGATAAATAGTATAAAAGAATTTCATTATTGTCTTCATCCATTCGGAGCACTTTCACAGTTCCCTTCAATACAATGGGCATCATACGGATGTATTTTCCGTAATCCATGATGAGTTCGCCTTCACTAAAAGTTTGTAAAATGCCAAAGTCTTGTATTTCTTGAATCAATTCGGGTTCAAAAAAGGAGGTAAGATTATCGAGATTCATCATAAATCATTCATCATTTGTGTAAAATTAGGTAAAGCCAGCTCAATTGTGACTTATGTTACAATATAGGCATTATTGTAAAGATAGTTTTGTGCTCTTAAATTTTGAATATGGCGCATTTAAAGTATTTCTTTTTTATACCCTTCCTTTTTGTTGCTTTGGTTGCAAAAACACAGGATAATGTAAAACAACTGGCTCTGGAGGAAGCAATACGCATGGCAGTAGAGCAGAATCGTCAAATATCTTTAGCAAGAAAAGACGAAAAAATTGCCAATGCTCAGTACAAGCAGACTGAAGCTTTTTGGCTACCTCAGTTAAATTTATCTTATTCAGGATTTAGTACTAATCAGCCATTAAATGCTTTTGGCTTCAAACTTCAACAAGCACAGGTGCAACAAGCTGATTTTAATCCAGCTGTATTGAATAACCCTGGTGCAACTTCTAATGTAATGACACAGTTAAGTTTTCAACAGCCATTGTTGAATTCAGATCTTGCTTATCAACGCAAAGCAGCATTGAAACAATCAGAGGTATATACCTATCAAACCCAGCGAACTACTGAGGCGGTTGTTATGCAGGTAACGAATACCTATCTGCAACTAGAATTTAGTTACGAATTGGTAAAAGTACTTGAAGAAGCATTGAACACTGTTCGGGAAATTAATCGGTTTACAAGTGATAGATTTCAACAAGGATTATTGCAGAAATCAGATTTGCTGAATGTAGAAGTACAAGTAAAAACAGCAGAAACAAATCTTGCAGAAGCAAGATCACAGATTGCTAATATTTCAGATCAACTGAATTTATTAATGAGCAGGCCTTATGGAACTATATATAAAACTTTACCTCTTCTTATGCAATCATCTCCTACTATTTCTGATTCTGTTTCAACAAACAGGGCCGATTTAAAAGCAATGATGACGGCAGTTGATGCATACGATCTATCTATTAAAAGTACTAAGATGCAAATAATGCCAAAGTTGAATGGATTTGCTAACTATCAACTCAATGATAAAAAGCTCTTTGGATTTGGGGCAAATGCTTATATGGCTGGTTTCCAATTGTCATGGGATATTTTTAAAGGCAATCAGGTAAAAAATAAAACTGCTACCCAAGTACTTGAAAAAAATAAGTTGCAAGAACAAATGCAAGAGCAGATCGAAAAGAGTACTGTAGAGATTAGGAAAACAAGGACACAGCTAGCTGATAGTCAATATCGGATAGAGCAACAAACCAAAGCCGTTGAACAGGCCGCTGAATCACTGCGTATTCTGCAAAACAGATACAGTCAGGGATTGGTAAATACTACAGATCTATTAATGGCACAAACCCAATTGGCTCAACAAAAAATGGGTAAGGCACAGGCACTCTTTATGCAAAAAAGTACATTAACCTATTTACAGTTTTTAACAACATCCAAATAAAATAATAATAAAATTAGCTAGTATGTTAAATAGAAAAATTTCAATTGGGCTGGTCATTATCATGACAACTTCAATAATCAGTTCTTGCTCTAGTGGAGGCAACAAAGCAGTTGCTAAAATAGAATCACCTATTACGGTAACTGTAGCTTCTCCTGATGGCGGAACAAGCAGCGGTATGATAGAAGCAAGTGGAAAAGTAGAAGCCATTCATTCTATTAATATTAGCACCCGTGCAATGGGCTATATAACTAAAATGCCAATTAAGGTTGGAGATAATGTGAAGGAAGGCCAGTTGCTTTTTACAGTTAATAGTGCTGATATAAATGCTAAAAAAGCACAGATTGATGCAATGATTGCTCAAGCAGATGCTGCACTCCAAAGTGCCCGAAAGGATTTTGAAAGATATTCAGTGCTTTATAAGCAACAAAGTGCCACTGCAAAGGAACTTGATCAAGTAACATTACAATTTCAAAGTGCAAAAGCCAATGCAGATGCAGCTAGAGAGATGCGGAATGAAGTGTCTGCAAATTTGGCATATACCAACGTAAAAGCTCCCTTCGCTGGAGTAGTAACTCAAAAATTTGCTGATGCAGGAAGCATGGCAACTCCTGGTATGCCTGTATTAACAATTGAGCAATCAGGTAATTTGCAAGTTGCAGCTGCTGTTTCTGAAAACCAGATCGCTGCTTTAAAAATCGGCGACTTAGCAATGTTGACCATTGGGTCTGATGAAAATAAATTGAATGGAAAAGTAATAGAAATTAATCCTTCCTCACAGTTTTCTGGCGGTCAATACATCGTAAAAATTTCTTTGCCTGAAATGAATAAACAGCTTTATTCGGGAATGTTTGTTCATGTTCAGTTTGCAAGTAAAGTAATTCATGTAAAACAGCAAACTGAATCAGTAATGATACCTCTTAATGCGGTTGTTCAGAAAGATCAACTGACAGGTATATATACTATCAGCGCACAAAATACTGCATTACTTCGCTGGCTTCGTTTGGGTAAAGTAAATGGCAATCAGGTGGAAGTATTATCCGGATTGGCAAAAAATGAACAATATATTCTTTCAGCAGACAGCAGATTGTATAACGGAGCTCCGATCAAAATAAAATAATTACAAATGGAAAAAGGTTTATCAGGTAATATAGCAAAAGCATTTCTTCAATCTAAGCTCACCATTTTATTGATGGTTGCCTTTCTATTGATTGGCGGGTACAGTACAATGCTGATACCTCGTGAAGAAGAGCCGCAGATCACTGTTCCAATGGCGGATATATTTATTGGATATCCTGGAGCAACGCCGAAAGAAGTAGAAACCAAAGTGGCTGCACCAATGGAAAAATTTATCTCCAATATCAAAGGTGTGGAATATGTTTATTCAACCTCTATGAAAGGGCAGGTAATGCTAATTGTGCAGTTTTATGTGGGTGAAGATGTAGAACGCTCACTCGTTAAATTGTACAGTGAGATCATGAAACATATGGATATAATGCCACAGGGTGTTACAATGCCATTGGTTAAGCCAAGGGCAATTGATGATGTGCCGGTATTTGGGCTTACTTTATGGGGAACAGAATACGATGATTATAGACTGAAATTATTAGGCCAGCAACTAGCAAATGAAATGAAAAAAGTTCCAGATGTTGCTGAAGTTACTATTTCTGGGGGAAGAAATAGAGAAGTAAGTGTTGTGCTGGATAAGTCTTTAATGGCTTTGAACGGAGTAGACATGATTGGAATCAGTCAATCTATTCAAGGTGGTAATGTGCAATACGATGCAGGTACTTTGATCCGTAACGATTCTGCATTCACTGTTCAGACAGGTGATTTTTTAAATTCAGCAGACGATGTAGCAAAACTTGTTATTGGCTCTAAAGCCGGTCAACCTGTTTATCTCAATCAGGTTGCTAAAATAGAAGAAGCTCCATCCACTTCCTCTCAATATGTTTTCTTTGGATATGGAAAAGCAGATACTACAGGATTTAAAAAATACAAGGCAACCTATCCTGCAATAACACTTGCTGTTGCAAAAAAATCTGGAGCTGATGCAATGAAGCTTTCAGAAGAAATCAAGCAAAAAATCGAACATCTAAAAAAGGATCTGATCCCGAATGATGTTCAGGTATCTGAAACAAGAAATTATGGTGACTCTGCTTCTCACAAAGTAAGTGAGTTGTTGTTTCACTTGTTTATATCAATTGTTGTAGTGACCTTATTTGTAATGCTAGCAATGGGATGGAGGGGCGGATTGGTTGTTTTTCTTTCTGTGCCAGTAACTTTTGCACTGACCTTATTTAGCTACTACATGATGGATTATACCTTGAATAGAATTACCTTATTCGCTTTGGTATTCATAACAGGAATTGTAGTGGATGATTCAATTATCATTGCAGAGAATATGCACAGGCATTTCAAAATGCGGAAACTACCTCCTTTACAAGCAGCAATCTTTGCCATTAACGAGGTAGGTAACCCTACTATACTTGCAACTTTTACAGTAGTAGCTGCTGTATTACCTATGGCATTTGTTTCTGGTATGATGGGTCCTTATATGAGTCCGATGCCCATCGGAGCAGCTATTGCAATGATGCTTTCACTAGTTGTTGCATTAACATTAACACCCTATCTCGGATACATTTTCTTGCGTGAAAAAGAACAAAAAGGAATTGAACATCATGAGCAAAAAGGAACTGTATTAGAGCAAACTGGTATCTATAAAATCTATTTCCGCTTTATTCAGCCTATGCTCGAAACAAGATGGAAAAGATGGGCTTTTATTCTGGGTACTGTGGTGATTTTGCTTGGATCAATGATATTGTTTTATACAAAATCAGTAGCAGTTAAAATGCTTCCTTTTGATAATAAGAATGAATTTCAAGTGGTGATTGATATGCCTGAAGGAACCACATTGGAAAAAACACAGGCAGTAGCTTCTGATATTGCAAGTTATGTTGCAGATCAACCAATGGTAATGAATGTACAAGGTTATGTTGGTACTTCTGCTCCGATCAGTTTTAACGGATTAGTAAGGCATTATGATCTTAGAAGAGGGGAGAATGTTGCGGATATTCAGGTAAATCTTATCGACAAAACTGAACGCAGTATTCAAAGCCATGATATCGCAAAAGAAATGAGAGCTTCTTTACAAAAAATTGGAGCAAAATACAACGCCAATATTAAAGTGGTAGAAGTCCCACCAGGCCCGCCTGTTCTTTCAACCATTGTTGCTGAGATATATGGTCCGGACTATCAAGGTCAGATTGCAATTGCAAAACAGGTAAAACAATTGATGAATACTACCAATGATGTAGTGGATGTAGATTGGATGGTTGAAGATGATCAGAATGAATACCAGATTTCTGTTAACAAAGAAAAAGCGATGTTAAATGGAGTGTCTACTGCACAGGTATCTTCTACAGTACAAGCAGCATTATCGGGTATGGTAGTTGGCAAACTAAATCAACCAGCTTCATTTAGTCAGATTCCTATTCTTTTGAAATTAAAAGACTCAGAAAAGGGGAGTATTGAAAGATTGTTAAATATGCAGGTGTTAAGCAATAGAGGTAATATGGTACCACTGATTGATATTGTAAGTGTTCAATCGGTATTGAAAAATAAAAGTATCTATAGGAAAAATCAAAAAGAAGTGGTGTATGTGCTTGCTGATATGGCTGGAAAATTGGAGAGTCCATCTTATGCAATGTCAGCCATGTCTGACAGTTTAAAAAAAATAAAGATGCCTGAAGGATATGCTTCTATTAAAGAAGATTATACTTCTCAACCTAAAAATCAAGATGAGTATTCATTAAAATGGGATGGTGAGTGGCAAATTACTTTTGAAGTATTCCGTGATTTGGGTATAGCTTTTGGAGCGGTATTATTGATTATTTATATGTTAATTGTTGGCTGGTTTCAAGACTTCAAAGTTCCTTTGGTAATGCTTGCTGCTATTCCACTTTCATTAATAGGAATTCTGTTGGGACATTGGATGATGGGAGCCTATTTTACTGCAACATCTATGATCGGTTTTATTGCTCTTGCAGGTGTTATGGTGCGAAACTCGATTTTGCTGATTGACTTTATCAATATCCGTTTAGAGGAAGGGATACCATTAAAACAATCTATCATTGAAGCCGGTGCCGTTAGAACTACGCCAATTCTTTTAACTGCTGGTGCAGTAGTATTGGGCGCAGTAATTATATTATTTGATCCTGTATTTCAAGGTCTTGCAATTTCCTTAATGGGAGGTACAATCACTTCTACATTCTTAACACTTTTGGTTGTTCCGTTGCTCTATTATAAAATGATGCGCGGGAAAGTCAAATAATTAAAATTTAAAATCATGAAATTATTATTTGTAACAGCATTGAAAGAATACAGTAAACCGGTTGGAGATATTTTTAAAAAAGCGGGAATACATGTATATAGTGCAACAGATACCATTGGGTTCAAAGATGGTGAACCTTCTAATCTATTGGATAGTTGGTTTAGTGTTGGCGAAGCAAAATTTGATTCAGTATTTCTTTTCTCATTTACTGATGAGCAAAATGTAGAGAAAGCATTACTGATGATTCATGAACACAATCAGGAATTTCCAAGCGATTTTCCAATCAGGGCTTTTGTTTTACCAGTAGAAAAATCAATCATTTAAATTAAGAATATGAAAGAAAGAATCGTACGTGCTGTTGCAGGAAGTTTTATGTTAATTAGTGTATTACTTACTTATTTTGTAAGTGTCAATTGGTTATGGTTAGGTGTATTTGTTGGGTTGAATTTATTGCAATCCTCTTTTACTCGATTTTGTCCACTTGAACTTATTTTAGTAAAAGCAGGGGTTAAAGATACCCCAGCAACTAAGGCTTGCTGTTAATGTAAAATTTAGTTTGTTAATAATTTTATTTTGTAACCTTTGTTACAGAGGAAAGGGGAAATCAATGCTAGATTTGTACTCAAATTGATTAATATGAAAGAAGCAATGCTTCATAATTGGAGCTTATTTAGAGGGGTAAGATTAATTTTGGGTATTATCATCATTGTTCAAGCAGTGATGAGTAAGGACTGGATATTTGGAATGATGGGATTGTTCTTTACTGGGATGGCTCTGTTTAATCAAGGCTGTTGCGGTACAGGCACATGCTATACCCCAATAAAAAAGAAAATTGATCCAACTAAAGCAATTACGTATGAAGAACTGGATTAGTGAGAATAAACTCTATATCATTGGTGCATTATTAGGAGCCATAGGTGGATTTCTTTATTGGAAATTTGTTGGATGTAGTGCTGGAACCTGTGCCATTACTTCTAAGCCATTGAATAGCACCCTTTATGGAGCATTAATGGGTTCATTATTACTCAGTCTGTTGAAGAAAGAAGCAAGTAGCGTTAAAGAATAAAAATTGTTGTTATGACTTTTAATGAAATTATACAATCCGATAAACCTGTATTGGTAGACTTTTTTGCAGAATGGTGCGGGCCATGTAAAACAATGGCACCTATTCTAAAAGATGTAAAATCAACTGTTGGTGACCAGGCAAGTATTATCAAGATTGATGTTGATAAAAATCCTGGAACTGCAGCCGGTTATCAAATCCAGGGAGTTCCTACATTGATTTTATTTAAAAATGGACAACAATTATGGAGGCAAAGTGGGGTTGTGCCTAAATCTACTTTGGTAAATCTGATTAAACAATATGCAGTTTAATTAAATGGTATTTGTACCTTTGCTTTCTAATAAAATATTGTATGAACAAGAATCTTCTTTTTGTGATAGTATTAAGTATTGGAATGTTTTCTTGCAATGAAAATGTAAAAAAAGAACCGGTAGCTGAAAAGGCCAACACAATGATTGATTCAACTGTTACAAAAGTGGATGATGCATTTAAAAATGTAGCTTTCGATTCTAAACGAGATTTTATTTGCGGAATGCCTATTACTGCAGGGGTTTCTGATACTGCACATTTCAATAGCAAAGTTTATGGATTCTGTTCAAAAGAATGTAAAGATGAGTTTGTAAAGAACCCAGCAACATATGTGGCAGCTGCAGCCAAATAACTATTTTAAAAAATATTTTTTATACATTCAGTTTTGTTGATTGACAAACAAAATTGGTTCTTGGAATAGATGTTTCACTGATTCCCTTGAATCCTCCTTCAATTTCTGAAAAATTAAAATAGCCCCTTGCTTGAAGAATGGAAGCTGCAATCATACTCCTATAGCCTCCTGCGCAGTGTAAATAGAAATGCTTATCAGGATTGATGTCTTTTATCCATTCATTGATATAAGCCAAAGGCTTATTGATGGCATTCACAGCATGTTCGGCTTCGTATTCTGATTCTTTTCTAACATCAATAATTTCATTGATTGTAGCATTATAATCTTGCTCAAATTGTTTTGCACTGATCCGATCTATAGTATCAACTGCTTTGCCTGAAAAAAGCCAAGTATTAAAACCTCCATCCAGATGGCCTAAAATATTGTCGAAGCCTACTCTGCTCAGTCGAGTAATGGATTCTTCTTCTTTATCTTTTTCAGTAACTAAAATGATGGGTTGTTTTACATCTACAATTAATGCACCTACCCATGGTGCAAAATCTCCATTTAATCCAATATTGATAGATTGAGGAATAAACGCCTTATAAAAAACACTACTATCTCTCGTATCAAGAATCAATGCGTCTTCATGTTCAGAAAGTAATATCAATTCATCTGCTGATAAAGATTTCAATCCATTTTTTAAAACAGATTCGAATTCATCATAGCCTGATTTATTCATTGCTACATTCATACCAAAATAACCTGGAGGGGGAAGCAATCCATCAGTTACTGCTTTGATGAATGCCGCTTTATTTGGCTGATTGAGTGCATAATTCAACTTTTTCTGATTGCCAAGCGTGTCCACTGTTTCCTTCATCATATTCTTACCACAGGCACTGCCGGCACCATGAGCGGGATAAACAATTACATCATCTGCTAATGGCATAATTTTATTCATTAAGCTTTCATACAATAAACCAGCTAATTCTTCCTTGGTCATATTCGCAGCTTTTTGTGCTAGATCTGGCCTTCCTACATCACCTAAAAACAAAGTATCTCCACTAAAAATGCAGTAGTCTTTGCCATGTTCATCTTTCAATAAAAAAGTACTGCTCTCCATAGTATGGCCAGGTGTATGCAATACTTTGATTGCAATATCTCCAATAATAAATAGTTCATCATCTTTTGCAGTGATGCATTTGAATGAAGCTTTCGCTGTTGGGCCATAAACAATTTCTGCACCTGTTTTATTACTTAGGTCTACATGTCCGCTTACAAAATCTGCATGAAAATGAGTTTCAAATATGTATTTGAGTTTTACATTGTCTTTTTCCAAACGCTCTAAATAGGGCTTGATTTCTCTTAATGGATCGATGATGGCTGCTTCTCCGTTGCTGGTTATATAATAAGCACCTTGCGCAAGGCAACCTGTATAGATCTGTTCGATTTTCATATACACAATTTTTGTAGATACAAAGCTGTGTAATAAAAAGCGCTTATTTCCTGATAAAAATCATAAATAGTTCTGATTCTTGGCGTTTAATAAACGAATTATAGCAAGGCTCGAGTGTATTCAAGGTGAAATCAGATTCAAATAAATTGATATACGATGTTTTACTCCCACCAAATGGAGGGCCGCCATCAAAATTCCGATCAAATAGTAATCCGACCAATTTGCCATTTGGCGCTAAAAGCGTTTTCATTTGATTAACATAATTCGGACGTAGGGAAGGAGAGAGTGCACAAAAAAAAGTTTGTTCAATAATTAAATCGAAAGATTGTTTCAATTCAAAAAAATCGCCAAGAATAATTTGAATGGAAGTATTTCCTTCAAATTTTCTTTTCAAGTTATCTACTAATGCTGGAGCAATATCAATAAGAGTGATATTGGTAAATCCTTTTTCTACTAAATAGGCAGCTTCATAGGAATTGCCGCATCCTGGTATTAAAATGCGGCAATTTTTATTGGTTAATTGATCAATATAATTTTTAATGGGAGGAGACACTTGGCCTAAATCCCATTGGACAGTATTTGATTCGTATCTGCTAGACCAATATTCAGCGTCTAATGAATTGTTATTGTTCATTTTTATTATCTACCCATCCAGCCTCCATCAACAGTAAGGATGGTTCCATTTACATAATCCGATGCTGGTGAAGATAAGAAAACAAATGCACCAGTTAAGTCTGCTGTTGTTCCCCATCTATTAGCAGGTATTCTAGAAAGAATGGCTGCACTTCTATCTGGATCTGATCTTAATTGTGTGGTGTTATCAGTTTCAATATAACCCGGAGCAACACCATTTACGGTAATGCCATGCTGCGCCCATTCGTTCGCAAATGATTTCAATAAAGAAGCTACTGCGCCTTTACTGGCTGCATAACCTGGTACATTAATGCCACCTTGAAAACTTAGCAATGAACAGGTGAATACAATTTTGCCAGCTTTTTGTGCCAACATTAATTGGCCAATTTCACGTGTAATTATGAATTGTGCGTTTAGATTAATATTGATGATGGCATCCCAATATTCATCTGGATGTTCTGCAACAGGCTTGCGCATGATATGACCTGCATTATTAATTAATATATCAATTCGAGGATGGTCTTTTTTTACTTTATTTAAAAAAGCATACAAAGAATCACGATTGGAAAAATCTGCTTCATAGGCATAAAACTTTTTTCCTGCAGCATTCACGGCTTTTTCTACATCGCTACCGGAGGATGGCAATGTATTACTAACACCAATGATATCTGCACCACTATTGGCTAATTCAATGGCAATAGCCATTCCAATTCCTCTGCTACATCCTGTAACCAAAGCTATTTTATTATCTACTCTAAAGTTTAACATGAGTTTGAATTTATAATAATGATTTGATGTTTACAGGATCCATATCTGTGAATGACATATTTTCTCCAGCCATCGCCCATATAAAGGAATAAGCTGCAGTAGCTACACCACTATGAATACTCCATGATGGGGAAACAATTCCTTCTTCATTGTTTAAGAATAAGTGTCTGGTTTCATGAGGCTCTCCCATAAAATGAATCACTCGTTGAGTTTCTGGTAAATCAAAATAAAAATAGGCTTCCATTCTTCTGTCGTGCAAATGTGGTGGCATTGTATTCCATATACTGCCTTGTTTAAAATTGGTAACACCTAAAACCAATTGACAACTTTTTAATCCATCTAAATGAATGTATTTGTTGATGGTTCTGTGATTAGCTGTTTCAGCTGAACCCATTTCGGCGGGAGTTGCAGCGGATGCCTTCATTAATTGTACCGGATATTCGGCATGTGCAGGGCAGGAAAAGAAAATAAATTTGGCTGGAATTTCTCCAACATCAGATCCTGAAAAAACAATCTCTTTTTTTCCTTTCCCTATATATAAACAATCCAGTTTTGCTAAATCATATTTTTCTCCATCAACAATTACTGAACCAGCTGATCCAACATTTACTATTCCCATTTCTCTTCTATCCAAGAAATTATCAGATTTTAAAGCATCATATGTGCCTAAAGTTAATCCAGTAATTACTGGAGTTGCAGCACCTATAATCATTCTGTCGTAATGGGTATACACACAATTAATAGTGTTGGGCACTACTAATTTGTCTAACAAAAAACGTTCTCTGATTTGCTGGGTATTGTACTTTACAAAATCTTCAGGATGTGTTTGGTGGATGATTTTCATGTTGCTTTATTTAAGATTTATAACAAATTTATTTTCATTGACTGAGCCGGAATTCAGAAAAATATTGTTTTGCTGTTCATGTTTCGCTCTCACATTATCATTGTATTGAATGGTGATTTTATTGGAATTAGCATTGTTAAATTGATTTTCTGCAATCAATGATTGTTGTACTCCCATCAAATGGATCAATGCTTGATCATTATTGCAATTTTGTATATTGTTTTTGGTAAACAATAATTTAGGTCCCATGGTGCTTTCGTCATTTCCTGTTCTATACAATCCAAGTATTTGGCCATTATTATTGTTGAAATTGCATTGGTCGATAATCATTTTTTCTACATTATAATAACCTTTGTTTTCTTTTTCGTCGGTAAGTGTAAAGAGATTGCCACATTGATTAAATGAAGTTTTTTTGATAGAGATAAGATCGGCATAGGCTGACCTAAATGTGGTTAAGAAGCTCTTTCCTTTGTAATTATTGAATTGACAATTATTGATATTAATTGCAAAATGAATAATAGTTCCTGAGCTATCAGCTTCAATAAATTGATTGGTCATTAATTGATTGGCGTCTATGTTGATATTCGTTAAATGTAATTGAGTATTTGCGCCAAGTATAAATAATGAATTTGTTTGTTTAGAAGAAAAGCGAATGGGTTGTTGTGAGGAACTGAAATACGCATTTTGCGTAATTGATAGTGGTCGGTCAAAAATATATTCAGTTCCGGTCAAAATAATTTCTACAGATTTTCCTTTAGTGCTTAATGCAGCATACACATCATTGGCATCTTTACATGAAATGGGCAATTTTGCCTCCAAAGTTTGTATTCCTTGCGGCATTTTCCATTGAATACCTAGTTGATTGGATTGTTTAGCCAACGCAATAAAATAGGAAGCACTGGAACATCCGATTCGATCTGATAAGCCTATTTGTAATCTTTTGGATGCTTCTTGTGAGATGGAATAGGGTATTGCAATTTTGGATTTGCTAGCTGTATAAGAAGGAAAGGCATTATCGAATACCATAGAAACGCTGGTTGCTTTTTGTTCGAAACCATTTGGTATGGTTTTGCTTATCTTACTATTAATGACATTGCCTTTAAAAAAAATACTATCTATGTTATCGTAATATTGAAATGCAACCTGTTGTTTATCTGAATAGAATAAATTGTTTTGAATAAAAACATTTTTAGGTGCTACAGATCTTTCTGCATCACTTCCTTCGCAAACGCTGAATGGGGTGCAATTGGAAAAAGTGTTATTAATAATTAGTGCATCTCTTACTGGTAAGTAGCGGTTGGCAGGAGAATTAAATACACCATTCATTACTGCAAGTGGAGATCTAAAACCTTGTCCAACACAATGAGAGAAATAGTTATTTACAATCCAGTTGCCTTCATTGATTACTCTTACTCCTCCAGTACCTTCTTTTCCATTTCCCAAAAATAAATTGGATTCAATAGTATTGTTATTCCCATGACGAAGTACAACGGCACCCTGGCATTCTTTGAAAACATTGTTTCTTACCAAATTGCCGCAAGATTTTATGGATATGATTTCTGTTTCTCCATCGCAACGGTCAAATAAATTATTTACAATATTGGTGTTCGAATAAAAAGTACAATGCTCTGAAACGCCTACTCTTATTATTTCTCCTGCATTACTGCCAAGTGGTTTTCTGATTCCAAAATAATTACTATCAATGCTATGGTTATTCAACCTGCTTCTATCATCTTCTAAAATGATCGCCATCAAGACACCTAAATTGGTTTTGTCAATAAAATTGCAATGGTCTATTCGATTGTTTTTTCCATACATCGCCACCCAATAATTATCTTTCATTCTATTTGGGTGGTTGAAGGACTTGATCACGCAATTGGTGATCCTAGAATTATTGGCAACTTGTTTGCCTGCTCTAAACTCCCATGTATTGCCAGCAGGAGTGAATCCTTCCGTGAAGACCAAGCCATCTAAAATGATCCAATTGCCTCCAATTCGTAAACTACTATTCCCTTTAATGATTACATTTCCTCTGGTTGCGGCCTTTATTTGTATAGGTTGTTGCGCAGTTCCATTGCAAGTAAATTGTAGATTGATATTATTCCAGTCTCCATTTTGTAAAATAATGATATCGCCAGCAATAGCTTTAGCATTTGCTTCTTTTAATTCAGTTTCATTTTTTACAGTATAAGTTGTGGCATTTAAATCTGCAAAAAAAAGGGTACTGAAAACTGCAGCTAAGCATAATATTCTTTTCATGTTATTTTTTTATTGGAATTCTTAAGGATGATTCTCTAATAAATAGTTTTGGTTTTATAACAATTTCTCGATCCGACATATCTTCTTCACTGTGCAACATTTCTATAAATAGTTTAGCTGTAGCTTTTCCAATTTCAAATGCATACATTTCTACACTAGAAATAGAAGGTGTTACTAAACCGGTGATTGGCTCATTGTTAAAACCAACTAAGCCAATGTCTTTAGGCATTTGTAATCCCTTTTCTTTGATAGCTAGCATCGCACCAATAGCCATTCTGTCACTAATGGTGAAAATGGCATCTGGCCTGTGTTTCATGGCAATCAACTCCTTGGTTGCTTCATAAGCGTATTGTTGATTAAAGTCGCAATGAATAGCTAAATGCTTATCGAATTTTATATTATTGGCTTTTAATGTTTGTAAGTAGCCCTCCATCCTTTTGTTACTGATATTCAAATTTTCTGGGCCAGCTAGTATCGCAATTTTTTTATATCCCTGATCAATCAAATGTTGAGTTGCTTGAATGCCTCCATCTACATTATCTAATCGTATTTTTGGGGCTTGCATATTATTGATTACTCTGTCGAATAATACCAGCGGAATTTTTTTATTTTGAATTTTTTTGATGTGCTCGTATACTTTTGTTTCACTGGAAACTGAAACGATAAATCCATCCACTAAACTTTCCAATAATCGATTGGTGTTTACGATCTCTCTTCCAAAACTCTCATCACTTTGGCAAACCATTACTGTGTAGCCAGCTTCTAAAGCAACTTCATCTATTCCTTTCACCATGGTGGCCAATACATAATCTAAATTGGGAATGATTACGCCTATACTATTGGTTTGTCTGTTGAGTAAACTCAATGCCAATTTATTGGGCTGATAATCCAATTGTTCAGCCAATGCTTGCACTGCTTTTTTAGTTTCTGGTTTCACATCGGTAGCATCTCTCAATGCTCTACTTACTGTTGAAGTGGAAATATTTAATGCGCGAGCAATGTCTTTTATGGTGGTTTGTTTTTCCATTTGGCTGTTTAAAAGTAAGTGCTGTTGAGCATATTTTTCGGGAATTTACCGGTTTCGTTGCCGGTAACGTTATCGGATATAAGATTGAGTAATATTCTAACAAAATGGTTAAAACATTAAAAAATATTCATTAATAATGTTAAAAAAATAGATAAAATTCATCAAATCTAAAAAGGCTTTACTGATAAATCGGTCTAATATTAACTTTCGATTAGCTAAAAAAGCCATTTATGCCATTATTAGACAACAAAGTTGCCATCATTACCGGTGGTTCAAGAGACATTGGAGAACAAGTATCCTTAAAGTTAGCATTGGCAGGAGCCAAAGTTTGTATCAACTATTTAAACGATGAGAAAAAAGCACTCGAAACCTTAGAAAAAATCAGGAGCAATGGTGGGCAGGCCATTATTGCAAAAGGTGATATGACTATCGCTGCAGATGTTACTAAAGTAGTGAATGCATGTGTAGAAGCTTATGGCGAAACCATTGATATTTTGGTAAATGTTACTGGTGGTTTAATTGCCCGAAAATTATTGGCAGACATGGATGAGCAGTTCTGGGATGCAGTGATGGATGTAAATGTGAAATCTGCTTTTTTAGTTACCAAAGAAGTGGTTCCTCATATGACCAATGGAGGTGCGATTGTTAATTTTAGCAGCCAAGCCGCAAGAGATGGAGGAGGTTTTGGTGCATTGGCCTATGCATCTTCAAAAGGAGCCATCCTCACTATGACAAAAGGATTAGCAAAAGAATTAGGACCTAAAGGTATTCGGGTGAATTGCGTTAGCCCTGGAATGATCAATACAACATTTCACAATACATTCACTAAAGATGAAGTCAGAAAAAATGTAGCTGCTGCTACACCATTGCGCAGAGAAGGAGAAGCTTCGGAAGTGGGAGATTTGGTTTTGTATTTAGCGAGCGCATCTTCTTCTTTTGTTACAGGAGCAAGTATTGAAATAAATGGCGGAACTTATTTTGTTTAAAAAATTTGATTGATTGAAATTTAGATTGCTATTCATGAGAAAATTATCGCTGTTATTTGTACTATTTCTTTTGGTTGCTTTTTGCGTATCTGCTCAGCAACATCCAATAGCATTTGCTACCAAAAAGGATTTACAATTGGTAAAAAATAGTCTGGCTACAAATTTAGTATTGAATCAGTCTTTTAGTGAAATCAAAAAATCAGTTGATCAATGGATAGGCAAAGAAATAGATGTGCCTGTTCCAAAAGATCCTGCAGGTGGATATACGCATGAAAAGCATAAAGAGAATTATAATATAATGTTCAATGCAGGAGTTTTGTATCAAATTACCGGAGATGCTAAGTATGCATTGCTGGTTAAAAATGTTTTTCTGAAGTATGCTGCGCTAATTCCAACATTAAAAAATCATCCTGAAGCCACCAGTTCTTCTCCAGGAAGAATTTTCTGGCAAGCACTCAACGATGCTAATTGGCTGGTTTATTCAGGATTAGCATTTGATTGTATTCACGATTATTTAACTGCTGCAGAAAGAAAACAAATCACTGATGGTGCCTTTAAACCTGAAGTAGATTATTTTACCAAAGACATGAAGCCATGGTTCAATTTGATTCATAATCATGCTGTTTGGGCTTGCGCAGGTGTTGGAATTGTTGGTGTTGCAACCGATAATGAAGACTATGTGAAAATGGCTTTATATGGAACTGAAAAAGATGGAGCCGCAGGTTTTATTGCTCATTTAAATGGTTTGTTCTCGCCTGATGGATATTATAATGAAGGGCCTTATTATACACGGTATGCCATTTTGCCTTTTTATTTTTTTGCAAATGCAATCAATAACACAAAACCTGAGCTAGGTATTTTTAAATTAAGAAATAGTATTCTTCAAAAAGCTTTAAATGGAGCTTTGCAACAAACCAACTTGAATGGCGGATTTTATAGTTACAATGACGCACTAAAAGATAAAACATTTATATCGAGCGAATTGGTTGTTGCAATTGATATGGCATGGCAGGTATATGGCCCCAATCCAGCCTATTTGCCTGTTGCAAAAGCACAAGGCAAAGTGATTTTGAATGCAGGTGGAGTAGGCGTTAGTTCAGCATTAAAAAATGAAAAAAATATAGCGGCTTTTTATCCATATCAGTCAATTGAATTTACGGATGGAGCGAATGGCAATAAAGGAGGTGTTTCTGTAATTAGAACCGGAAAAGATGATAAACAAACTTCATTAATTTTTAAATATAGTTCACATGGCATGTCTCATGGGCATTTCGACAAACTGAATATCAATGTGTATGATAATGGTAATGAGATATTGCAGGATTATGGTGCAGCCCGTTTTATTGGTATTGAACAAAAATGGGGTGGAAGGTACTTGCCAGAAACAAAAACATATACCCAGCAAACTATTGCTCATAATACAATCACAGTAGATGAAACCAGTCATTATGATGGTAAAGAAGCGGTAAGCGAAATGAATTGGCCAATTAAATTATTTGGCTCCATTGCTAATAAAAACCTGCAAGTAGTTTCCTCTATCGATAAAACTGCATATAAGGATGTGCAATTACAAAGAACTGTTTTTGTAGTTCAATTACCTGATCAAGCAAAACCATTGATAATTGATTTATTCAAAACAACATCTAGCTCACCACATCAGTTCGATTTGCCTTTTAATTATTCAGGTTCTGTAATTAGTACCAATTTTAAATACACCCCTTCCATTAATTCTATGAAAACTTTGGGCAACAAAAACGGCTATCAGTTTTTATGGAAAGAAGCAGAAGCAAAAGTGCTTTCACCTCTGGCGCAATTTACTTTTTTAAATGAAAAATCCTTTTATACCATTTCTTCACTGGTTACCGATTCGGCTCAAATATTTTTTACAAGAATAGGAGCAAATGATCCAAACTTTAATTTAAGGAGAGATCCCTCTTATATCTTCCGCACAAGAACTATAAGTCCCACTTTTTTGAATGTGATTGAACTTCATGGTAATTATAACACTGTAGCTGAAGTAGCCAATGGCGCATATTCTTCTTTAACAAGAATTGAACTTTTGCAAGACGATGCAAATTATACAGTTGGAAAAATTACATATAAAAACAAAACGATTTTGGTAGTACAATCTAATAATAATATCGAAAGCAATCAAAAGCACGTATTCAAAAAAGCAGATCAAAACATTGAATGGGTTGGACCTTATGCCATTTTTTATAATAATCAATTAATCAAATAATTTATAAATCGATTAGATATGTCTAGTTCAGAAACAGTAATAAGTCCAAAACATTTTATTGAATTAAATGCAATCGAATGGCAACAGATGGCTCCTGGAGTTCGCAGAAAAATCTTGACTTACGATGAAAAAATCATGATGGTACGTGTAGAGTTTGAAGCAGGTGGTATTGGCACTTTGCATCAACACTATCATGTGCAAGTTACGAATGTAGAGAGTGGTGTATTTGAAATTGAAATCAATGGAGAAAAAAAAGTATTGAATGCTGGAGATGTATTTCATGTGCCTTCTAATCTTTTGCATGGAGCTGTATGTTTAGAAGCAGGTGTATTAATTGATGTGTTTACTCCAATGAGAGAAGATTTTATCGCATAATAAAGCAAACATGAAAAGGTTATTTAGATTAACAAGTTGCTTATTCCTTATTTTTTGTACAACTGTACTTTATTGCCAGCTTGGTAATAAGCAACCATTGCTTTATGCATTCGATGGCAAAATAATTCAGGAAAATAAAGGGAAAATTAAGGACAAGAAAGTTGAATTAATTCCATCATACAAAGAGTTGATAAGCGATGCAGACAAAGCAATGCTTTTTGGACCTGTAAGTGTGATGGAAAAGTTGAATATTCCCCCAAGTGGCAATAAGCATGATTACATGAGTCTGGCTCCTTATTTCTGGCCTGATCCAACTAAGCCCAACGGATTGCCTTATCTGCGTAAAGATGGTGAAACCAATCCAGAAGTGAAAGATTATAAAGACAAAGAGTATTTACCTGCTTTGTGTGAAATAGTATATACATTATCACTTGCAAATTATTTTTCAGAAGAAGATAAATATGCAAAACATGCAATTAAATTACTGCAGGTTTGGTTCTTGGATACTGCAACAAAAATGAACCCCAATTTAAATTTTGGCCAAGCAATAAAAGGTCAAAATGTGGGGCGTGGTGCTGGTTTAATAGACACCCGTCATTTTGTTAAATTAATTGACGGAATTAATTTATTGAAACATTCAGGAAATTTATCTTCAAAAGATTATGGAGCATTACAAACTTGGTTTGCTGAATTTTTAACATGGATGCAAACCAGCGAAGTTGGATTGCAGGAAATGAATGCAAAGAACAATCATGGTGTCTGGTATGATGCTCAAAGAATTTCAATGGCATTGCTTACCAATCAAAATGATTTAGCAAAACAAGTGGTGAATAATGTTAAAAAAAGGATCAATAATCAAATGGATAGTAATGGATTTTTTCCAGCAGAATTAGAAAGAACCATTTCCCTGCATTATTCATTATTTGTGTTAGAACCATTGATGCAAATTGCACAAATGGCCAAAATAGTTCAGGTTGATTTAATCAACTATCAATCTCCCAATGGAAACTCAATCAAAAAAGGAGTTGATACATTATTGCCCTATTTAATGATGGAAAAAACATGGATAGGACAACAAATAAAGCCATTTGATTTTAATGAAGGGATACCTTTTTTAGCGATGAGTTCTGTTGTTTTTAATTGTATCAAATGTAAGGATGCCATTAAAAAAATTCACCCTATAAAATCAGAAAGCCTTCGAATACATCTTTTAACCAAAAACGATTTATAAAACTAAAAACTGCTATGAAAAAGTTACAACGATTGCTATTATTACTACTGCTTTTTGCAAGTGGTAATGTCATTGCTCAGAAAGTAGTTACTGGAAAAGTAACCAATAAAGAAACAGGAGAGCCACTGCAAGGAGTTTCCATTGTTGCAGATAAATCCAGCGGAGGAACAGTAACTAAAGAAGATGGTACATTTTCTTTAAAATACAAACCTGGAGCAACCAAGCTTTCTTTTTCCTATGTTGGATTTACAGCTGAAGAAGTTTCATTAAATGATCAATCCAATATAGATATTAAGTTAACGGCCACAGCAGCTGACAACAATGAAGTAGTAGTTATTGGTTACGGAACACAGAAAAAATCAAGCTTAACTGGAGCTGTTGCAAAATATAAAAACGATCGATTAGATGAGATACCTGTGCCAAGATTAGACCAGGCATTACAAGGTAAAATGGCTGGAGTGCAGGTGCAAAATATTTCTTCAGAAGCAGGGGCTGCTCCTAAAATTAGTATTAGAGGTATTAGTTCTATCAATGCTGGTTCTAGTCCTTTAGTAGTAGTTGATGGACAGCCAATACCTGATGGTTTGTCTTTTGTAAACCCTGCCGATGTAGAATCAGTTGAAGTATTAAAAGATGCAGCTTCAGCAGCTATCTATGGATCCAGAGGAGCAAGTGGTGTAATTTTAATTACAACTAAAAGCGGTAGAGCTGAAAAACCAAAGTACAATGTAAAATATTCATTGGGGCAGAAAAGAGATTATAAAAGATATGGAATATTAACTACTACTGAATATCAAAACTTATTGTATGCTGAAGGGGCGCAACGTTTTCAAGATTCTACTGCTTATACACTTGGATTTACTGCTGCAAGCTTAGCAAACTTTAGAACAAATAGAGGAGTGCTTGCAACGGATGCAGAAAAAGCAGCTTATATAGTTGAACAAACTTTAATGGGTGGTCAAGGTACTGATTGGCAAAGTGAGTCTTTAAGACCAGGCTTGTTTCAGAATATTCAGTTGAGTGCATCAGGCGGTAAAAAAGATGTACAATATTTTATTTCTGGAGGATATCAACGAGATGAGGGCATGATGTTCAAAAGTGATTTTCAAAGATATTCTGTTAGAACAAAATTAGATATTCGGTTGAGTGATAAAGTAAAATTAGGATTGAATGTTAACCCATCTTATTCTAAAAGAATAAGTCCTTCAGAGAATTTCACCAATTTTTATCGTTACCCAAGTTTCTTGCCCGTTTATCATACAGCACTTACTGCAGCAAATGTTAATCAATTAGCACAATGGGCAAATATCAGACCGGGTGATTTTGCACAGCCAAGACATTTTAGTTCAATTTACTACTCAGGAAGAATGCCTGATGGAAGTATATGGACACCTGTAGGTACATCCGATCCATTTAGTTCGGCACAGAATACACCAAAGTCTTCTACTATTGGACAAGACATATATGTCAATGAATATCGTTTACAAGGTTCTGCTGATTTGAATATAAATATTCTGCCTGGGTTGGATTTTAAATCTTTGGCTAGTATGTATTTGAATTATACCAATGGATTGAATTTCGCCAATAGAAATTCGACAGCAGACGGATCAGTGAATCGCGGGATTTATTCTAATACCAATAATATTGATTTGTTGTCTGAGAATACATTTACCTATCGTAAAACATTTAATAAACATTCGATTAATGTTTTGGCTGGTTTTACAACACAAAAAACTACTATTAATAGAGAACAAACTACAGGTTTGGATTATCCAAGTGATAATATCAGGACCTTAAATAATGCATCATCCATTGATAAAGCAGGAACTTTTGGATCAAAAAATCAAATTGGATTAGTCTCCTATTTAGGAAGGGTAAATTACGAATACAATAATAAATACTTATTGTCTGTTAGCTTTAGAACAGATGGTAGTTCTTATTTTGGTGAAGGCAATAAATGGGGTTCTTTCCCTTCCATTTCTGGAGGTTGGGTAATGTCTCAAGAGAAATTTATGCAAGATGTTAGTTGGATCAATCGACTCAAATTAAGAGCTAGTTATGGTGCAACTGGTAATAATCGTATCTCTGATTTTGCATTTTTGGACTTGTTGAGTACAGGTAATTATCCTTTTGGTGGAGGTACAGGTGTAAATACATCAGGGCAAGTAACTTCTACATCTAATATTGCTAATCCTAGTATTACTTGGGAACGCACTTTCCAGTCAAATTTTGGTATTGATGTTTCTGTATTAAAAAACAGGATCAGTTTATCATTTGATATTTATCAATCCAATACTGAAAGATTGTTATTGCAACAGTCTGTTCAAGCCATTGCAGGAGTTCCGCAATATTTCAACAATATTGGAAGCTTAAAAAACAAAGGTTTTGAGATTGAATTAAACACAACCAATATTGTTAAAAAAGATTTCAAATGGACTACCGCATTCAATTTTTCTAGAAATAGAAATGAAATCCAAGAATTGGGTAAAGAAGCATTCTTGCTAAACCAAGGTGAAAGAACAGAAGTGTATCGTGCTAAAGTTGGCGATCCCTTGGTTCAATTCTTTGGTTTTAAAACAGATGGAGTATGGTTGAGTCAAGCAGATATTAACGATGCAAGAGCAAAAGGACTAACAAGTTCATTAGCAAATGTATTTATTCCAGGAGGTTTGAAATTGGTCGATATCAATGGAGATAATATCATAGACAATAATGATAGAACAGTAATTGGAAGTCCTTATCCCGAATTCAATTATGGAATGACCAATACATTTACTTACAAAGCATTCGACTTTAGTTTCTTACTTCAAGGTGTGCAAGGTGGTAATGTGATCAATGGAGATGCCAATTACAATGAATCTAGAAGGTATATTACTGCTTATAGTGAGAACAGATGGGTGAGCCCAATGTTTCCTGGCGATGGTAAAACACCTTATTCTACCATTGGTTTCAACTGGATGTTAACAGATTATGTTGTTTCAGATGCATCTTATTTGTCTTTGAGAGAAGTGAATCTGGGTTATAGATTACCAAGTAGTGTTTCAAAAGCAATCAAGTTAAATTCAATGCGCGTATATTTTGCAGCTCAAAATTTATTCTTCAAAGCTGCTAGTAATTTCAGAGCCTTGAATCCAGAAGGAAGAGCAACAACTGGCGCATACTCTTCCGCTTTAATTGATGGCTATCAACGTGGTAGTTTCCCAATTCAAAAAACATTTGTATTTGGAATTGACATCAACTTTTAACCCAAAAAAATAATTATTATGAAACTAAATAAATTATTCATCCTGGCTTCTTTTATAGCATTAGCTGGATGTAAGAAATTGATTGATTTGACGCCTCTATCAAACATTAACTCCGCTACCTATTATTCAACAGTTGGTGAAGTAAGTACTGCTTTAACTGGCTGTTATAATGGAATGTTTGCCCCTTTAAATGATGAATGGACGCTTTCTGAACTAAGAAGCGATAATACCATTCAGGGTGTTCCAGCAAGTACATCTACTCCCAATAGAGATTTGAGTGATTTAGACATGTTTTTTCCAAGTGTTTCGCATCAGGGAAATTATAATTTTTGGTTGAACAACTATTATAATATCAGGAATGTAAACTTTGTTTTGAACAGTCTAAATGTGAACTATGTTCCGAGTAGTGGTACACTTAATTTTGATCAGGTAACTATTCCTGCAACAGCTGCAGATGTAAAAAGATTATCTGCAGAAGCCACTTTTATTAGAGCCTATCATTATTTTAATTTGGTAAGATTGTATGGTGATGTTTCCTTGGTTCATGAACCGATTAGCCCAGAAGAAGCAAAAACAATTAATCGATCTCCTGTAGCAGATATTTATAAGTTGATTATTGCTGATTTAACCAATACAGCAAATAATGGAAGTACTGCAAGGTTTGCTGCAATTCCTTCAGTTGATTTGGGTAGAGCGAATAGTTGGAGTGCAAAAGCATTATTGGCCAAAGTATATTTAACACTGAACCGTAAAACAGAAGCCGCGGCATTATGCCAGGACATTATTACCAATAGTGGTTATGCATTGCAAGCATCTTATGCGAATATTTTCTCGGTTAGTAATGAAATGAATTCGGAAATATTATTTGCTATACGATTTAAAGCTGGTGGTATAGGTTTAGGTACTTCTTTACCAAATGCTTTTGCTCCATTAAATAGTGGTGCCGCTATTATTGTAGGGGATGGAAGAGGATTGAATTTTCCTACACAAGAATTATACAATTCTTACAATGCCATTGCTGCTGTTGGTAATGTACGTTCAGGTAACACATCGGTAACACTTACTGCTGCAAATCCTTCAATAACTGTAGGAATGCCGGTAACTGGCACCCAAATTGCCAATGGAACAACTGTTGCTGCAATCAGCGGAACTACTTTAACACTTTCTATTCCTGCAAATGCAACATTAGCTACAGCAGCTTTATTAATAGGAGGTGATGCCAGAAGAACAGTAAATATTGGCATTTTCACTGGAGCCAAATTCTTCCCACAAAAATTTATTTCAGCAACAACCACAGTAGCGAATGATTCCGAAAACGATTGGCCAGTTATTCGCTTTGCAGATGTTATATTAATGTTGGCAGAAGCGCAGGGTAACAATGCAACTAGTATTGGGCTAATCAATCAAATACGAGCTAGGGCTAATGTGCCTGCTTTGGTTGCAGCATCAATCACTACTCCTGCACAATTTGAAACAGCATTAGCCAATGAAAGAAGATGGGAATTTGCATTTGAGAATCAACGTTTTTATGATTTATTAAGATTCAACACAACATTTACAACTATTAAATCTACAGATGTCATAAAGAACCATTTTGCATCTATGTACACAGTGCATTATGGTTTGTATCCAGCGCCAAGGTTAACCCTTTTAGAAATGCAGGCTTTTGTGACCAACGACAGAATGTTATTGCCAATTCCTCAAAGAGAAATTGATAATAATACACAAATTATAATCAAACAAAATCCTGGATACTAAATGTGATCTAATGAGAATAATATTGTTGATTTCCTTTATCGCTTACTCTTTGACCTCATTTGGTCAGACAGTAAGCGATACTGTTTATAAACCTGTATCATTTCCAAAAGGATATGAAGCTAAAATTGATGTTGTTTATACCCGAGTTGATGGATGGGAGGGTAAATTGGATTATTACATCAATCCAAACAGTAAACAACCTACACCAATAGTTATTAATATTCATGGGGGAGGATGGAATCATGGAGTAAAAGAAGGTCAGGGAGGATTTAATTCATTTTTCAAAGCGGGATTTGCGGTTGCAAATATTGAATATCGGATGACTCCTCAAGCCAAAGCACCTGCGGCCATTGAAGATACCCGTTGTGCTTTGATTTATTTAATCAGTCATGCAAAAGAATTGAATATTGATCCAAATAAGATAGTTGTAATGGGAGGTTCTGCTGGAGGACATTTAGCTTTGATGGCTGGTTTGTTAGAGAACAATCATTTGTTCGATACCAATTGTAAGGGAGTAGAAAAAATTAAAGTTGCAGCAATCATTGATAAGTATGGGATCAACGATGTTTGGGATTGGGCATATGGGCCAAATATCACGAGTAAGTCTGCAACAAATTGGTTAGGATCAAAAGCAAAAGACGATGCCTTTATTAAATCAGTTTCGCCTATCAATTATATCACCAAAAATAGTCCACCAATTTTTATTGTTCATGGGAATGCTGATCCAACTGTGTCTTATCAACAATCGGTAGTTTTACATAAAAAATTAGTGGAGCTTGGAGTGAAGACCGAATTTATTACTGTTGAAGGAGGTTTGCATGGGAAATTTGAGAAAGTAAAAAATGATGAAATTAATATTGCGATGATGAAATTTTTAGCAGAAGTTTTTTAATGTTCAATAATTGAACTTTCTAAAATGTATGCTCAACTATTTAAATATAAGGGATGAAAATTAAAGGTTTACGTTGGTGGATCATCGGACTAATTGGTATATCTACTATCATCAATTATATAGATAGGAGTGCCATCAATATCATGTGGCCCTATATCTATAAAGATTTCGGCATTGCAGATGCAGACAGTAAGCAAGTATTGGCATATATCACCAGTTTTTTTATGATTGCTTATGCTCTAGGCCAAACACTTACGGGAAAAATGATGGATCAGATTGGGACACGTTTGGGAATGGCCGTTTCCATTATTGGGTGGAGTATTTCTATAGCATTGCATGCATTTGCAAAAGGAGTAATGTCTTTTAGTGTATTTCGATTTTTCCTGGGTTTAAGCGAAGCAGGTAACTGGCCTGGTGCAACAAAAAGTAATGCAGAATGGTTTCCGGCACGTGAACGTGGAATTGCTCAAGGAATTTTTGGTGCTAGCGCTTCTCTTGGTTCGGTTGTTGCGGCACCCTTTATTGCTGGATTATATCTGGCATTTGGTTGGAGGGCTACTTTCATTGGTATAGCAGCTTTAGGAATATTGTGGTTAGTTCCCTGGTTGATAATTAATAAGGCTACACCAGATAAGCATCCATGGATTACACCTGAAGAAAAATTATTGATTGACGATAAAAAAATGGGTGAAGAAAAAACAGCTGAAACAATTTATTCCTGGCGTCAATTGCTTCAATTTAAAAATACCTGGGGTATTCTAACAGCCAGATTATTCATTGATCCTGTATGGTGGTTATTTGTAACCTGGTTGCCTACTTTCTTAAAAGAGCAATTTGGGTTTGATATTAAACAAGTTGGCGCATTTGCATGGGTTCCTTATTTATTTGCAGCAATTGGCGGTTTATTGGGTGGTTATTATGCCTCCTATAAAATTAATCAAGGAATGGTTTCTGCAAAAGCCAGAAAACAGGCGATTACTATTGGTTGTATGATTATGTTATTGTCTTTAGGATTATTCACCTATTATATAGAAGAACTAAAACAACATATCAATTTATCAATTGCTTTAATAAGTGCAACTTTATTTGGATTTCAATTTTTGATTGGAAATATTCAAACATTGCCATCTGATTATTTTTCGGGTAAAAACATTGGAACCATTTCTGGAATGAGTGGAACAGCAGCAGTTGTAGGCACATTGATCACTACTTTAATTGTACCTGTCATTACTCAAACAGGGTATTTGTCATTCTTTATTTTAGCCAGTATAATGGTGCCATTGGCTTGGGTAAGTATCATTTTTATTGCATCGAAAAAAGGAATTAAATGATTCTAAAAATCACTTTATGAAATATTCATTTTTTATTCTTTTATTTTTTGGATATCTCACATATGGCCAAACCATTCAATTTCCGGCTATCATCAAATATGCCGATCAGCAAGCAAGGTTAACAATCAATGAACAAACTCCAAAAGGAGAGATGCCTGTGCTTATAGAAAAAGGCAATGGCCAATGGGCCAATAATAATGTATATAACTGGCGAAGTGGTTTTTGGCCTGGGATTGAATGGTATCTATTTGAAGCAACCAAAGACAATTATTGGAAAGAACAAGCCCAACAATCTACTGCTCAATTAACAGCTATTCTTGAAAGACCAGTGCTGCAACATGATCTGGGTTTCCAATTTTTTTGTAGCGCAGGTAATGCCTATAGATTAACTGGCAATGAAATTTATAAAAAATCTCTTTTGAGAGCCGCTGATTCTTTAGCAACCTTATTCAATCCAAAAGTAGGTACAATTTTATCCTGGCCTTATCGTGTAAAAGAAAGTGGATGGCCACATAATACCATCATCGACAATATGATGAATTTGGAATTATTATTCTGGGCTTCAAAGAATGGTGGTAGCAAGAAATTGTATGAGATTGCTGTCCAACATGCTACAGTTACTATGAACAATCATTTCCGTCCGGATTATAGCACTTACCATGTTGCCGTTTATGATGATCAAACAGGAAAACTAATTAAAGGTGTTACGCATCAGGGGTATGCAGACAATAGTATGTGGGCCAGGGGACAGGCTTGGGCTATTTATGGTTATACCATGACTTACCGTGAAACAAGAAACCCCGCTTTTTTGCAAACTGCTATTAATTCAGCCAATATTTATTTAAAAAGATTGCCTGCTGATAAAATTCCTTTCTGGGATTTTGACGATCCTGCAATACCCAATGCACCTCGAGATGCATCCGCTGCAACTATTGTGGCATCAGCTCTTTTAGAACTTTCTACATTTTGTAAAGATGCAACATTGAAAACTGAATATAAAAACACGGCTATCAAAATGTTGGAAGAATTATCGAGTGATCGCTATTTAAGTGGGAAAACCAATCATGCTATATTATTGCATTCTACAGGAAATAAACCACAAAATAAAGATATAGACGTGCCGATTATTTATGCAGATTATTATTATTTGGAAGCTTTGTTGAAATGGCAGAATATGAAATAAAGCACAAATAAAAAAGCCCACATAATGTGAGCTTTTTTTGTGGAGAGTATCGGGGTCGAACCGACGACCTCTTGCATGCCATGCAAGCGCTCTAGCCAACTGAGCTAACCCCCCATAAAAAGATTTCAAAAGAACAACGACCTTCCCGATTCCATCGGGACGCTCTAGCCAACTGAGCTAACCCCCCGTAGGGTGCAAATGTATATGCAGAAGGCTTACGGGCAAAATTTTAGTTTGAAAGCGCTTATTCGTATATTACTCAACAAAAACCAACCAAATGCGCTTTTTACTATATATAGTTACTATTGGTTTGTTGAGTGCTTGTCAACAAAAGCAGGATACTAATTCGAACAACCTAACTACTTATTTCACCTACGAAGACTCCATTCAGGGTGCAGGCGTTAAGATGATTCCAATCAAAACACCTGTTGGCGATTTTAAAGTTTGGACCAAGCGGTTTGGCAATAATCCAAAAATTAAAATACTCCTATTGCATGGCGGACCAGCAATGACGCATGAATACATGGAATGTTTTGAAACTTTCTTTCAAAAAGAAGGCTTTGAATTTTATGAATACGATCAATTGGGCTCTTATTATAGTGATCAACCAATAGACTCCAGCCTTTGGACAACAGCCCGATTTGTGGAAGAAGTAGAACAGGTTAGAAAAGCAATAGGAGCGGATAGTACTAACTTTTATGTTTTGGGTAATTCATGGGGAGGTATTTTAGGGATGGAATATGCTTTGAAATATCAGCAGCATTTAAAAGGTTTATTAATCTCCAATATGGTGAGCAGTGCTCCTGAATATGGCAAATATGCCGATGAAGTTTTGGCAAAGCAAATGGATCCTACTATTTTAAAAGCGATTAGAGATATAGAAGCAAAAAAGGATTTTAGTAATCCAAAATACATGGAATTATTAATACCCAATTTTTATCATGAACATATATGTCGTTTAGCAGAGTGGCCTGATGCGCTCAATCGTTCTATCAAACATGCCAATAATGAAATATACACCATGATGCAAGGCCCCAGTGAATTTGGCATTAGTGGTAGATTGGCAAAATGGGATATTACTGATCGATTAAAAGAAATCAAAGTGCCTACATTAATGATTGGAGGCAAACACGATACCATGGATCCTGCAGCCATGGAGAAGCAAAGTAAATTGGTGCAGAAAGGTAAATATCTTTATTGCCCCAACGGAAGTCATTTATCTATGTGGGACGATCAACAAGTATATATGAAAGGGGTGATCGATTTTATCAATAGTGTTAACGAAGAGAAATCAATTAAATAAATAGTTTGATGCAATATTTTGAGCAACTAATTTTAATTTGGGAAAAGCATAATTTATGGATTGAATTTGCACTGGTTTCTTTTTTCTTTTTGGTAGGAAATATTTATTTAGGACATTTTGAAGAAAGATTACCTAAATGGAGAAAGCTCGTTAAGTTTTTTCTAACATTAATAATTATAATTTTCCTTTCATTGTTTTTTGGCAGAACGATTGCTTTAGTTGCATTAGGGCTTACTCTTGTTCCAATTATTTATGTACATGGATTTGTTTTGCCCAAAAAAGGAATAAATGGATTAACAGGAGAACCTAAATCTAAATATTATGAATGGAGGGGTTGGGATAAAATTGCTGATAAGGATTAGTAATTTAAAGATTTTGAAAAAACTAGTCATTTACAAAGCCTGTTGTTAATCCAATGTTTAATCAAAATTTTCAGTAATTTACCCTTCTAAACTTTGATCATGTCTATTCAATTTTTATCTCCAGATACTTTATTAAAACCCAAAGGACATTATTCTCCTGGCGTAGTACACAATGGCTTGGTCTATGTTGCTGGGCAATTGCCATTGGATGCCAATGGAACCCCCCAATTAGAAAGTATTGAAGTGCAAACCAAGCAATGCTTGTACAATGTAGAGCAAATTTTATTGGCTGCAGGTTCGGACCTGAAGCATGTTTTGAAAGTGAGCATTTTTGTGAGTGATATTGCCCATTGGCCAATTGTCAATGCAACTTATGCAGCCATATTTGGAGACCATAAACCAGCCAGAATTATTGTTCCATGCAATCAACTCAATTATGGTTGCGCCATTGAAATCGATTGTATAGCAGCAATAAAAAAATAAACATGACTGAAATCACCAAAGCGGATATAGAAAAAGCACACCAGCTTATCAAGCCCTATATTCATACAACTCCGGTGCTTACCAATGCAAGTATTAATCAATTGGCTGGAACAGAGTTGTTTTTTAAGTGCGAGAATTTTCAAAAAATTGGGGCATTTAAAATCAGAGGGGGCATGAATGCTTCGTTGAGTTTATCTGCTGAAAAATTAAAGAATGGAATTGCTACACATTCATCTGGTAATCATGCGCAAGCAATTGCTTTTGCTGCCAGAGAATTGGGCACTAAAGCCTATATAGTAATGCCCAGTACTTCTCCTTCAGTAAAAGTAAACGCTGTAAAGGGTTACGGAGCAGAAATTACTTTTTGCGAACCCAATCAAGCTGCAAGAGAAGCTGCTGTTGAAAAAATTATTCAAGAAACTGGGGCAGAATTTATTCACCCCTATGATGATTATAGAGTAATTACTGGTCAGGCTACAGCAGTAAAAGAATTACTTGAAGCTGTTCCTGATTTACAAGCTGTGGTTGCCCCAGTTGGTGGAGGCGGTTGTTTGTCTGGTACTGCTTTGTGGTCGCATTTTTATAATCCTTCAATAGAAGTATTTGCAGGTGAACCAGAAGGAGCTGCTGATGCAGTGTTAAGTTTTCAATCAGGTAAAGTAGAGAAAGCACCTTTTGTAAAAACAATTGCTGATGGATTGATGACCACACTAAGCGAACAAACATTATCCATTATTCAAGCACATGTGAAAGACATTTTATTAGTGTCTGACGAAGAAATAAAAGCAGCTTTAAAACTAGTTTACGAAAGAATGAAAATAGTGGTAGAACCAAGTTGTGTGGTTCCATTAGCGGCTGTGTTGAAAAACAAAACTTTGTTTGCTGGTAAAAAAACAGGCATTATTTTAACTGGCGGAAATGTAGATTTAGCTCGCTTCAACGAATGGTTTCAATAATTCAAATCAATTTTTTTAGTAAATGTCCGAACAGCTTTCTTCCATTCAATTCGATGCAATAGTAATTGGCTCAGGTATCAGTGGAGGCTGGGCTGCCAAAGAATTGTGTGAGAAAGGTTTGAAAACTTTGGTATTGGAAAGGGGCCGAAATGTTGAGCACTTAAAAGATTATCCTACTGCAACAATGAACCCCTGGGATTTTCCTCACCGAGGAAAAATTCCCCCACCCGAAGCAGATACAACACCTATTGTTAGTCATTGTTATGCATTCACAGAAGCGAGTAAACATTTTTTTGTAAAAGATTACGAGCATCCATATGTTCAAGAGAAACCATTTAGCTGGATTCGCGGTTATCAGGTAGGTGGTAAGTCACTCACCTGGGCAAGACAAACACAACGCTGGAGCAAATATGATTTTGAAGGACCATTACGTGATGGCTATGCAGTAGACTGGCCAATCAGATATGATGATCTAGCACCATGGTATAGTTATGTTGAAAAATTTGCCGGCATTAGCGGTAATAAAGATGGATTAGATACTTTGCCTGATGGTGAATTTTTAAAGCCCTGGGAAATGAATTGTGTTGAGCGCGATTTGCAAACCAAAATAATGAATGCATTTCCTGGCCGACATGTAATTCAAGGCAGATGTGCACATCTTACAGAACCCAATGAAATTCATCTGGAACAGGGAAGGGGTAAATGCCAGGCAAGAAATTTATGTGAAAGAGGTTGTCCATTTGGTGGATACTTCAGCAGTAATAGCAGTACATTGCCCGCAGCCAAAAAAACAGGCAATTTATTTTTACAAACCAATGCGGTTGTTGATTCCATCATTTACGATGAAACATTACAAAAAGCAGTTGGAGTGCGGGTGATCGATGCAATAACCCATGTTGTTACAGTTTACCATGCAAAAATTATTTTTTTAAATGCAGCTTGTTTAAATACCAATTTGATTTTGTTGAATTCTAAAAGCAAGCGTTTTCCCAATGGTTTAGGCAACGATAATGGTTTGCTGGGGAAGTACATTGCTTTTCATAATTATCGCGGTACCATTAATGCTTTGTATGATGGTCCGGATGATAAATACTATTTTGGCAGAAGACCTACTCAAGTAATGATGCCAAATTTTAGAAACGTATTGCAACAAGAAACGGATTTTAAAAGAGGCTATATGATTTTCTTTAATGCCTCACGTGGAAGAGCAAAATCAGAAGAAATAGGAGCAGCTTTGAAAGAAGCAGTTAGTGAATTAGGAGGTTGGAGAATTTATATGATGATGCAGGGCGAAACCATTCCCAAAGAATCCAATTATGTTGCGTTGAGTGATACTGAAAGAGATGATTGGGGTATTCCACAATTATCCATCAATGTAGACTACGACGAGAACGATGAAAAATTATTACAAGACTTTTTTAAAGAAGGGAAAGCCATGCTCGAAAAAGCAGGTTGTAAAAATATTTCCACATACGATAGTAAACAAAATCCAGGCTTGGATATTCATGAAATGGGAGGAGTGCGCATGGGAAGAGACCCTAAAACTTCCTTGCTCAATGAATGGAATCAATTACATGCTTGTAAAAATGTTTTTGTAACAGATGGAGCATGTATGACTTCAACCGGAACGCAAAATCCCTCACTTACTTTTATGGCCATTACTGCTAGGGCTGCCGACTATGCTGCTCAACAATTGGGAAAAGGTTTTTTTTAAACCTACTTATTTTAATTTCCAGAGTTGCCCCTCATATAAAAAAGGTTTTAACTCTATATAATATCTGTCTGGCTCAGAAATGAATTCAAATACCATATCATAATATTGATTAAGCCATGTAAACATTTTTTGTTTATCATAAAACCAGCAAGTATAAGATGCTTCTACTCCGTAAAAAACGGGTGGTACATGTTGAATACAAATACGATCTTTTGGTTCATCATTATAGCCAACATAATCTAAGAAGAGATAAGGAATTTTCTTGTTTTTGATTTCCGCTAGCAATTCGTATGTTTTTTCGATGTATTGAATTACTCCGCAGAAAATAACTACATCTGGTTGGTATTGTTTTAAACACTCATCTATATTGTAAAAAAAGTGCAGTTGATCAGTTTCAAATTCAGCCTTACCTGCTTCAACATAATTCGGTTGTTCTACAATACACCAGTTTAATGCTGTTAAATGACTTAAATAAGGAGCTTTGTGGTGGTAGGTAGTTCCCAACGATCCCCCAAAATCTAGTACGGTTAAGCGATTATTGTTTTTTGATGCTATCCACAATAAAGAAGTCAACATATTAAAATTCATGATCGGTTGATCATATTCAATACCATCTCTTTCATAAGCAATCTCTTTGTTAACCACTTTTCTGGTTGTCAATTTTATTCTTTCTAAGATGGATTGTTCATGATAGCCTTTTGCTTTTTTATTGGCCTCTTCAAATGATTGATAATTGCCTTTCCAGCCATATTTAAGACTATACCATCTTAATGTTTTTAAAATTGGTGGTACAAATTGTTTAATTAAATAATGCATTATAAATTTTATTTTTTCTCTTGTTCAGATTTAATTTTATTCAAATAGGCTTCGCTCGCACCTTTACCTTTTGGAATACTTAATGATTGCCAGTTTTTTTGTTGAATCATTCTGCCAATATAAACGATTTGACCAACATGATAGGGGTAATGCGCCAATTGGCGAAGAATGGCATCGTATACCTGCAATGGCTCTGTTCTTATATAAACCGTTTTATCCAAATCATCGGCTGTTAAATTGGCGAGTGTATCCAGTAAACATTTCCAACCCTCATTCCAAAACGCCAGTAGATCTGCTTTACTGCATTCCATTGCTTCAAATTCAGCATCTCTTTTTCTCCAGTGTTTTTCTCCATCCTCAGTTAAAAAATTGGTCCATCGGCTCACCATATTGCCATACATATGTTGAATAATGATGGCAATGCTATTGCTCTCTTCATTGGGTTGATAAAAAAAATCAGCCGATTGTAATTGCTCAAATGTTTTATCACCTAATTCTTTATAATAGGAAAACCTTTTGATAGTATCTTTTAAAAAGTCCATGGTTAAATCATTCATTTAACAAATCAACATTGGCAATAAAAAGTTGCACGATTAAAATCCTGCAACAGAATCATCACCTCTTTTATCTGCTGCAACTTCTCTTCTCTTATTGGCAAGAAATCGGATACCCTCTGTTCTGCCTATTCCACCACGTTGCGTTATTTTATAACCCATTTTGATTAATTGTTCTTTGGTTTTTGCGTCGAAGTCTTGCTCAACCATTACTTCGTCAGGAAGCCACTGGTGATGAAATTTTGGTTTGTCAATGGCATCGCCTATAGTCATATTAAAATCAATCACATTGATTAATGCTTGATAAACCGATGTAGGGATAGTAGTGCCTCCTGGAGTGCCAATCACTATATACGGTTTCTTGTCTTTTAATACCAATGTAGGAGTCATCGAACTCAACATTCTTTTCCCTGGTTGAATGGAATTGGCTTCTCCACCAATTGCACCATACATATTAGGAACACCTGGCTTTACACTGAAGTCGTCCATTTCATTATTCAAAATAAAACCTGCTCCGCCTACCACTGTTCTATTGCCAAAACTATTGTTTAATGTAGTAGTTACTGCAACCATATTACCAGCAGGATCAACAATGCTTAAATGGGTAGTTTCTTCGCTTTCTTTAATAATGCCTGCTTTAATATTGCTGCTGACTCCGGCCTTATCAGGATTATAATCACTCATTCTTTGTGCTAAATAGGCATCGCTCATTAAGGTTTTTACTGGCACTTTAAAAAAATCTGGATCGCCCATAAATTCTGCTCTATCTGCATAAGCCCTTCGCTCGGCTTCTATCATTAACTGCACAGATTTGGTGCTTTGAAAACCATATTTACTCATTGGATATTTCTCCACCATTTTCATCATTTGTGCAATCAAAATTCCTCCACTACTTGGAGGAGCAAAACTGATGATCTCGTGTCCACGATAATTAAATGATAATGGATTACGCAATTTGGCTGTATAGCTTTTTAAATCATTCAATCCAATAATACCGTTTCCTCTTTGCATTTCTGCAACAATCAATTCAGCAGTTTTGCCATCATAGAATCCTTTTGCACCTTCTTTTTGTATACGCGTTAATGTAGCTGCCAGATCTTTTTGTACCAATGTATCACCCACCTTCCATTTAACTTGTTTAACAAAAGCGGAAGGTTGAGTACTGTTTTTGGAGATTGATTCCCTTACTCCATTTAAATTGGCTGCTTCTTTTTCAGTAAGCACATATCCCTTAGCTGCAATATCTATAGCTGGTTGAATCAAATTTTCAAAAGATAATTTTGCATAGGGCATAGTTGCAAATAGTCCGGCAACTGTGCCAGGAATTCCTGAAGCCAAATGACCAGCCAAAGAAAGATTCATTTGTGGGTTGCCATTTTTATCGAGATACATATCTCTGTTGGCTTTTTCTGGTGCTGCTTCTCTATAATCAATACCAATTAATTCACCATTTGTTTTTCTTCCTAATAAAAAACCACCTCCGCCAATATTTCCTGCTTGAGGATATACCACAGCCAATACCAATTGTGTTGCAATAGCAGCATCAAATGCATTCCCACCTCTTTTCATAATTGCAGCGCCTACCAAACTTGCGAGCGGGTGTGCACTGCTTACAGCAGCTTGTTTAAACTCTCCTCTTTTTATAACTGTATAGGAGTATGGGTTTACTTCTTTGTCTGGTCCTACAAATGAAAAACTAGACTGGCCAAATATAAATGTGCTTGCAATGATGCAAATACACAATATGCTTATTTTTCTCATGGGCTTAAATTACATAAAAATGGGGTATTCACTCAAATTAAATAAAGAAACTTGTGCCCAAATTTGCTCATTCATGATGTGTTTATTGTTATTTTCACGCCTCATTTAATAATTATGAAGAAAATACTATTTTTTGTTTGTTGTTTGAGTTTTACAGGAGCCGTATTTGCTCAATCACTGCAAAGTCCTGAGCAATTTCTGGGGTACAAAGTAGGAACCCGTTTTACGAGACATCATCGTGTGGTTGAGTATGCAAAATCATTGGCTTTGGCAAAGCCAGATATGGTAAAATTGGAAAAATATGGTGAAACCAATGAGGGTAGAGAATTGTTAATCACCATGGTAAGCTCACCTGAAAATATCCAAAAATTAGAATCTATAAGAAACAATAATCTTCGCATTGCTGGTTTGAATGCAGATAATATGTCATCTCAAACAGAAACAGCGCCAACCATTGTTTGGTTGAGTTACAATGTTCATGGCAATGAAGCATCTTCTACTGAAGCATTTATGTTAACCATTTATGCATTGCTTGATCCTTCTAATACGCAAACCAAAGAATGGTTAAGAAATACAGTGGTAATACTGGATCCATGTATCAATCCTGATGGAAGAGACCGTTATGTAAACTGGTACAATTCTGTTGTTGGAAAAAATTACAATGCAGATCCTGCCTCAAGAGAACATTCAGAACCTTGGCCAGGTGGAAGAAGCAATCATTATAATTTTGATTTGAATAGAGATTGGGCTTGGCAGACGCAAGTGGAAACTCAACAAAGATTGAAAAAATATTTACAATGGATGCCACAGATTCATGTAGATTATCACGAGCAAGGATTCAATGAGCCTTATTATTTTGCACCAGCTGCAGATCCTATGCATGAAGTGATCACACCATGGCAGAAAGAGTTTCAGGTAATGATCGGAAAAAATCATGCAAAATATTTTGACAATAATAATTGGTTGTATTTTACAAAAGAGCGCTTTGATTTATTGTATCCTTCATACGGAGATACTTATCCAATTTACAATGGTGCGATTGGGATGACCTATGAGCAAGGTGGTATCCGAGCTGGTTTAGCCATTCAAAATGAAGATGGAGATACACTTACATTAGTTGATAGAGCATTGCACCATTTTACTACAGGAATGTCTACAGTAGAAATGGCTTCAAAAAACAGGCAGAAATTAATTGCGGAATACAAAAAGTTTTTTGAAGATAGTAGGGCTGGTAAAATAAGTGAGTATAAAACCTATGTATTCACTGCTAAAGAAGAAAACAAGATCATTGCGCTAAAAAAATTATTAGATCAAAATGGAATAGAACATGGAACCCTTAGTAATAAATCTTTCAGAGGGTATAATTATTTTTCTGGAAAGGATGATACTTTTTCTGATGATGGATTCCACATTGCAATTAGCGCCTTTCAGCCAAGATCTGTAATGGCAAAAGTTTTATTAGAGCCTAAAACAGTAGTAACTGATTCTAATACCTACGATATCACAGCCTGGTCTGCAGCGTATGCATACGGTATTAAAGGGTATGCGGTAAAAGAAAAATTGGATTTCAGCGGTGAACCAAAATCGGCAACTGCAATCACAGAAGTGGCTAGTAATTATGGAGCTTTGATTCCTTATAATTCTTTCAACAGTGCTAAAGTGTTGGCTCATTTATTAAAGCATGGTATCAAAGTACGTTTCGTTGAAAAACCATTTACTTATAAAAGTAAAGTATTTGAAAAAGGCACTTTGATTGTTTTGAAAACAAGTAATGCTGCAAATTGGTTAGCGTTAACCAACGATGCTTGCAAGAAGCTCAATGTACAAGCTTATGCAGTAGAAACTGGCTTTATGGATAAGGGGGCTGATTTCGGTTCTCCTGATATTAAAAATATCACCGAAGCTCCTAAAGTGGCCATTGTTTCTGGTGATCAAACATCCTCATTAGCTGCAGGTGAGGTATGGCATTATTTTGATAAGCAATTGGAATATCCTTCTACACTAATTAATGCGGCTGATTTACAAAGAATCAATTTAAAAAATTACCAGGTATTGATATTGCCCGATGGCAATTACAGAAATTTAGGAGATAAAGCAGTTGCAGATAAACTAAAAGACTTTGTAAGGGGTGGTGGTAAGATCATTGCTTTAGAAAGTGCGATGGCAATTATGGCAAGTGGAGATTGGGGAATTAAATTAAAAGATTCAAGACCGGATAGCAAAGGAGCTGACACTACTATTAAAAAATATGGCGATCGCGAAAAAGATTATTTAACCAATTCTATTCCTGGAGCAATATATAAAGTAGACTTAGACAATAGCCATCCTTTAGGTTTTGGTTATCCAGAATATTATTACACTTTAAAGCAAGACAATAATTTATATGAAATCATGAAAGATGGCTGGAATGTAGGGACCATCAAAAAAGATGCCTATGTAACAGGTTTTGCTGGTGTTAAAGTGAAAGCTAAATTGAAAGAAGGAATGTTGTTTGCAGTACAAGATATTGGTGCCGGTTCAGTTGTGTATTTATCTGAAGATCCTTTATTCAGAAACTTCTGGGAAAATGGTAAACTATTATTTGCGAATGCAGTATTCTTAGTAGGTCAATAACGATAGAACAGTTATTAGTTATTATGTTATTAGGTTGATAGTTGTGATTGGTTATCAGTTATTAAAGAGTATCAATAAAAAATCCGTCGAGCACATAGCCGACGGATTTTTTTATCGATAACCAATAACTAAAACTTCACATTCACTGCAAACATGAAATTTGTTCCCGCCATCGGGTAAAAATAGTTCTCCGTTGTTTGAGTTCCACCTGCAATATAACTGAAGGTATATCCATTGGGCTCATACATTTTATTGAATATATTATTTACTTGTAGAATCAATTGCACTTCTTTTGGAACCTTGTTTCTTAATGTATAGATAGCCCTCAAATCCTGTGTCATAAATGCATTTAGCATTCGGTTTTCGTTTTGAGTATTGTCTAGATATTGTTTTCCAACATATTTATTCAATAAACTGATTTCTCCATTTTTTATGGGAATAAAATTCAATGCTAAACTACTAATGGTATTTGCAGAAAATGCAATGTCTTTATTTTGATGCTGAATCTTGTTTTGTAAACCATTATCGAAATTGTCTATATACTCGGTAAACGATTTGATTTTATTTCTACTTAAGCTAAGATTGCCTGCAAAATTAAACCAAGGTGATAGTTTTGCACTTGCTTGCAATTCTATACCCATTCTGTAACTGGCAGGAATATTGGTTCTGGTATAAGCCCCTACGTCATTTATTTGCCCTGTTAACACCAATTGATTGATATAATCCATATAAAAGAATGTAGCTCCTGCTGTAAAATTTTTACCTCTCTTTTCTATGCCTAATTCCCAGTCATTGAGGGTTTCGTGTTTTGGTGCAGATACGATTCCAGCTTCAAAATCATCTCTATTTGGTTCCTTATTGGCAACAGCAAAACTCAAGTAATTATGCCAGCCATTTTTAATATAGCTGATTCCCATTTTTGGATTCACAAAATTGAATTGCTTATTGATATTAAGTGTTTGATTATTTTGAAATCCATAAATATTGTGTTTAACAGATCTAAACTGTAAATCAACAAAACCAGTTAAGTGTTTTGCCAATTGATGTTGCCATTTTGCATAAGCATTTAGATCGGATTTGTCAGCTGGATAAAAATAATAGCGATAATTCGGTGGAATAGTGCCACGTTCCATCCATGCAAGCGTTCCGAAATGATCTCCTAGATATTTATTCCATCCGCCACCAATGGTAATTTCATCTTTGATGGTTTTATATTGAAAAGAAAAAATCTGACCATAGAAATTATTGTCCAGCCAACGCTGGCGTACCAAATTGGTTCTTGTAAAAGTGGTGCCACCAATCACAACATTGGGTAATCCATATCTAGAAAAAGATTGATCTGCTTTATATTCTTCATAATACCCTTTACCTTTTGTATAAAACAGTGCTGTATTGAACGACCATTTTTCATTGATACTATGATTGAAAAATAATTGATAATGTGTTTGAGTATAATTGTCTGTTTGATTGTCATACGGTGATCCTACTTTTTCTGTACCTGCAGCGTTGAATGTTCTGTTGGTAGCCAATGTAGCTGCATCAATTCCGTACCATGCCTGATAGGTTTTTTCGTGACCAGAAAAAACATTCAGTCTTAGGGATGATTTTTTATTGATATAAGCAGTGCTAAAATAGAATGATTGTAGATTACTAGAAGCACGATCTATATATCCATCACTACGAATACTGCTAAGCCTTGCATCAACCATAAAATGTTTGCCAAGCAATCCAGAGCCAAATTTCACCGTGTTTTTATAGGTGTTAAATGAGCCGATACTATTGTTTAATTCTGCATAGCTTTTTTCATTGTATTCATTGGTGGATAAATTCAGTGTTGCTCCAAAAGCCCCGGCACCATTGGAAGAAGTTCCCACACCTCGTTGAATTTGAATGCTGTTGACAGAAGATGAAAAGTCGGGTAAGTTCACAAAAAATGTACCCATACTTTCCGCATCATTATAAGGTATACCATTTAATGTTACATTGATTCTTGTTGCATCGGTTCCTCGAATTCTCATCGCAGTATATCCAACACCATTGCCTGCATCTGAATTGATTACTACTGATGGTGTTTGATTGAGTAAAAAAGGAATGTCTTGAGCCAAATTTAATTTTGCAATATCTGCTTTCAGTATATTGGTTTTTGTAAATGGAGCTTTGTCCGATGCTCTAATGGCATTTACTTCTAATGGTTGTAAGTAGGAGGGGCTAGGACTCAATGCAAATTGTAGCTCAGTGTTTTTGGCAGGATCAATATTGAAGGCTTTCGATTGATATCCCATGCTCGAAATAAGGACATTTGCATTGTCCATTTTGTTGATCACAAAATTTCCACTTTCATTACTAATCACCTGTTGTTTTCCCGAAGCAATAATGGCTCCTGAAATCGGTGCTTTGGTAGTTTGGTCGATTACTACTCCTTTAACTGTTTTTGACGATTGGGCAGCAAGAATAATTGCGAATAGCAAAATTGCTGTTGTTCCCATAATTTTTTTCATTTTTCAATGGTTTTAAAAATTAAATAATGGGAACAGGGGATGCAGAAGAAAGGTCACTATATATAAATGGAACACCTTCCCTTCGCAGGAATTACCCTGTTCAGGTTCAACGGGTATTTCTCAGCCTTTTCGGATATTTCCGATCGAGCACCCCGAGGACATGGCAAAAATATCATTTAGTTTGATATTTACCAATGTAACTTTATGTCCAATTATCCGTTTAATGTAAAATGTGTGTATGAAAAAGTATATTTTAGGTTTAATCCTCTTGCTACAATTGGTAACTATTGGCTATGCTCAATCTGAAAAAAACCTGGTTTTTGACGCCAATGCCCAAATACGGAAAGTTGAAGGGTTTAATAGCATTGAAGTTTCAGGTGCCATCAATTTATTCTTATCTCAAGGAACAGCCGAAGCTGTTGCAGTGAGTGCTGCAGACGACGAATTGATCAGTAGAATAAGAACTTTTGTAAGGGACAATGTGTTGCATATCGAATTTGATGGGAAGGGGCTCAACTGGAAAAATTGGTCAAATAATAAAATTAAGGCCTATGTGACCTTCAGTACACTTAAAAGAATTGAAGCCGCTGGTGCTTGTAATGTAAAAACAGTGGATCAAATTAAATCCACTGACTTAAAAATTGAATTATCTGGAGCCAGTGACCTAACTGCAGATATGGCGGTTGAAAATTTATTGGTTTCTCTAAGTGGTGCTTCTGATTGTACTTTAAAGGGAATTGCTGAAAAAACCTCCATCAATGTTAGTGGTGCCAGTTCTGCAAAAGCCTATGACCTGAAAACAAATTATGCTAAAATAGATGCATCAGGTGCTTCAAGTACTCGAATTACCGTAAATAAAGAATTGAATGCAAGAGCCAGTGGTGCTAGTAGTATTAGCTATAAAGGGGAGGGGCTAATTAAAGATTTAAACAGCAGTGGTGCTGCTTCTATTAAACACCGAACCGACTAGTCATTCAAATATATTTGAAAATGAACCACTTGAATAATCACCAAGTGGTTTTTTTATATCCCTCCCCAAATCAATCAACAAATTATTCATTCTTACTAATGAGCTTATTTGGATTTAACAGCTCGAACATTTCGATAACGTTCTTTATCTGTATAATCACCTCCACCATTTACCATGGTTATATTCCAGGCAAGGATATAATCATTTTCAGAGGAACTCCAGTAGTTAGCCATGCTAAATCGCCCAATCTTTTGTTGATTTAGGTAGATTTCTTTTAATTCTTCTTTTGTAGGAAGCCTCCATCCATCACCTAGTTTAGTGCATAGTGCCGTTGCTTTATTCCAACCCATTTCATATGGGAAATCATTTTGTGCAATAATCAGATTTCCTAAAGTAAAAGGTTTGCCAATAATAGAAGCTGCACTTTGAGGTAAGACAAAATTATCAAACGAAGTTTTTACAGCACGAACAGAAAATGGATTGTTCTTTTCTGCAACTTCCTGATAACCATCACTAAAAAGTTGAAACCATGATTTGGAGTATGTTTCGTCGTCCTCTGTACTACTCCAATAGTCATTGTTTTTAAAACCGGTAATTTTCACCTTATTCTTATATAGGGTATTGAGTTCGGTTTTTGTAGGGAGCCTCCATCCATTACCTAATTTAGCACATTCTATTTTTGCTTTATTCCAGTCCATTTGTGCAGGAAGATCACGTTGCGCTATTACAAGATCTCCTATTGTAGTAGGGGTGCCAATAATGGGCGAATTTTTCTGTCCCATCACCAAATTAGATGCAATGAAGATTGGTAGAATGAGTAGTTTTTTCATGTATTAAAAATACTATTTTTTGGTCATCAACTTATAAAACCCTACTTTTGCAGCCCAAACATCGCGAGATAGAGCAGCGGTAGCTCGTCGGGCTCATAACCCGAAGGTCGGAGGTTCGATCCCTCCTCTCGCAACTCAAAAGACCTCCTATAGGGGTCTTTTTCTTTTTGTAGCTACCTTTGTGTGCGCTACAATAGTAAATAATATAGGATGAAAGCAGGATTCGTAAATATTTTCGGTAGACCCAATGCGGGTAAAAGCACATTGCTCAATGCATTGATTGGGGAGAAAATGGCTATTGTATCCCATAAAGTCCAAACAACAAGGCATCGAATTAAAGCTTTCTTGAATAAACCAGGAGAGTATCAGATTATTTTTTCAGATACTCCAGGAATAATTGACCCAAAATACAAACTCCATCAAAAAATGATGGATACGGTGAAAGGGGCATTGGAAGATGCAGATTTAGCTTTATTAATGGTAGATGCCAATGAATCTTTTGAAGAAGTAGATGCGTTATTTTCTTCCATGAAATTAAAAGTTCCTGCCTTGGTCATTTTAAATAAAATAGATATTGCAGGGAATGGGAGAATTGCATTGGCTGAATCTTTTTTTGCAAACAAGCCTTACTGCAAAAAATTAATCAAAATAGGGGCTTTAGAAAAATTACACATAAATAAATTGCTGCAGGCAATCATTGAATTATTGCCCGAAGGAGTTCCGTTTTATAATGAAGATGATTTGAGCGATTTGCCTACTAAATTTTTTGTAGCAGAAATGATTCGCGAAAAAATATATGAATTGTTCAGTGACGAAATTCCATATCATACTGCAGTGATGGTGAATGAGTTTAAAGAAAAAGAAAAATTAATTAAAATACAAGCTGATATTATTGTTCATAGGGAAACACAAAAGGCAATTATTATTGGCGATAAAGGCAAAATGATCAGACAGATAGGAATGGATTCAAGAAGAGATATTGAAGCATTTTTACAACAAAAAGTTTTTTTAGAATTATTTGTAAAAGTGCGACCTAAATGGCGCGATAACGATTTACAATTAAAAGAATATGGCTACCAATAAAAAGGAGCTGATTACCTCAACCTCGAATATTTAAACATGAGTTACACAGTAGCAATAGTAGGCAGACCCAACGTAGGAAAAAGTACTTTTTTCAATCGTTTGCTCGAACAAAGAAAAGCAATCGTAGATGATATCAGTGGTGTTACACGTGATAGACAGTATGGTGTTGCCGATTGGAACGGTAAGCCATTTAACCTCATCGACACTGGTGGTTTTGTGCCAAATACAGAAGACATTTTTGAAAAAGAAATTCGCAAGCAGGTTAAAATTGCCATTGACGAAGCCAATGCAATTGTCTTCATGGTAGATGTAGCCACCGGAATTACTGATTTAGATGAAACAATGGCTGATATATTGCGAAGAACCAATAAGCCTGTTTTTGTTGTAGTGAATAAAGTTGATAATGGTACACGTGAATTGGAAGCTACGGAATTCTATAGCTTAGGGTTCGAAAATACTTTTTTCTTGAGTAGTATCTCAGGAAGTGGAACCGGAGATTTATTAGATGCAATAGCTGCAAATATTCCTGCGGAATCTGATACAGATGCAGCACATGAAAACAGCTTGCCAAAATTTGCCATTATTGGACAACCAAATGTGGGAAAATCTTCTTTATTAAATGCATTGATAGGAGAGAACAGAACGATTGTGAGTGATATTGCAGGAACTACAAGAGATACAATTCATACACATTATAAACTCTTCCAGAAAGAATTCATGTTGATTGATACAGCAGGGATTCGTAAAAAAAGTAAGGAAAAAGATGATCTGGAATTTTATTCGATCATTCGTGCTATTAAAGCAATGGATGAGGCAGATGTTTGTTTATTGGTAATAGATGCACACAAGGGCATTACTGCACAGGATATTACTATATTTAGTTTAGCGGCCAGAAAAGGAAAGGGAATTGTTTTGTTAGTGAATAAGTGGGACTTGATAGAAAAGGAAACGAATACCGCCAGAGACTTTGAAAAAGTGCTCAAACAAAAAATGGCTCCATTCAGTGACGTGCCGATCTTATTCATTTCAGTTACAGAAAAAATCAGGATTTTGAAGGCAATTGAGATGGGCCTAAAAGTATATGAGAGCAAAATGCAAAAAGTGCCTACTTCAAAACTCAATGAAGTAATGTTAAAAGCCATTGCCAATTATCATGCTCCAGTAGTAAGGGGTCATTCCATTAAGATCAAATTTGTGACCCAATTGCCTACTGTTGTGCCTTCTTTTGCCTTTTTCACCAATTTCCCTGACGACATCAAAATGCCATATAGGAACTACTTAGAGAACCAGTTAAGGGCCAATTTTGACTTCGAAGGGGTGCCAATCCGCATATTTTTCAGAAAAAAGTAAAAAATATTCGTTAAAATTTGCTTAATCGGTGTTAAATATTATCTTTGCGCTCAATAAAAACAAAAAACAAGTACAAATGAAAAAAGTATTCGCAATTCTAGCTGTAGCAGGTCTTATGACTGCTTGTAACAATGCTGAAAAAACTGAAGCCGCTACTGATAGCGCAACTGTAACTGTTGATTCTGCTGCAACAACTGTAGACACTGCAAAAGCTGCAATGGACACTACTGTTAAAGCTGTTGATACTGCTGCTAAAGCTAAATAAGTTAATACAAGTACTCGTTACTTAATATTACTTCTTGCAAGAAGGTCCTCCCGAAAAATCGGGAGGATTTTTTTTTGTGCCAGTTTGTACTTCTGCTACTTTTTTTGTCTAGTGGCATTAATATTGTTCTATTTTGATGAATCTCCCTAAATCATTGTTTTTTAGGGATAAGTGACATTTTGACTAAATAATAAAGCATGGTAAACGATCAATTTAAGTTAAGAGCAGAAGATGATTCCGATTTTATGCCGATTATTCCGATTTCTGAACAAGAATCTGATCAGGATAAGGCAATGGTTATTCCCAATGAACTTCCTATACTCCCATTAAGAAATACGGTACTTTTTCCAGGTGTGGTGTTGCCAATTACAGTGGGTAGAGATAAAAGCATAAAAGCGGTAAGTGATGTTTACAAAGCCGATAAATTGATTGGTGTAATTGCTCAAAAGGATTCAAATATTGAAGAACCAGAACCAAAAGACCTTTGCAAAATAGGAACAGTTGCAAAAATTGTGAAGCTGATCAAAATGCCTGATGGGGGCACTACTATTATTATTCAAGGAAAGAAGCGATTCGAATGGAGAGAAATGCTCAGTGAAGATCCTTATTTTACTGCTCAGATCAAACTTTTTACGGAAGCTGAAGCGCCTGAAACGGAAGATTTTAAAGCCTATGTAAGTACCATTAAAGATTTAGCAGCTCAAATTATTCAACTCTCCCCAAATCTACCTACAGAAGCTTCTATCATCTTAAAGAATATAGAAAACCCTGCTTTTTTGATCAATTTCGTTAGCAGTAATTTAAATAGCGAATTAGAAGAAAAGCAATCTTTATTAGAAATCAACGACATTAATGATCGGGCAATTCGATTGGTGCACATCTTGCAAAGAGAATTGCAGTTTGCCGAATTAAAGGATAAAGTAGCCAATAAAACCAGAACCGAACTCGATAAACAACAACGCGATTATTTTTTACAACAGCAATTAAAAAGTATCAAAGACGAATTGGGTGGAGATACCAATGAACGTGAGATTGCTGAAATGAAAAAGAAGGCCGAAACCAAGCAATGGCCTGAGTCTGCAAAAAATGCGTTTAAAACGGGCATTCAAAAATTAGAAAGAATGCATGTTTCTACACCAGATTATTCTGTAGTGTATAATCATTTAGATTTAATGCTGGATCTTCCCTGGGATGAACATACGGCTGATAATTATGATTTAAAGAATGCTAAAAAGATTTTAGACATCGATCATTATGGAATGACTAAAATAAAAAGCAGGATCTTAGAATATTTGGCAGTATTAAAATTGAAAGGAGACATGAAAAGCCCGATTCTATGTTTTTTAGGCCCTCCTGGAATCGGTAAAACTTCATTAGGAAGATCTATTGCTCATGCAATTGGAAGAAAATATGTTCGACTCAGCTTAGGTGGATTACATGATGAAAGCGAGATTCGCGGACATCGTAAAACCTATATTGGTGCTATGCCAGGTAGAATTATTCAGAATATCAGAAAATGTAAATCTTCTAATCCTGTAATGATTTTAGACGAGATCGATAAAATAGGAAGTGATTTACGTGGAGACCCTTCATCATCATTATTAGAGGTGCTGGATCCGGAGCAAAATCATACTTTTTATGACAATTATCTGGAATTAGAATACGATCTGAGTAAAGTATTATTTATTGCAACTGCCAATAATTTACAAAATATTCAACCAGCATTGCGAGATCGTTTAGAAATCATCGATTTAAGCGGATATGCTATTGAAGAAAAAGTGGAGATTGCGAAGCGTCATTTAGTGCCGAAACAAAAAGAAGCACATGGTTTAGGAAAAGTAAACTTTAGGTTCAATGATAAGGTCTTAGAAAAAATAATCGAGCAATATACACGTGAAAGTGGTGTTAGAGAATTGGATCGTCAATTAGCTTCTGTGATGAGATACCAGGCCAAAGAAATGGCTACAAAGAATAAAGTAAAATTGCTGGTTACTACTGCGGATATTGAACGGATTTTAGGACAGGCTAAATATAATAATGAGATTTATAAAACCGCAAATATGCCGGGCGTAGTTGTAGGATTAGCCTGGACCTATGTTGGAGGAGATATATTATTTATTGAAACCAGTTTGAGTGAAGGGAAGGGAGAGCTCAAACTAACAGGGAACCTGGGCAACGTAATGAAAGAAAGTGCCACAACAGCTTTAAGTTATATTCAGGCAAATGCCAAGAAATTAGGTGTTGATCCGGAGTTATTTAAGAATAAGAATATTCATGTACACGTACCTGAAGGAGCGGTGCCTAAAGATGGCCCAAGTGCAGGTATAACTATGCTAACATCACTCACATCTGCATTTACCGGACGAAAAGTAAAACCGTTTTTAGCAATGACGGGTGAAATAACGTTGAGAGGTCAGGTTTTACCAGTTGGCGGAATTAAAGAAAAAGTGTTGGCTGCAAAACGAGCAGGATTAAAGGAAATAGTGCTTTGTTACATGAATCAGAAAGATGTGGACGAGATAGACAGTAATTTTATTAAAGGAGTACATTTTCAGTACGTTAAAACAATGCAACAGGTGATTGATTATGCTTTGGTGTAATTTTTCATTTTGAACTGGAATTGTTTTAGTTTTATCTTGAATGGGTCGCTTCTTTATTTTATGTTTCATTTTTTTGAATAGTGTCACGCAAAGTTGCGCACAAACTTTGGGAGGCAATGCTGTGTTTAGTTTCTTGTCTCAACCTAATACGGCTCAACTGTCTGCTTTAGGTGGTTTGAATATCAGTTCTATTTCCAATGATGTTGGGATGGCTTTTCAGAATCCTTCATTGTTAAGAAATGAAATGGATCAGCAAATCAATACTTCGATCAATGCTTTTTTTGCAGGTATTACCCAGTTTAATCTAACAACGGCTTATCATTTAGCCGCCCCAAAAATAAACATCGGATTGGGCGTACAATATTTGAATTATGGAACACTCACGCAAACAGATGCTGCTGGCAATGTACTGGGAAATTTTAAACCCAATGATTATGTTGTTCAAGCAATGGTATCCAAACAATTTGCTGAAAGATTTTGGTTGGGTTCAACAGCAAAATTCATTCAATCCAATTATGGTCAATATAGAGCTTCGGGGATAGCCATGGATATAGGACTTAGTTATTTTGACGAAGCCAACCAAATTCAAGCGAGTGTAGTGGCAAAAAATATGGGAACTCAATTAAGTACCTATAATTTAAACGGAGTAAAAGAAGAATTACCTTTTGATATACAAGCAGGGATCAGTAAAAAATTAAAAAACGCTCCATTTCAGTTTTCCTTTACTGCCCATAATTTACATCGAATGAATATTTATTATAATGATACTACATTTAATAATTTGGAAGGAATTTCGAATCCTAATGGAATACAAAAAGTAGTTGGGCACATGGTACTTTCGGTCCAGGCTTTTCTATCAGATCAGCTAGAACTCAATATGGGATATAATTTCCAAAGAAGGCAGGATCTTAATTTGTATGGAACAACCAGTGGTCTCAATGGATTTACATTTGGTGCTGGGTTTTTGTTACGCAAATTACAAATCCGTTATGCAACAGGATTTTACCAGCAACATATGTTTCATCAATTTTCGATGAATTTTAATTTGAAAGGAAATCCGTTACAATAAAATTAAAATTCAAATTTTATTCCTTGCGCTAATGGTAAATTGTTACCCCAGTTAATGGTATTGGTTTGTCTACGCATATATGCTTTCCAGGCATCACTTCCACTTTCTCTGCCACCACCGGTTTCTTTTTCTCCACCAAAAGCACCGCCAATTTCTGCACCGCTTGTTCCAATATTTACATTGGCAATTCCACAGTCACTTCCCATGGCAGATAAAAATAGTTCTGATTCTCGCATATTCAACGTCATAATGGAAGAGGAGAGACCTTGTGGAACTCCATTTTGTAATGCAATTGCTTCCTCTAATGTCTTGTATTTCATCACATATAAAATAGGCGCAAAAGTTTCGTGTTGAACAATCGCTAAATCATTGGTCACTTCAGCAATACAAGGTTTTACATAGCAACCACTCTCAAATCCTTCACCAGCAATAACTCCTCCTTCAACCAAAAAACGACCCCCTTGTTGTTTGCATTGATCGATAGCGCTTAAATACATATTCACAGCTGCAACATCAATTAATGGCCCTACATGATGCTGGGCATTCAATGGATCACCAATTTTTAATTGATCGTATGCTTTAGCTAATTTGGAGGTAAATTGATCATAAACAGATTCATGTATAATCAATCTTCTTGTACTCGTACAACGTTGACCTGCTGTTCCTACAGCTCCAAATACAGCGCCAATCAAAGACATTTCTAAATCGGCATGTTGAGAAATAATAATGGCATTGTTGCCGCCTAATTCAAGAATGCTTCTACCCAATCTTGCAGCTACTGTTGCACTTAGTTCTTTGCCCATTCTGGTAGAACCAGTTGCAGATACCAACGGAATTCTTGTATCATTGCTCATCCATTCACCTACTTCTCTTGCTCCCTGAATCAAGCAATTCACTCCTTCAGGAACATTGTTCTTTTCAAAAACGGATGCTACAATTTTTTGTACGGCAATTCCACACAATGGTGTTTTTTCACTTGGCTTCCAGATGGTAGTGTTTCCACAAACCCAAGCCAATGCTGCATTCCAGCTCCAAACGGCAACAGGAAAATTGAAAGCGGAAATAATTCCTACCACGCCTAGCGGATGCCATTGTTCGTACATCCTGTGCAATGGGCGTTCACTATGCATCGTTAATCCATATAGTTGTCTTGAAAGACCTACTGCAAAATCACAGATATCAATCATTTCCTGCACTTCACCATATCCTTCTTGTAAACTCTTACCCATCTCATAACTCACTAATTTTCCGAGTGGTTCTTTATATTCTCTTAAAGCTTCGCCAACCTGTCTTACAATTTCTCCTCTTTTAGGAGCTGGCCATTGCTTCCATATTTTTCCGCCTTCTATAGATATTCTGACAACTTCATTATATGCAGACTGATCGGTACTAATTGTTGAGCCTATTTTGTTTCCATCTACTGGAGAAAAAGAGTCAATAAATGTTCCTTTAGTTTCTAGCCATTGTATACCTGTTGAAACACCTTGATTAATTGACTCAATACCTAAAACTTGTAAAAAATCCATAGTTGTTGCTTTAATGTACAAATATAGAAGTTATTGGTTATTGGTTATTGGTTATTGGGTATAACTATTTAACTGACAACTAATCACAACTATCAACTTAATAACATAATAACTGATAACTATTATACCTTTGAAGCTGCAATAAGTTGATCGTAAACATTGCTGTAACTGCTCCCGATAGGAATTTCTTTTCCGATTACAAAAACTTTTGTTTTGCTAAATTTTTCGATTTTGTGAATAGGTACAATAAAAGATCGGTGTACTCTTAAAAAATCTCTTGATGGGAGTTTCTCTGTAATGCTTTTTAAAGTCATTAATGTAAGTACAGGAGTAGGTTTAATATAAATCTTTATGTAATCGTCTAATGCCTCAATTAGTTCAATATCTTTTAAGTTAATCTTCATGATCTCATAATTCACTTTTACAAAAAGCGAATTCAATTGAAGCTCCTGAGAACTTAAGAACTCTACATATTCTTTTGCTTTATAACAAGCTTTTAAAAAGCGATCGTATTCGAATGGTTTTAACAAATAGTCAATGGCATCTACCGAAAAACCTTCAACTGCATAATCTTTATATGCTGTAGTGAAAACCACTATCGGTTTAGTAGGCAAACTTTTGTAAAATTGAAGCCCGTTGATGTCCGGCATTTGAATATCTAAAAAAAGGATTTCAATTTTATTGTTTTTCAAATATTCTTTGGCCTCATCCGTATTGGTAAATACTTTTTCTAATGACAAGAAAGTTATTCTTTGACAATATTCTTGTATTACCTGTAAAGCCAAAGGCTCATCATCTATAGCTATGCATTTAATCATCTTAAGTATTGATTGTTAAATTAACTATATAATATCCATCTTTTATTTCGGTAGATAGTTGGTGTTTGTCTGGATATAATAATGCCAACCTGCGTTTCACATTATTAATTCCAATACCAGTATTCTCCATTAAATTATTTACCGATTGAACAATTAAGTTTTTTGAATAGAATTCAATCGTTGTTCCATCGGATTTGATATGAATTTGAATATTGCTTTGCTCTTTTGTGCTTACTCCATATTTAAAAGCATTTTCAACAAAGGGTATGAATATCAAAGGGGCAATCAATAATTCTCCTGTATTTCCCTCAATTAAAAAATCGATACTCACTTTGTCGGTTAAGCGTACCTGTTGTAGTTCAATATAATTATGTAAAAAGTCTACTTCGTTTTGTAATGGCACTAAATTTTGTTCTGTTTCCGACAAAATATACCTCATTATAGCGGCTAGCTTCATTACAGCAGGTGCTGTTTTTTCGCTTCTGACAATGGCTAAAGAATAAATATTATTCAGTGTGTTAAAGAAAAAATGCGGATTAACTTGAGATTTTAAAAATGATAATTCTGTATTTAGTTTTTCGTTCTCAGTTTCTTTTCTGTTTTGTTCGGTGTCAAGCCATCTCTGAACAACTGTAATACATGTTCCAATGGTCATCACCAGTAAAAAAATGGCAGTATTGAAATAGTTATTTCCACTTCTTCTTCTATTTCTCATGAAGCGTTGACGATTTAAATCGTTTACACTTTGTTTAATATCAACTGGTGGATTGAATGGCTCAGGAGGAACTATTTGAGTGGCAATTAATCTTGGAACATATAAGAAAAAAATCAAGCAGACAAGTATAGATAAAATATAAAACAACCATTTTTCATTTACCAAAAATTTGGGGATGAGAAATTGAGTGTTTAGATAATAAAACAATACTAAAAATATATTATTACTAATGATAATTGCGAGCATTTGATTGCTCATATTGAATTCTCTTAACCCAGGAAAAAATACAAGGTAGGGCAGCGTAAAAAAGCACAACCATGCTGCTATATGAGCAATGAAGGGAACTAACTTTTTTTTATGGCTAATATCGGTTAATGTTTTTTGCATCTATTCAATTGAATCAAATGTAAATAAGGTTTTTGCTTGTAAAGCAAAATTCGGACGAATGGTGTTTCTCTATCGGTGAAAGAATGAGTTATTGTTTGCTTAAAACGGCTTTTTTGCTTTCCAGCTCATAATATAAGTGCTGTACAAGTCCATCGGCAAGGCCGATTTTAGGCACATAAATCTCTTCGGCCTCAGCCCATCTCATTACATTGATATAAATCTGTAATGCAGGAACAATTACATCTGCACGGTCTGCCCTTAATTTGTAAATATTGATTCTATCATCCAAAGAAAAACTGGAAATTTCTTTGTAATAATCTTTTAAAAGTTCCAGATTCAATGGTTTGCCATCCTTCTTTTTGCTCAATGAAAACACTTTATTAATATTTCCACCTGTTCCAATAGCAATTATTTTTTTGTACCCTTTCGTTTTTTGTTTGATAAATTCTTTCATTTCATTCCATTTATCATCGTCAACCATATCTTTTAATATTCTAATGGTTCCGATATTAAAGGATTTTTTGAAAGCAAGTTTTCCGTCTGTAAAGCATGTTAGCTCCGTACTACCTCCGCCTACATCAATGTATAAATAGGAGTTATTGGTGTCCATGTTTTCAGCAACATGGTTTTCATAAATAATGGAAGCTTCTAAATCTCCGCTGATAATTTCAATTTCTAACCCCGTTTCTAATTTAACCTTACGAATGATATCTGCACTATTTGAGGCATCTCTCATTGCACTGGTAGCACAAGTAATTACTTGTTTAACATCATAAGCATTGATCAAATGACTATAGGCTTTCATAGTTTGAAGAATCATTCCTCTTTTTTCTTTGGAAATCTCTCCTTTTTCAAATACATCAAATCCTAACCTGAGCGGAACACGTACTAGGTTGAGTTTATTGAATTGAGGTAAACCTTCACTGTTATAGGAGACCTCTACTATTAATAATCTTGCTGCGTTACTTCCAATATCAATTGCGGCTAACCTCACTAGTTACATGATTTTTCTTAAATAGATAGTGATACGTTTCTATCTGCGAACGTATACTTTTTTTACCAAGGGAAGGTACATAGTTGTTGGCTAAATCACTATCCAATATTCTGGCTTTTACATTATCTCTTAATTGTATGTGGATAATATCTATTAATTCTTGTTTTATTGCTGGATCTGTGATTGGAATGGCAGCTTCTACCCGATGGTTAAGGTTTCTGACCATCCAATCTGCACTTGAAATATATACTTTTTCCTGCCCTTGATTATGAAATATCATCACTCGGGAATGTTCTAGGTATTCGTCAACAATACTGATGGCTTTTATTGGATGTTTAAATTTTTTCAAATCAATGACAGGGCAAAATATTCCTCGTACAATCATATAGATTTCTACCCCTGCAGTTGCAGCAGAATACAATTTTTCAATCAGAAGCTGGTCACTTAATGAGTTTACCTTAACGATAATTTTTGCCGCTTTTCCTGCTTTAGCATTTTTAATTTCATGATCAATTAATAACATGATTTGCTTACGCATATTGGTAGGACATACCCAAAGTGTTTTGCAAAGTTGTAAGTTGCGTATTCCGGTTTTCCAGTTTTCGAGATAGCTGAAAATTCTGTTAATATCAGCCATCATATATCTGTTGGAAGTAAGCAAACAATGATCTCCATAAACCCGAGCTGTTTTTTCATTCAGATTTCCAGTGCTTACAAATCCATATTGAATGGTCTTTGTTCCTTTTCTTTTTTTAATGATACAAAGTTTTGCATGGATCTTCATTTTAGGCACACCGAGCAATACGGTAACTCCTTCCTCTTCCAAAACATTTTTCCATTCTAAATTATTTTCTTCATCAAATCTGGCTTTCAATTCAAGCATTACAATTACTTGCTTTCCATTTCTTGAAGCATTGATCAATGCATTGATTATTTTTGAATTAGAGGCTAATCTATAGGCTGTGATTTTGATGGAGGTGACATCCGGATCCATTGCTGCTTCTCTTAATAAATCAATCAGCGGATCAAATGAATGATACGGAAAATTCAACAATACATCTTGCTTAAGTATAATGTCTGTAACCCTTTGAGCTGATTGTAGCGATTTTGGTTTGAATGCTGCTCTTCGTTCACTTTTAGCGGTAAACACATCGGGGAAGTCCATAAAATGCCTGAAATTATGAATTCTCCCACCTGGTATAATATTGCTTTTTCTGTTTAGACTGAGGCGCCTGATTAAGTATTCCAGTAATCCTGCATCCATTTCTTTGTCATAAACAAATCGAACAGGTTTTCCCTTTCTTCTGTTCTTAATGCCTTTTTCAATTTTTTCTGCAAAGCTGGTACTGATATCATTATCGAGATCTAATTCCGCATCTTTGGTTACTTTGAAAATATGTGATTCAAAATTATCATACCCAAAATAGGAGAAGATGATCGGTAGATTAAATCGAATGACATCTTCTAAAAGAATAATTTGTTGATCTTCTTTTTTTGATGGAAGAATAATGAATCGGCCAACTGATTTTGCAGGAACTTCTATCAGCGCATATTTTTGATTATAGGCCGATGATTTTTTGCGCATCACAACTCCTAAATAAATACTTTTATCTCTTAGGTAGGGGAGTTGTGGTAAGCTTTCAATCATTAATGGAATGATTGTAGATCGCACTTCTTCATCAAAGAATTTTTTTACGAAAACTTGCTGCTCTTTATTTAGTTGCTTTTCATTTATAATACTGATCTTCTCTTTTTTCAGTTCTTTTACAATGCCCTCCCAAATTCTATTAAATTCATTCTGCTGGTTTAGTACAATGGTTTGAATCTGGTCTAAAATCTGTTGAGGATCATCCTCCATGTGCATGTTGAGTTTTTTCCTTTTTTCTGCAAATTCAATCATGCGTTTTAAAGTGGCAACCCTTACCCTAAAAAATTCATCGGAGTTGTTGGAAAATATACCTAAAAAACGAATTCGCTCTTTCAATGGTACTGATGGGTCATTTGCTTCCTGCAATACTCTTGCATTAAAACACAACCAGCTTATATCTCTTTGAATCAGTTGCTTTTTTGCCATGCTCCAAATATAAGCTATGCAATAAAATGATGTATGTTAAGAATTTTTAAATTAATGATCTAAGAATAAGATCCTTTAATGTGTTGAATGATTCCAGTGGTGGAGAAACCCGCTACAATTGGATTTATAACAACCCTACCGCCATTTGCTATTACTTCTTTGGAGCCAACTATCTGTTCAACAGTATAGTCTCCGCCTTTTACGATCACATCAGGTAGAATTGCCTTGATTAATTCAAGAGGGGTGTCTTCATTAAATATTACTACAGCATCAATAATGGCAAGATTACTTAATAAAAGAGATCTGCTTTTTTCGTTATTGATTGGGCGTTCTGGTCCTTTTAGCTTCTTTACACTTACATCACTATTCACCCCAACAATTAAATAATCAGCTTCTTTTGCAGCTTCAGATAAAGAAAAAATATGGCCTTCATGAAGTATATCGAAACACCCATTGCTAAAGGCAATTGTTTTGTTGGTTACTCGCCAGCTTGCAACTTGCTTTTTAAGTTCATCAAGAGAAAATATTTTTTTGGTTATTGCGTCAATTGATTTCATGTTGATTTTTTTTATTGTACCAAGGCAATAAACCAAGGCAACAAAATCCTACTATTAAAACTATTAAAAACTGAGCAAACCATTGGAGGGTACCATTGGCAAATCCAATTTCAAATGAAACGCCATTTTTTTCCAACACTTTCGCGAGAAAAAATGCATAAGCACCTATGCCACCAGGGGTGATGATCATGCCTATACTTGCAAAAGCCAATGCTGAGATTGCAGCAGGCAAACCTAAATGAGATGATCCTTCTGTTGCCAGTAAACCAACCCAGGTCCCTACAATATAGAGTGACCAGATCATTGCACTGTAAGCAATAAAGCGACCTTTTTGTTGTAAGTGTTGAATGCTGGTTAAGCCTTCCCAAATACCTCTGATTATTTTTTTGATAGCAATTACAATACTTAGATGATTAAAAAACTGAAATAGTTTTTTAGTCAACAATGCAATAACAATGATAACTAATAGAACAATTCCAAGCTTAGTAAAAGAAAAATTACCAGATTGACCTTCAAATAATTTTTTTGATAATTCAATTCCATATTCTCCAATAATATCATATTGTAAGATGAATGCAGTTAGAAACACAATTGCTAGAGAAATAACATCAAATGCTCTTTCAACTACTATGGTGCCAATCAATTTTTCTGCGGGGATTTTTTCGTATCGTGCGAGGATAGTACATTTTAATACCTCACCTAATCTAGGTACTGCAAGATTGGCTAAATAGCCAATCATAACTGCAAAAAACACATTAGGTAATTTTGGTGTAAATCCCATTGGTTTCATTAATATTCTCCATCGCATGGATCTTAATACATGGCTACCTGAAAGAATAAAAAATACAGGTAACATCAGCCAATAATTGGCTTTTTTCAAGGATCCTTTAAATTCCTCCCATTTGTCTGCAGGAATCTGTTGTAAACTCCACCAGACCAAAAAAATACCAATGCCCAAAAAGAGCAGGTATTGAAGCACAGAAATCCATTTAATTTTCATATTGCGCTGCTGATTTTCCTTTAAGTAGGTGCTAAACTAATCGTTGTTCAAATTTAAGCACTTAAATGCAATTTAAACTATTATTATTGATATTATTTTATTGTAACTATTTGATAATCAGATAATAAGAAGCTATTTCTTGTGTTTCAGTCAATTTTAAGTAACTTCGCAGACTTATTTTCAGAATGGTTGTTTAAAATAGTGTGTTAATGTCAACAAAGAAAAGGATTTTATTCATTGCCACAGAAATGTCTCCTTATTTGGAGTTAACTGAATTTGCGGAGATCATCAATAAATTGGCTATTAAAAGCAATGATAGTGGTTATGAAGTAAGATGTATTATGCCTCGATTTGGTGTAATTAATGAGCGCAGGCATCGTTTGCATGAAGTAGTTCGTTTATCTGGTATAAATGTTTCTGTTGACAACGACGACTATCCATTGCAGATTAAAGTGGCTTCTTTGCCCAATGCTCGTCTTCAGGTATACTTTCTAGAAAATGAAGATTTCTTTAAGCGTAAGCAAATTTTTCATGACGAATCTGAAACCTGGTTTTCCGATAACGACTTAAGAACCGTATTTTTTTGTAAAGGCGCTTTAGAAACGGTCAAGAAGTTTGGTTGGCCTCCCGATTTAATTCATTGTTCAGGATGGATGACTGGATTGATTCCAGCACTAATAAAAACAGCATATAAGAAAGAACCTGTATTTGGAAATAGTAAAGTCATTTTTACCATTGGACAGAACACGTTTACTGAAAAACTAGGTCCAAATTTCATGAAACAAGCAATTGTTAATGCCAATATCAAGGAAAAAGACTTAGAACCCTTTAAAGATGGAGATAACACTGCTATGTTCAGAGGTGGTGCCCATTATGCTGATGCCATTAGTTTTGGTTCAGATATTATAGAGAAAAAGCTTTTGACTGAATTTTCAAAAGTAAAAGGTAAAAAAGTAGTTCCTTTCAAGGGTTGGGATTCTGATTTAACAGAGTATTTAGAATTGTACAACGACCTTGCGGGCAAGTAATTTTCAGCACATGCATTCAATTTTTACACTGCGCAGTTTTTCATTTTTAGTATTGTTCTTTTTGGTTACTGCTATTTCCTGTACCCGTATTACTTCTACTGAATTAGGTGGTGGATTGATTCCAGCAGTGGATGGAGTGAATACTTTTGATACTACAATGGAAGTAATTACTGATAGTTTTGATGAAAATGATACTACCAGAATTTATAAGCAAGATTTACACGTTTTAGGGGCAATCACCAATGATCCACTATTTGGAAGAACTTCAGCTGCTTTGAATTTTGAACTATTTCCTAATTTTTTTCCTTATGGTGTTCCAGGCACTAAAGATAGCATCCGCGCAGATTCTGCTGTGTTGATTTTAAGTTATGTGAATTTTCATGGTGATTCCACTCAACCACTAAGTATATCGGTAGAAGAAATCAGTAGAAACACGCCTTTAGATCCTTATAAAGTATATCCTTCTAATTTTCCCGCAATTTATCCATTGCAATCTGCAGGTAGTTTAGGCAATACAACTGTTATCGATATCAGAAAAATAGGGGACTCTGTAAACAACAGATATGAGGCATCCAGAAATCAAATTAGAATCAGATTAAGAGATGATGTAGCTAGAAGATTTTTGAACACCTATGACTCAAGTAATGCATATAGATCAGATACTGCGTTCAGATCATTTTTTGCTGGGTTTTCAGTAAAAGTTGGGGCAACAAGCCCTGCCAATGCGTTGCTTTTCATCAATATGCTCGACACCAATACCAAATTGGCATTGTATTATAATTCAAGCACAACAGGTGCAACAAGCAGAGATACCAATGTGGTTTATTTCAGGTTCAATAGTTTTACAAGTGGAGATTTTAACCATATAACAAGAAACCGAGCTGGAAGCGAAGTAGCTATCCGGTTAACTACCACATCAAGACCAGATTCATTGGTCTATGTTCAAACAGCTCCTGGAACTTATGTAAGAATTCGGATTCCCAATTTAGATAAATTGAATAATCGGATCATTCATCGTGCCGAATTGATTACAGAACAAGTGCCTGATAATGCAAATCTGCTTACCACAGACAGGTACTTTACCCCTCCAAATGTGTTGTTGTTAAGCTATTATGATTCTGTGAACAAAATCAAACGCAATATACCCAACGATTATATTATTGGTTTGCAAGGTCCGAATACATCGACTTTTGGTGGATTTCTATCCTATAAAACTGTACCTGGATATGATCGTTTAGCTACTTATTCCTTTAACCTTTCCAGATATGTTCAAGGAATAGTTACAAGAAAAGATACCTCATATGTTTTGAGATTATCTGCCCCTTCTAACGATTCTATCCGATATTCTTCTGGTTATCCAAATGCTGGTTTTTCTCAAGTTTATTACTTAAATCCTTCAGTAGGCAATGTGGTTGGCAATGGGAGAGTTAGATTAGGCGGAGGTACTCATTCCCGATTTAGGATGAGATTGAGAATTGTTTACTCAAGAATTTAGAAATACTGTTTATTGTAATATATTTGCCCACTTAACAATTCAAATCACAAAAAATGTCTTATTTATTTACTTCCGAGAGCGTATCAGAAGGGCATCCAGACAAGGTAGCCGATCAGATATCAGATGCATTGATCGATAATTTTTTAGCATTCGACCCTCAGTCGAAAGTAGCTTGTGAAACTTTAGTAACCACAGGTCAGGTAGTATTGGCAGGTGAAGTAAAGTCTAAAGCGTATTTAGATGTACAAGAAATTGCTCGTGGCGTAATTCGTAAGATCGGATATACCAAGAGTGAATATATGTTCGAAGCCAATAGCTGTGGAATTTTATCGGCTATTCATGAGCAAAGTGCAGACATCAACCAAGGTGTTGATAAAAAGAAAAAAGAAGAACAAGGAGCAGGCGACCAAGGAATGATGTTTGGATATGCCAGCAACGAAACAGACGATTATATGCCATTGGCATTGGATCTGGCGCATAAGATCTTGATTGAATTGGCAGCTCTTAGAAGAGAGAACAAAGCCATCAAATATCTACGCCCAGATGCTAAGAGCCAGGTTACATTAGAATATGATGATAATAATCAGCCAGTAAGAATTGATGCTATTGTGGTATCAACTCAGCACGATGATTTTGATTCTGAAGCCAAGATGTTGGCCAAGATCAAAGCAGATATCATCAATATCTTGATCCCTAGAGTAAAAGCAAAGTATAAGAAATACGCTAAGTTGTTCAACAACAACATCAAATACCATATCAACCCAACTGGTAAATTTGTAATCGGTGGACCACACGGAGATACTGGTTTAACAGGCCGTAAAATCATTGTTGATACCTACGGTGGTAAAGGTGCTCATGGTGGTGGTGCATTCAGCGGTAAAGATCCAAGTAAGGTTGACCGTTCTGCTGCTTATGCTACTCGCCATATTGCTAAGAACTTGGTAGCTGCAGGCGTTGCTGATGAAATTTTAGTACAGGTTTCATACGCCATTGGTGTTGCACAACCTACTTCTATCAATGTAAATACATACGGAACTGCAAAAGTAGATATGACCGATGGTCAGATTGCTAAAATGGTAGAAGGCATTTTTGATATGCGCCCTTACTTTATTGAGCAGCGTTTGAAATTGCGTAACCCAATTTACAGTGAAACTGCAGCTTACGGACATATGGGTCGTAAGAGCGAAATAGTTACCAAAACTTTCAAAACTCCAGACGGGAAAGAGAAGAAAGTGAAAGTAGAATTGTTTACCTGGGAGAAATTGGACTATGTGCCAAAAGTGAAGAAAGCTTTCGGTTTAAAATAATTCATATAAACAAATCATCCACCTCTGTACATTTGTACAGAGGTTTTTTATTTTAGGGTATGAAAAAGAAACTATTAGTAGCAACAATCTCTTTTTTATTGATTTTTATTGCCATGCGATTCCAGGGAGCTCCATTAAAAACAGCTATTACTCCTGGAGGTATTTTGAATCTTGAATTTGCCAATTCCCCAGCCAAATTGATGGAAATACTAAATGCTTGGGACCTTTCAATTACCAAACAAAATATTTGGATCGACTTTTTATTAATTCCTTCTTATGTATTATTGTTTTCAATGATTGCAGCAATTTGTTCCAATAAATGGCAAAATATGCTATTGATTAGAATGGGAACTTTATTTGCAAAAGCAGCATTCGTAGCAGGCATTCTGGACATCGCTGAAAATTTATTGATGTTGCAAAGTATTGCTGGAAACTATACCCCTAGCTCATTGTGGCTTACTTATTATTGTGCAAGTGTTAAGTTTTTAATTCTATTAATAATCGGATTGTACATAATAATTTCTATTCCCGTTTTACTTAAAAACAAGCAATCCTAATGGAGCAAAATCCCTGGAAAGTATTAACTGAAAAAACGATCTACGATAATTCTTGGATTAATCTCACAGAATATGATGTTATTAATCCTGGAGGAGGTAAGGGCATTTATGGGAAAGTGCATTTTAAAAACACGGCAGTAGGTGTAATGGTGTTGGATGATCAATTCAACACTTATTTAGTAGGTCAGTACCGATTCACTCTAAATGCATATAGCTGGGAAATTCCTGAAGGAGGTGGGCCATTGGGTACTGATCCTTTGGATAGCGCAAAAAGAGAATTATTGGAAGAAACTGGACTGATAGCTGCTGAATGGAATCATTTATTGACCATGCATTTATCCAATTCAGTAAGCGATGAATTGGGTATTGTCTTTTTAGCGAAAGATTTGCAACAAGGGCAAGCTGAGCCAGAAGAAACAGAGCAATTAATAGTGAAGAAAGTACCATTCTCAGAAGCAGTTGCAATGGTAGAAAATGGTCTTATTACAGATTCTATGAGTGTGGCAGCAATTTATAAAGTTCAACTCTTATTGGTTCAGGGAAAATTGAAGTAATACATTTGCAAATGGCTTTAAAACAAAGTTCAATGATTATTGGAAGGCAGCCCTTGATTGAGGCACTCCAATCCGGAAAAGCAATTGATAAAATATTGCTTCAAAAAAATGCAGCAGGTGAAGTTATGCATGCCATTCGTGCTTTGGCGCGAGAGCATAATATACCTATGCAATTAGTGCCTATTGAAAAATTAAACGGGCTTTCACGTGCCAATCATCAAGGGGTTATTGCCATTGCAGCCTTGGTGAATTATCTTGATTTGCAACAAGTGATTGATCATGTTGTTTCAGAAGGGATCACTCCATTATTTCTGATGTTAGATGGTGTTACCGATGTTCGTAATATAGGAGCCATTGCAAGAACGGCTGTTTGCTGTGGTGCACAAGCCATTATTATTCCCGATAAAGGGGTAGGGGCTTTGAATGAAGAAGCTATGAAAAGTAGTGCAGGCGCTTTGGAAAAAATACATATCTGCAGAGTAGGTAGTTTAATAAAAGCAGTAGACACACTTCATTTAAATGGGATTGCTGTTTTCACCAGTGAGATGAGGGCTGAGAAAAATGTTTTTGACCTAACAATGGTTGACCCATGTTGCATCATCATGGGTGATGAGGGTAGAGGTGTTCAACCACATTTAGCAAAGTCTGCAGATGCATTTTTTAAAATTCCTATGGCGGCTAAATTCGATTCCTTGAATGTATCGGTGGCTACCGGAATGATCTTGTATGAAGCCATGAAACAAAGAATGAAATAAATAGGATTGAAGAAAAGATAAAAATTGCAGGTATTCATGGGAGCGAGATTTTATGCTTTTATTCAATACATTTTTTATTAAATAATTTATTATCAACCAAACTCAACAAATAAAATTAGTAGAATGCCCTCGCGATGCAATGCAAGGCTGGAAGGCATTTATTCCTACCGAACAAAAAATCCAATACCTCAATCAGTTATTAAAAGTGGGATTTGATGTGCTTGACTGTGGCAGTTTTGTTTCACCCAAAGCGATTCCACAGATGGCTGATACAGCATCAGTTATCAAGCAGCTTGATTGTTCTTTCAGTGATACCAGATTACTGGTTATCGTTGCAAATGCAAGGGGTGCAGAAGAGGCAGTAGTATTCGATCAAATTCATTCCTTGGGTTTTCCATTCTCCATATCTCCTGAATTTCAATTGCGCAATACCAATAGCAGCATGGAAGAAAGTCTGGTCCGCGTTGAAGCTATTCAAGAGTTATGCATAAAGAATAAAAAAGAGTTGGTTATTTATTTAAGCATGGGTTTTGGCAACCCTTATGGAGATGCTTATACCGAAGACATTTTATTAGATTGGGTGAGCAAAATGGCTGCATTGGATATCAAAGTGATATCATTGGCCGATACGGTTGGCTTAGCAAGCCCTGACCAAATTCAACGAGCTTTAACTAAAGTATTGCCTGCCTACCCTCATGTAGAAATTGGTGTGCATTTACATGCATCTCATACAAATTGGCAAGACAAGATAGCTGCTGCATATAATGCTGGTTGTACAAGATTCGATGGGGCATTAAAAGGGATTGGCGGATGTCCTATGGCGCAGGATGATTTAGTAGGCAATATGGATACCGAATTAATGATCCCCTATTTTCAATCAAAAAAAGGGTTGAAAATACTGAATCAAGAAGCGCTTCTTGCAGCTTCTTCTTTAGCTTCAACTATCTTTCATTAATCTTTATTATGAAGTTTCATTACGAATTTGCCATAAAGAAATTACAAACTCCAATTACCCATCATCAAAAGATGATGATGGTCGGTTCTTGTTTTACAGAAAATATCGGAGATCTATTGCGATTATCAAAATTCAAAGTGATGGATAATCCGAATGGAATTCTTTTTAATCCGATCAGTGTTTCGGAATCTATCAGTCAGTATATTCAAAAAAAAATGTATTCCGAATCTGATCTGTTTTGCTTGAACGAAACATGGCATAGTTGGAAGCACCATAGCAGGTTTTCTGGCATAACAGCTGAAGAATCTTTACAAAAAATCAATCAATCAACTATTGCTGCTCATGAGTTTTTACTGCATGGAGATTATTTGTTTATTACACTAGGTTCGGCATGGGTTTATTTTTTAACTGAAGCAGCAGATGGAAATGGTGTTGGAACTGTTGCAGCAAATAATCATAAAGCTCCAGCAAATTGGTTTTCAAAAAGGTTATTAACGGTTACTGAAACCAAGGAAGCCTTGGGTTCAATGCTTGATCAATTGAAAATATTTAATCCACACTTGACCATTATTTTTACCATCAGTCCTGTTAGACACTTGCGGGAAGGAGTTATAGAGAATAATCGAAGTAAAGCGGTGTTAATTCAGGCTGTACATGATTTAGTGAATCAATCTGCTCAACACTACTATTTTCCTGCTTATGAATTAGTAATCGACGATTTAAGGGATTATCGTTTTTATGCTGAAGACCTGGTCCATCCAAATTATTATGCTACTCAATACGTGTGGGAAAAATTAGTAGAGTCATGCTTTTCTGAAACAACAAAAGAATTATTGCCAATCATTAAAGAAATCAATTTGGCCTATCAGCACAAACCTTTCAATCCTGCTACCCAATTACACCAGCAATTTCTGCAGAAATATGCTCAAGTTTCCAAACAGTTAATGGAAAAGCATCCTGAATTGGATTTTAGAAAAGAACTGCAGTATTTTGTAAATGGTAAATATTCTACTGTTAATGAATAATATCATTCAGTGAAACCAAAGTGCAAAGTCTTTCCAGTTCTTTTTGCTTCAAAAAATGGGTGATATAATATTTATGCATGAGCCCAGTCAGGATAACAATTGTTTTACCACTATTGGCATTGAGTTCCCTGGCTATATTTTGACACATTTTTTTATTTCTTTGTTCCCAGTAATCAACATTAGCATTGAACCAAATACTATAAGGTTGAAGTTCATTGTATTTGTTGGTTAAAGTTTTGATATTCGTTGCTTCTAATTGCACTATTTGTTGAACGGTGTCCATTAAACTTGAACGATTCATCACTAGCAAGTTACTATCCATTTTTTGTAATAAAGAAGTATTCAATGCTGCATAAGGCTCAAAAATGGCACTATCAGCTGTTGAAAATTTATTTTCATTATAGAGTTGATTCAATGTAGCATAATGACTTAGCTCCATTTGATTTTGATATTTCACATAAGTGTTTCTATTGGGAATATACATATCAAAGGGAGCTAAACAAACTTCTTTATTTTTTCTTTGATAGTTTCTTGAAGCACGATATTCAATAGGGTTTTTCCAAATGCCTAAAAATTCTGCAGTTCTTTGCCCAAACACATATGGAATAACACATTGAGCAATAGTTGTTGAATCGAATTCTAATAAAATAATATCAGGCTTTATCTCCTTTAAAATTTTATTCAATTTTTTTACTGTATAAGATTTATTGCCAGAGTGAACACTTCCAAGAACAATAACTTTATTAGGGGAGGGATATGAATGTTGGTTTTGAGCTAAAATTGGTTGATAAAAAATGAATAATCCAATTGTATAAACAAAAATAGTTCTTAGGAAATTCAACATATTATATTGTATAAAATTGAATTAAAACAATGTTTGAACGCCATGCGCAATTTTAAATTCATGTTGTAATAACCATTTTTTACGCCACATTCCTCCGGAATATCCTACCAAAGATTTATCACTTCCTATAACTCTATGACAGGGTACGATAATGGCGATCTTATTTTTTCCATTGGTTGTGGCCGCCGCTCTAATCACTTTTGGGTCTCCCAATCTTTTGGCCAAATCCATATAACTAATGTTTTTTCCATAGCTAATTTCTAATAATTCAGACCAAACCCTTTTTTGAAAATCGGTACCTTCCTGATGCACTGGAATATCGAAAGTTTTTCTTTTACCATGAAAATATTCAATCAGTTCCTCAGTGCATTGATGCATTAATTCGGTGATGCCAGGTTCGCCATAGGTCAATTGATCTCGATTGTCTACAAAACTCAATTCGCCAATAAAATGATCGTTGCCACCGATCTTTAATAAACCTATTGGACTTTCATAATAAGTATAATGTAATTCACCCATAATTGATCCAACTAGATGGCATATAAATATAGTAAACAAAGTATAATTCTATCCAATTTTATCGCCGTTTTGCATCTTTTTATCTGCCTTCAATAATACAACTTGATGATTCTCATCATAAACTCCTAGTACAAGGCATTCGCTGAAAAAATTAGCGATCTGTTTGGGAGGGAAATTTACTACAGCAATTACTTGAACGCCGATCAACTCTTTGCAGTTGTAATGATGGGTGATTTGTGCAGAAGATTGTTTTACTCCCAAATCGCCAAAATCAATCGTTAATTGGTATGCTGGTTTTTTTGCTAGAGGAAATTCATTGGCAGATAAAACAGTGCCAATACGAATATCAATTTTTTCAAAATCTGCCCAGTTTATCATAAATTGTCATTAAACATAAAAATAAACAAAATGAAAAGAACAGCAACAGCAATTTGGAATGGTTCAGGAAAAGAAGGTAATGGGCAACTTTCTACTCAAAGCACTGTTTTAACCAATACTCAATATTCTTTTAATTCGCGTTTTGCAGAGGGGGTAGGTACCAATCCTGAAGAGCTAATTGCCGCGGCACATGCAGGATGTTTTTCTATGAAACTAACATTTGTATTGGGTGCTGCAGGATTTACCGCTGACAAAATTGAGACCGAATGTGCTATCTCGCTGGAGGATGGAAAAATCAATCATTCTTATTTAACTGTTAAAGCAACCGTGCCTGGTATCAGTAAAGAGCAATTTCAATCTTGTGCGGAGGAAGCTAAAAATAATTGTCCGGTAAGTATTGCTTTGAATATGGATAAAACTTTGGTGGCAGAATTGTTGTGATACTAATCAAGTAGCTCAACCAATTCTAATAATTCATGTTTTTTGTAATCACTGGTTGGTGAGTCAAAACATTTGGCAATTTCTTGTAAAAGAATCTGTATAACTCTTTTATGTGGAAGGGGCTTAAAATATGCTGCAGATAAAGGAACTGAAATCTTTTTGAAATAATTCTCAATGTCTTTGTGTGAGTATGCTTGTCCGTTAGTGGCGTCTACAAAGAAATGTATTTGATCCATTGGGTTCCCAATAAAATTGGTATGGTCATAATCTGATTGGTAGAATGCAATGATGCACTGTTTTGGGATATTAATAATCTTTGCATTAATATCTAATTGATCACACATTACTTGGTATAAAATACCATTGGTAATCATGTTGCCTTTTTTACAAGCCAATACTTTATGAATAAAAAAATCGTCTGGATTGGTATAATTTACTTCTACTCCTTTTAAATGGTAGAAATTATAAATTATGCTCGTTAAAACATTTGCTTGTTCTAGTGGAGTAAGAAAACTATTGAGCTCCAGCCAAATGTTTCTCCTGATTTTTTCAATTTCCTGTAATGTTGGGCTGGTTTGTAAATCGGGATATTGAAATTTTGCTACTAGTAGAGCGCCAAATAATAAATCGTGATAGGCACTGTCTTTCCATTCTGTAAAATCGGAATATAAATCAGTAAAATGCAATCGATGAATAATCATTTCAATCCTTTCCTGAATTCCTTCGTTTGGGGTTGTTTCCCAAAGATGTTCCAGATTGGGGATGATGGGTTTTCCATAACCCACAATTTTCTGGGAAACTGTTGAATAAACCTCTTCATCCGGATCATCAATAAGAGTAAATAAGGCATTTAATTCTTTGGTTTCCTGCATAGCACTGTAGTTATTCTTACATCAAACTAAATTAATATTTCGTTAACTATAGTATAGAAGTTATCCATTGCTTGTGGATATATGAAGAAAATACTGCATAATAATTTCAAATTATTGGCGTTCAGGGGCATAAATTGACCCTATTCCTATTTTTAACAAGTGTTGGATACTAACTTGAGTTATCTTGCATCATTATATAAATTTGCCAATGAGTACCTTTATTACCCCCAAATTTGCCAACGTTAAACAACCGCTTCATCTCGAACTTAAAAAAAGAGTTCAGGCTTATTTAGATGAGCATGGGATTGACGGAACTGGCACATCAAAACTTTTTACAAAAGCCATTTTGTTAATTGTTGCATTTGTAGGCGTATATATTCATTTAGTTTTTTTTACACCAACATGGTACTTCGCTATTGCAGAGTCAATCGTTCTGGGTGGACTAGTTGCAGGTATAGGTTTTAACGTAATGCATGATGGAAGTCATGGTAGTTTTAGCGGAAACAAAATCATGAATAGGGTAGCAGCATCTTCCATAAGTTTATTGGGTGCTAACCATTTTATGTGGAATATGAAACACAATATGATTCATCACAGTTTTACCAATATTGATGGGGTAGACGATGATATTGAAATTGGTGTTTTCATGAGAATGGCGCCTACCCAGAAATGGTACAAGGCCCACAAATTTCAACACATTTATTTTTGGGTATTGTATATGCTTTTATATGTATTCTGGATTTTCTTTACCGATTACAAAAAATACTTTTCTCAAAAAATTGGTAATGTTCCTTTGAAGAAAATGAGCATTGCAGATCATATTGAATTTTGGAGTGTTAAAGTGTACCATGCAGCAGTATTTGTAGTTATTCCAATTGTTTTTGTTGGATGGGTAAATTGGATCATCGGTTTTGTAATTATGACATTCTTTGCAGGATTTGTACTAAGTATTGTATTTCAATTAGCGCATACGGTTGAGCATACTGAGTTTCCTGTTGCCGATATTGAAACACATAAATTACCAGACGAATTTGCGGCACACCAGATAAAAACAACAGCCAATTTTGCTACAAAAAATAAATTGGTAAGTTGGTTAGTGGGCGGATTGAATTTTCAAATTGAGCATCATTTGTTCCCTAAGATTTCTCATGTTCACTATCCTGCTATCAGCAAAATTGTAAAGAGCATTTGTGAAGAATATAATTTACAATACATCGAATTTCCGACTATGCGAAAAGCGGTTGCTGCTCACGTTAGATTTTTAAAAGAAATGGGCAAACCTGACGGTAAATTATTGAGCTATTAAGTTATTCGTTGTATACTAAATAAAAAAGCCCTGTCTGGTTAATCCCGACAGGGCTTTTTCTTTAATTAAAATATTTAAACTGTTTACTTAATTTAGTACGCTCCAAATCAGTACTTATTTTTTTGCAGCACTGGCTTTTTTAGTAGCTGTTTTCTTTGGACTTGCTTTTTTAGTGGCTGATTTTTTTGCTCCTTTAGACGCAGCTTTTTTCGCAGTTGTTTTTTTGGTAAACGCACCAGGCACTTGTGCTTCGATCATTTCTTTTACAGCGGCTAATTCAATGTTAGCAACAGTTTCAGGAGTATGCTTGTTTCCATCGGCCTGTTTGCCCAATTTGAGCATTTTCTTTTGAAAACGAATAAACGGACCCCATCTTCCATTTTCAATTGCAATTTTTTCTTCCGGCCATTGAAGAATAAACCGATTGGCTTCTTTGGCCATTTTCTTTTCGATCAGTTCATTGATATCTTGTTGACTCAAGGAATCAAAATTATAGGCCCGAGGAATATTGATATAGAGATCATTCCATTTAATGAATGGACCAAATCTTCCTTTACCTTTTGTTACCGGCTTTTCATCATAGAAGCCAATAGGAGCATCGGCCAATTGTTTTTCCTTCAATAATTCAATGGCTCTTGCTAAATCCATTTCATATAAATCTTCTCCCTTAGGAATAGAAATGAATTGTTCACCCAATTTTATATAAGGTCCAAAACGACCGATATTTACAGACAGCTCCTGCGATTCGTATTCGCCAATTGTTCTTGGCAAACTAAATAATTGCATCGCTTCTTCCATAGTAATGGTTTCGATGCTTTGGTCTTGTTTAAGTTTGGCAAAACGTGGTTTTTCTGTTTCATCTGCTGTGTCACCAATCTGCACCATTGGGCCATATCTGCCCATTCTAGCGATTACTTTTTTGCCGGTGGCAGTATCCATTCCTAACTCTCTTTCGCCCTTTGCACGCTCTGCATTTTCTAATGTGTGTTCAATGGTTTCATGAAATGGTTTATAAAAGCCATCAATCATATTGCTCCATTTCATTCTTCCCTCTGCTATTTCATCAAATTCTTGTTCAATTTTAGCGGTAAAGCCAAAATCCATTACTTTATTAAAGTGCTGTTTCAAGAAATCAGTAACAACCATGCCTAAATCGGTAGGGAATAATTTGCTTTTTTCTGCACCCGTATTTTCTTGGATGATTTCTTTTTCAATATTATTCTTTGCCGTTAGTTTGAAAATGGTAACTGCTCTTTTTGTTCCTTCTTTGTCTCTTTTTTCTACATAATTCCTTTTTACTATGGTAGAAATAGTAGGAGCATAAGTGGAAGGTCGGCCAATGCCTAATTCTTCTAATTTTTTTACCAAAGAGGCTTCTGTGTATCTTGGAGATGGTCTGCTAAATTTTTCAGTGGCCAACATTTCAACAAAACTTAAGGTTTCTCCCACTTTTAAAGGAGGAAGAATGCCTTCTGTATTTTCTTCATCTTCATCATCCTTGCCTTCCATATACACTTTCAAAAAACCATCAAATTGCATTACTTCACCAGAAGCGGTAAGGTTTTGATTGTTAGAACTGATGGAAATTTTAGCACTTGTTTTTTCAAAAATGGCTTCACTCATTTGAGAAGCAATGGTTCTTTTCCAGATCAATTCATATAAACGACGTGTTTCTTCATCTCCAACAGTATGGTCTCCCATATAGGTAGGACGAATGGCCTCATGTGCCTCTTGAGCACTTTCATTTTTATTTTTGAATTTACGAGGCTGGTGGTATTTTGCTCCGTAACTATTATTGATCTCTTTGCTGATATCTTCAAGCGCAGTTTCACTTAAACTGATGCTATCTGTTCTCATGTAAGTGATCTTACCACTCTCATACAATTTTTGTGCGATCAACATGGTTTTACTCACACTATATCCCATTTTACGCGAAGCTTCTTGTTGTAAAGTAGAAGTGGTAAAAGGTGCAGCAGGAGAGCGTTTGGCAGGTTTTACCTGAATATCTGTAACGGTATAATTTGCGTTTTTGCAGCTTTCTAAAAACGATTGAGTTTCTGGTTGAGTAGTTATTTTAGAAGGGCCGTCTGCTTTAAATTGTACTTCTTTTCCATTGATATCAGGAGCTAAAAAAACAGCTTCAACTTTAAAAGAATTTTCAGAAACAAAATGGTTGATCTCTCTTTCTCTTTCAACGATTAATCTTACTGCCACACTTTGAACCCTTCCGGCACTCAAACTTCTTTGCATACCTATTTTTCTCCAAAGAACAGGGCTTAATTCAAAACCCACCAATCGGTCTAATACTCTTCTGGCTTGTTGAGCATTTACCAGATTCATGTTAATGATTCTTGGATTTGCCACTGCTTTTTTTATGGCAGGTGCAGTAATTTCATGGAAAACAATTCTCTTGGTAATGGCAGGATCTAAACCTAAAACCTCCGCTAAATGCCAGCTGATACTTTCTCCTTCACGGTCCTCATCCGATGCAAGCCAAACTTCATCGGCTTTCTTGGCTAGTTGACGTAACTCTTTTACAACGCGTTCTTTATCTTCAGGTACTTTGTATCGAGGCAAGTATTGATTGTTTACATCAATCCCCATATCATCTTTTTCCAGGTCTCTGATATGGCCATAACAACTTTTCACTTCAAAATCTTTTCCAAGAATTTTTTCAATGGTTTTTGCTTTTGCAGGAGACTCAACAATCAGTAAATTTTTTGCCATGTACCTTCCCGATAATTACGGTTTTTTTCAACTTTTATAATCAATTTAACCATTGTTTGGGGCACCCTTTCGGGTTGTTCCAAAACAATTCTTGTGATGCAATATTAGGGTAAAGCATCAAATCACAAAAAATCTCCCTACAACTTCTTTGCCAAAAAATGTACAATTTTATCTTTCGTGGTGCTGGTTTTATAAATTTTATTATGTCCCAAACCCTTTGTGATTATGAGTTCCAGCTTGGGCAGTTGTTCGCTTAAAAGTGGTTTAACATCTTCGAAACTACAGATATTATCTTCTTCGTCATGAACCCACAAAATGTTGAATTGGGCATTTCTTGCTACCCTAGCTACGGAAAAGTAGCTAATCGGCTGTGACGCGAGCGCTTCAATAATTTCATAAAATGCATCTTTTATGGCACCATCTACCTTAATTATTCCAAAAAAATGTTCTACTGCTGTTTTTGTTTCTGTAGCTGGTGCAATCAGTACTAATTTTTCAGGGATATTTTTTTTGATTTGTTCCATAGCCAAAGAAGCAGCCAATCCACCCAAAGAATGTGCAATAATTCCATATAATGGGCCAAACTGGTTGTTAACTTCTAAAATCATGTCTCTATAGAGTAATGCATTGATTCTTTTTCCATCAGAACTGCCGTGTCCGGGAGCATCAAATGCCAATACTTCAAATCCTTCCTTTAGCAATGCAACTACATAATTATCAAACTTATAAGCATAGCTGCCAAATCCATGTACAATCAATATTTTTTTAGCATCCGGTTGATTGCTTTTCCATTGAAAACCATGAATGGTAAACTGTTTCAACTGGATACTGAGCGGATTGGCTTTATGAAAAATGGCTGGTGCAATTCTCTTGGCATTAGACTTAAATGGATTGGAAAATAAATCAAAAGCTAAAAGAGCCGCTCTATGTGGAGAAACCAGTCCGATGGTGTTAATTCTTGTTCTATAATATCCCAGTGCTATTCTCTGTCTAAATTTCATCTTCATGGGTCAAAGATAGCTTGGAACCTATATTTACTCGAAATTTGAGTTTTTTTGAAAATCTGCGTTTCTACACATAAAATATAAGTTATTGATAATCAATAGAGTAAATCGATATTTGAGATTAATTAAATAAAAGCTTTCGGTATTGGTAAACTTTTTACAATAACGATTGGTTAGTTATTGTTTTGAAATACTTTTGCAACCCAAAACAACAATATGTATTCTATTCACATACAATTTGAACAAAAAGGGTTGGAGCCTATCACCCTGCATAATATTGAAGCAGATCAGAGTTTATTAGAGGTTTGTTTAGACAATGATATTGAATTGCACCACAATTGTGGAGCAGTATGTGCATGTAGTACCTGCCATTTGTATGTAAATCAGGGAGCGGAGTTTCTGGAAGAATTAAGTGATAGAGAAGAAGATTTTATTGACAGAGCGGTAAATCCAAGAATTAATTCAAGATTGGGTTGTCAATGTATATTACAGAAAGGTTCAGGTGAAGTTCATGTTACATTGCCAGATCAAACTCAATTTTTAGGAGAATAAATAATTAATAAAATCAGTTTATTATGAGTCATTTTGAGCCACCCATCCATTGGAGCGATCACGAAGATATTGCTATGAAATTGTATGAAAGATTTGGAGCAGAATTCAATGAGGGTAAAATATACAGGGTTCGTTTTACCGATTTATTAGAATGGATCTTAGCCATTCCAAATTTTAGCGGAACCAAGGAACAAAGTACCGAAGGGCATTTGGAAATGATTCAAAGCGCTTGGGTATATGAGTGGAGAGACAATCAATCTTAAATATTTCTTTCCTTTAGCGTTTTTGTTTAGCTAACTTTAAAATATGTTAGATCAATTCAATCATATCACTCATTTTGTATTTGATGTAGATGGTGTACTTACCGATGGTACTTTATTGATTTTGCCAGACGGTGTGATGGCAAGAAGAATGAATATCAAAGATGGATATGCTTTGCAATTAGCAGTTAAAAAAGGCTATCGGGTTACCATTATTTCCGGAGGCAACTCACCCGAAGTAAAAGATCGTTTGAGTAAATTAGGAATAACGGAAGTGTATATGCAAGTAGCAGATAAATTAACGCTCTTGCAATCTTTGATGAAAAAGCACCAAAGCAACGCCAGTTCATTTTTATTTATGGGAGATGATATGCCCGATTTACAATGCATGCAAATTGTTGGCTTGCCTACCTGCCCTTCAGATGCAGTGCATGAAATCAAAGAATGTGCGAAATATATTTCTGCTATAAAAGGAGGAGATGGATGTGTGAGAGATGTGATTGAAAAAGTGTTGAAACTACGTGGCGACTGGAATGATGATTTACATATCAGAGCGCAATAAGAGATAAAAGATAAGAGATATAAGATATAAGATATAAGATAAGAGATACAAGATAAGTTCGATACAATAACAAATAACCAATAACTGAAGTATCCCAATAACCAATAACCAATAACCAATAACTAATAGGTGAAAATAGTTGCTGCATTTTTTAGATTAATAAGATGGCCCAATCTCTTATTTATTATTATAACACAACTATTATTCGAATTCTGTATTTACGAAAGAATTTATCCGGAATTAACTGGTATAGAAGCGAGCGGACGAATTCATTTTTTTGCATTGATCCTTGGATTGGTATGTATAGCCGCTGCAGGGTATATTATCAATGATTATTTTGATTATAATATCGACCAGATCAATAAGCCCGAAAAAGTGGTGGTCAATAGAATCATTAGCCGACGTTGGATTATTTTCTTTCATATGTTTTTAAGTTTGTTGGGATTATATTTAACAACCTATGCTTTACCCATCAGTCAATACTGGCATGTAATATTGGGTAATCTGGGAGTAGTCATTGCTTTATGGGTATATTCAACAACATTTAAAAAGAAGTTATTGATTGGGAATGTGATCATTTCATTTTTAACTGCTTGGGTAATTATAGAATTGTTTTTGTCTAAATATCCATTGGATGGATCTTTAATTGGTACAGACCAACACCAGCGGGTTCGTTTCTTTAGACTAATGGTACTCTATGCTTCTTTTGCTTTTGTTATTTCATTAATTAGAGAAGTAATAAAAGATATGGAAGATGTTTCCGGCGATCAAAAATATGGATGTACCACCATGCCGATTGTTTGGGGAATCAATGCAACGAAAGTTTTTGTAGCAGTTTGGATTATTGTGTTGATTGCAGCTTTGGTTATTTTGCAATTATATGTATTGGGAATGGGTTGGTGGTTAAGTGCTTTGTATTGCATCTTTTTAATTGTATTGCCCTTGTTACTAGTTTTGAAGAAATTGTATAAAGCAGAAAAGCAATCAGACTATCATCAACTGAGTAGTTTGGTAAAACTCATTATGTTTACAGGAATTTTATCAATGTTCTTTTTTAGGTATTATCAATAAAATTTGCATGAAGGAAATTATTCTGGCTTCTCAATCCCCTAGAAGAAAATTACTCTTGGAATGGGCGGAAATTCCGTTTAAAATAGTTGTTAAAGCAACAGATGAATCTTTTCCTGATAATTTAGAAGTTGAAAAAGTACCCATTCATATTGCATTGAATAAAGCAAAAGCGGTGATTGAATTTTTAGAAAAGTTAAATAATTCGGAACCCGAAACCATCGTATTGGCTGCCGACACGATTGTTGTTTTAGACAATCAAGTGATCAATAAACCTGCCGATAGGGCTGAAGCAGTTTCGATTCTTTCAAAATTGGCTGGGCAAAACCATCGGGTCATTACGGGGGTTGTTTTAAAGAATGCTTTTAAGGAACATTCTTTTTCAATTACTACCCATGTTCAGTTTCATCCACTCACTATCGAGCAAATCGAATTTTATGTAGACCAATACAAACCTTACGATAAAGCGGGGGCTTATGCCATTCAGGAATGGATCGGAGTAGTTGGTATTGCAGCGATCAACGGCGATTTTTATAATGTGATGGGCTTGCCAGTGTCCTCCGTTGTTCAGGCTTTATCATTATTTGATAACGGGTTATAGGCAACGATTTTCAATAAATTGGGGTCTGATTACCAATTGAAACTGAATTCGCGTTCACAATCAGGATGTAAAGTTCTTTCAACAGGGCAGGTGCGGGCGGTATTTTCCAGAATGGCTTTTTCTTTATCATCAATTTGAAGGGTCTTTGGAAAATGAATATGAACTACAATTTTGCTGATTCTTCTAGGGTCTGAAGCCATAATTTTAGTTACATCGGCTGTGGTTCCGTCGAGTAAAATATTCATGGTTTTGGCTTTAATGCCCATGGTGGTAATCATACAAGTGGCCAAAGCAGTTGCCACTAAGTCGGTAGGGGAAAATCTTTCTCCTTTACCTTGGTTGTCGGTTGGGGCATCGGTTTCAATGATGGTTCCACTTTGGAGGTGGGTAGCGGTGGTCCTTAAATCGGAATTATAAATAATTTGTGAAGTCATTGCATCAATTTTGACCTAAATTTACACGTAACAAATCACATGGAAGTGAAGAAACTAATTTTTGTATTTATTTTATTTTCGGGCACAAGATTGTTGGCTCAACAAAATCCTGCTCCTACATCTGCTTCAAGTAAGTACCAAAAGAAATTAGAGAAAAGAGAAAAAATCAATCAGTTAATTAAGCAAGAAGAAGAGGGTGCATTAATTTTTGATAAACAAAGTGCATTTTCCATTAAGCTCAATACAGATGGTTGGGGTTTTGCTTATGAAAAAGGAAAATACAAAACCACTTCTAAGACAAGTCTTTGGTGGCTTGAGTTTGGAGAACGCAAAAGTGTAAAAGAAGAAAGGGTTCCAACTATATCTGCATCACAAGGATTCATCATTGTTTCCAGTTATATTTATGGAAAGCAAAATAATTTCTACTATTTCAAAGCAGGATTTGGTCAGCAAAAATTAATTGGTGGCAAGGGGAATAAAAATGGGGTAGCTGTTTCGGCCATTTATGGAGGTGGGCTTACCGTAGGAATGTTAAAGCCCTATTATTTAGAAATACAGAATCCAACCAACGGAGGAAGGGAATCTATCCGATATACTCCTGCTACTGAAAACCTTTTTTTAGACCCGACCATTATTCTGGGTAAAAGCGGATTAGGAAAAGGCTTTGGTGAAATTAAATATGTACCAGGGGCCCATGTAAGAACCGCACTAAGATTCGATTATGGAAGGTACAATGAAGTGCTTTCAGCTATTGAAATAGGGCTAAATGCGGAATTTTATTCCCAAAAAATGCCCATTGTGCTATTAAATAAAGAGAATAATTTCTTTTTTAATGCCTATGCTGCAATCACTTTCGGTAAAAGAAAGTAATGTAAATTTGTGCTTCATTTCACACAAATAATACATGCAAGAATTACCAGTTATTTCTACAATAGATAGCATCATTCAAGAAGAATTACCACTTAAAAAACCCAATTGGTTAAGGGTTAAATTGCCATTGGGAGAAAGCTACAAGCACGTTAGAGGCCTAGTAGACAAACATAAATTACACACTATTTGCGAAAGCGGTAATTGCCCCAATATGGGAGAGTGTTGGGGTGAAGGCACTGCCACATTCATGATCTTAGGAAATGTTTGTACAAGAAGCTGTGGATTTTGCGCAGTAGCAACAGGCCGCCCTGGTTCTGTTGATTGGGATGAACCACAAAGAGTGGCAGAAGCCATTCATTTGATGAAAGTAAAGCATGCCGTGGTTACCAGTGTAGACAGAGACGAGCTGAAAGATGGTGGATCTATCATCTGGTACAATACCATCAAAGCCATTAAAAACCTCAACCCCAATACTACATTAGAAACTTTGATTCCAGATTTTAGGGGTTTTAAAGACCAGATCCAGCGTATCATCGATGCTGCACCAGAAGTGGTGAGTCATAATATGGAAACAGTGGAGCGTATTACCAAGCAAGTAAGAATACAAGCAAAATACCGTAGAAGTTTAGAAGTATTGGAAACACTAAAAAAAGGGGGTATGCGCACCAAAACGGGTATCATGCTCGGTCTGGGAGAAACCAAGGAAGAAGTGATTCAAACAATGAAAGATCTTGTTGAAGTGGGCACTGATGTGCTTACACTCGGTCAGTATTTACAACCCACCAAAAAGCATTTAAAAGTGCAGCGTTTTGTGCACCCCGATGAATTTGCAGAACTTAGAGAGATTGGCTACAGTATTGGATTTGACTATGTAGAAAGCGGCCCATTGGTGCGCTCTTCATACCATAGTGAAAAACATGTTATTCCTGGTTACGGAAAAAATAAATGGTTGAATGAAAAATTGTAGTAATTTAAAATCCTAAAATTATGCTCTTGGTCAACACATCTATCATCTACAGTACTGAAGCTTTTGTATTATGCCCACTCCTTATGTTGGGTATGTTTATCATGGTAAAAATCGGCCATTATCTGCGATTAAGAAGCACCAGGGAATATGAGGCCATGGGTTCCATTGAAGGATCCAGTTATGGTTTATTAGGCCTGATACTTGCATTTACTTTCGGTATGTCATCAACCCGTTACGACAATCGTAGAGCTGTTATAGTCGAAGAAGTGAATAATATTGCTGGAGCAATGTTAAGGGTAGAAGGTATTTCCAACGATTCTATCAAACATGCTTTTTATGTAGATTATCGTGATTTAGTGGATCTAAGAATCAAAACCAATGTTCTTAAAGTATTCGATCCACAGTATGATTCTACTCGTTTTGCGTCCTATAAAGTGGTAAGAAAACTGATTCGTCATGCCAATGATCTGGCTAAAATACCTGAATACAATTATTCAGCTTATCAAATGGTAGCTGCGCTCATTAAAGTGAATGAATCCATTACAAACCGCTACAATGCAATGAATTCTACCGTTCCAGATGCCATCATCTGGTTATTAATCATTTTTGCTTTGTCCTGTAGTTTGTTTGCCGGATTCTCCTTCCCGAAAGATAAGCGGGTGAACTGGTTGCCAGTATTGAGTTTTATTTTATTTACTGGTGTAGTTATTTATATCATTTTAGATTTAGACAGACCTAAACGAGGCTTTATCGATTTGAGTTTTCAATATCAAAGAATCGTTGATTTAAAAATGATGCTTCCGTCAGATTTAGAAAAATAGCATAGGTTATGGTAAGTTCTTTTATTTATAATACCGATGCGGCATTATTGTGTTTCTTTTTGTTCATTGGTATGTTATTACTGATTGCTGCGGGCTATTTTTTACATGTTAAATCTAGTTTGAGTGATGAGGGGATAGGAGCAGTAGAAGGTTCTTTATTTGCTTTATTAGGGCTGATCATGGCATTTACTTTTGGAATGGCAGGCAGCAGATTTGAAAGTAAAAGATTGGTGATTACTGAAGAAGCCAATGCAATCAGTACCGCCTATTTGAGGGTAGATTTATATCAGAATGATTCTGCTAAAACAGTTTTTAGAAAATATTTCAAAGAATATATTGAAGCAAGAATAGAAAACTATCAGGCAGGTTTTAATCCAACAATAAGAATAAACTCCAATTCTAAATCAGATAGCCTCAGCAAATTAATCTGGGATTTTACAATTCAACAATCTAAGCTGCCCGTTAATTATATACCTACTATGCAGATGGTACCAGCTTTGAATGCAATGATTGACATTGTTACTACAAGGGAGTCTGCATTAAAAGCAAGAGTGCCCGATAGTATTTTGTGGCTGATGTTTTTAATGATTTTGTCTTGTAGTTTTTTAATAGGCTTTTCTATACCAGTCAATAAAAAAGTCAATTTTATTTCAATCATTGGATTTGTGGTATTGTCATTATTGGTGGTATATGTGATCTTAGATTTAGACAGGCCTTCCCGCGGGTTGATTAATTTGTCGGAACAATCTCAAGTAATTATTGAACTTCGGAAAATGTTGCCCAAATAAACATGCGCGTTCCAATTTTAATTTTAATGCTATTTCCCATCCTCTGTTCTGCACAAATAAAATGGGTGAATGTAGATGCTGATTATCAACCATTGCCCAATGGGGTTCATGTATATTTCTCCAATGATTCTATAGAAGGTAAGCCCAATCGGGCTTTTTATGTAATTGCCAACTTAAAAGAACCTTCCTTGAATTTTACTACCCAAGTGGGAAATGGAAAAAGATTCACGCCTGCAGAGTATTTTACAAAAGAATCCAATCCATTATTGGTGGTGAATGCTACTTTTTTTGAATTTGTGCGCAACAGCAATTTGAATATGGTTGTGAAAGATGGTAAAATGCTTGCCTATAATTTGCACACCATTGCTGGGAAAGGAAAAGACACGTTAACGTATCGGCATCCGTTTGGATCGGTGATTGGTATTTCAAAATCCAGGAAGGCAGATATAGTTTGGTCCTATACCGATTCATCGAGTAAATATCCTTTGGCCATTCAAACTCCTATCAGTGCCATCAAAGATTCTTCTTCAAAATTATTCAAATCAACAGTGCAAGCAGCCGGTGATTTTAAAAAATGGAAAATACAAACAGCCATTGGTGGTGGTCCTGTTTTGGTGCAAGAAGGAAAAATCAAGATCACTAATAACGAAGAATTAAAATTTTCTGGCAAAGCGCTCTATGACAAACATCCCAGAACTGCTATGGGTTATACCAAAGAAGGGCAATTGATTGTAATGGCTGTTGAAGGCCGGTTTCCGGGGAAAGCAGAAGGAGCTAACTTAGAGCAATTGGCTAAAATGTTGATTGGTGTTGGTTGTGAAGAAGCGATGAATTTAGATGGGGGAGGAAGCAGTTGTTTATTGGTTAACGGAAAACAAACCATCACTCCGAGTGATAAAGAAGGACAGAGACCTGTGCCAGCAGTTTTTTTGATAAAAAACAAATAAGAGATAAAAGATAAAAGATAAGAGATAAAAGATAAGAGATAAAAGATAAGAGATGCCCTTTTGAGATAATCTATTGTATCTCTTAACTCATATCTCTTAATTCATATCTCTACTTCATTTCCCACACCAGCGCACTCGCTCCCAATATTGCTGCATCAGATTCTTTTAAATGGCTCACCAGGATCTTCACTTTATTTTGAAAAACTTGAATCAGATTGGCTTCCATATAATCTCTGGTAGGCTTTAAAATATAATCACCAGCTTTTGTAAGTCCGCCAAATAACACAATGGCTTCTGGATTGGAAAACATCACAAAATTAGCCAATGCCATACCCAGAATTTTTCCGGTATAGTCAAAAATTTCTTTAGCCAATTCGTCTCCTTCTATAGCTGCATCGTGCACTTGTTTAGAATCAATTTTTTCTTTGGGAATATTTCTGAGCAAACTGGGCTTATCGCTTTTTTCTAAAAATTCTAAAGCATTTAATCGAACCCCAGTTGCAGAAGCATAGCTTTCTAAAGAACCATTTTTACCAGTTCCTTCATGATATCTACCATCAGGTATAATAATGGTATGCCCTAATTCGCCGGCAAATCCATCGTGTCCATAAATTAATTTTCCATTGGCTACAATACCACTGCCTACACCAGTTCCTAAAGTGATCATGATAAAATCATGCATGTCCTGAGCTGCCCCATACATCATTTCTCCAATAGCAGCTGCATTGGCATCATTGGTTAATACAACAGGTAATTTAAATTTATCCTCAATCATTTTACCGAAAGGAATAATTCCTTTCCAAGGTAGATTGGCCGCATGTTCAATGGTGTTCTTATAATAATTTCCATTCGGTGCACCAATGCCAATTCCTTTGATTCTTCCCACACCTCCAGCTTGTTCTATGAAAGGAGCGAGGCATAAATAGAGTTCATCGATAAATGGTTCTACAGTCAAATGTTTTTTGGTACTCATTTCCCCCGAGAATAACAAATTTCCTACTTTATCTACAATGCCATATTTGGTTCCTGTTCCACCAATATCTATTCCGATAGCCAATGGTTCCATTGCCTGATTATTCATCCCCTTTTCTTTTTTAGTACTCATTGTTATTTCATTTATTCATAATAACCAATAACTAATAACCAATAACTATTAATGTCCTGCATTCACTTTTACATCATAGTCTATCCCTTGTGCTTTTAATATAGACTTAGACCTTACAGCATAGAAAGCCATGTATGCAAAACAAACAACACCTACGATATAGCTATTCTGTATTCCTAATATTTCGTCTGATGCAACTACTCCTTGAATATAACTAATAATTCCACCGCCCATGATCATCATGATCAATAAGCTACTTCCTTGATTGGTATGTTTGCCTAAACCAGCAACACCCAATGTAAAAATACATGGCCATAATGTGCTACAGAATAGTCCTACACTCGTGAATGCAAATACACTTACCATGCCCGATGTAAGCATGCCAATGATCAATGCAATTATTCCTAATAAAGAAAAAATCAACAACATTCTTGCAGGACTTCCCTTACTCATGATATCGCCAGCAATCATTACAATAATTACCAATCCATACACATAAAACATGGTTATATCATGTTGAGCAATTGCATTCACAATTAAGAAAACACCAAATGCTAAATAAGGCATTAAAAAGTTAAGGATTTTTTTGGCACCTGCACTTACATCAAATGCGCCCACAGCACCAGTCCATCTGCCCATCATCAAACTCGCCCAATACAAAGAAACAAAAGGAGCAATATTGGCTGTATCAATGTTTAAATGCTGTTTCATGTATTCCGGCAAATTACTTGCTGTAGAAACTTCTACTCCAACATATACAAAAATGGCGATCATGCCTAAGACCAACTGAGGATAGCTAAAAGGAGATGGTCTATGCAAAACTTTTTCTTTGCTTTCAGCTTCTTCATTAGCAACTTCTTCCAAGTCAATTTTATTTGGAACCGAAGAGAATTTAAAAAAGATGGCAACCAAGATAAAAGCCAATCCTAAAATCAGATAAGGTGTTTTTACACTTTCAATACTTGCTTCCGTAGAACCAGAACTTACACTTCCGAAAATAGCAAAACTCACAATCAATGGTCCGATGGTGGTTCCAAAATTATTCACTCCACCACCCAGGTTTAATCTTTGGGATCCTGTTTTAGGATCTCCAATTACAATGGCCAATGGATTGGCAGCAATTTGTTGCAGGGAAAAACCTAATCCAACTATAAATAATCCTGTGATCATTAAAGTAAATGATGCATTATTGGCTGCTGGATAAAATAATAAAGTACCAATAGCTGATATGATCAACCCTAAAACGATTCCATTCTTATAGCCGATTTTATTCAATACATCATTGCCAATTAATTTTGAAATACCAAAATAAATTAAAGAACCTACAGTATAGGCTACATAAAAAGCCAAAGAAACAATCTGACTCTGGGCTTGTGAAAGATTAAACGCTTTTTTAAATACAGGGATTAGAATGTCATTACTGGCTGCAACAAAGCCCCAGAAAAAGAATACGGTAATCAAAGTACCAAATTGTGACCATTTTGTAGGTTGGCTCATAACAATCGTTGATTTAATATTAGTAAGCTGTAAAATAGGAATAATTTAAAGAAGGGAAAATTTTAAATACGAAATTTGATGGAATCAGTTAAATAACTAACTTGAAAAAGATTAAAAATTGCCAGAATGGAGATTATTCATGTAAGTGCTGAATGCTATCCGGTTGCTAAAGCAGGAGGATTGGGGGATGTTGTAGGCGCATTGCCTAAGTATCAGTGTAAGGCAGGTGATATTGCTAAAGTGGTCATGCCTATGTATCGCACTAAATTTTTGTATGAAAATGAATGGGATGTAGATTTTAAAGGGAGCGCTAATTTAGGAAATTGGTATTTTGATTTTACGGTAATTAAAGAACGCAGCAATAAATTAGGATTCGATTTATACTTAGTAGACATCAATGGATTACTGGACCGACAAAAAATTTATGGCTACGACGACGATGCAGAAAGATTTACTGCATTTCAAATAGCTGTAGTGAATTGGATCAGTAATTGGGAACATCGCCCCGATATTGTTCATTGTCATGATCATCATACAGCATTGATTCCATTCATGATGCAGTATTGCTATGCATATCAGTTTTTGGCTAATGTACCAACAGTATTAACGATTCATAATGGCCAATACCAGGGCTGGATGGGTTGGAATAAAAGTACCTATATTCCTAGCTGGGATCTTTGGAAAAGAGGCATGCTGGACTGGGCTGGAAATATTAACCCTTTAGCTTCAGGAGTGAAATGTGCAGGAAAAGTAACTACTGTTAGTTGGAGTTATATGGAAGAATTAAGGGTAAGTGCTAATGGATTAGAGCAATTATTCGAATATGAAAAGGGAAAATGTGTTGGAATATTAAATGGAATTGATAATGAGGTTTGGGATCCATCCACGGATACGTATCTCGACCACCATTTCAGTATAAAATCGGTCACTAAAGGCAAAGAAAAAAATAAGGAAGCATTATGTGAGCAGTTTGGTTTAGATGCTTCCAAGCCATTGTTTGTATTCATTGGAAGGCTTGTAGGCGAAAAAGCTGCAGAAATTTTACCAGATGCTATTAAAACAGCCATATTTAATACGCAGGGTAATGCTTCATTTCTTATCTTGGGCAGTGGCGACACTTCGGTAGAATGGGCATTTCAACAAATGGCTGGAGAGTTCAAGGGGGTTTTTAATGCTGTCATTGGCTATGATGAAAAATTAAGTCATAAAATGTATGCAGGGGCAGATTTTTTATTGATGCCAAGTAGGGTAGAGCCATGTGGTTTGAATCAAATGTATGCCATGCGTTATGGAACTGTGCCGATTGTAAGAAGTACCGGAGGGTTAAAAGATACAGTCTTGGATATGGGTGATTTTGAAGGATTTGGAATTCGATTTGATCAGGCAACTGTGCATGACATTGATTATTCAATAGGAAGAGGGGTGGCTGTTTATCAAGACAAAAAACACCTAGAATGGATGAGAAAAAAAATGATGTCGATCGATCATAGCTGGGAAGGAACGGTCAATCAATACAAAGAAGTTTATTTAAGTTTAAAATAAAAAAAATCGTTTAAGATTTCAAAATTTTCTAAATCGACCATATGAGAACAACAATTTCTAATTCAGTATTAGCCGTTATTTTAGGCGGTGGCGCTGGTTCAAGATTATTTCCTTTAACATTAAGCAGATCTAAACCAGCTGTTCCTATTGCAGGAAAATATCGATTGGTTGATATCCCCATTAGTAATTGTATTAATAGCAATATCAATAGAATGTTTGTGTTGACCCAGTTCAACTCTGCTTCTTTGAATAAGCATATTAAAAACACCTATCATTTTAGTGCATTTAGTTCAGGGTTTGTAGACATTTTAGCTGCAGAACAAACACCCGATAATGCAGGATGGTTTCAGGGTACTGCAGATGCGGTTCGTCAATCTCTACGACATATTTCCAGTATGGAGTTTGAGCATATTTTAATTTTAAGTGGTGATCAATTATATCAAATGGATTTCACTGAAATGCTGGCGAATCATATCGAAAAAAATGCGGATATTTCAATAGCTACTATTCCTGTTGATGATAGAGATGCTCCTGAATTTGGTATTTTAAAAACCAATGAAGACAATACCATTGCCTCATTCATAGAAAAGCCAGGCAAAGATATTTTAGCCGATTGGACGAGTGATACAGGTGCCGAAATGCAAAAGCAAGGAAGAAATTATTTAGCCTCCATGGGTATTTATATTTTCAATAAACAAGTATTGTATAAATTATTGAATGAAACCTACCCTGCGGCAACAGATTTTGGAAAAGAAATAATGCCAAATTCTATAGAAAATTACAATGTAGCTAGTTTTCAATATGATGGGTATTGGACAGATATTGGAAATATTTATTCTTTCTACGAGGCCAATTTAGCACTCACTCAAGAAGTGCCTTTGTTTAATTTATTTGATAACGAAAAAACGGTATTTACTCGTGCAAGAATGTTACCTCCAGCAAAAATCAGTGGTACTACTTTAGAAAGAACCATTATTGCAGAAGGCTCCATTATTAATGCAAGTAGGATAGAGCAAAGTGTAGTAGGAATTCGATCAAGAATTGGATACGGTTCAACCGTAGTATCTACTTATATCATGGGGAATGATTATTATGAGACCATTGAGGAGATGAGCATCAACATAGAAAAGGGAATGCCAAGAATTGGAATTGGAGAAAGATGTTATATCAAAGATGCCATTATCGATAAAAATTGCAGGATCGGTAATGATGTACGAATCAATGGCGGTAAGCATTTGGCCAATGTTGACCATCCTTTATATACCGTTAAAGATGGGATTGTTGTGGTAAAGAAAAGGGCCGTTTTACCCGATGGATTTGTAATTTAATATTTTAACAACGATTGCTATGGCTTCTTCAACCCCAGTTGCTGCTTCTTTGGGTATAGCTACTAAACCCAGGTTAAGTTTAGCTCAGATCTTTTTTATGAGTTTTGGATTTTTAGGAATTCAATTCGGATTTGCATTGCAAAATGGAAACACGAGCAGAATCTTACGGTCATTTGGTGCCGATGTAGAACAATTGCCCATGTTCTGGATTGTTGCTCCATTGGTAGGAATGATCGTTCAACCATTAATAGGACATTACAGTGATAGAACCTGGAATAGATTTGGAAGAAGAAAACCTTATTTTTTAGCAGGGGCTTTACTCTCTTCGGCAGCCTTGGTTTTTTTACCGAATTCAGGATCTGTTTCTTCAATTGTCCCGGCACTTTGGATCGGAGCGGGAATGGTCATGATTATGGATGCATCATTCAATGTAGCGATGGAACCATTTCGCGCATTGGTTGCCGATAATTTACCCGATACACAAAGAACCAGTGGATTTGCTGTTCAAACATTTTTGATTGGTGTTGGAGCTGTTGTTGGATCTGAGTTACCTTCCTTTTTAGCAAGGAATGGTTTCTCTCAGGAAGCTGGTGCATCAGGTGTTGCAGATAATATTCGCTATGCATTCTATATTGGTGCTGCAGTATTTGTTGGAGCAATTCTGGTAACCGTTTTTAAATCGAAAGAGTATCCACCAGCCGAATATGAAAAATACCATGGCAAAAATGAAGCAGCAGCTAAAGCAGGAATAAGCGAAATATTCAAAGACTTTGCAAAAATGCCAAGAACCATGAAGCAATTGGGTTTGGTGCAATTTTTTTCTTGGTTTGCTTTATTTAGTATGTGGGTGTTTACTACAGATGCAGTAGCAACACATGTGTATGGATTAACAGGTGATTATGCTAAGTCAGTAGAATACAATAGTGCAGGAAATATTGTGAGTTCTGCATTTGGAACCTATAATTTAGTAGCTGCTGTATACGCTTTATTTTTACCAGTTGTTGCTAAATATTTAGGAAGAAAAGGAACACATGCGTTTTCATTGATTGCTGGTGGAGTAGGGCTTATTTCAATTTATTTCATCAAAGATCCGACCATGCTTAGATATTCAATGATTGGCATTGGCCTTGCATGGTCCAGTATATTGGCAATGCCTTATGTAATTTTATCGGGTTCAATTCCTCCTGGTAAATTGGGTATTTATATGGGTATTTTTAATTTCTTTATCACATTGCCTCAAATTATCAATGGTATTTGTGGGGGTTGGATTGTAAAACATATTTATAATGGGCAACCCATTTATGCCATTGTATTAGCAGGTTTCTTTATGATCTGCGCTGCAATAAGTGTTTTATTTGTGTATGATGAAGGAGCTATCAAAATAAAAGAATCCGCAAAATAATTCTATGAGAAATTGCTTTTTAACTGGACTATTATTTTTAATAGTAACCTGCACGAATGCACAATATGCAAAAGTTTATCCTACGGGATGGTTTGTGGGTATGAAATGGAATAAAGTGCAAGTGATTGTTCAGGGCACTTACGAAGGATTCAATCAAGAAAAAGTAAGGGTCAATTATCCAGGAGTACAGTTACAAAAAGTACATCAATTCGAAAACAGCAAATACCTTGCTCTTGATCTATTAGTTGCTCCTTCTGCAAAGCCAGGAAATGTTCCCATTGAATTTATTCAGCATAATAAAGTTCATGCAATCAACTGGCCGATTAAAGCCAGAAGGGCCAATCCTGGAAAAGATTTTGCACAAGGAATCACCCAAAAAGATTTTGTTTATTTATTGATGCCCGATCGATTTAGTAATGGAGATCCAACTAATGATCGGATTAAAGAATATAAAGATACTTCTTGCAATAGTGCTTCTCCTATTTTAAGACATGGGGGCGACTTACAAGGAATTCAAAATCATTTGGATTATTTAAATGATTTAGGTGTTACTGCAGTTTGGCTTACACCAGTGATAGAAAATGATATGCCATTACAAAATGAACAAGCTGGTATGGTGGCAGGCTATCATGGGTATTGGTTTACCAATCATTATGCAATAGACAAAAGATTTGGTGGAGATGCCGCATATAAAAATCTGATCAATGCTGCTCATGCTAAAGGAATAAAAATCATTCAAGATGCAGTATATAATCATATCGGCATTGAACATTGGATGTATAAAGATGCTCCTTCCAAAGATTGGGTGAATCAATGGGATAAGTACACTAGCAGCAATCATCGCGATGAAGCATTATATGATATACATGGAAGTACAGCGGATAAAAAAGTGATGTTGGATGGTTGGTTTGTTCCACATTTACCAGATATCAATCAACGCAATCCTTTTGTTGCCAATTATTTGATTCAACATGCACTTTGGACTGTAGAAGAATATGGAATTGATGGATGGAGGGTAGATACCTATAAATACTGTGATGAAGCATTTTTAAATAAAGTGAATGCAGCTTTAGAAAATGATTTTCCTACCATTACCATCGTAGGAGAAGCAGTTGCCAACACAGTAACAGGAAGCGCCTATTTCGCCAAAAATAATATGCAACCAGCATTCAAACATAATTTGCAATCCTTACTTGATTTTCCATTGAGCTATTCTATGATGGATGCAATCAACCAGCCATTTGGTTGGACCAATGGAGTGAATAAATTGTACATGACTTTGTCTCAGGATTTTTTATACAAAGCGCCTGAAAAAAATTGGATATTCTTAGACAATCACGATACTGAAAGATTTATTTCTATGATCGATCAGGATATGAATAAATTTAAAATGGGGATGAACTTATTGTTCACTTTACGTGGTACTCCTCATTTGTATTATGGAACAGAAGTTTGGATGAAAAATTTTAAAGATCCGAATGATGGTATGGTTCGTTTGAATTTCCCTGGGGGCTTTAATGACCAGCAATCCAATAAATTTTTAGCATCAGGAAGAAATAAAACGGAAGAGGAAGCATTTAATTATGTAAAAAAATTAGCCAATTATAGAAAGAATAATACGGCTTTGCAATCAGGAAAATTAATGCAGTGGATCCCTAAAGATGGGGTGTATGTTTATTTTCGGTACGATGCTGATCAAACATTCATGATCGTATTCAATACTTCTAAAGATGTGAAAGAAGTGAATTTGAATAATTTTCTGGAGCGAACAAAAAATTATTCAAAAGGAGTAGATGTAATCTCTGATAAGCAATATGGTACTGCGTTTTCGATCGGCCCAAAAGAATCGATGGTTTTGAAATTACAATAATGAATTCATCAACCCAATCTAATGAAACAAGGAATTATTCAATTAATTGTATGCTGTTGTTTTGCAGTTAGCTCAACAGTAATAGCCCAAGAAGTCAACTATAGTGCCTATAAAAAATATGCATTTCCAACTGAATTAACCAGCGCAGCTACTGGTGGTAAAATTGCTTGGGCATTGGATTCTGCCGGAAGAAGAAATGTATATGTTGCAGAAGCGCCGAATTATGCGCCGAGAAAATTAACCAACTTTACTGAAGATGATGGGCAGGAAATAACGAGTGTATCTATTTCTGATGATGGCAATTGGGTGGTATTTGTAAGAGGAGGAGAGCACAGTGGAAATTGGGAAACAGGGTTGCCAGTAAATCCTAGTTTTGATTTAGTAGCGTATAAAGTTCAAATTCTAAGTGTGCCATTTCAAGGAGGTAAAGTACAGTCCTTATCTGAGGGTGATTTGCCTGCTATTTCTCCAGATAGTAAGCAAGTGGCATTTATTAAAAATGGTCAAGCATGGATGGTTTCCATCAATAATAATGCTCCTGCAAAAAACATTTTTACAACCAGAGGAAATGTTGGTTCACTAGAATGGTCGCCGAATGGACAAGAACTATTATTCATTGCCAATCGTCAAGATCATTCAATCATTGGAATATATACGAACGGTCAGCAAAATTTAAAATGGCTATCTCCCTCTTTCAATAGAGATCAATCTCCTCGATGGTCTCCAGACGGTAGTTCAATTGTTTTTGTAAGAACGCCTGGAACAGGTGGTGCACCGGATTCTATGTTGAGTAGAAAACACAATCCATGGTCGATTCAGAAAGTAGATATTGCAACAGGTAAAACAACTCAATTGTGGAAAGCACCAACCACATTGAGGGGTTCATATCCAACAACCCATGGTGGAACGAATTTGCACTGGGCTGCCAATAATCAGATAGTTTTTTTGTCTTATGAAGATGGTTGGCCACACTTGTATTCAATTTCAGCTGCCGGCGGCAAACCAATTTTATTGACTCCCGGTAATTATATGGTGGAACATGTACAACTGAGTGCAGATAAAAAGTGGCTGGCTTTTAGTGCCAATACAGGGCCAGATAGTAAGGATATAGAACGTAGACATGTTGCAAGAGTTGCAGTTGATAAAGCAGGGATTGAGCTGCTCTCACCTGGTAAAGGTTTGGAATGGACGCCAGTTTTTACAGAGGGTTCAAAAAAAATAGCTTTTCTGAGTGCTACTGTACAAAGGCCTCCGATTCCGGCAATAATGAATCTTGCTTCAAATTCAATTCAATTAATTGGGCAATCCCTCATAGATCCTGCATTACCTCAAAACCAATTTGTAACTCCAGAACAAGTCATTTTTACTGCTTCCGATGGAGTGAAAGTACATGCTGATTTGTTTAAAGCAGAAGGGCCTGGAAAAAAGCCAACCATTGTTTATGTTCATGGAGGACCTCCACGTCAAATGTTATTGGGTTGGAATTATTCCGATTATTATTCCAATGCTTATTCATCCAATCAGTACCTGGCCAGCAAAGGGTTCAACGTGTTAGTAGTGAATTATCGCTTAGGAATTGGTTACGGATTTGATTTTCATAAGCCAGCAAATGGAGGTGCTGCTGGTGCTGCTGAGTATTTAGATATAAAAGCAGCAGGGGAATGGTTAAAGCAACAATCTTTTGTAGACCCATCAAAAATTGGTATTTATGGAGGATCTTATGGCGGTTACCTTACTGCATTGGCATTGGCCAGAGATTCTAAACTATTTGCAGCTGGTGTAGATATTCATGGGGTACATGATTTTACAGTTAATCTTTTAGCCTCCAATTCGAATGAAAAATACGAAAAAGCGCCAGATTTAGATAAAGCCCTGAAAACTGCCTGGCAATCTTCTCCAGTGGCTTCTATAGCTACTTGGACCTCACCAGTACTGATTATACATGCCGATGATGACCGAAATGTACGTTTTAACCAAAGTGTAGACCTTATTAAAAGACTAACCAAAAAAGGTGTATCTTTTGAGACAATGATGGTTGTGGACGATACCCACCATTGGATGAAGCATTCCAATGCCGAATTAGTATATCAAGCTGTGGCTGATTATTTTATTAAAACCTTTAAAGACTAGATTTTTAGTATTTTTGAGCACCATAAATCCCGCTATGATGAAAAAGCCTATACAGTTTGAGACCGGATGTGCCCATTGCAATGTAAGAATGCACTCTGTTTTTAATGTATTAGAAGGAGAACAGTTGAATGAAATGACCATGCATAAGTCTTGTAGTACCTACAAAAAAGGACAATATGTATTTGCGGAAAATGGATTGCCATCAGGTTTGTATTGCGTCAATAGTGGAAAAATAAAAATTACCACAACAGGGTTTGATGGTAAAGAGCAAATTCTGCGTTTGGCTAAATCTGGTGATATAGTAGGATATCGCGCCTTAATTTCCAATGAAAGATATGCATCATCTGCTGTTACCTTGGAAGATGCATCGATTTGTATTATAGATAAAGCTTATTTCTTCAAGGCCTTGGAATCTACACCAAAACTGATGTTTGAAGTGGTGAAAAAAATGAGTCGGGATCTAAAAGAAGCCGAAGATCATATAGTTTCATTATCTCAAAAGAATGTTAGAGAGCGTATGGCTGAAGCCCTGCTGTTTTTAAAAGCTACCTATGGTTTTGAAGCAGATCAGAAAACAATCAATGTGAGCCTTACCAGAGAGGAGATTGCCGATTATGTTGGTACCTCCACAGAAAGCTGTATCAGGTTATTGTCTGAATTCAATCAAGACAAAATGATCGCATTAAACGGTAAAAAAATAAGCATTATTAACCTCCCTATGCTTATACAAACAGCCAATATAGAAGATTAGCAAATTAAACATGATAAAAATCATGTTTCTTCTTAGTTGTTCTCATGTTTTTTCAATATTAACTAACGCACTTTTGTATAGTAAATTACTATATCATGTGCAAACATGCTGACCAAACCAAAGAACTTATTGATCATCTTTTAAATGATGTGTATCCATTATTAAATCTTAGGATTGATAATGCGCTTCAGTGCTTCAATTTGGGCGGTAGCATTGTGCCTGAAAAAGACTTAGTAAATGATTTACTAGTTAACCTGAAAAATGAGTTTCACTCCTTAGCTACTTACGAGGAGAAATTAGTTTTTCCTTCTGTTTTGAAAGTTTTTCATGCAAAAAAAGCAAGCACCAGCCTTCCAAATCTGGGTGATTTATTACAACTTACCAACCGGAAAGAGAATAGAATAAACCACTATGTTGCAAAAATTGACCAGTTAATCAATAACCATTTATGGGAAACAGAGAATCAAGAAGATCTGGTCAATGCATTTTCACACAATTTTGTTGAAGAAAAAGCCTGTTGGAACAAAATGATACAAGATAGAATATCGTCTTGTAATTGTTTTAAGAAGAACTATTTTGATATAGCTCGATTGTATGAAGATAATTCATTAAATTCAGTGAGTGGTTCTTCGAAAAACAAGCTTTAAACTTTTTAGATTAAATGATTAAAACAGTTTTAGATAAGACTACTTGTTTTCATTGTGGCGATAACTGCAATGATGATGCATTGGTTGCTTTTGATGATAAATCTTTTTGTTGTTCAGGTTGTAAATCGGTGTACCAGATTTTAAATAAAAGTAATCTTTGTGAATATTATGAGTTTAATGAAATAGCAGGAGTTAAGCGGATCGAAAATGGTAATGCACAAAAATTTGCATTCTTAGATAATCCCGATTTATCTGCTCGCTTGATTGTTTTTGCAAATCAACAACAAACAGCTGTCAATTTTTACTTGCCTCAAATACATTGCAGTTCTTGTTTGTGGCTATTAGAAAATCTGCACAAATTAGATAATGGGGTTGCGTTTTCTACTGTCAATTTCCCGGATAAGCAAGTAACCATTTATTTTAATCCAACAGTATTGTCTGTTAGACAAGTAGCTGAATTATTGAGTTCTATAGGTTATGAACCTCATATTTCATTAGACGCAAATAATGCTACACAAAAAGAACAGCATTTTATAGCGCGTAAAGCAACCATAAAAATTGGGATAGCAGGTTTTTGCTTTGCCAATATCATGTTGTTGAGCTTTCCCGAATATTTAGGGTTGGATACCTTGGCAAAAGACGGGCTCTCTGCTCAAATTTTTCGTTGGTTGAATCTAGGTTTGTCTTTACCTGTTTTATTATATAGTGGGAATGAATTTTTTGTAAATGCCTGGTACGGATTTAAACAAAAAATGCTCAATATAGATGCGCCCATTGCATTGGCTTTGGCGGTTACATTTACCCGAAGCATCTATGAAATAATCAGTGGGGTGGGAGGTGGTTATTTAGACAGCATGTCTGGCATTATATTTTTTATGCTTGTAGGAAGGGCATTTCAAACAAAGACCTTTGCTAATTTAAAGTTCAATAGAGACTACACATCTTATTTTCCGATAGCCGTTTGTAGAATCAATCAACAAAATGAGGAATCTTATTTATCGGTAAGTGAAATAAAAATTGACGATACGATCAGAATTAGAAATCAGGAAGTGATTCCTGTTGATGGTATACTCATTAAAGGACAAGCCAATATTGATTATAGTTTTGTAACTGGGGAAAATGAAACTAGTATGGTGAAAATGGGTGAAATTATCTATGCTGGCGGAAAACAAACGAATGGAGCTATAGATTTATTGGTTGTTCAACCTTTTTCGCAAAGCAATTTTACTCGACTTTGGAATCATGATGCATTTAAAAAAGACAACAAACAGGGCTATACTTTCACAGGAATAATTAGTAATTATTTTGCAGCTGCAGTATTTTTGGTAGCGATAACTGCTTTTATTTATTGGTATAATATCAGTTCTGTCAATGCATGGAATGCTTTAACTGCAGTATTGATTGTAGCTTGCCCCTGTGCATTGTTATTAACTACTACTTTCACTCAAGGATTTTTGTTGAATATTTTTAGCATTAAGGGTTTGTATCTTAAAAATGCCAATATTCTCCAGATCATTCCTTCAATCAATCATATTGTTTTTGATAAAACTGGAACACTCACTCAGGCCAATCAATCTACTGTTCAGTATGAGGGTAAGCCTTTATCTCAAAATGATCTGGCTGTTTTTGCAGCCATGTTTGCACAGTCATTGCATCCTTTGAGCAGAAGTGTTGCCAATCATTTAGGTGCATCTCATTATTCATTGACCAACGTGAAAGAACAGCCAGGGCTGGGCGTTGAAGCTTGGGAAAATGATACACATTATAAAACCGGATCAGCTTTTTTTGTTGCTAGTAATTCCACACATCAAAGCGCATCGGAAGTTTGGGTATCTATCAATAATGAGGTATATGGTAAATTTGAAGTGTTTAATTTGTTGCGTGAAAATGTTGATCAGCTGATTAACCAGTTACCCTATTCAGTGTCTATATTAAGTGGTGATAATAATCGAGCTGCCGATTATTTGAATACTAAATTCACCAAAAAAATAGCCTATTACTTTAATCAAACTCCTCAAGACAAATTGACTTTTATTGCCAATTTGCAAAAGCAATCTTCCACTGTAATGATGGTAGGAGATGGCCTGAATGACGCAGGTGCATTACAAAAAAGTGATATTGGAATTGCTGTTGTAGATAATACTATTCAATTTTCTCCAGCAAGCGATGCGATATTATTAGCTGATAAACTTCCCTTCTTAAATAATTATATTAAAGCAGCAATTAGTGCAAAAAATTTGATCAAGCTAACTTTTGTCATTTCTCTTTTATATAATGTAATCGGACTTTATTTTTCTGTAACGGCACAACTATCTCCATTAGTGGCAGCAGTTTTAATGCCAATGAGTACTTTAAGTATTGTTTTTACTACAATGCTGGGTTCCTTTTATATTGAAAAAAAACATTTTAATCATCATAATCAAACCTCAAACATATGAAAAAGAATATGGGCACCCTCGATAAAGCCATAAGAGTCTTAGCGGCCATTTTAATAGGTGTATTGTATTTACAAAATGAAATTAGTGGAACAACAGCCATTGTTTTATTGGTATTAGCTGGGATTTTTATATTAACAAGTTTTATTAGTTTTTGTCCCCTGTATTTGCCATTTGGAATTAATACTAAATCTTCTAAAAAATGATTGTCATTGTACTTTTATTAGCAGTGAGTTTGACTGTAGCATTGGGCTTTTTAGTTGCTTTTATTTGGAGCACTAAAACTGGTCAATTCGACGATTCATTTTCTCCAGCCAATAAAATTTTGTTTGATAAAAATAGTCAAGAACCTAAGAATCAATAATTATGCAGTTAGAAAAATTTACGTACGACAATAAAATTGTCAGAAACTTTGCTTACGCTACCATCTTATGGTCGATAGTAGGAATGTTAGTAGGGGTGATTATTGCCTTTCAATTGGCATTCCCTGCGCTCAATTTTGGTATTTCCTATATTTCCTTTGGTAGGTTAAGGCCTTTGCACACCAATGCAGTCATTTTTGCTTTTGTGGGCAATGGAATTTTTACGGGTACTTATTATATGTTGCCTCGTTTATTAAAAACGAGTATGTGGAATAAGACCCTCAGTAATATTCATTTCTGGGGATGGCAATTGATCATTGTATTTGCAGCCCTAACCCTTCCATTTGGTTTAACAGAAGGTAAAGAATATGCCGAGTTAATCTGGCCAATTGATATTGCCATTACTTTGATTTGGGTAGTCTTTGGAGTAAATATGTTTGGAACAATTTTAACAAGAAGAGAGCGCCATTTATATGTAGCTATCTGGTTTTTAATTGGTACCTGGGTAACTGTTGCATTATTGCATATAGTTAATTCCTTTGCAATTCCAACTTCACTCACACATAGTTATAGTTTATATGCTGGTGTACAAGATGCATTGGTGCAATGGTGGTATGGACATAATGCTGTGGCATTTTTCTTGACCACACCGTATTTGGGCCTGATGTATTATTTTGTTCCTAAAGCTGCTCAACGTCCTATTTATTCTTACAGATGGAGCATCATTCACTTTTGGGCATTGATTTTTATTTATATCTGGGCAGGCCCTCACCATTTATTGTATACTGCTCTTCCTGATTGGGCTCAATCATTGGGTGTTGTGTTTAGTATAATGCTCATTTTACCAAGTTGGGGTGGAATGTTGAATGGTATTTTCACTTTAAGAGGTGCATGGGATAAAGTGAAGGAAGATCCAATTTTAAAAATGTTTGTAGTAGCACTTACTTGTTATGGTATGAGCACATTTGAAGGTCCGATGCTTTCATTAAAGAATGTGAATGCCATTGCGCACTATACAGATTGGATTGTTGCACACGTACACGTAGGAGCTTTGGGTTGGAATGGATTCCTGACTTTTGGTATGTTGTATTGGTTGGTTCCTAGAATATTCAACACAACCTTGTATTCTAAAAAATGGGCTAATACGCATTTCTTAATAGGAACGATAGGTATTCTTCTTTATGCTATACCTATGTATTGGGCAGCATTTTCACAAGCTTTAATGTGGAAAGAGTTTACTGCAGAAGGTCAATTGAAATACCAGTTTTTAGAAACAGTTACCAGAATTCTTCCTATGTATATCTTAAGAGGGTTAGGTGGAACCGTTTATTTAGCTGGAGTAATCCTGATGGTAGTGAATTTGTATAAAACAATAAAGAGTGGAGCATTGATTGAAGTAGAAAATGCTGAAGCGCCTTCATTGGAATCTATTCCTTTACCTCAGGGCAAGCAATTCTGGCATACTGCAATAGAACGCAGACCAGTAAGAATGTTGGTGTTAAGTTTGGTAGTAGTTTCTATCGGAGGAGCAATAGAATTGATTCCAACTTTCTTAATAAAGGAAAATATCCCTACCATTAGTACAGTAAAACCATATACTCCATTGGAATTACAAGGAAGAGATATTTATATCAGAGAAGGTTGTTACACTTGTCACTCTCAAATGATCAGACCATTCAGAGATGAAGTTGCTCGTTATGGAGATTATTCAAAATCTGGAGAATTTGTTTACGATCATCCTTTCCAGTGGGGTAGTAAACGTACTGGGCCGGATTTGGCAAGAGAAGGTGGTAAGTATCCCAATAGCTGGCATTATAGGCACATGTATGCTCCTGAAGAAATTTCTCAGGGCAGTATCATGCCTCCATATAATTGGTTGATAGATGATGATTTGGATACAACCACAACACCTGCAAAAATCAGGGCCATGCAAACTTTGGGAGTGCCTTATCCAAAAGGATTCGACGAAAAAGCAAATGCCGATTTAAGAGCTCAGGCAGAGGAAATTACTGCAGATCTAAAAGCCAATAAAATCAAAGCGGATAGTCATAAAGAAATTATTGCTTTGATTGCCTATTTGCAAAGAGTCGGAACAGATTTAAAAAAGGCTCCAGAAAAAGAAGTTAAAAATCTACATTAATTATATACAATGAAATTCAAAAATTATTTAACCAGTATCGATCATGTAGGAATTTATCCCTTGGTATCATTGCTCATTTTCACCGTTTTTTTTGCAGTGGTAACATGGTATGTATTCAGTGCCAGTAAGGCATCAATGATAGAAAGAAGCAATATTCCCATTAATGACTGATAAATTATTTTATATGATACAAAAAAATAAAAAAAGAGTAAAGGCAATAAATAGCAAAACTATTTTTGGAACATTATCCATGCTTTTTTTTGGATCAACTTCAATATTTGCACAAGCAGCTGATGCTGCTGCGGAGCCCCAAAAAGCACCAGATGTATTTTACGATACCACATTTGCATATACGCTGGTGGGTGTTGCGGCTTTATTGGCTTGCGTAATCTATATTTTGGGATCTGTTTTTTTAATGGCAATTAAAAATAGAATAGTGGAAGAAAAGCGCAATGGTACATTTACAAAGGCTGGAATAATGATCGGATTATTACTTACTGCCGTTGCCACTGCAAATGCACAATCTCCAGTTCCTGTTGGTGCAAAAACGGTTGTTTCAGAAAATGTGATGTATATTATAGCTACGGTAATAGTATTAGAGTTGCTACTTATCTTTTATCTAGCTATTGGAATTAGGACTTTCCTCAACAAAGAATCAGCTGCTATAGTAGCAGCACCTGTTGATGCAGTGAAGAAAGAAAAAATTCCTTGGTTCGATCGAATTTATAATCGTAATACAGATGCTGATATTATTAAATTAGATCTGGGTCATGACTACGATGGGATTAAGGAATTAGACAATGATATTCCGATCTGGTGGAAGTATGGTTTTGGGTTTTGCATCTTATTTGCAGTCGTATATCTATATAGTTATCATGTTGCTGAATCAAGACCCTTGCAACAAAAAGAATTGCTGATCGATCAGGAAATAGCAGCTGTAAAACAAGCAGCATATTTAGAAAAATCAGCTAATAATGTTGATGAGAAAACCGTGAAAATGCTTGGCTTGTCGGATATTGAAGCAGGAAAAGCATTGTTTATTAAACCAGGTGCTTGTGCAACTTGTCATGCAGACAATGGAAGTGCAATAGTAAATGGTGCTCCAGGAATTGGCCCTAATTTAACAGATGAATATTGGATACATAAGGGAGATATAAAATCGATTTTTGCAACCATAAAATATGGATGGCCCGAAAAAGGAATGAAAGCCTGGAAAGATGATTATTCTCCATTGCAAATAGCACAAATAGCTAGTTATGTAAAATCTTTACAAGGCACAAATCCTAGCCCTGCAAAAGAAAAGCAAGGAGAATTATTCAAAGATGAAACAGTTCCTTCTGTAGCAGTAGATTCTGCTTCGAAAGCAGTAAAAATGTAACATTAAAGCAGTTCTGATGAGTGAAGATACTAGTGAAGAATTTAGAAATAGGCATTCCACTATTAATAAAGAAGGAAAAAGGAATTGGATTTATGCTTTACAGCCCAAAGGGAAATTGTATCAATATAGAACATGGCTCAGTTATTTCTATTTGATCTTATTTGTTTCCTTGCCATTTATTAGAATTGATGGCAATCCAATGTTTCAGTTCAATTTACCAGAGGGGGAGTTTACTTTTTTTGGTGCATTATTTACTCCTCAGGATTTCATCATGTTTGGAATTGGGATGTTGATCTTTATTTTGTTCATCATCATCTTCACTTTGATTTATGGAAGAATTTTTTGTGGCTGGATTTGCCCTCAAACCATATTCATGGAAATGGTTTTCCGTAAAATTGAATACTTTATTGAAGGGGATGGTAATAAACAAAGAATCAACAATAAGAAAGATTGGACAACAGAAATATATGTTCGTAAAACCATCAAGCATATTGTATTTTTAGCCATTTCATTTGCTATTTCTAATATTTTCCTGGCTTATATTATTGGAGTAGAAGGAGTATTCCAGATAATGCAAGAGCCCATTAGTAATCATGTGGTTGGCTTTATTGCGATGGTGTTTTTTACGTTAGCATTTTATGTAGTATATGCTTTTGTTAGAGAAATTGTCTGCACCGTAATTTGTCCATATGGCCGATTGCAAGGTGTTTTATTAGATAAGAATTCCATTCTTGTGGCATATAACTATTTAAGAGGAGAACCACGAAATAAGAAGAAAGCAACGGAGGGAGCAGGAGATTGTATTGATTGTGGGATGTGTGTAAATGTATGTCCTACCAATATTGATATTAGAAATGGTACTCAATTGGAATGCATCAATTGCACTGCATGTATTGATGCTTGCAATATGATGATGAAATCGGTGGGTAGGCCTCCCGAACTCATCACTTTTGCTTCGGAAAATGCAATAGCATCTGGAAAGAAATTTGAGTTCACTTATCGAATCAAATCCTATACAGCTTTTTTAGGAATACTGATGGTATTATTGGCTGTTTTAGTGGTTACAAGAACCACTTTTGATGCAACTATAATGCGGGTGCCCGGACAGACTTTACAAGAAAATAAAGATGGAACCATCAGTAATTTATACCGTATTAAAGTAACCAATAAAAGTAATTTAACCCTTGCTTATCATTTAGTAGCCACAGACCCTACAGTCAAAATTGAACGAATAGGTATTCCTATCGATAGTTTGAAAGGAAGGCAATTAACCGAAGAAACTTTTTTCTTGAAAGTATTACCTTCAAATGTGAAAAAAAGAAAAGTGGATTATGAAATCAAATTAATGAGTGGCAACAAAGTGATGGAAACAAAACATGCAGTATTTATCAGTGAGTATTAAAATAAAATCTATGAATTGGGGAACCAGAATATTTATAGCCTATTTAGCTGGCGTATTATTTATCAGCTATTTTGTTATCAGAAGTATGATGTTAAACACTGAAATGGTAGAAGAAGATTACTATGGAAAAGAGCTGGCATTTAATTCCCATATTCAAGGAGTGGATAATGCAAAAAATTTAGCTCAACCGATTACCATTAAAAGTACTGGAATTCAAATTGAAGTATCGATCGACTCAGTTTCAGCCAGGTCTATGAAAAACGGGGCCATCCATTTTTACAATCCTGCTTCAGAGAAAGCAGATAAAAAAATGGTATTGAATCCATCAAATGGGGTTTATCTTTTTGATAAAAAAACTTTTATTAAAGGGAAATACATTGTTCGGGTATCTTTTGATCTGGATGGGAATCCTTATTTTACAGAAGAAACCATTTTTATTCAATAGGCATGCAATTATTCCTCATAACCGCATTTTTGGCCGGACTTGCCGGAAGTATCCACTGCGTTGGTATGTGTGGTCCTTTGGCTCTTTCATTGCCATTCAGCAGGTTTAGTCGGTATGATAAATGGTTGGCTATAGGCTTGTATAATCTAGGTAGAGTAGGGGCTTATTCAACTATTGGTTTAATTGTTGGTTTAGTAGGAAGAGGAATTAACTGGTTTGGATTAACGCAGATTATTTCTATTGTATTGGGATCAATTATTTTGGTTTCATTACTGCTTCCAAAACTGCTGAAGCATAAAAATATACATATGCCAGCTTGGTTAAATCGGTATCAAATTAATTCATTACAATATTTAATGAAAAAGCAAAGCGTGGCATGGATGTTTTTAGTAGGTGTAATGAATGGTTTTTTACCCTGTGGCTTGGTATATATGGCAGTTGCAGCAGCGCTTGTTGCATCATCAGTAGCCAATTCTGTTTTGTTTATGGTTTTCTTTGGTTTAGGTACAATACCTGCAATGGTTGCGTTGGTTGCCATCGCAAATAAAATGCCGCTTGGCGTAAAAGCATCATTTCAAAAATTTGTTCCAATTATTTCAATGATTATTGGAGCCTTATTAATATTGCGAGGCCTTAATTTAGATATTCCATTTGTAAGCCCCTATTTATCGCAAAACTTGTCAGGAGCTACAGTGGTGGAATGCCATACTCCATAAATGTTTACGCATTCATTTTACAATTGAGCAATCCACATTCTTTGAGCTCCCTCTTTACCCCATTCTTTCATTGCTTTTTGCAATTCGGACATCATTTGTTGACGATTTACTTTTTTGCCTTTTTGATTAGGGCTCAATTGAGCAATAGTTGGCTCTACTAATTCTAGTTTAGTTGCAAACCAGGTAGTATATAATCTTGGGACTGCTAATCCAAGAATCAATCCTGGTAATCCTCCAAAACTTTCCGGTCCTGCACTTACAGGTATTTGATCAGTATAAAATGCCACCACATACACAGAATCACATATTTTAGTTACTGCTTTCCTGCATTCAAAACCAGCTATTTCACGGGTTTCATCTGATATTTTCCATTCTAAGTTTCTTACACTGTCTTTAATTAAATAAGTGTTTTCGAAAATATCTTTTTGACTGCTGATGGTTTGGGTTTGTAAATCGGTAACAATACCATCCGTTTCAGATGGCTTGCCACCCCACATCATGTATTTATTATCTGGGTTTTCCTTGGCCAGTTTATATACCGATTTAGAAATGTTAAATCTTAACTCATATATATCGGTAACAAATTTTGGGATCACTTTCATCCTTTCTTTGTTCCAAACATCATCGGCATCATCTTCAAATGGCTTATGTTGGTTCACTTTCTTTTCATATTCAACTCTGCCATATTGAATAAAGGATGTTTGGGCTTGCGCCGAAACAAATAAAATAATGGCTATAATAGTAGTTAGTTTTTTCATATTAAAATCCCATTGAAGTTGGTTTCCCGTTTTTATTAAAATTCCAGATCAAGGATAAAAGAAAATATCGTTGAATGGTTTGAGAGGTTGTTTCTGCAATAAAATTGCTATTGATAGATCTGTTAATACCTAAGTTTTGATTGAAAATATCATTCACATATAATTTGGTTTCCCATTGATCATTTTTGGAAATCACTTTTCTGATAGAAGCGCTTAAAATGTATACATCCAGTTGGTCTTTAAAAATGGCTGTCTTTTGATAAATATTGGCTTCTAAATTCAAATCAATGAATGTTTTAGCCTTTTTAAATTTGAATTGTACATTCGAATATGTGGTATAAGACCAGTATTTAGTAACAATATCCGGATTTATGGATGAGTTTGAATGATTGTAATCGGCATTAAAATTCATCCAGAAATTGATCCATTTATCCGACCAGTAACCTGCATTAATTCCCAGATTCAAACTGGTATTATCGGTGGTATTCATCTTCCCATTTACCTGATTAACAAACCTGCTTTTTCTTGGTCCAACATCAAAGCCAACATTTAAAGATGGGATCAGGTCAAAACCATATCCAACACTGGAGGATAGATTATAATTGCCTTCCACATTGATTGCCTGAGAAATTCTTCTTCCTAAATTATCAACAAAACTTGCATTGGTAATGGCGTTATCGGTCTTAGAATAATTAAGGTTAAAATATATATTTCTGCTTTTTAAAACTTTGTAATCGGAAGCCCTAAAATTAAAAGTATGAATAAATGATTGTTGTAAGTTTGGATTACCTATTGTAACATTTAAAGGATCAATATTATCGATGATGGGTTGTATTTGCTGTAGGGTAGGGTTTCTGGTTGTTCCGTTATAAGAAAAATTAAATCTTCTTTGTTGCTTTGGAGTATAGTTAAAAGTAATGGCGGGTAGAAAATTATTAAAAGGCACATTTCTTTCGATATTCTTTCTGATGTCGGTCATTTTATAATTGACTGTTCCAAAACCACTACCCACTGAAAAATTAAATTTCTTTACATTGTATCTAAAATTTACACTTCCTGTATGACCAATCGTGTTAAAAATAAAATGATTGCTTAAAGAATCAACTAGCGTTTCATATTTATCTCCATTCGATTTTTCAAATGTCAATCTTTCGGCATTGTTCCGATTGATGTTCAATTTATAGTTGAGTATAAGAAAAGTATTTTTCCAGATAGGTTCGGTATAAGAAATAGTAGAGTTGATAACAGATCCGTTTTGTTTATTTATTTTTTTCTGATCGATATTGTCAAAACGAATTACTTGACCAGATTGATTGAAATAGGTGTTTTGGGCAAATAGAAATCCGTTTTCTTCTCTATTCGAAAAATTAAAATCACTATTAATAGAAATGGTCCGTCCTTTTTTCTGGAAACGTTTTTTCCACAATAAATTATTATTCAAAGTGTTGTTATCGTCAATATTAGTAGTGGTTCTGTCCGTTTCATTAATGATGACATTGTCCTGGCTAATCGATCTTCCTAAAAAGTTGTTTCGGACATTACTATTGATTGCAGAACCCCTTACGGTGAGTTTTAATGAACTGGTAGAATCGATCTGCCATTCATAAAAGCTGGTTAGTTTATGTCGTTTTCTACTGGCAGCCTGATCTTGTTCAGTAGTATTCACAAAGCTGGTATCTGGTAAAATATTTTGGGTTTTACTGGTAGTAATTCCAGTTACGTCTAACTGGTTAAACTGATAAGTATTATTGGAATTTTGTCTGTCTTTATCCCATTTATTACTAAAATGTAATCCACCTGTATATGAAGTGGGAAAGCCTCTTCCCCAACTAAATTCATCACCAGACGACCACATGCTCATTCCTCCATCATCATTGATTTCAGTAGTAATATTTGCATCACCTGCATAATTCCGATTCTCATCCCAATTCAAGGATTCAAATTTGGTATTATCTGTAGTCATGTATCCCGATACCTTTCTTTTTCCTTTAAATGAATTGGCCAATACTTTACCATATCGGTATTTATCAAAATCAGTACCAGCTTCAACTTTACCGAAATAACCTTTTTTCTTGTCTTCTTTTAATTGAATGTTTAAGGTCTTAATTTTTTGCCCATCATCAATACCTGTAAATGCGGCCTGATCAGATTTTTTATCGAATGATTGAATTTTATCAACAGCATCGGCTCTTAAGTTTTTAGTTACTACAGCAGGGTCATCGCTAAAAAATTCTTCCCCATCCACCAATACTTTTTGAACTCTATCTCCCTGTGCCGTAATTTCTCCTTTGCTATTCACTTGAATGCCGGGCATTTTTCTTAATAATTCCTGCACATCTGCATTGGCACTCACTTTAAAGCTATCCGCCTTATATTCTGTAGTGTCTCCTTTTACCCTAATGGCACCAACCCTTTGTTTAACAATCACTTCTTGTAACAAAGTGGCTTTGGTAATAACTGGTATTTTACCCAAATTAAGAACTGCGTCAGTAATCTCTACTTTATCTACATAATCTGCATAATTAGGATAGCTAACCATCACTATATACTTGCCAGCCGCTATATTGGCTATTTCAAATTGTCCTTCCTTGTTGGTTCTTGCAAATTTGACCAAAATTGAATCTTTGCTTCTTAATACAGCTACAACTGCATTGGAGAGGTTCTGTTTGTTAAGCGTGTCATTCACCAATCCTTTGATAGAACCTGAGTTGGATTGGGCTGCAACAGTATTCAATAGAATACTGGCAATGATAATCAATGCAATTAGTCTGGTCATGGTTTTTGTTTCAATTCTTAGGATGGTGAATTTTGTTGTAAATTTCACCAAATAATTCATCTAACTAAAAAATTAGTTATAACATTTCGTTAAATCTCGATCATTAAGATGCCAAAAACAGATAAGACCCATACCGAAAAGTCAACTATTTCACCAGTAGGAGCTAAAAAAGGGAAAAAAGTTGCAAACGAAACGAAAAATAAATATGAAGAAGTTCATTTTATTGAAACGAGTCAATCAGTTTGGAATTATTCGTTGTTTACTGATGCCGATATCAAGAATTTTCAACAGGGCACTCATTATAGTTTGTATAATTATTTAGGCAATAAGCAAATCACTGTTTTAGAAACGCCCGGAACCTATTTTGCTGTATGGGCACCCAATGCCACTTTTGTTTCTGTTACAGGCTATTTTAATGAATGGAATAAAACCACACATCCACTTAAAGTAAGACAAGATAATTCAGGTATCTGGGAAGGCTTTATCCCAAATCTTCAACAGGGCGAAGCATACAAATACCATATACACGGATTTAATGGAATCAAATTAGACAAAGGTGATCCCTATGCACACTATTGGGAGAAGCGGCCCTTTACAGCATCTATTACCTGGCAAACCAATTATGATTGGAAAGATGAAGAATGGATGAAGTCGAGAAAAAAGCACAATTCTTTAAAATCTCCATATTCGGTATATGAAGTGCATCTGGCCAGTTGGATGCGGCCTGATAAAAATGATGAAGAATCCTATAATACCTATGCGCAAATAGCAGAACGATTGGTTCCCTATGTAAAAGAAATGGGATTCACCCATGTAGAATTCATGCCAGTAATGGAACATCCTTTTGATGGAAGCTGGGGCTATCAGGGAACAGGTTATTTTGCTCCGACTTCCCGTTTTGGTTCGCCACAAGACTATGCAGGCTTGGTAGATGCATTTCATCAAGCAGGAATAGGTGTAATACTTGATTGGGTACCATCGCATTTTCCATATGATGCACATGGTTTATTTATGTTTGATGGAACACATACCTATGAATATGCCGACATGCGTAAAGGCTATCACCCCGATTGGAATTCCTACATTTTTAATTATAAAAGAGGAGAAGTAAAATCATTCTTAATCAGTAGTGCGAGATTTTGGTGCGATCAATTTCATACAGATGGCATAAGGGTTGATGCAGTTAGTTCTATGCTAAGATTGGACTATAGCAGAAATCAAGGCCAGTGGGAGCCAAATGAATATGGAGGAAATGGCAATATCGAAGCAATCGCATTCATTAAAGACCTAAATGAAACCCTGTATCGCGACTTTCCGGATATTCAAACCATTGCAGAAGAAGCAACCGATTGGCCAAAGATCAGTAAACCCACTTTCGAAGATGGATTAGGGTTCGGGATGAAGTGGATGATGGGTTGGATGCACGATACGTTGGATTATTTCAAATTAGACCCGATCTTCAGGCAATTCCATCAAGACAAGTTTTCGTTTAGCATGATGTATTTCTACGACGAAAATTTTATGTTGCCTTTGAGCCACGATGAAGTGGTGCATGGCAAAAGCCCCATGTTGTATAAAATGCCAGGAGATGAATGGCAGAAATTTGCCAACCTGAGAATTTTGTATACCTATATGTTCACCCATCCGGGTGCCAAATTATTGTTCATGGGAGATGAATTTGGAGCTACCAGTGAATGGAATTATAAGTCGGAATTACAATGGGAATTATTGGAATTCACCAGTCATGGAGGAATGAAATATTGCGTTCAAAAACTCAACGAATTATATCGTTCTGAACCTGCTCTATATGAAAATCAATTTGAACCAGGTGGTTTTGAATGGGTGGATCTTAATCATAGATCGGACTCTGTGTTGGTGTATAAGCGAAAAGGTAAGAAAGAAAAAAATGATGTGATGATCATTTTAAATGTTACCCCTGTTGTTCGACATGATTGGGAAATTTATGTTCATGGAAAAGGAAAATGGACCGAAATTTTCAATAGCGATGCAAAAGAATTTTGGGGAACTGGAGATGTTTTCAACCCTTCAATTAGCAGTGAATTAGTAGATAAACCCTCTAAATGTTATAAGATCAAAGTACACCTTCCTGCTTTAGGGGCTATTGTTCTGAGATAATTCATCTATAGTGTAACTTTCTTTTTCTTCGTCCGTTTCAATAAAAAATAAACGTATGAAAAAGCGAATAATGTTATTGATGGCAATTGTTTTTACAATTGTGAACTCCTATGCTCAAACGGAAATAAATGAAGCCAATGCCCAAAAACGTGCTATCGGATCATTTCATGGTATTGATGTATCATCAGGTATAGAAGTAATTCTTACTAAAGGTGATAAAGAAGAGCTGGTGGTTTCTGTGGGCGATTTAAGTTACCGCGATCAAGTTAAAACAACCGTATCAAATGGTGTTTTAAAAATTACTAGAGATATTGATTGGAAGTTTTGGAATAATTGGAAAAACTGGTCTGTGAGGGTATATGTTTCTTATATCGATCTAGATAAACTGGTTGTATCCAGCGGTGCGATGTTAAAAGGAACTGGTTTGTCTTTATCTAAATTAACTGCCAGAGCAAGCAGTGGTGGCCAAATGCAAATATCTGGGAAAGCAGATTATTTAGATGTAGATGCGAGCAGTGGTTCCAGTTTTAGAGGAAGCGATTTTTCAGTTACGAATTGTAAGGCAGAAGTGAGTAGTGGTGCTGGCGTGCAAGTAAATGTCGACAAAGAACTATCTGCAGAAGCAAGCAGTGGTGGTTATATAAAATACAAAGGGAACGCTTCAATCCGAGATATCAATATAAGCAGTGGCGGTTCTGTTAAGCGGCAGTCTTAACAAATGGGCAACCCGTGAGTTTACTCACGGGTTATCCACTTTTTTTTGTGGTAACAATTTGTTTACACAATGGTAATATTTCAATCATGGTATAGTTGTTGATTGCATGTATAAAAACCTACACATGAAAACAGACAATCACCACTTATTGGTAAATGCAGCTGGGCAACTAATGCAGGAACATGCATTTGATCATTTATCGGATGAGAAATTAGCGAAGATGAACAAATGTATTAGCGATTTAAACCATCATGGACTAGCCAATAAAAAATCGAAAGCAGAATTTGAATTATTACAATTATGCTCAGAAGCCAATTTGTATACTGAAACAGCAAGTGCTCATTCTGTACATCAATTATTGTCTTTAATGCATCGATTTGGTAATAGAACTATGCCTGATCTTGGCTTGATGGAATCGGAAGAATAATACAAAAACAAGTTCCCTTAGATGGTTCACTCCATTTAACAAACAATTTTCCGTTGTGGTATTGTTCAATAATTCTTTTGCTCAAAGAAAGACCAATACCCCAGCCACGTTTCTTGGTTGTATAACCAGCTTTAAATACATGCTTGATTTGGTTGGATGGAATACCTTTTCCGGTATCGGTTACCAAAATCACCAAATCATTTTCCTGCCTCTTGAAGTTAATATGAATAGCGCCCTGGCCATCCATGGCATCTAATGCATTCTTGATTAAATTTTCAAAAACCCATTCGAACAAAGTAGGAGATAAGTTGATTTGTAATTGCTCTAAATGATCATGATCTACTGTAAATACAATTTGTTCAGAACTTCTTTTTTTCATGTAATTGACCACCTGTAATACTCTTTCAACTGGATGCTGCGGATGCAGACTTGGAGTACTTCCGATTTTTCCGAATCGATCGGTGATGAGTTGAAGACGATCAATGTCTTTTGCAATTTCAGGTACAATGGTAGCCGTTTCTTTTTTCTCTTTTAAGATCTCCAGCCATCCTTCCAAACTCGAAACAGGTGTTCCCAATTGATGGGCAGTTTCTTTGGCCATAGAAGCCCATAATTGATTTTGAGAACTTTTATATTGTGTTTGTAAAGCAAAAAAAGCAATTAAAACGAATAAAGCAACTACCAGTAATTGCACAAATGGATACCATTTAACTTCTTTCAATAATTTACTTTCTCCATAGTAATATTTATTGATGGTGTACGGATTCTGGTTGAGCACCAAAATAATGGGCTCTTTATTGTAAGCAATAAACTCAGCTAATTTCTTTTTTAAATAAGTGCTATCTGATTGTATAATAGCTGAATCCAGATTGATGAAATTGCCCGTAGGATTATTTTTTTCGTCTGTTTCTATAATGGGTATCTCTTTATTCTCACTGGAAATTTTTGAAGCTAGATTGATATTGGAAATATTATCAGAATTTAAAATGGTTCTTTCTGCTTCCACCCAGGCTTCTACATTTTTTCTTTCTTTAATAGCAATCTGTTTAGCAACATATTGAGAATACACGATCGTGCCGCTTACAATGAAAATTGCAATGAGGAACAATATCGTTTTCCAATTGAATAAATGCCCAATCATTTGGCTAAAATAGGCCATTGTGCTGAAAATAAAACAGCCCCCGAAGGAGCTGTTCATTATTGATATATTATTACCTTAATTAAATAGGCCGCCTTTTTTAAGGGTTTTTACACCTTGGCCAATTTTAAATCCATTATTGTAGATTTCAATTTTATAATCACCTTCTTTATAACGGTCTGCTTGTTTCCAATCAAAGCTAACCGGAATAATTTTGTTTTGTTCATAGTTTACAGAAACCTTACTGGTATATGCTTTCGTACCTTCATCCCTTGTATTAAAATTAGCACCCTCTGTAATGGTTTTACCATCAGCGCCAGTAACTACCACATAAATGTCTTTGGTGCCAGAAGGAGTTACTCTATTCTCATCTATATTAAAAGAAATTCTGATCAGATCGGCTCTTTTTGCTGTATTGGTTTCACTTTCTTTGCCAGGTCCCTTTACCTTAATTGCTGTGATAGCAATATTAGATGCATGCAAAGTAGAAGCAACATCCACTTTTTCTTCTAATTGTTTTTTCTCTACTTTGGTAGTATTTAAATTTTCTTCCAGGCCTTGTTTTTCATTGGTCAATTGAGTTTTTTCTGTATTCAATTGTTGATTGGCATTGTTTAATTGCAGATTTTCACCTTTTAATTTTTCTATTTCTGCAAATAGTCCGTCTATTTTACCATTCAATTCACCAATTTTTTGTTTTGCAGAACTGAGTTCGGCAGCTGTAGCATTCTTCTTTTTAAGAATCCCGCCAATATCCTGTTTCAATTGTTGAATGGCTGAATTTTTATCGGCCAGGTCTCCCTGTAATTGTAAATTCTGATTGGTTAAAGAATCTGCTTTAGCCGAAACACTGGTGAATTCTGCTTGAATAGCAATCCTAGCACTATCTATATTGGTGATCTTAGTTTCTAATTGAGCTACTTTCTCATTGGTTTTACTCTTATCATAAAAGATATACCCCCATGTTAGGAGTAAAGCGGCAATCAAAATGCCATATATCAATTTTCTATTATCCTTAGGTTGGTTAAATACAGATTGATTTGATCCTGCATTGCTTGTAGGGCTGTTCATTTTCGAGATTTTTTATTTAAACGCTTTTTTTAATAAAATGTATATAGACCAAAACCATGCCAAAACAATTTTTTCATTCATCTTTGTATCATGTCTGTTGAAAAAATACTGCAAGATTGGAAAAAAGGAAATTTTAAGCCTGTTTATTGGCTGGAAGGAGAGGAATCCTATTTTATTGATGTTTTGATGAATTATGCAGAAAATAATATCATTTCTGAAGCTGAACAAGGGTTTAATTTAAGCGTTTTCTATGGTAAGGATGCAGATTGGGCGGCTGTAGTAAATGCATGCAGACGTTATCCCATGTTTGCCGAAAGGCAGGTAGTGCTTTTAAAAGAAGCCCAGCAAATGCGCGAAATTGAAAAATTAGAAAGCTATGTAGAAAACCCACTGTCTTCAACTGTTTTTGTGGTAAGTCATAAAGAAAAGAAAGTAGACGGTAGAAGGGGGTTAGGGAAAAAGTTAAAGGATTCTAAATTAATAGAAGTATACTCTACCAAGAAATTATATGATAATCAATTGCCAGAATGGGCAGGCAATATGGTGAAAAATAAGGGACTATCCATTAACCCGAAAGCATTGCATATGTTAGTAGATCATATTGGCAATGATCTAAGTAGAATAGAGAATGAAATTGAAAAATTAACACTTAACCTGGCAGGGAAAAAATCAATCAGTGAAGACGATGTAGAGAATTATATAGGGGTTAGTAAAGAGTTCAATGTGTTTGAATTACAAGCAGCCATTGCGCAAAAAGATTTAGCGAAAAGTATAAGGATCATTCAATATTTCGAATCCAATCCAAAAGCAGGTCCCATTCAACTAATATTGCCTTCTGTCTATAATTTTTTTAGTAAGTTATATATTTTAAAAGGCACAGAAGGGGTAGATGATAAATCGGCTGCTGCTGTTCTGGGTGTAAGCCCTTTTTTCGTAAAAGATTATTTATCTGCAGCGCGCAAATACGATTTTGCCGGAGTTGAAAAAGTATTATTGTTATTGCACCAGTATAATTTGCGAAGTGTAGGTGTGCACAATGGTGGAAGCTCCGATGCAGGATTGCTGAAAGAAATGGTTGTTAAAATAATGAATTGATTAAGGCATCAATTCAATTGCCTGCATTTTATCTTTGTGCAATTGATTTTTTAATTCTTCCATTCCATTGAATTTCACTTCCCCTCTAAGATAATGCAGCATAGCAATTTCAATAGTTTGTCCATATATGTCTTGATCAAAATCGAAAATATTTACTTCGATCACTCTTTTCTTTCCGTCGATGGTTGGCCTGATGCCAATATTCATCATGCCTTTCTTTTTGCTGAAAGTATTGTCTACACTTAAGGTTGAAGAGAAAATAATTTCTACAGCATATACACCATTGCCAGGTATTAATTTTTCTTCACTCGCAATATGCAAATTGGCTGTTGGATAGCCAATGGTTCTTCCTAATTTATTTCCTTCAATAACAACGCCCTTAAAAAAATAAGGATATCCCAATAATTGATTGGCCGTTGCTACTTCTGTTTGAAGTATTGATTGCCTGATTCTGGTAGAGCTTATGGTAATCTCATGGAGCAGTTCTTCAGAAATCTCTTTAACATTAAAACCTAAATCAGCACCATATTTTTCTAGTAAATGATAATCGCCCACTCTTCCTTTTCCAAATCGATGATCGTAACCGATGATAACCGTTTTTGGTTTAAAATAATGGTATAAAAAATCCTTGATATAAGATTCAGCTGATTGGTTGGCAAATGCATGATCAAATGGAATGACCACTAAATGATCGACTCCAGCTTGCTCTAACAAACTTATTTTTTCGGAAAGGGTCGTTAACAATTTGATATCCCCAGGAACGGAAGAGATAATTTTTCTTGGATGTGGATTAAAAGTAATAATAACTGTTTCTCCATGAATTTTTTGTGCTTCTTCTTTTAATTGAGCAATAATTTGCTGGTGACCTTTGTGCACGCCATCAAATGTGCCAATAGTTACTACAGCATTGCGAAATTCGGGCAATGCCCCCACAAGTTCATGATGTACCTTCATAGTAAGGCGCGAAGTTAAGGAAACTGATCTAAGCCATGAAGTATAGCTAGTTAGCTTTCGCAGTATTCTGTACATTTGCCATTCAAAACGAATCAACTATTCATGTCATTATACGCAAAGCGCGGAGTATCTGCCCAAAAAGAAGAAGTACATGCAGCCATTCAAAAGCTAGACCAAGGTTTGTTTCCCCATGCATTCTGTAAAATTTACCCCGATTTTTTATGCGGAGACGAGCAGTTTGTAAATATCATGCATGCAGATGGGGCAGGAACCAAAAGTATTTTAGCGTATTTATATTGGAAGGAAACAGGGGATATTGATGTTTGGAAAGGCATTGCACAAGATGCAGTGGCCATGAATCTAGATGATTTATTATGCATTGGCATTACCGACAATTTATTATTTTCTTCCACCATCGATAGAAATAAAACAGTCATTAATGGGGCTGTGCTGGAAGCGGTTATCAATGGCACTCAATCCTTCTTTGATACCTTAAAAGAGTATGGAGTATATATTCATTATTTAGGCGGAGAAACGGCGGATGTTGGAGATGTTGTGAGAACCATTGCAGTCAATGGAACCATGACCGCAAGATGGCCTAAAGCAAAATTGATTACGAACGAAAAGATAAAAGCAGGCAATGTGATTGTAGGATTTTCCAGTGCTGGAAAAGCCAATTATGAAAAAGAATACAATAGCGGTTTAGGAAGCAATGGATTAACCAGTGCACGTCATGATGTTTTAGATAAGCACTATGCAATTCAATACCCAGAAACATTTGAGCCTGCGTTAAATGATGAAGTGGTTTATATAGGTAAGAATAAAATGACAGATACCATTACAGTAGATGGTCAACCAATGCAGGTAGGTAAATTATTGCTTTCTCCTACAAGAACCTATGCTCCTTTATTAAAAAAGATAGTAGAAGAACAATTTGATGCTATTGATGGAATTATTCATTGCAGTGGTGGTGGTCAAACAAAATGCATGAAATACCTGCCAGGTAAATTATCGATCATTAAAGATCATTTATTTGAACCTCCTCCAGTGTTTAAATTGATCCAAGAAAACTCTGGTTCGGACTGGAAAGAGATGTACCAGGTATTTAATATGGGGCATCGGCTGGAGATTTTTACCGATGCATTGTCTGCTGCAAAAATGATTCAAACAGCAGCGAGTTTTGGAATTGAAGCGCAGATTGTAGGAAGAGTAGAAGTACCGATAAACAATCAATCCACATTACTACTCAAAGGCCAGTTTGGGGAAGTAGTGTATGAATATTAACAAAATTTATAGCGGTTCCAAATCGTATATTTGTTGAACCATCAATTAAATAAAAGTCATGCCAGAATCGGTCATTTCGTTGAAAAATGTAAATATATATCAGGGCAAAAGCTTGATATTACAAGACGTCAATTTTGAAATCAACAAGGGCGAATTTGTTTACCTCGTTGGAAAAACAGGAACTGGTAAGAGTAGTTTATTGAAAACACTCTATGGTGAACTTACTTTAACAGAAGGAATTGCTTCTGTTGTAGGATTTGATCTAAGACAGATGGATTGGAAGAAAGTACCTTTTTTAAGAAGAAATTTAGGGGTAGTATTTCAGGATTTTCAATTACTCACCGATCGAAATGTTCATGAGAATTTAAAATTTGTTTTACAAGCAACTGGTTGGAAAGATGAACGTTTAATTGAAGAAAAAATCAATGATGTTTTAGAAAAAGTAGGCTTAAAAGGAAGAGGATTTAAAATGCCTTATGAAATGAGTGGTGGAGAGCAACAAAGGGTAGATATTGCAAGGGCTTTATTGAATTCTCCTAAACTGATATTGGCCGATGAACCAACCGGAAATTTAGATCCAGAAACAAGTGACGAAATCATGCAATTGCTTATTCAAATTGCCAAAGATTATGGCAGTACTGTTGTAATGGCTACGCATGATTTTATTGTGATCAATAGATACCCGAATAGGATGTTGAAAACGGAAGGAGGCAGAGTCATTGACAGCAATGCGACTCACTGACGTTCGAATTAAGAGAGAAGAGTTAAGAAAGAAGAGATAAAAGATAAGAGATAAAAGAGAAGAGTTAAAAGATAAGAGATAAAAGATAAGAGATACTTTTATTAATAACCAGTAACCAATAACCAATAACCAGTAACTAATTACCGAAGATCCATCCCACTTGCTTGATGGCATTCTTTTCGTTACTGAATCTTTTCTCTAATAAGGCTTTTCGAAGTTTTATTTCATCTTCTGTAAATGGTTGATGAAACAATTGAGCGATTATTTCTGCAAAAGCATTGGCAGAACCTGCGATATGGCAGGCAGCTTCTAATCCGGTATTGGCAACTGTTGCTTCATTCACTACAATATGCCTGCCATTGTATAAAGTGTTGAGCAATTTTACTTTCATTCCTGTTTCTATAAATGAAGGCAATAAATGAATATGCGCTTTGGCAATCATGTCTTGCAATTCTTTTTCGGAAGGGTTTTCAACCAAACAAGAATAATCGTTGGAGTAAACCAGTTCTTTTAATTTTTTGGATGGGTTTTTACCAGCAATAACAATGGGAATCTTTAATTGACTAACTACTTCTTTTAATAGCCAGGTAACTGCTTTTTCATTCACATCCACACTTAAGTCTCCATGATAAAAACAATAAGAACCCATGCCTTCCAGGCATTGAACTTTCCAGTCCGGTAAATAGAGTTGAAGTTCTCCGATATTGGTGCATCCAAATTCATTTCTAAACACATCGTTGTCTGACTCTTTTACTCCCCAGAATGTAGCTTTTTGAGAAATATTCTTTTCGTACAATTGGAGCATTCTCGATTCATTCCAGTAATACAATTTCCTCAAAGGATGAGTGCTGTTCTTGTATAAATCCTGATAATACAGGTATTCAATATTGTGTAAACGAACAAAGCATTTACGTTGTTTGAATCTTGGATCCTGTAAAAGGTAAGTACAATGAACCCCTTCCATGAAAATGGGGAAATCGTCTTTCAATAAGTTGAGGAATAGTTCTTCATTGATTCTGCTGGAAACAATATATGGGAGCTTTGCCGAAAAGCCTTTATGACCTTGTGTACGATGATAGTATTGAACGGTTTCGCAATATTGATTCAAAATAGGTTGCTCCCCTCTGCCATAATCGAAGCAGTGTAAATGAATTTTAATTCCCTGGGCTTGAAATGCCGGAAGTTTGTAGAATACATCTATAGCACCCCCGTAATTAGCAGGATAGGGTACATCAAATGCAATAATGTGTAGGTGTTTTTCCAATTTTAGAGCTTGCTATAGAATTCGACCAATTTTGTTGATTCATTTTCCCAATGAAGGATATTTCTTGCTTCAAGACATTTTTGCTTCAAACTTGCATATAGAACATCGTCATCCAGTAATTTGTTCAACGCTTCGCCAATATTGAGTGGATGGGTGTCTGGAATAAGGTAGGCAAAGGAGTGTAAATCGTTGATTTCTTTATACAAGGGATAGTTTACGCAAATTTGGGGAATTCCTGCCATCATATAGTCGAAAAAGCGATTGGCCAATGAGTAATATTGGTTGATTCCATGAGATTCAAAAAGGGTAATTCCAATATGTGCTTCTTGGGTAAGTTTCCTCAACTCTATTGGTTTGATCAAACCCAAGAGGGTGATTTTATTTTCCAGCTTATAGAATGCGATCAATTTCCTGGTTTGGTCCATAAAATTGCCATCGCCTGCAATGAATAGTTGAGCATTCACCCATTTCATGGCTGGAATTAATTGTTCGAAACACCTTCCTTCATTTACAGCTCCCTGGTATAAAATAATTTTTTTATTAGTTTGATTTACAGCTGATTCTAAAGTATACCTAAAGGGAATATTTCGGATGATTTCATATTGAACGCCGTATTTTTCTTTATAAAGAAAGGCTAAATGACTGTTTACAGTATATCCATTTTTAAAATAAGGGATGCTGAACTCTTCGATCTTTTTCCATATCGATTGTATGGCTGGCCTATTGATGATTTCCTTTTGTTCTGTAAAGAACTCGTGAGCATCATAGACTCTTTTTTTATTCCGTATTGCCGAAGCCAGCAGGCAGGGAAGGATCGTATCTAGGTCTATAGCGCATATGATATCTGCTTTGGCAAAAAGCAAGAACAGAAAAAGCCGGATATTGTATTCTATATAAAATGCTGGTCCTTTTAAAAAAAAGCAAGGCAATCGATTATGAGAAAAAAGGGAAGACTCAAAGGGGGAGGAATGGCTTCTTTTTACTCCAACAAGCCGAACCTGGTATCCATTATTAGACAGACAGCTGGCAATCCTTTGCATCCGCTGATCAAAATTTAAGTCATTGGTAACTGTAAATATGATTTGGGTTGCTGCCAATTATATAATTGCTTTTAGGGGTAAACTGGTAAACTTGAATAGGTCTGAACGCTCGGCCAAATATAGCATCAAAATGCATAACCATATTGAATTGATCCTTTCAAAGAAACCCCGTTTTAATGGCTTTAATTAATTCAACTTTTAATTTATATAAATATTATTAAAATGTTGATTTACAAATATTTAAGATATTTATTTAAAATTTAAAAATGAATATCCATCCGCTCCATCAATATTCTTCTTCACCTGTTATGCACAGTGCATTTTTTGTTCAATTGATTCTGTTGTTTTTGACTTATGTTCGCGAGTATTAAATACCGAAAAAGTGAGATTAAAGTCATTAGAAATCAAAGGGTTTAAGAGCTTTGCTGATAAAACAGTAGTAAGCTTTGATGAAGGTATAACCGGTATCATCGGACCAAACGGATGTGGAAAAAGCAATATCATTGATAGTATTCGATGGGTAATTGGAGAACAAAAAATTTCTGCATTAAGAAGTGAAAATTTAGAGGCACTGGTTTTTAACGGAAGTAAAACCAGAAGTGCGAGTGGGTTAGCAGAAGTGAGTTTAACTTTTGAGAACACCAAGAATTTATTGCCAACCGAATTTAACACGGTTACTGTAACCAGAAGATTTTATAAGAACGGGGAGAGCGAATATCGTTTGAATGATGTGAGCTGCCGTTTAAAGGATATCCATAATTTGTTTATGGATACAGGGGTGAGTACCGATAGTTATGCGATCATCGAATTAGGGATGGTTGATGATATCATCAAGGATAAGGAGAATAGCAGAAGAAGAATGTTGGAGCAGGCTGCTGGAATTACCATTTATAAAACCAGGAAAAGAGAGGCCAAAAACAAATTAGATGCTACCGAACAAGATCTGGCACGTATCGAAGATTTATTGTTCGAAATCAACAATCAGTTAAAAACTGTTGAAAGCCAGGCTAGAAAGGCAGAGAAATTCTTTGAGATCAAAAAGGAATACAAGGAAGTAGCTGTAGAATTAGCAAAAGCTGCTTTAGAAGGATTCAATATATCTTATAAATCGCTAACAGAGCAACAGGAAACGGAGTCGGACAAGAAAATGCAACTGGAAGCCGAAATTGCTACTGATGAAGCAGCAATTGAAGAAGAGAAGGTTTCCTTTATTACCCAGGAAAGAGCTTTGCAAAGCATGCAGCACGGCTTTAATGAATTGCAACAAAATTTGCGTACTAAGGAAAACGAGAAAAACTTAGCTTCTCAGAAATTGCAATACCTCAAAGAAAAAGAAACCAATCTTAAAGATTTTTTAGAAAAAGCAGAAGGGCAATTAAAAACCATTGGAGATTCAATTGAATATTCTCAATTGCAGGTTGGAGAGGAAGAATCCAATTTAATTGCATTGCAGGAAAGAGTGGAGTCTGCTCAGTTTGAGGTTACGGATAAAAGAAGGGTATTTGATGAGAAAAGGGCTGGAGTGGACGCTGTTCGCAATCTCTACCAGCAATACCAGCGCAATCAATTTGATGCAGAAAAGAAAGTAGCCGTTGCAGATACGTCTATTCAGAACTTACAACGTGCACAATTGCAATTGAATGAAGAGAAGGAAAATCGCAATCATCAATTGCAACAATTGCAAATTGAAAGCAATGATAAGGAAGCTGCATTGGAAGAAAAAAGAACCGATTTAAGTCAATTACAAGAGCAGCACGAAAAAACAAAGGACCAGATTTTCGAAACCCAGGCACAATTAGAAGTACTAAGAGGTGAGCTGGCCGATGAAAACAGAAAATTAGATGCTAAAAGAAACGAATACAATTTATTGAAGAGTTTGATCGATTCAATGGAAGGCTATCCGGAAAGCATCAAGTTTTTACATCAAAACAAAGAATGGAATCATACTGCGCCAATTCTTTCCGACATTATTTATGTAAAAGAAGAATTCAGGACTGCAGTAGAAAACGTATTAGAGCCATACCTAAACTATTATGTTGTCAATAATTTAACCGAAGGATTACAGGCGGTTCATTTATTAGATAACAATCAAAAAGGAAAAGCCAATTTCTTCTTATTAGATCAGTTTGCCGAGTTTAGACTAGATAGTCATCAACCCAATAATACATTCAAAGCACTCGATGTTATTGAAGTAGATGATCAGTACCGAAAATTAGCCGAATATTTATTAGGAAATGTTTATATCGCAGAGAACGAAGCTGTTTTGAATAATAGCAATGGAGCGATAGTACTGGAAAAAACAGGTAAGTATGTTAAAGGGAAATACACTTTAACTGGCGGAAGCATCGGTCTATTTGAAGGAAAGAAAATTGGACGTGCAAAGAATTTAGAAAAACTACACGAGGAAATCATCGATCAGGAATCAGTAGTTAACTTATTGAAGTCCGATATTCAATTCAAGCACAACGAAGTAATTGCTTTCAATGATCAATTGAAAGAGAATGTAATCAAACAAACAGAACAGGAAATCAACCAGTTGACCAATCAGGTTTTTGCTGCAAAAAACAGAATTGAAAACTTGCTTGCAGCTCAACAAAATGGAGAGCAAAGATTGGCGGATATCAATAATCGTTTGCAAGAGGAACAAGATAGCATTGCCGAAACCAGGGAACAATTGATTCAGTTAAATGATCAATTAGTGGCTACTTCCGAAGAAATGAAGAATGTAGAACAAGATTACCAGTCTTCGGAACAGGCTTATCATTTTGCTTCAGGTCAGTTTAACGAAACCAATCTTCAATTGACACGTCAGCAGAGTAAGATCACTGCTTTAAAACAGGAATTGCTTTTCAAAGAAAATCAATTGAATGATCTACATGATCAGATCAAATCCAATACTGCTCAATTAGCAGAAGCAGAAGCAGATATTGTAGAAGGAAATGAGGCATTGAAAGAAGTGGATTTGTTGCTGGTAGAATTGTTGCGTTCAAAAGAAGAAGAAGAGATTAAGTTGAATGAAGCAGATCAGGCTTATTATAATTTCCGCAATGCATTACAGGAAAAGGAAAGTGCGCTTCGTTTGAAAGTGAAGAGTAAGGAAATGATTGAACATTTGTTCAATGAAATCAAAGACAAGCTCAATGAATTGAAGTTGCAGTTGGCTGGAATGAAAGAAAGATTAAGCGTAGAGTTTAAAATTGAGCTGGATGAGATCATCGATCAGGAAAGAACATCTGATACACCACTGGAAGAATTGCAGGCAGCTTCAGATAGAATGCGCAAGCGTTTGGAGAATATGGGTGAAGTAAACCCAACCGCCATTGAAGCGTATACTGAAATGAAGAAGCGCTATGAATTTATTCTGGAACAAAAGAACGATCTGGTAACTGCTAAGGAAAGTTTGTTGCAAACCATTTTAGAAGTAGAAGCAACTGCCAATCAGCAATTCTTAGAAACATTCAATAAAGTAAGAGAAAACTTCCAGAAAGTATTCAAAGCGTTGTTTACAGAAGAAGATACTGCAGATATGGTTTTGGTGAATCCAGAAAACCTGGCTGAAACAGGAATTGAGATTGTGGCCAAGCCGAAGGGTAAGCGTCCATCATCTATCACTCAGTTGAGTGGGGGAGAAAAAACCTTGACCGCAACTGCACTATTATTCGCCATTTATTTAATTAAACCAGCACCATTCTGTATTTTGGATGAGGTGGATGCTCCTTTGGATGATGCCAATGTGGGTAAGTTTACTCAAATGATCAAGAAATTCAGTGATAACTCTCAATTCATTATTGTAACCCATAATAAGCAAACGATGGGAGCAGTAGATGTAATTTATGGGGTTACCATGCAGGAACCTGGGGTGAGTAAGTTGGTACCAGTAGACTTTCGAAGTCTCAATTAAATAATTATTGTTTTACCTTCGCGCCTCAAATATCCATTTGAGGCGCTTTTTTATTAAAATCTTTCCAATTGAAGTACGAAAAAGAAATCAATCGACGTAAGACCTTCGCTATTATCTCTCACCCAGATGCCGGTAAAACCACTTTAACGGAAAAGCTCCTTTTATTTGGAGGTGCTATTCAAGTGGCTGGTGCTGTAAAGAGCAATAAGATCAAGAAAGGGGCTACCAGTGATTTCATGGAAATTGAGCGTCAGCGTGGAATTTCAGTGGCTACTTCGGTAATGACTTTTGAATATGCCAATACCTTGATTAATCTATTGGATACGCCCGGTCACAAGGATTTTGCAGAAGATACTTATAGAACCCTTACTGCAGTTGATAGTGTAATCTTAGTAATTGATAGTGTGAATGGAGTAGAGGCACAGACCAGAAGACTGATGGAAGTCTGTAGAATGCGTGATACGCCTGTAATTGTATTCATCAATAAAATGGATCGGGACGGAAAGAATCGATTTGATTTGTTAGAAGAAATTGAAAAGGAGCTGGGTATTTCGCTTCATCCGATGACATGGCCAATTAATAGTGGTAAGGAATTTAAGGGCGTATATAATTTAGATGCAAAGAGCCTGCGTTTGTTTTTGGCCAGCACCAAGGCAACGGAAGAAGATACCGTAGCAATCAATGACTTGAATGATTCGGTATTGGATGAAAAAGTAGGGGAAAGAGATGCAGCTCAGTTGAGAGAAGACATTGAATTGATCGATGGGGTATATGGGGCTTTGGATCCTGCAGATTATTTACAAGGGAAAATAGCTCCGGTGTTCTTTGGCTCGGCTGTAAACAATTTCGGGGTGAAAGAAATGTTGGATTCCTTTATTCGCATAGCTCCTGTTCCTCGTTCCAGAGAAACCACTACCAGAACGGTAGAAGTGGGAGAAGATCGATTTAGCGGATTCATATTTAAAATTCATGCGAACCTCGATCCCAAACATAGAGACCGAATAGCATTTATGAGGGTATGTAGTGGTCGATTCGAAAGGAATAAATATTTTCATCATGTACGCTTAGATAAAGACATGCGCTTTAGCAATCCTTATAGTTTTATGGCCAGATCCAAGGAAGTGGTAGAAGATGCATATGCCGGAGATGTGGTAGGATTATTTGATACGGGAAACTTTAAAATTGGTGATACAATGACGGAGGGAGAGAATTTTTATTTCTCCGGAATACCTACTTTTTCACCTGAAATTTTTAAAGAGTTAGTCAATAAAGACCCTATGAAAACCAAGCAGTTAGAAAAAGGAATTAGCCAGCTGACTGACGAGGGTGTTGCCCAGCTTTTTACCCAGTTTGGAGGCAATAAAAAAATCATTGGTTGCGTAGGAGAATTACAGTTCGAAGTAATTCAATATAGGTTATTACAGGAATATGGAGCGGCATGTGAATTTAGAACATTGCCATTTTTCAAAGCCTGTTGGTTAACCAGTAAGGATCCTAAAAAGCTGGAAGAGTTTCTTCGATTCAAGCAAGCCAATGCTGCTTTGGATAAAGATGAGCAACCCGTTTATTTGGCCCAAAGTGAATGGTTTCTCAATACAGAAATTACCAATAATCCCGATATTCAATTTCATTTTACAAGCGAAGTGCAGAAATAATTTTCTAAAAACTGCCCTTTAATACGGCACAACGTATTCCTAAACAATTAACTTGCTATAACGGAGCAGTAAGTTTGCTATTATACATACTTACCCGAATTTAAAATCGTTATAGCTTTACAAAACCAATTTTCCTTTAGGGATATGCCTAATTCGCTTATTTTCAATCGTATTAACCCACCACCATTAGACTATTTAATGTTGAATAAGTTGGGTTATGGTCCTAGCGAATGGGCTTTGGAAAGATTCAAAACCCTGGGCTTAAAAGGCTATCTAGAAGAGCAATTAAAGCCAGATGATACTGCCGATGATGTCCTCAATAAAAAATTAAAAGAATGCTCTTATCCAATTGAATATGAGACATTTAATGCCGATGGGTCAAAGAAAATAATTAAAGAAAACAGGCACTATGAATTAATCAATGCGCCCTTAGAACGGCTATGGCCATTGAATCAAAATTCGGTGAATTACCAGGAAAAAATTTATCCAGCCAAGCAGGTATTTGGTGCAACCATTCTCAGGGCTGTCTATAGTAAATGGCAGCTAAGGGAATTGCTGGTAGATTTTTGGCATAACCATTTTAATGTATCAGTCAATATAGACGATCGGGTGGCTGTTACGTTTCCTATCTATGACAGAGAAGTCATTCGAAAAAATGTATTGGGCAATTTTCGGACGATGCTCGAAGGAGTAGCCAAAAGTGTAGCAATGCAATGCTATCTGGACAATGCCAGTAGTAAAGCCAGTCCGGCCAATGAAAACTATGCCAGGGAATTATTTGAACTGCATACACTTGGTGCAGAACATTACCTTAACCATTTATACAATCGTTGGAGAGAAGTGCCTGGTGCTATCGATGGAAATCCTACCGGCTATATAGACGAAGATGTGTATGAAGCAGCAAGGGCTTTCACAGGATGGACAATTGCCGATGGAGCTGACGATTGGAAAGGCGGAAAATTTGCCAATACTGGGGAGTTCCATTATTTTGAACAATGGCATGATAATTACCAGAAAAGGGTGTTGGGTGTGGAGTTTAATCCCAATCAACCTCCGATGAGTGATGGTAAAAAAGTATTGGATATTTTAGCCAGTCATCCTGGCACTGCAAAATATATCTGCAGAAAATTATGTACAAGAATCATTTCCGATAAACCCAGCGAAGCAATTATTGAATTAGCCGCAAGAGAATGGATGATGTCGGTCAATAAGCCCGATCAGATTGCAAGGGTGGTCAGTATCATTGCGTTATCGGAAGAGTGCAGGCTAACCTGGGGTGATAAAATTAAAAGACCATTAGAATTGGCAATCTCTTCTTTTAGGGCTGTGAATGCGGATGTTACACCCAATGACAATCTGATGTGGATGCTACTACAAATGGGGCAACAGCCATTTGCTTGGCCTACTCCCACTGGTTATCCCGATCAATCTACTTATTGGATCAATGCAGAAATGTTATTGAGAAGATGGAATTTTCCGATTAATTTGATGAATTATTACTGGCATAATTATGCCAAAGCCGATGCGTCTAGTCAAGTGCCTGATCAATTAAAAACATGTAAAGACGTAACCGCTTTTTGGTTAAAGAAAATATTGGGCTATATACCAGAAGGAGATACCCTGCAAAATTTAAGTGTGTATTTAGCGGATGGGGGAAAGCCGGAAAGAGATATGTATGGAAAAGGTAATTTACGCAATGAAAAAATAAGTTGGTTGGTAAGTGCTATTTTGCTGCTACCCGATTTTCAGGTGAGATAATATGCAGAGAAGAGATTTTATACATCAATGCAGTTCGGCAACAGCCGCTATGATGCTTACAGGCATCTCGGGCATTTCTATGCGGCCTTCTTTTTTGCCCAATAACGAAATTTTTGTATTGGTATTTTTGAGAGGTGGTTGTGACGGACTTCAATTAATTGCGCCTGTGAATGATCCGCATTATTTTGCAGATCGGGAGCCTGCATTAAGAGTTACTGAGAGCGGAGAGAATGGAGGGATCAAATTGAAGAATGGTTTAGGAGAAGTAGATTTTAGATTACATGCAGCAGCAACACATCTCAAAGAATTATATGATTCCGATCAATTGGCCATTATTCATTCCTGTGGGTTGACCAATGGAACAAGAAGTCATTTTGATGCTCAGGACATGATTGAAAAAGGAATTCAATCTAAAAAAAATATTACAGAGGGTTGGTTGGCCAGGTATTTGAATTCCATTTCCGATAAATCTAATTTTAGTGCAATCGCTGCAGGCTCCAGTATGCCTTTGTCTTTATGGGGAAGTCCAACAGCTGTTTCTATTAATGGCATCAATGATTTTGCATTACAGGCTGATGGAAATTTCAATAATTTAATTCGTAAATCGTACAACGATCAATCACAATTAGGTAAAACGGCTTTGCAAACATTTTATACCATTGATATGTTGCAGAAAAAAATTCCCCGCCGAGGAAATGGAGACGCTGTTCCATATAAACCAGAAGGATCGGCCAATTATAAGGAAGATGATTTTGGAAAGAGCATGAAAAATTTAGCACAGCTAATTAAACTCGATGTTGGGATACACGTATCTACTGTAGACTATGGCGGATGGGATACACATGAATACCAGGCATATCGTTTCCCTGATCTGGTAAAGAGTTTGAGTCAAAATCTGCATGCATTTTACAATGATGTAAATAAATACCATAACCGGGTTACCGTTTTAGTAATGAGCGAATTTGGTAGAAGGGTAAAATCGAATAAGAGCAATGGCACCGATCATGGATTTGGAAATGCTATGCTGGCATTGGGCGGTAATGTAAAGGGCGGAAAAATGTATGGCAACTGGAAGGGATTGAAAACCGAGAATTTGGACAATGGGGTAGACCTTGCAGTGACCACCGATTACAGAGCCATCTTGCACGAAATATTATCGAAGCGTATGAATGTTACCGATAACATGAAGTATATACTTCCTTTTTATACACCCACTTCATCAATCAATTTCTTAGGATAATCATTTTTCATTTTGTATACTATGAAATTGTCGAGAAGAAAATTTATTAAAAGAGGAGCTGGCCTTGCTACAGGACTTATTTTGATAGATGCGTTTTGGGCTGAACAGTTTTTTATAGAAACCAATGAATTTTATATTGGTACTGCAAAACCAGATTTGAATAATATTAAGATAGTTCAGATTTCAGATTTACATATTCAATCAGTGGGCTATGCGCTCGAACAGTTGGCCATCACAGTGAATCAAGCAACACCTGACCTGATAGTTTTTACAGGAGATTCCATTGATCGTGCGGAAAAATTGCCCGTACTGGAAAGCTTTTTAGCTTTATTGGAACAGTCCATTCCTAAAGCATCGATTGTAGGGAATTGGGAGTATTGGTCCAATGTAAATTTTGTTGAACTTAGTCAATTATATAAAAAGTACAATTGTACTTTACTGATTAATCAATCTCAACAATATACCCTGAAAGGAAAAACTTTTTGTATAACAGGGGTAGATGATCTTGTAGGAGGTAAGCCAGATATTCAAGTGGCAATGCTGACTTATGCAAAAACCGATCACCATATTATTTTAAATCATTGCCCTCAATATGCCGATCAAATTATACAACAGATGGATCCGACTATTCGTCCTGACCTGATCTTATCTGGCCATACACATGGAGGTCAGGTGAATCTATTAGGTTTCCGTCCTTATATGCCAAATGGAAGTGGAGTGTATACAAAAGGCTGGTATAAAACAGCTATTCCAATGTATGTATCCAAAGGGATTGGAACGAGCATTATGCCCATTCGTTTTGGATCGAGGTCAGAGATTGCCATATTTAATTTTTAATGAATGAAAAAAATTAAACGTCATTTATACCAACATCGTTTCATTTGGTTATTTGCTGCATTGGTGATTAACTTTTTTTTGTATGAAAATCAATCCTTTTCTATTCTTAAAGCGATTTTAAAATTGTTTTTTATCATAATGCTCACATTAACTTCGGCTAATTCTATTGAGAATGCAAAGAAGAATACCAAGCAATTCTTTTTCTTTTTTGGATTAGTGAATATTGGGCTTTATGTTTTCTTGAATTGGTATCACGATAGTATTGAGTTTGAAATAGCCCAATTCGTTTTATTGTTCTTCTTTTTTTCCGTCACTTTTTTGAATTTATTAAAACAAATTTTTTCTTCCTCCGAAGTAAATATTGAAATTCTATTTGGATCTTTTGCGGGATACATGTTATTGGGAATAACCAATTTTCAATTATTTGGATTGCTGTATTTAATTATTCCAGATGCTTTTGCCAATATTAGTTCGATTCCGCTGGAAGCCTATCAACAACTGTCCTATTTTGCCTTTACATGCCTTACAACGCTGGGGTTTGGAGATGTGTTGCCATTGCATCCTATTAGCCAGAAATTAGCTGTATTTACAGCTATTCAGGGGCAATTTTATTTAACTGTTGTTATCGCTATTTTGATCGCCAGATTATTGAATAAAGACAAGAAGCGTATAGATTAAAGTTCAATCCCTTAATTTTGCCCATTCATGAAGGCAAAAACACTCCAAAAAGACAAAGTAAATATCATTACACTGGGTTGCAGTAAGAACTTAGTGGACAGTGAAGTATTAAGCGGTCAGCTTGCTGCAAATGATATTGCAGTAGTGCACGAGAATGCTAAACTAGACCATAATATAGTAGTAGTAAATACCTGTGGTTTTATTGATAAAGCCAAAGAGGAGAGTATCAATACTATTTTGGATCAATTAGAATTAAAGCGCAGAGGTAAATTAGACAAAGTATATGTAACAGGATGTCTTAGTGAAAGATACAGAGGAGACTTAGAAACAGAAATGCCAGAAGTAGATGCCTGGTTTGGAACACTTGAATTGCCCCTTATTTTAAAACAGTTCGAAGCAGATTATAAAGCCGAACTGATAGGCGAAAGAATGTTGAGCACCCCTAAGCATTATGCATATTTAAAGATCAGCGAAGGATGTAATAGAACTTGTTCTTTTTGCGCAATACCGCTCATGCGAGGAAAACATGTGAGCAGAACGGTTGAATCTTTGGTAGAAGAAGCAGAAGCTTTAGTGAAGAAAGGAGTCAAAGAAATCATGCTCATTGCACAGGAGTTAACTTATTACGGACTGGATATTTATAAAAAAAGAGACCTGCCTCGTTTATTGCATGCATTAGCAGATATTAAAGGACTGGAGTGGATAAGGTTGCACTATGCATATCCCAGTAAGTTTCCTTTGGAAATTTTAGATGTGATGCAGGAGAGAGACAATATTTGTAAATACTTAGACATGCCCTTGCAACATGCAAGTAACAATATGCTCGATGCAATGCATCGGAATATTACCCGCGAAGAAATGGGTGTGTTAATTAAACAAATTCGCGAAAAAGTACCAGGCATTTGTTTGCGTACTACATTGATTGCCGGATTTCCTGGAGAAACCGAAGAAGATGTAGAAGAACTCAAATCGTTTTTACAGGAACATCGTTTTGACAGAGTGGGCATATTCAGTTATAGTCACGAAGAAAATACTACGGCTCATGAATTAGAAGACAATGTTCCGGCAGATATTAAAGCAGAACGTGCACAATCTATCATGGAAGTGCAACAAGAAATTAGCTACGAAAAAAACCAGGCTAAGATCGGGCAAGTGTTTAAAGTGTTGATCGATAAAAAAGAAGCAGGCAGGTATTTAGGAAGAACAGAATTTGATAGTGTGGAAGTAGACAATGAAGTGGTCATTCATTCCACCAAAAAACTACCGATAGGGGAGTTTGTGAATGTGCGCATCACCAAAGCCTATGATTATGATTTAGAAGGCGAAGTTGTATAATTACAATTTAAATCCGAAAGTAACCATTACATTTCCTCTGTAACCAGTTTGTCTTGCAAAAGTGTTGGCTTTGTCTTCCAATAAATAAGGGAATTGGAAATCTTTATTCATAATATGTGAGTAAGCTAAATCAATAAAGAATCCTTTATTTCTGTAACCTAAACCACCTGTAGCAATTACTCTGTTTGCTTTCAATACATTGTCGGCATAAGGGCTTCCATAATAAGCGCCTCCTAAACGAAACATCCAGGTATTGAATTTTAATTCTCCACCAATTTTAGCATTAATATTTCCTTTGTAAGTGTTTTTGATGGTTTCATTCAATTGATTGTAATAATTCTCCAAAGTGATGTTTTCTGCATTTTCACTGGCTGCATTAAAGCGTGCACCTCTGTAATTTACAAATTCCAAATCGGCACTGATAAATCCTCTTTGTAATCGAGTATCATTTACTTCTCTAAAAACATAACTGGCACTGGCAATAATTCTGTATGGTGTAATTATATTGTACTTAGAAACACCTTCATTGCCACTGTTTAAATTGTCACTTGTTTCAGTTAATATTCCTGCATAAGTTTCAGTATTGGTAGTCATCGAAGACCTGATTCGATCGGTCATCGTTAATAACTGTGGTGTATGAATTGCCAAACCTAGGCGAATAAATTCTTGAGGTTTGTAAATCATTCCTAATTTGGCGCCAATACCGGCCCCTTTGGAGCTGTATGTTTCCTTGTATTCAAAAGAACTAAATTGGTTATTGGGGTTATTGGTTGCATCTTTTTCTGAATAAAATAAATCGCGGGAATAGCTAATGATTGGAATGTTAAAGCTTCCACCTATATACAACTGATCATTCATGTTTTCTGCAAATCCAATTGCAATTTCATTGTATCCGCCCCTGGTTTGTGCATTGTAGAATTGATTAACACCAGTAGAGATAGGAACCAAACTTTGATAACCCGTAAATGCACCTCCAGGTCCACGAATAGTATCTACTAAATAAGTTCTGAAAGCCAGTGAAGAACCAAAAATATAATTGCTTAAAGCAGCATTGGTATCTGCCCGATCTTTTACCAGTTCTTCTAAATATTTTTCTGAAAAAGAACTGAAATTATTGAATCCTCCGTATTGAATATTGTTGTTGTAATTGGCCAGTTGATTTACTGAAATAGCAAAAGCAGAACTCGTCCATTTACTTCCTCTTGCATTATTTCCTGCAATAATAATTCCTGAAGTACCGTAACCGAAATTCGATTTTGATGCACTGGAATCTTTACCTCTATAACTAAATTGATTATTGTTGAATAAAAATCCTGGAGATAAAACCAATTCGCGTGTTTTAAATAATCCAAGACCTGCTGGGTTAATATGATTGGCGCTGATATCACCACCTAATGAACCCATTACTCCCCCAACAGCCATTACACGTGCTGTTCCATTTTGTGTAAACCAGGCAGTTCTTAATGCTTCATCGGGAGTTTGAGCCTGAACAACTGCAACACAAAAACTGAATAATAAAAAGAATATTTTTTTCATACACAGATAATAAATTTCCTTATGATGTATGCACATCAATCATTTCAATCAATTAAAGAACGGTTTTAATTTCCTCTACCAGCTCTTCCAGAACTTGCACTGCTTCCAGTACTTCCGAAGCCGCCGCTGCTTCCACCAGCAGAACTACTGGTTCCTCCACTGCTTTGGAATGATCTAGCCGGACGGTCGTAGCTAGTAGACCCATTACCATTAGAAGGAGTACTGATTACACTTCTGATCAGGCTGCCAAAACTTCTATTGTTATTTGTATTTCCTGGGGTAGCCCATTCATTGAATTTGTTTCCGCTATTATTATTGTTATATGTTCTATTCCGATAAGCATTTAGATTAGTACCTGAAGTATAAGTAGGAGCAATGGCTTTTGGATTAGAATAGGCAATTAAGGTATACATTGGATTATTCCAGCCAATTTGGTTACCCCATCCTCCACCAATTCCCCACCTATTCCAAGGATTCATGCCAATTCCATAATTCCAACCAGTATTCCAACCAATATTCCATGGGCTATTGAAATTCGGATGCATGCTAGAGCCATAAAAATTATTGAATCCATTATAATTAAATCCTGGAGAAAAATTATAACGCATATCGTTCCAATAACTAAAGTCGTCTAGATTGCTCCATTGGTTTCTATTAGCTACTTTCATTCTAAGATAGCGATCGTCTATAGTACTAACATTCTGCTGGTATCGTTCTTCATCTTCGTTTTGCCTTCTAACTTCTGAAGCAGTTTCTTTACCAGGCGAATAATATAAATCATCAGGAGTTTGACCTGATTGATATACAGCGCTACATCCAGTTAATAAACTGGCAGTAATCAATGAAACAAATAGTGCTTTTTGCATAGTTTTTGCTTTAAGGTTAGCAACAATTGATGGTCGAAGTTACATACATTTGCGTGCTGTTGGCTTCATTTTAACAATATTACAATATGCGTGCCAACTAACAATTGTTAGTATTATTTTTTAAAAAAAGGATCAATTATTTATGGGTAAGGAATTAGTTTCGAGAGAACAGGATTATTCTCAATGGTATAACGACTTAATTATCAAGGGAAATTTAGCCGATTATAGTGCTGTCAGGGGTTGTATGGTGATCAAGCCATATGGTTATGCACTTTGGGAAAATATGCAAGGGGTATTAGACAAAATGTTTAAAGACACGGGTCACCAGAATGCCTATTTCCCTTTATTTGTTCCAAAAAGCCTGTTTGAAGCCGAAGAAAAGAATGCGGAAGGATTTGCAAAGGAATGCGCGGTAGTTACCCATTATCGATTAAAGGCTGATCCCAATAATAAGGGCAAATTAATGGTTGATCCTGAAGCAAAACTGGAAGAAGAATTGGTAGTCAGACCAACCAGTGAAGCAATCATTTGGAATACCTATAAAGGATGGATTCAATCTTACCGCGATTTACCATTGCTCATTAATCAATGGGCCAATGTGGTAAGATGGGAAATGAGAACCAGATTGTTTTTGCGTACTGCAGAATTTTTATGGCAGGAAGGACATACGGCTCATGCAACCAAAGAAGAAGCAATAGAAGAAACAAGAAGAATGTTGGATGTATATGCAGACTTTGCAGAGAACTGGATGGCATTGCCTGTGATCAAAGGAGTTAAATCACCCAATGAACGTTTTGCTGGCGCAGAAGATACTTATTGTATAGAAGCATTAATGCAGGATGGAAAAGCATTACAAGCCGGAACATCCCATTTTTTAGGACAGAATTTTGCAAAAGCTTTTGATGTTAAGTTTAGCGATAAGAATAATCAGCTGGATTATGTATGGGCAACGAGCTGGGGAGTAAGTACTCGTTTAATTGGTGGTTTGGTAATGGCGCATAGTGATGATGATGGATTGATTCTTCCTCCAAGAATTGCACCTATACAAGTAGTGATTGTGCCTATTTATAAAGGTGAAGAGCAAAAAGCCCAAATAGGTTCAGTGGTTGCAGGTATTGTTGCTCAATTAAAAGGCATGGGCATTTCAGTGAAGTACGATGATGCAGATCACAATCGTCCGGGATGGAAATTTGCTGAATATGAATTGAAAGGAGTACCAGTTAGAATTGCAGTGGGAGCTCGTGACTTGGAAAACAATGTGGTTGAAGTTGCCAGAAGAGATACCAAGGAAAAAACGACGGTTAGCTTAGAAGGCATCGATATGTATATTCAAAATTTATTGATAGACATTCAGCAACAAATGTTTAATAAAGCAAAGGCTTTCAGAGATGACCACATTACTGAAGCAAATAGCTGGGATGAATTTGTACAAATACTCGATACGAAAGCTGGTTTTGTTTCTGCACATTGGGATGGAACGGCAGAAACAGAAGATAAAATAAAAGAATTGGCTAAAGCAACCATTCGTTGCATTCCATTGGATAATCCACAAGAAGATGGGGTTTGTATTTTATCTGGAAATAAATCGGTACAGCGAGTCTTATTTGCAAGAGCTTATTAAGTGATAGATGCAAAACGTTGATTATTTTGATGGTGTTAATCCAGGCAATCAAATGGTTTCATTGTATTGTAATGAAATGGGTATATCCATTCTTTCGATGCATGATTCAAGCCAGGTGATTGCTTTCAGTAAATATGCCCATTGCAGTTTGCATCAAATGCATCAGAAGATGGTGATATACCTGAATAAAAAGTCGAATCAGTTTATCATTGTTTATCCTCATTCTCCCTACTACGAATTGCTGCAAAAAAATATAGCACAGGCTACAATGCCATGGCATCAAAAACTCAGAAGGATTAAAAGAGTTTGGTTGCTTTCGATCATTGTCGGACTGATCATAGCCGTTTATGCTTTTGCTGTTTATGCAGTTCCATTGCTTGCCCTGCAATTTATTTCTAAAGAGAGGGAAATAGAAATGGGTAGTCAAATCAATGCAGCGATTATTTCAGAACAAAAAATAGATCTGGAAAGAACACGATCGATCAATGCATTTGCCACAGAATTGAATTTAAGTACAAGTTATCCCATTAAAATAAAAGTTGTAGAACAAAAAGAGATCAATGCATTTGCACTACCCGGTGGTTATATCATTGTGTACACGGGTATACTGGAGAATATGCATTCTGCTGAGGAGTTGGCTGCTCTCTTGAGTCATGAAACAGCACATGTAAATTTAAGGCATAGTTTAAAAAGCATAGCAGGGTCAACTGCATCCGGAATGATTCTATCATTATTATTAAGAGATGCTTCAGGCATTATCGGAGTAGTGGTTGAAAACGCTGATTTTTTGAGAACCTTACATTATTCAAGGGGTTTAGAAAGAGCCGCCGATGAAGAAGGAATGCACATACTCTTGCGCAATCAAATCAATCCAATTGCCATGAATAAATTGATGAAAGATCTGAAAGAAAGCAATGAGGAATTACCTGAATCAATGGCTTTTTTAAGTTCTCATCCAACAACAGATGAGCGAATTAACAATTCGGCTTTGTTTGCAAAAAAATACCAGCAACGATCATTCTCAACTAAACAGTCGCTCGATTCAATCTGGCTTCAATTAAAATTTTAACCGAATCAACATGCGACAAAAAGAAATCCATCCTGCTTTACAAAAATATTTAGAAGGTCAGGTTATATTAATTGATAAACCTTTGGATTGGACTTCATTTGATATTGTTCGAAAAATCAGAAATATTACGCGTGTAATTAAAGTAGGTCATGCAGGAACTTTAGATCCATTGGCAACCGGATTATTGATCGTTTGTACCGGAAAATTCACGAAGAAGATCAATGAATATATGGGGATGGAAAAAGAATATACTGGCACATTTACATTAGGTGCTGTAACACCCACATTCGATTTAGAATCTGCACCAGAGCAAGAAGTAGCAGTAGATCATCTTACAGATGAAATAATTCATCAAGCTACAAAAGCCTTTACTGGGTTGATTATGCAAGTGCCACCAACACATTCTGCCATCAAACAAGATGGTAAACCAGTATACTTAGCAGCAAGAAAAGGATTGGAAGTTGTTTTAGAACCAAGGCCTGTAACCATTCATCATTTCAGTATCGAAAAAATTGAATTACCCATTGTGCATTTTAAAGTGGTTTGTTCAACAGGTACATATATCAGAAGCCTGGCCAATGATTTTGGAAAAGCATTGGGAGTGGGAGGGTATATGAGTAGTTTAAGAAGAACGAGGATCGGACAATTTTTGGCGGAAGATGCACAAACAATTGATGGCTTTGAAATAGCAATCAATCAGTTAAAATCATTAGAAGGGTAGACCAATTCCTAACTGTAAAGCAAAGTTGGGAATATTAACACCATTGGGTCTGGTATCGGTCCAGCTGAAATTCTTTAAACTCATCCAACCACCATTGGAAGTTCTTAAAGGATCTTTTACTTTGTAAGCAAAATCTAAGCGAATTAAAAAATAACTCAAATCAAAACGCAGACCGGTTCCAACACCAATCGCTAAATCGTATCCGAATTTACTGATATCCAGCAATGTATTTGAATCGTATTGATTGGATTTTTTTACATTCCAGATATTACCAATATCCGAAAATATTGTACTGCCTAATTTAAGGCTTCCGAAAGTAGCAAGCAGAAAACGATATTCTATATTCATTTCTAATTGTAAATCGCCATAACGATCTCTGAATGCATTATTCGCAGTATCCAGTTCACTTTGATTGGATCTGCCAAGGCCCAGTTGTCGGAGTGTCCAGGCACGCATGCTATTGGGGCCTCCTGCAAAAAATTGTTTATAGAATGGCAATGTTACACCAAACACAGAATCGGTACCATAGTTATAGCCAAATCCTCCATAAGCTCGGTAAGCCAATTCCGATTTTTTGAATTTCATAATATGTCGATACTCATTTTCGAATTTAATGTATCGATAAATTTCTCCCTGAATACCGGGGATCATTCCAAATAAGCCACCTGCTTCTTCCACTCCAAATCGATAATAATTACTGTTGTTCGGATTTCTTTTACTAATTACCGTTTTGTTGATAGAAAGAGATTGACTAACAATATTTCCTTCGTTAAAAGATGCCCTTAAAAAGGGATTTTTAGCAATCAGGCTTTCCAGAGAATCTTGTTTTTCTAAACCGTTAATTTCAATATTCAATGGTTTGTATAAATAAATCGTATTCCCTTTTTTCCATTCATAGCCCCAACTGGTAATGATGGTTCTTAATGTATAAAAAGTTCTTCTTTCTGTATAACCTGCATTCACTGCAAACAATGTTCTTCGATTATCTAACTCTTTTATTCCTTTAATTCCTTTAAATGGTAAGATAAGTTTCGGAAAAATATACGTGTGACCTGCATTGATAAAAAATGATTGGAACAGATCACTTTGCTTGCTGGTTGAAGTAAGTAAATTCAACTCTACTCCAGTTCTAAATGTTGCCACAGATTGAATAGCGCGTTTCCAGACATTTCGATTGTTATACGTGAGGTTGGTAGATATTCCCAATAAATTTCCTGTTGCAATATCACCGGTATTTCTACTGCCTTCTAAATCGATGGTGAAGCTTTGTTTCACAGAGGGGGTCATGAAAAAATAAAAATCCAAACTATCTTTATCTCTGATGACAGGGCGAACATCTACATTTTGCCAGGCGCCTAACTGGCTCAATCCGGTAGCCGTTTTAAAATACCTGTCTTCATTGTATAAATCACCTTTTTTGAAATAAGTATATTCTTTCAAAGGGTTATAAATGAATTTTCCTTCCTTATAATTCATCACCGCTTCATCCTGTCTAAATTGCTGGAAGCTATGGTCTAATAGAAGGCTATCAGCCGACTCGGTGATTTTGGTTTCGGGATAATAATACAAATTGCCCACTTTGTATTGAAATAACCTGCTGCTATCTTTCAGGTCTCTTCTCTTAACAGTTACATCCCAGTTGGGGTTTTCTTTTTTCGATCTTTCAATTGCGGCTAATAATTTAGCTTGCTCAAAAGGATCGAGCGTAAGTTGTAACAATTGTTGATTGGTGGAGTCTACCAATGCAAATAGATCTTCTCTGGTAATTTTAAAATATCCATTCCTTCTATATAAACTTACTAAACGATCCAGCTCTTTACTGATTTGTTGTTTTGAATAAGGCTTCCCCTTGATCAACTCTGTTTTTTTAATTGCCGATTCAGTGATCTTTTGTAGCATTGTATCATTTAGATCATAAGCTACAGAATCGAAACTGATATTTTTTCCAGCATTGATTGTAATGGTAACATGGGCCCTTATTTGCTCTTTCACTGTATCAAGAAAAAAGGAATTGCTGAAGCTGGCATTGTAATATCCTTGAGAATTCAGGTATTCATTCATGAAATGAATACTTGAATTGAAATTGGCAGAATCAAAAACAGCAGGATCTTTTATTTTATAAAAAAGAATGTAGTTCTGCGCTTTTTTTACTTTCAAACTATCATCCCAATAATTATCCAATTGATTAAGTAAGCGTTTTTTCTCATCTTTGGGAACGTTATTGATTAATTCAATCTTATTCTCGTAAACAAAAGGGCGGTTCTTAGGGTAGTTTTTTACACTGGTTCGGCTTTCTACGGAACAAGAAGATACCAATACCGTAAACAGTAACATAAAGGAAACAAAATTTAACATCGGCCCCTTAAAGGTCAAATACATAATCTATGTTAAGCAAGAATGAGACCAAATATATTCAATCTTTGTGCCATAAAAAACAAAGACAGCTATCGGGTCAATTTATTGTGGAGGGAGTGAAGCAAATAGAAGAGTTATTATTGAGTGATTTTGTTATAAAAACCATTTATGCTACCCAGGACTGGACTTCTAAAAACCTGGGAGATACCCATTTGGTAAGCGTTTCGGCCGATGAGTTAAAAAAGATAAGTGCCCTTCAAACTCCCAATCAGGTTTTGGCGGTGGTAGAAGAGCCCAGTGCAAAAAAATTATTGATACCATCCGATAAATGGGTCTTGGCATTAGATGGCATACAAGACCCTGGCAATATGGGTACATTGATCCGTATCGCAGATTGGTTTGGCATTGATACTATTTTGGCCAGCCCAGATTCAGTGGATTGCTTTAATCCGAAAGTGGTACAGAGCACTATGGGAAGTTTCACAAGGGTGACTGTTTTTTATGAACAATTGGATCAACTGTTCTTATCGGCACAATTACCCATTTATGGTGCTTTATTAGAAGGGGAATCTGTTTTTGCAAATGATCATTTCAAAAAAGGAATATTGCTCATTGGTAATGAGTCGAAAGGGATACATCCATCGCTTCAAAAATTGATTACCCATTCCATCAGTATACCAAGAATTGGAAAAGCGGAATCTTTAAATGCGGCAGTAGCTGCAGGTATTCTTTTGTCTCAGCTTACTCGATAAATTCTTATCTAAATTGTAAAGCAGTAATTGGACTAATCTTCTTAATTAACAGCGCAGGTAAAATTAACATTAAGAAACAAATGAACAATGTAGCAGCACATACTGCAGCAATTTGCCACCATATAATTAAAATAGGTGCTTTGGAGACATAATAAGAACTCTCATCGAGTTGAATAAATCCAGTGTATTGTTGTAATAAACTGATTCCGGTACCAGCAATAAAACCAATCAAAATACCCAGTCCGGCAATTACTGTTGCATAATATAAAAATATTTGAATGATATTTTTATCGGATGCTCCAATGGATTTTAACAGACCGATCATTTTGGTTCTTTCCAAGATCAGAATCAACAAACAGGTAATTAAATTGATAATGGCAACAATGGCCATGATAATAAAAATAACATTTCTGTTCACATCCTGAATACTTAACCAATCGAAAATATTGGGGTAAATAGATTCAATGGTTCTGCTCATCCATTCGGTTGGTAACTCATTCAAGAGAGCCGAATTGATAGAGTCTGCCTGGTTTTTATCGGAAGTAAAAATTTCATACCCGCCGATCTGGTCGGATTGCCAGTTATTGATTTTCTGAATCAATCGGATATCTCCAATGGCAAATAATTTATCATATTCCTCAATGCCGGTTTTGTAGATGCCAGTTACAGTTAACTTTCTATAAGTTCTTGAACCATCGTCACTTCTGATAAAATAAATATTGATCACATCATTGAGATGGATCTTTAGCAATTGAGCTAATTGCTTGGATAAGATAATTTCTTTGCTATAACTGCTGTCTTTAAAATTGATCCATCTGCCCTCCACCATATAAGACTGGAGCTGAATGGAGTCGTAAGTGTTTTCTATTCCTTTTAATATAATGCCATCGATATTTTTATTTTTTTCAATTACTGCCGACTTAGTTGCAAATGCCTGAACTGTTTCAACCCCTTTTGTTTTTTTAATGGTAGCAAAAACTGCATCGTTTTTTGTAATAGGCATTTCTTCTGCTACCAAAGATTTATCAGGCTCAAAATGCTGTACCCGAATATGCCCCCAAAAACTATATATTTTTTGAGAAACGCTTTGTTGAAAACCATTTACAAAACAAAGCGTGATGATCATTGCAGCAACACCAACTGCAGTTGCTCCAACCGAGAGTCGGATGATGAACCTCGAAAAGGATTGCTGTTTAGAAAAAGCCAATCTTTTTGCAATGAAAAAAGAAGTGTTCAAATGGTATGGTTTTTGACTATTTTTATGGTAATTCAAGTATGAAATTATCCCTTTCTTATTTAATAGCAATATTTAGTCCTATTTGGCTCTTTTCTCAAAGATTGCCCGATCAAATATTTCGGTCTACTATTAAAACAGTAAAGCTATTCCCTAAAAACAATCAACTGGCAATACCCATACTCCAATTGAATGGCGGAGATGAGATGGAACTTCATTTTGATGAAATGGGACTAACTCCTCGAAACTATTTTTATACCTACCAATTATGCAATGCAGATTGGTCCGAAGCTGCCTGGAGCCCCTTCGATTACATAAAGGGCTTTCAACAAAATAGAATCAGTGCTTATCGCGTTTCTTCAATCGCTAAAAACCAATATGTTCATTATCAGATTGTATTACCAGAGCGAAATGCTGTTCCATCGAGGAGTGGCAATTATCTGTTAAAGGTTTATCAGGATGCGGATACTTCAAAATTATTATTTACTAAAAGATTTTATGTTGTAGATAAGCAGACCAATATTGGTGCGCAATTTTTACAACCATTCGATAATCAATTAACCAGAACCCATCAGAAAATTCAGCTGGTAGTGAATGCGCCTCAATTGCAAATGATCAATCCACAGCAATTTAAAACTGCCATATTGCAAAATGGAAGATGGGACAATGCAGCAACCAATATTCAACCAACATTTATAAGAGGGAATACTTTAGAGTTTAATACAGAACAAGACTGTGTTTTTCCTGCAGGTAAAGAGTATCGTTGGCTTGATTTACAGAGTTTAAGATTTGAATCGGATAGAATCGAAAGCATTAACAGAGCCGAATTTCCTTTTCAGGTAAACGTTAAGCAAGATAAAGTCAGGTCCAGTTTTCAATACTTATTTTATAGAGATCGGAATGGTTTTTCGGAGATCAGTAATACAGAATCTTTGAACCCCTGGTGGCAAAGTGATTATGCGGAAGTGAATTTTAGTTTTGCACCTCCCAATAATCAACCGTTTTACGGCTCCAATGTTTACCTGATGGGAGAGTTAACAGGCAATCAAGTAGGGGATAGTTCCATTATGCAATTTGATGCCAAACAAGGTATTTATACCAAGAAATTATTCCTGAAACAAGGCTACTATAATTATGCCTATGTTACCAGAGATGCGCGAAATATAAAAGCAAAATCCGATCCTTCATTAACAGAAGGCAATTATTGGGAAACCGAAAATGAGTATACTATATTGGTATATTATCGGGCATTAGGAGGTAGACATGATGAATTAGTTGGCTACTCAGTTGTTAATACTTTTAACACTCAACAAAGGTTTTAAATAGACACAAAACAGCCTGTTTAAGCGGTATTTGCGCGTTTGCAAAGGCTTAGAAACAGTTTAATTAGGTGGGGCACTTTAAAAACCTTACCTTTGCGCTTTAATAATTTTATAATTTTACAATGGACACACAAATTCAAGGAACTGTAAAGTTCTTTAACGAAGAAAAAGGTTTTGGATTTATTAAGCATGATGATTCCAACAAAGAAACTTTTGTACATGCGAATGGCTTGATCGATCAGATCGAAGCAAACGACAAAGTGGTATTTGACGTACAAGAAGGACGCAAAGGATTGAATGCAGTTAACGTAAAACGTTTAAGTTAATTTTAACTTTCATACCTTACCTAAGGCCATCAGCGATAAGTTGGTGGCCTTATTTTTTATTAATTTATATTTGAATATTCATCTATTTTTTATTTATGTCAACTATTTTATCTCAGCTAGCCGAAACAAAGGCATTTATTCTTAGTAAAGTAAAATCAGAAGCAAGCGTAGGTATTATTTTAGGAAGCGGTCTTGGAAATTTAGCCAACGAAATAAAAACGGAGGTTTCCATTCCATATGCAGAAATTCCTCATTTTCCGATCAGTACAGTAGAAGGTCATACAGGTAACCTCATTTTGGGAGAATTGAATGGTAAAAAAGTGTGGGCCATGTCCGGAAGATTTCATTTCTACGAAGGATATACTGCACAACAAGTAGCTTATCCAGTTCGTGTGATGCATATGCTAGGTGTAAAAACTCTATTGCTTTCTAATGCAGCAGGTGGAGTGAATACCAGCTTTAAAGTGGGAGACCTCATGATCATTAACGATCATATTAGTATGTTCGTAACCAACCCTTTATTGGGTAAAAATGAATCAGCTTTAGGAACCCGTTTCCCAGATATGAGTGAACCTTATTGTAAGGACTTGATCCAAAAGGCAAAATCAATTGCAACAGAACATAAAATTGATTTGAAGCAGGGAGTATATACAGGCGTTACAGGTCCTACTTTCGAAACAAGGGCAGAGTATAAAATGATTCATATATTAGGTGGAGACGCAGTTGGAATGAGTACTGTTCAGGAAACCATTGCCGCTGTTCATTGCGGAATGAAAGTATTTGCCGTTAGTGTAATTACCGATCTAGGCATTCGCGAAGAAGACAATATTATTACTCATGAAGAAGTTTTACAGGCAGCAAAAGACGCTGAGCCTAAATTAACTTTATTATTCAGTGAGTTGGTAAATTTGGTTTCATAAAAGCAGTGGAAAATGAACCGCAGCAGTTGTATTAGATACGTATTATTCTTTTTGTTGCTTTGTGGCGATTTGATATTGGCAAATGCCCAAAGTGTACAACAATTGAGTAATTTTCAGAACGGTTCTTTTGGTGCAGGAGGAAGAGGTCCAACAGGGGGAGGTTCAAAAAAAGATTCTTTACAAAAACGGGATCGATTTGCCGATTCAATCACTATATTCTATCGTTATTTTGATTCTACTCGAAACCGAACAATCGACTCTTCCATTAATGATTTCACTACCAGGTTTCCTATGCCTTATAATTATCATCATTTAGGTAATTATGGAACTGCAGCACAATCTTTACTTTTTAATCCATTAATGAAAGCAGGCTTCGATGCAGGCTTTCATCAATACGATATTTATCAATTTAGTTTAGCCAATACTAAGTTCTATCAAACTACAAGACCATATACTGAATTAGCTTATGCATTAGGAAGTAAAGCAGAGCAGTTGATCGATTTAAAACATACCCAGAACAGAAAAACGAATTTCAATTTTGGTATTGAATATCGGTTCAGTAATGCGCCAGGATTTTTAAAGAATCAAAATGTAAGTCATAATAATTTCAGGTTCACTTCTCATTATCAAACCAATAACAGGCGCTATGAATTTTTTCTAGTGTTGTTGTCTAATAAAGCGGCTTCCTCAGAAAATGGGGGTTTAGTAAACATTAAACAACTGGATAGCCTGGCATTGAATAATCCTTATGAGCTGGAAACCAGAATGGGTCAAGTAGGAGCAGCCAATAGCAATCCATTCAATACCACTGTAACAACAGGAAATATTTATCGGGAAACAGATTTTTTATACCGTCATCATTATGATTTTGGTAAAAAAGATTCTATTGTAACAGATTCAGTGACCTATAAAATATTCTATCCAAGATTCCGGATAGAACATGATTTAAAAATTACCCAGCAGCAGTTTCAGTTTTTTGATAACAATGTTGATGCAGGCAGATATAAAACTTATTTTAATTACAATGCAGTAACTGGGGTGAATATTAGTAATAGAGACAAATGGAACAATATCCAAAATGTGTTTAGTCTATTAACTTTTCCAGACAAGAATAACCAAAGTCAGTTTTTTAAAGCAAGCATTGCTTTACAGAATTTAAAAGGACAATTTGATACAGTGAATGCATCTAATTTCTATAATGTATATACCGCAGCAGAATATAGAAATAGAACCAGGAACCAGGTTTGGGATATCGAAGCCAATGGAAAATTTTATATCAATGGATTGAATGCCGGAGACTATAGCATCAATGGAAATATGAAAAGACTGTTGGGAAAAAATATAGGGTATCTGACCATTGGATTTCAAAATGTAAATCGTTCACCTTCCTTTATTCTCAATCCTTTGAGTAGTTTTCCGTTGAAAAATAAACAAAATTTTTCCAAAGAAAACACCATTCGTTTATTTGTAAATTACGAGAATCCAAAAAAACGTTTCAAGTTTGGCGCAGAGTATTTTGCTGTAAATAACTTTATGTATTTCGATAGTTTTTATACTGCCAGGCAAGAAGCAACATTGTTTAATGTGTTGCATTTGTCGGCAGAAAAAATGTTTAAATTAGCAAAACATTGGAACTGGTATACCGAAGTTCATTTTCAACAAACAACAGGTAACCCTCCAGTAAATATTCCTTTTTTCTTAACCAGAAATAGAATTGCATTCGAAGGTAATTTTTATACCAATTTATTTATTTCAACAGGTTTTGAAATAAGGTATCATTCTGGGTATATGGCCGACAATTACAGCCCACAAATGGGCCAGTATTTTTATCAGAATACAAACACGATCAATAATCGACCAGATGTAAACGCTTTTCTACATTTTAGGATCAAAAGCTTCAAAGGCTTTTTGAGAGTAGAGAACCTCAATACCATGAATCTGGAAGAGGGTAATATTGGCTTCACCAAGCGCAATCTAATGGCTAATGATTATGTAGCACCCGGCTTAATGATGCGATTTGGGGTTTGGTGGAATTTTATCAATTAATGTGTAACTTCGTAGGGTGAAGCGCAGCATATCCATATTCATAATGGCGATATACCTTTTAGGTGCTACCGATGCTTATCAATTATTAAAGCTTCCTTTATTCGTGCATCATTTTATCATTCATCATGAAGAAAACCCTAATTTATCTTTAGCTGGTTTTATCAAGATACACTATTTAGATCCGGTAGTGATAGACGATGATTATGCGCAAGACATGCAATTGCCTTTTAAAACCCATGAAATTGACAGTTGCTTTGTAAGTGCAGTAACAATGCCTTTACAAAAAATGTCGATCGAAGCCCCTTCGCTTCCTTTACCTCTGATTACTTATTCAAGTATAGTTCAGACTCGATATTATTACCAACCAATGGTGAATATCTTCCAGCCTCCCAAAGCAGTTTCTCTGCTATTATCTGCTTAATTTTCACCTGCTGTAAAGCAGCCATTGTTCATTTTTATATAATCAAGCATTTAGTTGTTGATTATAGCATTATCGTATACATATGCTGAATAAAATAATTGATTTTTCTATTCGGAATAAATTGATCGTATCGCTTTTTATTCTCGCCCTCATTATTTGTGGAATTTATTCCGCCATGAAATTGCCTATTGATGCAGTGCCTGATATAACCAATAATCAAGTATTGGTCATTACCAGTTCTCCAGGATTGGGAGCACCAGACGTGGAGCGTTTTATTACAGTACCTGTTGAACAGGTTACCAGAAATATTCCAGGTATTAAAGAGCAAAGAAGTTTTTCTCGATTTGGATTGAGTTTAGTAACCATCGTTTTTGATGATGAGACCGATGTGTATTGGGCAAGGCAACAAGTGAGTGAAAGATTGGTAACTGTTCAATCTCAAATTCCTCCTGGCATGGGTATTCCAGAGATGGGACCTGTTACAACAGGTTTGGGCGAAATCTTTCAATATGTAATCAAAACAAAAAAAGGCTACGAAGGCAAATACAGTTTAACTGAGTTAAGATCTATTCAAGATTGGATAGTGCGTAAACAATTATTGGGCACGCCTGGTGTTGCAGATGTAAGCAGTTTTGGCGGTTCTGTAAAACAATATGAAGTAGCAGTTAAAACAGATCAGCTGAAAAGTTTCGGGCTATCCATTACCGATGTATTCAATGCATTGGAAAACAATAATCAAAACGCAGGTGGATCCTATATAGAAAAAGGCCCCAATGTACTTTTCATTAGAACAGAAGGATTGGTAAAACAACTGGCAGACATAGAAAACATTGTTGTAAAAAGGGTAAATGGATCAATACCTGTTTTGGTAAAAAATGTGGCTGTTGTTCAATTTGGAACTGCGGTAAGATATGGTGCTACTGTTTATGGTGCAGAAGGAGAAGTACCTGGGGCAGTAGTGATGATGCTAAAAGGAGGTAATAGCAATGAAGTAATTCATACTATCAAAGAAAAAATCAAGGAAATAGAAACTTCATTGCCAGAAGGGGTGATCATCGAGCCATTTCTCGACAGAACAAAAATGGTGGACAATGCCATTGGAACGGTTAAAACCAATTTAATGGAAGGTGCCTTGATTGTTGTTTTTGTATTGGTGCTTTTCTTAGGCAATTTAAGGGCTGGGTTCATAGTGGCTTCTGTAATTCCATTGTCTTTGCTCTTTGCTTTTATCTTAATGAACCTGGCAGGTACTAGTGGAAACCTCATGAGTTTAGGTGCTTTGGATTTTGGATTATTAGTGGATGGTGGAGTGATCATTGTAGAAGCAGTATTGCACAAATTGCAGCATGGTATTCGGCATAAAACAGGATCTATGCTGAGTCAGGAAGAAATGGATTTGGAAGTAAGGGATAGTTCTTCTAAAATGATGAATGCAGCTGCATTTGGTCAAATCATCATCCTGGTAGTGTATTTGCCAGTATTGTCTTTACAGGGTATTGAAGGAAAGATGTTCCGACCGATGGCAGAAACAGTTTCATTTGCCATCTTGGGAGCATTTGTTTTATCGCTCACTTATATTCCAATGATGAGTGCTTTGTTTTTGAGTAAGAAAACCAATTTACCAGCCAGCTTCTCAGATAGAATGATGCAAAGTATCAACAACTGGTACAAGCCGATACTGAAAAAAATATTGACCATTCCAAGAACCATTGTAGCAGCTAGTTTTTTATTATTAATCGCCGCTGGTTTTATCATGTCTACTTTAGGTGGTGAGTTTATTCCCAAACTAGAAGAAGGAGATTTTGCCGTTGATACCAGATTGTTAACTGGGTCTTCTTTATCTAATACTGTTGCAGCAACACAACGCACTGCAAAAGTATTACTCGATTCATTCCCTGAAGTAAAGAAAGTGGTTTCAAAGATTGGTTCTGGAGAAATTCCTACAGATCCAATGCCTTTAGAAGCTGCCGACATGATGGTGATTTTAAAAGACAAGAGTGAATGGACGAGCGCAAAAACATTTGATGAGCTGGCAGAAAAAATGAGTCAGGCATTGCAACAAGTGCCTGGAGTTACTACAGGATTTCAGTATCCTGTTCAGATGCGATTCAATGAATTAATGACTGGAGCAAGACAGGATGTGGTCTGTAAAATTTTTGGAGATGATCTAGATAGCTTGGCCATATTGGCTGAAAGAATGGGGGTATTGATCAATAAAGTAGATGGAGCAAAAGATCTCTATGTAGAAACAGTTACTGGTGTTCCGCAGATGGTGATCAATTATAATCGTTCAGCCATTGCCAGATATGGTGCAACAGTGAATGAGATCAATCGAACTGTTCAGGCCGCATATGCGGGAACAGCTGCCGGTGTTGTATTTGAAGGCGATCGTCGATTTGACCTTGTGGTTCGGTTAAACAATGAACAAAAAAATGATTTGTCTTATATAGGCAATCTAATGGTGGGTATTGCCGATGGTAAATCTGTTCCATTGAGTGAACTGGCTACCATCGAATTAAAGGAAGGCCCTTATCAAATTCAAAGAGAGGAAGCCAGAAGAAGAATCATGGTTGGTTTTAATGCGCGAGGAAGAGACGTGCAATCCATTGTAAAAGAATTGCAAGGAAAAGTAAACCAAAAAATAAAACTACCAGCAGGATATTCTATTACCTATGGTGGTCAATATGAAAACCTTCAAAAAGCAACGTCTCGATTGGCCATTGCATTACCAATTGCTTTGTTATTGATTTTTGTGCTTTTGTATTTTGCATTTAATAAAATCAAATACGGCTTACTCATCTTTTCGGCAATACCATTGTCTGCAACAGGTGGAATTTTTAGTTTATGGTTGCGCGGAATGCCATTTAGTATTTCAGCTGGGGTAGGGTTCATTGCTTTATTTGGAGTAGCTGTGTTAAATGGAATTGTACTCATCACAGAAATTGTACGGTTAAGAACAACCGATCCATCCGATGTAAAAGACATTATTCTTCATGCAATCGAAATAAGAATGCGCCCCATTTTAATGACGGCTGCTGTGGCTTCTCTGGGATTTTTACCAATGGCAATCAGCAGTGGTGCTGGTGCAGAAGTGCAAAGACCATTAGCAACAGTAGTCATTGGAGGTTTGCTAACAGCCACTGTACTTACATTAATGGTATTACCATGTTTGTATTTATTATTTGACAGAAGAAGTAAACAGATCAATATGAAAGCGTTGACCCTTATTGGAATAATGTGCCTTGGAACCATGTTGAATGCGCAGAAAAGCAGCATGCATCAACCCATGCATTTAGAAGAGGTTTTACAGAAAGCAATTGAACAAGCACCTTCTTTAAAAGTAAATCGCTTACAAGAAAAGTACTACAGTTATTTGCCAGGAACAACCGGTGAGATACCTAAAACACAATTCACTACCGAGTTAGGAAATTATAATACGGCTGCATTCGATGCAAGATTCAGCATTTTACAACCATTGAATGCTGGTGCTATTAATAATCAACAGAAAAATGTTTTCGAAAAATTCCTGGCTACTGCAAAAGCAAATACACAGGTTCAAATAATGGATGTAAAAAGACTGGCAAGACAACTATATGTGCAGCTTCAATATATCCAGGCAAACCAATTGCTTTTACAGAATATTGATAGTATTTATGGGCAGTATTTAAAAATTGCGAGTTTGCGTTTTGAAAAAGGGGAGACTAATCTGTTGGAAAAAATGTCGCTCGATAATCTGGTCATGCAAAATAGATTGTCTATCAATATGCAGGAATCCGATTTAAAAAATGTACAAATGCAATTAGGGTTATTGATACAATCAGAATTACCTATTATAGCTTTAGATCCTTTAGAAGCAAAGACCAGATTATTTGATTCGGCACAATGGAGAAATAATCCATCCATTGCTTTAAGTCTGCAACAGCAAGAAGTAGCTGCAGCAGAAACGGCATTGGCCAAGGCAAGGCTAAAGCCAGATTGGTTATTAGGTTATAATAATCAATCATTGAATGGTTGGCAAATGCAATCTGATCGATCAGAAAAATTGTACAATATGGGCAATCGATTCTCATCGGTTACGCTTGGCATGTCGATACCTGTTTTTAATAAATCTCAAAGACAAAAAGTAAATGCAGCCAAAGCCAATGAAGAAGTAGCCGCTGCTGTTACAACTGCAACCACTGTCGGTCTGCAATCTAAACTGGATAGAGCATGGCAGGATTATGAGAAATACAATAAGGCGATGATTTACTATCAGCAAACTGCGCTCAAGCAATCCGATATCATCATCAAAACCGCTAATCTAAGTTATCGCAATGGACAGATCAATTATATTGAATGGGGAACATTGTTGAATCAAGCCATCAATATTAAAACACAATATTTAGAAACACTTCGTCAAGTGAATATAGCGGAGTCGGAATTGCATTATTTATTGAATAATTAAATCATTATGAATAAAATCATCATTTTACTATTGGCAGTAACAATGGGCAGTTGTACTTCAAAAAAGAAAGAAGAGCCCGTTCAATCAACTGCATTGGAGTCTTCCATAGTATCGCTAACAAGCCAGCAATTAAAGCAAGCCGAATTACAAATCAGTTTGGCTCAAACAAAAACATTGCATGAGACCATTTTAGTAAATGGCCTGGTGGACGTGCCGCCACAAAATATGGTATCTGTGAGTTTTCCGCTGGGTGGTTATTTAAAGAAAACGCAATTGTTGCCAGGCATGAGTGTTCGCAAAGGAGAAGTAATAGGGTTGATGGAAGACCAGAGTTATGTGCAATTACAGCAGGACTATTTAGTAGACAAAGCAAAAATGGATTTTTTGTCTGCAGATTTAAAACGTCAGAAAGAGCTAAGTGATGCAGATGCAACAAGTAAGAAAAGCTACCAGCAAGTGTTGAGTGATTATACAATGACGCAAGTAATGCTTAAAAGTCTGGAGGAGAAATTAAAAATCATTGGCATTGATCCAGCTCAATTAACAGTGTCCAATATTTCTAGAACGGTTTCTTTAAGAGCACCCATTGATGGCTTTGTAACCAAAGTAAATGTGAATATTGGCAAGTATGTGAATCCTGCAGATGTTTTATTTGAATTGGTAAACCCCGATGATATACATGCAGCATTAAATGTATTTGAAAAAGATATGCCATTGATTCAAAAAGGAATGAAAGGAACAGTGGCTTTATCGAATGATCCAAATAAAAAATATGAAGTGGAGGTTTTGCTCAGTACTAAAAATATCAATGAGGAAAGAACAGGCCTGGTGCATTGTCATTTTGAGAATCCCAGCCACGATCTATTGCCAGGTATGTTCTTGAATGGAAGTTTCGATCTTGCAGCCACCGCTACTAAAGTGTTACCGGAAGAATCTGTAGTAAGGTTTGAGGGTAAAGAATATGTATTTATAGCCAAAGACTCCAGTCATTTTGAAATGGTAGAAGTGCAAACAGGTACAAAGCAAGAAGGGTTTGTTTCTATCAAACCTATGGTTACGGTTAATTGGGAGAATACACAATTTGTTACCAGGAATAGTTATCGCCTATTAGGTATGCTCAAAAACAAAGCTGAAGAAGAATAATTAAAAAGCTACAAAGACTAATTAAGAAGCTATAAAAGAATCGAGTGGAGCTTCAATGCCATAGAAGCTTGCCAGTTTTTGAATCACTTCTTCAACAACTGCGTCCGGACAGCTCGCACCACTGGTCATTAAAATGCGCAGCGGTGTTTTTGAAGGAAGAAACTGGTTGATCTGAGTTAAGGCTTTTGTTTGCCAATTGCAATGGATGATACTATTTTGATCGATGATCTTATCTGGAGCATCAATAAAATAAGTAGGCAATTTGGCTTCGCATAATTCCACTAAATGTGAGCTATTGCTGCTATTATGACCACCTACAACAATGGCCAGATCAGCAGGAGTTTCGAGCATTCCTGTTACCGCAGACTGGTTGTCGTTGGTAGCATAACACAAAGTATCTCTGGTGTCGGCAAAACGTTCGCTAATGGTCGTTTGATTGAGTTGAAAATGTTCTTGGATAATATTTTTCAAATAATCGGAGATGGCTTGTGTATCGGTAGCTAATTGAGTAGTTTGATTCACTACGCCAATTTTTTGCAAGTCAGTTTCAATATTAAACCCTTCAGAATAGTTGCCTTTGAATTCGGAATAGAATAAATCAGCGGGTTTTTCTCCAGTGATATATTTGGCCAGTTCAATGGTGTCTTTCATGTCATTTACAATAACCGTAGGAGTATTGGCTGAAGCATGAGAGAAAGTGGCTCTTGTTTCTTCGTGTTTGGGTTTTCCATGGACCACCACACTGTATCCTTTCTGCGCAATTTGTTCACTGCGATTCCATACTTTTTCTACAAAGGGGCAAGTGGTATTGTATTTTTCAATGGCTATGCCTTTTTGCTGGAGTAATTTTTCTATTTCAAGTGTAGTGCCAAATGCCGGAATGATCACCACATCATCCGCATTGATCTGGTCGAACGGAATAATTTGTTTGCCATATGTGTCTTGCAGAAAACTCACCCCACGAGCAATTAAATCGGCATTAACCTGAGGGTTATGAATCATTTCGCTCAATAAATATATTTTCTTGCCAGGGTTTTGATCGATGGTATTGAAGGCGATTTCGATGGCATTTTCTACCCCATAACAAAATCCAAAATGACGGGCTAAATAAATATGAATAGGCCCCATATCTAAAAGGGTGGGGGTAAAGTCTTTTTTTAATTTATCCGCTGCTTTTCTTTGTTCCTTAATCTTACTGATTAAATTACTTCTGTATATATTGGGTATGCTGAATTGTTTCATTGCTTATTTAAACAACGAAGGTACTGAATTGTTGTTTGAGTAAATCCTTCAGTATTTACTTTATGATCGTATTCAACCTGCCCCAAAGCTCATTGTCAAAGCTGGATACAGCAAACTGAACCGTACCAGCCGATTCACCCATACGAATGACCACCAATTTTTGAGAAGGAATAACATAGATTTTCTGGTCATTTTTGCCTAAAGCTGAATACATTTCAGCTGGAGCATTGGGAATCATTGAACCAGGAAAAACGATTTGTAAAGTGGGTACCATGGCACTTGCTTTTCCATTCAACCAAGTTAGATAGCCATAGCTGAGGTTGAGGTTTTGGGAACTATTGATCTGGTTATTGATATAATTAGTATCGCTAAGAATTGATGTTTGGTCCCATTTTCCTTTGTTGAGCATTAATAAACCAAACCTGGCCATGCTTCGAGCATTGCTGAAAAATACATTGTTGGAATTAGGAGATTTTAGCCAAATTCCATTCATTCCAATTCTGTCCCTGATTTTTTGCTGAAAGAAATTGTTGAAATTGGTGCCACTGGCTGTTTCAATTACTTTATCGAGAAGGGTGTATGCAGCATTATGATAAGCCCATCTGTTTCCAGCATCTGCTTTATAAACAAGACAAGCTGGCAAAGTGCAATCGCTATCAGTCACTCCATCATCTAATCCGGATGTCATAGTGAGTTGATGACGAACTGTTATTAAGTTTTCTTTTGCTAAAGGAGCAGAACTGAATCCAGTTCCAAGGTATTGATTGGATCGGTTATTGATATTCAGCAAACCTTCTTGTTGAGCAATACCAACTAAATACGCAGTCATTGTTTTTCCTGCAGATGCCCAATACCAGGTACTGTCTCGGGTAAATGTTCCAAAATATCTTTCTACAACTATTTTTCCATTTTTTAGAATGATAAATGCTTTGCTGTTTTTAGTTCCTAAATAAGTATATAAATTATTTAATTCGGTTTCATTCCAGCCAAGAGAAGCAGGAGTGGTGGTTTGCCAATCTGTTCCTGTTGTAGGTGGAAAATAAAGCGGATCGTTTGAATTAATTGGAGGAGTGGTATTGACAGGTTCAGTCGTATTTTTTTTACAAGCAACCAGAAAAATAATCATTAGGAAAGGAGCCAATAATTTCATTTTCATGCTTTTGTTTATTTGACTTAGATGGTTGTTGGAAGTTTAAAGCTCAATTAATATTTTTCGATGCCCAATAATTCAAAAAATTCCTTTTCTTCCAATTCCTTTACTTCCCCCGGTTGCAAATTACCTAATTCCAGGTTTTCAATGCTCACTCTCACCAGTCGTTTAACTTTATGTCCAATGGCTTTCACCATTTTTCTTACCTGATGAAATTTCCCTTCGGTTAAACTGATGCGCAGCCAGGTATAATCAATATGCTCGGTCATTATATAGGGGGAATTGAAATTGAAGGGAGGGTTGTCAACAATTTCGGCTTTGCAAGTGCTCATATAGGTTGCACCATTTTCAATCACCAATGCTACTCCATTTTGCAATCGTGCAAGATTGTCTGCACTCACTTGCTTATTCACCAAAACCAAATAAACTCTTTCGTGCGGCTTTTCTCCCTGGAACAATAATTTGGTTACTTTTTTATTGGTTGTTAAAATTAACAAACCTTCGGAGAGATTGTCTAAACGGCCGATGGCATGCGTACCTTCCGGAAAATCAAAATCAATATTGCCCAGCAGATTCACCTCATGGCTGCTCACAAATTGTGAGACCATATTGTATGGTTTATTCAAAATAAAATATCTATGCGCAGCATCCAAACTTTTAATTCTTAATTCTTAATTCTTAATTCATCATTCTTAATCTCTCCCTACCAACGGAAACAACAAATTAACAGTAGTTCCTTCATTCACAATACTTTCAATTTCAATAGAACCATTTTGCATATTCATAAAGTCTTTACAGAGCACCAGGCCCAGGCCAATTCCTTTTTCGTTGTCTGTACCAAAAGTGGAGAAGGTAACATCGTCTCTGAATAATTTTTCTAAATTTTCAGTGCTAATGCCAAGGCCTGTATCTTTAATAATAATGAAAGCATTTCTTTTATTACGCATGGTATAGATCTCTATATTACCGCCTTCTTTAGTGAACTTAATTGCATTCGATAATACATTTCGAATAATAAAAGCAGTCATATTTTTATCGGCCCAAACCAATTGGTTGTGTAATTTGGTGTTGATGGTTATTTTTTTATTGGTAGCACTTTGTCGGAGAATATCTACCGTATCATTAATAGATTTAGCTAGGTCAATAGGTTCAAGAGATGCATGCACTTCGCCAGTTTGAGACCTGGACCATAACAATAGTCCATCCAGCATTTCCACCACTTTTTTTACATGGATATTTAAGTTGGTCGATACAAATTCAATTTCTGTTTCAGTAAAGCTGTTGAAATTTTCTTTGTAATAATCAAGGAAACTAATAATGCTCGAAAGAGGAGCACGCATGTCATGAGAAATGATCGACAAAAATTTATCTTTTTGCGAATTGGTTTTTCTCAGGCTTTCTTGGTTATTGATTAATTCCGTATTTTTTAAAGAAAGAATATTGTTTTTATTTTGAATGATGCTAATACTTCTCCTGATTTTACGGATAGATAGATTAAAGTTTTTAGTGAGTTCACCAATTTCGTCTTCCCTATACGGGTCAATAAATCTGGGGTTGATATCTTCTTTAAATTGTGTTGCAACTACTTCTTTAATGGCGTTGTTGAGTCTTACTATGGGCTTAGTAATTTCAACGGCTAATACATAGCTCATTAAAATACCAACAATAAAAGTAACTGCAATCAAGCCAATGAAAATCCAGTTGAGCACTTGTAAATCTTCCTGATAAATTCTTTTAATGGTATCGATTGTAATTTTAATTTGCAGATCGGTCTTTTTACTTTGTTCTGCTAATTCATTGCTCAATCCAGTTTCTTTGGTATTACCAATGATTCTTTCTAAAGCAACAATTCTGGCAAAATTATTTTTATAGGAACCCAATATGATTAGCGTGCTGGGACTTGTAGCGTAAGACTTCATTGCTTGAGATGCAATAGTGTCGAAGCGTTCAGCAGCTTTTTTATCTTTATGTAAAAAATAATTGATTTCCTGTTGTTTCAATTCTTCTAAAATGGAAGGATTGATGAGGTTATTCGATTTTAATTCCTGGGTATAGTTTTGCAGGCTTCCAATTAAACCCAATTTTCCAAAGCCCAGTTGTTTTACTGAATCAATCATCTGAACAAATAATTCATCTTGTGCATGAATGTCTTTGGTAATGGTAATTATTTGTTCATTCAGGGCTTGTTTACTGGTAATTTTTTGTTGATTGATCTGTGCAATATTTTCATCGATCTGTCTTAAGATCGTTCGATAACGGCTGATTGCTTCGCTATTGCCGGTTCTGAAAAAATCTTCATTCAATCTTTCATTCAATAAAAAATCTTGTTTTGCTTCATTTTGTTGTTGCACTTTAATGCGGATATCTTCTGTTTTATCCAGCAAAAACTCTACGGCACTTCGCTTATTATTTACAGTAACGGTAACATAAATAATGGTTACAGTTACGAGCAATATCAGAAAATGCGAAAAAAACAGTTTATTTCTGATACTCAGTCGTTGAAAAGGGTTTTTCATCATTTCTTTTTCAAACAGATTGGGTTGATTGAATTATTCAAGCACAAGATACTTAGTTTTGCAGCATGCATTATGTTTCGGTAGAAGGGTTAACCAAAAGCTATGGTATTAATCCACTTTTTAGCAATATTTCATTCCATATCAACGAGGGAGATAAAATAGCCCTGATTGCCCGAAATGGCATCGGAAAGTCAACCCTGTTGCGTATTTTAACGGGAAAAGAAACCCCAGACTCAGGTAAATCATGGGTACATAAAGATGTAACAGTAGCACTTTTTGAACAGGATCCTCAATTCGAAGAAGGTAAATCGGTCTTGGAAAATATTTTTGAGCTCAATCACCCCATCATCAATGCCATCAAGAAATACGAAGTGGCCATTGAAGAAGAAGATGCCGATGGCATTACTGAGGGTATTGAAGCCATGGACAACCTCAATGCCTGGGATTTTGAAACCAAAGTGCACCAGATTCTGGATAAATTGAATATTCATCACCTGACCAATCCGGTGAAAGAGTTGAGTGGTGGTCAGAGAAAAAGAGTTGCATTGGCCAAAACTTTGATCAATATTGGGTTTTCGCACCAGCACACATTACTCATGATGGATGAACCAACCAATCATTTGGATGTAGAAATGATTGAATGGTTAGAAAATTATTTGAATCAAGAAAAAGTAACCTTGCTTTTGGTAAGCCATGATCGTTATTTCCTGGATGCGGTTTGCGATGAGATATGGGAATTAGAAAGAGAGAAATTGTATACCTATAAAGGCGATTATGAGCAGTTCATGGAGCAGAAAGCAGCTCGATTAGAAAGTGAACAGGCAAGTATCGATAAAGCCAAAAATACTTATAGAAAAGAATTGGAATGGATGCGCAAGCAACCCAAGGCCAGAACTACCAAAAGCAAAAGCCGTCAGGATAATTTTTATGAAGTAGAAGCGAGAGCAAAACAAAAGATAGAAGATACTCAACTACAATTAGAAGTGAAAATGAGTAGGTTGGGAGGGAAGGTAGTAGAGATGAAAAAAGTGTACAAATCATTCAATGATTTACCCATTTTAAAAGGCTTTGAATACACATTTAGCAAAGGAGAGCGAGTTGGAATTGTTGGAAAAAATGGTGTGGGAAAATCTACATTTCTCAACATGTTGCAATTATTGGAACCAGCAGATAGTGGTAAAATTAATGTGGGAGATACGGTGTTATTTGGCAATTTTTCTCAACAGGGATTGGTGATCAAAGAAGACATGCGAGTGATAGAATATGTGAAAACATTTGCAGAGAATTTTCCTTTGGCCAATGGTGGAAGTTTGAGTGCTGCACAATTTTTAGAATTATTTTTATTTACTCCTGATAAACAATACACTTATTTATCTGCATTGAGTGGAGGCGAAAAAAAGCGTTTACAATTATTAACCGTTCTGTTTCGCAATCCCAATTTTTTAATACTCGATGAGCCAACCAATGATTTGGATCTGCCTACATTGGCGGTATTAGAAAACTTTTTAAGTGATTATCCGGGATGTATTTTAATTGTATCACACGATCGATATTTCATGGATCGACTGGTAGACCATTTATTTGTTTTTGAAGGTAACGGAGAAATTCGTGATTTCCCTGGAAACTATACCCAGTATAGAATCTGGCAGAAAGACAATGAGAAACTGGCCAATAAATGGGATGTGCTCGAAGCAGGAAAACGCAAAGGAGCAACAACAGAAAGTATTGTGATGAATGAACAGGTTAAGACAAATGAACCAAATAAAACAGTCACCAAAAGGGCATTGACATTTAAAGAGAAAAGAGAGTTTGAACAACTCGAAAAAGACATGCCTGAATTAGAAAAAGAAAAGCAATCACTTACACTTGAAATGAGCACCGGAACATTAGCGTTCGATGCGATTCAAAAAATAAGTGATCGCCTTATTGTGATAACCAATCAATTAGAAGAAAAAGAATTGCGTTGGTTAGAACTCAGTGAGCTCGTTTAATCTGTTCGTTTAAATTGCTTAAATAAAACTGATCAATTCCACATCAAAAATCAATGTGCTATTCGGTCCTATTTGTGCACTTACCTGACGATCACCATATCCTAAATGTGGAGGAATAAAAAAACGCCATTTGCTACCGGTAGGCATTAATTGTAAACCTTCGGTCCAGCCTTTAATCACCATATTTAAAGGAAAAGAAGCAGGCTTGCCTCTTTGCACAGAGCTATCAAAAATAGTTCCGTCAATTAAAGTACCATGGTAATGACAAGTTACTTCGTTATGTGCTGTAGGTTTTTGTCCAACACCAGCAGTCAATACTTCATATTGTAAACCACTCGGCAATTCAGTAACGCCTTCTTTGGTTTTATTGGCAGCTAAAAAATCTTGACCTGCTTTTAAATTAGCAGCGGCTTTTTCTGCTTTTATTTGAGCCAATTGATCAGATACACCCATAATTTAATTTTTTGCAAAAGTATAGCTTTCAATCCTTAGTTTTGCAGCGGCAGGTCTCGCACGACCAGCTCCTGCTGAACTTCCCCAGGGCAGGAATGCAGCAAGGATAAGCGGTTGTAGCGGTGCGATGTGAGTAGCCTGCCATTTTTTTTCCACCCCCCGCCCCCTAAAGGGGGGGATAAGGAAGAGAGGGGGATGAGGATAAATTTACAAATCATATACCCATAAAGGTTTTTACCATGAAGTTTTTCATCGACACTGGCAATCTTTCACAAATTAAGGAAGCAAATGATCTAGGCATTTTGGACGGTGTAACCACCAATCCATCATTAATGGCCAAAGAAGGCATTAAGGGTGAAGAAGCTATTGCCAATCATTACAAAACCATTTGTGATCTAGTGGATGGAGACGTTAGTGCAGAAGTGCTTTCTACCGATTTTGCTACTATGGTAGAGGAAGGAAAGAAATTAGCCGCTATTCACCCGAATATTGTGGTGAAAGTACCTATTATTAAAGACGGCATTAAAGCCATCAAATGGTTTACCGACAACGGTATCAGAACCAATTGTACATTGATATTTTCAGCAGGTCAGGCTATTTTAGCAGCTAAAGCAGGAGCATCTTATGTTTCTCCTTTTATTGGTAGAATTGATGATAGTGGTTGGGATGGCATGGAATTGATTGGACAATTGCGTCATATTTTTGATGTGCAACAATACAAAACAGAGATCTTAGCAGCATCTATCAGAAATCCTTTACATATTATTAAAGCTGCAGAATTAGGCGCTGACATTTGTACATGTCCTTTAGATTCTATTTTAGGAATGCTCAAACATCCATTAACGGATATTGGATTGGCCAAATTCTTAGAAGACGCTAAAAAAATGTAGTTGACCTTATTCGATTCCTTCCACGATTCGAGCATCAACCTATTACCCAAAGATGGGGAAGTGAATTATTTTGGCACCATCTTTTCCAAAAAAGAAGCGGATCTTTTTTACGAGGAATTATTCCACAATATCGAATGGAAAAATGACGAAGCCGTTATTTTCGGCAAGCATTTTATTACCAAACGCAAAGTAGCCTGGTATGGTGATCAGCCATTCGAATACAGCTATTCCAATAAAACAAAAATTGCCTTGCCCTGGACGGATGCGTTAAAAACCATTAAGTCCCTTGCAGAAGCCATAACCCAGGAAACCTATAATTCTTGTTTGCTCAATTTATACCATGATGGTAAAGAGGGGATGGCCTGGCATAGCGATGGAGAAAAAGATTTAAAAAAACATGGAGCCATTGCCTCTTTGAGTTTTGGGGCAGTAAGAAATTTTGGATTCAAACATAAAGCAGATCAGTCCAAAATAATGCTCCAATTAGAACATGGTTCCTTATTATTAATGAAAGGCACCACCCAAACCCATTGGCTGCACCGACTTCCTCCCAGCACAAAAATTACTTCCCCAAGAATCAACCTCACTTTTAGAACAATTATTCTTTAATTGTTTGTCTTTTATTCTAAAGGCAGTTATATATATTAATTATTGGTACTATATAGCCATTCTGTATAATTTTTAACAGTTTTTAACTTTTTTTTGAGGATTTTAACAATTCTTTTTTATATTCATTTTGAAATTGCTATTCTGTCACCCAAAATTTAAACTAAAGCACATGAGAAAAATCTTGACTAGCTTATTGCTGGCACTGGTGTTTTTTACCATTGCAGCAAAGGCTCAGAATCTGACGTTTTCCGGTAAGATAACCGATGCTAAAGGAGAACCTATTCCTTCAGCGTCTGTTACTATTAAAGGGAAAAAAACCTTAGGTACAGCTACAGATGCCAAGGGAAACTTCAAAATTCTTGCTACAAAAGGCGATGTATTGGTTTTTACCAGCCTCAATTTTAATCCAAAAGAAATCACGGTTGGAACAAGCACAACAATCAATGTTTCTATGGAAAGTTCAGAAGCTGCTTTGGCAGAAGTTGTTGTAACGGCAATGGGTATCAAACGTTCAGAAAAAGCAATCGGTTATGCGGTATCTAAAGTAGATCCGGGTACACTCTTGCAAAAATCAGAACCCAATATCTTGAATGCACTAGCAGGTAAGGTACCGGGTGTAGATATTAGATCTGGTCAAGGTGCGCCAGGGGCAGCATCTCGTATTCAAATTAGAGGGGTATCATCTTTCAATGGTGGTGAACCTTTGATTGTAGTTGATGGAATTCCCTACAGTAATAATTTAGTGAATACCACTAGTCCATTTGCTGGTGGCGGTACTTATGGTTCCGGTTTAGGAAACCTCGATCCGAATGATATCGAGTCGATGAACGTATTGAAAGGTGCAGCTGCATCTTCTTTATATGGTTCACGTGCAGCAAATGGTGTAGTATTGATTACTACTAAATCAGGCGCACCTAAAAAAGGAGCAAAATCATTAAACGTAACGTATAGAGCAGGATATAGCATCGAAAAAATTGCAGATATTCCTACTTTCCAAAACTCATATGGAGCAGGTGCTAACTTCAGAACACAGTCTTCTAATGGTTCTTGGGGTGCAAAATTTGGTAAGGGAGTGATTTATGATGCAAATGGTTTAGTGATCGGTACTTCTGCATCAGGAATTGATTCTATACCTGCAACAACTTGGGCTACCATGTTTGCTTCATACCCTGAATTATTTCCGAACGGTCGTTTAGCATATAAAGCAGTTCCTGATAATGTATCTTCTTTATTTAATACTGGAAATCTAGTAGAGAACTCCATAGGGTTAAACGGTGGTGAAGGAAATACCATTTTTAATGCAACACTTTCACGTGTAGATCAAAAAGGATATATCACCAATTCAAGCTATACTAAAAATAATATTAGTGTGGGCGGTCAAACTGCAGTGGGCAATCTTACAGTAGGTGCTAACATTGCATATTCAAGAAGCAAGCAAGTAGGAGGTTTTATTGGTCAGGCACAAAGTTTTATTTCTCAATGGGGTAGAACGTATACAATGGCCAGAAACTGGGACATCACTGGTTGGCCTTCTGAAAATAGAGCTGGTCAACAAATTGGTTTTAACGATGGCCAGTATACCAACCCTGTTTGGGGAGCGTATAATAATGTAATTACATCTATCGATGATCGTATAGTTGCCAATTTAAGAGCCACCTATAAATTCAGCAATAGACTTAAACTCGATGTGAATGCTGGGGTAAATAGTTATGCATTGTATAGAGACCAGATCATAAATAAATCTTCTTTAGGTAGTGCAGATAATTTATTAGGTACTTTAACTAAAGTAGTTAACAGAACGCAAGAGATACAGGCAAAAATTGCTTTGGCTTACAACAATCCTAAAATATTCAAAGACTTTAGCCTGGATGTAAACTTAGCGAGTGATGTGAACTCAAGAGTTGGAACTGCTAGTACTGTTTATGGTGTAGATTTTGTAATTCCAAATTTATTCAACCTAACCAATACTCGTCGTCAAAGCTTTAGTGGAGATACAAGAAGTAATAGAAGATTAGTAGGTGTTTTTGCAGATGCATCAATTGGGTATAAAGGGTTTGCATACTTAAACTTAACCGGAAGAACAGATCTTACTTCTACACTTCCTTATCAAAACGCAAAATATTTTTATCCGGGTATTTCTGGATCACTTGTGTGGACAGATGCTTTCAATCTAAAGTCTAAATGGTTAGATTATGGTAAAGTACGTGTTGGTTATGCGAAAGTGGGTAACGATGCAGCTCCTCAAAATGGCGAACCTATTTTTAACTTGAATGCTTTAGGATTCTTAGGACAGCCTCTTGCAACAAGAGGAGGTGCAACATTCGATCCAAACCTTACTCCAGAGTTTACTACCGAATTAGAAATTGGTACAGAAGCTAAATTCTTTAAAAATAGATTAGGCTTTGAATTTACCTGGTACGATAAAGTATCTACCGATTTAATTTATGCCATTAATTTACCTGTAACGAGCGGTTATACATCATTCTTCACAAACCTTGGTGAAATACAAAACACCGGTTTAGAAATTGCTTTAGATGTAAAGCCTATTGTAAATAAAAATTTTGAATGGAACATCAGAGGAATTTTTACCAGGAATATTAATATGGTAAACAGATTGGTACAAGGACTTACCAGAGATCAGTTAGGTGGATTTAACTGGATAGAACCTGGTTTCCCTTATGGTTATTTAAGAGGTTCTTACTCAGCAAGAACACCTGAAGGTGAATTATTGATCAGCCCAGTTTCAGGTATGCCATTTTTAGATCCTAATCCAGGAATGGTAGGAAATCCAAATGCTGATTATAAGTTAGGTATCACCAATTCATTCTCTTACAAAGGATTTCAGTTGAGTGTACTTTGGGATATGACCAAAGGAGGTGCATTCTATTCAGAAACCATTAGTGGTATGTTGGGTAGAGGTGTTACAAAAGACACAGAAGACAGAGAAAAGAATCGTGTGATCACCGGAGTTTATGGAAACGCTACACCCGTTACTGGTGCAGATGGGTTGAATAGGTATACTCCAATTTTGGTAGGTGGAAAAACAGTGCCTAACCAAACCAGGGTTACCACAAATGATTTATTTTTTACTTCTGGAACTGGTGCAAGTTTTGCAACCAACGGAGCATTTGAATATGCAGTGTTTGATGGTACTGTTTACAGATTGAGAGAAGTAGTTTTAGGTTATTCATTGCCAATGGCTTTTGTACGTAAACTTAAATTATCAAATGTTACTTTATCATTATCTGGTCGTAACCTTTGGTTCTTAGCTCCTAACGTACCGAAGTACATGAATTTTGATCCGGATATTAACTCAGTAGTTGGAAGTGGAACACAAGGTGTTGAAACTGGTGGTGCTCCAAGTTCTAAAAGATACGGTATCAACTTAAATGTAACATTCTAAATAACCTCATTTAAAACTTCAATTATGAAAAGGAAATATTTTATATACACTTTTGCAGCATTAGCGGTTCTTTCCTTGATTGGAACCGGCTGTAAGAAGTTTCTGGATGTAAATAAAAACCTCAATAGCCCTACACCTTCCTCAGTTCAGTTATCCTTTGTATTAAGTGCTGCAGAGCGCAATATTGCCAACAATATGGCACTAGGTACTGGATTGGGAAATACAATGGCTGTTTATACACACTCCTTAACTGGCCGTGTTGGAGCAGATAGATATGGTGCTGGAGCAGCAGGATGGGATGGTTTATACGGAGCTTTGGCCAACCTCAATGTGATCATTGAAAGAGGTACTGCTGAAAAACGTTTTCGTTATGTTGGTATTGCTAAAATTTTAAAAGCCTATACTTTCAGCATACTGGTAGATGTTTATGGTGATGTTCCTTATTCTGATTTCGATCAATTTCTGACTGGTTCATATCAACCAAAATTTGATAAAGGAGCTACTATTTATCCTAAACTATTTGCTTTATTGGATGAAGGCATGGCGGATTTAATTAATCCTGCAGTAAACCCTTCTGTACCAGGAGCCGACGACTATATCTATAAAGGAAATATAACCAACTGGAGAAAAGCAGCGAATACTATTAAGTTGAAATTGTATACGCAGGTAAGACGTGTACAAAATGTACAAGCTGAAGTAAATGCATTATTGGCAACCCCTGCTAACTTAATTAATTCTCAGGCAGAAAGTTTCATGTTGCCTTATGGACCAATCGGAGCAACTGATGACAGACATCCTGCATTTGGCGATTACAATGCAACACAAAGAGGAGGCCAGCTTTTCAGCCCTTGGATGTATGAGATCATGAAAGGGGTAAATCCAAATATCTTAACAGGAGTTGCTGATCCTAGAATCCCTTATTATATATATAACCAAAAAACACCAATCGGTGGTTCAAACGGAACACCTGAAAACTGTACAGAATATCGTGATGGTGGATTCATTACTATTGTGTTTGGTTCTGCAGGTCCTTGTAGAGATGGTTCGAATAGTCAAACCTATTCTTTGTTAGGAATATATCCGGCAGGTGGTCGTTTTGATGTTGGTGCAGGAATTTCGATCAATACAATCGGGCCACAAAACGCTGGAACCGGAGCATTGCCGCATCAATTTTTGACTTTTGCTGACAGATTATACCTAGAAGCTGAGTTAATTAATGTTGGTCTTGTTGCTGGAGATGCTAGGGCCGTATTTAGCAGAGCAATGGATGAATCTTTTGCACAGGTAGACAATATCATTGTAAACTTTGTAAAACCTTCTTCGGCAGGTGCTTCACAAACAGTGCCATTGATTGCTACTTTACCTGCTACCACTGCGTATAAAGCCGGTGTATTAGCTGCATATGATTTAGGAAATACAGCTAAAAAGTTAGAATATATCATTACTGAAAAATGGATTAATAGAATTGAAAATCCAATTGATAACTATACCGATTACAGAAGAACTGGTTATCCGGTTTTATTTGCTCCTGCACCAGAAGGAACAGTATCGAGTGTACAACCTCCTAATGGACCAGCAATACCTGTAAATAACGATAGAAAATATCCTTGGTCATTGCCGTTTAACTTAACTGAGATTCAATTGAACTCAAATGCGCCACCACAAAAAGTTCCTGAATCATTTAAAGTATTCTGGCAACCTTAATCGATCATCAATTCATTAAAAATTCAGATTATGAAATTTAACAAAATAACTTTAATCATAGCATTAGCCTTTGGAACTGTCATTGCGTTTACAGGATGTTCTAAAGATGATGGTCCTATTAAGAATAGAATATCCATCGAAGATGTGCCTGTTGTTACTACCAATTTTGAAACTGGTGCAAGTAATGTATTGAGTACTACCATACCACTCACTACACTAAGTACTTTTCAGGGTAAGTTTGTGATGAAATTATATTTCCCTGATGCCGTACCTCCAACAAAGATTGAAGTGGCTGTAAGAAAGAATAGTATCGCTACTATTACAGGAACTGTCAATAACAACAATGTAAAAATTTTCAAACTAGATGTAACTACTTTGCCAGCAACCTTCAGTATAACAGCGGCAGAATTAGCCACTTTGTTTGGAACGAATGTTGTAGCAAATGATGCATATGATTTTGGACCTAATATTTATGTTGGTACAAAAAAATACGATGCATTTCCTTCTGTTGGAGCTGGCTCTGGAGCTGGTGTAATTGGAATGAATACAGTTGGATATGGAGAATTTGTACGCTATTACTTTAGGTAAAATCTAAATAAACATTTCAATTTAAAAAGCTGCCTGATTCAGGCAGCTTTTTTTTTATTAATGATCTTCAACGCTTCTCTTTTACTGAGTGGAGCCAGTTCATTTTTTGATACAAAAACTTTCACCCAATCCCGATTGGTTTTGCTGTATTCTCTCAAGGCCCAGCCAATGGCTTTTTGAATAAAGAATTCCTTGCTGTCTTTTAAGTGTAGAATGTATTTGCTCAATAGTTGGGTGTTCGTATCGGCTTTATAGCTTTTTTGAAACATTATACTACTTCTTTGCAGCCAGATATTTTTTGATCTATTCCATCTGGAACTTATTGGAACAATTTGAGCTGGAAATTTTTTGAAGTAAAGCGATAACCAATCAGAAGCAATTCCATCTACAGTATCCCACCAGCATTGATGTACGATGCATGATTCAATTAGTTGATGGGATCTTTCATTCCACAGACGGTGGTTTTTGGCAAATACATCAATAGCTGCATAATGATATTCTCTATATGGCAGATTCCATAAATGCTCAACTACTGCATGCAATTCTTCGGTGGAAAGAATGGGATTGGTTTTGACAAATGGAAAAACAATTGAATCTCTGATAGGTGCTTTAATACCCAAGAATTCAAATTGATGAAGCATATAGGCTTTCATACCCATCGCTTCTTTGGGATTTGCTGCTTTTTCAAATGCATGAATCATGGCCTTGCAATAGGCAGCAGCGCTTTCATTTTGAGCTTTATTTTTCATTCAACAAAGCAGCTTTTGCTTCTTGTAATTTTACTTTCTGTGCTTCCGACACTTTTGGATAATGGAATTTCATTTTTTCGAAATGTTGAGTGATGATTCCTGTTAAACACAAACGGGCAAACCATTTATCGTCTGCAGGTACTACAAACCATGGCGCGTATTCTGTTGAAGTTGCTGATAACATGTCTTCATAGGCTTTCATATATTTATCCCAATGCTTTCTTTCAGCTACATCAGTAAGAGAGAATTTCCAGTTTTTTTCGGGATCATCAATTCTTTCAATAAATCGTTTTTTTTGCTCCTCTTTCGAAAGGTTTAAAAATATTTTGATAATAATGGTGCCATTTTCGCTGAGGTTTTTTTCAAAGCGATTGATCTGTTCGTACCTCGATTTCCAAAATTTTCCATCAATATCTTTAATGGTGTCAATGGCTGGTAAATTTTCATTGAGTATAAATTCAGGATGCACTTTTGTAACCAATACGTTCTCGTAATGTGATCGGTTGAAAATGCCGATCTCTCCTCTGGCAGGTAATGCATTGTAATGTCTCCAGAAATAATCGTGGTCCAGTTCATTTGCAGAAGGGGTTTTAAATGAAGTCACTCTAACTCCCCTGGGATTTAATCCGCTCATTACATGTTTAATAGAGCTGTCTTTTCCTGCGGCATCTATGGCTTGAAAAACAATTAAAACACTATACTCGTCGTGTGCATACAATTTGTCCTGCATTTTGGCCAGGTTCTTAATGCCAGCAGCCATCATCAATTCACCTTCTTTTTTATCGATCTTTTTTTGTTTGTTATCGGTATCAAAGTCTTTTGATAAATTGATTTTTTTACCAGGTTTTACTTTTAAAGATTTCAAATAGGCAAGAGACTCTTTTTTCATGATACTTATTTAAAGATTGATTTGAATAGCCGATTTGGAAGCATTGCTTTGAATGGCAGCTTCGATTATTTGCATTACATGGAGCCCGTCCGAAGCAGTTACTGGCGCAGCAACAGCATTTACAATTGCGTTATAAATTCCATCATAATAATGATAATAATTACCCTGTAGTGAAGGAATTTTTTTGCGCACTACTTCACCATTTATTTCGGTGTGCAATATTCCTTGTTCAGTATCTGGTTCTTTACCCCAGGTATCTATATTTGGTTTTTCATTCGCAAGTAAAGCTATTTCTTGTACATCGGCCCTGCTTTTGATGAAAGAACCTTTCTTGCCATGCACTACAAATGCAGGAAGGGCTTCTCTGATCATCAAATTACTTTTTAAGATTACTTTTTTATTGGAATAATTTAAAATGATCATGAAGCAATCATCCACTTGTGATGATGGGCGAAGCGTTCTGATATCTGCCAAAACCCATTCAGGCATTCCAAACAAACTCAATGCCTGGTCAATTAAATGGGGGCCCAGATCGTTCAGTAATCCTGCACCAGGCCCGGGAATTTCTTTGTGTAGTTTAGGACTCAAGGATTCTTTGTATCGATCATAATGAAATTCAGCTTCAAAAATATCACCCAATAAATTTTGTTCAACAACAGATCTGACGGTGCTGAAATCGCTGTCCCATCTGCGGTTTTGATACACCGATAACAACAAATTACGCGCCTCAGCCAGTTGAATCAGCTCTTGGGCTTCTTCAACCGTAGTAGTAAATGCTTTTTCTACTACCACATGTTTGCCAGCTTCCAATGCTTTTTTACAAAATTCAAAATGAGTATTGGTAGGCGTATTCACCACTACTAATTCTATACTCGAATCATTCAATACTTCTTCGAGTGATCGATAAATATGTATATCAGGATAGAATTGTAAAGATTCGTTTTTGGATCTTTCCAAAACACCCACTAATCTAAATCCGGGGTGTAAATGAATAAATGGGGCATGAAAAACCCTGCCAGACATACCAAAGGAAAGAATTGCGGTGTTGATGATACGCATGACAGGGTTATATTTAAATCAATTAATTCTTAGGAGCTTCTTTTTCTTTTTCCTTCATTCTTTCTAAATAGCTTACACCATCGGTGATCCATTTTTCTGCAGGTTTGCCTAATAGATAATGATCAAACCATTCTCTTTGTCTTTTTTGATAGTCGATTTGATTTTCTTTCTTCGTAAAATTGTGATTCTCATCGGCATATACCAACATCACAAAAGGCTTTTCCATTCTGCGCATGGTACCATACATTTCAATTCCCTGGTGCCAATCAACAGCGCCATCTTTATCTCCAAATGTTACCAATAAAGGAGCTTTGATTTTACTCGCGTTAAACATAGGAGAGTTGCGAATATGTGCTTCTGTTCTTTCATACCATGGTCCGTCGAATCTGCCCTGACTGGTTTCAAAAATTTTCTGATCAGGTGTACCACTGTTCCAGTAAATAGACAAAGACATACTGATCAAATCAGTTAATGGAGCACCAGCAATTGCGGCTTTAAAAATATCTGTCTGGGTAATCAAGAAAGAAGTTTGATAAGCACCCCAGCTATGACCCATGATACCAACTTTGCCAGCATCAATCATCCCTGTTTTCATTACTTCTTTTACGCCTGGTACAATGCAATTCACTGCACTGATTCCTGGATCATTGGTTTCATACACAATATCGGGTTGAAATACAAAATATCCATTGGTGGTATAGTTAGTAGTATTGTAAGCTCTTCTAATACTAGGCGCAACATAGTTGTGTACATTATTAGACAATATTTCATACATGTAAACAATCATCGGATATTGTTTACCTGCTTCGTAATTAGCAGGATAATACAAAGCACCTTGCATTTTTTTGCCTAGCTTATTGGTGAAGGAAACCAATTTACTTTTGCCCCAATAATAATTTTGTTGTTGAGGATTGGTAGAAGCAGCTTTTTGTTCTTTGGTAAAATTATCAGACACATATAATTCTGGAGACAGATCATAGTCTTGTTTTATATAAGTAAATACATTGGCATCAAGTGCTTTAGATAAACGATTTACCTGTAAGTCTTCAAAAAGGAGTTTATCTGTTTTACCATTTTCATATTTGTAATAACCAAACTTTTTTGTTTTATCGCCATAGGCAGAAAAATACAATGGACCAGCATCATCCAGATAAGTTTCTTCAAATTCTACTCTTGCAACCCTGAAAGCAATTTCTTCTTTATCACCCTCTGCAATTTTACGGGAACTGCTGCCATCAGGTGATACCGCCCAAATATTGTATTCGTCATACAACAACACTTCTTTATCTCCCTTGATCCAACCGCCCATTCCAAAAGGAGGTTTGATTGCTGGATGATCATCTCTTGTATTCCAGAAATTGGTTTTGATGTTGGCAGTAATATTGGTGTTTTGATCGGTGGCAATATTATAGGTAAACCAGTTTTTGTCTTTAAAGTACATCAAATATTTTCCATCAGGAGAAGACTGTGGTGCAGTAAAGAACCCCGACAACATTTTAGTATACATTGATTTGCTTACACCCGTTTTGGTATTCACTAAATTATAATCGGCATAATCTTCTTTGAAAGCAGGTTTGTATTTTTTATCGGTAGAAGTGACGGCATATTTTTGGTTGCCTGAAAGGGTAGCGTTCGGAAATTCTGCATTGGCCAATTGATGAAAATTGTTTTTATCGGTATTCCAAACAGACAAGTAGCTTGCATTCTTATCTTGTAAATAAGTAATTTTTTGACGAGGCTGAATTTCTGGATCCTTCCAATGCCAAACATCGGCCAGTTTTGCGTCTGATTTCATGGCCAGTTTAGCAGTAGCCATTTTTAAACTATCAACGGATTTTGATTTGGCACTATCGGTCGGTTTTTTATCTTCTTTTTTTGGTTTTGCAGTCCAGGTTTGAATGCCAAAAAATACAGCAGAAAGATCATCACTCATACGTAAGTTAGATCCATTGTGTACGCGCATTCCGGCAGGAAATCCACTGGCTTTCATTGGATCAAAAACGGCCACTGTAGGATTGCTTAAATTGGTACAACTATAAACATGTGCATTTTCTTCTTCAAAATCGTCCTTCTTAAATGTTTTGAAAAAACTAAATCCATCACCTTCTTTAGCCCAGGTTAGTTTAGAGAATTTAGAAGTATCACTGGCTACTACTTTTAAAGTATAGGAATTTAAATTAAACAATTCAACAGAATTGCCTGCAGCATTGGCCGATTCAACTATATAGGAGAGGTAGTCGCTTTTTTTATTGAATGCATATTCGGTAACATTGCCAATGGTTCTGGTGGTACCATCTGCCATATTTTTTAACAGAAGCACACTGCCCTTGTCTTTATTTTCTTTAGGAGGAGCTAAGTAAGCTGCCAAAAATTTACCATTTTTAGAAAAACCAAAACGATTGATATTGGCAATGGTTTCTATTTTACCGGTAGCCAGATTCAATAAGCCCATTTTATATTCAATGGGTTTGCTCTGGTCCCTTAGTTTTTCAGATTCTTTAAAAGGAAGCCCAATTCTATAAGCCAGCCATTGATTGTCCTTAGAAAATTCAGGGGTGCCGGAGAAGGCCAGTTTATAGGTTTTATTGGTAGAGCGGTTTACTACATACATTGTGTCATTGTCTTCCTGTACTATTATCTGGTAAGCAACCCAGGCTCCATTCGGAGATATTTCACTGGACCCAATGCTTTGCCATTTGCCATAATCTTCGGCTGTAAGGTTTTTTTTCTGTGCAGATAGGGTAGCTGCTCCTACAATAAAGCAGAACAAGAAAGACAGTATTTTTTGCATGTTTATATATTTCGGACAAGTTAAATAAAAAATCAGTATCCCCACAGCCATCTATATAATTGCCTATTTTTATAAAAATTAACACCGTGTCGCATCTTCCAGAAAGAGCCGAAAAAGTCTGTTTAAATTGTAATGCAATCCTCGAAGGCAGGTTTTGCCATATTTGTGGCCAGGAGAATATAGCTCCCAGAGAAAGTTTCTGGAATATGCTTACCCATTTTGTATTTGATCTTTTTCATTTTGATGGAAAGTTTTTTAGTACCATTAAATATTTGCTCTTTAGTCCGGGTTTTTTATCAAAGGAACATTTAAAGGGGAGGAGGGCCAGTTATTTACACCCGATCAGGATGTATGTTTTTACTTCGGCATTTTTCTTTTTGATCTTCTTTAATTTTTTTCAGGATACTCAAGGAATTGTCAAAATAAATGAGACCACTAACAGAACGGTAGCTGGAGATATTGAGGAATTAAATGAGAAGAAACAACAATTAGAAAAATCAAAATTGGTTTTAGATAAACTATCTGCTAAAAGCCAAAGCGATTCATTGCAAGCCATCATTAATCAGATCAACAATGATTTATTGGTTTTACAGCGCGATTCTACCATGAAGGGTAGAGTGAAATCCTTAGATAAGAAAGAGCAAAGAACGACGGTTATTAATGGAGATACTATTCGGGCTAAAACATTGGCTGAATTCGATTCTGCTCAAAATGCCCTACCCCCAGCTGAACGTAATGGATATATAGAAAATAAGTTAAAAAGGCAAGTGGTGTATTTAGAGGAAAAATATGATGGAAATTATAAGGAAATTAGTAAGGCCGTGATTGATAAGTTTTTACATTCAATACCCAGTTTATTATTTATTTCATTGCCTTTATTTGCCTTTGTTTTATTTCTCTTGTATAGCCGACGAAAAACTTATTTTTATTCCGACCATCTGGTCTACACTTTGCATGTGTATTGTGCCTTCTTTATCTTGATTCTTGCAGCATTGATATTGTCGGCTGCAGCTGGGTATATCTATAAACCCGCCAACGAATGGGTCAGGAGTATATTTGGACTGATTGTATTATTCTATTGGTATAAATCCATCCGACATTTTTATGGACAATCAAGGGCTAAAAGCATTTTAAAGTTTATACTCCTTTGGTTGATCAATTTTATTTTATTGATGACATTATTCATTGGTTTCTTTATTTTTTCTGCAATGTCTATTCACTAAACTATGGAACAAAAAGCAACGGCATTTTTACGTTTGGTTACAATAATGGATGAACTGAGGGCCCAATGCCCCTGGGATAAAAAGCAAACCATACATACGTTGCGGTCATTAACGATTGAAGAGACCTATGAATTGATCGATTCCATCGATCAGGAAGACTGGAAGGGAATCAAGGAAGAGTTGGGCGATATTTTATTGCATCTGGTATTTTATGCAAAGATCGGATCAGAGCAAAAACAATTTGAATTAGAAGAAGTGATCAATGGAGTTTGCGATAAACTCATCCACCGGCATCCACATATTTATGGCGATGTTAAAGTAGCCGATGAGGAGGATGTAAAAAGAAATTGGGAACAGTTAAAACTCAAAGAGGGGAAGGGGAAAAAATCGGTATTGGAGGGAGTGCCTACTTCATTGCCCGCAATTGTAAAAGCATGGAGAATACAAGAAAAAGCGAAGCAAGTAGGATTTGAATGGGAGAACAAAGAAGATGTCTGGAAAAAAGTAGAAGAGGAAACTGCCGAATTAAAAGAAGCCATCGAAACCAATAGTCCGGCAGCTATTGAAGACGAATTTGGCGATTTATTGTTTAGCCTGGTAAATTATGCACGGTTTTTGCAGATAGATCCGGAGAAAGCATTAGAAAGCACCAATCGGAAGTTCATCCATCGTTTTCAGGCAATGGAACTTATTGCGAAAGAAGCGGGAAAAGAGCTGGCTACAATGAGCCTTACCGAAATGGATGCTATCTGGAATGAAGTTAAAAAGCAAAAATAAATAGCTTGATCAATTCTATACGAAATTCGGTATACCAGCATGGATACTTATTAATCATCGCAGCATGGTTATATACCATTTCGTTTATTTTTACCAATTACTGGAGCTATCATGCCAGCCCGGAAAAAGTAAAATCTTCATTAGAATATACCATTCATGAGGAGGAAAAAAAGATCGATGCTGTTTTTGCAGATACGGCACTATTACGCCAATTGATCAATCATCAATTCAATAAAGAAACAGCCAAATTGCCGAAAGCATTTTTTGGCCTTTTTATTTATAAAACAACCAATACAGGCCAACTCGAAAATCTCTATTGGAGTTCCAATAAAATGGAAGTGCCACTTGCTCAATTAAGCATGCAAGACGGACAGCAATTTATTTCCAATACGCATGGAAGTTTTGTATTGATCAAGAAAACGGTACAGATACAAAGCATTCGATATCCCATGTTTGCTGTTATGCCAGTGTATTGGTCTTATTTTATGGAGAATAAATATTTCCATTCCGATTTTGCAGCGGTGGAAGGTTTGAGTGAGCAATACGAGATCAGTACCAGTTCCAATGCATTACCAGTACTCAGTAGCAATGGTACTTATTTATTTAGCATTGATTTGAAAATAGGGAAAGCCTTTATTTCATACGATTCGATCAGTATTTTATTAAGGGTATTGTCGATTGTATTGCTCTTGATTTTCGGACATTTATTGGCAGAAGAATTATCGCTAAAGGGTCGATTTTACCAGGGTTTTGGCCTGTTATTGGGAGGAGTATTATTCCTTAGATTGTTGGCTTATTTATTTCATTTTCCATTTGATTATTCAAAGCTCCCATTATTTGATCCTACTATTTATGCATCGAGTATAGCCCATCCATCATTGGGTGATTTATTGATCAATGCTATTTTGAGTTGCTGGTTATTGTTGTTTGTAAAAAACCATTTCCCTCCGGAAAAAACAATTACCAATCGGTTGAGTCCCATCGTCTATTCAGTTGGCGTATTCATTATTGTTACTTGCAGTTTTTTTGGATTGGTCAATATTGTTCAAAGTTTGATAGTGGATGCCAAAATCTCTTTTGATGTAACCAATATATTCAGTCTGAATATTTATAGCGTCATCAGTTTTGTGATATTATGTTTTTTAGCACTGCTATTTTTTGTTCTGGTACAAATAATGGTGAAGCCATTTTTGGATCATCAAAAAATGGGCCTTGCTTCCTTTACTACAGTAGTGGTAACAGGCTTGTTCTATATATATGTTTTTGTAAAGCCAGTTGATATTGTATTGTATTTATGCATGCTTGGATGGTTAATGGCTTTTTTATGGTTGGTGCAATACCGAAAAGCCGACATGCAAATATCGTTGGTGCAATCACCTTTTTTTATTTTCTGGGTAATGATTTTTGCGCTGTCAATTGCATCATTGGTTATACAACAAAACAGGGTAGTAGAATTTGAACAAAGAAAAAGAATTGCGGAGAAACTGGCCATTCAAACCGATCCAACAGGAGAGAGCTTGCTGAGTATTGCTACCAGTAATTTCGACAATGGCTTTCTGGCCACTAATTTCAAGCGATTCGAAGAAGGAGAGATCAGCAATAAGTTCATTAAAGACAGTCTGATCAATCAAAATTTTTCTGGTTACCTCAATAAATACGAAACAAGAATTTATACATTCGATAGTTTGTTTCATCCATTGTTCAATGAAGATTCTTTGAACTATGCATCTATTAAAACCATAGTATTGAATCAGGCGGTACAAACCGATGTGCCCGATCTGTACCGATACGAAAAAAGCAAAGAGGGCTTCAGTTTTATTTTTCAAAAAAATATTGTCAATACCAATGGAACCATTGGTTACTTATATGTTTTATTAAAATCCAAGCGCTATAAGAGTGAGGCATTGTTTCCTGAATTATTCAATCAATCGCAGGATATTGTATTGGATGGATCGATGAATTATGCATTTGCGGTGTACAATGAAGGAAAGATCGTGAACCATTATAATAATTATAATTTTCCTTCCGAAATAAATTTGGCTGATATTCCGAGTTTTGAATTTACCTATAAAACAGCAGGAGACTTTTCGGAACTATGGTATAATTCAGGTAAGAACCGACAAGTATTGGTTGTAAAACGCAATACCTGGATATTAGAATTGATCACGCTATTTGCTTATTTGTTTTGTTCTTTTTTAATAGTGATTGGCATTTTTTATTTTGTAAGCAGATTAATTAAAGTTCGATTCCAATGGTCGGGTATACGATCTATGTTCCGATTCAATATACGGTCGCAAATTCAGGCAACCATTATTTTCCTGAGCGTGTTTTCCTTTATTGTTATTGGTATTGCCACCATTTCTTTTTTCATCTTCCGATACAATGCAAGCAATGAGGATCGATTGACCAAATCGATTCAGGTAATGGCCAATGAAATGAATAGCCAGTTTGTGAATGCGGATTTTATTCCATCCAAATCATTAACGCAAACAGAAAAATATGCGCTCGAAAAATTGGTATCCGATATTTCGGACCTGCACAATGTAGACATCAATTATTACAATGAATCGGGCGAATTGCTATTGTCTACCCAGCCCTATATTTACAATAAGCATTTGCTCAGCGAAAAGATGGAGCCGCTTGCATTTGAAGAATTGAAATACAACCATCGGATCCGGTTTTTGCAATCGGAGAATATTGGCAAATTCAAATACCTCAGTGTATATGTGCCCATGGTATCTCCTTCCAATATTTTGTATGGCTATTTAAATATTCCTTACCTCAATTCTCAGATAGAATTGAACCAGGAGATTTCAGGCTTTCTTGCAACGCTGATTAACCTCAACGCATTTATTTTTTTACTGGCAGGAGCGATTGCCTTTTTCTTGACCAATCGGATTACGGCTTCATTGAGTTTAATTGGAGCCACCATGCAGAAAATGAATCTGGGAGCAAAGAACCAGGAAATCACCTGGAATAGCACAGACGAAATAGGCGTATTGGTAAAAGAGTATAATACCATGGTGAAAAAACTGGAAGAATCTGTTGCCTCATTGGCGCAAAGTGAAAGGGAGGGAGCATGGAGAGAAATGGCCCGACAGGTAGCGCATGAAATTAAAAATCCGCTTACGCCGATGAAACTGAGCATACAGTTTTTACAAAAAGCCATCCATGATGATTCGCCTAATAAAAAAGAACTGAGTCAAAGAATGGCGGCTACATTAATTGAGCAGATAGATCAGCTGGCAAAAATTGCGGGAGACTTTTCACAGTTCGCCAATATTGGTAATACGCAACTCAACCATATTAATTTAGTTGAATTGATACAGTCGATGGTGGATTTATATCAGGCCAATGAGCAGATTCATTTCACCTGGCAACCCGCTATTGATAAAGCCATTATTAATGCTGATAAAGTACAGATCAATCGACTCTTTACCAATCTATTGCAGAATGCAGTGGAAGCGGGGGCTGATCAAGCCAAAGCAATTGCCATTCATATAACATTGCGCACCGAAAACAATCAGGCCATCGTAAACATCACCGATGAGTCGGGCGGAATTTCCGATTCAATGAAGCCACATATTTTCAGTCCTAATTTTACCACCAAAACTTCGGGTACTGGTTTAGGCCTGGCTATTTGTAAAGGCATTGTAGAAAAAGCCAATGGACAAATTCATTTCACCAGTAAAGAAGGAGTGGGTACAAGCTTTACGATTCAGTTTCCGTTGGTGCAACTATAGTGCATCAAAAAGCGCGAAAATGAATTATGCTTCTTTAACTGCGCTTCGCTTTCTGCCCATCCACAAACTGCTGAAACGCAGGTAAAGAAAAACTGCTCAGGTTTTGCGCGCGGGTGAGGCCGGCTTTCTGGGCTACGAGTACACCATATTTGCAATCATCATAGCCATCGGTGCTATGCGCATCGGGGTTGATGGAGATCAGTACGTTCTTATCGAGGGCTTTATGGATCCATCTCCAGTCGATGTCCAGACGGCGAGGATGGGCGTTGAGTTCAATCACCACATTATTGGCGGCACAAGCATCAATGATGATCTGGTGGTCTACAGGGTAGCCATTTCTGCTCAGCAACAATCTGCCTGTCATATGACCAAGGATGGAAGTGTAGGGGTTCTCAATGGCTTTGAGCAACCTGCCCATGGCTTTCTCCTGGTTCATTTTGAGGTTGGAATGTACAGAAGCAATTACCAGATCAAAACTCTGGAGCACATGCTCTGGGTAATCGAGGTTGCCGTCGTTGAGAATATCGCTCTCGATGCTCTTGAATATTTTAAAGGATTTGAGTCGGGGATTGATCTCGTCTATCTGCTGGTGCTGGGCCCGAATCCGATCTTCCTGCAAACCGTTGGCGTAGAAAGCCGATTTGGAGTGATCGCTGATCACTAAATATTGATAGCCTTTTTCAATGGCTACATTCGCCATTTCTTCGATGGTATTCGTTCCGTCACTCCAGTTGCTATGGCTATGAATAATTCCGGCGATCTGATCGGTTTCAATTACCGAAGGCAATTGATTGTTTTTTGCATCCAAAACATTCGCTTTGGTTTCTCTTTGATAGGGAGGAATCGGGCAAATATTATTCCGATTAAAAATATCATCTTCAGAAGCATAATTGAATGAAGGATCCCATCCAGTAATCTCATTCCAAGCATTTAAAAATTCGGCACTGCAAGAATGAATAAAAATACTTGCAAAATAATTTTCAGGAGATGCTAAATGAAATTGCAACACACAATTTTCTTTTCCTTTGAAAGAAATAAATGATGCATTTTCTTCCACCATTTCATATTCATTCGCAGTAAAAAAAGCGCGTAAATCATCCGCAGAATTGTTGGTTACCCACTCTAATTTGTTGATAACTTCTTGCTGTCTTCGGAATTCTCCACACAAAAAAAAGGCCTTTTTGAAGGATAATTTTAATTTTTGATCGATCGCCTCCGAATAATTTTCTACCTGTTGATAGAGAAAACTTCCGAGAGTACCCATGTAAAATTCGATCGACTCCTGAATATTTTTTTGTGTTTTTTCTCCGAAGCCTTTGTATAAAGTCAAACGATTTTCTTCGCAAGCATATAATAATTCTCCGAGCGTTTCTATTTCTAATTCTTTCCAGATGGTGGCAATTTTTTTCGGACCGATCCCTTTGATGCTCATCATCTCTAAAATTCCTGGCGGCGTTTTTTGCAAGTAATCTTGCAGCGCTAAAAATTGTCCGGTACTAATTTGTTCAACAATACTTTTGCCAATGCTCTCCCCAATTCCTTTGATCGAAAAAATTTTCTCCTGCGGTAATTCCGCTAATTGCACAGTAAGCTTCTCTATCGTGAAAGCCGCAGCAGCGTAGGATTTGGCCTTAAAGGAGTTATCGCCATGTATATCCATCAGTTTGGCAATCAAAGAGAAATTATCTGCAATAGCGTAGTTATTCATCATGCTGTAAAGTAATAAAGCTGGTTGATATATGCACAAAAAAAATCCCGAACAATTGTTCGGGATTCTAAATCTATTTCTGTGAAAGAAATTAGATTACTACTTCTTCTTAGCAGCTTTCTTAGCGGCTTTTTTAGGAGCAGCTTTCTTTGCAGCTTTCTTAGGAGCAGCTTTCTTTGCAGCTTTTTTAGGAGCAGCTTTCTTTGCAGCTTTCTTAGGAGCAGCTTTCTTAACAGCTTTTTTAGGAGCAGCTTTCTTAGCGGCTTTTTTTGCAGTTGCCATGTTTTTAGATTTAATGGTTAGTTAATAATACATTAAAAATAAAAAAACTATTTATAACTACAAAAAAATATTTTTTAGGCAGTTACAGCTGCCGGCATTACCGATACAGTTGTTTTGTCGTTTCTTCCTTTCTTAAATTCAACAATTCCGTCTTGTAATGCGAATAAAGTAAAGTCAGTTCCAACGCCAACATTTTTACCAGGATGGTAAACTGTTCCTCTTTGACGAATAATAATATTTCCAGAAAGAGCTGGTTGACCACCGTAGATTTTTACACCTAAGCGTTTGCTTTGTGAGTCACGACCATTTTTTACGCTACCTTCTCCTTTTTTGTGTGCCATAATGTATGATTTTACAACTTTTATTGCCGAAGCAAATCAAGTGATTTTTTACTAAGCGATGCTTTCGATTTTAATTCTAGTATAGTGAGTTCTATGACCATGCTTCTTGCGGAAGCCCTTTCTTCTTTTCATCTTAAAGGCGATCACTTTATCTCCTTGTACTAAGTCGCTAATGATTTCTGCTTTAACAGTCGCCTTTACAGCTGAACCTGTAGCAATAGTACCGTTTGATTCTACAAACAATACCTCACTGAACTCCACTTTGTCTCCGGTGTTACCCTGCAGGTGAGGGACGTACAAGCTTTGACCTTCTTGCACTTTAAATTGTTGACCTGCGATTTTTACAACTGCTAACATAGCTATCCAAAATTAGGACGGCAAAGGTAGGGATAAGCAATCAGAAATCACAACAATTTTTGAAATAAATTATCCCAAATATCAAAAATAGCTACATCAAAGCACTAACTAGGCCTTATTTTTGCTGACTGATACCCGATCGGTCAATTATGAATCTAAAAACCCTACTGGCAAAACCATTTGCCCAGTTAATATATAATAGAACCCGCAAGGGGATGCTGCAGGCTGTGGAGCACCAGCAAGCCATTTTGGCCAATCAAATAAAGGTAGGCGCCAAAACCCAGTTTGGTAAAGACCATCATCTGGCAGAAGTAAACGACTATCAGTCCTATATACAGGCCGTACCGATCAGGGATTATGAGGGAATCAAGCCCTATATAGAGCAGGTAAAGCAGGGTAAGGATAATATACTGTGGAAAGGCAAGCCGATCTATTTTGCCAAGACCAGCGGAACCACCAGCGGGGTAAAATACATACCAATTACGAACGATTCAATCCCTAATCATATCAATACGGCCCGAAACGCCTTATTATGTTATATGGCAGAAACGGGTAATACGGCATTTGCCAGCGGGAAATTGATCTTTTTGAGTGGATCTCCCGAACTGGAGCGAACAGGCAATATTCCAACGGGGCGTTTAAGTGGAATTGTGAATCATCATATACCAGCCTATTTACGATCTAATCAGTTGCCGAGTTTCGAGACCAATTGTATAGAAGACTGGGAAACCAAGTTGAATGCCATTGTAAAAGAGACCATCAACCAGAATATGACCCTGATCAGTGGCATACCGCCATGGATGCAGATGTATTTCGACAGATTGATCGAGCAATCGGGCAAGAAAGTGGGTGATTTATTCCCCAATTTCAGTGTGATGGTGCAGGGGGGCGTGAATTTTGAGCCATATAAGTCCAAGATCTTCGAAAGTATCGGCCGAAAGATCGATTCTATAGAGTTGTTTCCGGCCAGTGAGGGCTTTTTTGCCTTTCAGGATACCCAGACCGAGCCGGGCATGTTGCTCAATACCAATAGCGGGATCTTTTATGAATTCATCCCTGCAGGAGAGGTATTCAATGAAAACCCGACCAGATTATCTTTAAAAGATGTGCAACTGGGCGAGAACTATGCCTTGATTATTAATAGTAATGCGGGATTATGGGGCTATAACCTGGGCGATACGGTGAAATTTGTGAGCCTCAACCCATATAGATTGGTGGTGACGGGCAGGATCAAGCATTTTATATCGGCTTTTGGGGAACATGTAATTGGGGAAGAGGTAGAACAAGCTATGTTGAAGACGGTGGCAGAGTTTCCTTGCAAGATCACCGAGTTTACGGTGGCACCCTATATACAGCAGGGAGAAGGTAAGAGTTACCATGAATGGTTGATCGAATTTGAGGCGGAGCCCAGCGATCTGGCCGCATTTAGTGCCCGGTTGAACGAGCATATGCGTGCCAAGAATGTGTATTATGAAGACCTGATGCAGGGTAATATATTATTGCCATTACAGATAAGCCGCTTAAAGCCCCAGGCATTCATTGATTATATGAAATCGATCGGCAAACTGGGCGGGCAGAACAAAGTGCCCCGCCTGAGCAATGATCGGGTAATTGCCGAAGGCCTTCAACCATATATCCTCCACCAGTAGGATTAACTAAGGATTGGGATAATAATTTCAACTGCATACTGCCTTTTTGCTTATTTTGTAGCGCTTACAGTATCAGATAAACCAAATGAATGAGTAAAAAGAGAATAGCCATTTTTGGATCAACAGGGTCGATCGGAACACAGGCGTTGGATGTTATAAAGTCTAATCCCGAATTATTCAGTGCAGAAATTTTAACCGCACAGAGCAATGATGAATTATTGATCAAGCAGGCATTATTGTTTAATCCGAATGTGGTAGTAATCGGCGACGAAAAAAAATACCTCACTGTAAAAGAAGCCTTGTCTAAAACCGATATCAAAGTATTTGCAGGAGAGAAAGCCATAGCAGAAGCAGCATCGATGGATTGTTATGATATGATGCTGGCGGGTATTGTAGGTTATGCAGGATTGAGACCTACCTTGAATGCAATTGAATTAGGCAAGCCCATTGCGCTGGCCAATAAAGAAACATTGGTAGTGGCAGGAGATATAGTGATGCAGAAAGCAGCGGAGAAAAGAATACCGATCATACCGGTAGACTCTGAGCATTCAGCTATTTTTCAATGTCTGGTAGGAGAGGGAAGAAATAAAATAGAGAAGATCATTTTAACGGCCAGTGGCGGACCATTCTTAGGAAAGAAACCCAACTTCCTGGTGAATGTAAAAAAGGATCATGCATTGCAACATCCGAACTGGAGCATGGGAGCGAAGATCACGATCGATTCAGCCACGTTGATGAACAAGGGATTAGAAATGATCGAAGCGAAGTGGTTGTTTAATTTAGGAGCGCATCAGGTGCAAGTGGTGATACATCCACAGAGTATCATACATAGTATGGTGCAGTTTGAAGATGGAAGTATTAAAGCGCAGATGGGATTACCGGATATGAAATTGCCGATACAATATGCATTGGCATTTCCGCAAAGAATCGCGAATGATTTTCCACGCTACGATTTTAAGAAACCGAGCACACTAACATTTGAAGAACCCGATCTAAAAACTTTCCGCAATTTGAGTTTGGCGACTGATGCAATGTATAAGGGAGGAAATGTTCCCTGTGTGTTGAATGCAGCGAATGAAATAGCGGTCTATGCATTTTTAAGAAACCGAATTGGGTTTTTAGACATGACGGAAATAGTAGAGCAGTCGATGGCAAAGATCGCATTTATAGAGAAGCCAACCTTGCAAGAATATTTTGATACAGATGCCGAAACAAGAGATTTTGCCGCATCTTTGGTACATATGTAATTAATAACAAAAAAATCCTTCGGGAAAAAAAGTATGAGTGTATTAGCAATTGATTTGATGAGTGTGGGCGTGAAAGTGGCGCAGTTTATTTTGTCTTTTTCTATTTTAGTAGTGTTACACGAATTAGGGCATTTTATTCCAGCTAAAATATTTAAGTGCAGGGTAGAAAAATTTTATTTGTTCTTCAATCCATGGTTTAGTTTATGGAAGAAGCAGAAGGGCGAAACAGAATATGGGTTGGGTTGGGTACCATTTGGCGGCTATGTAAAAATTGCCGGCATGATCGATGAGAGTATGGACAAGGAGCAAATGAAATTGCCACCAGAACCCTATGAGTTCAGAAGCAAACCAGCCTGGCAGCGTTTGATCATTATGGTAGGAGGAGTAGTGGTGAATATTATTTTAGCCATCGTAATATTTATAGGCATCACCTGGGTTTGGGGCGAAGAGCAATTACCCGTAAAGAATTTAAAATATGGAGTGTATACCGATTCATTGGCGAGAACAATTGGTTTGAAGGATGGAGATAATGTGGTTGGAATGGATGGAAAGAAAATAGAAAATTTTGGAACACTGGAATCGGAATTGGTATTGACGGAGGCCAAGCAATTGCAAGTGGTAAGAGATGGACAGGAAATTAATATTGATGTGCCAGCAAGTTTCGGCAAGCAATTGGTGAAAGATAAAAAATTCAGTGGATTGATCACACCACGATACCCGGTGATTGTAGATTCGGTTAGTAGAACGGCCACTATTTCTCAGGGCGAATTAAGAAAGGGCGATACATTGATAGCGATCAATGAAAAACCATTTACCTATTATCAGGAATTTGATGCGTTGAAGAAAAGCTATAGCGATTCATTGGTAAGATTAACCTTGATCAGAGGAGTAGATACTTTGCAGATAAAAGCATTGGTATCGGAGAAAGGATCGATCGGATTTTTTGCGAAGAGTCCATTGTTGATCTTAGGAACGGTTACCAAGAACTATACATTCTTTGAATCGATTCCTTTGGGTGCAACACATTGTTGGGAAACATTGGATAGATATGTAACAGGCATCAAACAAATATTCACCGGCAAAGTAAATGCGAGTGATTCATTAGGATCTGTTATCAGCATTGGCAATACATTTCCTGGAGTATGGGATTGGGAAAGGTTCTGGACATTAACGGGAATCTTCTCTATCATACTGGCCTTCATGAACATTCTACCTATTCCAGCGTTGGATGGCGGACACGCATTGTTCACTATTTATGAAATGATCACCGGCCGCAAGCCAGGAGATAAATTCATGGAATACGCGCAGATGGTAGGTATGGTATTGTTATTGAGTTTAATGGTGTATGCATTGGGATTAGATTTCTGGAGATTGTTTAAGTAATTTTGTATCTCATATCTCTTAACTCATATCTCTTAACTTTGTTATTCGGGGCCGTGTTGGTTTTGACAGCATAGGTTACGGTTGGTGTAAGCATGCAGTGCGTTGGATAATTAGCACTTTAATCTGAATATTCAAAACTCAACTGGCAATACTCAGTATGCCATGGCTGCTTAATCAGTGATTAAGTAACCATTTGGGCCGCCGCACAGGTTCGCTTCTTTCCATGTGCCGCCGCCGACTCAAAACAAAAGGAGATGCTGTAACAGAAGGCTGTGACTGTTGCTTAAGAATATCCAGCTAAGCGGTAGGTTGGTTTGTTCATTTCCTGCTTATCGCCTACAATTAATAATGAAATAAGCATGTAGAAAGCTAATGGTGGCGATGTTTGGACACCGGTTCGAATCCGGTCGGCTCCACTCGAAACGAAAAACGGCAGGTGAAAACCTGCCGTTTTTTATTATGGTAACGAGCCGCGTTTACGCGGGCGAGTGAACATAATAAAAAACGCACGCAGGCACTGCGTGGCCGTTTTGAAGTTTCGGCTACCCCATTTTACCGGCATCAGCGAACCCGAGCGAAGCGAGGGGAGCTAATCCGATTTTTTTTAATTTTATTGGCGTTGATTATATTTTTAGCATTGAATTTATTCAATGCTTGATTATAACCACTAACTTAGGTTCCCCTCTCCCAAAATTAGAATACATTATTATTTATATTTCGAATCAAAATTCGCAAATTAGAAACTTGTTTACATATGAGAAACCGCGAGTGCAAGTAGTTTCGTATATTTAAGTGTTATGTACGATTATATTAAGCTTTGATTGTTGAATTTATGAAATTTATTTATTGGAATTCTAAAAAACATAACGACATCTCGACTATTCTAGAAATATTAATTCAAGAAAGTCCCGATATTTTATTTCTGGCTGAAACTGATGAATCATTAGTAACATCACATATCTCTGATTTGAAATTAAACAATTATGAGCATTTCGAAAATCCTGGATGCACTCGAATAGTTATTATAAAAAAAATCAGTTTAAAACTATCGTTAAGCAGGCAAGACACTTATTATTCAGCATTAAAAGATCATCTTAATGATGTAACTATAATTTCGGTTCATTTGCCTTCACAAATGTTTCAGCATATAGATGCCTTAAAGAGTTTTATAAGGGATTTTAGGAATGAAATTGACAATGAATTCGGGGATTCCTTGGACAAAAATATTTTATTGATCGGGGATTTTAATATTAACCCATATGAAAAGCCTATGATAGATTTTGATGGGTTTTCTGCTTCAAATAGCAAAAATTTAAGAAAAGAAGTTGTGCATTTAAAAGCAAAGAAATCACTGTATTATAATCCAACTTGGACCTTATATACTAAAAACCATTTTCCTGGGACAAAATATTACAGACGACCATCTGGGTCTGCTTTTGACATTTTAGAACATCATTTCTTAGATCAAGTTATTATGAGCTATTCAATGAGTAAAAAAATTGCTTATGAATCTATTGATGTTCTAGAAAAAACAAAAACAAAAATATTTTTTAATACAACTTCAAATGAAGTAATTTTATCAGACCATTTACCCCTTATTTACGAATATAAATTACTATAACTATGGAATGGAAAAATTTTGAAGAAAGTAAAACAGATTTGCCAGACGTTCTAATTGAAAAAATGATAGAGGGTTTTTCGAATGCGACAAGTGGATTAGCTCAGCTTTCTATTATTCCAGTTTCAGAACTTCAAAAATTGAGCTCAACTAATAAGTTAAATAATAGATTTCAATTTAAGGTACTCCTAACAAGTGCTAATGTTCCTGATTATTCATTTAAGGTTTTTGAATTTGGGTATAACGTAAGCCTTTATCCAGTTAGTGCAATTATAACTTCAAGCATTTTAGAAGAATTAAATCGACAAGGAACGATAATTAATAAAATTTCCGTTTTTGAGAATGAAGATAATTTTAAAAAATCAATAGAACTGGTTTTTGGAAGTAAGAGGTTTACAGAAATAATTAGTGGATTAATGAAAATTGCTAAAAAGGATATTCCTTTTTAAGTGCACATAACTACATGATTGCCGAAAGGAAGGCAGTTGTAATAATAGCAATAAATCCAACTTTGAAGAAAACTTTTAATGTAGTTTGCAATTTAAGATTCAGAATTTTATCGGCATCGGCGAATCCCAACGAAGCGATGGAAGCTAATTAATATTTTTTATTGCATTATAGCTCTTGGCTATAAATTTCTCCATAGAAGTATGTCTATTTCAATTATTTGTTTCTATCTTAGTATTCCCCTCCCCCCGAATTATTCTTAAAACATTATTGTTATGCGAATTCATTTTCGCAGCATAACCCCCTCTTTGCATTTGACGAAATGTGAGTGAGGGTAGTTTCGTATTGCTAAGTGTTATAGGATATTTTTTAAAACCTCATAAATTAAAAGAGTATGATGATTAAAAAAATAGCTGATCATTCAAGTGAAAACGATATTGCAACCTACCGTAGAATCCGCTCTGCTATTGGTATATTAGGAATAAGTCTGCCAATAGTGCTGTTGATTTTGCCTTTATTCCCATTCTTTAAAACGTCTATTCAACAATCAATAAGCCACTACTATTATACTAATTTAAGAGAACTTTTTACTGGTGTATTATGCGCTGTTGGACTATTCTTAATTAGGTATAAGGGACATGAAAATCCGGTATTTTGGAAGAACGATAGCCTCCTAACAAATATAGCTGGGTTGATGGCATTTGGAATAGCATTATTCCCAACTGATGCGGATGATTGTTCACATAAGTTATATACTTTAATTCCCTCATGTGAACCCATTATAGGTATCATGCATTTTACGTTTGCTGCAACATTCTTTTTTGTTTTAGCAATCGTTTCTATCAATGTATTTACAATAGGGCAGAAGGCAAATACAGATATAGCCATTAGCCCTTTTAATGAGAATAAGATATATAGAGCTTGTGGTTATTTGATGATATGCTTCATTGTTCTTATTCCCATTTTTTCGGCTTTCGGCTTTTCATATACTACCTTAATTTTTGAAGCATTGGCATTGTTTGCATTTGGTACTTCATGGTTAATAAAGGGCCGTGCTTTGGGAGATAAAGGCAAAATGGGTGAAAAGATTTATAGAGAAAAAAATAGTTAAAAAAATAGTTGAGATGAAACAATTAACATTGAATCGAAAAATGCCGTTTTGGTTAGGCATATTACTAATGCTTGTAACCAGTTGTACTTCAGTTAGGCTTATTAGTGAGTATGATGAAATTACCGATAAGGCAGTTACAGCTTTACAAAAAAAAGTTAGTAAAACTTTTGTGAAACTGGAAACTGAAATAGGCACAGATAAAGCCAGTTATGAGAACTATAAGGAGTTTTATCAAACAGCCAAGGTTGATCTAAATACTTTAAAAGTAAGGGCAGATGCAATAGATAAAAACAAGATTGTGCAAGACCAAATAGTAGCATTAACCAGCATGTTAGATAATCTGGAAAAATTGCATAAAATTGGATTTTCTTCTGTTGATCAAATTACACCGCTGAAACAACCTTTTAATTCGGCGTTTACAGCCATTATTAAATTGCAAATGGAACTTAAAAGAGGAGAGAAACACAAATAACCAAGTTTATTAATCGAAAACATATAATAACATGGCAAGCATCAATTTTGACAAACTCATAAAGGACATGTTAAGTGCAACTAAAGGCAAATTAGCCAATCACTGGAATGAAGTAAAGCCATATGCTGAGAAAGAAGTCAACTCTTTTGCTGAGAATATTAAACTAATTGCTGAGCTAAAAATTCAAGGTAAAATAACCGAAGATCAGGCAAAACTGTACATAGACATTCAAAAAAGCTCCATGAGAATTGTTTTATTGACAATTGAAGGTTTGGGTATTTTAGCAGTTGAAGCAGCTATCAATGCAGCTATTGATGTAATCAGATCAACGGTTAATAATGCCTTGGACTGGACAATTTTGTAAAAACAGGTAGTTGAGCTTCTGAATATTATATTTCTCGAATTATAGGTGTTGGTTATAAATTATTCAATAGAATTTATTCTATGATTGAATTTAATCCCTAACTTAGTATTCCCACGAATTATTTTACACCATTTTTATTGTGCGAATTAATTTTCGCGATTTATAGACCTCTTTGCATTTGCGGTAATGTGAGTGAGTTTAGATTCGCATATTTAAAAGTTAAGGGGCATACTTTAATCCTAGATCAAAATAGTAATTTACATGGCTGACATTTTAACAATGACTAGACTTCTTGGATTTAAAGATTTTTATCCAAACGAAAAACCGCATCCAAAGACTTATTATGCATCAAAAATTGGCAGAGAAATAATTGAAAAATCTACACCATTTTTCCTTAGTTATCTAAGATTTGGTGGGTTTCCTGAAATAGTGCCCCTTTTACAGAACTGGTTTACATTTAATGATTTTAAATATCATCAAAGTCCTTACTTTTTACACATTGAAACAGAATACAGAAGAATAGTAAATTTTCATGATAGAGAAAAGCACGGATTACTTTCCGTAGAAAGTCTTTTAAACTTATTTATGTGGGTGACTCAAGAAAAGGATTTGCCTGTTTCAATCAAAAACCCTGATGCTTCTGTTACTCTTCCTTTTCTTGAATTGATTTTACTTTTTAATGATGAAGTTATCGCAAATTACGAGAAGGCTACAGAATCAACCAAAATGTATGATGACAAGAGAAGCCTACAAAGATTAATATTAGCTGGTTCTTTTTCTCAAAGTGATTTGACAAATATTGACTATGCTCAATTATTTTATACTCAAGTATATAAAAAAGCAAAATTATTATCATTTTTATCAATTACGGATGATTACAAAATTTTCTTAAATAAAATATTACTTGAGTTCGATTGTGTAGACAAAGAAGAATTTCTTAAATCAATTGGCAGTGCTGTTTTCGGTGGCGTTAAATCGAAGGAGCCATCATGGACAGTTCTGACAACTAAGAATAGTCCAGATGGAGAAAAAGGGGCAAAAATATTAGAACATTTAACTTTAGATGAAAATGATTTGAGTGTCGTTGACCAAGACGACTATCTCCGGTTAAGGAATAAGCCATTTCAAAAAATAAAAGACGGAGAATATAGAGTAATCTTTGAACTCTTTTTAATAAAAAAATTATACAATGGCCTAATATTTAAACTATCGAGTTATGATAAAAACTTTTTAGGCAAAATCAGAACAGATTTTTCTGAAGAAATTTTGCTGTATGAAATTGTAAACTCAATTTTTCCTTCAAAAGAATTAGTAAAAATTTCTGGATCTAAATTTAAAGAACTTCAATTGGATCGTGAACCTGACTTTTATTTAAGAAGTAAAGACAATGTTCTACTTTTTGAATCTAAAGACTTTTTTATGACTGGCAGTAAGAAGCTTTCTTATGATTTTTCAATTATCGAAGGGGAACTAATGAAAGATGGCAGGTTAAAAAAGGCTGTTATCCAGTTAGTAAGAAATATAGAAAGATGTTTTAAAAAAGAAATACCTACAGATGATTCATACACTTTAGATAATGTCTCAATTATTCCTGTAATCATTGTTCATGATTCTCTTTATAGCGCACCAGGTTTAAATTATTGGGTATACTACTGGTTTATAGACGAGCTGAAATTACTTAAAAAGGATCCTTGCTTTAAAGATTTCAATTTTGCAAATGTGCTCCCTGTTACAATTGTCGAAATAGACACATTAATACTTTACGAGGAACATTTTATCCAGGGCAGGTATGATTTAATTTCGTTAATAAAACAATACCATAAATATGTGTGCTTTGGGGAAGAGGAAATGTTGGCCCCCGAAGAAGTAGAGAAGCATGCTTTGCAATCTGCTCTATCTTTTTCAGAGTTCGTAAGGAATTTTTCTCATAGCATTGGTATAGACATAAATTTCAATATACTTTCTAAGATATTGATAAACTTCGGTATTTCCTAAGATTTTACTTCCTCTTACTTTGCATTGGCAATATTGCTAAGTGATAAATATATTCTCAGCTTTTTGTTTGCTAATGAACCTCGGTTTCGGAAGACGATTAACGACGAGCAACAGAATAAACTGTAAGATTTTGTATCTTTAATCAGCAACGGAACTGCGGAGACGAAACACATTAAATCGACCTATCATCAATGCTTGAACGTTATTGGCTATATTATGTAAACCTTTAACTTAGATAGAAATTAAACATGATTATGGAAAATGAACAATCATCATTTAATCTAATTCATTACGAATGCAATTTAAATCAACTAAAAAAATCAACGGCTTTAGATGTTCAAGTTGGTGTAACTGGCGGATGGATTAATGATATAGCAATATTACAATTTAAATGGAGGATAATGTGCAATGCCGAAAACATAACTGCTTTGCACTTTTTAGCTGAAAATAATTATGTAATCCCAGATGTTAAGTTGTTTACACAGACCAAAATGAAGATGTTCCTATTGAAGTCTTGTGACAAAGTAAATAAAGAACTTGGTATACGAACGAAGGAAGAAGGAAATATACTGGCAAGTGGATATTTTTCAGACACTATGGTTACGAATTATTACAAAGATTTTTTACAAGCAATTGATGCTCGATAACTTTATCACGTAAATTCATTAACAACCTTAAAAAAAATGCTCATTACATTCAATGTATAAAGATTAATTTTATAAATTTGAAATAATAAAATAGTTTAATATAATAATTAATTTAATAAATAAACAAAAGCTACACATATTTCTCTATAAAAAAAGCACTAGCAATAATAAAGAAGCATAAAAAAAACGGAAATTTTTGATTAAAATAATTGATTGAAACTTTTTGGGTATTTGCTTTTCCTTCTATAATTTGACTAAAAGCACATCAAATTAAGTGCTTTACTTATTATATAACAGAAGATGTTACATAAATTACGACTATCTCATACGCGAGAAAAAGGTAGGGTTAAGACTGATTTAAAAATGATCAAGAATACAACCATGATTTAAAAAATGCATGTAAGTACTGCGTGGCCGTTTTGAAGTTTCGGCTACCCCCATTTCACCGGCATCAGCGAACCCGAGAGAAGCGAGGTGAGCTAATTCGTAAGTTATCATTTTCGAATTATAGCAGTTAGTTATAAATTATTCATGAGAAAATTGTCTAACATCAAATAATATATCTAACTTAGAAATCCCCACGAATTATAATACATCATTTATTATGTGCGAATTATTGTTTGCGAATTAATTCCCTCTTTGCATAAGCAAAATGTGAGTGAGGTAAGTCTCGTATTATTGAAATATATTTTTTTCCATAAAATTTATAATAATTTTAAATGCATAACAATCAGATTTTAATAATACAATTTTCGAAGTAGAATTGTATTTATGCCAAGATAATACATAAAGTATAGTAATAACTTTTCGAACAATAATGCTCGCTATTATGATGATTCTTAGGCAGAAACATATATTTAAGAGTTAGCGGTCCGGCAATGGACGACCCTCTTATTTTAAAATTAAGATAAAAATACAAGTCTAGTGTTGAATCATCTAAAATATTGTCTAAAGGAAATTCTTGTTGTCAAAAAAATTCTTGAAATTGAAAATTCTAATTTTTTCAAAAGAAGTCTTGCTCGTTTCGTTGCTTTAAGGACAGATGATTTTATAAAATTAGCGTTTTCAATAAACAATGCGACAATTAACCAACAACTAATTAAAAATGACTTAAACGCTCTTCAAGACTTATACAAAACTCATTTTAAAACGCAACGAGATAAATTTGGGGCACATTTTCAAGAATTGGATTTAGCTTCTCGTTTAGAATTTTGGAGCCAAATTGATTATGATAAATCAAGTTTTTTTTCTTCAATCCCTATAGATATTTATGACAAGTTTTATTCGCTATCGGAGTATGTAACATCGGAAATTTTATTTGGAGAAGTATCACATGAATTAAAAGAAAAAATCAAACAACTGAATTCCGATTTGGACATTGAGAAATACCCTAATTTTTCTTCCGACATTTTATCATTGACAAGATATAATTCAGGTGGCTTAATTCCTTGTTCCAATCTACAAGTTAAAGCAGGTGTTTTAAAATCGCTTGAAATAATTATAGATTATTCAATTGAATTATATAAAGTTTGTGTAGTCAATGAATCTATTTCGGATATTATAAAAAAAATCATAATTACAGATGTTGTAAGTTATTGCGATAACTTTATTACTAGAACTGATTTAGCAGCAGGTGCTAAACAAGAGGAAGACGGATTGGATAAAATTCTTGACGGTACAGAGTTTACAACTGCAAAAAAAATAATCAACGATTTTTTATCAAGGTATAAGTTTGAAGAGAACTTAAATAAAATCCGCAATATTAGAAACAGTTCTTGTGGACACGTTGATTCTAGCACTTCTATTACCTTATTGAAAACTGATCTAGATTCATTAAGTTTCGAAGAAATAGAATCTTTTTATAGTCAATTAAAAAACACATTGAAGAAAATATGCAGTGAAGAATTAGTTTTCAGAACATTCTGTCTAGAACCCAAAGACAGAATGTATGGCGTTCAAAAATTAGTAGGATTGCCTGTAAAACCATTTGATGAGAATTCAATTCCCGAAACTGAATTTGAACCATTGGACGTAGATGATTTAAACAACTATAAACTTTATTTCACACTACTTGACTTCAAGGACAGACACGAAGAAGCCAGACATTATTTTTGGGATTGTTTTTCTCGCTCCAAATTAGTAGAAAACATAAAATATGAATCAGTTAATGGTTTATATACAAGTTATAATTCTATTGATTATAGAGAAGCTCATAAATATTTCTACGAACTTCTAAGTTCAACTACAGAATTAGTTCAAGACAAAATAAAAGTAATACAATTATTTTTACAATGTAAGTCAGGTTACCCTAACACGCTTTTGTATATTCTATTAAAAACTTATGACGGAAATAAAAACAATAGCTCCTTAAACCTTCAATACATCTATTCTTTTGGAGAACTATGCTCAAAGATTGATGAAAAAATCATATACATTTTAAAAAGTAATTTAGACCAATCCGAGTTTTATAAATACTATCATACTTTATTTAGCATTTACAAAATTGACCTTAAGTCTCGGCAACACTTAACCTTGAATGTTAATTCAGAGGAAAGTGCGTTATCAAAATTAATTAAGGACGAAATCACTAAATCTAATCTATTTCTGAAAGTAATACTATCATTAGCATTCACAAGTGAACTTCAAATTTCCATGGGTAGTTTTTATTTAAAACCAATGAAGGTGTTGTATTTGGATTATTATAGTGACGTATTTCAAAAATCAATTGTAGATTTCTTAAAACCAATTACAAAAGGCGAAGATGACACAAAAGACATAAATGAAATAATTAGACTTTTTGGCTTGCTTCGTTACTCTACATCACTTGCAGTTTTAGGCGATTTTTTAGCCAAAAAAAATCACGCACAAGACGCTCAACAATTCAGAGCCTTATTGTATGAAGGCATTGTAAAATACGCATACAATGATAATACTGAATTGTACAATTTCGGTGTTATTTGCTATCAAATGAACGATATTGATTTAGCCGTTAGGGTTTCTCAAAGTTTGGTGGACAAAAATCCGTCTGACATAACCTATTACTATTCCTTACTTTCTATTTATTTGAGGGACAAGAAGTATAAAGACAAATTTATAAAGACAAAAGAAAAAATACTTAGGGACTTCAAAATGGATGAAGAAGATAAGATTAAATTTGGAGTGCTAAACTATGAAGAATAATGCCAGAATCGCAAACGCGGGTTTTGCTCAGGTGGGCGGACGTTCAAACTTGGAGCATTGTGCTATGTATCAAGTTCTCTACTGGTTAACAGTTTTGCGCTCCGAAACCCGCACTAACGAAAAGCCCGAAAACCTTCAGTGTTATTTTACTAGAGCACTAAATTAATAATTTGTTCCATTAATTTGAATACTCAAAAAAACCATTAACAGAATGCATTTCTACGACAAAATAAAAGATCAAGTTTCAGAACTGACAATTAAATATAACTATCCAAATGATGGAACTGCATTTGGACACTTTATAATCAAACAGTGTTTCAATAAAATTGTTGACTTCGATTTTGATGGACAAGACTTTGATGAGTTTATTGCTACTCATATTGTTGATGGTTCAAATGACAATGGAAATGACGCGATTTTTGTAAATAAATCTCAGAAACGAATATTAGTATTTCAGTTTAAATATTCACAGAATAGTAGCTTGCTTAATACAAGCGAAGTCCTTAAAAATAAAAAATTCATAGACTGGATTTTGGAACTTTCAACTGATAATCTTTCACCAAACCCAAAACTTAGAAAGGTGATTGACAATGAAATTTCTGAAATTCTTAAAGATGGGGCACTTAAGAAAAATGAATACACTATTGCCTTTTACTATGTTGACAGAACATTCCCAACACATAACGTAACAGATATTCAGGCTTTGTTCAACAATTACAGAGACAAAAGTATAAACTTTGAAATAAAATATTATGATTACGAAAGGCTAAACGATTTATATGATGATGTTGAAATACCTAAAAATAATGTTAAACTTAAAATCGTTCACAACGAGTATTTTGTAAAAGAATACAAATACTTCGATACAGAAGACACTGAATTAAAAACTATTGTATGCAGTATTCAGGCAAACAGTTTAAAAAAATTGATAAAGGAACAAAATGAATTATTGTTTGCTTTAAACGTAAGATATTTCAAAGGTGAGAACGAGATTAATTCAAAAATCAAGCAAGAATATAGCAAAGGTAGTAAATCAAACTTTTGGATTTTAAATAACGGTATTAATGCAATTTGTGAGGGCTTTGACCTTGAAAGTGACATTCTTAAGATAAGCAATCTGCAAATTGTCAATGGGGGGCAAACAACTAAAACCTTGACAACAATTGTAAATGACTTGCCTGATGAAGTTCATATTCTTATGCGACTTACAAAAATTGGTTCGATTACGAAGGTTAGCAAAATATCAAAAGAGATTGCAACTTCTTCAAATAATCAAAATGCCATCGGCCAAAGAGATCTTCATTCGGGTGACAGATTGCAAAGTACAATTTTTAAAAAGCTGGATGATGTTTCCATTTTTTACGATAAAAAGGATGGCGAATGGACAACAATTCCCAATAAGATAAAATATAAAAACCTCATTAGCAGAAACCCAATCTATTTAAAAATTAATAATACAGACTTAGGTAAATCATATCTTTCATTCTTCTTGCAAATTCCTATCTCAACAAAAGGACGAGACAAACTTGTTTATTCGGAAGAGTATTACACGGAAATATTTAACCAGGAAGTAAATGAAGAAACCCAATTTCATAAATTACTATTTTCATTTCGAGTAACTGAAAGACTGAATCAATTAAAGTGGGACAATGAAAGCAAATTTGAAATTTTGCAAAGCTCTTTTATCAATGATGTTTTAATTTCCCTTTCTACACTTTACTTTTTACAGGATAAAATAACCAGAATTAAAGAACCAAGAGAAATTAAAGACTTAATAAATCAAATTGATTTTAAAAACTACTTAGACCCAAGTAATAAATACTCATTAATGCTTAACGATGATTTTATTGCTTATATGATGAAAGTGGTAAGAGGTTTACAGCAGACATTAAGTATTTTAAAAATGGCAAAAGAACTCAACAACGACATATGGATACCCAAGGATACAAATAATTGGTTGAAGAAAGATGGCACTTACAAGCAAATCATTGGACAGGTGACTACGTATTTGATACAGAATCCTTAAAAACTATCTAGAATAGGCAGTTTGGCAATATAGTAGGCGAACAATGTTTTTTAAACTTTTTGGCCACTTTTGGGGTTCAGCGCCATCCCTAGAAACCTGATGTACATTTGAATTAACATTGAGATTTTAAACTTAATTCACAATCGGCTAAGGTGTGACTTTTTTCAAATACAGTAATAATGCCAAACCTTGTCCGATACAAAAAGCCAAACAGGCTACTTTAAAAATAAATTAATACGCTAATCAAGACAAGTAACCAATGACTTATATACCATATTCCAACAAGACTGCAACTGAGCCTAAACTAATTGCCCACCTATCTGATTTTTTTATTTACCCACTGCACATTTTCAACATTTACTTTTGCCCTGTTACACATACTTAACGCTTCATCAATAGCAAAGAACCAATTCTCCCAACGTGCCGAATGACATTTGTGCAAAGAAGTAGCATTTTTTTACGTATTTTGCTCTGTTATAATATAAAGTTTATTTGACCAATTTGAAGAACGAGAAACATACAAGAAAAGAAATAATCGACAGCCGCCTGAAACAGGCTGGTTGGATTGTTGGCGACCGTTCTCAAGTAGTTCAAGAATTTGATATTGTCGTGAACAAATATCTTGTAATGGAAGCACCAACCCCATACGCAGGACACCAATACAGCGACTATGTTTTATTAGGCAAAGACGGCAAACCTCTTGCAGTAGTTGAAGCTAAAAAAACCGCTGTTGATGCCGCTATTGGTAGAGAACAAGCGAAACAATATTGTTATAACATTCAGTCAACTCAAGGTGGTGAACTTCCATTTTGCTTTTACACAAACGGGCACGACATATATTTTTGGGATTTAGACAACTACCCACCGAAAAAAGTTTACGGGTTTCCAACCCGTGATGATTTGGAACGCTACCAATACATACGTAAAGCACGGAAAACTTTAGCAGGTGAACTCATCAATACCAAAATTGCAGGACGAGATTATCAAATCCTTGCCATTCGTTCCGTAATGGAAGCCATTGAGAAACGAAAAAGAAAATTTCTTTTGGTAATGGCAACAGGCACGGGTAAAACCCGTGTGTGCATTGCAATGGTGGATGCACTCATGAGAGCAGGTTGGGCAGAACGTGTTTTGTTTTTGGTGGACAGAATTGCATTGCAAAATCAATCACTTGATGCCTTTAAAGAGTATTTACCAAATGAGCCACGTTGGCCAAAACCGCAGGAAAAGGAAATTGCAACCGACAGACGAATTTATGTTTCAACTTACCCTAGTATGTTGAACATCATTCGTGATGATAAAAAACCATTATCACCTCACTTCTTTGACTTAATTGTGGTTGATGAAAGTCACCGAAGCATTTATAATACCTATCGAGAAATACTTGATTACTTCAACACAATTACGTTGGGTTTGACTGCAACGCCAACAGATGTGATAGACCACAACACTTTTCAATTATTTGAAACAGAAGACGGAGTTCCAACATTTGCGTATTCGTTTGATGAAGCAGTGAACCACATACCGCCTTACTTGTGCAACTTTCAAGTAATGAAAATTAAAACGAAATTTCAAGACGAAGGAATTAGCAAACGTACCATTGCATTGGAAGACCAACAGCATTTAATTCTTGAAGGAAAAGAAATTGAAGAAATAAATTTTGAAGGGACAGAGATTGAAAAGAAAGTAATTAACAGAGGAACAAACGCTTTGATAGTTCGTGAGTTCATGGAAGAATCCATCAAAGATGCAAACGGAGTTCTTCCAGGAAAGACAATTTTCTTTTGCATAAGCAAAGCTCATGCAAGGCGAATGGAGGAAATTTTTGATTCACTTTATCCTGAATACAAAGGCGAATTAGCAAAAGTAATTGTAAGCGAAGACCCACGAGTTTACGGCAAAGGTGGTTTACTTGACCAGTTCACAAACAACGATATGCCACGAGTTGCTTTGAGTGTTGACATGCTTGACACTGGAATTGATATTCGTGAAATCACAAACCTTGTTTTCGCAAAACCAGTTTACAGCTATACAAAGTTTTGGCAGATGATAGGAAGAGGAACACGATTGCTTGAAACTGAAAAAATAAAACCTTGGTGCACAGTGAAAGATTCGTTTCTAATTTTGGATTGTTGGGACAACTTTGAATACTTCAAACTTAATCCGAGAGGTAAAGAATTGAAACCACAAATCCCTTTGCCTGTCCGTTTGTTTGGTATTCGACTTGATAAGATTGAGGAAGCACAAACAAGAAATGAAACCGAAATTGTTACAAAAGAAATTGAGAAACTAAAAAAACAAATTGCAACTCTTCCACAAAATTCAGTGGTGATGATGGAAGCTAAACATGAGTTGCAAAGATTGGATGATGAAAATTTTTGGAACAATCTTTCGCAAGACAAGATTGAATATTTGGATGGTATTGTAAAACCATTATTCAGAACAATTGCTAATGCTGACTTTAAATCAATGCGATTTGAAAAAGACATTGTTGAAGTCTCACTTGCACATTTAGCAGAGGAAAAAGACAAATTTGAAACGCTGAAAGAAAGTATTATTGAAGAATTAGGTGAACTTCCTTTGAGCATAAACATTGTGGCTAAAGAAGAACAACTCATTCGTCAAGCTCAGACAAATAATTTTTGGGCTACAATTACAGAAGCGAAATTTGATGAATTGATACAGAAACTTTCACCATTGATGAAATTTCGAGAAGCAATAATTCCGCTTGCTCCTGCTAAATTCAATTTGAAGGATTTTGTAAGCGAAAAAGAATTCATAGAGTTTGGTCCCGAACACCAAGCGTTGAGTGTTGCAAAGTATCGTGAGCTGGTTGAGCAGAAAGTAAACGAATTGATTTCAGCAAATCCTATTCTCCAAAAATTAAAAGAAGGAATGGAAATAAGTGAAGCCGAATCCGAACAGTTAGCAGAAGAACTTCACAACGAACATCCACACATTACAATTGATTTACTGCGGAGAGTTTACAACCACCGCAAAGCGGTGTTTGTGCAATTCATCAAACACATTTTAGGAATAGAAATTTTACAATCGTTCCCTGAAACAGTTTCTAAGTCGTTTGATAATTTTATCACAGAGCACTCCTATCTTACAAGCCGACAACTGCAATTTTTAGATTTGCTTCGCAAATTTATAATTGAAAACGAAGAGTTGACAAGAAAAAATTTAATTGAATCACCGTTCACATTATTACACCCTGAAGGAATCAGAGGCGTATTCAATCCTAAAGAGATTGATGAAATACTAAAGTTCACAGAAAAATTAATCGCAGCATAAATGTTACAAAACAACTCAACATTAAAATCTCTAATTGACAAGCTTTGGAATAACTTCTGGAGTGGGGGAATCAGTAATCCGCTTACAGCTATCGAGCAAATCACCTATCTAATATTTATGAAACGCTTAGATGATTTGGAAGCAAAGAGAGAAAGGGATGCAGATTTCACAGGAGAAAAATATACTTCACGGTTCAAAGGAAAATTCAAAATCCCGGGGAGCAACGAAGAAATAGATAAAAGTGAATTGCGTTGGAGTGTTTTTAAACACAAACCTGCTGATGAAATGTTGTTGCATGTTCAAACTAAGGTTTTTCCTTTTCTAAAAGAATTGAACGGAAGCACATCTCCATTTACAAAGCACATGGCAAACGCAGTTTTTATAATGCCAAAAGCTTCTTTGTTAGTTGAAGCAATTAATATTATAGAACAACTCTTTACTGAAATTGCAAAAGATGCAAGTGAAGGCGGACAGGCATTTCAGGATATACAAGGCGATGTTTATGAAATGTTGTTGAGTGAAATAGCAACAGCAGGAAAGAACGGACAGTTCAGAACACCTCGACACATTATTAAACTTATGTCGGAATTAGTTGCACCGCAATTAGGACAACGCATTGCAGACCCTGCTTGTGGCACAGGTGGTTTTTTGTTGGGAGCATATCAATACATTCTTACAGATTTAGTTCGCAAAAAAGATAAAGCCAAACTAATAAAAGACGAAGATGGTTTTGAACGGGCGACTATGAGTGCAGTGCTCACAGAAAAAGTAAAAGACATTTTGCAAGAAAGCTTTATAGGGTTTGATATTGATACAACAATGGTTCGTTTGGGATTAATGAATTTGATGATGCATGGAATTGATGAGCCAAAAATCAATTATAAAGACACACTAAGTAAAACTTACAACGAGGATAACCAGTTTGATATTGTAATGGCAAACCCTCCATTTACAGGTAACATTGACAAAGGCGATATAAACGAAGGATTAAAATTACCAACCACAAAAACGGAATTGCTTTTTGTTGAACGCATTTTCACCATGTTAAAAATGGGAGGAACATCTGCTGTTATTGTTCCAAGTGGCGTAATTCAAAATTCAGGGAAAGCATTTGAAGCAATGAGAAAATTGATTGTGGAGCAAGCAGAACTTAAAGCGGTAATAGCCATGCCAAGCGGTGTATTCAAACCATATGCAGGTGTAAGCACTGCTATTCTAATTTTTACAAAAGGTGGTGAAACAAGCAATGTTTGGTTTTACGATATGCAGGCAGACGGTTACACATTAGACGACAAGAGGAATAAAATTTCTGAAAGCGATTTACCTGACATAGTTCTTCGATACAAAACACGGAACGAAAAAATAGACAACAACAGAAAAAGTAAATTCTTTTTTATTGGCAAAAATGAAATCGCAGACAACGACTACAATTTGAACCTTTGCAGTTATAAGGAGCAAGAATATAAGGAAGTAGTTTATGAAACACCAAAAGTGATTTTAGAAAAATTGGAAAATATTGAAAAAAATATTCAATCAGGTTTGGCTGAATTAAAAAATTTAAATTAACAATGTTGAAGAAAAAAAAGATTTCAGATTTTACAGAAGTGATTACTGGCGGAACTCCTTCAACTACTGTAAAAGAATATTGGGAAGATGGCACAATCCCTTGGTTAAATTCAGGTGAGTTGAACAAGAAATATATTTATGAATCAAAAAACTTTATTACTAAATCAGGTTTAAAAAGTAGTTCAACACGGCTAATGCCACCAGACACTGTGCTAATTGCTTTAACAGGTGCAACAACTGGTTTAAGTGCTCTCACAAAAATTGAAGCATGTGCAAATCAATCTGTTACTGGCATTCTACCATCAAAGAATCACAACTCTGATTATTTGCTTCATTATTTAAGAACTCAAAGAGAAAGGATATTAGATAAAGCTTGGGGAAATGCACAACCACATATCAGCCAAAAGTTTGTAAAAGATTTAGTAATTCCTCTTCCCTCACTTGAAGAGCAGTTACACATAGCAAATGTTTTGAGCAAATCCGAAACTCTAATTGAACAACGCAAAATGAGTATTGTTTTGCTTGATGAGTTTTTGAAAAGTTTTTTTTGGGAAATGTTTGGCGAACCAGTAAAAAATGAAAAGCAATGGGATGTAAAAGCATTTGAAGATTTAGTAGCAGAGAATTGTCCCTTGACTTATGGAATTGTTCAACCTGGGAATGAATTTACGAATGGAGTTCCTGTTGTAAGACCTGTTGATTTAACTCAAACTTTCATTTCAAGAAAAGGATTAAAACTTATTGACCCAAAAATTTCTGAACAATTCAAGCGAACAGTTTTAAAAGGTGGCGAGATATTAATGTGTGTAAGAGGTACTACAGGTGTTATTTCAATAGCATCAAAAGAATTAGCTGGATGCAATGTAACAAGAGGACTTGTTCCAATTTGGTTTTCTAATAATTACAATGCACTATTTGCATTTCAACTTTTGCAATCGCAAGCGATCAAAAATAAGATTCAAGAAAATACTTACGGTGCAACTCTGAAGCAAATAAATTTGAGTGATTTGAGAAAAATAAAACTTATTAATCCGCCAATTGAATTACAAAACAAGTTTGCAAGCATCGTAACCAAAATTGAATACCTCAAAGAACAATATAGAAACAATTTGCAAGAGTTGGAAAATTTATATGGCTCAATAAGTCAATCAGCATTTAAAGTATGAAAATAAAATACAAAGAACCAAAGCTGTTGATGGAAGATTTGCTAAATCATAATTTCCAAAACAACCAGTATTTCAAGTTCGATGACTTTGTACAAAAGGTAAATTCATCAAGCAGCAACTTACTTATTGATAACGACATGATGAAAAACTTTATTTACGCAATGATTGATGAGAATAAAATTGTTCAGGAATATGCAGGTGACGGAGTTAATCCAATGACACCCGAAGAAGAGAAAGCAAAAGCAACAAATAAATCAATTCGCTTTAAACTGATTACACAGCAGAAATGAAAATTAATCATTTAAAAATATTAACGCAGTTCAGAGGTTTGAAACCAAACTATGAAGTAGTGTTCAACAATCTTCCCAATACAGAGAGGATTGAACCGCTTTGTTTTGTTGGCTTAAACGGCTCGGGAAAATCAAATGTGTTAGAAGCGATTTCGGAATGCTTTTATTATTTAGAAGCGTATTCAGAAGAACGTTCAAAAGAAACGTTGAAGAAATACAAAACAACTTTCGGTTTTGATATTGAGTTTGAATTGAATCCAGCTTATCAGGATTTACCGCTTTCATTTATGAGTTTCAAAAATTTTACATGGTCAGGAATAGGCAATTTGAAAGTTCGTTACCTAAAAAAAGAAAAGGAATTTCCTGTAATGATTTTGCCTGATAACCCTGATTATATTGAACTTAAAGAAAGAGAAAACTTTATTCTTCCTAACAGAATTATCGGTTACAGTTCAGGAATGAATGAATTAATCAGTAATCCTTTTGCAAAAATTGATTTTTTCTATTTGGAGAAACTTCGTGAGCAATCACAAGACAAAGACACTTACAGACCGCAGTTGAACAGAATGTTTTTGATGGATTATGAAGCAAACAAAATTATTTCCGTTTGTACGCAGATTTATAAAAAGGATAACAACATTCATATTCTCAACAAGGAAATTAATGTGAACGACATTGATTCGTTTTCCATATACTTAAGAACTAAACGACCAAACTTTGTTCAATTTAAATTTCCTTCCGCAATAATTGAAATAATTGAAAAACTAAAAAGTTGTGCAACCACCATTGAAAACTTTGATGCTTTCCGATGTAAACTTGGTTTCAAGATTGACAGCAACACGAGAGAAGCATTTTTCGACAACTGGAAAACCGCTTACGATTTGTTTCGTGATTTGTATCAGTTGCGTCTGATGAATTTGTTTTTAATGCCTGATACTCAAATAAGAAAAGCAAGAGATGTGGAGAATGGGAAAAATTTATCTGCTTGGTTAAATACAACAACACCAGTGCATCGAATATTTTTCATAGATGAAATATGTTTTAAAGGAATTGCCGATGAGAAAATCCCATATAAGCATTTATCAGATGGAGAGCACCAACTTATTCATGCGTTAAGCGGACTGATGTTGCTTGAATGGAGAAATTCAATTTTCATTTTAGACGAACCAGACACACATTTCAATCCAGAATGGCGTTCACGATTTATTTACTTATTGAATAAAGTTTTAAAAGACAATTTAGAAGAGCAACTTATTTTTATAACATCACATTCACCATTTGTAATTTCTGATTGCAAATCAGAAAATGTTTTCTTCTTCAAGAAAGATGAATATGTAAAAACCGCCAAGGATATTGATTTTAACACTTATGGTGCAAGCATTGACAATATTCTGTTAAATTTTTTCGGTAGTAAAAATTTGATTTCAAAATATTCACTTGATGATTTGAAGAAAGTAATTGCCGAGGGAACTGTTGATGAATTGAGAACTGCTGTTGAATCATTTGGCGAATCAAGTGAAAAACAATTTTTGTTCAGAAAACTTTACGAGAAAACTCACACTGACGATGCTAGTTAATCTTCAACCTTTAAACTCTCAGTTGACAAGGTTGCAGGAAATTCCAACAACCTTCTTTCAGAATATTGAAGCTGCTGCTGTTTTTGATGACACTTTATTTCCTGCATGGACAGACACCGCTTTTGCGGGTTCAGATTTGAAAGCAAAATTTAGAACCATATACGACAAGTATAAATTGATTGCTGACCCTATTGAAAGGGCAAAAGTTATAAATGCTTTTACTCACAACAATCAGATTGAAAATTTATGTAGGAATCAGGCAGGTGTAATTTCTATTCCACTAATTGCATTGCATGCAAGTATCAGAAATGAAATAGACACTACCTTTGCGTATCTATACAAGACGGCAATAAATTATAACCGCTTTACTACTTTTGTTGCTGACAATTTAAGAGATGCAATTGACCGTTTCATTGCTTTAAACACAATGCAAGTTTGTCCGATTTGCGGATTGGAAGGTTATATGAATTTGGAAGGACAAGCACGAATTGCTTTAGACCATTGGCTTTGCATTGACATTTTTCCAGTAACAGCAGTAAACTTTCAAAACCTTTTTCCTCTTGGCGAAAAATGTAATGGCAGACCAGCAAAAGGCAACACGAATATTTTGATTGACGAACATGGTAACAGAATCGTAGCGTATTATCCTTTCATAAATCATCAATCAGTAAGCACAACATTTACTTACATCAATGAGCCAACTATAACTCCATTGACAGATGCTGACTGGTCCTTAAGTATTACTCCCATTAATGCAGCCGAACAGAATTTGTTTGACAGTTGGAATTCCATTTTCAAAATTCTCATTCGTTACAAAGATTATTTCAGGAAATATGTTTTTACAATGTGGGAGAAGAATTATAAAAGGTTCATTGAAGAATCAGGAATTGGACATGCAAACAGTGTTGCAGAATTGAGAACAAAATTTGGGATTTGGAGAGCAACATTCCAACTTAACTCAAGCATAGGAGCAATTCTTTACAGAGCATTCATTGACAACATGATTAACTATACTTCTGAAGCATATTTAACAGGTTTGTATCAAAATTTTAGGAGATGAGAGAGAGTAAAAGCCATCGTATTGGTGTAAGCAGATTTGCAAGCCGCACTAGCCATAGAACAGACCAAAATTTGCAAAAGATATTCTTACTTTTCTATCCCCCCCTCATTCCCCCACACTCACC
>CALRYA010000001.1:0-376437 GCA_943372285.1 Sphingobacterium thalpophilum | reverse complement strand
ACCCCGCCAAAGCGGGGTTCAATTCTTTTTGTTAGATGGAATTAGAGCTTTCCGCTTAATTCTTTACCAGCCTTAAAGCGAGCAACTTTCTTCGCTTTAATTTTGATGGCTTCACCAGTTTGAGGGTTACGGCCAGTACGAGCAGCACGCTTAGATACAGAGAAAGTACCAAAACCTACTAAAGTTACTTTATCTCCTTTTTTCAAAGTTTTTGTAACTGCATCAACAAATGCATCTAAAGTTGCGTTTGCTTGAGTTTTAGTGATACCTGCATTGTCAGCCAATACTGCGATTAATTCAGCTTTGTTCATAGATGTGTTTTTAGTGTTTTTGTTAACTAGAACAAATTTATCTTCTTTTTAATAGCAACAAAATATTTCATCATTTTTTTTAAAATTATTTTTTGCGGTAAAACCCCTATAAATAAAGGGATATAGAAGAATTTGAATATTTATTTTTCTCATATCTACGAATAGAAAAACGCCGAAACTCAATGATATCAATGGTTTTAAACGATAGTAGCCGAAAATCAATACCCGCAAGGGTTTCAAAGGAATATAAGGAAGTTTTTTAAATACCAAATTTGTTTTCTTAAACTATCCACACTCAATTCACATGTTGCATTAAACTCCTAAATGCAATGATTTGATTGCCCCATCGGTCCATGGTATCTTTTCTAAGTGAGGGAGCAAATTCGGTGATATAGCGATCGTAATCTGCAAGGGTAGCTGCATGGTATTGAACTGCATAAGTGGGGCCATCTTCTTCGTCTATATCCAATAAACGTACAAAAACAGTATGGGTGAAACATCCCGTTGCTGTTACTGCAGGAATATGGTCATTTTTCATCCAATGCAGCCAATCGGTATGAATTTCTGGAGCAACTTTGGTGGTAACGTTATATATGTACATGGAATTAGTTATTGGTTATTGGTTATTGGTTATTGGTGGGTTGTGAGTTATTGGGTGGAAAGTTCCATATAAATAGGGCAATGGTCGCTGTGTTTGATGTCGGGCAAAATAGATGCTGCCTTCAGTTGAGGCAAAAGGTTTTTGGTAATACATATATAGTCTATGCGCCAGCCTTTATTTTGCAATCGAACCGATGGGAAGCGCTGGCTCCACCAGCTATATCCGCCAACAGTATCGGGGTTAAGTGATCTATACGTATCAATCCATCCATTGTTTAAAAATTCAGTCATCCAGGCCCTTTCTTCTGGTAAAAATCCAGAAGAGTTTTTATTGCCCTTTGGATCATGAATATCAATGGCTTCATGAGCAATATTGTAATCACCTACTACAATCAATTGCTTTCTTTTCTTTTTCAATTCTTCTAAATAGCTATTGAATTCTTTCAACCATTGGTATTTGTATTGTTGGCGTAGATCTCCACTGGTGCCCGAAGGAAAGTAGGCATTTACAATACTGATTTTTCCGAAATCGGCTCTGATTACACGACCTTCAAAATCACTTTGTTCAATACTATTGCCGTAAAAAACTTTATCGGCTTTGGTTCTGGATAAAATCACTACACCGCTATACCCTTTTTTTTGAGCAGAGAACCAATAACTGGTGTAGCCAGCTTTTTCAAAATGAGCATGGTCTATATCATCTATTGTGGCTTTGCTTTCTTGCAAACAAATTATATCTGCAGGATTGCTAGCCAGCCAATCAGCAAAACCCTTTTTAATAGCTGCTCTAATTCCGTTTACATTGTAAGAAATAATGCGCATAATTATTTATTGAAAAAATGAATTAAAGCCAATAATGAACAAAACATTCAATATTTCGGGTGAAATACTATTATCTAGCATAACAAATCTTTCCGGTGCAATATTTCCATTGGCTATACAGACTAATTCGTTATTGAGGTAAAATTCCCGAAGGGATCTATTTCCTGTAATTTTGATTTCGAAAGGCAATTCCTTTAGTTTCCCTTTAACTGAATAATCGTAAGTCAAAGGCATTTCACTTTCTAGGGATTCAAAACTTGTAACAGAACTTAAATCAAAACCATTGCTGATTTGATTGAGAAATATTTTTTTTGTTGAGTCTACTTTATCCATTTCAATTTCAAAAATAGCTGCTGTGTCTTTTTCGTTTAGTAAGAAATGATGGTTTCCTGAAATTAATTTAACAACTGGACGCACTGTATTGAAATTTAAATAGTATGGATCAACACCTAAATGAGCTGCTAATTGAATTGTATAATTTTTATTAGCAAGAATATCTCTACCGTCTTGAACTAAGAATACAGGATTGCTATTGTCTCCACCAATCGTATTTTCAAATGCTTTGGCTAAACTTCCGGGAAGTATTGTTTTGTTTTTTCCATAAAGCACAACATCTTTATACAATTGATCTCCCCATCTGATCAATTGCTCTTGACCTTTGTATTTGAATTTACTAATACTCTTTGTTGTACTTACCTGGGTTCTAGCTAGGCCACTTGTTTTCGCGAGTATAAAATTGTCGCCCACAAAAGCTCCTCCTACCCTTAAGTCAATTGCTTCATTGGTTGTGGTAGAATCAAGTAGTATGTTAAAAGATTTCTTTAATGTTTCTAACATTCCTTTTCTGGTAAAATGTAGACTGTTAATGGGTATACCTATTCCATTACTAGGTCCTTTTTTCACATATACATCCAAGTCTTTTTCAAAAATGATCAATTGATTTTTATCTTCTAATCGAACTTCTAATCGTAATACAGATAATACTTCTTTTATAAAACCAGAATCAACTATATCTAAGTTGAATTGCTTGATATATGCTGGTGTAGCATATTCAATGAAATTGATATTTAGATGAGGATACCTGGTTATTGATTTAGCGCTTGTGTTATTTTTAATTGCTGCAAATTGAAAATCACTGCTTTTATTTAACACCCAGTTTCTTTTTACCATTAATATGGAATCGAGTGAGCTTGTAAATTCTTTTTTGGTGGTGCTGTCGGTCCAATAATTCATTAAAGGCCCATACACGGAAATGAATCTAAAGTTGCCAGGGTAAACAGTGGTTTGAGCTTGCGTAAACAAACAGGTGAGCGAAAAAATAAATGCAGTAACTAATTTTAGCATATGCTATTCTTGTAATTATCCTAGAATTTCATTCAATTTCGTTAATTTGAATGAGAATAAAAATAGGCATCTTTTATGGAGAATAAGCAACGAATCATTCCTGCTAAAAAATCGGTGTATTTAGAAGGGCCCAAGCCCAGAATGAATGAATTGGCTTTCGCCTGGGAAGTATTTACCCAGTTTATCAAAGCGTTTCGTTTTTTGCATTTTGTTGGGCCATCGGTTACTGTATTTGGCAGTGCAAGGTTCGATGAAAATCATCCTCATTATAAAGATGCAAGAGAAGTAGGCAAGAGAATTGCTGAATTAGGGTTTACCACCATGACTGGAGGTGGCCCTGGTATTATGGAAGCAGCCAACCGCGGCGCTTTTGAAAATGGGGGCATTTCGGTTGGCATCAATATCAAATTACCTTTTGAGCAACACGAGAATCCTTATGTACACAAATCATTTACACTGAATTATTTTTTCATCAGAAAAGTGATGCTGGTTAAATATTCCTATGCCTTTATCATTATGCCTGGAGGTTTTGGAACGATGGATGAATTTTTTGAAACCCTTACCTTGGTACAAACCAAAACCATTAATGATTTTCCAATCGTATTATTTGGTGTTGAGTATTTTACACCGTTGATGGATTATTGTACCTATATGGCGGAACAGGGTACTATTTCACCGGAAGATTTAAAACTGGTGCTACTCACCGATAATATGGACGATGCCATGAATCATATCAGTGCCTATGTAGAAAGAAATTACAAAGTAAAACCCCGTAAAAGATTGTGGTGGTTTTTTGAGAAACGGTGAGAATTTATTCTCTCTTCCCCATCGGAATAGTATAACCCAAACTCAAAATAAGTTGATAAGATAAGAAAGCTTCTTTGGCTGTTCCTTCGTACACTTTTAAACCACTGTAACGGGCGTAGTCTAGTTTTTGAGAAAATTCAAGGAATACCTTTTTAAAGAATGTTGCTTTCAGCGCACCTTCTGTGCCAATATTCCATCCTCCCAATTGAAATCCATCTTGATTGGCTTTTCCAAAAAAAGTATTCTCCACATGTGGAATCACTGGGCCAATCCCGGCTTTTCCTAAAAAGTCTAATTTAAATTTTTCGCTCTTGCTTTCATACCAGGTCCAACGCTTCACAATATTGAACAATAAAAAATTAGCGCCATTGTTTAAGTAATAGTTAAACCCATTTGTTTTGGCAAACAAAATACTGGTGTCTACATTTCTTCCGCCCAATGTACCCACTAAACGCGCTGTTTGACCATCGGTTAAAATATGTTTGGTATGATCGAAATTAATTTCGATAGCCAATCCTTTTTTCTTGTTAAAGAAATATCCTATGCGGTAATTGTATTGTGGTATACTCAAAGGCACATTAAAAATTCCCTGATCCCAACCTACATTATCATGTGATGTAACATTCTTTAAGGTATAGTTATTGTTAAGTGAGGGCTGATTTACACGCACATTCGAATTGGTATACCATTCTTTGTTATATCCCCATGAAAAATAAAATTCTCCTTTTCTTTCTTTCTTTGCTGTTTTTTCTTGAGCCATTGCGCCGTTAGATAATAGCAATGAACACAATACAACCATCGATACAATTTTCATACTACAAATGTCGTCAATTATTCTAAAATTGGGCTTAACCATCTTTCTGCTGTTGGAATATCCATGCTTTTTCTATTTGCATAATCTTCTAATTGATCACGCTGAATTTTTCCAATACCAAAATACTGTGATTGTGGATGAGAAAAATACCAGCCACAAACAGAAGATGCTGGATACATGGCCAAGCTTTCTGTTAAGCTAATGCCTGCATTATTTTCTGCGCTTAACAAATCAAATAATTTGTATTTCTCTGTATGATCGGGGCAGGCAGGATAACCCGGTGCAGGGCGAATACCAGTGTATTGTTCTTTGATTAATTCTTGCGGGCTTAATTCCTCATTGGCATCATAACCCCAGAATTCTTTTCTGGTTCTTAAATGCAATACTTCCGCAAATGCTTCTGCAAATCGATCAGCCAGTGCTTGTAACATGATTTTATTATAATCGTCATGCGCTTCTTCGAATGCCGCTAAATGAGGTTCTATTCCATGAATGCTCACCGCAAATGCACCCATATAATCTTTCGTTGTAGCTGAAGATCCACTGGCAGTTTTTGGTCTTATAAAATCTGCTAAAGACAAATTCGGCTGACCTGCTGCTTTCTTAATTTGCTGGCGGTGAAATTCTAATTGAACAGCTCCTTTATCCGATTGCACCGTTATAGAATCATTTTCGGCCGCAGCTTCCCAAAATCCTATCACTCCTTTTGCAGTCAACCATTTTTCTGAAACAATCTTATCTAACAAAGCATTGGCATCGTTGTATAATTTAGTAGCTTCTGCTCCAACTACTGTGTCGCTTAATATCTCTGGAAAATTGCCATGCATTTCCCAAGTGATGAAGAATGGCTTCCAATCAATGAAAGTTCTTAATTCATTTAAATCATAATTATCCAACACTTTCACTCCAGTAAAACCAGGAGCAACTGTTTGATAATTATCCCAATCAATCACTACTTTATTTTGCAATGCTTCCTGGTAGGGCAAATATTGTTTTACTACTTTCTTATTATCGAAATCAAATTTCAATTTGGTGTATTCCGATGTTAACTCGCCTAAAAAAGGCTGCTTTAATTCTTTGTTTAACAATGATCCTGCAACGGTAACACTTCTAGATGCATCCAACACATGCACCACACCCAGATCGTATTCTGGTGCAATCTTAACGGCAGTATGCATTCTGGAAGTAGTAGCCCCACCAATCAATAAAGGCTGCTTCATGTTGCGGCGCTTCATTTCTTTGGCTATATGAACCATTTCATCGAGTGATGGAGTAATCAATCCGCTCAATCCAATAATATCTACCTTCTCTCTTTGTGCAGCTTCTAAAATTTTATCAGCTGGCACCATCACTCCTAGATCAACAATATCATATCCGTTACAACCCAATACTACTCCTACAATATTTTTTCCAATATCATGTACATCGCCTTTTACTGTTGCCAATAAAATTTTTGCAGCACCTGCTGTTTCTTCATTGGTAGTACCTGCAGCTATATGGGCATTTTTTCTATCTTCTTTTTCTTGTTCGATATATGGAGTAAGAATGGCCACACTTTTCTTCATCACACGGGCACTCTTTACCACCTGAGGTAAAAACATTTTACCAGCACCAAATAGATCGCCTACTATATTCATGCCATCCATCAATGGTCCTTCAATTACATCCAATGGACGAGGATATTTTTGTCTGGCTTCTTCTGTATCGGCATCAATGTATTCTGTAATTCCGTTAATGAGTGAATGGGCCAATCTTTTCTCCACTGGTTCATTGCGCCATTTTTCATCTTTCACTTCCACCTTTCCTTTTGCTCGTACCGTTTCTGCATGAACAATCAATTTTTCGGTGGCTTCGTTAGTATCATTGTTTTTATTCAACAATACATCTTCGCAGAGTTGACGTAAAGTAGGTTCTATTTCATCGTATACTACCAATTGTCCTGCATTCACAATGCCCATATCCATACCCGCTTTGATGGCATGAAATAAAAACACCGAATGAATGGCTTCACGCACATGATCATTTCCTCTAAAAGAAAAAGACACATTCGACACCCCTCCACTTACTTTGGTGAGTGGCATTAATTTTTTGATCTCTCTGGTAGCTTCTATAAAATCTACGGCATAATTATTATGCTCTTCTATTCCTGTAGCAACTGCAAAAATATTCGGATCGAAAATAATATCCTGCGGCGCAAAACCAACTTGCTCTACTAAAATTTTATATGCACGATGACAGATCTCTACTTTTCTTGCTTTGGTATCGGCTTGCCCAACTTCATCAAATGCCATTACAATTACTGCTGCACCATATGCTCTACAGATATGCGCCTGTTCAATGAATTTGGCTTCGCCCTCTTTCATGGAGATGGAATTCACAATACATTTTCCTTGCACACATTTTAATCCTGCTTCAATGATCTCAAATTTAGAACTATCGATCATGATGGGGATGCGGGCAATATCTGGTTCACTCTGCAAGAGATTCAGAAATGTTGTCATTGCACTTACGCCTTCCAGCAATGCATCATCCATGTTCACATCCAATACCTGTGCACCGCTTTCTACTTGCTGACGTGCAACAGACAAAGCTTCTTCGTATTTATTTTCCTTAATAAGCCTTGCGAATTTTTTTGATCCTGTAACATTGGTTCTTTCTCCAACATTTACAAAATTGGTTTCCGGACGAACCACTAATGGTTCTAATCCTGCAAGACGTAAGTATGGTTTAATGATCGTCATGATTATATAGTTGCTTCCAAAACAGGCAATTGTCTTGGTTGAATTTTACGAACGTTATCTGCAATATGTTTGATATGATCAGGTGTAGTACCGCAACAGCCTCCTACAATATTTACAAAACCCTGTTCAGCCCATTCTTCAATAAAATGTGCAGTTTCATGTGGTTGCTCATCGTATTCGCCCATGGCATTCGGCAATCCTGCATTTGGATAGGCCGATGTATAACATGCTGCAATTTGTGAGAGTTCTTCTATATGACTTCTCATTTCTGCAGCACCTAAAGCGCAGTTCAATCCAATACTCAATGGATTGGCATGCATTACTGATGTATAAAATGCTTCGAGTGTTTGTCCACTGAGGGTTCTGCCAGATGCATCGGTAATAGTGCCACTGATCATGATCGGTAATTCAGGAATTCCTTTATCGCGAAAATATTTTTTGGTTGCGTAAATCGCCCCCTTGGCATTGAGTGTATCAAAAATGGTTTCAATCAAAATAATATCTACGCCTCCATCTACTAAGCCTCCTATTTGTTCGTAATAAGCAGCTGCTACTTCATCAAAAGTGACTGCTCTGAATCCTGGATTATTTACATCTGGCGAAAGACTCAATGTTTTATTTAATGGACCAATTGCACCTGCAACAAATTTGGGTGGAGTGCCAGGGTTCTCGGCCATATATTGTTTGATGGCTTCTTTGGCGCATTTAGCAGCCGCAACGTTCAATTCATAAGCCAGTGATTGCATATCGTAATCAGCCATTGCAATAGTGGTACTGCTAAATGTATTGGTTTCGATGATATCGGCACCTGCGGCTAAATATTCTTTGTGAATGCCTACAATAATTTCGGGCTGAGTAATACACAATAAATCATTATTGCCCTTTACGTCGCTGTGCCAATCTTTAAAACGTTCTCCTCTATAATCGGCCTCTGTTAATTTATGGCGTTGAATCATGGTGCCCATGGCTCCATCGATCACCAAAATCCTCTTTTTAAGTTCTTCTCTAATTTGCATATACATTGGTTCCTTTACCAAACTAAGTTTGGAATGAATAATCAACCAATAAACGCAGGAAATGTATGGAATGTCACCTCGAGACGTTTATTAGTTCTATGGTACCGAACGAATCGGTGAACCCAGGCTGAACAATAAACAAATCTGCCTGAATTGACTGCAAAGATAAGCCTAGAAAGGCGTTTAACAAAATTATTGATAGATACAGTTGATTTCGGCCTTCACCTTCTCCGTTACGCTCGAAGCATCAATTTTAAAGTCCTTCATAAGGATCGGAAAGCTAGCAATGGCGGTCATTTTGCCGTCTTTTACAGTGATGGTGCCATTCACCGTAATGTTTTTGGTAACTCCATGGAGGGTAAGGTCGCCTTTTACTATGGCTTTATACGTACCATTTTTAGTAAAAACCACTTCTTTTAGGTTGGTTATTGTACCCTTGAAATCGGCCCTTGGGTAGGTATTGCTTTGTAGGTATTCCGTATTAAAATGGTCCTGCATTTCGGCATAGGCAAATTTAAAGCCTTTGATCAGGCAACTGAAACTCATCGCGCCATTGTCGGAAAGCCGGCTGGTGACTTCGTTGTTTACTGCTTTAACGTCTTCATCGTTAGGCGCAATAAAACTGATTTTTCCATTTCTGGTGCTGTATACTTTTTGGGCACTAATAGAGCCGTAGATCAACAAAATTCCAACTGTAAAGCAAAGTATTTTTTTCATAACTATTTACGCTTAATTTCTTATAATTCTTAATTCATCTCTCCTAATTTCTGATTCTTATCTTATATCTTATATCTCTTATCTTTTATCTCATAACTCTACTAAAACTCCCTCGTTTATCACCACATTAGCGTCCGGAATATATCCCGTACAAATTCCTTTGAAATTGATGGTATCACCGGGTTTCAGGCTTCCCGGATTGGTTTTAAAAGTACAATTGATCACAAATAATGGATCATTGGTTTTAAAATTTACCACCGTTTTTCCTTCTTGATTGTTACTGATATCGAGTACTTCTCCGCTCAATTGAATGGCTTTGTCGAGGTATAATTTATTGGCAGCAGCTTCATCGTTTTTAAATGCATCAAAAATCGCCTGTGCAGATATGCTGACCGCTTTTTCGGTGGTTACATCTCTATGTGGTTTGGTAAAAATGCGGTAAACCATAATTCCCCCGGTAACAGCACCAATTAATACCAGCACTAAAGTGATTTTTTTCCAGTTTGTCATTGATTCGATGTTTAAACAATAAAGATAGGTTATTTTACATATTGCTGCACAGGTAAACGATTGGCTATACTTCTTGCCAAAGTCATTTCATCGGCATATTCCAGTTCTCCTCCAAAAGCAATGCCACGGGCAATAGTAGTAACTCGGCAGCTTAAATGAGCCATCTTTTTTTGGATATAATAAATGGTGGTATCGCCTTGAATATTGGGGCTCAGGGCAAAAACCAGTTCTTCCACCGATTCAGATCCAATTCGGTTCACCAAAGATTCTATGCTTAACTGATCGGGTCCGATTCCATCCAAAGGAGAAATGATTCCTCCTAAAACATGGTAAGTGCCATTGAATTGCTGGGTAGACTCAATAGCAATAACATCCCGAATATTTTCTACCACGCAAATTACTTTTTGATTGCGGGCCGAATTGGCACAAATATCACAAATATCTCCATCACTAATATTATGGCATCTTTGACAGAATCTGCTGTCGCGCCTCATTTTTGCAATGGTTTCTCCAAATAATTGCACTTCATCTACATCTTGTTTCAGCAAGTGTAAAACCAATCGCAGTGCGGTTTTTTTACCGATTCCGGGTAATTTTGAAAATTGAGCCACTGCATTTTCCAGTAAGGTAGAAGGGAGTTGCATAATGTAAAGATAATCGGTTTACTTTGCCATTCAAGATTTGAATATGAAGCTGCATAATTTTAATTCAGGACCTTCTATTTTACCCCAGCATGTTTTGCAACAAGCTGCAGAAGCCATTATTAATTTCAACAATACTGGCCTGTCTTTATTGGAAATTGGCCATCGTACCAATTGGTTTCAGGAAATTTTACAAGAAGCCATTGCATCGGTCAAACAGTTGATGCAATTGGATGATTCTTATGAAGTATTGTTCTTGCATGGAGGAGCTACTACCCAGTTTATGCAAGTGCCTATGAATTTATTAGACACCACCGCTACAGCTGCATATTGCGATAATGGAATCTGGGGAAATAAGGCCTGGAAAGAAGCCAAGCATTTTGGAAATGTAGAAGTAGTAGCAGATAGCAGCGACAAGCAATATCGTTATATCAATAAGCATTTTAACATCCCAGAAAATGCTGCTTATTTACATATTACATCGAATAATACGGTGGAAGGAACACAATGGAATGAATATCCTACCACTTCAATTCCGCTAATTGCTGATATGAGTAGCGATATTTTTAGCAGACCAACCAATTTCAATCAATTTGATTTGATCTATGCTGGTGCGCAAAAAAATATGGGAGCTGCCGGAGTGAATTTGGTAGTTGTTCGAAAAAATATTTTAGGAAAGATTGCACGTCCTATTCCTACAATCATGAATTACCAGAAACATATTGATGCTGGTTCTTTAATGAATACACCACCTGTTTTTGCAGTATATGTAAGTATGCTAACCTTGCGTTGGATAATTCAAAATGGCGGATTGGAAGAAATGGGAAAAAACAGTTTGCAAAAATCCACATTGCTCTATAATACCATTGATTCATTGCCTATTTTCAATGCACCAGTTGTTAAAGAAGATAGAAGTGAAATGAATGCAGTGTTTTTTCTAAATGATCCAGCATTGGAAGAACCATTCTTAGCATTGTGCAAACAAGAAGGAATGATCGGTGTAAAAGGATACAGGACCATCGGAGGAGTAAGGGTAAGTATGTACAATGCCCTGCCTTTGGAAAGTGTGCAGGTTTTTTGCGATTTAATGCATTCCTTCGCTCAAAAGCACGGCTAGTAAGGGTTTGAAGGAGATTATTTCTTTTGTATTTTAATTCCGATATTTGCAGCATGGCAAAAATCCAACCTTTTAAGGCATTAAGGCCTCAGCCTCAATTAGCAAAGCAAGTAGCTAGTTTACCTTATGATGTATTAAGCAGTGCAGAAGCAAAAATAGAAGCACAAGGAAACACGTTTACTTTTTTACATATCACTAAAAGTGAAATCGATCTATCCGATAAAATTGATGTTCATGCAAAAGAGGTATACCTCCAAGCAAAAGACAATTTAGATGCATTCATTAAAAGAGATGTATTGTTTCGTGAATCAAAAGATTGTTATTATATCTATCAATTGATCATGAATGGAAGAAGTCAGTCTGGTTTGGTTTGTGTAAGTAGTGTAGATGATTATGAAAATGATGTTATTAAAAAACATGAATTCACCCGCCCAGAAAAAGAGTTAGATCGCATCAATCATATTAAAATATCTGGTGCTCAAACGGGTAATGTTTTTTTAGCATATAGAAATAATGACTCAATCGATTCATTGATTGATAAATGGAAAGCTACTAAATCGGCGGCTTACGATTTTATTGCTGATGATGGCGTACAACATACAATTTGGATTGTAAGCGACTCAGAAGTTATCGCAGAAATTACGCGTTTATTTAAAGAGGAAGTAGCCAATACCTATATCGCAGACGGACATCACCGTGCTGCTTCTGCTGCAAAAGTGCGCGCAGAATTAGGGGCAAAAGCCACACCAGCAAGTGATTATTTTCTAACTACTTTGTTTCCTTCCAATCAATTGTACATCATGGATTATAACCGTGTTGTAAAAGATTTGAATGGATTGACTCCGGAAGCATTCCTCGAGCAATTAAACCTCAATTTTGAAGTTAGCTTAATGGGCAAACAATCTTTCCGTCCTGCAGTGATGCATCAATTTGGTTTGTATTTAGGAGGGCAGTGGTATTGTTTAATTGCTAAAGAAGGAACTTATTCCAATGATCCGATTGGCGTATTAGATGTGAGCATCTTACAAGAAAAAATATTGGCACCCATATTAGGAATAATGGATCAACGTACTGATAAACGCATTGACTTTGTAGGAGGTATTCGCGGACTAACTGCTTTGGAACAAAGAGTGGATAGTGGTGAAATGGCTGCTGCATTTAGCTTGTATCCAGTAACTATTGATCAACTTTTTGCCATTGCCGATAGTGGAAATGTAATGCCACCTAAGAGTACCTGGTTCGAACCAAAGTTACGCGATGGATTGATTACCAATCTGGTTACAGATTAATTGCTGTTCATGAAGTATTTATTCTTTAGTTTATTGGTATGTTTTTTTGCGGAAAATATTACTGCGCAAACGCTTACTGTGAATCAATTACAAGAGAATGCACAGCAATACATGCAGCAAGGCGATTACGAAAAAGCAGTTGCCAGTTTACAAAAAGCGAGACAACAAGCGCCTTTGAATATGGGCTTGTTGACCAATTTGTCTTTCGCCTATTTTTTACAAAGAGATTTTTCTAAAGCCATTGAAACAGGCAAAGTGGCTATTGCACTGGATGATGCAGATCAAAAAGCTTTTCAGGTACTTGGCTTATCTTATAAATCGATTGCTTCTTATAAGGAAGCCAATAAAATGTACAAAGTAGCATTGAAAAAATTTCCCAATGGTGGAGTAATCTATAATGAATATGGGGAAAGTCTGGCGCTAGATAAAAATTTGAAAGAAGCGATCATTCAATGGGAGAAAGGCATTCAGCAAGATCCTAATTATAGTGGCAATTATTTTAATGCAGTAAAATATTATATCGATCAACAAAATTGGTTGCGCATACTGCTTTATGGAGAAATCTTTATAAACCTTGAAAGTTACTCTGCTAAAACAACAGAGGTGAAAAATTATTTGTTAACAGCCTATCAAAATTTGAACCAACCAAATTTGGTAAAGCAACAATTAAATGATCGCTCTTTTTCGAGTTTTGAAAAATCAATACTAGCCATTTGGCAATCGCTTTTGCCAATCAAGGGTGCTACATTTACTATAGATAGTTTGACTTCTTTAAAAAATGGATTTCTACAAAAATGGGATGCCAGCAATAACGAACAATATCCTTATCGATTATTTGGTCATTGGCAACAGTTGCAAAAAGAAGGTATTTTAGCAGCTTACCATCAATGGATTGTAGGAGATACCATTAATGCTGCTGAATATGCAAAATGGCAAGTTGAACATGCCAAAGAATTTGTACTGTACCAACAGTTTCAGCAGAGTAGGGTTTTTAAAATCCCCTCCGGGCAATACTATTTCTAAGGAATCTTTTTTATTTGTACTTATTTCTGTAATTTGATTGCCCTTATACGATTGATATGCATTATAGCCGTTTATTTGATTGTTTAGAGCACCAGTTGGCTCATTTTCCTAAGAAAGATATGCTTGTTGCTAAAGAACAAGGTGTTTGGAAAAAGTATAGCACACAGGATACTGCTGAAATTGTTAACCGATTTAGTGCCGGTTTATTGCAATTGGGAGTGAGTGGTAATGATTTTACTCCTGAAGGAAGCGATAAAATTGCCATTATCAGTAATAACAGACCAGAATGGGTATTTACCGATTTAGCTGTTCAACAAATTGGAGCCATTTTGGTGCCTGTTTATCCAACTACCAATCCTTTAGAATTGGAATTCATTTTAAATGATGCTTCGGTAAAATATATTTTTGTTGCGAATGAAGAGTTGTTGTTAAAAGTGAATAGTATTCTGGGAAAAGTACCTTCCATTAAAACTGTTTATACTTTCGATAAAATCGATGGCGCTGCACACTGGAGCTCGGTTACTGAAATGGCTCATACTCAATTATTGCAGCAAGTGAATGATATAAAAGCTGCTGTTCCAGAAGAGCAGGTTGCAACCATCATTTACACTTCTGGCACTACAGGTACTCCGAAGGGTGTAATGCTCACCCATAAAAATATTTGTTCTAATGTAAAATTTTCGAAAGAAAGTTTTCCTTTTAATGATGCTCCAGACTCTAAAGTATTGAGTTTTTTACCACTGAATCATATCTTCGAAAAGACCTGTACCTATATTTATCTCTTTAGTGGCATCAGCATTTATTATGCAGAAAGTTTAGAAACCATTGGTGATAATTTAAAAGAAGTAAAGCCTTATGGTTTTACTACTGTACCTCGCTTATTGGAAAAAGTTTTTGAAAAAATAATGGCCAAAGGCGCAGAATTAACTGGCGCAAAAAGAAAATTATTTTTCTGGGCAGTAGATCTGGCGGAGAAATATGATAACCGTATTAGTGGCGGCATTTGGTATAATCTACAGCTTGCTATTGCCAATAAACTGATTTTCTCTAAATGGAGAGAAGCATTAGGTGGTAATATTTCCTATATCATTACTGGAGGTGCAGCCTGTCAGGTAAAACTATTGCGCATATTTAATGCTGCTGGTGTTAATGTATACGAAGGCTATGGTCCAACAGAAAATAGCCCTGTAATTTGTGTGAACAGACAAGAGAAAGGAGGCACTAAATTTGGAACAGTCGGACCTCCCATTACTGGAATTGAGGTTAAGTTAGCCGATGACGGAGAAATTTTAGTTAGTGGCCCTTGCGTAATGAAGGGTTATTATAAGCGACCTGATCTTACAGCAGAAACCGTTATCGATGGTTGGTTATTAACTGGCGATATTGGCGTATGGGATGAAAACAAATTTTTGAAAATAACCGATCGCAAAAAAGAGTTATTCAAAACAAGTGGTGGTAAATATGTGGCCCCTCAACCTATTGAAAACAAATTAAAAGAGAGTCCATTTGTGGAGCAGGTAATGATTGTTGGAGCCGAAAAGAAATTTGTGGGAGCACTAATTGTGCCTTCCTTTGCTACTTTAGCTGAATGGATGCGCGAAAAAAATATTCCTTTTACTACCAATGAAGACGTAGTGAATCATCCAAAAGTGCTGGAATTGTATAGAGGGTTAGTAGAAAGTTTCAATACTTATTTTAATCATGTAGAACAGGTAAAGAAATTTGAATTATTGCCTCGTGAATGGACTATTGAAACAGGAGAAATGACTCCAAAAATGAGTTTGAAGAGAAAAGTAGTCATGGAGAAATTTAAAGATGCTATAGAAAGAATTTATGCCTGATGCCCCACCCCTTTTAACCATTTTAGTAGTGGAAGACAATCCAGCTGATTTGTTTGTGCTGGAAGGGTTGTTGTGGAAGACAAGGCTTAATATCGAAAAAATTGCTCGTGCCAATAGTTTCGGCGAAGCTGTTTTATTATTAGAAAAAAACAGGCCTCATTTAATTTTATTAGATCTCTCTTTAACGGATAGTGCTGGAATTGATTCCTTTGAGCATATCAATCAAATTGCCTCCGATATTCCGATCATAGTATTGACCGGATTAGCTGATATGGAAATGGCTTTAGAGACCATGTCTAAAGGAGCACAAGACTATTTGGTAAAAGGAGAATTCGAAGAAAAGCTATTGGCAAAATCAATCCAATATAGCATTGAAAGAAAAAGGAATTTGGAAAACACTTTGAGTACGAGGATGGCAATGGAGCAAAAATTGGAAGAGGAAAGAAACTTAAAACAAAAAGAAATTGCAGAAGCAGTAATTATTGCCCAGGAGAAGGAAAGACATGATTTGAGTAGAGAATTACACGACAATGTAAATCAACAGCTCACAGTTGCCATGATGTATATTGCTTCAGCAGAAAAAAAGCAGGAAGGCGGGTCGGATATTTTAAAGCAGTCAGCTAATTTTATTTTCAATGCCATTGAAGAGATCAGAAAACTTACCAAAAACTTAGTTACTCCTTTAATTAAAGATTTTGGATTGGTTAAGGCTATTGATAGTATAATTGATGATGTAGCTGCTTTGAATACTGTACAAATTCATTTTAATGCTGATAGTTTTTTTGAGAACGATATTCGATACGATTTTAAATTAAGTATTTTTAGAATTATTCAGGAACAAGTAAGCAATGTGCTGAAACATGCAGCTGCACAGCATTGTACTATCGAATTGGGTAGAAATGAAAAAATAATTTACCTCATTGTAAGTGACGATGGTATTGGATTTGACACGAGTACCCAGAAAAATGGAATTGGTATTTATAATATCACCAGCAGGGTTGAATTATTTGGGGGAACTATTAGTATTGTTTCTACGTCAAATATGGGATGTAAAATATCGATCGATTTTCCAGTGAATGATGCTATTTTAAGTTAGTCGTTCATTCTTTTTTTTGAAGCCAAAAACTTTTGTCGGATAATCGTTTGAACTGGCTTTTTCAGAATCTTACTTTCCAACCACGAAATAATATCTAAATACATAAATGCCCGGTTTTCTAAAGGTTGATCGGAAATTAATTTTAATTGAATCAATAAATCTTCAAATAGCGGTTTTACCTTTTTTGGAGAACTGCTAAATGCATTTCTCAAAAATCCAAAAATGGCTTCTTCTGCTGTACTTAAATTTTGCATTTTAGCCATAAATCGGTAGACCGATTTTAATAAGTATTGTAATAATTCATAATTCCCCAGTTCGTAATGGGCAATCAAATGCAATAAACGCGCATAACATTGTAAATCTGTTCTGAGGTCTAATTTTAAATTGATGATCTTATTTAAATAATCAATACTTTTTTCACTATCACCACTTCCAAAATACAAAGAAGCTATTTTATAATAGAATACTAAAATTCGATGCCCATCTAAATACAATTCATACTCTTTAAGTTTGGCTTCAATCTCCGGTACCAGCTGTATTCCCTTTGTAAATGTGCCTTCCATGAAATGCTTATTCAATTTGGCAGTATACAAATAGGTAAAGGTTTGTATTAGGTTATTCTGGTTTTCCTGAACAATGGGAGTATTAATGAATTGCTCAAATATTAAAATGGTTTCATTGAATTTTCTATAATTCCTTAAATCAAAATGCGCAGATAATAAATTATGCATCCCTTTGATATAATGAGCAGTTTCCACTTCAATCATTTTCGGATCTGAATGAAAAAGGTCCACCCATTTTTGTGTATGCCTGTAATACAATAAGAATTCTTGATTAATAAAAGCATACCAGCAATAACATTGATTCAGGTATAGTCTTTCGTAGAACCCTTTGTAAAATTGAGATTCATTAAAAACCGGGTCTTTAAAATAAGCGTCTAAACCTTTTTTATCTTCTTCATTTCTGGCGATTCCATGTTTGATATACCATGCGTATAATAAGAGGGCAATATTGGATAGCTTACTGATGATTTCTAAACGGGCATTGGTTTCATCTACTTCATTACACAATACATCTGCTCTGTCTTGCATACTTCTGGTAATATGTAAGCTTTCGATCTTTTTCTCTAAAAATAACACCTGTTGTATATAAGTGACCTGGTTATTTGATTTTGCTAACTCTTTTACCCGGTCTAATATTTTCAAACTCTGCAGGTACAAACCTTTGTTGTATAAAATTCTGGCAAAGTCCAATTGTTCGTGTAATTGAAGATCAATATTGCTTTCTTGTTTCAATAATCTTAAACTTGCCAGGATCTCTTGGTATAGATGGCCTTTTAAATTAGATAACTGTTGTTTTTGAATAGTTGGATTTTTAACCAGTAACACCGACTCATCATAGTCCTTCATTTTATCGAGCGCATCGAATAACTGAATTACTTTAAGGTTGCCAGAAGGGGAATTTCTGGTCATATATAGCTTAAAATTGCGTTTTTCTGCCCTTTCTAGTGAATGAACCAATTGAAAAAGGGCATCTGCGCTTCGGTTGGGCATCGTAATTTATTTGTACAAAAAATCAATACAGATAAGGCTTTCAGGCGATTTCTCTAGCTTTAAACACTGTATTCTCGAATCAATATTGATCCAGTTTCGAAGATAATACATTCTACATTCGAATATGGCAGGCCGTATTCACGAGCCTGTCTTTTTATCTATATCATTCAAATTTGGGTTATGGATCAACAAATACAAATTTTCGATACCACACTTCGTGATGGGGAACAAGTGCCTGGCTGTAAACTCAACACTAAAGAAAAATTAGCATTAGCCCTTCAATTAGAAGAATTAGGGGTTGATGTTATTGAAGCAGGATTTCCTATTTCCAGCCCCGGCGATTTTGAATCAGTTCAAGCTATTTCAAGAGTGATCAAAAAAGCAACTGTTTGCGGATTAACCAGGGCGGTACAAAAAGATATAGAAGTTGCAGCGCAGGCATTGAAATATGCGGTTCGTCCCCGCATTCATACAGGAATCGGCACTTCTGATTTTCACATCAAAGCAAAATTCAATACTACTCAAGAAGCTATTTTAGAAAGAGCTATTCAAGCAGTTAAATGGGCAAGAAATTTCACTGATGATGTCGAATTTTTTGCAGAAGATGCTGGTAGAACCGATAATGAATACCTCGCTAGAATAGTTGAAGCAGTTATTGCTGCAGGAGCTTCGGTAGTAAATATTCCTGATACTACTGGTTATTGTTTACCATATCAGTATGGCGAAAAAATCGCTTATTTAATGAACCATGTTCCCAATATAGATAAAGCTATTCTTTCCTGTCATTGCCATAACGATTTAGGATTAGCAACAGCCAACTCCATCAGTGGTGTAATTAATGGTGCCAGGCAAATCGAATGTACTATTAACGGATTGGGAGAGAGAGCAGGTAATACTTCTTTAGAAGAAGTGGTAATGATCATTCAACAACACAAGCACTTAGGACTTTATACCAATATAAAAACAGAAATGCTCAATCCTTTGAGCAGAGAAGTATCTGATATCATGCGTATGCCAGTTCAACCCAATAAAGCGATTGTTGGCGCAAACGCATTTTCGCATTCTTCTGGAATTCACCAGGATGGGTTTTTAAAAGATGCTCAGACTTATGAAATTATTAATCCTGAGCAGGTAGGTGCCGAGGGAAGTAAAATTGTGTTGACTGCAAGAAGTGGAAGAAGTGCACTGGCCTATCGTTTTCAAAAACTGGGTTATGATTTTAATAGGAATGATATAGATCATTTGTATCAGGCATTTGTAATAATTGCAGATAGTAAAAAAGAAGTAGTAGAAAGCGATCTGAGAGCAATGGCAGAAGCCCATGTTCCAGAAAATGCAATTGCATAATCAATCTAAGAATCAATGGGAAAAACACTTTTCGATAAAATCTGGGACAAACATGTTGTAGAAACAATTAAAAATGGTCCTTCTGTTTTATACATCGATCGACATTTTATTCATGAAGTAACAAGTCCGCAAGCATTTAAAGGAATTGAACAAAGAGGTGTTGCTCTTTTCAGACCAAAGCAAACCATTGCTACAGCTGATCATAATGTTCCTACTTTAAATCAACATTTGCCTATTAAAGATGAATTATCTCGAATGCAGGTAGAGCAATTGATTGAAAATTGCGAGAAGCATGGAGTTGAATTATATGGATTAGGTCATCCATACCAGGGTATTGTGCATGTGATTGGTCCGGAATTAGGCATTACACAACCTGGTATGACCATTGTTTGTGGAGATAGTCATACTTCCACCCATGGCGCATTTGGTACCATTGCTTTTGGAATTGGTACCAGCGAAGTTGAAATGGTTTTTGCTTCTCAATGTGTATTGCAAACAAAACCTAAAACAATGCGCATCAATATCGAAGGCGCTTTGCAAAAAGGAGTTGTTTCGAAAGATATCATTCTCTACATCATTGCAAAAATATCATCCAGTGGAGCAACTGGTTATTTTGTTGAGTATGCAGGAAGTACCATCCGATCTCTTTCAATGGAAGCAAGAATGACCATTTGTAATATGAGTATAGAAATGGGAGCAAGAGGCGGAATGATCGCTCCTGATGAAACTTGTTTTGAATACATTAAGGGCAGAGCTTTCGCTCCCAAAGGAGAATCATGGAACGATTCCATCAACAAATGGAGTCAATTGTATTCAGATGCAGATGCCATTTTTGATAGCGAAATCAATATCAACGCGGCGGATATTCAACCGATGATTACCTATGGAACCAATCCAGGATTAGGCATTGCTATCAATGGGCATATCCCTAATACTGACAATATTGTTGATGAAGGTGAGCGAAATAATATTATTAAAGCGTTGAATTATATGGGTCTTGAATCGGGCACTTCTTTAATAGGAATGCCTGTGCAACACATTTTTATCGGTAGTTGTACCAATTCTAGAATTGAAGATTTAAGAGAAGTGGCTGCTTTGGTAAAAGGTAAAAAGAAAAATAGTTCGGTGCATGTAATGATTGTGCCCGGGTCTCAACAAGTAGCAAAACAAGTTCATGCCGAAGGGCTTGATCAGATTTTTGCTGAAGCTGGTTTTCAGGTAAGACAAGCGGGTTGTAGTGCTTGCTTGGGAATGAATGAAGACAAAATTCCTGCTGGCGAATATTGCATTAGTACATCCAATAGAAATTTTGAAGGACGTCAGGGTGCTGGAGCAAGAACATTATTAGCAAGCCCTTTAACAGCAGCAGCTGCAGCTATAACGGGCGTAGTTACTGATATTAGAGAGTTGATATAATTAATAAAAAATGAAAGCTTTACAAAAAATACATAGTCGTTTTGTTCCATTGCAAATGGAAAATATTGATACTGATCAAATCATCCCAGCACGATTTTTGAAAGCAACAACCAGAGAAGGATTCGGAAAAAATTTGTTTCGTGATTGGCGGTATATTAATAATGATGAATCAATGCCAAAAACCGATTTTGCATTGAATCAACCGCAGTATACTGGAGAGATTTTAGTTGCAGGAAAAAATTTTGGTTGCGGTTCTTCCAGAGAACATGCTGCATGGTCCTTATTAGATTATGGATTTAATGCAGTGGTTTCAAGTTTCTTCGCAGATATTTTTAAAAACAATGCGTTGAATAACGGCGTATTACCAGTTACTGTTTCAGAGCAATTTCTGCAAGAAATATTTCAACAAGGCAATGAATCAACGCTTACCATTAATGTAGAGGCTCAAACAATTACGATTGATGCCACTGGGGCTTCCGCTCATTTTGAGATCAATCCCTATAAAAAAACCTGTTTATTAAATGGGTATGACGATATCGATTTTTTGTTAAGCAAAAAGGAACTCATCAGTGAATTCGAAAAAAAGCACTAAAGAATAATATGGATAAGAAAATAGCAGTAATCAACGGAGATGGAATTGGCCCGGAAGTAACAGCGCAATCTATAAAAGTACTGAATACCATTGCATTGGAATTTGGTCATCAGTTTAGATTTGCTTATGCTTTAATGGGAGCTGATGCAATTGATAAAACGGGCAATCCATTACCTGATGAAACCATTGCCATCTGCAAACAAAGTGATGCTATATTATTTGGAGCGATAGGTCACCCAAAATATGACAATGATCCTTCTGCAAAAGTTCGGCCTGAACAAGGCTTGTTGAAATTACGCAAGGAGTTGGAGTTATTTGCAAATATCAGACCCATCAATACATATGCTTCCTTAGCTCATTTATCTCCATTAAAAACAAAGCAACTCAAAGGTGTTGACTTTATTATTTTCAGAGAACTTACTGGTGGCATTTATTTTGGAAAGCGTTCTTTAAACGAAGAGCAGACTTATGCAACCGATGAATCTGCTTATCATTCTTATGAAATTGAAAGAGTAGCTCACCTGGCATTTAAATATGCTCAAACCAGAAGAAAAAAATTAACCCTGATTGATAAAGCGAATGTGTTGGAAACTTCACGTTTATGGAGAAAAGTAGTACAGGCATTGGCAAGTCAATACCCCGATGTTTCTGTTGATTATATGTTTGTTGATAATGCAGCTATGCAAATCATCATTAATCCTGCGCAGTTTGATGTAGTACTTACTGAGAATATGTTTGGAGATATTATCAGTGATGAAGCAAGTGTTTTGAGTGGTTCATTGGGTTTGCTTCCATCTGCCTCAATAGGAAATGGATCGGCTTTGTTTGAACCCATTCATGGTTCTTATCCTCAAGCAGCCGGAAAAGATATTGCCAATCCATTGGGATCTGTTTTGTCTGCTGCGTTAATGTTAGACCATTTTAACTTAACAAGGGAAGCAAATTTGGTAAGAGAAGCAGTCAGCTGGACACTAACAAACAGTTTTGTTTCAAAAGACATTGATCCAATTAATAACTATGGAACAGAAGCCATTGGCGATTTAATTGCAGACTATATAAAACGAAACAATAAAAAAGAAGCAAGTAGCAATGCTACGCTGAATGCTTCAACCATTATATAAACGAACATTTGTTTGTATAATAATATTATTTTGAATAGTTCTTTGTTTTCTACTTGAGTATGATTATCTTTAGTTTTCTAATGAATACCATTTTGAATAAAGGAATCAATACTACAATTAGTGCAATGACAATTATTATTACAGTTGTCATTATTATTCCTTTGTTGAAAGGTGGTGTTTTATAAAAAGAAGCTAAAAACTTAAAATATAAACCCTGCCTCAAGCAGGGTTTTTTTGTTACTTGAAATAAACGTTGTATGTATTATAATAACGAAACAATTATTTTTCACAATGGACAATTTGTGAAAGCAGCTGATGCAAAAATGGATCTGTATTCTCAGTCTTTGCATTATGGATATTCTGTTTTTGAAGGTATTCGATCATATCAAACAGCTGGGGGTGAAACTAAAATTTTTAAACCAATCGAACATTTTGAAAGATTGAAAGTTTCAGCACAATCTATCAATCTTCCTTATACCTATCATACGCAAGATCTAATTGATGCTACTTATGAAGTATTAAGGAAGAATAATTTCCAGAATGCTTACATACGTCCGGTTGTGTATGCACCAGCAAATATGAGTTTTGCAGTAAACACTGAATCCTATTTATTTATTGAAGCTTGGGAAATGGCTCCTTTTTTGGGCGATAAATTATTGCGGATAATGACTTCATCCTTTCAAAGACCCAATCCTAAAGCTTTTAAGATTCATGCAAAAGCAGCAGGGCATTATGTAAATTCTATTATGGCAAGTCAGGAAGCCAAAGCTAAAGGGTTTGACGAAGCTTTATTATTAGATATGAACGATCATATCGCAGAAGGACCTGGTGCCAATATTTTTTTTGAAAAAGATGGGGCTTTATATACACCCGAATTAGGACATATACTTCCTGGTATAACAAGAGCCACCGTTTTTGAAATTTGTGAGAAATTGCATATTCAGGTAACAGAAGGAACTTATACCATTCAACAATTAAAAGAAGCAGATGCAGCATTTTTTTGTGGAACTGCCGCAGAAATAATAGGATGGGAATCAATTGATACAACAGTATTTCCAAAAAATTGGCAAAATAGTGTAGGAGCAAAAATTCAAAAAGCCTATACTGAACTGGTGCATGAAAAAAATTAATCAAGAACAATGGAATTAAATAGATACAGTAAAACAATTACACAAGATCCTACGCAGCCTGCAGCGCAAGCAATGTTGTATGGAATAGGATTAACTGAAGCAGATCTTAAAAAAGCACAAGTGGGTATAGTTAGTATGGGCTATGATGGCAATACTTGTAACATGCACTTGAATGATTTAGCTAAAGTGGTGAAGAAAGGTGTTTGGGAAAATGATTTAGTGGGTTTGATTTTTAATACGATTGGTGTAAGTGATGGAATTAGTAATGGAACTGATGGAATGCGTTACTCCTTAGTGAGTAGAGACGTAATTGCAGATTCAATTGAGGCTGTATGCGGAGCTCAATATTATGATGCATTAATTGCTTTGCCTGGTTGTGATAAAAATATGCCAGGTTCATTGATCGCAATGGGTAGATTGAATAGACCGGCAATTATGGTTTATGGAGGATCTATTGCTGCTGGTCATTATAAAGGGCAACATTTAAATATCGTTTCTGCATTTGAAGCTTTGGGTCAAAAATTGGCTGGTAATTTAAATGAAGAAGATTTTAAAGGTATTGTACAACATGCTTGCCCGGGAGCAGGGGCTTGCGGTGGAATGTATACAGCTAATACAATGGCTTCAGCTATTGAAGCATTGGGTATGAGTTTGCCTTATTCATCTTCTAACCCGGCATTGAGTGATGATAAACAAAATGAATGTTTAGCTGCAGGTAAAGCTATCAAAGTTTTACTTGAAAGAAATATTTGTCCAAAAGACATCATGACTTTTAAGGCATTCGAGAATGCAATTACTATTGTTATGGTTTTGGGTGGAAGTACCAATGCAGTATTGCATTTAATTGCCATGGCAAAAAGTGTTGATGTAGAAATTACGCTGGCCGATTTTCAACGCATCAGTGATAAAGTTCCTGTATTGGCCGATTTCAAACCAAGCGGTACTTATTTGATGCAAGACTTACATCAATACAGTGGTATTCCTGCAGTAATGAAATATTTATTGAGTAAAGGAATGTTGCATGGAGATTGCATAACCGTTACAGGAAAAACCATTGCTGAAAATTTAGCAGACATTCCTGATTTAGATTTTGATCAACAGAAAGTAATTCTGCCAATTGAAAAACCCATTAAATCAACTGGTCATTTACAAATTTTATTTGGAAACTTAGCAACAGGAGGAAGTGTAGCAAAGATCAGTGGAAAAGAAGGAGAATTGTTTGAAGGTCCAGCAAGGGTTTTTGATGGAGAAAAAGCTTTGATAGAAGGAATTAATTCTGGATTGATTAAAGCAGGTGATGTTGTAGTTATCAGAAACGTGGGCCCCAAAGGCGCACCGGGTATGCCCGAAATGCTAAAGCCCACATCGGCCATTATTGGCGCAGGGTTGGGTAAATCAGTTGCACTAATTACTGATGGAAGATTTAGTGGTGGAACACATGGATTTGTTGTTGGTCATATTACTCCAGAAGCAGTAAGTGGTGGATTGATTGGGTTAGTGGAGAATGATGATATCATTGAGTTAAATGTTGCCACCAAAAAAATGACTTTAAAAGTTTCAGAAGAAATTATTGCTACAAGAAAAGCAAAATGGGTAAAGCCTGCACCAAATGCAACAAAGGGATTATTATTTAAATACGCACAATCAGTGAAAGATGCTTCTGAAGGTTGTGTAACAGATGAAGCTTAACCCCCCCCCCTAACCCCCCGGCCCCCTAAAGGGGGGGAGTGAAAAAATTGATTAAAATAATTGTATGAATACAGTAGAAAAAAAAATGGAAAATAAAATTGATCAACAGGCTTCTGTTTCCCCCCCTTTAGGGGGGGCTGAGGGGGGGTGTGAACTCTCCGGCTCTCAAGCTGTTTTAGAAGCTTGTATTGCCGAAGGAGTAGATACAATTTTTGGATATCCTGGTGGTGCTATCATGCCTATTTATGATGCATTGTATGATTACAATGATCAGTTGAAACATATTTTAGTTAGACATGAACAAGGTGGAATACATGCTGGCCAAGGTTATGCACGCAGTAGTGGAAGAGTAGGTGTTGTTTTTGCAACAAGCGGACCAGGTGCAACCAACTTAGTAACAGGTTTAGCAGATGCAATGATTGATAGCACTCCATTGGTTTGTATTACTGGTCAGGTATTTGCTCATCTTTTAGGTACCGATGCATTTCAGGAAACTGATGTAATCAATATTACTACACCTGTAACAAAATGGAATTGTCAGGTAACCGAAGCTTCGGAGATTCCGCATGTATTAGCAAAAGCATTTTATATAGCGCGCACCGGAAGACCGGGTCCTGTATTAATAGACATTACTAAGAATGCACAAATTCAAAAATTCAATTACGAAGGGTATATCAAATGTGATCATATCAGAAGTTATCGTCCTAAACCAATTATTCGTAAAGAATATATTGAACAGGCTGCTGCATTGATTAATCAAGCAAAAAAACCTTTTGTACTTTTTGGACAAGGAATCATTTTAGGGAAAGCTGAAAAAGAGTTTAAAGCTTTTATAGAAAAAGCTGGTTTGCCAGCAGCTTGGACAATTCTTGGGTTAAGTGCATTGCCAACAGATCATCCACAAAACGTTGGAATGTTAGGGATGCATGGAAACTATGGTCCGAATGTACTGACCAATGAATGTGATGTATTGATTGCAATAGGTATGCGATTTGATGATCGGGTAACTGGTAGGTTAGACAAATATGCCAAACAGGCTAAAATTATTCATCTGGATATTGATCCTGCTGAAATTGATAAAAATGTAAAAGCCGATGTTCCGGTTTGGGGCGATTGCAAGGAAACATTGCCCATGCTTACTCAATTGATCGAAGCAAAACAACATACTGCTTGGTTGGCAAAATTCAATGAGTATACTCAACAGGAAATAGATATTGTTATACAAGAAGAATTACATCCGCAAGAAGGTGAACTTACCATGGGCGAAGTGATTCATTTATTAAATGAGCTCACCAATGGTGATGCAATCATTGTTACCGATGTAGGGCAACACCAGATGGTAGCTTGCAGGTATGCTAAATTCAATCAATCTAAAAGCAATATCACTTCTGGAGGTTTAGGTACAATGGGCTTTGCATTGCCCGCTGCTATTGGAGCAAAATTTGGCGCGATGGATAGAACGGTTGTGGCTGTTATTGGAGATGGAGGATTTCAAATGACTTTGCAAGAAATGGGTACCATCATGCAAACCGAATTGAATGTAAAAATATTAATACTAAACAATCGCTTCTTAGGTATGGTACGTCAATGGCAGCAATTGTTTAACGACAAACGCTATTCATTCGTAGATATTCAAAGCCCTGATTATGTTCAATTGGCAAAAGCTTATGGCATTGCTGGGCAATCAGTAGATGATCGATCAATATTAAAATCGGCACTTAAAACCATGCTAGAACACAATGGTTCTTATTTGTTGGAAGTAATGGTTGGTAAAGAAAATAATGTATTCCCAATGGTACCGCAAGGTTGCAGTGTATCAGAAATCAGATTAAAATAATCCACAAATGAAAGCTGAATATACCATTACTGTTTATACTGAAAATCAAGTTGGTTTATTAAACCGCATTGCTATTATTTTTTCTCGCAGAAAAATCAATATTGAAAGTTTAAATGTATCACCATCGGAAGCAGAAGGCATTCATCGTTTTACTGTGGTGATTAATGAAACAGAAGAAGTGGTTCGCAAATTGTGCAGACAAATTGAAAAACAAATTGAAGTGCTGAAAGCTTATTTCAATACCAATGATGAAATCATCTGGCAGGAAATGGCATTGTACAAAGTTTCTACAGATGCAGTTGCAGAAAAATTAAAAGTAGAAAGATTGTTGCGTGAATATGGTGCAAGAGCGGTTGTTATCAGAAAAGATTATACCATTTTCGAAACAACAGGTCATAGAGAAGAAACGGATAAGTTAGTGGAAGTACTGGCTCCTTATGGTCTGATAGAATTTGTGAGAAGTGCAAGGGTGGCCATTATTAAAGCCAGTAAAGGGTTTCATGAGAAATTGAAAGAGTTTGAAGCTGTTGAGCCAGCAGAAGAACTCATTGAGAATGAGTTTCTCGATAAAGCAGACCAAGTTTTTACCATGTAATTATTAATTCAACAAACAATAATATTTCATCAACAGACAATCAATAAAAATGGCAAATTATTTTAACTCTTTACCACTTCGCGAACAGCTTAATCAATTAGGTACTTGTGAGTTTATGGACAAAACGGCTTTCGCAGATGGAATCAATGCATTGAAAGGAAAAAAACTGGTAATTATAGGATGTGGTGCACAAGGCCTTAATCAAGGACTTAATTTGCGTGATTCAGGTTTGGACATTGCTTATGCATTGCGCAACGATGCTATCGAGCAAAAAAGAGTTTCTTGGAAGAATGCTACCGATAATCAGTTTAAAGTGGGCACTTATGAAGAGTTGATTCCAACTGCAGATGTGGTGATCAATTTAACTCCGGATAAACAACATAGTGCTGTTGTTTCTGCAGTAATGCCACTAATGAAACAAGGAGCTACATTGTCTTACTCTCATGGGTTTAATATTGTAGAGGAAGGAATGCAGATCAGAAAAGACATTACTGTAATTATGGTTGCTCCTAAATGCCCTGGAACTGAAGTGCGTGAAGAATACAAAAGAGGATTTGGGGTGCCTACATTAATTGCTGTTCATCCAGAAAATGATCCTGAAGGAAAAGGCTGGGATTATGCAAAAGCATATTGTGTAGGAACAGGTGGTCACAGAGCAGGTGTTTTGAAATCTTCTTTTGTTGCTGAAGTGAAATCAGATTTAATGGGCGAACAAACCATTCTATGTGGCTTGCTTCAAACGGGGTCTATTTTAAGTTTCGATAAAATGATCGAAAAAGGAATTGATGCAGCATATGCAGCAAAATTGATTCAGTATGGATGGGAAGTCGTGACAGAAGCCTTGAAACAAGGGGGAATTACAGCCATGATGGACAGATTGTCTAATCCTGCTAAATTAAAAGCTTTCGAGTTGTCTGAAGAATTGAAAGATATTATGCGTCCACTTTTTCAAAAGCATCAAGATGATATTATGAGTGGTGTTTTTTCATCAACCATGATGGCGGACTGGGCCAATGATGATAAAAACTTGTTGACCTGGAGAGCAGCTACTGGTGAAACAGCATTTGAGAAAACAACACCAGGGTCTATGAAAATTGCAGAGCAAGAATTTTTCGATAATGGTCTATTAATGGTGGCCTTTGTAAGATCAGGAGTTGAGTTGGCTTTTGAAACAATGGTAGAAGCCGGCATTAAAGAAGAGTCTGCATACTATGAATCATTACATGAAACACCATTGATCGCAAACACCATCGCACGTAAGAAATTATTTGAAATGAATCGTGTGATTTCTGATACAGCAGAATATGGATGTTATTTATTTGATCATGCTTGTAAACCATTATTGGCCGATTTCATGAAAAAAATAGATACAGATGTAATAGGAAAAAATTTCAATTCCGGTAAAGATGCTGGTGTTGATAATAAAACCTTGATTGCAGTGAATGCGGTAATTCGATATCACCCGGTTGAATTAATTGGCGAAGAATTAAGACAGGCCATGACCGATATGAAGACCATCAATACAAACGCTTGATATACTTAATATGGAAAATGTTATAACCAATAATACCCTTTGTTTTGGATTAGATGTGGTGGGTGCAGCACATAGGCTACAGACAGTTGTAACACATACTCCCTTAACGTATAATATCAATTTGTCTAAGAAATACCAATGCAAGGTTTTTTTAAAAAGAGAAGATTTGCAAGTAGTTCGCTCTTATAAAATAAGGGGGGCATATAATATGATGAGTAGCCTGCCTACAAATCAATTAGATAAAGGAGTTGTTTGTGCATCAGCAGGCAATCATGCACAAGGATTCGCTTATAGTTGCAGAAAGCTGAATATAAAGGGTGTAGTTTTTATGCCCATTATTACACCCAATCAAAAAGTGAGTCAAACAAAAATGTTTGGCGATGGTCATGTAGAAATAAAATTAGTTGGAGATACATTTGATGATTGTGCTATTGCTGCTATAGAATATGCTCAAGCAAATGAGATGACATTTATTCCTCCATTTGACGATCATAGAATCATTGAAGGACAAGCCACTGTGGGGTTAGAAATTTTATCAGATCTACCTTATGTTGATATTGTTTTTTCACCAGTGGGTGGTGGCGGTTTATCAGCAGGCGTTGGAGCTTATTTTAAAACCTTTTCTCCGCACACTAAAATTATTGGAGTAGAACCTGAAGGCGCTCCTTCTATGTATGAAGCTTTAAAAGCAGGTCATCCAATCACATTAGACAATATCGAACGATTTGTGGATGGAGCTTCAGTTAAACGAGTGGGAGATGTTCCTTTTGCTATATGCAAAGAAGTATTAGATGATATGCATTTAGTGAATGAAGGGAAAGTTTGTACCACCATCTTAAAATTATATAATGAAGATGCAATTGTTGTTGAGCCAGCAGGCGCATTATCAATTGCTGTTTTAGATGATTATGCGGAAGCTATTAAAGGCAAAACAATTGTATGCATTGTTAGCGGAAGCAATAATGATATAGATCGCATGCAAGAAATTAAAGAAAGGTCTTTGCAGTATGAGGGATTAAAGCATTATTTTTTAATAAGATTTGCACAAAGACCAGGGGCCCTCAAAGAATTTGTAAATTATGTACTTGGTCCAACCGATGATATTACTCGATTTGAATACATGCAAAAACACAATAAAGAAAGCGGCCCTGCTTTGGTTGGCATTGAACTATTAGACAATAGTGATTATGCCAAATTAATCAGTAATATGAAAAAGTACAATGTAAACTACACGGCATTGGATAAGAATGACAATGTGTTTGGATACCTGGTATAAAATTAAATAAGTTACATAAGTCAGCATATTATGCAAGTTTTAAAATTTGGGGGGAGTTCAGTAGCCAATGCAACTAATATTAATAAAGTAGTTGATATTGTGTTAAAGGCGATTACACAGGAGCCTGTAGTGTTAGTTGTATCTGCTTTGGGGGGAGTGACGGATCAGTTAATCTACACTGGTAATTTGGCTTCGGTTGGGAATGAAAATTATAAGCAAGAAATAAAACAATTAGAAACCAAACATCTTGAAGCCGTAAGATCATTATTACCTATTCAAGAACAAAGTGCCACATTGAGTTGGGTGAAGCAGCAGTTGAATGAATTGGAAAGTTTATGTGATGGCATTTTTCTATTGGGAGAATTGTCTCCACGAATCAAAGACAGGTTGGTTAGTTATGGAGAAATACTTTCCTCTTATATTATTGCATCAAAACTGCAATCACTATCTATATCCCAACAATGGGTAGATGCTCGATTGCTCATCACTACGAATGATAAATTTGGGAATGCAGCAGTTAATTTCGAAAAAACCAATGCTAACATTACCCATTATTTTAGTCAGCATTCATTTCAGGTATATATAGTTCCTGGCTTTATAGCTTCCGATGCAGATCAAAATACTACTACATTGGGTAGGGGAGGATCTGATTATACAGGAGCCATTTTTGCAGCCGCATTAAATTCCACCACTTTAGAAATCTGGACAGATGTAAGTGGAATGATGACAGCTGATCCCCGTTTGGTGCAGCACGTTAAACATATTGAAAGGATATCTTATCAGGAAGCCATGGAGCTTTCTCATTTTGGCGCAAAAATTATTTACCCGCCAACCATTCAACCGGTAATGAAAAAAAACATACCAGTTTGGATAAAAAATACTTTTGAGCCTGAAGCAAAAGGGACCATTATTGAAGAAAAAGTATTTTTTGATAATGAAATTATAAGAGGCATATCAAGTATTAATTCGATTAGTTTATTGAGTTTAGAAGGTAGCGGAATGGTTGGTATTCCAGGGTTTTCAAAAAGATTATTTGAAATTCTGGCTATTAAAAACATAAATGTTATTCTAATAACACAAAGCTCTTCTGAACATTCTATCTGTGTTGGAATTAGTGAAGCAGATGCCAGCAGTGCCCAATTGGCTATTGATCAGGCATTTGCGTATGAAATTGAAACAGGTAAAGTTGATCCGGTAAAAGTAGAAACCGGTTTGAGTATTGTTGCATTGGTAGGTGAACAAATGAAAAGTCATCCGGGTATTAGTGGAAAAATGTTTGGTGCATTAGGAAGAAATGGTATTAATGTAAGGGCCATTGCTCAAGGCTCTTCTGAAAAAAACATTTCAGCTGTACTTTCTGCGAATGATGTAAAAAAAGCCATCAATGTATTGCATGAAATCTTCTTCGAAACAACCTATAAACAATTAAATGTGTTTATTGCTGGAGCAGGAAATGTAGGAGGTAAGTTAATTGGTCAAATCAATCAGCAGCTTGCTTATTTAAAAGAGCATTTGAGGTTACAAATACAAGTTGTAGGAATTGCCAATAGTAAAAAAATGTTATTGGATGATGCGGGTATCGATTTAAATAATTGGAAATCCGCTTTAGACAATGCTCCTTCTGCAACAATTAATGATTATGTTGAAAGCATAGTTCACAAAAACTTGCGTAATAGTGTATTTGTAGATGTTACCGCAAATGCAACAGTTGCTACTGTTTATGGGGATCTATTGCAAAAAAGTATTGCTGTTGTAGCTTGTAATAAAATCGCTTGTTCCTCATCTTATGAATCCTACAAACAATTAAAGTCTTTATCTCGCGAATTCAATGCGCCATTTTTATTTGAAACCAATGTAGGTGCTGGTTTGCCGGTAATTGGCACTTTAAATGATTTGTTGAAAAGTGGAGATAAGATCAATAAAATTCAAGCAGTACTTTCCGGAACATTGAATTTTGTTTTTAATAATTACGATGCAACAGTGCCTTTTGCTCAAATAGTAAAACAGGCCCAGGAAGAAGGATATACTGAGCCAGATCCTCGATTGGATTTAGGTGGTACAGATGTTATGCGTAAAATTATGATTCTGGCAAGAGAGGCTGGAGAGAAAATGGAGATGGATGCTATCACCAACGAATACTTTCTACCTGCTAGTTGTTTTGAAGGTTCAGTAGCAGATTTTTATTTGGAAATGGAAAAACAAGAACCCCATTTTAAGCAATTATATGAAACAGCAAAATTGGCGAATTGTAAATTAAAGTTTGTAGCTGTTTTTGAAAATGGTTCAGCTAAAGTTGGGCTGCAACATATTCCTGCCGATTCCGATTTTTATCATTTATATGGTAAGGACAATTTAGTATTATTTTATTCAGACCGTTACCCTCAGCAACCATTGGTGATCAAAGGAGCTGGCGCAGGAGCGGATGTAACAGCTTCAGGGGTGTTTGCAGATATACTTAGAGTGATGAATTAGGAGATAGAGATAAAAGATAAGAGATAAAAGATAAAAGATAAAAGTGATGAGTAGTAAGCAAATAATTGTACATTCTCCTGCAACTGTTGCAAATATGGTTTGCGGATTTGATGTATTGGGCTTTGCTGTGAATGAGCCTTATGATATCATGAAGATTCGATTTTCTGATACACCTGGTATTTCCATTATTAATGAAGACGAATACAATTTGCCAACTGACCCAACTAAAAATGTAGCTGGTGCTGCTTTGTTGGCCATGTTGGAAGAAATTCCTGAATCAATTGGTTTTGAATTATCTATTAATAAGCAAATCAAACCTGGTTCTGGAGTTGGCTCAAGTGCTGCAAGTGCAGCTGGTGCTGTTTTTGCTGCTAATTGTTTATTAGATAATCGTTTTACCAAAGAAGATCTGGTAAGGTTTGCCATGAATGGAGAGAAGTTAGCTTCAGGTGTGAAGCATGCTGATAATATAGCTCCTTGTATCTATGGTGGAGTAACTTTAATTCGATCCATTTTTCCTTTAGATATAATTGAACTACAAGCGCCCCCTTTATATGTAACCATCGTACATCCACAGATTGAAGTGAGAACAGCGGATGCAAGAAGTATTCTTAAACAACAGGTTCTGCTAAAAGATGCTATAAAGCAGTGGGGTAATATTGCAGGGTTAGTTGCTGGCTTACAAAAAGGAGATTATGATTTAATCAGTAGGTCCTTGGAAGATGTATTGATCGAGCCAATTAGAAGTATTCTTATTCCTGGATTCGATCTGGTAAAACAACAAAGCAAAGAAGCTGGTGCATTGGGTGGAGGGATATCAGGATCGGGCCCTTCTATTTTTATGTTGAGTAGAGATGAATCAACTGCTCAAAAAGTGGAAGCTGCAATGCACGCTATTTATACCGAGATAGGCTTAGCGCATCATACTTATATTACCACCATCAATCAAGAAGGAATCAAAATAATTCAATCATAATTTTTCGATCGTATTTTTTTAGAATATGCAGTATTACAGTTTAAATAAACAAGCTCCGGATGTCAGTTTTAAGGAAGCGACCATTCTTGGTCAGGCACCAGATAAAGGCTTGTATTTTCCACGGTCTATTCCAACGCTTGGTAAAGAATTATTTAAACATATTCATGCATATTCCAAACAAGAGCTGGCATTCAAAATCATGTTGCCCTATGTGGGTACTGCCATTGCTGAAGAAGCCCTTTTTCAGATAGTGAGTGAAACAATTGATTTTGAATTTCCTTTAGTGCCCATCAATGATTCAATTTCATCCCTGGAGTTATTTCATGGACCAACATTTGCATTTAAAGATGTTGGTGCTCGTTTTATGAGCAGGTGCTTGGGATATTTTTCAAAAGGACAGTCCGAAAAAATAACTGTGTTGGTAGCTACTTCAGGAGATACGGGTGGGGCTGTAGCAAATGGATTTTTAGGAGTGGAGGGTGTTGATGTTGTAATTCTATATCCATCCGGAAAAGTAAGCCCAGTACAAGAGTTACAATTAACTACCTGTGGGCAAAATATAACCGCATTAGAAGTGGATGGAAGTTTTGATGATTGTCAAGCGATGGTGAAATCGGCATTTATGGATGCAGACTTGAATAAAAAGATGCAACTCACTTCTGCCAATTCAATTAATGTAGCACGCTGGTTACCCCAACAATTGTATTATTTCTTTGCATATCAACAATGGGAAGAAAAAGACAAGCCGCCTGTTATAGCTGTACCTAGTGGAAATTTCGGCAATATTTGCGCAGGGCTTGTTGCATATATCAGCGGCTTACCAGTAAAACATTTTATTGCAGCATGTAATGTAAACGATGCTGTACCTGAGTATTTACGAACAGGCATATATAAATCTAAAAAAGCTGTTTCAACTATTTCCAATGCGATGGATGTAGGAGCTCCTAGTAATTTTATACGTATCCTTGAACTATTTGAATCCAACTATCAATCAGTATCAAGCCTGATTAGTGGATACACTGTTTCAGATGAAACAACAATAGAGACAATTAGGAATGTATATAATAACTATCAATATATATTAGATCCTCATGGAGCAGTTGCATACAATGCGCTCGCACAATACTTGAGCAATCATACACATCAAAAGGGATTGATGCTTGAAACGGCTCATCCAGTAAAATTTCCTGAAACAGTTGAGGGAGCTATTGGGAATTCATTGGAAATTCCAGATGCTGCTTTAGCTTTATTTGGAAAAACAATGCATAGTACTACAATGAGTGCAGACTTTGGTGAATTGAAAAATTATCTATTAGCCAGATAATTTATATAAGGAGTATCAATTCATTATTCTTTAATCTTACACTGCGCCATTGGAATTTCTTCCATCAAATCGTTGTATCCTACTACAAGGCCTTGAACTTTAATTTTGTCTCCTGTTTTAATTTGCTGAATTTTTCCAATATTACTTGAATCGATATTGCATGCAATGTTGTTCATTGAAACAGTCACACCTGTGATTTCTGTAACTATTCCCTCGATTAATACAGCTTGATTGATATACTTAGCATTAGCTTGTGTTGGGTTGTCTTTGAATTCTTTTGTTAAAGCGTCTGCTGTTATTTCAAATTTTGCTTTTTCTGAAGAAGGGTCTCTGTGTTTTACCGATGAAGTCATTGACATTCCAAGGTCTACTACCATTTGTGTGGCTTTTTCTTTATTGAAAGCTACCCAAATAGCAAGAATAGCTATAACTCCCAGAACACCGTATAATATTTTCTTTTTCATTTGATTGTTTTGTAGAAGGTAGATGAATTTTTACAAATTTGATTTTTTAAAGGTTCTCATTATATGATTTATATCATATTGTCAAGTGTTTTGAGTCATTTTAATCAAAATTTAAAGCAGATAGTTTTGTGTATTACTTTTCTATGACAAAGTATAGGAACAGTGCAGAACTGATTTCTGTATTATCATTCAATAAAAATTAAGTGTATGAAAAAAAAGGCGCTCTACCAAAAAGGCATAACCGGTTTGGTTTGTTTGCTCTTTGTTTCACTGTTCTTTGTACAGTGTAAAAAAGAAGGAGCTAATGCTTTAAGTGTTTCCCGTTCTTTGGTAAACATTCCTGATACTACTATTTTCTCCCCATTTTATGATTCTACAGTTGTTCCAAATGCGGATAATGCACCGGGTGTAAACGATGTGGTGATTACAAAAAGTGTTATTAGCATTATCAAAAATAACTGTGTTTCAGCAAGTTGTCATGGAGGATCGGGTGTAAAACCCTATTTAAATACCTATGAAGATGTGATGACCATGGTAACTCCAGGAAATCCTGAAGCCAGTGAATTGTTTCAATTGATTACTACCAGTGATTTAAACAGAGCTATGCCGCCTATCAATTATGGGGTTGATTTAACTGTAACGGAAAAATCAATTATTTATAACTGGATCAAAAACGGTGCTAAGAAAGTTCCAACCCTAATTGATTATAGACCTGCTGGCGTTGCATTGGTAACTAATGGATGTAATTCTGTTAATTGTCATAACCAATCTACTGCAACTGGAGCTTGGGCTAGAAAAGGGTTATTGGGGCCATTAGCTGCTAGCGATACTTCTAATTTTAGATATGTGAATCCCACTACAAGTGCCGTAACACTTTACGCGCTTTTAAAAGAGCCGAAATTGTCTTCTGTATGGAATTCCTATAAAGACAGTGTGAAGAAATTTTATCAGGATACATTGGCCAATGCAAGCTTTAGACCATATACAACCTTTTCAACGCCTGTATCTTCTTCAAGTACAAGGGGTCCTTTAAATACCTATGATGATGTATTGATGGATATCTGGTATCCGAAATCAATAAGATCTAACTCCGGAATTGTATTTGTTGGAGGTGGTAGAAGCTATTATGTACGAGGTGATCATTTAAATGCGACCAGTTCTTTGCTATCCAGGGTTGATTCTACTATTTTATTGGCTAATCCTCGTACAAAAGTTTTTGCTACAAATCATCAAGGCGATATGGCATATGGAGACGGAGGATTGAAACCATCCGAAATAGCTATAATCAAAGGTTGGTATTTCTTAGATCCTAATATTCCGGATGTATGGAAATATGGTATTGATGGTTCTGGTATTTTCAGGTATCGCAAAACTGGAAAAATTATTACTAAGTAATTGTCTTACAGTTAAAACATTTTTATGAAAAAAATATTCTCTTACGCTGCTACGATCAGTTGTTTCCTATTGTTTTTTGCTTGTTATAGTAATAAAAAAGACATATCGGCACCAACAGCTAATGCCATTAAAAATATCTCTTTTAGGGATGATATTGTTCCTATAGTTACTTCTGGTGCCTGCGGATGTCATAATACCTCGGTTACCAGGGTAATTCAATTTTCTAAATTGGATACCATTTACTACAATGTCATTTTATCGAGATCTGGTGTTTTAAATGATATGGCCAATGGAAAAGATCACCCAGGTGATGGTGCAATCAGTTTTTCTCCATCTCAGGCTGCTATTATTAAAGATTGGATTAAACAAGGTGCAAAAGATAGTTATGTTCCACCTCCTGTAACCGGTCCTGTAACTTATGGAACCAATATAGTACCTCTTTATAAAACCGTTTGCAGAAGTAATTCTTGTCATGGTGGTTTAGCTGCTAATTTGGATTATGCTAAAATGGTATCGGTACAAGCTCAGATAAAATTAATGATGAGTAGTGGTGGAACAACAGGCCACAAAGGAGGAGCACTTAGTATAGATGCCACAACAACTCAAACATTCTTAGCATGGATTGCTCAAGGATTGCCTCAATAAAAAATTAACCATAATCACCTAATAAAATAAACATCATGAAAAAAGCAACATTATTAATCTTCTTGCTGGCAGCAGTTGTATTAACCAATTATGCGCAAACTTATAAAACCAGAGATGGAGCTATATATTTTAATCCTAATAAAGACCAAAGCCATAAAGATTATGCAGCTGTAAGTAAAGAAGGAACTGCAGTGCTAAAAGTAGAAACTAGTGAGGTTGCATTATTAGTTTCCATGAAAACATTTCATTTTAATAATGCATTGTTGGAAGAACATTTTAATGAGAATTATTTACATACAAATAAATTTCCAAATGCAACTTTCAAAGGTAAATTGATAGGATTTAGTGCAGCTCAATTAGCAAAAGATGGGGTATACAATATATCTTCTGAAGGTCAGGTAACCATGCATGGAGTTACAAAAGATTTTAAATCTCCGGTAAAATTGACTGTAAAAGGAAAATCGGCAACTTTCGATTGCGATTTTAAACTAAAAGCCGAAGATCATAATATCGATATTCCAAGTCTTGTAAAACCAAAATTGTCTGAGTATACACCCATATCAGCTACAATTGTATTTCAGTTAAATTAATCTGATAATTCAAAGGTTATGAAAAAATCAATACTATACTTCATCCTGCTTCTTTGCTTTTTTGTAAAAGCAAATGCACAAGACGACCTATTAGGCGATCTGATGAAAGAAGACTCTTCTAAAGTGAAACAGAATGTTACCATTGCCACTTTTAAATCTACGAGAATCATTAATCTGCAAAGTGTAGAAATGACGGGTAGAAAAAATCTGCAGTTTATGATTAGCCATCGTTTCGGATATCTTTGGAAAGAAGGCAAAGGATGGTCAAATGTCGCCGAGTTATTTGGCTTAAATTCTGGTTTTGCCAATACCTATATGTCTTTTGATTATTCTTATACCGATTGGTTGAATCTAGGTTTAGCCGCAACTGGCGCGGGTAATTTTGAAGGCTGGGCAAAATTTAAGTTATTGAAACAACAAACCGGAAAAAAGAATATACCTGTATCTGTGGCTTATTTCTCATTATTTAATTTCAACGGAGCTGAAGGCCCAAGCCCTGATGATTTTGCATGGAATAGATTTTCCTATTTGAATCAATTTTTGATAGCCCGTAAATTCAGTGAAAGTTTTTCTTTACAACTGGTACCATCTTATATTCATTATAATATTGTTCCTTATGGCATCAATAATACCAATGATATTTTTTCGATAGGAATTGGGGGTAGAATGAAGATTACCGATAAGACTGCATTCACATTTGAATATACCCGTCAATTGAATGGCTATAAAAATTTGATGGATGAGTCTGCATCCGCCGTAAATTATGTGCCTGATGCTATTTCTTTAGGTTACGATTGGGATACTGGTGGTCATATTTTTCAATTCTTTTTATCCAGTACTTCATCCGCAACCAATATTGCACAATTAACTACTAATCTCAATAAAATTAAACCAGGTAATTTCTCTTTAGGATTTAATTTGAATAGAAGTTATTCCATTAAGAAAACTGTTCAAACAAAATAACTATTTTTTCGTTTGCTAATCCATCTATCAATGAAGCCCCGAGTATTAGGGCTTCATTTTTTTTCTCTTACTTTATGTTTTCGTTACTAGCTAAGTATTTTTTAACATCCGGGTTTGTAATTAGTTTATTTAAAGCAGCTAATTCCTTACTAAGTTCAGCTGACAATTCAGCAAATACTTTATAAGCACCATCGGTTGGTTTGCCTTCCCCAGTTTCTATACTTCTACCTAATGAAGCCAATCTATTATTTAATTTGATAGGAAAATTGAGAGGGTCTTGTGAACTCTGATTTTTTACTTGGTATAAATTTTCTTCAATAGCACTTAATTGATTTACCATTGTTTTATTTGATTCCAGCACTCCATCTTTAGCCATTTTTTCTTTGATAGATCGAATAGAAATCACAGCATCATTTGCTTTTCCTACTTGTTCATGAACTTTCATCGCTAGTTTAAATCTTTCTTCGGTATCTGCAATAGTTACTCCTTTAACTCTTGGATCAAGTTTTATATCGAAAGATTGTGTCATGGTTTTACCATCAGCAGTTAATCTAACCTGGTATTTTCCGGGAGTTGCCAATGGACCTCGAACGGACCCACTCCATAAAATCATACCCTTAAAAGAACTCGCTTCAGGATATCTAAGATTCCACTCAAAACGATTTAAACCAGTATTCACAGTTGGTGGATTGGGTTTTCTAAAATCTTCATCATCCTCTTCAGCAGTTGCTTTTTTTGGTTTATTTTTTGTTCCAATAAAAGTTTGAATTATTTTATTTTGACCATCGAGCACTTCAATTTTAATATCGCTCGTATCCTTTAAAGTATATTGAAAAACTGCATTTTGGACATTTCTAACAGCATAGTAAGGTTTGAATAAATGCACCGATTTGCTACTTGCTGAATCTGTATATTCTCTAATTGGGGCAATATCATCTAACACATAAATAGACCTTCCATGAGTACCTATCACCAGATCTTTTTCAGTAACTGCTAAATCCGCCACTTGAACATCAGGCAAATTTAATTGAAGTGATTGCCATTTCTCTCCATTATTAAATGAAACCCAAATGCCATGTTCTGTTCCTGCATAGAGTAAACCCTTGCGTGTAATATCTTCTCTTATACTATGTACATAATCGTCAGAACGTATGCCTGTAATAATTTTTTTCCAATGTTTTCCAAAATCATCAGTCTTCCAGATATAAGGTGTGCGATCATCCATTTGATAACGCTTTGCTGCAATATATGCAGTGCCTGCATTGTATTTAGAAGCTTCAATAATGCTCACCCTAGTATTTTTTGGCAAATCAGCAGGTGTAATATTCTCCCAAGTTTTTCCTCCATTTTTGGTGATATGAATTAATCCATCGTCTGAGCCAGCCCATATAATATTTGCATCTTGTTTAGAAGGAGCTAGAGCAAAAACGGTTGCATAAATTTCAGGGCCATTCATATCTCTAGTGATTACTCCACCACTTGTACCTAATGTTGAAGAATCTGCATAGGTTAAGTCTGGACTAATTTTTTGCCATGTTTGCCCTTCATTGGTTGTCATCCAAACATGTTGAGAACATACATATAATCTTTTTGGATCTACGGGAGAGAATACGATTGGGTAAGTCCATTGCCATCTTTCAGGTAATGTTTTAGCTTCTTCTCCAGAAAAAAATCTTGGATATACCTGCACATCTCTATACTGACCTGTTGCTCTATTGAAACGAGTTAGTAAAGCACCCTGACTTCCTGCATAAAAAATATCAGGGTTTTTAGGGTCTTGTGCTATATATCCGCTTTCTCCTCCACCTACTGCATACGCATATCCAATGCCTGGTTTGGTTGAATTGGTTCTGGTAGTCATATGATTCCATCCTTCACTCGGAACAGCAATTGTACTATTGTCTTGTTGAGCTCCTGCAACTTGATAAGGAAAATCTACAGTAGTAGTAATATGGTACAATTGAGCAGTAGGAAAATCTTCGTCAGTCCAACTCATTCCTCCATTAATTGAAACAGTACCTCCGCCGTCATTGGCTTCTGCCATTCGCATAGGGTCTGTAGGATCAATCCATAAATCGTGATTATCTCCATGTGGTACTCTAATGTTTTGTTTAAATGTTATACCACCATCAACTGATTTAAAAAAATCAACATTCAATCCATAGATAGCATCTTTGTTAAGTGGATCTGCAACAATGCGAGAATAATAAAATGCTCTCTGACGTAATTTGCGTTCGTTGTTAACCATTTTCCAATTGGCACCACCATCATCAGAACGATACAATCCGCCATCATTGGCTTCTACAATTGCCCAAACTCTATTGGGGTCTACAGGTGAAACAGTAACTCCAATTTTACCAACGGGTCCCTTAGACATACCTGGATTTTTGGTGAGTTCTGTCCAACTGTTACCGTCATCGGTTGATTTAAATAATCCTGATATTCCAACATCTGCCCACATTTTATAAGGTGTTCTATATACTTCCCAAATAGTTGCATAAACATTTTCAGGATTTTTTGGATCAATTACTAAATCTGCAGCTCCTGCTTTATCTCCTTTATATAAAACCTTATTCCAAGTTTTTCCTCCATCAATCGTTTTAAAAACACCACGTTCTTCATTGGGGCCAAAAGCATGTCCTAAAACTGATACGTAAACAATGTCTGGGTTGGTAGGATGTATCCTTACACGAGATATTGATTGAGAATTTTTAAGTCCAATATTTTTCCAGGTCTTTCCTGCATCAGTTGATTTGTACACCCCATCTCCCTGCATAATATTTCCACGAAATTCTGTTTCACCAGTACCAATATACACTATGTCTGGGTTGGATTCTGAAACAGCAACTGCTCCTACTGAAGAGCTGGTAATTTGCCCATCTGTAACTGGCTTCCAATTCAAACCGCCATCTGTTGTTTTCCATAAACCACCACCAACTGCACCAAAATAGTATTCTAATTTTCTTTTTGAACTACCGGCAATTCCCAAAGACCTTCCGCCTCTGTTTGGACCGATATTTCGCCAATTCATTCCTTTGAAAGGGCTGATAGCGTCTACATTATTAGTGGATTGAGCATTTACATTGAAGATTGATAAAATAATAATGGAAATGGTTAAAACCTTGAATTTGTTTGACATAAAAGATTTATTCAATTGAGCATTTAAGGTACATAAAAAAATAGTAGGTGATTAATTATATAGTGATTGTTGGGAAGTCTTTTCGAAATGAACTTTGAAGAGAATGATTGATACAATCTAATCGTAATTTTTAAAACCTATCTTATTTCGGGGTTTTTGGGGCGCTGATTGTTTTGATATAAGTTCTTTTAGCACTACAAATATATTTTCAATGTCTTTACTATTCCCACTTACTTCTTTCTCTAGTTTGGCCAATTGTATAAGTATTTCTTTGTTAGTTAGCGCGTATTCTCGCATTTTCGTAAAAACTCTAATAATGCGGATATTTACTTCTATGGCAGTTTCACTATTTAATATGCTCGACAACATGGCTACTCCTTGTTCACTAAAAGCATAAGGTAATTTTCTTATACCGCCCCAACTTGATATCACATTTTGTGATATCAAGTTTTTAAATTCTTTTTCTGACAATTGAAACATAAAATCTTTAGGGAAACGACTTAAATTTCTCTTGATACTTTGATTTAATACTCTAGTTTCAACACAGTACAGCTGGGCTAAATCTCTATCTAACATTACTTTTTCATTTCGAATAAAATATATGCGGTTTAGTATTTTTTGCTCATCAACTAAAGTGCTCAATTCTTTTTTCGCCATATCGATATTTAAATAAATAATATTTAGGTATCACAATTTGCGATACCTAAATCTAAAAAATGCATTTCCAATTAAAAATGGAATCATAACACAAACCTAAATATGTATTCTTTGCTTAAATAGGGTATTTACACGGAACTTTTTGATGGAAAAACGGGGCTTTAGTTATCGCCAAGATTGCCAAACCTCGTTACACTCGGTTTGTCTTCAAGCTATCGCCAAGATTGTCAGCCTTCGCTTCGCTCGGCTGTCTTCTTTATTAAAGCCAAGTCTGCCAAACCTCGTTACACTCGGTTTGTCTTCTACCGTATTGAACTTACTCAAACCCTTCGCATGCCAACCTTCGGTTGCCCTGCGGGTTCTTTATTTTCTCGCTTATACGAGTAAACTCGTAACGCTCGAAAAAAAAGAACCCTCGCAGCGAAAGCTGCGAGGGTTTGTGGTCTCGCCAAGAATCGAACTTGGATCTAGAGTTTAGGAAACTCCTATTCTATCCATTGAACTACGAGACCAATATACCTATCTATTCTATCCCCGCCCGTTCCGAACGGAACGTTCGGGCGGGCATTGAACTACGAGACCCAACCGGTATATATCCGATTGGCGCAAAAATAGTAGATTTGGTTACTTCATCACAAAGAAATCATCATGAAAAGATTATTTTCCTCCATTATCATCTTAATTATAGCTTCAAACACAACTATGGCACAAACAAATAATAAACCAATCATCAACCATATAGCCATTACAGTTGCCAATTTGCAAGAAACAGTTCGTTTCTATACTGATATTATCGGCATTGATACAATTGCCAACCCTTTCAATGATGGGAAACATGTTTGGTTGGGTATTGGCCCGAAAGCGGCTTTGCATATAATAGATAAGTCGCTATTACCTGCAGGTGCTCCTGCTCAAATGACCTATTCAAAAGGCAATCATCTATGTTTTAGTGTTGAATCTGTTGATGCAATTATGACAAAGTTGAAGAAACAACGTATTTCATTCGAAGATTATCCTGGCACAAAAGGTTCCTTTAACCTAAGACCGGATGGTGTTAAGCAAATTTGGTTTCAAGATCCAGAAGGAAATTGGATCGAGATCAATGATGCCAAGCAATAAATCAATTATTCGCCTGCAGAATCAATTTCATAAAATCACTGAGTTTAGCATCATCTAACCAGCGAGTAACAATTACCATATCATGTTCTTTATCGATGATGATGTAATTGCCTCCATAGCCCGCTGCATAATAGATTGATGGAGATACTCCTTTAATTTGCTCCTGATTGGTATTGAGCCACCATAGATAGCCATAACTTTTAAATGCAGAAGAAGGTTGTTGAACTGCATTTACCCAATTTGTTGAAATCAATTGCTGGTTTTTCCATTTACCATTTCTTAAAAACAATAAACCAAATCTTGCATGATCTAAAGCACTAATAAAAATGCCACCACCATGATGTCCGCCACCACTTACCGATTGAACCATTTGTCCATCCATATTTACAAATGAATTTTCATAGCCATACCAACGCCATGTTGTTGAAGCGCCGATCGGGTCCATGATTTTTTCTTTTAAAATAACTGGCAATGGTTTTCTCCAAACTTGCAATAAAGAATATGCCAATAGATTTACTCGAACATCATTGTATTTATAAACAGAGCCAGGTTGATTGAGTTTTCTATTTTTCCAATCATCAATTCCTCCTTCTCTGGGAGGGCGATCAGCCCAATCGTTCAATCCAAACAAAGTACCCGACCAGTCAGAGGACTGGGTTAATAAATGATCCCATGTTATGCTTGAATTATGTACTCCTTCAAAACTATTGTCCCAAACATATTGACCCACTTTATCATTGACGTTTTTAATCAAACCATTGTCTATGGCTAATCCTGCAACGGTCGATAAATAACTTTTTGTAGTACTAAAAGTCATATCAACTCTATTAACATCACCCCATTGAGCAACGATATACCCATTTTTCAAAATGATACCAGCTGGTCCGCCTCTCTGTTTTGTAGGCCCAATGATTTTGTAATCTGGTTCTCTGGCATATGATTTCAATAAAGAAATTCTTAAATCTCGCTCTACTTTATTGTCGTTGTTCATTGCAAATGAAACAGCGCTGTCCAATACATTTTTATTGAGCTTAAGTTCTGATGGATTTTTTGTTTGCCAATTCGCGTCAGGGTAATAAGGTTGTTGTGCCGCAATGGTAATAATGAATGCAAACTGAATCAGCAGTAAATAACTGGTTATTTTTTTCAAAGCAATAAATTAATGTTTCAAGTAATTATAATAGACTAAAAAATTATTTTGTCTTGGTTAAGAACTCATTTAACATGGCTTTTGCCTGATCATTGGGTGCTTGTGACAAAGCCTTCGTAGCATATTCAATGGCTTTCTTATTGTCTCCTGATGCTGAATAATAATACCAAAATCCAAGATTAACGGTATAGTTGTCTCCATTTTTTTGCTGATTCTTGGTGAATACTTCTAAAGCCTTATCCATTCTTTTAGCAGCAATTAAAGATCTTCCATACCCTAGATATTGATTTGCATTTGCCAATAGTAAAGCTTCATTCATGGTAGAATCTGCTTGAGCAATTTTATTGTTTTTGGTATAAGCAGTGGCCAATGTATTTAATATTGGATAGGTCTTTGTAGCAGCAGCTTTTTGTGCCCAAGCCAATCCTTCTTCCAGATTTACATTGTTATTGAAACAATAGTTTGCTGCAGCTTGTAAATTCAATGCATTGAAACCTTTCGGGCCGGTAACTTCTTCTCTCAATTTCGCCACAACGATATTGTCTACATCCACATCAATTTTAAAAGGAATAGACAAGTATTCCCATTGTAATGCAACAACACAGTTTTTTGGTTTATGGTCAATAAACTCATACTTCAAGAACTCTACACTTTTGTCTGATTTAACTGGTTTTACATCAACCCTTAATACATCATTGGCCTCTGTATAATAAAAGCTACCCCATGCACCAATTTGATTAGAAAAAATCAAAGTTGCTTTGTCGGGATATAATGCAATGTGTAAACCATAAGTTCCGGCTTTAATGTCTTTGCCTTCTACTTTTACATCATGTTCAAAACTGATCAATGTGTTTTCGTTAGCTCCGGCTCTCCAAGGCGAAGTATTTTTATTGGTGATAAAGCTGCCAGTACTAAATCCGTAAGTAACAGAATTGCCATCACCATAAATTTTTCCTTCACGCTTGTTAACATCGGGCCGACTATATTTAATAGTAATGGAAGTGATTCCAACTTCTTCTGTTACAGTTGCACGAGGATTATTACCACTTGGTGGAAGATCCATTTGAGCATTCACAGATATGATGGTAAATAAAAAAAGCAAAGTGCTGATAAGAGATTTCATATTATTTATTTTTCTTTTTTTCTAAATGTTGTTTCATATAATTCAATCCATTCCTTTGTTGTCATTTTTGAAACCAGATCTCCAATTAATTCAAAAGGAATATCAGCTGCATTTTTATATCGAATACAACTTTTACCCATATCTAATTTTTTTGGTGAGGCTTTTGCGTGTGCTTCGGTAAACCATTTATAGAGTTTGGGGTCAGCATAAATTCCCATGTGATAAAAATTAATGCTGTTTTTTTGAGAAGCCAATCCCATAAAAGGCAATGGCAATGTAGGATCGCAATGGTATCCTGCCGGATAAATTTTATGTGGAACCACATATCCAATCATTCCATAGTTCATTACTTCTTCAAATCCTTTGGGTAAATTTTTCTTAATTACTTTTTGAAGTTGTGTGATGGCTTTTTGACGATCTTCTGGAAGCTCGGCAACATAATCTTTTACTGTTGTTGCTTTTGATTGCATAAATTAACATTTATTTTATACCAGGTTGTTTCAATACAAATCCGGTTTTCTTTTTTTCTGCATCCACCATTTCTTTTACATCAGCTAACAATTTTTTAGCATCATATACAATGCCATCTTTAATGGTATAGCTCACACCACCGCGGCGAATCACTTCGTTATTCGCATTTAATTCAATGGCGCCAGTACCATACAAGACCTGTAAATTTTGTAAAGGGTTTCCATCAACAATGCATAGATCTGCAAGCTTTCCTATCTCCACCGATCCTAAATCTTTTTCAGCACCCAATGCTTGTGCTGCATATAGTGTTGCAGAACGTATTACTTCCAAAGGGTGGAAACCCGCTTCACGCAAGAGTTCTAATTCTCGAACAAAACCGAAGCCATACAATTGATATATAAAACCATTATCCGATCCTGCAGTAACTCTTCCGCCACGATTTTTATATTCATTGATAAAAGTCATCCATAGTTGATAATTCTTTTTCCATTCCACTTCTTGTTCTGTTCCCCAGCTATGCCAATAAGATCCATGCGATACGCGACTTGGTTCATAAAATTTCCAGAGAGATGGCAGTGTATAGTCTTCGTGCCATTCAGCTCTTCTTGCACGCATCAAATCTCTGTTGGCATCATAAATATTAAATGTTGGGTCGAGTGTAAAATCCAGTTTGATCAGTTCATCCATCACTTTATTCCAATGAGGGCTAAATGGAGCAGCAGCTTGTGCCCATAATTTTCCAGCTTCTTCAAAACGATTTTGTTCGTTGTTGTAATTGTAGCTCGGCGGAAAATTTTGTACCGTTTTATTTTCAAATAAAGCTTCTGGTAAACCATACCAATGTTCCATCGATGTTAATCCGGCACGTGCGGAGCTGAGTACATTCCATCGAGCTACATCGGTTTGTGCATGATGGCAGGCACTGCGCAATCCCAATCGTTTATTCTCTCTTAACGCCGCATCCATTACTTCAGGTGCAGCACCAAAAAATTTAATTCCATCAGCTCCCTTATTTGCATTCTCATTTACCCATGATTTTGCTTGTTCCGCATTTGTAATTGGGCTTTTACTTCCTTGTCCAAATGAGGTATATGCATAAATGCGTGGCGCAGTGATGGTATTGGCGGCAGATTTTTTCTTATGATCGAGCACCCAATCCAATCCATTTCCTGCCGATGGGTCTCTTATAGTTGTAATGCCACTTGCCATCCAGAGTTTAAAAACATATTCTGCAGGAGTTCCTTGTTCTTTTCCGCCGATATGACCGTGCATATCAATTAAGCCAGGTAAAGCATACATTCCGTTGCAATTGATCTCTTTACCACCTTCTTTTAGTTTGGGTCTTCGAGCTTCGTTAATCGGCATTCCTGGATTGCCTACATTGGCAATTTGAACGATTCTGTTTTTTTCTATTACTATATCAACTGGTCCAAAAGCTGGTGCTCCGGTTCCATTGATAACAGTTACACCCCTGATTATCAATTGTGAATAAGGTCCTATGCCCTCATTTTTTATAGGGGAAGGGGTGATCTGGGCCATTAAATTGAATCCATAACTGATCAAACCGATAAATAACAGCCATTTTCTCATAATAAAGCTTTTGATAAATATACGTTTTTTCGGTCTGACCATGAATCCTATACACCTATCCCCCAATAACTAATAACCAATAACCAATAACTGATTCCCCCTTATCTTTGCCATCCAATTTTTATATCATGAAGTTTTACAATATCATTATTAAGTATCGTTTCTGGCTGAGTTTACTGGCAATCGTTTCGGCAATTGGTGTAAATATCAGCAGTGGATTTTGGCCATCATTTATCCTTTATTTTATTGGAGTGATTGGTTTGGCAAGTCATTTTTTTATCGGGCCGCTTCGATTAATTCAAGAGCCAATGGAAGCTGGCAATATGGAAGAAGTGGAGCGTATTTTAAATACAGTATGGTATCCAGGTCTTTTGTACAAACCAGTTAGATCTACCTATTATACTATCAAGGGTAATATGGCCATGATGAAGCAAGATTTTGATAGTGCCGAAAAGCATTTGAAAATGAGTTCTTCATTGGGTTCACCTATGCCAGAAGCAGAAGGTGCCAACAAATTGCAGTTGGGAATGATGGCTATGCAAAAAGGAGATTTGAAACAAGGAGAGAGTTATATACGCGCAGCTATTCGTGCTGGAATTTCCGATAAAGAGAGTGAGGCAGTTGCTTTTATCAGTATGTGTCAAATCTTTATGAACAAAAGAGAGTTCCGCGCAGCAAAAGATTATTTTAGAAAAGCAAAAGCTTGTAAGCCAAAGAGCAAACAAGTATTGGATCAAATTAAAGAGGTAGAGAAATATATTTCTCGCATGCCAGGATAAATGCTACAACTAAAACATATTACACAAAACGATGCCGATCTGGAAACAGCTCGGCATTTGTTTAAAGCCTATGCCAATGAGTTGGCAGTAGATTTATGTTTTCAAAGCTTTGATGAAGAATTAAAGAATCCATTGAAAAAATATGGAGCCCCCAAGGGTAGTTTAATCATGGCTTTTTGGAATGAAGAACCTGTTGGAACCGTTGCCCTGCAAGCTTTAGAAGAAGAAGGCGTTTGCGAAATGAAACGTTTGTATGTGGAAGCTGCATTCAGAAAATTTGGCATTGGAGATGAATTGGTAAAAGCCATTTTACATGATGCAGCAAAGCTTGGATATACTAAAATGAAACTCGATACTTTGGAACGCTTACAAGGAGCAATTGCATTGTATTTAAAACATGGTTTTATTATTACCACTGCTTACTATCATAACCCTTTGCCTGAAGTGGTGTATATGGAGAAAATGTTATTAGGTTAATATCATTAAGGAACAATCGTTAAAAATATATAAACTAAGAAAAGCAACAATAGTACAATGCCTTGTAATATGGTTGTTCTTCCTTTAATGAGCGATAGTATAAGTATAAATAAAGCAAGTAAGAAAAGAATAACAGATTCTGTATTAATGCCTAGTTCAAGAGGAATTTTCGATATAACAGAAAATATAGCAACAACTGGAATTGTTAAACTAATACTAGCTAATGCAGAGCCCAATGAAAGATTTAAACTTCTTTGTATCTGATTTTTATTTACTGCTTTAATGGCTGAAATGCCTTCTGGTAAGAGAATAATGCTTGCAATGATTATTCCAGCCAATGAAACTGGTGCCCCCAATTGCACAATAAATAATTCTAAATCTGGCGCCATACTTTCAGCTAGTAAAACCACTGCAATTAAATTGAATGGGAGTAAAATAGCACTTATAAATGTTTCCCTTTTAGAAGGAATTTCAACAGACTCGTCAATTTCATTTACTGCAATAAAATGATCTTTGTGTCTAAAATTTTGTACAAATAAAAAACTACCGTATAAAAGCAAGGTTATAATTGCAACAAAAAGCAATTGCATTGTAGAGTAATAAGGGCCAGCCTCTGCTACAGTGAAATTTGGAAGAATAAGTGTTAATACAGAAATGGTGACCAATACAATAAAAACGGCGCTAATTCCATCAGTGGCAAAACTTTGTTCTTTAAATTTTACACCTCCAATAAATAGTATGAGGCCCGTGATACCAGTCATGATTATCATAATTGCAGCAAAAACAGTATCTCTTGCTAATACACTTATTTGATTACTTCCTGTAAGCATCATCGAAATAATAATTGATGCTTCAATTACTGTAATAGCCAATGCTAAAACCAGCCCTCCAAACGGTTCTCCAATACGGTGCGCAATTATTTCAGCATGGTGTACTGCGCTAAGAACTGCTGCTATTAATGCTGCAAAGGATATGAATGTAATAGCAGGGTGATGAAATAAATGATGCAAATAGAAAACAATCAACCCAAAAACTGGAATAAAATATTCTTTGAATCTTTTCATTTTGTTATTGCTATTTTTTAAAATAACCTTAAAGTTACCATTGTAATTGATATTGCTTTGTAGATATGTACTTTCTTATAGTAATTGATTTTCAATTAGTTAAGTCAAAAATCAAGCAAATTTGAATTTAAACAGTAAAATTATTTTGATAAATAATTAATATTTATTGTTTATCAATAAATAATTACTATATTTGCATTGTCAAATTAAAACAACAAATATGGAAATTAAAATTAGTACGCAACAGATCTTGAATGCATTGCTCTTTCTTTCTTCGATCATTTTCGTTGGTCTTTGTATTGAAGCGGGAGGCTTTTTGTGGAATAGTATTTATACACTGGCGTTTAATCCTACAGGTGCCAAATATTTTTGGAACCATTTGGATATGTCCAATTTGTATGCATATGATCCTGGTCACTTTTTTGCAGAAACTACTTTCATTAATATCGTAGTGATATTAAAAGCGATTATGTTTTGGGTGATTGTACATTTCTTGTACAAAAAAAAGCTTGATTTATCCAAACCTTTCAATAATAAATTAAAGGAATTTATTCTCCTCATGGGATATATTACTCTTGGAATCAGTTTATTTTCATCCTGGGGATCAAGTTATACCAATTGGCTGATGAGTAAATCCGTGATACTCCCAACACTCAAGGAATTAAGATTGGAAAGTGGCGATGTATGGTTTTTCATGAGCGTAACGTTTTTTGTAATAGCACAAGTATTTAAAAAGGGAATTGAAATTCAAACTGAAAACGACTTAACTGTATAATATGCCAATAATTATCAACCTAGATGTAATGATGGCAAAGAGAAAGATGTCATTGAATGAACTCTCAGAGAAAGTAGAGTTAACCCTTTCTAATTTATCCATTTTAAAAACAGGAAAAGCAAAAGCTATACGTTTTAGCACACTCGAAACAATTTGTAAAGTCTTGGATTGTCAACCTGCTGATATACTGGAATATGTAAAGGAAGATACAGGGTAATCCATTTATAACATACATAATTTAATCACTGTCTGCATTCAAAAACAAACGGGCACATAATGGAAAACCATTGTGAAGGGACTTTTTGTCTTTTTTTATCACTAAATAAACAATTAGAATCATGAACAAAAAAAACATTTTTTTAAGCAACTCAAAAATTTATGCTGTACTGTTTTCTTTAACAATTGGCTTAATGGCATGCCATGAAAATTCAGCTAATGCACAAAAAAATTCGGCAACATCTGCAACAAAACAAGCAGCCCCAAAAATTGATATTCACACTGCAGTAGCTACTGGGAACATTGCAGCAGTTAAGCAGCACATTGCAGCGGGTACTGATATTAATTTAAAAGATGCAATGGGTGGCTCAAGCCCTTTAATAACAGCTTGTTTGTATGAGCAAAAGGAAATTGCAAAATTGTTAATTGATTCAGGTGCAGACTTAGGCTTTAAAAATAATGATGGCTCAACGCCTTTGCATGTTGCTGCTTTCTTTTGCAAACCTGACATGGTAAAGTTACTACTAGAAAAAAAGGCTAATAAAATGATAAAAAATAAGTATGGTAGTACTGCCTTGGAAACTATTGCTGGCCCGTATAGCGAAGTAAAAACACTATATGAGCAAATGAAACAGATGCTAGAACCAGTTGGTGTTAAACTTGACCTTGGTTACATTGAAAAAACAAGACCCGTAATTGCTAGCATGTTGAAATAGTTCAAAAATAAAAAATGCAAAGACAATATTTTATAGACTGGATAAGAGTAATAGCTATAGGTCTATTACTCATTTATCATACCGCAATCGGTTTTCAACCATGGGGTGGGTTTATTGGATTTATTACTAACAATAAGTCATGGGAGTTATTATGGATTCCCATGACCATGTTGAATGTTTGGCGAATACCTATTCTCTTTTTTGTATCTGGTATGGGTTTGTATTTAGCCATACAAAATAGAAATTGGAAGCAACTTTTTAAAGAACGTTTTTTACGTATCGGCGTTCCTCTTTTATTTGGGAGTGTAGCAATTGTGCCGCTCCATTGGTTGTTGCTGCAAAACTATTATGAAAGGGACATCACTTATATGCCAGGCATGGGGCATTTGTGGTTTTTAGGCAATATTTTATTGTATGTTGTTGTTTTATCACCCCTATTCTTCTTTTTTAAATATAAAAAAGAAAGTAGACCTGTAATTTTCATTAAGCAGTTTTTTAGCACTCCCTTTAGTTTGCTGCTTGTTATTGTATTGTTTGTTACCGAAGCTATGCTTATGAATCCAAGTATTTATGAAATGTTTGCCTTTACGTTTCATGGATTATTACTAGGTATGTTGGCTTTTCTTTCAGGCTTTTTATTTATGACTTCTGGAGAACGCTTTTGGAAAATGCTAATGAAATGGAGGTGGATTTTTCTGCTTATAGCGATAATATTTTTTATAAAAAGATATATGCAGTTACCGGTACAAGCCCCACTTTACTTTTTAGCTGTAGAGTCAAACTGTTGGATATTTTCTGTATTTGCTTTTGCATATAAGTATTTAAACAAGGATGTTAAGCAATTAACATATTTAAAAGAGGCAGCTTATCCTGTTTACATCCTTCACATGGCCTTTTTGTTTCTTGGATCCTTTTTATTATTTCCTTTAAAAATAGGAGTAATATTAAAATTTATCCTACTAGTAACTTTTACATTAATAGCAAGTTTATCTTTTTACGAGTTTATTATAAAACGAATAAATATACTAAGACCACTTTTTGGATTAAAAAGAAAATTGTTGAGTTGAAATGAATTCTAATCAAGTGTAATCTTAGCAATTGGAATAACATTCACAACAAAAAATCAACAAGATTAAAGAAAATCATCTAACTATTATATATGACAAAGTGGATTTTAATTTTTGCATTCTTATTCTATCAAAGCGTGGCTTTGAAGGCACAAGACAAAAACTATGAAGAGTGGTATTTGAACACAAAAGACAGTTTAAGAATTTTTGTAAAAGAATTACGTAGTAAAAGTAATGACACTGTAATTGTTGTGCATGGAGGATTTGGTGCAAACCACGACTATATGTTAGACGCCATTAAAGGGATTGAGGACCAATTTCACTTTATTCTTTATGACCAACGAGGTTCATTGCTTTCACCGGCTTCAATTGATAAATTAACATTTCAAAAAAATGTAAATGACTTATACGAATTAATTACAAAACTTAAGATAAAAAAAGTTAAACTAGTATGCCATTCAATGGGAACTTTAGTTGGAATGGAATTTGCAAAACTATATCCAAACCTTGTTTCTAAATTAATACTAACAGGAGCAATTATACCTAAAGCCGACAGTATCAGCGATGTGTTTTCTGAACAAATGAATAAAAATATTACATATTTGGAAAACCGACCTGAAGTAAAAACAGAAAAAAAATACTACATAGACAATAAGAAAAATTTAACAGATAAAGAAAAGACAGAACTATGGAGAATAAATTTTGCTCAAGGAAACATATATAATATTTCAAAATGGAAACTACTAAAAGGCGGACAAATATATTACAGCCAAGAAGCTTCTGTTATGGCTCAAACAGTAAATTGGAATTACGACTACAGAAGCACTTTGAATAATTTAAAGGCCACTATTATACAAGGACAGTTCGATTTTTTAGATTTCAATTTAGCAAATTACAAAAGCAAATTAACAGGCTATAGAAATATTGAGTTAATAATTATTCCAAATGCTGGACATAATTCTTGGATTGACAACCCAAGTTTGTTTAGCAAGTATTTATTAATGGCAATGACTAAATAATTTACCTACACAAATAGCATATCAAAATATTAAAATGAAAAAAAGAAACTTATTAGCTGTAACTATTGCCTTGCTATTTGCCTTTTCATCATGTGAAAAAAGTAGTTCTGCATGTAAACTTATGCCTGCTAAAATTATACGGTATGATTGCGACAGGGTGATTTTCCAAATTCTATCTGACGAATTAATTGGAGATTCAAATTGGCAAGATGTACAAACCGGGCTGAAATACAAGAATGTTGTTTCTTATTACAACACTTGTAAAATTGCAGAGTTGACCAATGGTGACAAAAAGACCTTATATGTGCTAATTAAAAGTGATGAACAGGAATACCATAGCCTAGATTGTATTGTGTGCAAGGCAATTTCACCTGCCCCACCTAAAACAAAAGTTGATTTTATTGAAATTTCTTTGTCAGCTTGTGAAAACTATTAATGGTTTTTCAGTCTCTGTAGACCGCGAAGGCTGGTCAGGTATGGCTGAAGAGAGAAACGGCAATCTTATTGAAATGAATTTATGAGGAGTAGCAATGAATAAATTGAAAGAACAATTCGAAGGATTAAAAAATAACATTAATTAAATCAAATATTTATATGAAACAAACACTAAAGTACTGTATAATTATCCTCCTATTGCCAACTTTTCTTTTTGGGCAAAAGCAAAAGAATATTGAACTAGCAACATTTCATAAAAAAGGTGAGCTAGTAGCTATCAATAGAGATATTAAAATAATCTCGCAAAATTCTACAGAATTTATCCAGGTCTCAGAAAATAAAAAAGAAGGCATTATTTGGTTGCCCCTCAATGAAATGGAAAACGGAACCATTGAAATTGAGATGAGAGGTAAAGATGTTTTACAAGGAAGTTTTATTGGTATTATATTTCATGGATTAAATGATAGCACTTTTGACGCTGTTTATTGCCGCCCATTCAACTTCGTTGCTAAAGATTCAGTTAGGCGGATACATGCTATCCAATATGTTTCCCACCCTGTCTTCACATGGAAAAAATTAAGAGATGAACAGAATGCAATTTTTGAGAAAGAAATAATCAACCCTCCAGATCCAAATGGATGGTTTAGAATGAAATTAGAAATCGATAAAACTACTGTTATAGCATATATCAATAATTCTGCACAGCCCTCGTTAAAGGTTACAAAACTAACTAAACAGGCAAAAGGTAAAATAGGATTATTTGTAGGCGATGGCAGTGGTGGCGATTTTAAAACTATTCAAATAAATTATAAAAAATAAATCAACATGAAATTTATATCATCAACAGTAATTTTAGCAATTATTATTTTGAGCAGCTACACAGGAATTGCTCAAAAAGCTGACACTATTCAAATCACTTCAACAAACATTAATACTAAAGTACTAAGGGAAGGCACCCACCGCTATTTGGTCTATTTTAAAATGGCTAAAGATTCTGTACGTACCCAAACACAGTTTTGGACAAGAACAATAAAGCGAATTGATTACAATGGTACACCTTCAATTGAAATCACCCAGGAGTGGGAAGATAAAGACAGCATCATGCACATTGTAAAATCCATCTCCGATGCCAAAACGATGCAACCCATGTATCATAAAACCTGGTGGAAAGTACAAACAGCAAGAAACTCAATACTTAAAACAGTTAGTGAAACTTCTGTTGACTTTTTAAATAAAACAGTAAGCTACAATGGTAACCAGATAAGTGACTCTGATACTGCCAAAACATCAAAAGCTATTTGGGCCAGTTATAAATCTTCATTGGATAAGTATTTTTTAAACTGGCATCTTGATTTAGAAACCTTTCCTTTATTACCTTATAAAAATGGAGTAACATTCCTCATCCCTTTTTATGACCCTGGTACTTCATCTAATTATCAAAAAATTGCTTATACCGTTACAGGTTCTGCTGAATTAACTGGTTATAATGACCAAAAAATTGACTGCTGGATTTTGGTGCATGAAACCAAAGGAAATAAAGAAGTGTTTTGGATAAGTAAAAAAACAAAAGAGGTTTTAAAATTAGAGCAGGAATATAATGGTAGGTTTTACAGGTATAAAATTAAGATGGGATTTAGTATGTAATAATTTGTAAATGCTTAATTACGACTGTTATTATAGAAACTTTTACGAAATAATTATTATGCAATATTTACAGGCCATCACATTAATATCGTTTTTCTTTCTTCACTGACCAATATTTTTGAGCAGGCAGAAAAGATAGCATATTTCACTTTATTTAAAACTTAATAATGAAAGCAAGTACTTTAATATTAACGGCAATTCTTTCGTCTTTTTTGCAAATCACATCTTTTGCCCAGGTAAAAGTAATTCAATTGTATTTGGGTGAAATACCGAATTCAAAAATAACACCTGCCAGTTACAAGGAAAATTTGGATACCAATGGATTATTTACAAATATTAGTGTCCCTACCCTAACCGTATACACTCCAAAAAAGGGCACAGAGAATGGAACAGCAGTAATAATTTTTCCGAGTGGTGGGTATAGGGTGGTTGTAGATGAAGGCGGGGATTTTGCCAAAGCATTTATCAGCAAAGGGATAACGGCTTTTGTTTTAAAATATCGGTTACCTAGTAATGAAATAATGATAGATAAAAGCATAGGTCCATTACAAGATGCTCAAATGGCTATTAAACTTGTACGGATGAATGCTAAAGCATATAACATTGATACAAATAAAATTGGGTTTGTAGGGGTTTCCGCAGGAGGGCATCTTGCTTCAACAGAAGCTACACATCTTAATACAGTTTTAATTGACAATCAAGAAAAGATAAACCTTCGCCCTGATTTTATGATGCTATTATACCCTGTTATTAGTTTTACGCAGTTCAAAGTAAGTGCAACAATAGCTAAGTTACTTGGGGCAAATCCCCCTGAAGACTCATTAAACTATTTTAGTAACGAAAAACACGTATCTGCCAATACACCACCAACATTTTTGCTTCATGCAGGAGATGACAAAAGAGTTTCTGTACAACATAGTATTCTGTTTTATGAAGCTCTGCAAAATGCAAAAGTAAAATCTGAGTTCCATATACTACAAAATGGGGGTCATGGTTTTGCCCTTGAGCATGAGACAAGAGGTGATAAATGGTTCTCTTGGTGTATGGACTGGCTAAACGAAAATGGATTTGGAATTCAAATTAAAAAATAAAAGGAACAGTATGCGAATAATTACCTTGACAATAGCATTGATCTTTTCACTGACTAATATATATGGTCAGGCAGAAAAAACAAAACTTGAAATATCCCATCTAACAGGAGACTTTTATATTTATACAACTTACAACACTTACGAAGGAAGTCAAATACCTGCAAATGGAATGTATTTACTCACAAGTAATGGTGTTATACTGTTTGACACACCTTGGGACACAACACAATTTCAACCATTGCTCGACAGTATAAAGTTGAAGCATAACAAAAATGTAATTATGTGTATTGCAACTCATTGGCACAGCGACAGAACCGAAGGACTTAAATATTACAAGCAAAAAGGAATAAAAACCTATACAACAAAACAAACTGATGAATTAAGTAAAAAGAATGATAAAAAAAGAGCTGAATACTTAATTGAAAAAGATACCGTCTTCAGCTTTGGGAAATATTTTTTTGAAACTTATTATCCTGGTCAAGGACACACTGAAGATAACATCGTTATTTGGTTTAACAAAGAAAAAATTCTATACGGTGGTTGTTTAATAAAAGGTGCTGAAGCTGAAAATTTAGGCTACTTAGGAGACGGAAATGTATTGGAATATGAAACTACTCTTAAAAAAGTGCAAAAAAAATATCCTGACCCTAAGTTTATAATTGTTTCACACCATGACTGGAAAAATATTAATTCATTGAAGAATTCAATAAAGTTGGCAAAGGATCTTAAAAAGAAATCCAAAAGGAATTAAAAATTGAATAGGTATTGTAATTCTATCCAGAAAAGGAGAATGGTAAATAAATGTTGGAGGAATTAATTAAAATTGATAATTCATAAAATTGAATACTATGGGTGGAGATTGGAAAGATATGTTTCGGGGTGTAGAAATCAATGACTTTGATTTGGTTCGTTATCATATTGCTAATGGTATTGATTTAAATTATCAACATCCCGAGTTTCTGACAAGTGCATTGATAGAATGTATAAATCGAAACCATTTAGAAATGATGAAACTTTTGCTTGAAAACGGCGCATTGCCCGATTTAGAGGAAGTATTTTCAAACAAAAGCCCATTGAATATTGCCAAAGAGCTTAAAAATAGAAATGCAATTGAAATTTTGAACAAATACTTAAATTCTAGTGAAATCATTTAAGAAGATCAGGAAAAATCCCTTTTTGAAAGGGTGTATTCATTTTTGACAAACAAAAAATTAACAAATGGATGAACCTTGCCAATTTATTTTATCATACATACTAAAACTACAAAAATGAAAAACATCGTCACATCAATTGCCTTAGTAGTGGCATTATTCTTTTCTAACAAGTCAAATGCACAAAAGTTGGAGTCTGAATTCCTTTACAAAATCACACTTGTTTTAGACAAACCCATAGAAACAGGTAAGACACCATTTGGAACAAGGATTGCTTACCCCATTCTAGGAGGAACTTTTGAAGGGCCCAAAATGAAAGGAAAAGTAAAAGCAGTAGGTGAGGATTGGTTACTTAAAGTAGATGATGCTACCAACAAATTGGATGTTAGATTAGTACTTGAAGCCGAAGATGGTCAATTAATTGCTTGCTCCTATTCAGGCATTGTGCATACTAACGAAGATAAAACCACCTACTGGCGAATTACCCCTACTTTTCAAACAAGTTCAAAAAAATACGAATGGCTAAATTACGTCCTTGCTGTAGGTAAGGGAAGTTTTCAAGATGGTAGTGTGAGTTATGAGGTTTTTTTAATTAAATAATTATCAAATGAAAGAAATTTTTGTTGGGAGCAACCAATTGACAATTAAAGATGACTTCAATAACATTTCTTTCCCTGTTTTAATACAGTATCCAACTTATGAAGTATCGAAACAGGTCACATTTGGGCCTTATATAATGGATGTAAGCCCTGTCGCAGAAGTTATCGAAGGGCATTTTCCTCTTGTAATCATTTCACATGGCTCAGGCGGCTCACCAATTTTATACAGAACAATTAGCACCTTTCTTGCAAAAAACGGCTACATCGTGGTAATGATTGAGCATAATAGGAATAATAGATTGAATAACGAATTAGAAGGGAAAGACCAGAATTTCACAAACAGGCTTAGACATATAAAATTGACCATTGATTTTATGTACGCAACTAACGAGTTTAAAGAACATTTGCAACCTAATTGTGTTGCAGTTATTGGCCATTCTATTGGCGCAAGTACAGCATTAGTCTTGGCAGGTGGAATTCCTATTTCAAATCAAGATTATTATTCAAAATTTGGCCACCCAAATCTTGGCCAGCAAGAAAAAAAAGAAAAGGAATTGATTACCACCGATACTCGTATCAAAGCTCTTGTTCTGTTAGCACTTACACCTGGTTGGTTTATTGGAAGTGAATCTTTAAAAAATGTAAATATTCCTGTCATGATACTGAATGCTGAGAAAGATAGTTATATCTCCAATTTTCAGACAGATTTGTTTGTTGAGAAGCTGAGATCAAATTCATATTTTATCTTTCAAATTGTTAAAAATGCAGGACATTTTTCATTTCTAAGTCCTTTCCCCGAATCAATTAAATCAAAAGTAGGATTGGCATCAACTGATCCGGATGGCTTTGATAGAGAAAAATTTCATTGCCAATTTCCAACTGATATATTAAACTTTTTAAAGAGTAAGCTAAACAGCAACTAAGTTTGCCCAGAAGATGCCAATCTTTCAAAATATGCAGTTAAAAAAATGAAATGAGATTTCACTTATACTTTTAATAAAATTGTTAAAAATCAAAAATTTGAGTTTAATAAAAAATCATGGAAAACATTATCGTAAGATTTCGAAAAAATATATGGATTAATTATTACATTGTTTCAGTGCGATTTCTTATTGGTTATGCCTTCCTTCCTTCAGGCTTAATAAAAACCTTTGGGCGCCGCTTTTCATTATTGCCTGATAGTGATCCGGTAGGGCATTTTTTCAATGCCTTGTATCAGACCGGAATTTATTGGAATTTTCTTGGAGTAATGCAGGTAACAGCTGGTATATTGCTAATGACACAGCGTTTTGCAACTGTAGGCGCTTTATTATACTTAGGGATTATCAGTAATATAGTTCTTATTACTTATGGAATAGGTTTTGGTAATACTACAGCTATAACAATCTTGATGTTATTGGCAACTTTGTCTTTGATAGTATGGGACTTTCAAAAAATTAAATTATTATTTATAAAAAATGAAGATATCCCGATCCAAAAACTGGAAAACGATTTGATTTCAAAAACCTGGCACAAATATGGACTTATTGTATGTTTCTTTTTAATCATTACATCTGCAATACCATTTATGATTGATGCAAAACATGTTAATGCAATAACATATTATTTTATCCCTTTATTTTTAACAGCTATTTCTTTTTTGGTTGTATTAGTAAATGACTATAAAAAGTTTAAACGAAATAAGAAAAGAGTTTCGTGATGAAAAGTATATCATTTTACCTTGTCATGTTCGCAATCCGCCTAAAGCAAACGAAAAAGATATTTTCTAAAGACCCAATTGATTACAAAGAGCTTCGAAAAGATGATCTTAAAAACCCCAGTAAAAAACTATTGTTTGGATTGCCTTTCAAATCTATCAAAGTCAATAATTGCCTGATAACAGAGTTGGATCTCAATCTAACTGCTTCAAAAAAAGTGATTTTGTATTTTCATGGTGGTGCATTGATTTATGGCCCCACCCTACTTCATTGGAATTTAATTTCCCGGTTAGTTAAATACACGAATACGAAATCTTATTTGATTGACTATCCTAAAGCACCTGAACATCAAATAAAAGATGTAAATGAGGCTATTGATGCCACTTACAGTTACATGCTAACAATTCATAGTCCTGAGAACATTATTCTTATGGGTGACTCAGCAGGTGCAACCTTAGCGATATTGTTGATTCAACGTTTAGTTAAGAAGCGGCTTCCGTTGCCAAATACTGCAATTCTCATTTCACCCGTTTTAGATTGCAGTATGAGCAATCCATCTATTTCAGATATTGATCCAAATGATTTAATGCTTTCACGCAAGGGAGTTGTATCTGCAAAGCAAATGAGTGCAGGCAACATAGGCTTGAACAATGAAGAAATATCTCCCATCTATGGCAGCTTCAAAGGATTTGTGCCAACCTATCTGTTCTTAGCTACTCATGATATTATGTATGCTGATTCCAAAATTTTTGTAGAAAGGTTACAAAAGGAAAATGTAAAAATGGAAGTTATTATTGGAGAATGTATGCCGCATATTTGGCCTTTGTTACCGTTGATGAGTGAATCTAAAAGCGCTTTAAATAAGATTCTTAAAATTATTAAAGGAATATAGTGCTTTCATTGTTCATCGTCGCATACCATTTTTAAGGATGAGGTTAGGCGTTAGTCAATCTTAATAAATAGGAATTTCTAAAAAAATAATACATTGTATAACAATGTATTATTTTTTTACTTATCTTTGCTGTATGAAACATGAATTTCTCAAAAATTGGGATATACAACTTAAGAAAGGGCTATTGCCGTTATATGTTTTATTAATAGTGTCAAAGAAGGAATGTTATGGCTATGAGCTAATTCAGGATTTAAAATTGAGCTACGAAATAGATGTAACTGAAGGAACTATCTACCCGCTATTAATACGGCTGTTGAAAGAGGACTTGCTAACTGCAAAATGGGTTGAACAACCATCAGGTATACCAAGAAAATATTATTATATAGCCCAAGACGGAAAAAAGTGTCTCAAGGAAATGACTAAAAATTTTGATGCGATTTTTTTAAAATTAAAAAAATAAAATGAAGGCAATACAGTTTACTGATAGAAATACTCAGAGGATATATAATGACTATATAGATCGATGTAAAAGAAGTATACATATTCTTTCAGAAAAAGACAAGGAAGATTGTCTTTTAGAAATCAATAGCCACATCTATGAGTTTTTAGAAGCCAATACTGCTAAAAATGAACTTGAAAACCTCTTGAATATTCTTGAAAGACTTGGGGCACCAGAAGAAACTTTAAAGGAAGTTGTGGCTTTGAAAAAAACAAAGGAAGCAATTAGAACGCTTCACCCAAAGCACCTAGCTCAATCAATCTTTCTAAATATTCGCAATGGCATTTTTTATATCATCCTTTCATTATTAGCAGTCTTAGTGTTGTTATCTCCAGTGTTGATTATATTAAAAATAATTTATCCCAAAAATACCGGGTGTTTTTATGGGGAAAATTATTTCTTTTTTGGATATGCAAGTAACATCTCAACTGTAAACGAAGTTTTAGGTAACTGGTTCATACCAGTAATTGCCACTATGGGAACCTCTTTATATTTTCTTATCATTTTCTTATTAAAACAAAAAAATAAATAACAATGAAAATCAGAATCAGAATAATAACATTTTTGGCAATGCTAATAACCATTAATGCAATAGGGCAAAATATTTCAGGAGACTGGTACGGAGTTTTAAAAATACAGGGTACTCAATTACGCATGGTCGTTCATATTGCTAAAACGGAGAATGGATATAGTTCAAAACTTGATAGCCCAGATCAAGGGGCAAATGGAATACCAGTGGGTCAAACAATCTTAAATGGTTCAAAATTACAACTCAAATTAGCTAATGTTGGAGCTGAATATAATGGCATCGTAATAGGAGATTCTATTTCTGGAGTATTTAAGCAGGGCGGAGTTGAAGTTCCAATGGGTTTATCTAGAAAACAATCTGAAAAACAAATTTCGAGAAACTCACAAGAAGCTAAAATTGTGAAACCCTATCCTTATAATTCAGAAGAAATAAGTTTTAGGAATTCATCTGCTAATATAACCCTAGCCGGCACACTTACGTTTCCAAAAAACGGAGAAAATTTCCCAGTAGTTATTTTAATTTCTGGGAGCGGAAAACAAAATAGGGATGAAGAAATATTTGGACGTAAGCCATTTCTTATTTTATCGGATTATCTAACCAGAAATGGAATTGCAGTATTAAGGTACGATGACAGAGGTGTAGCACAGTCAACGGGAAATTTCAATACTGCAACCACAGCTGATTTTGCCACTGATGTTGAAAGTGCAATTGCATTTTTAAAAACAAGACCAGAAATAAACAAAAGCAAAATAGGCTTAGTAGGTCATAGTGAAGGTGGGATGATAGCACCAATGGTGGCTGCTGAAAATAAAGATGTAAACTTCATCGTATTACTAGCTGGCCCCGGTATGGCTATTGATAAATTATTAGTACTACAAGAGGAACTAATCAGCAGGTCAAATGGGGTTAGTGAAAATGAAATACAATTTAATAAACAGATTAACTCTGAAGTTTATAATATCATTAAAAAATCAAATGATAGCACTGAATTAAATATTAGTTTAAAAGAGAAAGTACAAGAATATTATAAAACAGATAGAGAAGGTAAATTTTTAGGTGGATTGTCCGAACAAAAATGGATTGAAAACCTTGTAACACCTTGGATGCAGTATTTTTTAAAATTCGATCCATATCCATTTTTAAAGAAAATTAAATGCCCGGTATTAGCATTAAATGGCGAAAAAGATTTGCAAGTGCCTCCGAAAGAAAATCTCTCTGGCATGGAAAAAGCTTTTAAAAAGGCCAAAAACAAATCATTTACAATAAAAGAAATGGAAGGAATGAACCATTTATTTCAACAATGCAAAACTGGGGCGCCCTCAGAATACTTGTTGATTGAAGAAACATTTTCGATAATTGCATTGGATGAAATCACAAAATGGATAGTGGCTCAAACAAAATAAATCTATTAAATAAATGGTAAGAAACCCTCTCTTTTTAACGAAACAGGCACTAAAGTTCAGTTTATAATGCAAATAAAATGGCTTGAGAACTTTTAGATATAAATTTCTCCTTAGAAATATTTATATATCAAAGTATTGTTGATAACTTGAATCTCCCCCCAATTATAATACACCGTTTTGTATTACGAATTCATTTTCGCGATACAAAACACCTCTTTGCATTTGCAATAATGTAACTGAGGAGGAGCTTTGCGTTTCATAATGAGAATTCATTTATGAAATTATTGTCAACGAAAAAGTAATTCAGAAATGATTTTATATCGACAAGCAAACGACAACGACTTTGATTTTACTTTTAAAGTGAAGATAAATTCTACTAAGCAACTTGTCGAAAAAATTTGGGGTTGGGACGACACTATACAGCTTAACTATCACAAAAATCAATTTAACCCCTATAAAATTAAAATAATAATTGACGAAAAGCAGGAAGTTGGTTACATATCAACTTCTGTTAATGAGAATATTTTGTTTATTGAAAATATCCTTATAGACACACCTTTTCAAGGAAAGAAAATAGGGACAAAAGTGCTTATTGACACTATTAAAAGTGCAGTAGCACAGAAAAAAAGTGTCGAACTACAAGTTTTTAAAATAAATGACAGAGCTAAAAAACTATATGAAAGATTAAACTTTCAGACCTTTGGAGAGACAGAACTACATTACAAAATGAGATTTGAAGCAAATTGAGTGCGACAAAAAACTGCCACCAACATTGGCTTGGCAAAAGCGGGGCAGAAGTGCTGAATCCGAACTTTGGAATATAAATTGGGCTAATTTACTTTATTTGGGCTTTTGTTCTAAGATTTCCCCACCTTCGCCAAGCCCTGTTCGTTAGTGGCAAGTGTAACAAGACACTCTTCCAAATGACAAAAGAGAAAAATGAAGGAAATTTATATCACAGACAAAAACTTTGTCCGAAATGATACGCTGACAAAAGGCGAATACGAAAACTGTATTTTCAGCAGTTGCAACTTTGTCGACAAAGACCTTTCTGAATTTAAGTTTACAGACTGCACATTTAACAGTTGTAATTTGAGTTTGACAAAACTCAACAAGACAGTGTTTCGGGACATAAAATTCAAGGACTGTAAAATGTTGGGACTTCGGTTTGACACCTGCAATGAATTTGGACTTTCATTTTCGTTTGACGGTTGCCAACTCAATCATTCTTCTTTTTACAAAACGAAAATAAAAAAGACGATTTTTAAAAATTCACAATTACACGAAACAGATTTTTCAGAAGCCGACTTGACAAGTACTATGTTTGCCAACTGTAATTTGGAACGAGCAACTTTTGACCAAACAATACTTGAAAAAGCGGACTTGCGGACTTCTTATAATTATTCTATTGACCCAGAAATAAACCGAATAAAAAAAGCAAAATTTTCATTACCTAGTATTATTGGCCTTTTGGATAAATACGATATAGATATTGAAAAATTAAATTAGTTGGGCACAATTAAAAAAGCAGTTCTCTAATTTTTGAATATTAATTGAGTATTCACTTTGTAAAACTCCATAACAGAAGCAGCCAATGCTTTTGCAAATACGGAACGTTGTGTAGCACTAAAGCGAACATCTTTATTGCTTTCTATCTGCCAGCCAAATACATTGGGGTAAGTACTGGTTGAAGTATAACGCTTGGTATTATAGCCTCCATCGAAATAGGATTCTGTTGAATTGGGGGCTTTGTCTTGCATACTCGGAACTGCCGGAATTCCTTTGGATGCAATGATGGTACCGAATGCATTTTTTCCGGTGAGTAAATCTTCTGCTGATTTTTTTGTGCTAGCAATTAAAGATGCAATAGATGTTTTAGCAGGAAGTATTGTTGCCGGATTCCGGAGTTCATCATCGGTTAATAAATATCCTAATTCCAAACGTTGATTGGCATGCCCATGCCCATGTAAATCGATATACAAAGATTGAGGCCATTGCTTTACTGCTAATTGCAAAGCTGTATCAATGCTATTGTGAAAACGATTCCAGATAGCTACTGTTTGTTCGTTGTTGCAATTGGCTTCTGGCAGTGGTCGATTTTGATCGAGCTTGGATCTTTTTAAGTGTGTAATAATTAGCGAGGGATGCGATCCATAATCGGCCATGAAAACGCTATCAATGGCTTTGGCCAATTCGATGGTATAAGAATCAGTAACGGTAGTAATGCCAGGGCATGCTCTATTAGCAATGCTATCTGGGGCAATACCTCCGCCATGGGGTACACTAATTACTAAAGGCATATTGCCATATTGTACCCAGGTGAAATCGTCTATCCATTTTTGTTGAACCCCAGCACGAATATTTGTTGGTGCTTTCTGCGATTGAATATCGTTGAATTGTACATTGACAGCCGCAAATAGTAAAAGAATAAATAGGGTATTGGTTCTGTTCATTGTTTAACTCTAATTGGTTGAGCAAAATAGGGCTATTCTCCTATTTAATACTCTTCTAATAAAAATAGTATATTTAGTTATTAAACATCTTCAACTATGAAACCATTTTTTGTGAAAAAATCAATGATTATTTTATTGATTTTAATGAGTTCAATGCTTGTACAATCTCAAAACTCAATACTCATCAACAACGTTCAAATCTTTAATGGTAAAGATGAAAAGACCATGAATGGAAATGTATTGATTGTAAATAATATCATTAGTAAAATCTCCACTGCGTCTATTCCTAATACTACTAACGCAAAAGTAATCGATGGAAAAGGAAAATTTCTGATGCCTGGTTTAATTGATGCTCATACGCATGTAATGATGGAATCGTTGAATATTGTTGAATTGTTGAACAGCGATATTCAATTTATTACTGTAAACGCCATTAAATCGGCAGAGAAAGATCTAATGCAAGGCTTTACCACATTTAGGGATCTAGCAGGTCCAGCAATGGGTTTGCAAAAAGCGATTGATAGAGGATTAATTATAGGGCCAAGAATTTATCCTTCTGGTGCGATGATTTCGCAAACGGCTGGTCATGGAGATTTTCTCTCTCCCAATGATGTGCCTAGAGATGCTTCAGCCTTGTTGGATTTTACTGAACGAAATAATTTTGGAATCATAGCCGATGGGGCTGATCAGGTTTTAAAAAGAGTAAGAGAACAACTAAGATTGGGTGCTACTCAAATTAAGTTAGCGGCAGGCGGTGGAGTGTCTTCTAATTATGATCCATTGGATGTGTCGCAGTTTACAGAAGAAGAAATGAGGGCAGCTGTTGTTGCTGCAGAAAACTGGGGAACTTATGTTACCGTTCATGCATATACTCCTAGAGCAATTCAAACTGCACTACGTGCAGGTGTTCGTTGCATTGACCATGCTCAATTAATTGATGACGCTACCGCTAAAATGATTGCAGATAAAAAAGCATGGTTAAGTTTACAACCCTTTATTGATGATGGTGTAAGTGCTTATGCCGAAGGAACCCCCAATCGAATTAAACAACAAACCATGATGCGCGGAACTGATAGTGCCTATCTATTTGCTAAAAAATATAATATTAAAACTGCTTTTGGAACCGACTGCTTATTTGAACCCAAACATTCTGCAAATAGGGCAGGTGATATGGTTAAATTATTGCGCTGGTATAATCCTTATGAGATTTTAAAAATGGCCACATCAACCAATGCGCAATTATTAACGATGAGCGGCATGCGGAATCCCTATCCCAATAAATTAGGGGTGATAGAAGAAGGTGCTTATGCAGATATGTTATTGGTTGATGGTAATCCCTTACAGGATTTAAAAGTTTTGTTAGACTACGATAAAAATTTTATGCTTATAGTAAAAGATGGGAAGATTTTTAAGAATAAAATTGATCAATAAAAACATAGTCTTTCGTTTGGCGAATGCGAAGAAGACCATTGAGGAGTTGGGGGAGAATGCAAACAATGCAAATAGCTAAATATATATAATCGTAAATAAAGACCTTATGTAGAACTGATTTTAGTCAGCTTTAATAATTGGATTTAAAATAATCAAAAGGGAGATAAAAATCGACTGTATGACTCAAGTCATAAAAAAGTTGATACACTATAGTTTCCTTTGAGGTAATTAAATTTTAATTATGAAGAAAACATATTTATTGCTATTCGCCTTATCCATTTCCTTTTTCATTTTTTCTTGCGGCAACCAAAATTCAACTGCAAAAACAAGTGAGGAAAAGCCAGCCTCTACTACAGCAGCTGATCCATCGTCTTATGACCCTAAAAGAGGGGAGGGAAAGTTCACCGCTGACAATATTAAATTAGGTGCTACATTGGATGCTGCTATGGCCTCAAACGGCGAAAAAGTTGCTGGAACAAAATGTACTTCTTGTCATAAATTGACTGATGAGAAATTAGTTGGACCGGGTTGGGCTGGCGTAACCACACGTCGTACACCAGAATGGATCATGAACTTCATTACTAATCCAGATCCAATGATTGATAAAGATCCTGAGGCTAAGGCTATGTTAGAAATATGTCTTGTTCGGATGCCTAATCAAAGTTTAGCTGATGCTGAAGCAAGGGCATTACTTGAGTACATGAGAAAAATTGATGGCGTAAAATAATCTTGTTTTCACAATAAATTTATAAAAATGAAAATCGTCCTTTCAAAATTTACAGTAATTGCACTGCTGTTCTTAAGCTTTGCCTCTTGCAAACCAAAGAATGCTGCCAATGCAGTAACGGGTGATGCTTCTAAAGCATATGTAGCACCTGGAAAATATGATGAGTTTTACAACTTCGTTTCAGGTGGGTTCAGTGGTCAAATGAGTGTTTATGGCTTACCTAGTGGTAGGCTATTTCGAGTTATTCCCGTATTTTCTGTTGACCCAGAAAAAGGTTGGGGATATAGCGAAGAAACTAAGCCCATGTTAAATACTTCTCATGGATTTGTTCCTTGGGATGATTTGCACCATACAGAGTTATCTCAAACTAAAGGTGAAATCAATGGAAAATGGATTTTTGCAAATGCCAATAATACACCAAGGGTTGCACGTATCGATCTAAAAACATTTAGAACAACAGAAATTCTTGAATTACCAAATAGTGCGGGTAATCATAGTTCTCCTTTCGGTACAGAGAATAGCGAATATATTGTAGCTGGAACTCGATTTAGCGTTCCAGAAGATAATGCCAATGGTGATGTTCCTATTAATACCTACAAGCAAAATTTTAAAGGCCATATCAGTTTCATTAGCGTGAACCCTGAATCTGGTGGAATGAAAATTGCTTTTCAAATTAAAACACCAGGCGTAAATTTTGATTTAGCTCGTGCAGGAAAAGGAAAATCTCACGGATGGTTCTTTTTTAGTTGTTATAATACCGAACAAGCCAATACTTTGCTAGAAGTGAATGCTTCTCAAAGAGATAAGGACTTTATCATGGCTATTAACTGGAAGAAGGCCGAAGAATACCTAAAAGCTGGTAAAGGAAAAAAAGTGCCAGCAAAATATGCTCATAATGTTTATAGTGATGAAACACATAGTGCTACTTCAATCATGATGAATGAAGTAACTATATTGGATGCCTCAGAGCTTAAAGATATTTGTTATTTTATTCCTTGTCCTAAATCTCCGCATGGTTGTGATGTAGATCCTACTGGAGAATATATTGTTGGAAGCGGAAAATTAGCTGCGATGATTCCTGTATTTAGTTACGATAAATTACAAAAAGCTATTGCTGATAAAGCATTTGATGGTGAATTTGCTGGTATTCCGGTTATTAAATATGAAGCTGCTTTATATGGAGAAGTTAAAAAGCCAGGCCTAGGACCTTTGCATACAGAGTTTGATGGGAAAGGTAATGCTTACACTTCTTTTTTTGTAAGTAGTGAAATTGTTAAATGGAATATCAAAGATTTAAAAGTTTTAGATAGGGCAGCTACTTATTATTCTGTCGGCCATTTAAGTATTCCAGGTGGTAACACTGCCAAGCCAAATGCCAAATATTTAGTAGCTTATAATAAAATTACCAAAGACAGGTACTTGCCAACAGGTCCCGAGCTTACACAATCTGCTCAAATATTCGATATAAGTGGCGATAAAATGCAAATGATTCTTGACTATCCAACAATCGGAGAGCCCCATTATGCACAATCTGCTCCTGCTGATCTAATCAAGAACAATGGACAATTGAAAATCTTCAAGATTCAAGATAATAAACATCCATATGTTGCTAAAGGCGAAAAGGAAACTAAAGTGGTAAGACAAGGTAATAAAGTACATGTATATATGACTGCTATTCGTTCTCACTTGGCGCCAGATAATATCGAAGGTATTAAGCTAGGTGATGAAGTATATTTCCATGTAACTAATTTGGAGCAAGATTGGGATGTACCACATGGATTTGCCGTTAAAGGTGCAGCAAATGCGGAACTGTTAATCATGCCAGGTGAAACTACTACGCTCAAATGGACTCCGGAGAAAGTAGGCATCTATCCTATGTATTGTACCGATTTCTGTAGTGCTTTACACCAGGAAATGCAAGGATATATTCGGGTGTCTCCGGCAGGAAGCAATGTTCCTTTAACGTTTAGTTTAGGTACCAATCAGCCAGCGCCACAAGCTGTTGGTGATGCTAAAAAGTAAATAACAAGATACTTTCAAAAGGAGCGGTTTGATTATTTACAACAATCAACGCTCCTTTTTTAATTCATATATATGAAAACGAATAATACAATATCCACCTTATCAAGAGCACTCTTTTTTTTAATTGCTATATTTTTAGTCATCTCTATTTTCGTGCCATTGTGGAGAATAGAGTTAGATGCACCGCAATACCCAGAGGGCTTATATTTACTAATTTATACCAATAATTTGGGTGGGAATGTTGATATAATCAATGGGCTTAACCATTATATTGGCATGGAAACCTTGCATGTAGAAAACTTTATTGAATTCAAAGTATTGCCTTTTATCATTGCATTTTTTGCTTTAATGGCTTTATTGGTTGCTTTCATTGGTAAAAAGAAATTTGTTGTTGGCTGGTTTATTGCTTTTCTATTATTTGGCATTATTTCAATGGTAGATTTTTGGCGTTGGGAATATAATTATGGTCACAACCTCAATCCGAATGCTGCTATTATAGTACCTGGGATGTCTTATCAGCCACCATTAATTGGGTTTAAACAACTACTCAATTTTGGGGCTTATTCAATCCCTGATATTGGTGGCTGGTTATTTATAGCTGCTGGCGCAATTGCTTTATTTGTTCTTATATATGAAAAGAAGTTTAGGAAAAATATTAGTATATCAAAAACTACATTGGGGCTAATTGGGTTGATGATGATGTTATCTTCTTGTTATGAGATTAAATCAGAACCAATAGCCATCAATAAAGACAATTGTGAAAGTTGTGAAATGACCATTGCAGATCTACGTTTTGCAGGTGAAGTGGTTACAAAAAAAGGAAGGGTATATAAATTTGATGATATCGCTTGCTTAAAAGCATATCTTAAAATGAAAGATAAAAATGAAATAGCACAAATATTGATCGCAGATTTTGCAGCCGACCATCAATTGAAAAATATCAATGAATGTTTCTATGTAGAGTTTGAAAGTATTAATAGTCCCATGCAGGGTAATATCATCGCATTTGCTCATAAAGACAGTGCAGAAAGCTATGCTGCTTTACACAATACAACAGTAATTAAATCAACTTCGATATTTAAATAAAATTGCTACTTGAAGATTATTATAACCATATGGTTTTTATCGGGCTTAATCAATGCAAATGCATCCAGTTTTATGGTTGATAAGACTACAGCAACTAAAAGTATTGGGGCAACTGTTCAACTAGCAAAAGCCGGGGATACGATTTTTGTAAAAAAAGGGCTATTTAAAGAGGGTAATATTATTATCGATAAAGCAATAACTTTAATTGGTATTGGTTTTCCTGTGTTAGATGGCGAAGGTAAATACGAAGTAGTATCTATAAAATCTGATCATGTTGTTTTTAAAGGATTTATTGTTCAACATTCGGGCATTGCCACCATGGATGATCCTGGGGCGATTAAAATTTATAATAGTAATTATGTAACCATTCAAGACAATCTGCTATTTGATAACTTCTTTGGTATATATGTACAATATGGAGTTCACTGTATCATTAAAAATAATAAAATTGTAGCATACGGTAAAGAAGAACAGAAAATCGGTAACGGCATTCATTGCTGGAAGAGCGACAGCTTACAAATTACTGGCAATAATGTTTCCGGGCATCGGGATGGCATTTATTTTGAATTTGTAACCAACTCTGTTATTTGGAGGAATGTTTCGCATCATAATATCCGATATGGGCTTCATTTTATGTTTTCTAATAGCGATAGTTATATTTCAAATGTATTTAAGAATAACGGAGCTGGCGTTGCGGTTATGTTTACCAAGAAAGTTATTATGCTGGATAATACATTCACTCAAAACTGGGGAGATGCTTCCTATGGCTTATTACTCAAAGAAATCTCAGATAGCCATATTGAAGGGAACCATTTTAGTAAAAACACTTCTGCCATTTTTATGGAGGGAACTAATCGAATCACTGTAAAAGGAAACGTATTTAAAGATAATGGCTGGGGTATGAAAATACAGGCAAGCTGTATGGATAATATCATTGAAGCAAATAATTTCTTAGGTAACACTTTTGATGTAGGAACAAATGGTAGTTTAGTATTAAACACCTTTAATAAAAACTTTTGGGATAAATACGAGGGATACGATTTGAATAAGGATAATATTGGCGATATCCCTTATCATCCACTTAGTTTATTTTCAGTCATCATCGAGAAGAACCCGCCAGCAATGTTATTATATAAAAGTTTTATTACTTCCCTATTAGATAAATCAGAAAAAATCATACCCAGTTTAACGCCTGATATATTTGTAGATAAAGAACCATTAATGCATTCTATTAAATTATGATTGAAATAAACCATGTATATAAAAAGTTTGGAAAACTGCAAGTACTCGATGATGTTAGTTTGAGTTGTAATAAAGGAGAGTGTGTTGCATTAATAGGACCAAATGGTTGTGGTAAAACCACCCTAATAAAAAGCTTACTTGGAATGGTAATGCCTACCAAAGGAGAAATTAAATTCAATCAACAAAGTATTTACAACTCATATACCTATAGGGATCAAATAGGGTATATGTCTCAAATTGGCAGATATCCCGAAAATATGACCATCGGGCAAGTGATCGAAACCATTAAAAGTATCAGAAATAATCCATCCACAACGGATGAGTTTTTATATAAGGCTTTTAATTTAAGTGCCCTTGCTTCTAAAAAAATGCGTACACTAAGTGGGGGTACTACTCAAAAAGTAAGTGCTACTTTGGCTTTTATGTTTGATCCTGCAGTGCTTATATTGGATGAACCAACGGCTGGGTTAGATCCAATCGCTTCAGAAGTATTAAAAGATAAAATTGTTGAAGAAAAAAATAAGGGTAAACTCATTCTGATCACATCACATATCTTAAGTGAATTAGATAACTTGGTTACACAAATCGTTTTTATGCAAGATGGTAAGATCATGTTTCACAAAAGTGTGGATGAATTACAAGAAAGTACACAGGAAAAGTCCATTTCAAAAGCTATTACTACTATTTTGAAAAAGATACCCAATGAATAGGATCATCAAATTTATTGTACTCGATATTTTAAAAAATAAGATCATTATTCTTTATACGATATTGTTATTGGCGTTTTCTTTAAGTGTTTTTTCACTGGAAGACAATAGTAGTAAAGGCTTGCTTACCATGCTCAATATCATTCTTTTAATAGTTCCCTTGGTATCTATTTTATTTTCTACCATCTACATTTACAACAGCGCAGAATTCATTGAATTGCTTTTAAGTCAGCCGGTTAAGCGAAGTAAAATTTGGTTAGGGTTATTTAGTGGCTTGAGTATAAGTTTAATACTAGCTTATTTGGTGGGTGTAGGTATTCCGCTCTTCATTTATGTGGATAATTCAATTAGTCTAATGATGTTAAGTGTGGGCGTATTAATTACCACCGTATTCACGGCTATTGCCTTTTTATGTGCCGTGTTGGCAAGGGATAAGGCAAAGGGTATTGGAATAAGTATCCTTCTATGGCTGTATTTTTCTCTGTTATTTGATGGTTTTGTTTTATTTATCACTTTTCAGTTTGCTGATTATCCTATTGAAAAATTATTGATTGGTATAAGTGCTTTAAGCCCCATTGATATTGCTAGAATACTCATTTTATTAAACACAGACGCCAGTGCTATGATGGGTTACACAGGAGCTGTGTTTAAAAACATGTTAGGTAGTGATTTAGGGGTGATTATTGCATTTGTTATTTTGTTTTGTTGGATCATCATTCCGTTTTATTTGTCTTTACGCATATTTAAAAAGAAAGATCTATGATCATTAAAGAAGTACTTCAATTACTTGAAAACTCAGAGCACCCAGTGGCGAGAGCACTGTTCAAAACCGATCATTCTAAAGCATTGATTATTGGTTTTAAAATAGGCATGGTGCTGAAGGAACATCAAACTATAACAGGTGGTAAATTAACTGTGCTTAAAGGCAGTGTAACCTATAAACAGGAAGGTGTTGAGCAGCAATTGAATCAATACGATGAAACGGATATACCTGCTCATATTTTACACTCAGTAACAGCATTAGAAGATAGTTTGTGTTTGGTATTATTATAGCATTCATCCTACAACTGGTTAATTATGAAAAAAGATATTAAGACAAGAGCCGATATAGAGTTGATGGTCAATAGCTTTTACGAAAAGGTAAAAAAAGATGAAGTAATTGGATTTTTCTTTACCGAAGTAGTACAAGTAAATTGGGAAAAACATTTACCTGTTATGTACAATTTTTGGGAGAGCATTGTATTTCATACAGGTAGTTATGAAGGAAATCCTATGCACACACACCAACAGGTAAATCAGAAAAGCCCAATCTCCATGCAGCATTTTCAAAGGTGGAATTTATTATTTACCCAAACGGTGGATGAGCTTTTTGAAGGGGATAAGGTCGAATTGATCAAACAAAGGGCAGTAAGTATCAGTACTGTTATGCAGATCAAAATCTTTGGATAAACGTAGATTTATTTTTTTATTGATACACGCTTAAAGGGCCTTTGTTATCACTATAAGGTGGTTTGTGATCAAATAAAAAAAGCAGTTTGCTTTTACACAAACTGCCTCCATTGAAACTTATAATAAACAACAAATGAAAACTATTTGGGTAGAAGCACATCACCAATCACATGAATGATGCCGTTTGAAGTTTGTATGGAAGCAACAATCTCACTGCCATTTACAAATATTTTATTATCCTTCTTTGTTATTTTTACTTTACCACCAAAAACCATGTCAAACTCTTGACCATCATTCATGTATTCTATTTTTAAAGAGCCTACATATGTATGGTAACCAAGAATGTTTTGCAAATCTTGTTTTTTGCTAGGTTCTAATAAACCTTCAACTGTTCCTTTGGGTAATTTATCAAAAGCCGCGTTGGTTGGAGCAAATACGGTGAAAGGGCCTGCATTGCTTAGTGCATCTACCAATTCAGCAGCTCTTACAGCGGTTACCAATGTAGAGTGGTCTTTACTGCCAACGGCAGTTTGTACAATGTTTGGGCTAGATGTTTCATCTTTAACTCCAGATTGACCAGTTTGAGGTGCACTTGTAGCTGCATCTGATGGAGTGGTGCTAGTTTGGTTAGATGATGCATTATCGCAAGACACTAAAAATATAGATGTCGCAATACAAAAGGCGAGTAAAAGCTTTTTCATATTATCTTTTTATTTAAGTGTGAAGGTCTATGCTATAACATAATTATATTATGACTTCAATCACAATTAAATAATTTATTCAACTATTTTAGGCTGATAATTCCGAAAAATAAATATATATAAAATAGAAACCCATAAAAGGCACGAAATGGATAACAGGGCTTCGTTGGCATAGGGTAGAATAGAATAGCTAACTGCACCCAATCCTTGTAATCCAAGCACTAATTCATTCAAAAAAATAGCAGCGGCAAATAGTACTATAGCCTTATTGGCTTTAGGGTTCTTCTGTAAAAGATTACTTAATAACAGGAAGGCAATTATACTAACAGATATGATTGCTAATAATACAAGGTGTAAGTAAGCTATCACAATAGATCTAAAACCAAAAGCAAAAGTACTTAATACAGGTATGGTGGACCCTGCCTGAAGTAAATACTTTATAATTGAGGCAATCAAAACGAAGCCAAATAGAAAACGTGTAATAGGGGAGTTTAATTTTGGTAAAAACTGTTGCTTATATAAGGACCATACAAGTTGAAGCATTCCAATACTTTGAGCTACTGTAGCCAATACAATGATCACATAGATATAAGCAGGTATTTTTAGCCACAATACAGATAGTCCATAAGAAAAGAACGTACTAATAAAAAGAAGTTGAAATATATAACTAGGAATATTGATTTTCATTTTATTGGCTTGTAATTGTAAAAAACCAAGACACATAAATAAAAAATAACCATTGTATTGAAAATGCAAATACCAGTATACCGAAGAAAGGTAAATACTTTGATCAAAATGCCTGGTTGCCATCATTACACTTAAACTAATCGTACCAGCAGAAGACAGCATGCCAAAAAGAAATGCAGCTTTGAACCATTTGGCATCTGCTTTGACCATTGATTGATTTAGTAATTTATTAGATTCAATAGATATCAATATGAAAAGTATTAAACTAACGCTTTCAAAAAAAATGGAGTAAAAACTATGCCCAGAAATTACAAAAGATAATAGCATGCCATAGGATAGTATCAAGTTGATTTGAATCAATAGGCTAAGCCGGCTTTTTTTATTTTGTTCCAACGATTTTAGATGATGAAAAAAAATCACTAATAAGGACTGACTAACCCAGCCAAGGAATGCAAAATGAGAATGAGCATTTTGTAAATTCTTTTGATCTAAATAAGGGAAGTTAAAAGCTATTTTATACCGCATGACAACACCAAGGGTAGCGACCACTAGTAAGTTAAACAGTAGCCATTTACTTTTCTCTGGCCTAAATCTACTCAGCATCAAAAGTATAATTTATGGTCAATGATCTTAACCTTCTGTTGTTCCTGCAATTTGGCTAAGGTTCTTATAACTGTTTCAACCCTTAGCCCAGTCATATTGGCTAATTCTTGCCTCGTGTAAGGGATTAAAATCTTCTCTTTTTGAGGTACACTCACTCTTTTTAAAGAACACAAAAAATTAATTATTCTGGTTTCGGCATCATTAGTGATTAAATTCTTAGACGATTGAGATTTATTGAACACCCTTGTTGCTAATAAGTTGATAAAATGCATTTGTAAAGGAGGCGTTGTTTGAAGCATTTCAAAAAAATTATTTTTCCCCAACTTGATAATTACTGCATCCTTTATTACTAAGGCCGTACTAGGGTAAGGCTCATTAATAAATAAAGGGGGTTCACCAAAACTTTCACCATCCGAAAACAATCCTTGCATAAACTCTTTACCATCATCATCAATATTATACATGGAAACTTTCCCTGTAATTATTTGAAAATAATAAAGGGGCATAGTGCCTTCTCTAAAAATCGTTTCTTTTTTTGAAACATTATTAATTGCTCCACCCCAAGTGATTAAACGATCGATATCTATTCCCATTGCTTGCATATAATAGCAATACTAGCTTAAAATCTAAAAATTCCTTTATTTATCCCACCCAATTGGGCAAAATTATGACAGCATTAAAGTAAATTTTATGATTCAAAGCATATCAAGCTTTCAATAACTTTCGCAAAATTCGCATGCTCCAATACATGAATCTTGGAAGCTAGATCTGCTGGACTATCTCCAGGCTCCACTGGGCAGCTTGCCTGAAAAATGATATTTCCCTCATCATAATGTTCGTTCACATAATGGATGGTAATGCCACTTTCTTTTTCCCCCGCTGCAATCACCGCCTCATGTACCCTCATTCCATACATGCCCTTGCCCCCATAGTTGGGTAATAATGCCGGATGAATATTCACGATTTTCTGAGGATAGGCTGCAACCAATTCGGAAGGTATTTTCCAGAGAAAACCGGCCAAAACGATGAAATCGATATTTCGCTGTTTTAGGGCCAAAATACAGCTTTTTGGGCCAAAAAAGCCCTCTTTTTCCACTAAAATGGCCTCAATCCCCCATTTTTTGGCAATTTCCAATACGCCTGCACCCGCCTTATTACACACAATTAACGCCACCCGAGCATGCAAATTCCCGCTAAAATGTTCAATCATTTTTTCGGCATTGGTTCCGGTTCCAGAAGCAAAAATGGCAATCTGTAGCATGATTTTTTCTTGTTTATCTGGCTCTTTTCTTGGTAAGGGTATGCCAAATGCGGGTAAGGTATTGTTTAAAAAAAGGAAACTGTCCGAATGGTATACTCACTATCAACACACAGATAGGCCATAATAAAGTAACCAATACAATATATATAATTACATATTCTGTTCCCCGTTCAATCGGAGAATAAGATAATAGTTTTTTGGCAACATAACTGCATGAGCTACCGCCTATGGCAAACGTACAGAAGATCAGGGTAAACTGAAACCAACTAACTTTCCATTTCTCTTTTAATCTGGTAAACATCGCGCGAAGTTGCTTTAAATATTTCAGTAATAAGGCAAAAAACCAAGCAGTATTAACAGCATTTCAAAAAAAAATGGCTGCTTTGTTTGATTCCCTCAGAATTATGCAAAAAAAGTTAGAACTGAATGAGTATTTGTCACGCTTGTATCATATTTTTGCATCCGTTCAAGGATATTTTTCCTCACCAGAACCATAGAAGTGCATATGACATTGCCTAGACCTATAGCCAAAACCAGCCTAACGGCTCTATTTTTTCTCCTTAGTGTGTGTTTGAGTGTTGCAGTTAATGCACAAGATGGTAAAGCACTTTTCAGTGCCAATTGTGCCTCTTGTCATGCTGTTCATAAAAAAGCTACCGGACCTGCCTTAGCTGGTGTTGAAGACCGCTGGCCTAATAAAGAACACTTATATGCGTGGATTCGCAACAGTGCCGCTTTCTTAAAAACAGGAGATGCCTACGCCAACAACTTGTACAATGAGTACAATAAGACGGCAATGAACGCTTTCCCTAATTTAAAAACTGAGGAAATCGATGCTATCCTAGCTTATATTAAATCGGTTCCTGCTCCAGGTGCTGGTGCTGCTGCTGGCGCAGTAGATCCTGCCGCTGAAAAAGGGGTAGAAGGAGACAATACTTTATTGTTTGGAGTGCTTACATTAATATTAGCAGTGGTTGCTTTTATTATGTTACAGGTAAACGCCAACCTTAAGCGTTTAACTGATGAAAAAACTGGCCAACCTGTTCTTGAGCCTATTCCAGCTTGGAGAAACAAAAGCTACATCGCTATGGTAACCATAGTATTGTTTGTGATAGGTGGATACCTTACTTCTAAAGGTGCGATGGGATATGGAAGATCACAGAATTATCAACCTGTTCAACCGATCTATTATTCACATAAAGTACATGCTGGTGTAAACCAAATCAATTGTCAATACTGTCATACAGGGGTTTATCAGGGCAAACAAGCTACAATACCTTCAGTAAATGTGTGTATGAATTGTCACCTTGCTATTAATGAATACAAGGGTGAAAAAATTTACGATGAAGCCGGTGAAGAAGTAAATGGTACTGCAGAAATCAAAAAATTATACAAATACGCTGGATTTGAAGAAGGCAAACCTTGGGATGCTAGTAAAGCCACTCCAATTGAGTGGGTTCGTATTCACAACTTGCCTGACCACGTTTATTTCAACCACGCTCAACACGTAAAAGCTGGTCAGGTGGCTTGTCAGACCTGCCATGGTGAAATTCAAAAAATGGGTGAAGTAAAACAATTTACCGACCTAAGCATGGGCTGGTGCGTAAATTGTCACCGCGAAACCAAAGTGCAGTTTAAGAGCAATGGTTTTTACAGCATTTATGAGAAATACCACCAAGACCTTAAATCTGGTAAAATCGATAGTACCAAAGGAATTACTGTAGAGAATATTGGTGGTACTGAATGTCAAAAATGTCACTATTAATATCCACCCCCCAGCCCCCTAAAGGGGGAGTAAGGTTGGTTTTGAAAATATATAATTCGAACGATGAGAGCCGATAAAAAAGCTTTCTACTGTTAATCAATAATTATGGAGCAAAAAAAGCATTGGCAAAGTTTTGGAGAGCTGAATCAGTCTGAAGCTTATAACAAAGATGTTAAAGACGAGTTTAGAGAAGACTTACCCTTCGACGCAGCAGATGACGGAAAGAGTTTTTTAGACGCGAAAGCTCCTCGTAGAGATTTCTTGAAATATTTAGGTTTTAGCACCGCGGCTGCTGCAGCTGCAGCTAGTTGCGAAATGCCTGTAAAAAAAGCCATTCCTTTTGCCAATAAGCCCGAGGATGTGGTGCCTGGTATTGCAAAATATTATGCAACAACCTATGTACAAGACGGAGATGCAGTAAGCGTTCTAGCCAAAGTTCGCGATGGTCGTCCGATCAAAATAGAAGGAAATGATTTAAGTCCTATCACCAAAGGCGGTACCTCTGCAAGAGTACAAGCTTCGGTATTAGATTTATATGATACTGCCCGTTTACGTTTTCCTACAATCGATGGAAAAGAAGTAACATTCGAAGCTGCTGATAAAGCCATTGCTGCTTCTATTGGTGGACCAGCAGTTGTTCTAACTAGCACCATTACTTCTCCTTCTACTAAAGCAGTAATCGCTCAATTTTTAGCAAAATTTCCTGGAAGCAAGCATGTTACTTATGATGCTGTTTCTTATAGTGCAATATTATTAGCCAACGAAGCGACCAATGGCGTTCGTGCTATTCCTTCTTATCATTTTGATAAAGCTAAAGCTATTGTAAGTATAGGTGCCGATTTCTTAGGTACATGGCTTAGTCCAATTGAATTTGCCCGTCAATATGCTGTTGGAAAAAAATTAGATGAGAAGAACCCAACAATGAGCCAACATATTCATTTTGAATCAGTGGCTTCTCTAACAGGTTCTAATGCTGATGAAAAATATTTACACCGCCCTTCTGAAACCGCTGCTATTGCTGCTGCTTTATTGAGTGCAGTAAACGGTGGATCTTTTAGTGGCATTGCTGATGCTAAATTAAAAGCTGGCATTGAAAAAGCAGCTAAAGCATTGAGCGCAAACAAAGGCGCAGCCTTGGTTGTAGCAGGTAGCAATGATGTAAATGTTCAAATCATTGTTAACGCTATTAATAATGCTATCGGTGCTGGTGGTTCAACCATCAACTGGGCTACTACTAATAATACCCGCGCTGGTGTTGATGCAGATTTTACTGCATTGGTAAATGAAATGAATGCAGGAAGCGTTTCAACTTTATTGATCCACGGTGCTAACCCTGTTTATTCATACCATGAAGCTGAAAAGTTCAAAGCTGGTTTGAAGAAAGTAAAAACGGTGGTTTCTTTTGCTACTAAAGTGGACGAAACTGCAGAGCTTTGCAAATTTGTTTTACCTGATCATAATTATTTAGAAAGCTGGGGTGATGCCGAACCAAAAGCGGGTCATTTCTCTTTTTTACAACCTACTATATATCCTTTATTCAAAACACGCCAGTGGCAAGACAGTCTCTTAAAATGGAGTGGTGTTGCTGATGATTATTTGGCTTTCCTGAAGAATTTCTGGTCTGCTAAATTAGGCGGTGTTGCAGGATGGGATAAGGCTTTACAAGATGGTATTTTCAGTACAGCTACTGATGCTGTTTCTGCTGGAAGCTTTAATGGGGGCGCTGTTGCGGCTGCTGTTACTGCTGCAACTGCTGGTAAAAAAGGCGGTAAAGTAGAATTGGTATTGTATCAAAAAGTGGGGATTGGTGCTGGTCAAGGCGCTTCCAATCCTTGGTTACAAGAATTACCTGATCCGGTTACTCGCGCTACTTGGGATAACTATGTTATCGTATCTCCTGCAATGGCAAGAACCTTGCTCAACATCGATCTAAACAACGGTGGTCAGGCTGATGCATACGAAGTTAATCCTCCAAAAAAAGTAGTGAAAGTTACTGTTGATGGAAAATCTGTAGAGCTTCCTGCATTGATTATTCCTGGTACACACCCTGATACCATTGGTATTGCAGTGGGTTACGGAAGATCTGCCAGCATAGGAAAGTCTGCCGATAATGTAGGTAAGAATGCTTTCCCGTTAGTTTGTTCAAATGGAACAACCTTCAATTATTATTGTGCCGATGTAAGCATCTCGCTTACAAATTCAACATATCCTGTTGCACTTACTCAAACACATAGTCGTTACGATACCGCTCAAGGAAATCGTACCGAAGTAATGAAGGAGTTAACGCTTGCTCAGTACAAACATCACCCTACAGAAATCCGCGATGAGCGCGATGCAGAATTAAAACCTTGGGGTGGCTTAGAAAAATTTGAATCTCAAGGAACTATTTATCCGGTTTACGATCGTCCAGGTCTTAAATGGGGTATGAGTGTAGATCTGAATACTTGTAATGGTTGCGGTGCTTGCGTAGTTGCTTGTAATGCAGAGAACAACGTTTCTGTTGTTGGTAAGCCAGAAGTATTACGTGGTCATGAAATGCATTGGTTGAGAATCGATCGTTACTATAGTGGCGATATGGATAACCCGAATGTGGTATTCCAGCCGTTGATGTGTCAGCATTGCGATAACGCTCCTTGCGAAAACGTTTGTCCGGTAGCAGCTACCAACCACAGCAGCGAAGGATTAAATCAAATGACCTATAACCGTTGTATCGGTACTAGATATTGTGCCAACAACTGTCCTTATAAAGTACGTCGTTTTAACTGGGCTGATTATACTGGATCTGATAGCTTTAGCGATAATCAAACCGGTGTAGTAAATGATGTAGTGTTGGATATGAACGACGACTTAACTAGAATGGTATTAAACCCAGATGTTACTGTTCGTGCTAGAGGGGTTATTGAAAAATGTTCTTTCTGTGTTCAGCGTTTACAAGAAGGAAAATTAAAAGCGAAGAAAGACAGCAGACCATTGGTTGATAGCGATATCAAAGTAGCTTGTCAACAAGCTTGCCCAACTAACGCCATCACTTTTGGTAATGCCAATAGCAAAGAAAGTGCTATCACTATGGTGCGTCAGGAAAATCCGAACCGCCAGTTCTATGTATTGGAAATGTTGCACGTTTTACCGAATGTAACTTATATGGCTAAAGTGAGAAACACTGATGAAGGTGCACATCACGAAGGTGAAAAACATGAAGGCGAAAAGAAAGCAGCAGGTGCAAAAGCAGCTACTGAAAAAGCGCACGGATAATTGTATTTAGAAATTGAAATTAAGCCGGCTTAATAAAATAAGTCGGGAACAAAATAAGAAGAGATGCATTTAAAGTACGAATCACAGCTCAGGGAACCGTTGGTGTATGGAGACAAAACATACAAACAGGTAACAGAAGACATCGTTCGCCCGATCGAAGCCAAGCCTACTAAATTATGGTATATTGGTTTTTATATTGCGGTTGCGTTATTGATGTTTGGTGTTTACAGCGTTTATCGTGAAGTTACTTATGGTATTGGCCAGTGGAACCTAAACAAAACCGTGGGTTGGGGTTGGGACATCACCAACTTCGTATGGTGGGTTGGTATCGGTCATGCCGGAACATTGATCTCTGCGATCTTATTATTATTCCGTCAGGGATGGAGAACCGGTGTAAACCGTGCTGCTGAAGCAATGACCATTTTTGCGGTAATGTGTGCGGGTCAGTTCCCTATCTTCCACATGGGTAGAGTTTGGATGGCTTTCTTTGTATTGCCTTATCCTAATACTCGTGGTCCTTTATGGGTGAATTTTAATTCACCATTGTTATGGGACGTATTTGCGATCTCTACTTATTTTACAGTTTCATTATTATTCTGGTATTCTGGTTTATTGCCTGACTTTGCAACTGTTCGTGATAGAGCGTTCACCAAATTACGCAAGCGTTTATATGGTATTGCTTCTTTCGGTTGGACTGGTTCTACCAAACATTGGCAGCGTCATGAAAGTTTATCATTGGTATTGGCTGGCTTGAGTACGCCGTTGGTACTTTCTGTACACACGATTGTATCTTTTGACTTCGCAACTTCAGTTATTCCTGGATGGCATACTACCATTTTCCCTCCATACTTCGTTGCGGGTGCGATCTTCTCAGGTTTTGCCATGGTGCAATCGTTGATGATCATTGTGCGCAAAGTATTCAACATGCAAGACTATGTAACCATTGGTCATATAGAAGCAATGAATAAAGTAATTGTACTTACTGGTTCTATCGTTGGTATTGCTTATTTAACCGAATTGTTCATGGGCTGGTATAGCCAGAACAAATATGAAGGATATACATTCTGGTACAGCCGTGCTAATTTATTCAGTCCTTATGGATGGAGTTATTGGGGTATGATGGCTTGTAACGTGTTGAGTCCACAGATCTTCTGGTTCCGCAAAATGAGAAGAAACATTTTTGTTACTTTCTTCATGAGCGTAATCGTAAATATCGGTATGTGGTTTGAGCGTTTTGTAATTATCGTTACTTCTTTATACCGCGATTATTTACCAAGTAGCTGGTCTGTTTATTATAGCCCTTCTATTTATGAGATTGGTTTCTATGCAGGAACCTTTGGATTGTTCTTTACTTGCTTCTTCTTATTTGCAAAATACTTCCCAGTAATTGCAGTAGCGGAAATCAAGTATGTATTGAAAACAACGGGAGAAGGATATAAGAATCAAATGGGTAATATAGAAGAACAAAAACTAGAAGAGTTTGTGCACGAACACGCACATTAAACCCCCAGCCCCTAAAGGGGAGCTAGGGAACAGTAATAAAAATGAAAGAGAACGACAATATTTTATAACTTTTTAATTATTCCCCCTTCAGGGGGATAGGGGGTCATTATGGCAAAAAAGAAATTCGTAGTTGGTTGTTTTGATGATGAAGCAGTTTTATTTCCTGCTGTTAAAAAAGTACGTACTGCCGGATTCAAAATCCACGATGTATATACTCCTTTTGCAGTGCATGGATTGGATCATGCAATGGGCCTCAGAGAAACAAGCTTACACACTGCAGGTTTTATCTATGGCATCACTGGAACATCTACAGCAATCAGTTGTATCAGCTGGATCTTTACAAAAGACTGGCCTTTGAATATTGGTGGTAAGCCGCATTTTGCTTTGCCAGCCTGGATTCCAATCATCTTTGAATTAACGGTGTTATTTGCTGCGGTAGGAATGGTACTTACATTTTGCTACTTATGTCAATTGGCTCCATTTGTAAAAAAGCATCATTTTCATGCTCGTGCAACCGATGATTTATTTGTAATGGTCATTGAGTGTACCGATAAAACCAATGTAGACGATCTTAAATCTTTCTTACAAAACAACGGAGCTGTTGAAACCGATGTTCAAATTGCGGAAGATGGCTGGTGGATTGGCAGTTACGATAAAGACGAAATGAGATTTGAAAACAAACAAATAGTAGCGGCTTAATTTATATAGAAACATTGAATGAATAGAATTATGAAGAATACATCCATCATAGCTTGTTTAACTGCAGTTGTTCTTTTAGCAGCTTGCAGCGATGTTAAGCGCAAGCCCGGCAGTATTTATATGCCCGATATGGCTTATAGCAGAGCATATGAGTCTTATGCCGATCATAGCAACTTAGCAGAAAAGGGAATTAACTACACAAGTATGCCTGTTGCTGGTACTATTTCTCGTGAAGAAGAAATGCCTTTTCATATTGCAAAAGATGTAGCTGGTGACACTACCAATTACAACGCATCTAAATTGGTAAAAAATCCTTACGATTCTTTATCATCCACTCAAAACGAAGAAGCTGAGCGTTTGTATTTAGTGAATTGCGGTGTTTGTCATGGAGCAAAATTAGATGGCAATGGTCCTTTATATAAAGATGGCAATGGTCCTTATGCACCAAAACCTGCAACATTGGTAGGTGATGCAAAATATGAGGCAATGCCTGCTGGTCAAATGTTTTATTCAGTGGCTTATGGTAAAAATTTAATGGGTTCTTATGCTTCACAAATGAGCAGAAAACAACGTTGGATGGTAATCGCCTATATCAAATCGAAACAACAACAAGGAAAAAAAGCGGCACCTGCAGCAGCTCCAGTAGCAGCAGCAACAGCAGCAAAATAATTTAAGCAAATCAGTATAACTGAACTAAAAGAGTAACAATGGCATCTTTAAGAACACAATTTGAAATTCCCGGAAAAATGAAAACTTGGTCTTATGCCTTGATTGGTGTTGGATTGGTTGCATTATTATATGGAATGTTCACAAAAGGATTTAGTTCCGATGAGCACGAACAGGTTCATTTCTGGGGTACATTAATGTATAACAGTATTTTCTGGACATTGATTTGCAATGCCAGTATGTTCTTTATTTGTGTAACTACTTTAGCTCAAGCTGGTTTTACTACGAGTTTCCGCAGAATACCAGAAGCCATTTCTGCTATGGTTCCTATTTTTGGTTCCATCACTTTTGCGGTTTTGATGTACATCATTTTCGGACATAAGCATCATATCTATCATTGGTTAGATGCTGAAGCTGTTTCCATTGATCCTATATTAAAAGGTAAAGTTGGATTTTTAAACCCAACATTTTTTGTAATCTGGACCACTGCTACAATTGGTTTGTGGAGTTTCTTAGGTTGGAGAATTCGTCAGTTGAGCAGAGAAGCTGATGAGGCTGCAATGAATAAGGAAACCAGTGAGAAATTTATTTTAAGAGGAACTGTTAGAGCTGCTTTGTTCACCGTATGGTTTGGTTTAACGGTAGGTTCTACTATTCCTTGGTTATGGATGATGAGTATCGATGCACATTGGTATTCTACCATGTATAGCTGGTATACTTTTGCAAGTTCATTTGTTGCAGGTATGTCTTTATTGGCATTATGGTTGATCTATTTAAAGAACAAAGGTTACATGGAATTGACCAGCCAGGAGCATTTACATGATATCGGAAAGTTCATGTTTGCATTCTCTATCTTCTGGACTTATTTGTGGTTCTCTCAGTATATGTTGATCTGGTATGCCAACATTCCAGAAGAAACTGTTTATTTCAAACACCGTGTTCAAGGTCCATATAAAGGAATTTTCTTCTTCAATTTGATTATTAACTTCTTATGTCCATTGTTGATTTTGATGAAGCGTTCTGCTAAGAGAAATTACACGTTGGTTACATTCATGGCTGTATTGATCATCTTTGGTCACTGGATCGATTTTTATCAAATGGTAATGGGTTCTTTAATGAAAGAACATGTTGAATTGGGTTGGTTGGATTTTGGAATATTAACTTTCTTCGTAGGTATGATGATATTATTTGTAGGCAAATCTTTGGCTAGCAAACCATTGATTCCTAAATACCATCCTTATTTAAAAGAAAGTGTTATACATCAGGTTTAAACAAACCTATTGGTAAATTAATTGTTAGAATAAGATAATATAGATAAGACTATGACAATGTTTTTAATCATCGCGGTAACGGTACTGATTTTCTTGGTCATCTTTCAGATTGCTAAGGCAAGTGAATATGTAGCCGTATTAAAAGGGGAAGAGAAAAGCCGAAAGCAAGACAACAAAATCAATGGTTTTTTGATGGTGGTGTTTTTGGTACTAGGGTTAATCGGAGTATGGTATTGTAATGAAATATATTTTGGAAAAACTTTGATGGCACATGATGCTGCAAGTGTTGAAGGTGCGAGAGTAGATTCTATGTTAATGGTAACAGTTGGTGTAACTGGAATCGTGTTTTTGGGTACACAAATTTTATTGTTTTGGTTTTCTTATAAATACCAGGAATCTGACAACAGAAAGCCTTATTTCTTTGCACACAGTACTAAATTAGAATTGATCTGGACAATCATCCCAGCGATCGTATTAACTGTTTTAGTGGTTATTGGATTGCGTAACTGGTTTTTATTTACTGGAGAGCCTCCACAAAATGCAATGGTAGTAGAAGTTACCGGAAAGCAATTTGGTTGGATATACCGTTACCCAGGTAAGGATGGTACTTTCGGAAAAAAATATTTCAAAAACATAGATAATGCCACCAATAATTTAGGTATTATCTGGGAAGATCAAATGTCGCATGATGATCTGGTTTTAGAACAAACCATGTATTTGGTAAAAGGCAAACCAGTTAAATTTATTATTGGTTCCAGAGATGTAATTCATGATGTAGGTCTGGTTCATTTTAGAATGAAGATGGATGCTGTACCTGGTATTCCAACAACTTTATGGTTCACTCCAAAGTACACTACAAAAGAAATGAAGGAAATTACCAATAATCCAAACTTCGCATATGAAATCAGTTGCGATCAAATGTGTGGCAACGGACATTATTCTATGAAAGGAGTAATTGAAGTTTTGGATCAGGAAGAATATGATGCAAAAATGGTTGGGATCAAACCTTATTATTATGCAGCTTTCCCAGACAAAGATCCTTCAGTAGCTAAACCTGCAGACACAGTAAAGTTAGCAGCAAAGCCTGTTGAAGCAGCAACAAAAGTTATCGCAAAAATGTAAAACAAGTAACAACCTTCTATTGTGGAAGTTGTTTAAAAAAATAAAGACCAGTGTATGAGTAACGAAGCAGTATTACACACACATGCTACAACAGATGTTCACCACGACGCACACGGTGATCATCATGGTGAACACCATCATCATGAAACATTTATTTCCAAGTATGTGTTTAGCCAAGATCATAAAATGATTGCAAAGCAATTCCTTATTACGGGAATGGTTTGGGCTGTATTAGGTGGTTTGATGAGTGTTTTGTTCCGTTTGCAGTTGGGTTATCCGGATAGTACTTTTCCTTGGTTGGAAGATATTTTAGGTAAATGGGCTACTGGCGGTAAAATTACTCCAGAAGCTTATTATGCATTGGTAACAACTCATGGAACAGTATTGGTATTCTTTGTATTGACTGCAGGATTGAGCGGTACTTTCGCCAACTTTTTAATTCCATTGCAAGTAGGTGCAAGAGACATGGCTTCTCCATTCATGAATATGTTGAGCTACTGGTTTTTCTTCGCTGCAAGTATTGTAATGTTATCTTCTTTATTTGTTGAAACCGGACCTTTCAGCGGTGGTTGGACGGCGTATCCTCCATTGAGTGCATTAGGCGATGCTTCACCTGGTTCTAAAACAGGTATGGATCTTTGGTTGATCTCTATGGCATTGTTTGTGGTTTCTTCTTTATTAGGTGGATTGAACTACATCGCTACTGTATTGAATATGCGTACCAAAGGAATGAGTATGACTCGTTTGCCTTTAACGATTTGGGCATTATTCTTCACCGCAATATTGGGTGTATTATCTTTCCCTGTTTTATTCTCCGGATTTATCTTATTGATTTTTGATAGAAATTTTGGAACAAGTTTTTATCTATCTGATATTTTTATAAATGGTGTTGGAGCTTTACCTAATGAAGGTGGAAGTGCTATTTTATATCAACATTTATTTTGGTTCTTAGGACATCCAGAAGTATACATCATTTTGTTACCGGCCATGGGTATGGTTTCTGAAATCTTGTCGGTGAATTCACGTAAGCCGATCTTCGGGTATATGGCAATGGTGGGTTCTTTATTTGCAATTGCTATTTTGGCTTTCTTGGTTTGGGCGCATCATATGTTTGTAACCGGATTAAATCCATTCTTGGGTTCAATCTTTGTATTACTTACTTTATTAATTGCTGTACCATCTGCCATTAAAGTATTTAACTGGCTTACCACTTTATGGAGAGGAAATATTCGTTTCACTCCAGGAATGTTATTTGCAATTGGTTTTGTAAGCTTATTTATATCTGGAGGATTAACCGGTATTTGGTTAGGTAACTCTGCATTGGATATTCATTTACATGATACTTATTTTGTGGTTGCTCACTTCCATATTGTAATGGGTGTTGCTAGTATGTTTGGTATGTTCGCTGGTATCTACCATTGGTTCCCTAAGATGTATGGTAAATATTTAAACAATACATTAGGCTATATCCATTTCTGGGTAACTATTGCTGGAGCATATTTGATTTTCTGGCCAATGCATTACCAAGGTTTAGCGGGTATGCCACGTAGATACTACGATTTCAGTGCATGGGAAAGCTTTAATAAATTCGGTGAGTTAAATAGATTCATCAGTACAGTTGCAATGATTGTATTTGCTGTTCAAATTTTGTTCTTGTTTAATTTCTTCTATTCTATTTTCAAAGGAAGAAAATTAACCAATCCAAATCCTTGGGAGTCTAATACATTGGAGTGGACAACACCAATTCATCCGGGACATGGTAACTGGGTAGGAGAAATTCCTGAAGTACATCGTTGGGCATATGATTATGCAAAAGACGGGAAAGAATTTATTCCTCAAACAACACCAGTAGGAGCAGACGAAAGTCATCATTAATTGAAAAGCTGAAATACGTTTCTCGTATTTTCAGTACAAATAGTTCAATGCTCCCGAAAAAACGGGAGCATTGTTTTTAAACGAAGTGCTGAGCATGACAAATAGTTCTGAACAACCAATAGCATCATCATCTTTTTCGCTTGCTTCTAAAGTGAAAGATTATTTTTTATTGATCAAGTTCACCTTAAGTTTCACGGTAGTTTTTTCTTGTGTTATTTGTTATCTATTAGCTCCGAAAGTGGTAGAGTACGATTGGGTAATGATCTGTATTCTTTTTTTGGCAGGGATGTTGGTTACAGGAAGTGCCAATGCCATCAATCAAGCGGTAGAAAAAGATACCGATTCTATGATGAAGCGAACTGCCAAACGTCCGGTGGCCAATGGATCGATGTCTCAACAAGAAGCCTATATTTTTGCTTTAGTTGCAGGAATAGTTGGGGTTGCCATGATGTGGTACTTTTTCAATTTATCAGCAGCATTGGTTTCGGCATTTAGTTTGTTTTTATATGCATTCATCTATACACCCCTTAAAAAAATCAATTCTATTGCAGTGCTGATTGGTGCTTTTCCTGGTGCATTGCCTTGTTTGATCGGATGGGTTGCGGGCAATGACGATTTTGCTGCAGGTGGTTGGATTTTATTTGGTATGCAATTTTTGTGGCAGTTCCCTCATTTTTGGGCAATTGCCTGGGTGGCACATAATGATTATACCAAGGCAGGATTCAAATTATTACCTTCTGCAACAGGTCCAACAAAGTTTACAGCTGTTCAAACCATTATGTATTCTGTGCTGATGATTCCTGTAGGTATTTTGCCTTATTATTTTGGATTAACAGGCATCACCAGTTTATGGATCATTTTAGCCTGTAATTTATTTATGGTTGTTCAAAGTGCTCGATTGTATCAATCGATGGATGTTAAAGCAGCAAGAAGAGTGATGTTCAGCAGTTATATTTATTTGCCAATAGTGTTATTAGCCATGCTTGCTGATAAAAATTAAGAGATAAAAGATAAGAGATAAAAGATAAGAGATAAAAGATACTTGATATGACTACAGTTCAGGCCAATGAGCCACAAAGAATTCATCCACAGAAATTTACCCTTTGGGTAGCCATGGGCAGCATCGTAATGATGTTTGCAGGGTTAACCAGTGCCTATATTGTAAAAAAGAACCAGAGTACTTGGTTGGAATTTGAATTGCCCCTGGTATTTTGGTACTCTACAGGCGTTATTTTATTAAGCAGTTTAACCATTCACCTAGCACAAAAATCCTTCAAAGCCCGTGAAATGGGTCGGTATCGAAGCTTGATTACTGCTACTGCACTACTTGGGGTATTGTTTATCACTTTACAGGTTTTCGGCTTTTTGAACTTAGAAAGCAGAAATATTGCCCTAATAGGGAGTAAAAGCAATTCGGCAGCTTCATTCTTACTCGTAATTACTGGTTTGCACATGGCGCACGTGTTAGGAGGGGTGATTGCCATTTTAGTGATTGTGATACGTGCATATATGAGTCGAGTGAAGAATTACAGTAGTTTATCCATCGATATGGTGAGTACTTACTGGCATTTTGTAGATGCTTTATGGATCTATTTATTTATTTTTTATAATTGGATAGGATAATTACAAAAAACTTGCATTTTATGCAGCTTTTTTGAGCGCTAGACAATACTTTTGTAACAGAAATTTAAGACCAATATGGCAACAACTGCAACAGCACATGTAACCAAATCTTGGAGTGGAGGTAAAAGCCCCTTCAACGTAGAGTACGGCAAGTTAATGATGTGGTACTTTTTAATGAGTGATGCTTTTACATTCGGTGCATTCCTTATTTCTTACGGAACCATTCGTTTCTCTACCAATGGATGGCCTGACCCCAATGAAGTATTCAAAAGTTTCCCTTTTGCACCTGAAGGGGTAAACGCTCCCTTAGTGTTTGTAAGTATTATGACTTTTATTTTGATCATCAGCTCGGTTACCATGGTATTGGCGGTTCAAGCTGGTCATAATATGGATAAAAAAGGAGTTACTAAAAACTTGATCTGGACCATTATTGGTGGTATTGCATTTTTAAGCTGTCAGGCTTGGGAGTGGAACCATTTACACCATGAAGGTGCTTGGTGGGGTAGCAATCCATTTTTAAATGCAGATGGAACAGCTTCTTCTACTAATTTCACCAATTACTTTTTTACCATTACCGGGTTTCACGGATTCCACGTATTTAGTGGAGTGATCATCAATATTATTATGTTGATCATGACCTTAACCGATAAGTTTGAACAAAGAGGACATTACCTCATGATTGAAAAAGCTGGTTTGTACTGGCACTTTGTAGATCTTGTTTGGGTATTTGTATTCACTTGTTTCTATCTGATTTAATTTAATTTTTTTCACTATAACCTAGAATTTTATGTCACATACTGCAGAACATGATGAACACGCAGGCGGAGGAACTAAAGAAATTATAAAAGTTACCGTAATTCTAACTGTTTTAACGATCGTAGAATTGGTCTTGGGCTTTTGGATGATTGGTATTCCTTTAGATCAAGAAGCATTCAGACTCGCAATAAAAGGAACCATTGTTATTTTAATGATGGCAAAAGCATTTTATATTGTTGCTTATTTCATGCACTTGAAACATGAGTTCAAGAATTTGATTATGACCATTGTTGTTCCTTTGGCATTATTCATTTGGTTTATTACTGCATTCTTATATGATGGAAATTCTTTTAGAAACTTACGTAATACATACGATCCTCATTTTAAAGAGCAAAGTACTATTAAGGTAGAAAAGAAAGAAGCTGCTGGTCATGGTGAAGCTAAGCATGCAGACGAGAAACATACTGAAGGAAAGAAAGCTGAGGAAAAAGCGGGACACTAGAGCGAATAAGATTACTCAATAATTTTAAACTGTCTGAACCATCCCGATTTTTGGGATGGTTTTTTCTTATAAAAAATTTATGAATCAAAAAGCTATTTTAGGATTGATGATTGCATTAGGTATTCCTATTGCATGTTACTTATTATTGAAGTCTTATAGTGATAATGCAGTAGACATGCCTCGTCATTACTTATTAGATACTGTTGTAACAAAAGTGCAAAGAGGTAAAACAGTAGATGACAGTATCTGGCATAAAACGGCGAATATCACATTAACCAATCAGTTGGGAGATACGGTGAGTTTGTATGATAAGCAAGGGAAGATTTTGGTACTTGATTTTTTCTTTACCAGTTGCAGAAGTATTTGCCCAAGACTTACCAGAAACATGGCAACCTTGCAACAATCTTTTAAAAAAGGAGGTAATGTTCGCAACAAGATCGATACATCAATTGTTCAGTTTATATCGTTTACAGTTGATCCTGAAAACGATTCGGTATCGGTGTTAAAAAACTACGCAGATAGATTTGGAGTGAACCACGATAATTGGTGGATGCTTACTGGGAATAAAAAATCAATTTACGATTTTGCTTTTCAGGAATTAAAAGTAGATCAGTTTTCGGAAGAGCCTGTTTCGCCAGATTTTGTACATACTAGCCGATTTGTTTTGTTGGATAGAGACTATGTGGTGCGTGGTTATTATAATGGATTAGATACTGCTTCTTTGAAGAAATTATCGAAAGATATCGGATTATTATTATTAGAAAAAGACAAGAATAAAAAAAGCAGTGTATTCCGCGATATCATCGATTTGAGTTGGTTGTGGTTAATTATTGTAGTGGCAGTGATCTTTTTTATGGTGTACATGCAGTCTAGAAGAAAGTTAAACGGCTAGATGCATCGGGTAAATTAAAAATGGATTTTATAATACAATTTTAAATAGTCAGTAAAATATAAAAGTAATCATGTTAAAAGCAAGTATTGAAAAGAATGATAAATTGGCTGCTTGGTTGATCGGGATTTTTTCTGTGGTGGTATTTGCAGTTGTTCTAGTTCTTGGTAGAGTAAAATTGGAAGTCAATCTAGGTTTTGATGTTCATGTATTTGCAATGGCCAATGCATTTATTAATGCTACGATTGCAGTGCTATTGGTAGCCGCATTGGTAGCGGTTAAGCAAAAAAATTATGTATTGCATAAGCAATTAATGATGACTGCATTGGTATTATCTGTTTTGTTTTTATTGTCTTATATCGCGCATCATTTATTTGCAGGAGAAGCCAAATTTGGAGATGCCAACCATGATGGATTGGTTTCGGAAGATGAGAAATTAGCGGTAGGCAACATGAGGCTGATTTATTTTGTGATTTTGATTACCCATATATTTTTAGCAGCTATCATTTTACCTTTTATTTTATATACTGCATATAGGGCATTAACTGCCGAATTTCCAGCGCATAAAAAATTGGCCAAAATTACCTGGCCGCTTTGGTTTTATGTAGCAGTAACTGGCCCAATAGTATATTGGATGATCAGCCCTTACTATCAATAGGACAGGCAGGATGGGGCCATACCCGCCTATTGAATGATGTAAGGTATTGCTGAACTAAAACGGGGGCGGATTAAATCAGGCTTTTCGAAATGGTTCAAGCTTTTTTTGTAAGGATCAATAGCTCGTTGGCCTGCACTTCAGTGATATATCTTTTCACACCTTGTTTGTCGGTATAATTTCGATTAATTAGTTTGCCTTCAATCACTACTTCGGTTCCTTTGAGCAAAAACTTTTCTGCTATATCAGCTAGCTTGCCCCAGGCTACTACATTGTGCCATTGAGTGTCGGTTACTTTTTCGCCTTTAGCATTGCGATAATTTTCATTAGTGGCCACACTTATATGCGCTACTTTTTTGTCTTCACCAATTGTTTTTACATCGGGGTCCTGACCCAAATTGCCAATTAATTGGACTTTGTTTTTCATTGCGTTCATAACGGTTCAGTTATTTGATTTTTAAAATTCAGCAGTAGGTACTGCCGTTAACAACACAAATATGGAAAGCTATTTTGAAGATTGGGTTGTATTAAACATCTATTGGCGTAAGTAAACGTTTGTAAACGATTTGAACCGCTTAACGATTTGTTCATTTCAGTGACGAATATATCTGCTCCTGTATTTGTATATTGTACTGTAAAAATCAATATATGCAAACAATTTTAGGCTCAGGTGGATCTATCGGGATTGAATTAGCTAAATGTTTACCCGCTTATACAACTGATATTCGATTGGTTAGTCGAAATCCTAAGAAAGTAAATGAAACGGATCATTTATTTGCTGCAGACTTAACTGATAAAGAACAAATATTTCGATCCATTGAAGGGAGTAAAATCTGTTATGTAACCATTGGCTTTGATTACAAAACGAAAGTATGGCAAGAAAAATGGCCTTCATTTATTCGAAACGTTATTGACTCATGTGCAGCCCATCATACCAAGCTGGTTTTCTTTGATAATATGTATGCCATCGATCCCAATCATGTTGGGCAGATCACAGAATCTTCTCCCATGAATCCAACAAGCAAAAAAGGACAAGTGCGAGCAGCTGTAGATCGACTCATTTTAGAAGCGGTAGAAAAAGGAAAGATCAACGCTATTATTGCAAGAGCGCCAGATTTTTTTGGTCCTATCAAAGAGAAGAGCATGTTACTCAATTTGGTATATGATAATTTTGCCAAAGGCAAAGCTGCGCAATGGTTTTGTAATGCTGATGTAGTGCATAGTTTTGGATACACACCAGATCTATCAAAAGGCACAGCCATTTTAGGGAACGATTCAACGGCCTATAATCAAGTATGGAATTTACCAGTAGATCCTGCTTTATTAACTGGCAGAGAATGGGCCAGTTTGATGGCAAATGAAATGGGAGTGAAAGATGCCATACAAGTATTACCAGCATGGGCAATCAAATTGCTTGGTCTGTTTATTCCTATTTTAAAAGAAATGCCTGAAATGTTGTATCAATATGATCGGCCTTACTTTTTTGATTCGGCCAAATTCAATCAACATTATCAATTTACACCGACCAAAAACGAAGATGCATTAAAATTGGTTTTGCAGTCTTTGAAGCAATAAATGAATTCCGTTTTTTCAACTTAAAGAACAAGTATTTCTACTAGCAGCAAATAGTATGAGTTGATTATTTTGAGCATCGTTTGAACCCTTTTGAAATGATGACCGATGCAAGAAAAATGCTGTGCATATTGTAGTAAAAAAATCATAGGAAGAACAGATAAAAAATTCTGTAATAGTTATTGCAGAACCAGTTTTCATAATTCACAGAATGGCCCTTCCAATAATTGTATTCGGCAAATTAATTTATTGTTGCAAAGAAACAGGCGTGTTTTAGCCAATGTACATGCGCTGTTCCCTAAGAAGAAAAACATTCCTATCAACACTTTGTATTTACATGGGTTCAATACTGCGCATTATACGCATCAACAAAAGCACCAGAAGATGGGAACTTACATTTGTTGTTATGACTATGGCTATAAACTGATCGGGAAAGATGAAGTGGAGATTATTCAGTTATTGAGTTATTAGTTATTGGTTGAAAGTATTTGAAAGACGAATGATTTAACTAATAACGAATCTTCACTTTCGCAACCCCTGCGCCAACCATATCAATTTTTTTGGCGGCGGATTTGCTGAGGTCTATGATTCTGCCAGCAACAAAGGGCCCTCTGTCGTTGATGCGAACGGTCACCGATTTGTTATTGCTTAAATTGGTCACTTTTACTTTTGTGCCAAAAGCCAGTTTTTTATGGGCTGCGGTTAAATTAGATTGACTAAAAATTTCTCCATTGGCTGTTTTTCGGCCAACGAATTCATCACCATAATACGACGCAAAGCCTGTATCGGATCCGCTGCTTGATTTTGAAGGGGATGTTTTTTTACTACAGGCACTGAATAATAAAAGGCCAATCAATATAGTAGGAAAAATTCTTTTCATCTTACTAATAACGCAATCAAAGAGGTTCAAGTATAACCAAGCCAATAAATTCTGTGTTCAATTGGTGTATTACGCTTATTTTTTTACATATTGGTTGGCACGAATATTTTTAGCAGCCAAGGATACGGTTTCATCAATCCTTTTTGTTCTAGTAGCTGATTGCTTGGCATTGATGATCCATTCATAAATGCCTCTTTTAGTAGATGGGGGGAAAGCCTCGAAATTGGCTAAAGCTTTTTTATTTAATGAAAATGCTTTTTCTAATTCTTCAGGCATGATCAACTCCGAAATTTTATCCAGTGCAGTCCAAGTGCCGGTTTTTTTGGCCAAATCGATCATCGCTAATCCAGGTGCCTGAATTCGATTTTCTTGTATAAGTCTTTTTACTTTTTCTTTATTTACTTTACTCCAATTGCTTTTTGGACTCCTTTGAGAAAAGAGTTGGAAATAACTTTGTTCATCTCTCTTATTGATTTTACTATCTATCCATCCAAAACAAATGGATTCGTCTACTGCATCGGGATAATACACAGTTGGAATTCCAGATTGCTTATAATAAATGATCAACCATACTGAAGTAGCGATGGAATGATTTTTTTTCAGCCATGATCGCCAGGCTTTTAAATCTTTTGCATAAAAACAAGCAATGCCTTTATGAATTTCCATATCCTACAATTATGCAAACGGCGCTTTCACAATTTTGGCTTTTACTAAGCTGTTTCGTATATCGATGAAAATCTCGCTATCAACAGCAGCATGTGCAGTAGCAACATAACCCATTCCTATTGCTTTATTCAATGAAGGGGCTTGCGTGCCGCTGGTAACTTTACCAATGGTATTTCCTGCTGCATCTTTAATTAAATAATCATGACGCGGAATTCCTCTTTCCAACATTTCAAATCCTACTAATTTCTTAGTAACCCCTGCTGCTTTTTGTGCTTGTAAAGCTTCGCTATTGGTAAAATTTTTAGTGAACTTGGTAATCCATCCCAGTCCTGCTTCTAAAGGTGAAGTAGTATCATTGATGTCCATACCATATAAACAATAACCCATTTCTAAACGCAGTGTATCACGAGCCCCTAATCCAATCGGCTTGATACCAGCTTCTTTTCCTGCTTCAAAAATGGCATCCCAGATAATATTGGCTGCATTATTACTGTCTTCAAAATAAATCTCCACTCCACCCGAACCGGTATAACCGGTTGCACTGATAATTACATTGTCTACACCAGCCATTTTACCTCTAACAAATGTGTAGTATTTGAGGTTCATGATATCGGTATCACAAATGGTTTGTAAAATTTTAGTAGCGTTGGGTCCTTGAATGGCCAATAAGCAAGTTTTATCAGAGATATTGTGCATCTCCACATTATTGGTATTATGGGCCACTATCCAGTTCCAATCCTTTTCTATATTGGAAGCATTCACTACCAACATATATGTTTTGTTTTGTTCTATGCAATAGACAATCAAATCATCAACAATTCCGCCTTCATTATTGGGTAAACAACTGTATTGAGCTTGACCATTCGTGATTTTTGAAGCATCATTCGACGTTACTCTTTGAATTAGATCGAGGGCATGTTCTCCTTTTAACATAAACTCACCCATATGACTCACATCAAATACCCCAGCATTTTTGCGAACTGTTGCATGTTCATCATTAATGCCTGAATAACTGATCGGCATATTGTATCCGGCAAACTCTGCCATTTTTGCTCCTAAATCAATATGCTTTTGTGTAAAAGGGGTATTCTTCATTAGACTTATTTTGAGGAGCAAAAATAAGCCAAACCAACGGTTTCTGATTCTTAAAGACTAGTTCTTGGCCAATATTTTTTCCTTGATTCCATTACTGAGTTCTTTTATACTCTTTAATGAAATATCATCATTGGCTCTTTTATCTAATACCATCTCAACATAACCCATTTTAGTCTTTAATTTAAACTTGGTTTCATCAGATAAGATCACTTCTTTGTTTGCTTGATAGTTTTTAAAAAGACCAGTTAGTCCGGACTGTGCAGCAATATAGGATTGAACGGTAGCGGTTTTTTCTTTCTCAAAAAATGCTTTGAATCGGTATTCTTTGCCAGTTTCAGAAACGGTTACTCTTACATCACCATTTCTGATGGTTTGATTGCGTTTGTGTTTACAGCAAACTAAAAATAGTATTGCCAGAACAATTAATAAACCTACTTTTCTCATAATAGTGTTTTTATTTAATGAAGAACCCCATCCCAACCAAGAGACGGGGTTCATAATCCAACCTTTCCAACCGAGTTTATGATTGTAGATAGAGTAAGGAAATTCTGCTTCCTTCCGCTCCTAAATCATATACATCTCTTTTTTCGTCTCCCTTGCCTGCCAACTTGGGATTGGTTGTGTTGGGTGTTTCATAGTATGCTTTCTGATAACGATAGCGAGCACTGTCCACCGGTTTGTCTAATTCTTTCTTCAAATCTTCGGCTTCTTTCTTTTTACGCTCGTATTCTTTCTTCAATTCTTCTTTGCTCTTTTTATATTCTTCTACTGCATTGTTTTCAGAACTGTTATCGTCGTTGTTGTCAAACTGACTATCTTTTTCTTTTTTGGTTCTTTCCAATCCTCCAGGAGTCATGATGTATTCTACATTAGAACTATATCCTCTAGAATCGTTACCATTCCAATCGTCTTCCCACTCGTAATCGTTGTTGTTGTGATTGATGTTAAACCAATTCAATCTTTTTGATACATTTCTATCCAGTTCTATCTTTTTACCTACTGGAACCTGAATGGTTACAACAACACCTTGATTGCGAAACTTAGTGCCTTTTTTAAGGTTGAATCCTCTATCTAAATAGATCATACTATCTGCTTGCTCTACACCGTAATTGATTTGCTCAATATTTCTCAACGCAGTTTCTTCATCTGGACCGTTGCTGTATTTATGGTATGAGATATGGTACAATGAATCACTGCTTTTGGCAATTCTTAAGTTGATATTATTCAATACCAGGCTATCATTGTCTAAACTAATGATACCATCCAATTTCAACCATTTACCAATTACCTGAACTTTTGCATCTGCAACTTTTACAATCATTTTCTGAGTAGAAGGTTGTACTATAGCTATCTCTTTTTTATCTCTAGCACGTGCATCAAAATCTTGTGAGATAGATGCAATTAGGCATACAACACTTACCCAACCCAAGGTCCATAATCCACCGAAAGTAAATCCTAAATATTTGCTTCCTGCTTTTGCTCCTATAATCTTTCTGATCAACCAGATAACAATAGCAACCACTGGAACAAATAAGAACAATAATAGGGTAGACCAGGCTAAGAAATTCTGCCAGAATCCTGCTAGTAAAAAATCTTTCAAAGGAAATACACTCACACTTCCAGCTAGCATTGCTAATAAAGCAATCAATAAAGAGAATGCAATAATACCAGCGATGAATAAGAAGAACGCTTTGAATAAAATGGCAATTGCACTTCCTATTTTACTTCCAGCAGATTTTGCTGCATAGCCTGCTTCAGAGCCGAAATTTTTCCCTTTTTGATTGACTGTTTGGCCAAATTCTGAACTGAATTTATTGGCTTTCTCAGTAAATTCTCCACCCCATTTTTCTGCACGCTGCTTAAAACCTTCTAAATCTTCTTGAATAGTATTCTTGATGGTATTCAAATCTACTTTTTCGCCACGCATTTCTAATTTTTCTGAAGCACTATTTGCTTCTGGAATAACTGCCCATAGTACAGCATAGCTTATAAATAATGAGCTACCAAATGAGCTAAAAACAAAGGATGGAAAAGAGTCAAAATGAAACCAAAAAGCAGACCCTATAATTGAACTAAAAATTCCAAGTACTAAAGGCATTGCAAAAATTAAACGAGGAACCCAGATTGCAATATCAAAATAGGTTGCAATACCACTTGCCACACCTGCTATTACTTTTTCTTCTGGATTACGATACAATCGTTTAGTAGAAGCCACATGATCCAATGGCTTAGATGGAAGAATGATCCACATTAATAAGTATAATAAGAATCCAGCACCTCCACTAAATGTAAATACAACAAATATGATACGAATAATTGATGGATCTATTCTGAAATAAGCAGCTAAACCGCTACAAACTCCACCTAGTACTTTATCATTTGTATCTCTGTATAAACGACCTTTTCCAGGAGCAGTAAATTGTTCAAAATTAGGGCGATAGCTTTCTTCTTTATTGCCACCCAATTGAGATTTCATATTGGTTTCTTCACCTTCAAAATCTTCAGGTCGGCCCATACTAGCAATAATGCTTTCTACATCTTCATTAGTGATGCAGGTACTGCCTTTCTTCAATCTTTCGCCAAATAATTCGGCAATACGACCTTCAATATCGTTGATGATTTCGTCTCTTCCTTCTTCGTTGGCAAAGAATTTACGTAAGCTCTCAACGTATTGCTTTAATACATCGTAAGCAGCTTCTTCAATTGGAATTACCCTGCCTTGAAAGTTTATATTGATTACCTTTTTCATGGTATATGTTTTAATTGTAGTTAAGGTTGGTTATTTTGGTTTTCTTGTTCTGACGGGTGCTCTTGATCTGAATGAGCAATTGGTTGGGTAAGCACCTGAACGGCATCTGCCAGTTCTTGCCAGGTTCTTTCGAGTTCACCGTAAAAGGTTAATCCTTTTTCGGTCATCACGAAGTACTTACGTGGGGGTCCGCTATTGCTTTCTACCCAGCGGTAAGTAAGTAACTCGGCATTTTTCAATCTGGTTAACAGCGGGTAAAGTGTTCCCTCCAGAATATGCAGGTTGGCAGATTTCATTCTATCAACCAGATCGGATGGGTAAACTTCACCCTGCCTGATGATTGAAAGGATACAAAACTCCAAAACGCCCTTGCGCATCTGACTCTGTGTATTTTGAATATCCATGATAATTGATTTTATGGGGGTGATTGATGAAATACGATTAGTTCATGTTTCTTCTTGGAGCTCTAACTCTGCGCATGCGCTCGATGTTCCAAAAATCTGCTAAACCAAAAACTGGTTTGTTTACAGTTACTAAAGTGTTGTTGTTGGTTGTGTTGGTTGTTAAAGTTTTCATGACTTTTATTTTTAATTGTTTTTAGTTCATTTGTTTTGACATCACAAAGATGGGGATTATTTTAGTACCATGCAACACATAGTACCAAGTATTTTGAAGTAATGGGCAGACTTTAGATATAGGTTTAATATAATTAATTGATTTACAAGTAGTTATAATTTTTTGATTTTTTTGCAAAAGGATAAACGGCAATAATTATGGGATGAATGGTTTTTTGGTGAGAAAGGGTGATTTATACAACTGAAAACACTGCTTGCCGCTCTATATATAGCATCATCAACTACATATATAGTATCATCGACCTATCCATTCTATTCAATATGGGCGATCTAAAATATATTTATCGTTTTTGTACGATGAATAGATAAAACCCCTTAGCTTTGCTTTATCGTATAAAAACGATGAATATGGCAACCCCGAAACTTGAAGAATTTATTAAAGCCGAACAAGAGTTGGCTGTGTTTGCAAAATCATTGTCGCATCCTGCGCGCATAGCCATATTAAAAGTATTGGCACAAAAAAATGAATGTGTGTGTGGTGAAATAGTAGAAGTTCTACCATTGGCTCAATCAACTGTTTCGCAACATTTAAAAGAATTGAAAGAAGCTGGATTGATTAAAGGAACTGTTGATGGACCACGCAGTTGTTATTGTATAAATTGGAAAGCATTCGAAAAATTCAATCAATCATTTAATCATTTATTTCATAAGCTCAAAGATCAACAAGCAAATGCTTGTTGTTAAACATAAAAAAATAATACAATGAAAAACGAACAAGTATTAAAAGAATTAGTAAAAGAAAAATATGCAATTATTGCAGATCAAAGTTTGGAACAAAATCAATCTTCATGCTGCGGTGCTGGTGGTTGCTCTACTGAAGTGTATAATATCATGAGTGATGATTATACGCAAATGGAAGGCTATAATGCAGATGCTGATCTTGGTCTAGGTTGTGGATTGCCAACACAGTATGCAAAAATAAAAGAAGGCAATACTGTTGTTGATTTAGGAAGTGGAGCAGGCAATGATTGTTTTGTTGCCAGAGCAGCTACAGGAGCAACTGGTAAAGTAATTGGAATTGATTTTACTCCTGCGATGATTGCAAAAGCAAGAATCAATGCAACAAAATTAGGATTTGATAATGTACAATTCAGAGAAGGGGATATTGACGATATGCCTTTGGCTTCTGAAATAGCGGATGTGATTGTGAGTAATTGTGTTTTAAACTTAGTACCTAATAAAGATGGGGTATTTAAAGAAATTTTTCGTGTACTAAAACAAGGAGGGCATTTTAGTATTTCAGATGTGGTATTGGTTGGGCAATTGCCAGATGCACTTCGTAAAGATGCTGAAATGTATGCAGGATGTGTTTCAGGAGCCATTCAAAAAGAAGTATATCTAGAGTTGATCAAAAGCAATGGATTTACCAATATTCAAATTCAAAAAGAAAAAGCCATTATAATTCCCGATGATATTTTAATTAATTATTTAAACCCAACAGAAATAGCTGCATTTAAAAATGGACAAACTGGAATTTTCAGTATTACTGTTTATGCAGAAAAGCCTCAAAATGAAGCATGTTGCAAACCAGGTTCGGGTTGTTGCTAATAAATAAATAATTATGGAAAATTGTCAACCCATAGAAAGAAAAAAGTTGTCTTTTTTGGATCGATTTCTAACAGGATGGATTTTTGGAGCAATGTTGATTGGGATTACAATTGGTTATTTTATTCCTGATATAGCAGATTCAGTGAATAATTTATCCAGTGGTACTACCAATATTCCTTTGGCTATTGGACTTATTTTGATGATGTACCCTCCTTTAGCAAAAGTAAATTATAGCAAAATCGGAGAAGTATTTAAAGATACAAAAGTATTAAGCCTTTCCTTATTGTTAAATTGGGTGATTGGACCATTATTAATGTTTGCATTAGCTATTATTTTTTTACATGATTATCCTAGCTATATGATTGGGCTTATTTTAATAGGCTTAGCAAGGTGTATTGCAATGGTAATTGTTTGGAACGAATTAGCAAATGGTAATAGAGAATATGCTGCTGGCCTGGTTGCATTAAATAGTATTTTCCAAGTTTTCTTCTATAGTTTTTATGCTTACTTGTTTATAACAATTTTGCCTCCTTATTTCGGAATTAAAGGGTTAGCTGTAAATATTACCATTGTTGAAATAGCGAAATCAGTTGGGATATATTTAGGTATTCCATTTGCTGCAGGTTTCATTAGCCGGTTTATTTTAATTCATTGGAAAGGCCAAGAATGGTTCGACAAAAAATACTTGCCCTTTATTTCCCCAATTACTTTAATATCATTATTATTTACAATAATTCTAATGTTTAGTTTGAAAGGAAATTTAATTATTCAAATTCCGTTGGATGTTATCCGAATTGCTATTCCATTATTGATCTATTTTTCTCTGATGTTTTTATTAAGTTTTTTTATGGGAAAATGGATGGGTGCTGATTATGCAAGAAATACTTCAATTGCATTCACAGCAACTGGGAATAATTTTGAATTGGCCATAGCAGTTGCTATTGGTGTGTTTGGAATAAATAGTGGCCAGGCATTTGTTGGTGTAATAGGGCCATTAGTTGAAGTTCCTGCTTTAATTGCGTTAGTAAATGTGGCATTTAGATTAAAGAAAAAATATTATCCAATACTCAATAAAGAAATTCAATCATGATAAAGTATTATTTCATTTTTATATTAAATCTATTTACAATGAATACAAAAGCCGGTGAAATCTTTCCTTTGATAAATGAAAATTTAAAAATTGTAGAAAAACAATTTGCAGCAATCCCCAAAGAACGAAAAGATGAATTAAATAAGCTGAGTGCATATATTCAACTCAATGTTGATAAAAAACTTCCTGTTCAGTTAACATTTATCTGCACACACAATTCTAGAAGAAGTCATTTTGCTCAAATATGGGCGCAAACAGCCGCTGCATATTATGGAATAACAAAGGTTTATTGTTATTCTGGAGGAACAGAAATTACCGCTTTTAATCCCAACGCTGTTAAAGCGTTACAAAAACTTGGTTTTGAAATCAAACAGTTGACTGATGGAACAAACCCACATTACGAAGTAAAATATGGCGCCAATTATCCAGCACTTGATGCGTATTCAAAAAAATATGCCGATGCTCCTAATCCCTCTAAGGAATATGGCGCAGTGCTTTCTTGTTCTCAAGCCGATGCATCTTGCCCAATTGTATTTGGTGCCGATGGCAGATTCAAAGTTCCTTATGAAGATCCCAAACTTTCTGACGGTACCAATCAACAGGAAAAAGTTTACCAAGAAAGATCTTTGCAAATAGCTACAGAAATGATGTATATTTTTTCTTTAATAAAAAATCAATAATTAGTCTGCTTGCTTTCAGGACTGCCAATTAATGATTCCAAAACTGAAGTAACCAAGGTAACCAGGAAACTAAAAAACAAAGCGGTCCACCATCCATTCACCATAAAGCCCGGAACTATTTTAGCTGCGAGTTGAATGATAAAAACATTAATAAATAAGAGAAAGATTCCTAGTGTAAAAATAGTAATGGGAATAGTAAGTATTACTAAAACTGGTTTAATAAAATTATTGAGTAAGCCTAACACAATTGCAACCATAATTGCTGTAAAACTATCCGCTACAGTTACTCCGTTTAATAGATAAGCTGCTATTAAAATCGCTACAGCAGTTGCAATTGTTTTTGTGAAAAACTTTCCCATATTGTTCCTTTATTGTACAATTTCGGAAAAAAACAAACACCACCATTTTTTAAATTCGATTAGATTACAGTCAGCTCATAAAAATCATCGGGATTGAGGTATTTCTTGGCTAGTTCCTGTAATTCATCTGACCCAGTGTTTTTAATGAGTGCTACACTGTTATAAAAATATTGATCATCAATTCCGTTTAATATATAGTTTTTCCATCTTGCAATCAATTGAAATGGACCATCTAAATCTCCCAATACAGATCCGATCATATAGTTCTTTACCAAACTCAATTCTTCTGCTTCTATCGGTTCTTTGCATAAGATATCCATTTCTTTATACACTTCTTCTATAGTTGCTTTACAAACATCTCTTCCTGCTTCGGTACTGATCATCCAAGCGCCTTCGTGAATATGGTTTTGTATATAACTATGTATGCCATATGTATATCCTTTATCTTCTCTGATATTACTCATTAAGCGTGATCCAAAAAATCCGCCATAAATATTATTGAGTATTTGTACTTTTTGATAATCTGGATGATGTCTATTAGGGAAGGGTCTTGCCAAACGAATTGCTCCTTGCACTCCATTGGGGTCATTAATAATATGCATTTTTTTCTCTACTGCAGGATGCAAATGGTATTGAATATTGGGAATAGCCCTTTGCTGTAAGGGCAATTGGCCAAAAACAAGATTCAGAGAACTGCTTAAGCTTGCAGGTATTTTGCCGGCAGTGAAAATCATGCATTTGCCTTGCTGATAAAATTGTTCATAGAATGATACCAGTTCTTCTCTATTCAATTGATCATAATCTAAAGTAGAAGTGTATTTACCGTAAGGATGATGGATGCCATAAATGTATTCGTCGATCAAACGGTTGGCAATAAAATCACATTTTTTTAAATTTACTTCTAATCGTTGTTGTTGATTTTGTCGATAGGTTTTGAGTTCTTCTTCTGGAAAAATAGAAGCTGTAATTATTTCAGCAACTACAGGCAATAGTTCATTGATATGTTTAGCTAAACAATGAAGGGTGATGGTAGCAGTTTCATTGTAGCAGCTTCTGTTTAAATAGGCACCATAAAATTCGAAATACTCATTTATTTCAAAAGCTGTTTTCTCTTTGGTTCCATTTTTTAACATAAAATTGGTGGTAGCAGCAACGATGTTTTTCTGCTCATACCAATTGCCTGCATAAAAAACCCATTCAACCATTAATACTTCTTGAGTACCAGCATCCATACTATATACGGGAACCCCATTGTCTAAATTATATTGATCACATTTCTTCAATTGTAAATCGAAACTTACAGCATCAGTAATATGTGGAGTTGTTTTTCTGTTCAAATTCATTTGTATTATTTGATCTATTGCTTTGCGTGATAGTAAATGGTATTGCTATTCGATTCCCTGAAAATTTGTTTGCTATATTCATGAAGATCAGCTGGAGTAACTTGTTGGTATTTATCTAATTCAGTATTCATTAAATTAGCATCACCCAATAATTCGTACATGGCCAAACTACTAGCCCTGCTCATTACGCTCATATCTTCAAAAGCAATAATGCTTTCCGTTTTGTTTTTTACTTTGATCAATTCATTATCTGATACATGGTTTTGCTGAATAGCATTGATTATTTCTGCAACACCATTTTCGGCTTGTTCCATGCTAACTCCCTTTACAAGCTTGCCTTCGATCGTAACAAGCCCAGCATCTGTGCTTCCAAAATGATGACAATCTAAATTGGAAAACAATTTCTGTTCTTTTACCAATGCCTGGTATAATCTGGAAGATCCTCCTCCGCCCAAGATCTCCGTTAATAAATCAGCTGCATAATATCCTTTTTCTAATCTGGCATCCATATGCCAGGTTTTAATAAATGCATCAAGTGGAACAGCTGCTTCTATGCTTAATTTTCTGGCTTCTTGTTGCACTGGTTCTGTTGCTAAACAGCGAATGTATTTTTCACCCATTTCAATTGGGCCAAACCATTTTTCAGCTAGTTGCTTTACTTGTTCTGTTTTTACATTTCCCGCTACTACTAAAATAGCATTCACAGGTCTGTAATGCTTAAAGAAAAAAGCTTTCACATCATCAATATGTGCATTCTCTACATGACTCAATTCTTTTCCAATTGTCATCCATCGATATGGGTGAACTGTATATGCCAATTCACGCATTTTATGCCAAACATCACCATAAGGTTTATTCAGATAATGTTCTTTAAATTCTTCGCATACCACTTTCTTTTGAACAGCTAAACTTTTTTCACTGAAAGCCAAGCTCAACATTCGATCACTTTCTAACCAAAATGCGGTCTCAATATTTTGTGCAGGAAGCTGGCAATAATAATTGGTTAAATCATGGGTTGTATATGCATTGTTATCTCCTCCGGCTCTTTGCAATGGCTCATCATAATCGGGAATATGAATACTCCCTCCAAACATCAAATGCTCAAATAAATGGGCAAAACCGGTTTTAGAAGGATTTTCATCTCTAGCGCCAACATCATACAAAACATTCACAACAGCCATGGGAGTGGCATTGTCTTCATGTACCAATACGGTTAAGCCATTGTCTAAAATAAAACGGTTGTATTGAATCATAATCTAAAAATCGTTTTGCAAAATAGGTCATTGTACGCTATTTACGAATATCCTGAACATCTAGCGTTAGAATCATGGGCGTCTCGCCTCTGAAAACAACTACTTTTATTTTTCCAATGGCATTTTGGAATAGATTTTTATACACTTGAATGTTTTTAGTAAAATTACTTTCAACAGAAAAAATCACATCTCCTTCTCTAAATCCTGCCTTTTCTCCCGGAGAGCCTTTTACAATGTCTACTACCCTTATTTCTCCACCAATCAAATAAATGCCCAGTCCTGTATAGCTATAGTCAAAATCTTCATTGAAATGAGAATTGGGTTTGATATGTATAGACTGTTCGGGATAATTGAGAATCACATTAAATCTTCTGAGTAAATCGTTGCCTAATATTCCGCCCAACACTGGATAATTGGTTACATTATAGGTGTCATCAAACACATGCACTGGAACGTTTTTAAATTTGAATTGTCCAATTTTTACAGACTTTACAACAGTGAGTTCCATTTGTTTCTTGCCTCCAAGACCTTCAGCCTGTGTTGTAAAAAAACGCCTGTTTGTTTTAAAAACACTGCTGTCTTCAGTAAAATCTTTGGACAGTAAAAAACAAAGACCAGCACCAGTATCAAAAATAAAACGATTCAAAATTTCTCTGGAATCTTGAATGATGGCTAATTGCTGTGGAAGTGTCGTGAAATTGGGTTTTAATAGTTGGCCTCCACGAGGATATTTAAAAGTACCAGGGGAATAAACTTCTACTTTATTATTATCATAATCTAACCGAACAATATATCTTCTTAAAAAGCTATACCCAATAATCCCATCAATTCTTACACCATATACACTGGTGAGCAGATCATAATCGTTAATATGAAAATCCAAATGTTCTACAGTAAGTCCCAAAAAATGTAAGGTATGGTCCATGGCAAAATCTACTTTCTTCAAACCTGCAATGCCTCGGATGGTTTTTTCGGTTTTAACAAGCGGAATTTGAAGTAATGCTGTAGTTGTAGAGTCCAGTGAAATTCCCCCACTGCCAGTATCCAGTATAAAATTGAGTGAATCTGTTAAGTTGTCGAATTTCGCCTTTAGGATAATGATACCCCCCGAAAGCTGTGAGAATGGTAATTTAGTAATCAATTTACTTTCAGGCTGCACAAATTCTTCCTGGGAATAAGCAACCAAGCTATAGCAAAAGGCAATTGTTAACAGCAAACATCGGAACATATAATACAAGATAAGCGAAATGACCCTAACCGATAAATAGACAAATCAAAGAAGCAATTGGTTGCATCATAAGAACTATAACAGCATTACCTTTGTTATCAATTTAAATAGTCGAATATGCAATTAGCTGATTTATACCAAAAAGCCCTTGATTTTGAATTTCTTTCTATCGAAGAAGGAATGTTCTTATTTGAACAAGCTCCTTTAGCAGATTTAATGCATATAGCCGATGAAATGCGGAAGAAACAAGTGCCTCACGGAAAAGTTACCTGGCAGATCGATCGAAATGTAAATACCACCAATGTTTGCATAGCCAATTGCAAATTCTGTAATTTTTATAGAATTCCCGGACACGCAGAAGCATATATCACTGAAATGCCTGCTTATAGAACCAAAATTGAAGAGACTTTTAAATATGGAGGCGATCAATTGTTGTTGCAAGGAGGTCATCATCCAGCATTAGGCATTGATTTTTATGCTAAAACCTTCAGAGAGATAAAGCAAGAATATCCAACATTAAAACTCCATGCCTTGGGGCCACCTGAAATTGCCCATATTGCTAAGTTGGAAAAAATGAGTCATCATGATGTTTTAAAAACCTTGCAGGAAGCAGGCTTGGATTCATTGCCGGGAGCAGGGGCAGAAATTTTAGTTGATCGGGTACGTCGTTTGATTTCAAAAGGAAAATGTGGGGCAGATGAATGGTTGGCTGTAATGCATGAAGCCCATAAATTGAATATTACCACCAGTGCCACCATGATGTTCGGGCATGTAGAAACCCTCGAAGAGCGTTTTATTCATTTGATCCGTATACGCGAAGTTCAGGCAATGAAACCTGCAAATGCCAAAGGATTCCTGGCCTTTATTCCATGGACTTTTCAGGATGTAGATACTTTATTGACCAAAATCAGGGGAGTTCATAACCTGACTACTCCTGATGAATATATCAGAATGATTGCAATTAGCAGAATCATGCTGCCTAATGTTAAAAATATACAGGCCAGCTGGTTAACCGTAGGAAAACAAACTGCTCAGATTTGTTTACATGCTGGAGCAAATGATTTTGGTAGTATTATGATTGAAGAAAATGTGGTAAGTGCAGCAGGGGCTCCTCATAGATTCACCTATAAAACCATCCAAGACGCTATTAAAGAAGCTGGTTTTGAGCCTCAATTGAGGAATCAGCAATACGATTGGAGGGAAATACCATCTACCATTAGTGAGCAAGTGATTAATTATTAAATATTTTAATAAGCCAATAATTAATGTATTTTTAACGTTGTTAAGCCGTTAAGTCCAACTCTCATGAAAAATCTAGACAACCAATTCTTTGTCTCAATTTTTAGGTAGTATAAATATGAATGTTTTTAAGTGCATTATTTGTAATGACTATACAGTTGCCCGAGCCCAAACTCAAATGGTAAGGGTAAAATCCAATGGGGTACACATGATTGGTATTATGTTGATAGCCAATGTGCTGACTATCTGCGGTTTAAGTATTATTTACTTTTTGCTTAATAATGGCCGAAATGATATCTATTTTATACTAAATGAGCTACACTATTGGGAAGTAGCAGGCAGAGTAGGTATTATTATGATACTTGCTATGGTCTATTTAATTGCTTTTGCTGCTTTTGGAGGCAAGCAATATTTTTTAGAAACCATTAATGAGTTTATTTCAATGGAAATAACCACACAAGAAGCCATTTCTAGAAAAGGGAGCCGGGTTTTTTATGGCTCTTTAATGTGCTTTTTCATCGTCTCCGGGACAGTTTTTTACTTGGTTAAAGTGGCTGGTTTCTAATTATTTCATCTTTTTTTACAAATTTTGTAACAAAGTCTTTTGTGAACCGTATTATAGGTGTACATCATTCTACCATTAGTAACTGCTTTTAATGACTGAGAACCAATATAATCAATGCGTAAACAATCATTCCGATCATTTATTTCGGTTTATTGTTAAGAATCTTCGACACGAAGAAGACGCGCGTGATATTGTTCAAACGGCATTTGAGAAATTATGGAGAAACAGAGAAACAGTTGAAACAGATAAAGCCAAATCTTTTTTGTTTACTGTAGGGTATAATCAGATGATTGATCATATTAGAAAGCACAAAAGAGTAGAATTAAAAGATGATTTTTCGGATGATAATAGAACACAATATCAACAAGATGATAGTTTAAAGAAAGCTTTGATGCAGGCATTGAATCGTTTGAATGAAACACAAAAAAGTTTAGTGATGCTGAAAGATTACGAGGGGTATAGTTATGAAGAGATCGGAAAAATCATGAGTTTAAATGAAAGTCAAGTAAAAGTATACTTACACAGGGCCAGGTTAACCTTGAAAAATTATTTAGTTAACCGCGAAAACGTATAACAAGAACATGGAAATAAACCGTCATAATTACGAAACATATTTTCTGCTTTGGGTAGATGGGGAACTGTCTAGCCAGGAGGAAGATATGGTTGAACGGTTTATATCAGAAAATCCTGAACTGGCAGAAGAACTGGCTGCATTGCAAGAAACCAAATTGCCTTTGGATGAATCCATTGTATTTACCCATAAAGAAAGTTTATTAAAAGTAGAGCATCCTGCTTTATCAATGAGCAGTTATGAAACCTATTTTTTATTGTATATAGATGATGAATTGAGTGCAAAAGACAAAGCTGATGTTGAATTATTTGTTTTACAACATCCAGCATTGCAAGCTGAGTTTATGTTGATGAAGCAAACTAAGTTAACTCCTGAACCAATTGTTTTTGCCAATAAAGAAATACTATATAGAAAAGAAGAAAAAGAAAAGCCAGTTATTTATATGCAATGGCGTAGAATAGCAGTGGCAGCAGCTTTAATCGGATTGATCTTTTCTTTGTGGATGATTGCACCTGGTACGTCTAGCAATCAAAATAAGCAAGAATTAGCTTCAACCATTAATGCAAATAATTCAACAGGTAATACAAATAAGCGCAATCCTGAAGTGTTAAATAGTATTAGTAAATCAATTGATGATATACAATCAAGCAAATTGATTGCAGCTAATACCCCAAGTATTGGAAAAAAACAAGATCAAACTCTTGTTTTTAATTCAGACGCTAAAGCAAACACTTTATCGAATAATACAGTAACTGAAAAAATAAGTGAAGAAACAACAGAAAAAAGAGTTGAGGAAGTTACTGCAAGCACCAATACTACTGTAGAATCAATTGCTAACAATGTTCAGGTGGGTAGTGATCCGGCAAAGAACAATCTTTTAGCACAGGCAACAGTTACTGAAGATGAACAGCCCAATAATTTGATTAAACAAGCTGTGTATAGAGAATTGGATACCGATGAATCAGATAAGAGTTTGTTTGTAGGCGCAATGGAAATTAATAAAGATAAATTACGCGGATTCATTCGCAAAGCAGGAACCATATTTCGTTCTAAATCTAAACAAGACGAAAATAAAATAGTCACTAATAAATAATACCATGAAACAAATCGTATGCATGTTTGCAGTATTAATTGCTGCAGGAACAAGTTTTGCCCAAACCGATAGCACGGCAAAGTCAACAGACACTGTTAAGGTAGGTAATTTTGTAATCATTAAAAAGGACAATGGTAATACAAGAACCTATAGTTCTAATAAGAATGATGTAAATATCACTTATAAGATAGAGCGTAGGCCCGCAAAGAAAAAAAATCTTAGTACCAATTGGTGGATCTTCGATTTAGGTTTTGCCAATATCCGGGATAATACCAATTATACTGCTGCTCAAGCAGGGCCTTATTTTAAAACACTAAGACCAGCTGATGGTCCTGTAAATCAAAACAGTTATCGAATAATCACAGGAAAAACGAGCAATGTAAATATTTGGTTTTTTATGCAAAAACTTAATATCAGTAAACATGTATTGAATCTTAAATATGGCTTGGGATATGAAATGTATAATATCCGTTATGATACAAGAATCAGCTATAGAAAAGATCCTCAACCTTTTGTACACAACGACTCGGTAAGCTTTAGCAAAAACAAATTATTCGTTGGCTATTTAACTGTTCCGATGATGATCAATTTCAACCCAACACCCGATAACAGAAAAGGGTTTAGTTTGAGTGCTGGTTTGAGTGCTGGATATTTATTAGAAAGTAGAAACAAGCAAGAGAGTGGTGAAAGAGGTAAACAAAAAGTAAAAGGCAATTTTGAAATGGAACCTTGGAGATTGGCTGCTATAGCAGAGTTAGGCATTGGACCAGTAAGATTGTATGGCTCTTATAGTTTAAACAGATTGCAAAAAGATGTTACACGTGTTGAACAATATCCTTATGCAGTTGGTATTCGCTTTAGCTATTGGTAAAATTGTCTCTTTTTCTCATGTAATATATACGCTCCTTTTCCAGGGAGCGTTTTTTTTGCCAGAAAATTAACAGATGGCTACAATGAAATTTTGTACTTTTCGTTAATAATTAAAATCCTGGTCATGAAATTGGCATTTAATTGGTTTCTGTTAATTGGAGGTGTATTGCTCAATACTTCTTTTAAAAAACATCATACCATTAATCCTAAGACTGCAGATAAAGACACTTATTCGGTTTATATAATTAAAAGCGAATACGAGTTGAAAGTATATGACTCAACAGGAGAGTGGATGGCTTCTTATCCGGTAGTATTTGGCAATAAAGATTTAGGTGATAAAATGATGCAGGGAGATCGCAAAACACCCGAAGGGGTTTTTCATATTTCAGCGAAAAGAAAACATGAAAAATGGAATCGGTTTATTTCCATCGATTATCCCAATCAAGAAAGCATTAATAAATTCAATCAGCGAAAAGCGGATGGGTTAATTCCTGCCAATGCAAAAATTGGGGGAGAGATAGGAATACATGGAACCTGGCCTAACGAAGATTATGCCATTGATCAATATCGAAGCTGGACGGAAGGTTGTGTAAGTACCAAGAACCAATACATACAAGAGCTATTCAATTTATTACCAGTAGGCACTCGCGTAGAAATCCGCCAATAATTCATTTCATCTTTCTTAATTCTTAATTCCTTTCAGCCAATCTGTAATTCCCATTTGAATTTTCCCTGCAACCTGTGTATGAAAACTGGGTTTTACAATTCTCTTTTCATCTTCTTCATTACTCAAGAAAGCAATCTCTACCAAACAATTAGGAAAGTCAGTAGGCGCATTTAATGCAAAATTGAAATGACCAATATTGCCAAACTCATCCAGTTTTAATTCGAGCATTCTTTTTAAAATAGAACTGGTTAAAGGCCTGAATCCAATATGTTTATAATAGGTACTCACGCCTTTCACAGTTTCTTTTACACTGGAGTTTAAGTGTAAGGAAATTTCCAAATCAGGATTTTTTTCCTGCAGCCAAAGCACACGATCTTTATTGTCGAAACTGGTATCTGTTCTGCGCGTCATGATTATATTCTTAACACCTAATTTTTTCAAGGATTTTTCTAAGGCTTTTGCAAATAGTAAGGTTTGTTCTTTTTCTGATGCCTTTAGTTTGATTCCTGAAGCACCAGTATTGGTACCACCATGACCAGCATCAATCGCAATGGTCATTTTACGAATATCTAAATTGATTGGTTGACGTTTGATTCTTACACTTAATATCTTTCCTTTATAGCTGATATGGTAACCCCAATGTTGTGTATGTTTGAGTTCAATGGTAACCCTGAATACATCATCTTCTACCTGATTGTAATAAATATTTTTTACTTCTTTTAATGAACTGAGTTGAGTGATCCAATTGGTATTGCTTTGAACGCCATAAATATCAACCATGATTTTACTCGGATTAATTTCCATCCAAGATTTATAAGGTAATTTCTCTTCGAGATTAATGTTTACATAATCAAACAATGAATCTCCTTTTGAAATAAATGAACCTGTTAAATAGAATGGCTTCTTTATTGGTGAAGCTGAATCTGGTTTTACAAAGGATTTTTCTAAAAGTGCTGTATGCCATTTCGATAATTGAATGGTGTACATATCTTTTGTTGAATCAATTATTTTCAACAACACATTGGTGTCTATATAGCCCATCTTGGCACCTCCTAATCGGTCTTCTCCCATACCATAAGACAATGCAGGTAATTTACCAGTTGTTCTTCCATAATAAACTGCGTTACTGCTATTGTTTTGTGCGATACAATAACCAGTAAAAAAGGTGAATACCGCAATGATTAATAGTTTCATTGCTTGAAGATATTTATTTGTAGGCTAGCAACAAAAAACCCCGCACGATTTTCTGTACGGGGTCGGGGGGATTTCTAGTATTTATTACAATTTATAGCCGTTGTCTGCTATCAATTGATCTGCTATTCTTCTTCGAGCATCTTTAGTGTTGAATGGCTCTACTTTGGTAAAACGTTTCAAACCAATATGCATCATTCTTAATTCATCACCATCTGCAAAACTATTCAATGCATCTTTGCCGGCTTTATTAATTCTGTCAGCGGCATCATACAAATAGGTTTTCATAATATCGGTTTGAATACCGACTGCTGCTTCTCCTTTAGTGTTAGCCAATTTCATCACACGCAACAAGGCGCTTTCTGCATGAAATACTTCGATAGACATGTCAGCAATATTCATCAAAATTTCTTGCTCCTTATCTAACTGCATCATCAGTTTTTGAACAGCAGCACCTGCAACCATTAAGATTGCTTTTTTAAAGTTAGCAATTGCTTTTAGTTCTTTAGCATAAACACCTTCATCTTCTCCGCCAAAATCTGGAATGCTCATCAATTCTTTTTGAACCGCCATGGCTGGTCCCATCAAATCGAGTTTGCCTTTCATTGCACGCTTCAATACCATATCTACCGTTAATAAACGATTGATCTCATTGGTGCCTTCGTAAATACGATTGATCCTGCTATCTCTATACGCTTTGGAAATTTGGTATTCATCGCTAAAACCATTACCACCATGTATTTGTACACCCTCGTCAACTACAAAATCGAGTACTTCACTGCCATACACTTTTAAGATGGCACACTCAATAGCATATTCCTCTGCAGCACCTAATAAAGACTCTGCAAATGATTTTCCGCTAGCAGCTAATTCGTGTTCCTTATCATCAATCCATTTTGCAGAACGATACAAAGCAGACTCGCATACCCACATTCTGATAGCCATTTCAGCCATTTTGTGTTTAATCGCACCAAATTTGGAAATAGATATTTTAAACTGTTCGCGAGCAATGGCGTATTGAATAGAAGTATCTGTTGCTTTTTTTGCTCCTCCTAATGTTGCAGCACATAATTTTAAACGACCAATGTTGAGGATATTAAAAGCAATGATATGACCCTTGCCAATTTCACCTAAAACATTTTCAACCGGTACTTTACAATCCTGGAAATACAATTGAACTGTTGAAGAGCCTTTGATTCCCATTTTATGTTCTTCAGGTCCTTGTGTAAAACCTTCTGTACCACGTTCTACAATAAATCCTGTGAATTTATCACCGTCAATTTTGGCGAATACAGTATACACATCTGCAAAACCACCATTGGTGATCCAGCATTTCTGACCATTTAAAATATAATGTTTTCCATCATCGCTTAATTTGGCAACTGTTTTTGCGCCTAAAGCATCACTTCCACTATTGGGTTCTGTTAAACCATAAGCACCCTTCCATTCTCCGCTCGCTAATTTTGGAATATATTTTAATTTCTGTTCTTCTGTACCAAAGTATAAAATGGGTAAAGAACCAATTCCAGTATGCGCTGCAACAGCTACTGAAAAAGAGAATCCGCCGCCCAATCCTTGGTTAACAATAGTTGAGGTAATAAAATCTTTGCCTAATCCGCCATAGGCTTCAGGGAAAGAAGTTGATAGCAAACCTTGCTCACCCGCTTTCTCCATCAATGATGGCATCAAGCCTGGTTCCATTTTATCAATACGATCTAAAATGGGAAGGATTTCTGTTTGCAGAAACTGCTCACACATATCCATTACCATGGTTTGTTCTTCATTGAAATCTTCTGGTATGAAGGTTTCATATGGATTACTTTCTTTGATAATCCACTCGCCGCCTTGAAGGGCTGTTGCATTTTTGGTGGTTTCCATTGTTTAGTTATTAAGTTATGAGTTATTGGTTATTGTTATACTTCGAGGATTCCTAAAGTCAGGTTATCGTACACACGCTGAAAAACCGATTTTACTACTTCAATCTCGTGTTTGTCTACACCTACCAGGGCTTCTGCCATCGTTTGATTGGCCAAATCGATGGTGATATGTTGCAATTCCAGTGCCGCATCGGTTAATTCAACTAAATTGATTCTTCTATCTGTTGGAGAAGCAATTCTTTTGACTAGCTTTTGCTTTTCCAAATTGTCTATTAATCGGGTAATACTTGGTTTGTCTCTAAAAGTTCGGTTGCATAATTCCTGCTGACTGAGTTTGTCTTCTTTCCATAAATGGTACAAAACACTCCACTGTTCAATGGTTATTTCCAGCCCTGCATTGCGGAAATTCTTCTGCAAACGCCTTGCCACAGCGGTTGAAGCCATTCCATTAATGACGCTGTATAATTCCCCTCTTCTAAAATGGTTGTTTGACATATAGTTAGTTATGCAACTAATTTCAAAATAAGTTCGTTTCTTTGACATTACCAAGAATTTATTGGTAAAATTTAGCCAAGTAGCATGAATAGTCAGTTTATTAAATTGGGAGAATCTCTATTTCATTATAATCGATATGGATCGGGCCCTAACTGGATTTTCTGTTTTCATGGATATGGAGAATCTGGAGAGAGTTTTGCTTTATTCGAACCTTATCTGGGTGAAACCCATACTTTGATAGCTATAGACATCCCCTTTCATGGTAAAACCGAGTGGAATGGACCTTTGTTATTAGAACCCTATTTATTAATTCAATTCATCAATTCAATTACAGACAATAACCAATCTAGGGTGACTTTTTTGGCCTATAGTATGGGTGGAAGAATTGCATTAAGATTATTTGAACTGATGCCAGATCGTATACAATCAATGGTTTTAGTAGCTCCGGACGGATTGCATCAAAATAAATGGCAATGGTTCACAACAAAAACAAGCTTTGGTAACTGGATTTTTAAAAACACTATGCAAAACCCGCAATGGTTATTTCAATTAATTAAATTAGCCAACTTCTTAAAATTGCTCAATCCCAGCATTAGTAAATTTGTACACTACTATTTAGATGATCCAAAAGAACGTGCTGAATTGTATAAAATATGGACTACTACAAGACGTTTCAGGCCCAGTTTGGCCAATTTGAAAACGCTAATTAAAGACCATAATGTGCCATTACAGCTGATTTTTGGAAAATATGATCGAATCATTCTCACAAAAAGAGGCACCCATTTTAGTAAAGACCTGAAAGAATTGGTAAAAGTTTTTGAAATTAAAGCCGGACATCAGCTTTTACAAAAAAAGTATGCAAGCATAATTGCCGATTATTTTTAACCAATAATGGTTTTCTTTGCTGCTCATGATCAACTATTTTATTTATCTACTTGCATGTGTTGGCTTAGCCTATTGTGTGTTGATCGGTATATATCATTACTGGTTTTTGCAATTAAAAAAATATGTGCCAGCACAAAAACAATCTGCACGAACATTTTTTAGCATCATTATTCCTGCAAGAAATGAAGCGATGTTCATCAAAGATTGTTTGACAAGAATTAAAGCTCAAAACTATCCTGCACATTTATTTGAAGTAATTGTAGTGAACGATCATTCTTCCGATGATACAGGCCCGATTGTAGAAATGATGCAGTCTTCTTTTCCATCATTGCAATTAATCAATTTATCTGATCATGTTACAGGAAATATCAATGCGTATAAAAAGAGAGCTATTGAAATTGCAGTAGCTGAAACCAAGGGTGAATGGATTGTTACCACCGATGCCGATTGTGAAGTATTACCTAACTGGTTACTGAATTTTGATCAATTCATTCAGGAGAAAGATCCTGTTTTTGTAGCGGCACCAGTGATGTTTTCATATACCCCTACATGGTTGGGACTATTTCAGTTACTAGATTTCATGAGTTTGCAGGGTATAACTGCTTCTGCTGTTGCAGCTGGTTTTCATAGTATGTGCAATGGAGCCAATTTGGCTTATAGTAAAAAAGTTTTTTATGCTGTAGGCCAGTTTAAAGGAATTGATCAGTTGGCAAGTGGCGATGATATGTTCTTGATGTATAAAATCAAGAAACAGTTTCCTGGTAAACTAGGGTTTTTGTTTAGCGATGAAATGATTGTAAGAACTGCCCCTATGCCTGATTGGAAAAGTTTTTTTAATCAACGAATCAGATGGGCCAGTAAAGCAGATAGTTATTCGGAGCGCACCATTTTTTGGGTGTTGGTGTTGGTATATATTTTTAATGCTGGATTGTTATTGGGATTGATAACCGGAATTTTTGTGGATGGTATTTATCCTGGCATATTATTTATCTTATTGCTCAAAACAATTGTTGAAATAATTTTCCTGTTTCCTGTTGCTCATTTTTTCAAGCTACGATCAACTTTATGGGTATTTCCGTTAATGCAGCCTTTTCATATATTCTATACCGTTGTAGCTGGTTGGTTGGGAAAATTCGGTACTTATCAGTGGAAAGGTAGAAGGGTTCAATAGCTAATGTGGATGATGGATGTCAGTTGAACTATTTTCAGGGAAAAAAGCATAAATCAACAGAGGAATTAATATGATTAATGAAAACGTAAATCGTAAAAAGCTTTTCATATTGATTGGTTTATAGGTTAGACTTTTAATTGGCGTAAAAGTTTAATAGGAATACTGGTTTTTTTTGAGAGGCTCTAAAAATAGAGATACAAAGATGTTCGATTCTGTTGCTTAACTTTTTGCAATTGAAGATGATTCTATTTTTAATGTTTTTTTAAGCGCAATCAAAGCTCCACCACAAAGCCAAAAAACACTTCCAATTTTATCCGTCTCAATCATATCACTTCCACAATTTATTACTCCAATCATTACTAAAACAATACCTATAACTAGTGATATGGTTCTGTAGAATTCACTTTGGAATTGATGGTAAAGAAATTGAGATTCTAAAAGCAGGTAAATGAATAGGGCAGCAAATAAAAGCAAACCAATCATACCCTGTTCTATGGCAATCAATAAAAAGTAATTGTGAACAGTGGAATGTTCTGGGTTATTGCTTACCCATGTTTTAAATGCACTTACGGTAAATGGTTGGTATTGATGGTAAAAGCTATTCGGTCCGAAGCCAATGATTGGCTTTTCAGCAATCATTCTTACACCAGCAACCCATCGATGAAATCTTTCTGCATTGGAGATGTCTTTTCTGTTGATAGTGGCAGATAAATGTTCCCCGAAATTCTCATGAAAAATGGTTTGATCGTGGTTGGGTGCAAAAGCAATATAATTTTTTTGATAGGAGAGCGCTGTGATAACAATCCCAATAAATATGATGGATAGAATTATTGCTTTGCCCATCCAGTTTTTCCTGAAAATGAAGATGCTTAAAAGGCCAATCATCATGGCCAACCATGCGCCTCTTGAATACGATAAAATCAATGCAAAAAATGCAATGATTAATAGTGTTTTACTTAATTTTTTCTGGAAAATATTTGTCGGAGTGAATTTCCAAATGGTCCATCCAATTGGTATTAAACAAACCAGTAGCGAAGAATAGTTGACATGATTCCTAAAAAAAGGGAACATGGCTTTTTTAATGGCGCCAAATTCAAAACTATATATGCTTTGACGAACCAATATTTGTATCATTAAAATGCTCATCGGAATACATAAGCATAGTGCTATTTTTTTCCAGTCGCTTTTATTTTTTATTACAATTGGGGTAAAAATCAAGAAAGGGATGATGTACCAAATTTTTGCTAAAAAGTATTTAATAGATAATAGGGGTGTTGCAGAAAAAAAACTGCAGAACAAAATCCATAGTAGATGCAATGCCACTAAAAATACAAGGGGAGATTGAATTGCATCTTTGAAAATACTTGGCTGGTGAAACAGTTTTGCTATAACAATTATGGTGATTATTACTAAAATAATTTCAATTGGAAAATCAATACTGAGCGAAGAACTAACAGCTAGTTCTGTTGATAAAGGAATGAGCACTAATAATATCCAAAAAAGTTGTTTCGTTTCTACAATAATAAAATTTGAAACAATTGGATACAATGCCCAGGCAAATGGAATGCTTAAATACCAGGGTTCTCTGAACCAAACAGCCAATCCCCCTGCAATAAAAAATAACAGGTAACTGATCAAATCCAATAATCGATATTGGCGCAGCAAGAACATTTTAAAATTGCTTAATTTGATTCCTACTTAATACTACTATAGCGCTAAAAACGAATCCCAATAAAGCGGATATAGCAATGATCAATGGCTTATTGGGCCAATTTATTTCACTGGCAGGAATACCTTTTTCCATTACTTGAATAAAATGCGGCATTGTTTCAGATGCTATCCTAAATTCCTGACTGGCTTTTTGGGTTTGATCTAATTGATCGATAATTGTTTCCAATTCAGCCCCGATTAGTCTTTTACTGGCAACATCATTCGAAGTATTATTTTTTGCTAACTGATTGTATTTTTCTTTTAGTATAACAGCAGTACTATCTAATTGATGAATTATCTGTTGGTTATTTTCTTGAACCATTTTTCGTAATGATAATTCTGCTTCAGCAGCAATATCGTTTACAATTTTAGCAGATAAAAATTTATCAGAACTTAAACAACTGATAATTAATTGGTCTTTATCGGTTTTTATATACTGTAATTTTTTTCGAAGCAATTCGGTTGCTTTAAAACCTGAACTGGAGTCGGATTTAGGTAAATCAAAAAAAGCAATCAAATCATTTTTACTCACTACCTCAAGTAATGTATTATTCATTTCTGCAAAAGCTTGTATTCTGTCTAAATCGTCACCTGATCCAAAATTGGTGTATAGATCTTTGATTTGCTGATTGAAGAGCCTCGCTTTGTCTGATAATTGCGGATTGCCTGCTAATAATGTTGCGCTCGATTTGTATTGTGGTGTCATGATAAAAACAAATATGGCAGCAACCATTGCTGATAATAGGGTAAAGCTTAACAGTACCCTCCATTTTGATTTTAGCAATTGAACGACGTCAATTAGATTAAAGGTTGATTGCATAGGATCGATTTTAAATAGGAGCTACTACTACATTTCTGTCTAAACTTTCTTCTAATGAAATAAATGTTTCAGTTCTTTCAATGCCTTTTATTTTTTGCAATTCATCATGTAGCACAAAGCGTAGTTCTTGAATATCTTTGCATACAATTTCGGCAAACATGCTGTAATTACCTGTTGTATAATTCAAGCGAACAATTTGTTGTACCTTTTTTAATTCTTTCGCAACGGAATCATATAAAGAACTTTTTTCAAGATAAATACCAATAAAAGCAATTACATCGTAACCCAAAGATTTGAGATCTACCGATAATTTTTTACCTTTAACTACTTTTAGTTCTTCTAGTTTTTTTATGCGAACATGAATGGTGCCTCCGGATACAAATAATTTCTTACCCAAATCGGCATAAGAAATTTCTGCATCTTCCATCATTTCCTGGATTATTTGAAAATCCAATTTGTCGAGATTCAATTTGCCTGACATATTTAACTGTTTAATTAGATAATATTCAATGAATATTCAAATATATTGAACATTATCTATATTATTAAATTATTTATTGAAAAATGATTAACTAATGTCTCTTTTACTATATTTTTGTTTTATCAAAGTAAGCATTGATACGAAACAATCGTTCTTTATACTGTGGGGTGATGAAATTTTTGGCAGACATACCCTCTTGTCTCGGGGGTGAGGATAACAGGACAAACTTAGCATAGAGCCGCAAGAGTAGCAATACTTGAGCGACCAGGGTCGACCACTGAACTTTGTGCTTCTGCTAACTGCCTCGTGGAGGTTCGATCCCTCCCCCTACAGCTTTAAGCCTCGTTGAGTTATCAACGGGGCTTTTTTTATTCTTATTGATCCTTTTCTTTTACCACACCAGGCTCGGGGTCCTTTAATAAAATACTTCTTTCATTAATTAAATCCATTAAAACTGGATTATTCAAAGAATCCAATACCATATTTTTTAAATAGAAGGTTTGAATTGGTTGATTGGCCTGATGCCAGCGAATGATTTTACATTGGCAACTTGCATTGGCTGGAGTATTGATCACTTCTTCTATGCGACCTCCCTTGCCTAATTTCTGGTACACTTCTCGGATTCCAATAATTCTATTATTTAGACCAGCATCAAAATTCCAGGAAGCAGATATTGCGTCTAAATAGGTATGATTGATATCTAAGCTCATTAAACTGTGCCGAGGATATTCAATTTTATGGTCTGTATTCATGATTCTTGAATGAATCGACAAAATTTTTGGGGATTCAAATTGAACATATCCGATATGATTAAAACTGGCGCCATATCTGTGATAGGTGAAGTATCCTCCTTTGTATTTGATGTCTACTAAGTTGGCTACTACTTTGTGATATCGGTTGGGATCTGATAATCTTGCTTGAGGAGAGCTGGTATAGCATAACCAAATTCCTTCCAAGCTATCGATCTCCGGTTGAGTAACTTTATAAGGAAGTAAATTGAAGTCTTCTTGAATGGTGTTCCACTTTTCTGTAGTGGCATTATTGATATTCCAGTAGTATATACTAGTGCCAAGAAACAAAATACAAAGCGGGATAAAAATCATCCGGTAAAACTTCAGTTTCTGAAAAATAGATTGTTCCGTTTCTTTTTTCAGGGTCGCTAAACGTAATTTTAGTTGCTGATTTTCGGTGATAATCGAATAACTGTCTTTGGAACTGCTATTGCTTTCCTCTGTTGCAATTAAAGAAGGGTCAATTGGATTCAATTCAAAAGCCTGTCTACCCATACTATATAAGTACACATAGCAAGTATCAATTAAAAAAGGCCTTGGGTTGGCAACTAACCCCATTAAAGCATCTTTGATTTGCCCTCCGGTTATATCGTATTTTCTAAAGGGAAAAGCCGCTTTGTCTTTCTGAGGGTCGGCTTCATATGGAATATGACCAAATGCTTCGGCTGTTTCCGGTAATCGATTACTGATTTCACTTAAAGCAATGGCTAGCTCCTCGTAATTCTTTCGATTCGTGTTTTGAACAATTGATTTTCCAGTCTCCTGCTGAAATTTTTCGATTGCCTTGTTCAATAAATAGATAATCTCTTCTTTGCCTTTTTTTAGCATAATTTTTCTAATTGACTGTAAATCAATGCATAGCAAATTTCGGAAACACTGAAATCATTTCGGAAATTACAAAAATTATTTGAAAACTGTTTAGAAAGAACAAAATCAGCCCTTGATAGTTATGTTGACTATTTTGGCTCAATAAATAGTTCAATTGGGCTATTTCTAACGAATAACTACTGCTATATGAAAAAAAACATCCATGGTTTTATGGCAATGTTTGGGGTGGCAATCTTATTGCTAACCAATTCAGTCATTGCACAAAACGCAAATTCCAATGCTGGAAATGATTTAATTACGGTTACAGGAAAGGTAATATCCATTAAGGATAACCAGCCTTTGTCGAATGTAACCATAAAAGTGCAAAAATCTAAAGGAGGCACTATCTCAACCGATGATGGTTCATTTACAATCAAAGTGAAGAAAGGAGATGTACTCCAATTTTCTAGGGTGGATCTTGTTTCCCAGAATGTATCTGTTTTTGATCCAAAAATGACAATGGTGAAAATGCAAGATGCTGAAAACAATCTTTCAGAAGTCCTGGTTCTAGCCTATTCCAATCAAAAGCGTAGTTCTTTTACAGGTGCTGTTGGTACAGTAAAGAATGCGGTTATTGAAAGTGCTCCAAATGCATCTGTTCAGGAAAGTATTCAGGGAAATATTGCTGGTGTGCAATCAACCAATGCAAGTGGTCAGCCAGGAGGCGTTCCCAATATCAGAGTAAGAGGTATTGGTTCGATTAATGCTGGCTCTGCACCATTATATGTAATAGACGGAATACCTGTTGTAAGTGGCGATATATCTGGAATGAATAGTAATACCATTGCTGGTTTAAATGCCAATGATGTTGAAACGATGTCTATTTTAAAAGATGCTGCTGCAACTTCTTTATATGGTTCTAGAGCGGCTAATGGGGTGGTTTTAATTACTACCAAGAAAGGAAAAAATGGCAGGTCTAAAATCAATTTCACTTATCAAAATGGTATTAATAATAATACAGTAAGAGACGAGCAGAAAACCTTGAATACTGCCCAATACCTTCAATATTATAGAGAAGGTTGGGTAAATGCAGGAAACCCGGCTAGTTCTTACGACTCTTTATTATATGCAAATAGTATTAGTAGAACAACAGATACCGATTGGTTTGATCAAATATTGCGTCAAGGTAAGTATAGTCAGTACAATTTGAATGCAAGTGGTGGAAATGCAACATCAAGATTGATTCAGTATACAGCTACTACATCTAGTTTTTACCAAAGAACAATTTTACCAATTCCAGTAACACAGGTTCAGAATAATCCTCAGATGGTTCAGAATCCAGGATTTTAGTTATTAAATTTTAATTGCCATTTATAATCAAAATTACAGCCAAAATGAAAAAGAGATCTGCTTCAAAGTTTTTTTGTCTTCTTGTTTTTCTAATGGGTACATTTTTTCAAGTAATGGGTCAGGCCAAGCTTGTAAAAGGTACAGTGTTAGATGAGAAAAAAAATCCTATTTCAGGTGCTACTGTTACAATAAAAGGAACAGTAACTTCTCGAGTTACGGATAATAATGGAAATTTCTCAATCTCTGTACCAAGCGGAAAAGAATTATTACAAATTAGTTTTATTGGATATGAATCTAGTGAAGCAAAAATAACTGATGGAGAATTAACCATTGTTTTAAAGTCAACCGTTAATTCATTAGAGAATGTTGTGGTAAATGCGCTTGGTTTTGAAACAAGAAAAGATAAGCTAGGTTATGCTACCAACAGAATTAGTTCTGAGTTAATTAATAATTCCGGTGAAACTGGTTTAATGAATGCTTTGGCCGGTAAATCTTCTGGTGTTAGAATTGCTAGATCATCTAGTGATCCGGGTGCTGGTTCTCAAATATTAATCAGGGGCCAAAGTACCATTACTCGTAGTACGGATCCTTTAATAGTATTAGATGGAGTTCCTGTTAGTGGAGACGCTAGAAATGAATCTTCGGGTGGACAAATTGTACAACAAACCCGTCTTAATGATATCAACCCTGATGACATTGCGAATGTTCAAATATTAAAAGGCGCATCTGCCGCAGCTCTTTGGGGTACTCGTGCAGCAAATGGTGTGATTATTATTACAACCAAAAAAGGAAGTGGTGGTAATAAAGCAAATATTTCTTTTAAGTCAACAGTATCTGTTGATGAAATAAGTGCCTTTTATGATTTACAAAGTACTTATGGGCAAGGTAACAATGGAGTATGGGGTGCTAACGCAATTAGAACATGGGGCGATAAAATCGCCAATCGTTCTGGAGCTCCAGATGTATTAAATACAACTGGAGGTTATTTTGTGGGTAATACTGGAAAAACAATTTATCCAGTTACCACTAAAAATTCTCAACAAACTTTTAATGATAAAAATTTCAATGATGTTTTTAGGAAAGGTTTTTTTGTTGATAACAGTCTAAACATAAGTGGCGGAGATAATAAATCAAATTATTTTATCAGTATAAGTGATCTCAACCAACAAGGAGTTGCTCGTAATAGTAGTGATTATAGACGTACAAGTTTTCGTGTAAATGCTGGTAAAGATTTAAATAATTGGTTAAGTATTTCTAATAAAGCCAATTATGTTCAAACAACATCTAATAGATTACAAGCCGGTGTAAATAATGCGGGTCTTTTAATAGGTTTATTAAGAACTCCAGCAGACATAGACAACGAAGACTATATTGGCAGTTTTTATTCTGCTCCAGGTGGCGCATTTGTAGAAAACCGTCAACGTTCTTATAGAAACACAACTGGATCTAGCACTAATCCAGGCTTTAATAATCCTTTATGGGTAATTAATTCTCTTAAAAATACTTCTGTTGTAAATAGATTTATTAATTCAGCAGAGATAAATATTAAACCAGCAAGTTGGTTTACACTCACAACTAGGGCAGGTATCGATTATTTTACCGATCAACAAACCAATTATTTTCCTTACTTCTCGGCAAATGCCATCTTAGGGCAATACAGTAGAGAAGAATATTCTGAACTTCAGTTTAATATAGATGTAATAGCAAGGGCTACGCACGACTTCTCTAGTAAACTTTCTGGAAACATGGTTCTAGGGTTTAACTACAATAGCCTTAAAACAACTACATTCGGAGGCACTTCATTAAACTTTATTTTACCTAACGGTCCACTTGATTTAAATAATGCAACTCCGGCAAATATTACAACAAATGATCGTTATTTAAACCGAAAAACCAATGCTGGATATACAAGTATCGGTATGAGTTGGAATGATCAGCTTTTTATAAATGCAACGGGTAGAGTTGAAGCTGCTTCAACATTTGGAAACTTAGCAGCTAAATCCTTTTTTTATCCATCAACCGACATCGCTTGGCAGTTCACCAAACTAAAAGGTTTTGATCAACTAAAATGGTTGTCATTTGGTAAAATAAGATCTTCATTCGGAATTGTTGGAGTTCAACCTCAAGCTTATCAAGCTGCCACTAACTTTACAGCACGTACTTGGCAAGATGGTTTTGGAGGTGCATTGGATCCTGCTTTATATGGAACAGGTTCCTATCTCCAAAATAACGACAGAGGCAATCCGTTTCTTCGCCCAGAACGTAAACAAGAGTTCGAAGCCGGACTTGATCTTCGTTTCTTCAATAATAAACTTAGTTTCGGATTCTCTTATTATCAGAATGAAACAACTGATGCCTTGATATCAGTTACTCAAGCTCCTTCAACAGGTTTCAATACTTTTTATTCGAATGCTGGAACAATTCAAAATAAAGGACTTGAACTAGATCTTAGTTATAATGTATTAAGTAAAAAAGATTGGACATTAGATGTAAATCTGAACTGGACGCGCAATAGGAATTTAGTTACTAACTTAAACGGAGCTGGTTCTATAACTCTAGGAGGAACGGCAGGGGTTTCATCTAGAGCAGTTGAAGGACACGCACTTGGAGTTCTTTTTTCAAACAAATTTCAACGTGATGCATCTGGAAAATTTTTGTTAGACGCCAATGGATTTCCAGTGGTGGACCCAAATGCAACTGTTATAGGAGATCCTAATGCAGACTGGAGAGGAGCAATTGGATTTAATTTAAAATATAAAAGATTTTACTTAAACGCATTGATGGAGCATTCTCAAGGTGGGGATGTAATCAATGGAACTGAAGCTGTTTTATTAGACTATGGAACCAGTGCCGCAACTGGTAAAGAAAGTGTTTCCAGTAGTGCTCTTAGAAGATTTAACGGTACTACAATTGCTGCAGGTACTCCTTTTAGAGGAAATATTCAAAATTTTGGTGCAGGGGATGTAGCACTTGATCAAAGTTGGTATACTGGCCCTGGTGGTTGGTTTGGCAATGTTGGAGAATTATTTTTAGAAGATGCAACTTGGAGTCGTTTTAGAGAAATCAACATTGGTTATAATTTCAGCAGTAGTTATTTAAAAAGAAAAATCGGTTTGAACTCTATCGGAATAGAATTTGGAGGTCGTAACCTATTTGTTATAAGTAATGTAAATGGATATGATCCAGATGCTAATAATTCTGGTTCAAGTTCTGGAAGGGGGGTTGTTTATTTTGTGAATCCACCTACAAGGTCTTATTTATTTACCCTTAAGTTGAATTTTTAATTTATTTATAAAAATTGAATATTATGAAAAAGTATTTTTCAATCCTTATATTTTCTGCCCTTTCATTTGCTTCTTGTAGTAAAATGGTTGAGGGAATTAATACAGATCCTAACAATCCCCTAGATGCAGATCCTAATAGTATGTTAACCAGTATTATGGTGGGTAACATTAATTTACAAGAAGGGGAAATGGCCCGTATAACAAGTATGTGGTCTGGGTACATGAGAGGGTTTACCCAACAGTATCAAAGTTATCATCAGTATGCTGTTGTTGCTAGAAATTTTGATCAAGCATGGCAAAATGTTTATTCTGGAGGATATAAGAATATTATAATTTTAAAAAGCAAAGCAAGAGCTGTTAATAATCTTCGCATGTTGGGTGTAGTTCAAGTAATAGAGGCCAACTTAATGGGAACAGCTGCCGATTTATGGGGAGATATTCCATATGCTCAAGCTGCAAATGAACAATTTCCTAATCCAGTTTTTGATGGTCAAGTAGCAGTATATGCTAGGATTCAAAGATTGTTAGATTCTGCCATTGTAAATTTGAATAGTACAGCATTTGTTGATTTTGCTGCTCAGGATATTCATTTTGCTGGAAACATGACACGTTGGATACAAACTGCCAATACGCTAAAAGCAAGATATTTTATGCATACAAAAGAGTATGCTAGCGCATTGGCTTCGGCTCAAAGTGGAATTAGTGCACAAGCAAATAATTTTATGGCACCTCATTTTGCTACAGGAAGAGGAGCATTTAATCTATACTTTCAGTTTCTTTCATTAGACAGAGTAAACTGGATAGATGCTACTGGTATGTATGGTGTTAGTTTGATTAATCCAACTGCAACTGGTAATCGCGGAAACGCAAAAACAAATGAACGTGCACGTTGGCAGTATTTTTATAATAGTGCAACCAACTTGAATTTTACATTGAATGGATTCTTTGGTCAAACTACTTTTTTTCCATTAGCAAGTTTTGCTGAAAATTTGTTGATTTTAGCTGAGGCCGACGCAAGGGTAAACGGTTTCACAGCTGGATTAAATCGCTTAAATACCTATAGGAGTTACATGAATACAGGTGCTTATATAAATACAACCTATCTCACTGCTGGAAATTTCCTTTATTCACCTTTTGTAGCAGCAGATTTTCTAGCGGGTGGAATAGAAAACACATCAACACCAACACTTGCTCAAGATAGAGCACTACTTAGAGAAATATTACAAGAGCGTTATGTAACATTTATAGGTCAAATTGAAGGATTTAATGATTTGCGAAGAACATTTAGAGAAACCGACATTAGGGTTCCTGTACCTATCAATTTTGGAACAGTATTTCCTCAAAGATTTATTTATCCGCAATTTGAAATAGATATCAATACGTCAATGCCTAATCCATTACCAACACTTAATGACCCAACCCCTGTAAATAGATAAATATGAAAAGGGCTCTGCCAGTATTAATTTTCTTTCTTTTCTCTATTCATTTAAATGCCGCTGAGAAAAGGGATACATTAAAAGTATTATTTGTAGGTAATAGTTATGTCTACTACAATAATCTAGCTCAGATGATTGGCTTAATCACTGATAGCATGGATACTAAAATTATTTGTAAAAAATCAACTATTGGAGCTGCTACTCTGGAGCAACATTGGAATGGATCTAGAGGGTTAAAGTCTAAGCAAATTATTGCTTCGAATAAATTCAATATTGTAGTGATTCAAGACAATAGCATGTGGCCACTGGAGCACAAAGATAGTTTGTTGTTTTTTGGGCATTTATTTTGCGATTATATTAAAGCCAATGGAGCAAAGCCTTATTTATACAATACTTGGGCTAGAGAAAAAACACCAGAAACACAAACAAAAATCAATGAAGTATATAGTGAATTAGCAAAGGCAGAGAATGCCACTGTTGTTCCTGTTGGTTCTAGTTGGGCTTTGGCCAGACAAACAATGCCCAATATGAATTTATTTCATGCAGATGGCTCACATCCATCTGCACTTGGCACATTTCTGATCGCTCTCAACTTTATTAAAAAAATTACTGGAACCTTGCCTAAAAAATATGCAACTGTTTATAATTATTTTGATAAAGACGGCGAAACATTTAGAATCATGCAATTAACAGAAACTGAAATTCAGTTCTGTGTTGGCATCGTAAATGCAACTATTCAATAATTTTTCTATTTAAGAAAATATCATGGTAAAAAAAATAGCTTCTAATCTTACCTTCTGGGTATTGTTTGCCATTACTGCAGGTATTTTATTGGGGCATTTCTCTCCAGCTACTGGGGTAGCCATGCAGCCTCTAGGCAAGTATTTTATTGATGTAATAAAGTTATTCATCAATCCAATCATTCTTGTTACCATCGTTACAGGTATTTGTGGAATGGGAGATTTAAAGAAAGTGGGTAAAGTTGGAGGTAAGGCTTTGATCTATTTTGAAGTTGTTACTACAGTTGCATTAATTATTGGGCTTGGTGTTGGGTTTTTATTAGAACCAGGAGCTGGCGTAAATACCAATACAGTTAGCAAAGGTGATATTTCTAGATACAGTGGCGCTCCTATTTCTATTTCTTGGCTACAATTTTTTAAAGACAATATCACCATTCAGGTTTTATTGTTTGCAATTCTTGCTGGTATTGTTCTTAGTAAGCTTCCTCAAAAAGAAGCCATCCTTAAAAAAGTATATTGGGTATCTAAATATGTATTTAGAGGCTTGCATTGGGTAATGAAATTAGCGCCTATTGGGGCATTTGGTGGAATGGCATATACTATTGGAAAATACGGCGTGGCTACTTTATTACCCTTGGGTAAATTAATGGCATGTGTATACGTCACTATGGCATTGTTTATTTTCTTGATCTTAGGAGCTGTATTGAGATACTACAAAATTAGCTTGTGGAAGTTTTTGGGCTTTATCAAAAATGAATTACTGATTGTACTAGGAACTTCTTCTTCCGAAGCTGCATTGCCTTCATTGATGGAAAAGTTGGAACATATGGGTTGTCATAAATCTGTAGTTGGTTTGGTAGTTCCTGCAGGATACTCATTTAATTTAGATGGGACATCTATTTATTTATCAATGGCCATTGTTTTTTTAGCGCAGGTATTTGATGTTACCCTAAACATGGAACAAATTCTCACTATCATTGGAATATTAATGGTTACTTCTAAAGGAGCGGCTGGTGTTACTGGAAGTGGATTTATTATATTGGCTTCTACATTAACTGCTACCAAAGTAATTCCAATTGAAGGATTGGCTTTGTTACTAGGTGTAGATCGCTTTATGTCGGAAGCCAGGGCCATCACCAATTTTATTGGCAATGGCGTGGCAACTATTTTTATTGCTAACAATGAAAAAATGTTCGACAGAGGAAGAATGTATAAGGCATTTGGCATTCATAAATCTGCTGAGTAATGATCATTTTATTTTAAATCTCCATCCTGCATAAAACATTCTTCCGGTAATTGGCCCCCATACCATCGAAGCATCAAAGAAATTATTAAATGGTTGATCTGCTGCAATGATGGCGTTTTGCTGAAAGAAATTAGTAATGTTTTCTGCACCAACATAAAAGTCCATTGGATTCTTTTTACCAAATGACTTACTTATTTGGGCACCCATATTAATGAACGCTGGTGATGTGTTTTCTAATTGATAATTTACTGGATTGGCACTGGTATTAGGAATTCTTTTTTGACCATTATAAGTAATGGTATAATCGAATTTCCATGTGTTGAGTGCATAATCGATGCTTATAAATGCACGATTATTGGCTATGAATGGGCGTTCTAATAATTGCCCACTATAAGTGGTGTTCACATCAAAATAGCGATAAGCGATTCTTGTTTCTAATTTTGTAGCAGGAGTAATTGTTATTTCTGCCTGAAAACTATTGGAATATGATTTCCCTTGGAGGTTATAAAATTTTACCTGACGAGCATTTTCCAGATCAACTACCACCTGATTATTAAAATCATTCCTGAAAAAATCCAAACTAAACAAAGCATCTCTATTGAATAACCTGAACTTTTGATCGAAGCTGATTCCTTTATTCCATGCAATTTCCGGATTCAACCCATAAGCTTTACCTGGCAGAGCATTGATAATATTCACTTGTCGTGCACTTACAAAAACACTCATATTTTCAGCAAAAATATTGGCTGTTCTTTGTCCTCTTCCTACACTGAATCTAAAAATGGTTCCTTTAATTGGTTCATATCTTAGATTGAGTCTGGGAGTAACAAAAGTTCCAAATAAATTATTGTGATCGACTCTTATTCCCGCAACTGCACCAAATTTATCACTGGGTGTATAAGTGTATTCAAAAAATCCACCTGGTACTATTTCTGTTCTTTGGTAATTGGCTTGCTTAAAGTCTTCGTTGTATTTATCGTATTGAAAACTTAAACCAGTTCTAAATTTATGAATTGTTGTACCAATGATTGATTGATAAATCAGGTTGCTATAAAAACTTTGCTGCTTTGCATTGTAATTGGTCAATCCAAAATAGGATTGTTGATTATGACTAATGGCAGCAATTTGTAAACCTATGCTCTTGTACACTTTTTGTGGAAATACATAACCAATTTTAGCAAATCCCTCGTAACGTTCCGTGTTGATACCGAGCCCATAATTATTGGTAGTATTTTTATCTCTTGCCTCGTTAAATGCTACTTGCCCGCCCACTTTATTGTCCTTCATCGCTTTAAAACCAAATTGAATCAATAAGCCATTGGCATTATCAAATTTATATCGGTTTACAACACTGAATTGATTGCCAGTAGGCAAATCTCTAAAACCATCTTTATTAAAATCGATGGTATTGTTGTTTAAAAAATTATCATGTAACAATAAACCAGTGGACCATTTCTTATTTAATTTAGTACTTAGGTTCAGATTAAGATCTGTTTTCCCAAAATCATTCATGTATATATTGGCCAGTAATTTTTCGCTGTTCTCTGGCTTTTTTAGTTCCACATTAATTTGACCTGCTATGCTTTCAAAACCATTGGCAACAGAACCTACACCTTTGGTTAGTTGAATAGATTCAATCCAGGGTCCTGCAATGGAATTCAATCCAAGTGGTGTGGCAAGGCCTCTCGGGCCCGGTAAATTTTCTACAGTTAATTGGGTATAATTTCCACTCAATCCCAATAACTGAATTTGTTTCGATCCTGTTACTGCGTCATTATAGGAAACATCTACGGAAGGATTGGTTTCAAAACTTTCACTTAAGTTGCAACAAGCCGCTTTGAGTAATTCTTTAGATGTCATTACTTCCGTTCTGATAGTGCTCATGGTTGAAACAAAACTAGACCGCTGTGTATTCGTTACAATGACTTCTTTTAATTGCCGATTATTGGTCATCACTACTTTTATCTCACTAGCATTGGCTATAGCAATAGTATCAGATTTATATCCCGTATAACTTACTACAAGATTGCTTTCAGTACCAGGATGTTCAATCTCAAAATAGCCCAAACTATCTGTAAAAACACCTTTGTTTGATCCCATCCAAATAATACTTGCATTGAATAATGGATTGAAAACTCCTTTATTACTTGCTTCTACAATGATGCCTCTAACTATTTTTAATTGAGGAGTATTATTTACCGTACCATGTTCTACTTGAATGGTATCTCTGTATAAACAACATGGTGGGAGGTCTCTATAAACAGCTTCTTTGGCTTTTTTATTTTCCAAATCATGCCCTGCAACAACAATTCTATTTTGAATTTTCTCAATGTTTACTTGAGATGGGATGTATTGAAGTGTTAATAGTTTACTTTCGATATCCCATTCGGCCAGTTTTACTCCTCTGCCTTTTGCTGCAGTTTCAATTCTTGCCTTACACATTTCGCAAAGTCCAAATACCTTGAATGTAACTGTGGTATCAGGTATTGCTTTTTCAGTTTGAGCGCTCACCATTAAAACGGAGCTTAATAAACAAAATATAGCTAAAAATATTTTTTTCATTTTCTTGATATAGTATAATGAATAGGATGACAATGATTGTCAAAACACTTGATGCAACTATACAATAGTGCCTTTAATAGCTATGTGAAATATCAAATACGAAAAACGCAATCGAGCTTGTAAATGGGTATCGCTCGATGTAAAGGAGGTGGATTGCTAAAAAAAGAAACAACCGAAAATACCTGAGAAGTAAAAGGATTGTTTTGTTCGTATAATGGTAATGCTACAATTGAATAATCTTGACTAGCACTTTTAAAAGCAGGCTCACTAAAATGAGTGTCTTTCACCTTGCAAAAAGTATACTTGGTCTTGCAGCAATTATCCATTTTATCGTCCATTCCGCATTTTTTGTCGGAAGATGGAATAAAAGCAACAGAAGTAGACTTGAGTTTATGGCAGCAATAGAACTGTTTTACACTAAAACCAAAAGTGGCCGTAGTGTAAATGCTGATCAATAGTATCAGGATAATTCTTTTCACTCCTGCAAATGTACCATTATTATTCAAATTGTATCTTCGCGGCCATGGGCCAGAAAAAACTCATTCGTTTTGAAGCAATTAAGTCTTTTCCTAATGTATTGGAATACCCAGTTGGGATGGCTGGAAAATGGTCCGATTTCCTTAATAACGACCATCCAATTACCTTAGAATTAGCTTGTGGCAAAGGAGAGTATGCTGTAGGTTTAGGAAGGATCTATCCCGAAAGGAATTTTATAGGCATTGATATCAAAGGAAATCGTATTTGGAGAGGTGCAAAAACTGCCATTGATAGTGAATTGAATAATGTTGCATTTATCCGTTCTCATATCGATAAAATCACTGACTATTTTACACCAGGTGAAGTGTCAGAAATTTGGATCACTTTCCCCGATCCACAATTAAGGGCATCCCGGTCTAAAAAAAGGCTTACTCATCCTCATTTTCTGAGATTGTATCAACAAATATTGAAACCTGGGGGCTTGGTTCATTTAAAAACGGATAGTCCAAGATTGTACCATTTTACACTTACTGTACTCAACTTATTTGAACTAGAATTGTTAGAACATACTGATCAGGTTTATGCTGCTTCTGAAATAAAGCCTGAACTGACCATTAAAACACATTACGAAGGTTTGGATATTGCTCAAAGCAACAGAATTCATTATATCTGTTTCAGGATCAATAAACCCTTACCTAAAGAAAAAGATATTTTATTAAAAACATTATTTAGTGAGCAAGAACCTAGTTGAGAAAGTAGACTTTTATTACGATGAAAATGGCTATATGGTATTTACTGAAAAATACCATATAGATAAAGGCCATTGTTGTGGACATGGATGTAGACATTGTCCTTATGATTTCGATTCGGTTCCGGAACCCAAAAGATCGGAATTGATGGAAAAGAAGGGGGTTGTTAATTAGGGTTTATAGTTTTTACAAGTTCTACCAAACGTATATTTTGGACAATGTATTCTCTTCTTTACCAACGTGCATTAGATTTATTCCATCAACATAATAAGATTTATTCACTACAAACCTATATGAAACTTCCCCTCTGGGTAGGCTTGCCTCACAAGTCCAGTAGCCATTTTCTTTTCGCATTTTTATAGGATTCTTTGTTCCATTGGTAAAATCACCTACCAGCCATACTCGTTCAGCGGCTTCAAAATCCTTTAGCTTAAATGTTATTTTACCTGCTTCTTGTTTGCCGCAAAGGGTTGCTAAATAATCGTTTGGTTCTTTTGCTAAAACTTTCGAAAAATAGGCATTGCTTTTTTCTATATTATTCATTTTTCTATTTGCTATACCTAACCAGGTTTGTATGCTGGATTTACTTGGTTCAAACTCATTTAAACATTCTAAAAGCGCAATTGCATCATTTGTTTGCCCGTTCTCTATCCAGCTAACAGCCAGTTTAAGTACATCATTATTTTTAAAATTGTATTGATTTGTCTTTGTTAGTCTTAAAGTATTGTAAAGCTCAAGGGTGGCTTTTATGCCATTTTTTTTATAGGTTTTTTCCAAGGTGGGTGTAATGTTTTCAGGAAAATAGGTTTCAATATCTTTATGATGTTTCCCTTTTTTTAATTCTTCTGATAAGGACAAAGTAGCAACAGTTGAAAAGTCGTGTTTGTAGTAAACGTTAATGGTGGTTTCTCTTAAGTTTGCAGCCATGGAGACGTTTGTAGTATATTTATACGGAAACTTTTGAGCCGACTTTTCCAGTAAATTGGTGATATCGCTTAGCTGAAAACTTGCACTTTGGCTTAAGTATTGTGTAACAACATCTCTCCTATGACAGGCTTCTCTTTTACCATCTTTAATACTATAGTTAGTTAGTGCAAAACTGTTACTGGTTTTTTTCACTACATAATCTCCAGTAACTGTTGCATAGTTGCCTGTAGCATCGGCTATAAACAATTGAGCAGAATTGAGTTTTATTAAGTTGAATTTGCTTAAATAAGCCAATGCTTCATCTACAGTTTTACAATTTTTTAAAAGATCGGTAGCCACTTGTTTTTTTCTATCTTCCTTCTTTTCGTCTTTTACAATGGGAATTTCATCTATAGCAGTATAATCTAAAAACAATCCATGCTCATTTAATCCACCTTGTGGGTTTAAATATGCTAGCATTTTAAGATTAATAGAAGAAAACAGTTGGATATTCAAATCCGTCCAAATTGCGTATCCGTACTCGCCTTTTTTTGCAGGGTAAAACCAAATTCTGTACTTGGTATTTTGTAATTCATCTTCGTTATTTCCTACCCATACATTTTTACCATCATTTGCCATAAAAATGGTACACGCATTAACAAATAGGGATATTGCCCAAAAAAATGCCACAAAGGCGAATTTCAATAAATTTTTTAAGTTCAGCATTTTTTAATGTTTTGATTAAATAATGCTCAAAAATATCGGTAGGATAACCCGTCAATGTTCGGATTTATACAACCGAACCTATTTGGGGCTATATTTTTTGTTTTTTACTGAATTGGGAAGGAGAAATACCCACTATTTTCTTAAAAGTGGTATTAAAAGTGGTCTTAGAGTTAAAACCTGATGCAAAAGCGATACCTAAAATATTTAATTGTTCCATTTTTGTTGAGGCCAATAACCTTTTGGCTTCTTCTACCCTGAACTTATTAATGTAATTATAAAAGTTGTCTCCAGCAGTTTCGTTAATTAAAAAAGAGGCTTCATGTATGCTGATGCCTAATTTTTCGGCAATAGTTGGTAAGTTCAGGTCATTGTCTAAATACATTTTTTCCTTTTCCATTAGGTCAGTTAAATGGATAGATAAGTTCTCCATTTGGGATTCGCTAAGTCGCTTGATTTTGGGCTTTTCTATTACATCTGTCTCTTTATCAAGCGGTTGATTTATGGGCAAATCATTTGTTGCATTTGTATTGGTGTCATTTTCAAATAAGTCAACAATTTGGTCAATATCTTTTTGTTTGAAAGCGAAAATTGTTTTTTGCTTTATAGAATAATAGGCTAGGAAAAACACACAAATAGCATAAATAACATTTGTTGCTTCTGTAATATAGGGAAGCCCAAATAATGCGTCATTTAGCCAAATAATCAATAGTATAGAAATGATGTTCAAAAACTTGATTAGCCAATCTAAGTTTTTTTGATTCATGTTAGAAACTATTCGTTTCATATTTACCTGATGCCTCTTGAGTAATACATAAGCGTAAACTAAATAAGGCAATAATATTAAGGGCAATAAATTTCTTACATAAAAAGGTAGGTCCTTATCAATTGTAAAAATGGCGTAAGTAGAAATACTTGCTTGATCATACTTCCAAAAATGTTCTACAAAAGCATATATAATAAATGGAACAAAATGTATCCAATTTAATTTGTCAATTTTATTGTTTGGGTTGGTGAAACACAGAACACTCAAAAGAAAGCTAGGAGCTAAGAGAAATTGAGCAGTATTAGTACACTTAAATAGAAAATTATTAGAAGTTGTAATTTCTGTAATAAATAAGTATGATCCAATAAATGCAAAGCCAATCGTAAATACAAATAAACCAAGCCACTTATTGGCTTTTACATTTTGTTCTAATGGGTGAAAAAAAAGTAAAAAACCAAGCAGAATGCTTGCGCCAGATACAAAGCAAACTAAAAACTGATTCATTTCTCTAGATTTTTGAACCATTTTTGAGCATTGGGTCTTCGATGCGGACAACCTGGCCAACAACAAGGTTGTCTTTTTCCTTCGTTTATTTCGTTCAACATACGGTCTATATGTTCTGCTCTTGTTTCGTTTTTTTAACTATCGTGATCCAACAAATCCATTCGTTACGCTGTATTGGAGTAAGTTTATTCCATTTCTCCAATATTTTCATATCAGATTTCAATGCTTTTTGCATATCATCTGGTACTTCGTGTAAAACACCATCTAAAATAGTACTTGTCATTATTTTTTAAAGACAGACTTTCCTTCTTTTATTGTTTCCAAAACTTTAATATCTTTTAATGTCATCGGATCTACTTTTAGGGGATTTTTATCTAACACTACCATATCGGCCAGTTTGCCTGTTGAGAGTGTGCCTTTATTTTTTTCTTCAAAAAATTGCTCAGCTCCCCAAATAGTAAAAGACTTTAAAGCCTGATAGGGTGTTAACCTTTCATCAGGCCCCATCACTGTGCCGCTTCGACTTATTCTGTTTACGGTTGTCCACATGATCATCATAAGGTTTGGTAATGCAACAGGAGCATCAGTATGACTGGTTACCCTTATTCCTTTTTTTAAAGCAGAATTTATAGGACTTATTTGCTGTGCTTTTTCAGGTCCAATGATTTCTTTATACCAATCACCCCAATAAAAAGTATGCATAGGAAAGAAAGAGCCAACTATATCATATTTCTTTAAACTATCCAATTGATCCATTCGGATCAATTGACCATGAATTAAAATAGAACGTCTGTCATTGTTGCCATATTTAGCAGCTGCTTTGTTCACTGCTCTGAAAAATTGATCAGCAGATGCATCCGCATTGCAATGGGCTTTTAATTGCCAGTTGTTGGCAAATGCCGTATCCACAATTTTCTGAACATCATCATCATTTGGTATAGCAGGGTAACCTTTGTATCCAGCTTTCTGACCATCAGGTGGAATGAGGTAGGGAATTGTTCTCCATGCAGTTCTTCCTTGAGGAGAGCCATCGAGCGTGAGTTTTAAGCCAGCTATACGATAATGGTTTTTATATTCTTTGCCATACCACTCACTTCGCATATATTTTGGATAAGTATAATCGATCCAGGAATTTACATCAATAATAAATTTACCCCTTGATGCAAAATCGGCCATTGATTCATGATTTCCCATAGCACGGCCTTCGTTAGCAGTTGTATATCCAAAACTGGCAGCCATTTTTTGTCCTGCATCCATATATACATCACCTAATTCTCTATTGGTGGGAGTAATCAGTTTGATCATAGAAGGCATCGCAGCTAACTCTTCCAAAACACCATTAGGCTCTTTACCACCATTTACTCTTCTGATAATACCACCTTCAGGATTCTTTGATGCCGCAGTAATACCCAATACTTCAAGACCTTTAGAATTAACACTACAAAAATGAGCTGAAATATGCATTGCCATTACCGGGATGTCTTTTGAAACTTTGTCTAAATCATCTTTTGTTGGAAAGCGTTTTTCTTTTAGCGCTGCATCATCAAAGCCGATACCTATAATCCATCCATTTGTTTTGTCAGTACCATTTTTCTGATGCCATGTTTTAAGTTCATTTACTAATTCATCAATATTGCTGCAGTTGCCATCTGGAGCAGCTAGTAAGTTTGCAGATATAGCTTGTGCACCAAATGCGAAAAAATGCGCATGGCCATCAATAAAGCCAGGCACTAGTGTTTTCCCTTCTAAGTTGAGCATTTGAGTGCTATCCGTTTTCAATTTCTCAGCTTCAGACTTACTGCCCGTGAATACTATTTTTCCATTTTTTATGGCAACAGCTTCCACATAATTGGGCTGCTCTCCTTCCATAGTTATAATATCACCACCATAATAAATTTGGTCGGCTGCTTTGCTACTGTCTGATGGGCTATTTTGTTGGTTGCATCCAAAAAGAAACACAACAAAACTAAGTAAGGTTAAGAGTGATTGTTTCATAATTAAGTATTAAAATGGATGATTTTATGGATATTGAAAATAAATAATAATTGTTATAACTGCAAAATAGAGTTGTCCTTAAAACGTCCAACTTATTTAAAACGTTGTAAATTCATATCTCATATCTCTTAATTCATATCTTATATCTCTTATAATAATGTCGCTTAAAAAATCTTCCGATAAATTAAAAACTGTTCTCCCAAGTGGAACAAAAGACATTTCATTTTTCGAACAGGTTTTTGAAGTGGCTAAATTAATACCCAGGGGTCGAGTAACTTCTTACGGTGCAATTGCTCATTTTCTGGGTACCAAGTCGAGTGCAAGAATGGTGGGTTGGGCTATGAATGCCGCACATAGCATGCCTGAAATACCTGCACATAGGGTAGTGAATCGAAATGGAATGTTGTCTGGTAAAATGCATTTTTCTACTCCAACAAGAATGGAAGAACTTCTTAAAAAAGAAAAAATAAAAGTAGTTGAAGATCAAATTGTAGACTTTAATGAAAAATTCTGGGATCCAGTAATCGAGTTATCTTAATTATATTTGCTGCCGATGAGCGCAAAACCTAACCTACACACCATTTTATCTCCCCGACTATTAGATATCTATGATGTTTCTGAAAGTATTGTAGTAATCATTGATGTATTCAGGGCCACTTCTACCATAGCTACCGCATTGTATAATGGTGCAACAAGAATTATTCCTGTGGATACAGTAGATAAATGTATAGAATTAGGCAATATTACAGGTGGTATTACAGCTGGTGAAAGAGATGGCAAAATTATACCTGGTCTAAAGCATGGCAATTCTCCTGCGGAATATCCTAGAGATTTTATTCAAGGGAAAACCTTGGTACTTACTACCACCAATGGAACAAAATTATTGCATATGGCATTGCAAGCAGGAGCATCAGAAGTCATTACTGGATCGTTCCCCAATCTTTCTGCTGTTTGCGACCATTTGATCAAACAACAAAAAAATGTTTTTCTGGGTTGCTCAGCATGGAAAGACCGTTTCAATTTAGAAGATACATTATTTGCTGGAGCGGTAATTGATCGCATCAAAGCGCATTTTACCATTCATTGCGATAGCAGTCTGATGGCAGAAAACATGTATTCTTTGCACAAACATGATCTCAAATCATTTATTAGACATACAACCCATTGGCATCGCCTGGCACAATATGGTTTAGAAAAAGACCTTGAATATTGTGTAACCCCAGATCAGGCCAATATTTTACCATTTTATCAAAATGGAGACCTTATTGTTGCTTAAAACTTCAATTAACAAACATTTCATCCACAAAACGATTAAAAGGCTTCGATTATCGGTCTAGTTTCCTTTACTTTTGCAAATTGGTCTTTTTCGACTGATTGAACCTATGGCACTACCGTATTTAGTTAAACATATATATAACAACGCTACAGAAGAAGTAATTCGCAGAGGGAAAAAAATTCATGCTTTAGGAAATGTAGAGTTGATAGAACATGATGATTTGTTGGGCAATATCGTTTTTCGTGTAAAAGATGATGGGTATGCTACATTTTATAAAGTTCATATAACCCAATTCAAAGACCCAAAAACACTTTCACTTCGTTGTACTTGCCCTTATAATTTATCTGAAGTTTGCAGGCACAAAGCTGGTGCTCTTTTTCATCTCCAAGATATGTTGGATAAAAACCTATTGGGAGACAAAGAAACATTATACGACCAAAAGCATACTGTAGTAAAAATAAAACTACTAGATCTGAAACTTTTCAGAATGCTTACTTCTACAGAAACATTTGAAAAGGCTCAAGAATATATTCGAACCAATACAGCCAACTTATTAGAAGCTAAAAATGAAAGGGTTGTTGCAGAAGTAGACTATGAAGGGGAGAAATACAGAGTAGTATTGCAAAAAAATGAAGAAAGGAATTTCGATACAAGTTGCACTTGCAGTAGCGAAACAGATCATCCTCTATGTATTCATAAAGCCATTGTTTTTCATCAATTATTGAAAAATCACGGGCCTGCCTATTTCGACAGTATTCGTAATTGGGATAAAGAAAAAAATAAGTTGTTGGCTTTATACGGGTATTCTCTAGATGAAGATCTTACCAATAAGTTTGAGTTCACCTATACCGATGGGAAACCCTTCTTAAGAGTATTAGATAATTCCATTAAAAGAGTTAGTGTGAATCCTACTGCCGATTTTAAACCAAAATTGGCTGAAACAATGGTAACAGCTGCAGATACATTTGATGAGCCTGCAGCCGCAACAATGAAAATGGGCTTAGTAATTACTACGCAACAATTGCAATACCCTTATGTGCAATTTGAAGTAGTTCAGGCTGAAGCGGATGATACCAATACTAAATATGTAACAAAAACAGTTAAGCTAGACCTCACTAAGTTTATTAATACCGAAGTGTTTTCGGAAGACGATAAAATGTTGCTTCAACAGTTAAGAAAATTGATGCCTTCTGAAGTGAGTAGGTATTTGAATAGGAATTCTCCTTTCAGCGGAATATGGGAAAATATCATACAACAACATGATGATGAATTACCTGAAGAAACCAGGCATTTGATCAATGAGTATTTGCATCCCAAATTCAAAAAAATTGTTACAGAATTAAACAATAGTCCTTTTGTTTTTTACTTGCCCGATAATAAAACATTTACCACTGCAAATCTAGAACAGGCAAGCTTTTCGGACCATTTCATTAGTCCTGAATTTGAAATTAGTTATATCAATAATCAATATATAGTTGATTGCAGAATCAAACTGCCATTGGCTGATTTGAATATTACCGAAAATGGGTCCAGTTCTCATTTTTTATTTCAATACCATCAGCAATTTTTTATTTGGAAAAAGGCAGAAGATATTTTGTTGGTAGAAAAATTTCTTCCTTCAGGAAAAATGGTGATTGAAGCAGAAAACTGGTCTAAACAATTACAAGAATTTATATTACCGCTATCTAAAGAGTATGGGGTTCATTTTACCAATGTTAAAAAGGAAGAGGTAAAAGATGCAAAGCCCGAGCTTAAAATTTTATTGAAAGAGAAGGGTGATTATTTATTATTCCAGCCAATTTTTAATTATAGAGGCTACGATGTTACCAATACCGATAAAGAAAAAATATTTTTTCCTATTGCCGACAAATTGTTGGTGATCCATAGAAATATTTTGTTAGAACAAGAGTTAATGCAAAGAATTGAATCCTTGCATTCTGGCTTTGTAAAACCTGTTGAGTCGAATATTTTAGCCTTAAAAGGAAAAGATGTTTTAAAGAACAACTGGTTTTTCTTATTTATTGATGCTGTTAAGGAGATGAATATTCCTGTGTTCGGGTTTGACGCCTTAAAAAACTTTAGATTTAATACTGCCAAACCAACTACTAAAATTTTCATTAGCAGCAATACGGATTGGTTTGATGCAAAAGTGGAAATTCAATTTGGGGAGCAGAAAGTAACTGTTGACGACGTTAAAAAAGCATTATTGAATAAACAACAGTTTGTTCAATTAACCGATGGAACCCTTGGAATATTGCCTGAAGAATGGATCAAGAAGTATTCATTACTGTTTAGGGTTGGGGATGGAAAAACGGGTGATATGAAGTTGAGTAAATACCACTTCAGTGTTATCGAAGAATTGTATTTACAAAGAGATGAAGAAGAACTATTTTTTCAATTAGAAGAAAAATACGAAAGGATAAAAGGAAATCATTCCATCAAACCTATTCCAGCTCCAGCGCATCTGCAAGAAGTATTGAGGCCTTATCAGGAAAGTGGTTTTCAATGGTTGAATTATTTGCGCGAAGTTCAATGGGGCGGTATTTTGGCGGATGATATGGGTTTAGGAAAAACCATACAAGCCTTGAGTTTTTTGCATCATCTAAAAGTAGAGAATGGCAAATTAAAAGCATTGGTGGTCTGTCCTACGACCTTGTTGTATAACTGGCAGAATGAAATAAAAAAATTCACTCCCTCACTTACTTATTATATTCATCATGGTGGCTTAAGGGTAAAAGAAGGGATTGCTGATAATGCCATTGATGTGATCATCACTACTTATGGTACGCTCCGAAGTGATATCAAACAATTTGTAGAAGTGAATTTTGATTATGTGGTATTGGATGAAAGTCAGGCAATTAAAAATCCGGGAAGTAAAGTTACCAAAGCTGCTTCTTTGTTGAAAGCTACTAGCAGATTGTGTTTGAGTGGTACTCCTTTACAGAATAATACCTTCGACATTTTCGCTCAGATGAACTTCTTAAACCCAGGTATGTTGGGAAGCATGGAATTTTTTAAACAAGAATTCTCTATACCTATCGATAAATTCGGGGAGAAGGAACAGAAAGAACATTTGCGAAAATTACTCTATCCATTTATCTTAAGAAGAACGAAAGAGCAGGTTGCCAAAGATCTTCCAGAAAAACAGGAGATGGTGCTTTTCTGTGATATGGGCGACGAACAACGCAAGATTTATGAAGCCTATAGAAACGATTATCGCGATAAAATTTTAGGTGTTGTTGAAAACCAGGGAATTCAAAAATCTCAGTTAACTATTTTGCAAGGTTTAATGAAACTCCGACAAATTTGCGATAGCCCTGCTATTGTAAAAGAAGAAGAAAGGTTTCCGAATGTTTCTGTAAAATTAGAAGAGCTGGGAAGAGAAATCACGGAGAATATTAGTAACCATAAGGCCTTGGTATTTTCTCAGTTTCTGGGCATGCTTGCTTTGATTAAAGAGAAAATGAAAGAGCTGGGTGTGGACTATGAATATTTTGATGGAAGCAGCACCATTAATGAAAGAGAACGTGCTATTCAACGTTTTCAAAATGACGACAATTGCAGGGTATTCTTGATTTCTTTAAAAGCAGGAGGAGTGGGGTTGAATTTAACCGCTGCTGATTATGTATACATTGTTGATCCTTGGTGGAATCCGGCAGTAGAACAACAGGCAATTGATCGTACGCATCGGATTGGCCAGACAAAAAATATTTTTGCTTACAGAATGATCTGTACCGATACGGTGGAAGATAAAATTCTCAAATTACAAGAACGCAAAAGAAATTTAGCCAGAGAAGTGATTACTGATGATGAAGGCTTTGTAAAAACCTTGACCAAAGAAGACGTTGAGTATCTTTTTAGTTAATCAAGGGGTTTTCTCCCTTCTGCAGTGGCTTCACCGATTTATCTTTTTGCTATAGAGATTCACCGATTTATAACTAATAAATTGGTTTTATCCATTTAGCTTGCCTTTCATCTATTTAAAAGACTTATAATATATAAGTCTGGGTAAATTCGCAATCAATTCAAATTGTATAAAATGAAGTATCTCTTTTCTTTTCTTAGTTTTCTTCTGGTACTTGCAGGAAATGCACAAAATACAGGAACACTGAAAGGAAAACTAATTGATTCAATTGGTAAACAAGCCCTTAAAGATGCAACAGTTACTCTATTAGATGCCAAAGATTCTACTTTAGAAGTTTTTGGATTGGCTAAACAGGATGGGAGTTTTTCTTTAGAAAACATAGGTTTTGGCGACATGTTGTTGCAAATTAAGTTTCAAGGATATGAATCTTATTCTAAAAAATTGAGCTTTACAAAAACCAATTACAAAATTGATTTAGGCAATATTTATCTTCAAATAGCTGCCAATGATTTAGGGAATGTAACCGTTACACAATCGCCTATTTCGATTAAAAAAGATACTGTTGAGTTCAATGCATCCAGCTTTAAAACAAAGCCCAATGCAGTGATGGAAGATTTGCTGAAAAAATTACCAGGTGTTCAGGTAGATAAAGATGGGAATGTAAAAGCGCAAGGAGAACAGGTTCAAAGAGTTTTGGTGGATGGTAAAAGATTTTTTGGGGATGATCCCAAATTAGCCACCAAAAATCTTCCTCCGGATATGATTGACAAAATTCAGGTTTTTGATGCATTAAGTGATCAAAGTGCTTTTACCGGATTTGATGATGGAAATAGGGTCAAAACCATCAATATCACCACTAAAAAAGACAAACGCAAAGGCTATTTTGGAAGAGCATCACTAGGTGCAGGTGCTGATAGCAAAGAAGGAGTGTATGATAATAGTATTAATCTAAGTCATTTTAATGGAGATATGCAGTTGACCCTTACCGGTCAAGGAAACAATGTAAACAAACAGAATTTTAGTGTGCAAGACTTCTTGGGTTCATTAGGCGGAGGCGCTAGTTTTGGTGCTGGTGGAGCTGGAGGCGGTGGTGGAAGAGGTGGTGCTACTGCTGGCGCAGTGGGTTCTGGAGGCGGTGGTGGAATTGTAAATACTTGGGCAGGTGGGTTGAATTATAAAGATGTCTGGGGAAAGAAAACCAATATCTCCGGAAGCTATTTTTACAATGATCAAAAAACCTATCGCGACCAAAATAGTTATACTCAAAATTTGATTCCAGGTGCCGCAGATTCTTCTATTTTCAATACTCAAACACAAAATTCTATAACACAAAACCAGAATCATCGAATCAATTTTAATATTGAACACCAGTTCGATTCATCCAATTCTTTGATTATAAGACCTAATGTTAGCTTTCAACATACCGACTCACAGACAGATCAAATCACTTCTTCCACAAAAGGATCATCTAAATTCTTAAATAACTCTGTTGCAGCAACTGACCGAGTTAGTGATGGTATTAATGCTAGTTTAGAAGCCACATTCAGACATCGTTTTAAGAAAAAAGGAAGAACTTATTCCATTGCATTTAATCCTAGTATGAATACCAATGATGGTAATACAGCTAATTATTCGATCAATAATTATTTTAATACCTCAACTCCTTTTGCAGATACCATTAATCAACGTGGTATCACCAACAGAGATGGCAATACATTTAGTACAACAGTATCTTATACCGAGCCAATTGCTAAAAATCAAATTTTAGAATTCAACTACAACTATAATAATAATGTCAATAATTCAGGAACCAAAACATTTGCCTATAATAAAGTAAATGGACAATACGATATTGTTGTTCCTAATTTGACCAATGAGTTTGAAAATACATTTAATTCAAACAGATTTACAATGAATTATCGTATTCAAAATACAAAGTATAATTTAAGTATAGGCTCAGGTATTCAGGTTGGAGATTTAACTTCTAAAAATGTAACTAGAGATAGTTCTATCCTTCAACATTTTGTGAATTTCTTCCCTACCCTGAATTTTAGATACGATTTTACTAAAACAAAAAACTTGCGTATTTTTTATAATGGAAGAACAGCCCAGCCAAGTGCAGCTCAATTGCAACCTGTAATTGATAACTCTAATCCTTTGAATATTAGAACCGGTAACCCTGCATTAAAACAACAGTTCATTCATTCATTCAGGATATTGTATAACTCTTTCGATTTGTTTACTCAGAAACTTGTTTTCGCAACAATCAATGCCAGCTTCATTGATAACGATATTCAAAACTCAACCGTATTCTTGCCCAATGGTGGTCAAATTACCAGACCTGTTAACTTAGGTGGAACCTATAATGTAAATGGTATTTTTAATTATGGATTTCCATTAAAAAAACCTAAGAGTAATATCAATTTAACCTTGAATTTATCTAATTCTCAAAGCCAAACATTAGTAAACAATCAAAGTAACTATACAAGAAATACCATTGCCGGTTTTAATGCTGGATGGACCACCAATTTGAAAGATAATTTTGATATGAATTTTTCTTCTAACTCTACTTTCAACTTTGCTCGCTATACTTTACAGCCTGAACAAAATGGTGACTTCTTTACTCAATCATTTACTGTTGAACCTACTTATTTTTCTAAAAGTGGTTGGGTCATTTCCACTGATTTTAGTTATGTAAAGAATATGGGAAGAACGGAAGGCTTTAATACCAGCATCCCTTTATGGAGTGCCAGTATTGCGAAACAACTCTTCAAGAAAAAAGAAGGAGAAATTAAATTCTATGTTTTCGATTTGTTAAATCAAAACGTGAGCATTACTAGAAATGTAACAGGAAACACCATTCAAGACGTATCTACAAGAGTTCTTACAAGGTACTTTATGGTAAGCTTTACATATAATCTTCGCAGATTTGGCGCCCAAGGGCCTCAACAAAGAAGTCCGATGGGAGACATGTTTAGAGGCATGAGACCTCCAGGATCTGGCGGTGGTATGAATAGAAATTTCAGACAGTAAAAGTCTCTGTTAATCAAATCTTAACCTATTTTTCAATAATAATAGGTCTAATTAAGCTAGAGATTCGTAAATTTGCTTTCTAACAAAGATGGCAACAAGTAATACATATCATTTTTTTATAGGATTTGGTGCTTTTTCCAGACAACCAAAAAACAATACTTCTATTCTATCACCGCAACCTCGACGCGGTTTCTGATAGGACGAGCAACTGGCACTTGCCCCTATCAGTGAAAATTTCCCCGATATAGTTTTGGCAAAAGTTCCTAGTTCATTTTTAATTTTCAATAAGTTGGATCAGCAAATAAATGTTCGCGTTGCAAATAGTAATGATACTCATTACGCTTCAATCATCACCGATGAAATGGAAGCCTCAGCAAAAGCCAGAGGAACTGGCATTGCTAAAAGAAGCCCTGATTATATTTCCCAAAAGATGGAAGAAGGTAAAGCGGTAATTGCTTTGGACGCTCAAGGAAAATGGGTGGGGTTCTGTTATATAGAAGTTTGGGGGCATGAAGCATTTGTAGCAAATAGTGGATTAATTGTTTCTCCAGAATATAGAAAGAGCGGAGTTGCTAAACAGATCAAGCAATCCATTTTTAATTTATCCAGGAAAAAATATCCTGCGGCAAAAATATTCGGATTAACAACTGGGTTAGCAGTAATGAAAATCAATAGCGATCTAGGCTATGAACCTGTTACTTACAGTGAGTTAACCGATGATGAAGAATTTTGGGCAGGATGCAAAAGCTGTGTGAATTATGATATATTAATGAGTAAGGATCGAAAAATATGCATGTGTACTGCAATGTTATACGACCCTGCGGATCATTATGAGCCTGCAGAAACTTCCGCAGAGTTTAAACAAAATTCAAAGTTGTATGAACGGTTTATGAAAATCAAGCAAAGCAAGCTGATGAATTTCTTTAAAAAGAAAACATTGTTTAATTATTTTTTCAATTTCTAATTGTATCATGATGCAATCAAAAAAATTGGTATTGGGTTTTAGTGGTGGTTTAGATACTACTTATTGTGCTTTGTATTTGTCGCAGGACAAAGGATATGAAGTACATAGCGTGATAGTAAATACAGGTGGTTTTAGTGAATCTGAGTTGGTTCAGGTAGAAAAACATGCATACGCTTTAGGCGTAAAAACACATACAACCATTAATGCAGTTCAAGGTTATTATGATCGTATTCTTAAATACCTAATCTTCGGAAATGTATTAAAAAATAATACTTACCCTTTGAGTGTTAGTGCCGAAAGATTGAGTCAGGCTGTACATATTGCTGAACATGCACAAAAATTAGGCGCTATTGCAGTTGCTCATGGAAGTACTGGTGCTGGAAATGACCAAGTGCGTTTTGATATGATATTCAATATTATGATTCCTGGAGTAGAAATTATTACTCCAATCAGAGACCTGAAATTAAGTAGAGAAGAAGAGATTGCTTATTTAAAAGCAAAAGGGGTTAAAATGAACTTTGAAAAAGCAGCATATTCTATTAACAAGGGATTATGGGGCACAAGTGTTGGCGGAAAAGAAACCCTACATTCTAAAGGATTGTTGCCAGAGTCTGCATGGCCTACCCAGGTTTCTAAAACGGAACCAGAAGAAATGGTGATCAGTTTTGAGAAGGGAGAAATAAAGAAAGTGAATGGGCAATTGTTTGATCATCCTTCCTCAGCAATACAATATATTCAATCTATTGCAGGTGCATTTGGAATTGGAAGAGATATACATGTAGGAGATACCATTATTGGAATTAAAGGCAGAGTAGGTTTTGAAGCTGCTGCTCCGATGGTTATATTAAAAGCGCACCATGCTTTAGAAAAACATGTCTTGACCAAATGGCAATTGAGCTGGAAAGATCAGTTATCGCAGTTTTATGGAAACTGGTTACACGAAGGCCAAATTTTAGATCCTGTAATGCGTGATATCGAAGCATATTTAATACAATCTCAAACTCAAGTTACTGGTGATGTATTTATTCAGTTAATGCCATATCGTTTTCAAATTATTGGCATTGAATCGGCATATGATTTAATGAGCAGTAAGTTTGGAAAATACGGAGAAATGAATACAGGCTGGTCTGGAGATGATGTGAGAGGGTTTTCGAAAATATTTGGTAATCAAACTGCTATCTTTCATAATATTAAATCTGCTGCAAATGATTAAGGCGGGCATAATCGGTGGAGCTGGGTATACTGGTGGAGAATTGATTCGTTTATTGATCAATCATCATTCGGTAGACTTATGCTTTGTACATAGTACAAGCAATGCAGGAAATCATTTGTATAAAGTACATGCCGATTTAATTGGAGAAACCAATTTACAATTTACCAATACGATCGATCAAACAGTAGATGTATTGTTTCTTTGCGTTGGTCATGGGGATGCCAAAAAATTATTGAATGAAAATGTAATAGCAGATCACATAAAAATAATTGACCTCTCACAAGATTTCAGAATATCCGATAATGCACAAATTGGCAAAAGAGCTTTTGTTTATGGTTTGCCTGAATTAAATATGGATGCTATTAAAGAAGCCAATAATATTGCCAATCCTGGTTGTTTTGCAACTGCAATTCAGTTGGGTTTATTGCCCCTTGCATCTATTGGAGTGCTAGGAGATGTATACACTACAGGAATTACTGGATCAACAGGTGCAGGTCAGTCGCTAAGCAATACTTCTCATTTTAGCTGGAGAGCCAATAATATTCAAGCTTATAAAACATTAGCGCATCAACATATTTTTGAAATAACCCAATCGATCAATCAATTACAAAAAGATGATCCATTGTCAACAACAGGAGAAGGCAGGGGTGTGAGATTTGTGCCTTGGCGTGGAGATTTTACCAGAGGTATTTATGTAAGTTCTATCATCGATTGTGGATTGCCATTAGAAGAAATAAAAAATGTCTATAAGACTTTTTATCAAAATGCAGCTTTTACCTTTTTGAGTGATTCAATGATAGATTTAAAGCAAGTAGTGAATACCAACAAGTGTTTAATTCATATAGAAAAGCAAGGGGATAAATTAGTGGTACATAGTGCTATCGATAATTTATTAAAAGGGGCTAGTGGTCAAGCTGTTCAAAACATGAATCTTTTATTTGGCTTATCAGAAAAAGAAGGGTTACAATTAAAAGCCAATTATTTTTAAAACTGTGTTATGAAATTATTTGATGTATACCCTTTGAATAATATAGCCATTACTCGGGCATTGGGCTCTTATGTTTGGGATGATAAGGGCGTTCAGTATTTAGATATGTATGGAGGGCATGCAGTGATTAGTATTGGTCACACCCATCCTCATTGGGTAAAACGAATAGAAGAACAATTAGAAAAAATTGCATTTTATTCTAACTCAATCATTATTCCACTTCAACAACAATTAGCGGATAAATTGGCTTCTGTTAGCGGGAAAAATGATTTTCAACTTTTCCTTTGTAATAGTGGAGCTGAAGCCAATGAAAATGCATTGAAGCTGGCCTCATTTCATACGGGTAGAAAAAAAATACTGGCTTTTAATAAAGGCTTTCATGGAAGAACATCTTTAGCAGTAGCTGCTACAGATAATCCAAGTATTGTTGCGCCAGTGAATGAAACCGACAATGTAGATTTTCTGCCCTTCAATGATGAACATGCTTTGAATATTTATTTTCAATCAAATGGAAATGAACTTGCGGCTGTAATTATTGAAGGTATTCAAGGAGTAGGGGGTATCAATATTGCATCAGATGCTTTTTTGCGATTGATCAGAAATCTTTGTAATCAATACGGAGTTGTATTTATTGCAGATAGTGTTCAATGCGGATATGGAAGAAGCGGACAATTCTTTGCGCATGATGTGGATGGAGTTCAAGCAGATATTTATTCGATGGCAAAAGGAATGGGGAACGGGTTTCCTATTGGAGGAATTTTAATAGCCCCACATATTCAGCCCAAGCATTTTATGCTAGGTACCACTTTTGGTGGAAATCATTTGGCATGTGCTGCAGCTTTAGGGGTTCTAGAAGTGATGGACAACGAATCACTAATTCAAAATGCTAAAAATATCGGAACTTATTTAATGAATGAGTTGTCATCAATTGTTGGTATTGAGAATGTTCGTGGTAAAGGGTTGATGATCGGATTTGATGTGCCGGAACATTTAAAGGGCTTAAAGAAAAAATTATTAGACAATCATCAAGTATTTACTGGTGAAGCAAAGCCGAATGTAATTCGTTTACTTCCATCACTAGCTTTGAGTCAACAGCAAGCTGATGAATTTCTTACTGCTTTAAAAAAATCCATTGCTGAATTGCAGGAAAACAAATCAATATGAAACAGTTTATTTCCGTTAAAGATGTAAGCAATATCAATGATCTGGTAAAACAGGCAATCAATTACAAGCACAATGCCTTATTAGATCAAACTTTAGGGAAGGGGAAAAGAATAGGATTGCTTTTTTTGAACCCAAGTCTTCGTACAAGATTAAGCACACAAGTTGCTGCTGCCAATCTGGGAATGGAATCAATTGTTTTTAATGTAGATAAAGAAGGTTGGGCTTTAGAATTTGAAGAAGGTGCCATCATGAGTGGCAATACAGTTGAGCATGTTAAAGATGCAGCTCCTATCCTTGGTCAATACTTCGATGTGCTGGCCATTCGTACATTTCCTTCTTTAAAAAATAGAGAGGATGATTATTGTGAAATGTATATTAATCAGTTTATTAAATATGCTGGTGTTCCAGTAATTAGTTTAGAAAGTGCTACCCTGCATCCATTGCAATCTTTTACGGATATAATCACTATTCAAGAAGAAATGAATAGCCGAGCAAATGAATTTGTAAATAGAAAACCAAAAATTGTTTTGACCTGGGCGCCGCATATTAAACCTTTGCCACAATGTGTAGCCAATAGTTTTGCTCAATGGATGAATGCATGGGGAGAAGCCGAGTTTGTAATTACTCATCCTGTTGATTATGAATTATCAACAGATTTCACCAAAGGCGCAACTATTACCAATAACCAAGATGAAGCCTTACAAGATGCAGATTTTGTTTATGTTAAAAACTGGAGCACTTTTACTGATTATGGCAAAGTGTATGAGAATGATCCTGCCTGGATGATGACGAATGAAAAACTACAGCATACCAATAATGCAAAAATTATGCATTGTTTACCAGTTAGAAGAAATATAGAATTAAGTGATGAAATTTTGGATGGACCAAATAGCTTGGTTACAAAGCAAGCAGGAAATAGGGTTTGGGCAGCACAAACAGTGTTGAGTAATATTTTAAAGGGGAAGAGATAAAAAGTTTATTTATATCAACGAGTAATAATGGAGCAACTGTATATCATAAAAATTGGAGGTAATATTGTTGACGATGAAGCTACATTGTTGCAATTTCTTCAAGCTTTTGCTCAATTAGAAGGGAATAAAATATTGGTACATGGTGGTGGAAAAATGGCTACTCGTTTGGCAGAAACCATGGGAGTTAAACAGCAGCTTATTGATGGGAGAAGAATTACTGACGATGCTACTTTACAGATTGTAACAATGGTTTATGCAGGATTTATCAATAAAAATATTGTAGCCAAGTTACAAGGATATCATTTAAATGCCATGGGATTGAGTGGAGCAGATGGCAATCTTATAAAGGCACATAAAAGAAATAGCATTAGTACCGAAGGAAAAGCAATTGATTATGGTTTTGTGGGAGATATTGATATTGTAAATACCAATTTGCTTAAAGACTTACTGCAAAAAGACATCATTCCTGTAATTGCGCCAATTACGCATGATGGTACTGGCCAGTTACTCAATACAAATGCAGATACAATTGCTCAATCAATAGCTACATCACTTAGTCAGATATACAAAACGGTTTTGATCTATTCTTTTGAAAAAGCAGGCGTTTTATTAGATGTAAATAATGATCAATCAGTTATTAAAACCTTAGATTCGGCATATTTTCAATCATTAAAGGATCAACAATTAATTTTTGCTGGAATGATTCCTAAATTAGCCAATGCTTTTGAAGCTATTGATAATGGGGTAGAAAAAGTAATTATTGGTAAAGCTGAAGATTTACAAGACCTGATCAATGGCAATTCGGGCACAACAATTATACATGGAAAAGGCTGAATTATATGAAATAGCAGTTGAATTACTAAAGCAACTGATTGCTACTCCTTCTTTTAGCAGAGAAGAAGATAAAACTGCGACGATACTAGAACAGTTTTTTACTCAGCAAAACATTCCAGTACAAAAATTATTAAACAATATCTGGGCTACCAATCTGCACTTTGATATTGCAAAGCCTAGTATTTTATTCAATTCGCATCATGATACGGTTAAGCCGAACAAAGCCTATACGCTAGATCCATTTATGCCTGCCATTCAAGATGGAAAATTATTTGGTTTAGGCAGTAATGATGCGGGAGGTTGTTTGGTATCGTTGATTGCAGCATTTATACATTTCTATCCTCAAAAAAATCTGCCTTTCAATATTATTTTCGCTGCAAGTGCGGAGGAAGAAATTTCCGGATCCAATGGGATAGAAGCACTCTTGCCCCATTTGCCGCCTATTAGTTTTGGTATTGTTGGTGAACCAACGCTTTTGCAAATGGCAGTAGCCGAAAGAGGTTTAATGGTATTGGATGCTTCTACAATTGGTATTGCTGGACATGCTGCCAGAAATGAAGGGGATAATGCTTTGTATAAAGCAGTAAAAGATATTCAATGGATTAGCACTTATCGTTTTGATAAAGTGAGTGATTTGTTGGGAGAAGTAAAAATGACCGTAACTTCTTTGAATACGGATAATAAACAGCACAATGTGGTTCCAGCGCATGCCCAGTTTTTAATTGATGTACGTGTGAATGAATTGTATAGTTTCGATGAAGTGTTGAGTATCATCCAAAAAAATATTCAGTCTACAATCAGTCCTCGAAGTACCCGATTGCGTTCTACTTCAATTGCGTTGGATCATCCATTGGTAAAAGCCGGACTTAAATTAGGTTGTACTTACTATGGAAGCCCTACAACCAGCGATAAGGCGTTGATGCATTTCCCAACTTTAAAAATTGGTCCAGGAGATAGTGCAAGAAGCCATACGGCAGATGAATTCATTTATTTAGTAGAAATCAAACAAGGGATTGAATTGTATATTCAGCTTATAAATAGTATCACATGAAATTATGGAGTAAAGCCAATTCAAATACTGCCGAATTAGTAGAACAATTCACAGTTGGTAACGATAAATCTTTTGATCAATTATTGGCGCCTTATGATGTATTGGGTTCTATTGCACATACTAAAATGCTCGCTTCTGTTGGTTTGTTAAACTCCGATGAAGCCAATTTGCTTGTAAAAGAATTGCAAAAAATTTATCAAATAGTTATTGCTCCAGGTTTTGTAATTCCTGAAGGAGTAGAAGATATTCATTCATTTGTAGAATTTTTGCTTACCAAAGAATTAGGTGAAGTAGGTAAAAAAATACACAGTGCTAGAAGCAGGAATGATCAGGTTTTAGTAGATATTAAATTATATCTCAGAGCAGAAATTCAGTCTTTGGTAGAGCAGTTAATTCCGCTTTTTGAATTATTGCAACAACAAAGTGATCAGTACAAAAATCATTTGTTACCTGGGTATACCCATTTACAATTAGCCATGCCTTCTTCATTTGGTTTGTGGTTTGGGGCCTATGCAGAAAGTTTAGTAGATGATATGGTTCAATTAGAAGCTGTTTTCCAAATTGTGAATAAGAATCCTTTAGGATCTGCAGCGGGATTTGGCTCTTCATTCCCAATCAATCGTACACTTACCACTCAACTTTTGGGTTTTGAGCATTTGAATTACAATGTTGTCTATGCCCAAATGGGAAGGGGCAAAACAGAAAGAATTGTTGCAAATGGTTTGGCCAATATTGCAGATACATTGGCAAGATTGAGCATGGATATGTGTTTGTATTTAAATCAAAACTTTGATTTCGTTGCATTCCCGTCTCAATTAACAACGGGTTCAAGTATTATGCCGCATAAAAAAAATCCAGATGTTTTTGAATTAGTAAGATCCTATTGCAATCGATTAAAAGCATTGCCCAATGAAATTGCTTTAATGACTACTAATTTACCTTCTGGATATCAAAGAGATTTGCAATTATTAAAAGAACATCTTTTTCCAGCATTTGCGAAGTTGAAAGAATGCATTCAAATGATTCATTTAATGCTGTCGAATATTGAAATCAAAGCGGGAATTATCAACGACCCTAAATACAAATATCTCTTTAGTGTTGAAGAAGTCAATAAGTTGGTTTTGGGTGGTATGGCTTTCAGGGATGCGTACAAACTAATCGGAGAACAAATTGAGGCTGGGAATTTTACTTATTCAACTTCTATTAGTCATACACATGAAGGAAGCATGGGTAATTTATGCAATGAAGAAATTGCCAAATTGATGCATCAAGTAATCGGAAAATTCAACTTTAACCATTCCTCAGCGGCAATCAACAACCTTTTATCTTAATTTTGCAATTCATAATTATATATTTCAAATGAAAAAAGTACTTTTTACCATTATCTCTTGTTCCCTTTCATTGATGGTTTTAGCACAAGCCAAACCTGCTGCAAAACCTGTAGCAAAGACCACTGCTCCTGCAATGGTTTTTAAAAATACAGCTGATAGTGCCAGTTATGCATTAGGCGTTAGAATTGCTCAAAACTTAAAATCGCAAGGATTAAGTCCTTTGAATAGTGCAGCATTTCAAAAAGGAATGGCAGATGCTTTGCAATCTAAAAAACCATTAATTGCGGATGAATTATTAGATAACTGTATCGGAACCTATCAACAAAAAATTAGTTCTGAAAAATCGGCAGTAGCCAAAAAAGAAGGACAAATCTTTTTAGCTGCAAATGCAAAGCGCAAAGGGGTAATTACACTTCCCTCCGGTTTACAATATGAGATTATGAAAGCAGGCCCAGATACTGCTGTTAAGCCAACTTTAGCAAGTACCGTTAAATGTCATTATCATGGTACAACCATTAATGGATTTGTTTTTGAAAGTTCTGTTGAACGAGGTGAGCCTATCAGTTTTCAAGTTGGCAATGTAATTGTAGGCTGGCAAGAAGCATTGCAATTAATGTCGGTTGGCAGTAAGTGGAAATTATTCATTCCGTCTGAATTGGCCTATGGAGATCGTCAGCAAGGAGATAAAATTGCAGCTGGTTCAACATTGGTATTTGAGGTTGAATTATTGGGTGTAGAAAATAAATAAATCATTAACCTTGATTAACTTTTGAATCATCTTGGTTAACTGGAGTTTTGAAATTTGCCAGCTATTTTCGTACCTAAAATGGGAATATGAAACTAGCTGGCTTTTTTTTGGTGGTGATTTTAGGGATTAGCAATCTGAATGCACAGTCTACTGCATCTGTTACAGGTGTTGTATTTGATACTTTAAGCAAGAAGGGCCTGGCTTATTCTACGGTTTCGATTGTTCATCAGAAAGATTCAACACTTGTAAGTTTCACAAGAGCAGATTCCTCAGGAAAATTTAAGCTTTCTGCACTCCCCAAAGGAAATTACTTAATAACTTTTTCCTATGTGGGTTACGTTCCTGTTTGGATTCCCATTAAATTAGCTATTGCAGAACAATTAGATTTAGGAAAAGTAGCCCTTACTGATTTATTGAATGCCAGCAATGTAACCGTTACTGCAAGAAGGCCTCCTGTTACCATAAATAATGATACTGTTGAATTTAATACAGAAAACTTTAAAACCCAACCCAATGCAGTTGTAGAGGATTTATTGAAAAAATTACCCGGAGTAACAGTAGATAAAGATGGAACAATTAAAGTGAATGGTCAAAGAGTAAATCGTTTTTTAGTAAATGGGAAAGAGTTTTTTACAGGCGATCCTAAAATTGCAACGAAGAATTTAGATGCAGATGCAGTTGATAAAGTACAAGTTTTCGATAAAAAGTCTGATAGAGCTGAATTTACTGGGATGGAAGATGGACAATCAGAAAAAGCCATCAACCTCAAATTAAAAAAAGATCGGGATAATTCAACATTTGGAAGAGTAACTGCGGGAGCGGGAACCAATAAAAGATTTGATGCTCAAGCAAATCTCAATAATTTCAAAGGGGATAAGCAAGTCTCTTTTATCGGTATGGCCAACAATACCAATAAGCAAGGTTTTTCTATTAGTGATGTGATGAATTTTACGGGAGACTTAGCACGTGGAATGCGGAGCGGCGGTGGGGTGAATATTAGAATTGGAGGAGATGGAGATGATAATGGAGGATTACCTATTTCTGGAATGGGCCCTAATCAGCAAGGTGTTGCTGATACTTATGCGGGGGGATTGAACTATAATAATAATTGGAAGAAAAAAACAGATCTCAATATTAATGGAATTTTTTCGGATGTTAATTTAGTAACTGATAGAGATATTAATAGAAAGAATTTATTGCCAGGAAATAACTTTGATTATGTTTCTAAGTCCAGTAATGTAAAGCATAGTCAACAACAAAGGGTCAATGCTATTTTAGATCAAAAAATTGACAGCTTTACTTCTGTTAGATTTACGCCACAGCTGACTTTTCAAAAAAACGAGAATAGAACACTAAGTAATTACGTTTCAACAAATGATAAAGGGTTAAAACTAAACGAAGGTTCTTCAAATTCCACAACTATTTCAGATGCAATCAATTTTAATAACAATTTATTATTCAGACACAAGTTTAAAAAGAAAGGAAGAACTATATCATCCACTACTAGTATGGCCTATAATTCTAGCAAGCAGGATGGAAATTTGAAAACGACCAATCGATTTTATTTTGCAGGAATTCCATTGCCAGACTCCATAGTGAATCAAACCAATTTAAGAGATGCAACTACCAGAAGTATCGGAACCAATTTAGTATATACCGAACCCATTGGTTTAAAATCTTTATTAGAAGTAAATGGATTTTATAATACCAACAACGGAGAAAGCAAAAGAGATACTTATGATTATAATGGAAGCAGCGGAAAGTTTGATATTAAAAATACTGCTTTAAGCAATGATTTCAGGAGTATCTATAACTATGGTGGTGGCGGTGCAAGTGTTAGAGCCAATTTTAAGAAGTTTAGTTTAACTGCAGGAACTAATATTCAATTTTCTGAATTAGAAAGCATTAATAATACTAATGCTTTTGTAATCAGACAAAAGTTTACCGATTTATTGCCCTTAGTAAATCTACAATACAAGCGGAAAAACACAAGTTCAATTGGTTTCAATTATAATACATCTACCATTCAACCATCTACTTTTCAATTACAGCCAGTTGCCGATATTAGCGATCCGTTAAACACTTATATTGGTAATCCTAATTTAAAACGAAGTTATAGTCATAATTTATCTCTCAATATGTCTTCTATAGACATCTATACTCAGAATAATTTATTTGCATTTATCTCTTATAATCAAGTGAATGATGCCATAGTCACAGCGGATGAGATAAAACAAAATGGCGCAAGGGTTTCTACTCCTGTTAATGCAAATGGAAATTTCTTTTTGGTAGGTAATGTAAGTGCAGGTTTTCCTATCAAAAAAATAAAGTCAAGAGTAGATATTGGTTTGAGCGCAAATGTTTTTAGAAATATGAGTTTTGTAAATGGAGATCCTAATGCAATTGATAATTATAGCATTACACCAAATTTTGGGTATCAATTTGCACTTGATACAACTTTGGATATTACTTTATCTGCCAGAATTAATTTTAATACAGCGAAATACTCTTTACAGCCTCAACTAAATAACAAATTTTTGCAACAAGTCTATGGAATTGATATGACCAATTATTTGCCTGGAGGATTTGTATTAAACAACAATTTGGATGTAACTATTAATTCAGGAAGATCGGATGGATTCAATGCAACCGTTCCATTATGGAATATTTCTTTGGCAAAAAGTTTCTTAAAATACAAAAGAGGAGAATTTAAAATATCGGTTTTTGATTTGTTGAATCAAAATCAGGGAATCAATAGAACAGCCAATCAAAACTTTATTCAAGACACGAGATACAATGTGTTGCAACGTTACTTCATGTTGAGCTTTAGTTATCGTTTAAATAGATCAGGAGCCGGTAATGGCGGAGCAAGAGTAATGATTAGAACATTCTAATCAAATAATCAGCAATAATAGTAGAAACGAAAACTTTGATTACACATATACTTTAGAAGGCAAGGAAATGTAATTACTTTTTCTTATTCATGTATGTTTTCCAATCAAATTTATCTTTGTCAGCTGTATTGCGTTTTGCTAAATCAGCGAGTATTGTATTCAGTTGAGTTTTATCTATCCAATTGCCATTAATAAAAACGCCAGCAATTTTACGCGTGTTTTTAATGTCAGCAAGAGGGTTTGCTTCAAGCAATACTAGATCTGCAAACTTCCCTGCTTCAATTGTGCCAATCAGTTTGTCTATTCCAAGCCATTGAGCTGAAAGCAGTGTTGCTGATTTTAGGGTTTCTTCCGGGCTTAATCCCGCTTGAGCAAATAGTTCTAGTTCGTCATGGAGGGAGAATCCGGGGACCACACTAGAAGTGCCTGCATCTGTACCTGCTACTATTGGCACTCCGGCTGCTTTACAAGCTTTAACCAACAGCAAATTAAATTGTACATATTTCTCAAAATGAGCAATATTATCTGGGCTGCTCATTTTATTGTATTTATTTGCAGTAAGCCATTTGCTTTGAATAAGCGGATGAACATATTGAAGGCTTGGTAATGCTTTTAACTCATCTAATGACTTCACCTGACTTAGAATCCTCTCCATGGTTGTGAGGGTTGGCGATAGCCAAGTGCCATTCTTTTTTAAAAGCGCTGCCATTTCTTGAGCTTCTGTTTCATTATAATCAACAGCATAGTTTGTTAATTCTTCAGCGTGAGCCACCATTGCAAATCCAGGAATAAAAGCCTCTTTCAATTTGCCTTTAAATGCATCGGGTATATGTCCAATAACTTTTAGCTGTTGCTTGTTGGCTTCTTCAACAATGGCTTTGTATGTTTCTACATTTAAATATGCGTAGACCTTTATAAATTCATATCCTTCTGCCTTTGCACTTCGCACAGCTTGTCGACCATCTTCTGGTGTATTTACTTTTACTCCCTGGCCTTCTCCACCATCAATCATTTTAGCCAATGCCATTCTTGGGCCAATTACAGCGCCTTTGCCAATTTCATTTCTTTGTCCAAAATGTTCGGCTACAGCACTCAGTTCAAATACTGTTGTAACTCCATTAGCATTATAAAGCGTCATATTGTCTTGAAGATTGAAAAACAATGTTGCTCCTTGCGTTGGTAATTTTGGACCAAATGGCCCTCCATCGGTTGGTGAGTGCACATGCATATCTACAAGACCAGGCATTAACCACTTTCCTTTACCATCAATAATTGTAGCATTTTTGGGGATTGTACCATTGATAGATTGAATGAGGTTGTTAACAATAACCACAGTTGCATTTTCTACAACGGAATTAGATGATGCCATTGAAATGACATTCACATTTGTAATTGCATAAACAGTTTCTTTTGATTGCTCAACCAGAATCTGTTTTGAATTTTGCGCAAATAGAAATGTAGCAATAAAACAAACAATAAATGAAAATGTAAATTTTATAACTTTCATATTGAATTATATAGATGACATAAAAAAGGGCTAGTTAAATCGATACTTAATAGTAAATTAAGTATTTATTTTAACTAGCCCTACTTTTTTGATACAGTCTCCTCTTTCTTATATCAATATAGAATTACCACTAATTAGTCATTTCCCCTTCTCATCTGAAACATGCCAGGACCCTGTTGTTGCATCATGTCCATTTGTAATTTTAGAAACTCTTGTCTTCCAATTGGTTTGCCTTTTGTTGGCTCTTTTAGGTCTTTTTTATTCACTGTGGCTTTTACTTCTGTTGCTTTGAAAACAGTTGTTCCGTTATCTACATCAATTTCTAAAATTAAGCCAGGTAATAAACCATAGTTTTCTGGACCTGCAGGTGTAACAATATCATTTGTATACCAGGCAACTATTTCAATTTCCTTCGGTGTTGGAGCTGGAGCGTTTGATTTTGAAGTATCACCTGTACTTGGTCCACCTATACTCATAGTCCTCATCATCATTCTGGGCGCAGCTGTTTTTCTAGTGGCTTTGTAACAGGTATATCCTAAGATTTTTTTAGTTTCTTCTGTTAGCTTCCACGGCTGGGGCTTTAAAGTATCTACAATTAAGAAGTTTTTACCTCCCATTTCGGTAGATTGAAGCCCTTTTTGTTGTGCGAAATTTTTATACATATCGCCACCGGCTCCACCACCTATATTAATCACCACACCTCCACCACCACCACCAGAAAAAGGATCTGGGGCATCAACTTCAGGAATTAAACGGTATACAGAAATACTATCACTAAATAATAACATATGATTGCTTGTTCGAAATTCTGGCATAAATGCCTTCATTTGCTCATTCGGTAGATTCTTGTACATATTCTGCTTTCTTTCATACAGAATTGTACCTTCTTTTTGCTGGGCGGAAATAGTAGTAATTGCCATTAAGGCTAATGAAGTAAACCAAATTTTCATTTTTGTATATTTTAGAACACAAATGTATAAGAATGAATATTAAGGATCCTTGCTCTAAAGTTAATTAAGGTTAATGAAGCCAAGTAGCATCAATACTAGCTTTATATTTGTTGGGAATAATGCAAAAACTATTTATTTCTCGATTAGTGATGATAAGCGCAATCTGTATGATTGTTGCATTTCAGCTCTATTGGGTAAATCGATTGTATAAAGAAGAAAATGATCGACTGCAAAAACAGACCGATGTGCTTTTCAAAGAATTGGTCTATAAATTACAATTAAACAGATTTAAAGCAGATACATTAATCTATAATACTGGCAAAGGGAACAATCTTTTTGCATTAGAAGCAGTGAACTCTTTTTTAAAAGATAGAGATAGCATAAAGGGGAAAGCAATAGATCGTCCTAAATTTGAGAAACTAGTAATGAAGATGGCAAAAGATACAATGGTTAAGTCTTTGACCTTTACAACCAGAATGCCAAACGATACAAAAAGCATCAGACTCGTTTTTGATTCAAGCATAAAACAAAAGTTTAGTGAAAAAGGGGTAAGTGTTGTTATCAATAGTGTTGTTTCCAATCAACTAAATTCCGATTCTTCTAAAAATGCGATGTTAGATAAACTCATTCTAAACAACCCACAATCTGTACTCGTATTTAAGTCAAACCCCAAAATCGAATCGAGCATTCAGACTGACAGTCAAACTGTTAAAGCAGAAAAAGCTGCTAAATGGAGTTTCAGAAGAAATTTCACCAGCATTCTAACCCAGAGTAAGCCAATTGCTGATTCATTGTCTTTAAAGGAATTAGACTCTGCTTTACAAACAGATTTAAAGAAGTCTGGTATTTTATTGTCTTATCAAATAAAAACTGGTCTTTCTGATTCAATTCACTTAAAGGATACTGTATCTAATACAGCATTTAAAACCAGTATTGCTACTGTTGGATTCATTAGCCCAAAATGGTACCAAATCTCATTCGAGTCTCCTACTAAATATCTATATAAGAAAGTTTTCCCTCAGGCATTATTTTCTTTGCTATTGATTGTTTTCACCACAATTGCTTTTATTTTTCTGTATAGAAATTTATTAACTCAACAAAAATTGGCTGCCTTTAAAAATGATTTTATTAGCAATATGACACATGAATTAAAAACGCCAATTGCTACCGTTAATGTTGCTATAGAAGCCTTACAAAGCTTTAATGTATTAGAAGATCCCAAAAGGACCAAAGAATATTTACAAATTTCATCAGCAGAATTGCAAAGGCTTGGTTTATTGGTAGATAAAGTGCTTAAACTCTCTATGTTTGAATCAGATAGAATTGTTTTGGATAAAGAGTGGTTTAATATTGACCAATTAATTGCAGAAACCATCCATTCAATGCAACCTCTGTTTGATAAGCAAAAAGCGGAAATACATTTTATAAATAGCGAAGGCCCAGTTAATATTTTTGCAGATAAATTACATATATCTAGTGTTGTTTATAATCTATTGGACAATGCATTAAAATACAGTGGATTAAACGCAATCATAAATATTGCATTATCAACTCCTCTAAACAATATCGTTGAAATAAGCATTACAGATAATGGAATTGGAATTGATAATACATTTCAGAAAAAAATATTTGAAAAGTTTTTCAGGGTTCCAACCGGAGATACACATAATGTAAAAGGGTATGGATTAGGCCTTAGTTATGTAAGTCATATAGTTAAACAGCATCAGGGACTGATTGAAGTAGAAAGTGTCTTAGGTAAAGGAAGTACATTTACCGTTAGGTTTCCTATTCATGCAAAGAATCAAAATAATATTTGATAAGACATAAAAATTGCAATACTAAATTAGAATTTTAAAATATGGCAATTAAAATATTATATGTTGAAGATGAAATCTTTTTGGGAAAAATTGTTTTTGAAACACTAAGCTCAAGGGGGTTTAATGTACACATGGAATCAGATGGCAATCAGGTATTGAGTGCATTTGAAAGCTTTGTGCCTGATATTTGTGTGCTGGATATAATGCTTCCCAATAAAAATGGATTTGAATTGGCAACCGATATTCGAAAGAAAAATGATACGATTCCTATTATATTCTTGACCGCAAAAACCCAAACTGATGATGTGGTAAAGGGGTTTAAATTAGGAGGCAATGATTATATCAGGAAACCTTTTAGCATGGAAGAGCTAATTGTAAGAATTGAAAGCGCTTTAAAATTACCCGCCCCAGATTTTGGCCCAAACAAAGATGCAATGATCAATTTGGGTAAGTTTGTATTTGATTCCAATAAGCAATTATTGCTATTTAACAATGAACCCCTCAAGCTATCATTTAGAGAAACTGAATTATTACGGTATTTATCTCTAAGCAATAATACCATTATTCAGCGTAAGGAATTAATGAATCATATCTGGGGGAACGATTCATTTTTTAATAGCAGAAACCTAGACGTTTATATCACCAAATTACGTGGATATCTAAAAGATGATCCTTCCATTCAAATTATCACGATAAAAGGGGTAGGATACCGTTTTGTAATAGGGTAGAAGCATTATCTACCTTATCTTTGCCGTTCTAATGAATTTACATTATGAACGAAAAATTTGTTGCCAGAATTGGCCAGGAATTAGCGGAAATTGAAAAAGCGGGTCTTTTTAAAAAAGAACGCATCATTACTTCAGAGCAGGGTCCGGAAATAACAGTAAATGGTAAGCAAGTGCTGAATTTCTGTGCCAATAACTATTTGGGTCTTTCTTCTCATCCTGATGTAATTAAAGCTGCACATGCTGCCATCGATTCTCATGGGTATGGAATGAGCAGTGTACGTTTTATTTGTGGCACACAAGACATTCATAAAGAATTAGAAAAAAAATTAGCTGATTTTTTAGGTACTGAAGATACCATACTTTATGCTGCAGCATTTGATGCGAACGGTGGTGTATTTGAACCATTATTTGGAGAAGAAGATGCCATCATTTCGGACGCTTTAAACCATGCTTCCATTATTGATGGTGTTCGTTTGTGCAAGGCCCAGCGTTTTCGTTATGAACACAACAATATGGCAGACCTAGAAGCCAAATTGAAAGAAACTGCCAATTGCAGAAGTAGAATCATTGTAACAGATGGTTCATTTAGTATGGACGGAACCATTGCTCAATTGGATAAAATTTGTGATTTAGCAGATCAATACGATGCAATTGTAATGATCGACGAATGCCACTCTTCCGGCTTTTTAGGAAAAACAGGAAGAGGCACCCATGAATACAGAGGTGTTATGGGAAGAATAGATATTATTACTGGTACACTTGGTAAGGCTTTAGGTGGGGCTAGTGGTGGTTTTACTTCAGGTAGAAAAGAGATCATCGAATTATTGCGTCAAAGAAGTCGCCCTTATTTATTTTCCAATACTGTTGCCCCTAGCATTGTTGGAGCTTCTATTGCTGTATTGGATATGCTTACTTCTGCAACAACATTAAGAGATCGTTTAGAATACAATACCAGTTATTTCCGAACAAAAATGACTGAAGCTGGTTTTGATATAAAACCAGGTGACCATCCTATTGTACCAATCATGTTATATGATGCTGTTATTGCGCAGAATTTCGCAGCAAAATTATTGGAAGAAGGTGTTTATGTAATTGGCTTCTTTTTTCCTGTTGTTGCAAAAGGATTAGCAAGAATTAGGGTTCAGCTAAGCGCGGCACACGAACAAGCCCATTTAGATAAAGCGATTGCGGCTTTTACCAAAGTTGGAAAAGAATTGGGGGTTATTAATTAGGAATTAAGAATTAGGAATTAAGAAAGAAGAGATAAGAAAGAAGAGATATGAGATATGAGATATGAGATATGAGATATGAGATAAATGGGTTAATAAAGTTAATTGAAATTGTTATGAAAAATTTAATTCAGAATACAATACAATATGCGCTCGTTGTGTTTTGCGCAATTTGTATGAATGCATGTTCCCCCAATAATGTTAAAGAAGATAGTTCTATCAAAAAAATATTTGATGATCATCAGGTGAATGGATCTTTTGGAATTTATGATAATGGAACAGGGCAATTTACTATTCATAACCTAAAGCGATATAAAGATTCAGCATTTCTTCCTGCATCCACTTTTAAAATTGTCAATACTTTAATTGGGATTGAAACTGGTAGAATCATTAACGAGAAAATGGTGATTAAATGGGATGGTGTAGTAAGAAAAATTCCTGACTGGAATAAAGACCTTACTATGGAAGAAGCCTTTAAAGTTTCTGCTGTTCCATATTATCAAGAAGTTGCCAGAAGAATAGGAAAAGACACCATGCAAAAATGGTTGGATAGCCTTAAATATGGCAATCATTTAATAGGGAATAGGGTAGATAGTTTTTGGTTGAACAATACATTGACAATCACCGCAGATGAACAGTTGGGTCTGGTAAAGAAATTGTATTTTGGACAATTGCCTTTTCAGAAAAGAACACAGGAAATAGTAAAAAAAGTAATGCTGCAACAATCCAATGCTAATTTCCAATTAAGTTACAAAACTGGTTGGGGGTTTTTACCGAATGGTAAATCTCTAGGCTGGATGGTTGGTTGGATTGTAGAAAACAAACACCCTTACTTTTTTGTATTAAATGTGGAAGGCCCTGCAGATTTGAAAATGGTAGAAATAAGAGCAGAAATGCTCACCCAAATTTTAAAAGAACAAGGTTTTCTAGAAGGTAAACGATAATAAAGATTTAGCCAATGCAAGTTTATTGTAATTCATTAACACAATATAGCAGACTCAAAACAAGAGAAGTTAAAATTGGTAATCTGTTATTAGGTAATGGACACCCAATTCGGGTTCAAACAATGACCACTACTGATACCATGGATACCATGGCTACAGTAGAGCAAGCTATTCTATGTATTGAAGCAGGAGCAGAGCTGGTTCGAATTACTGCACCTTCTAAAAAAGAGGCAGAGAATTTACAAAATATTAAAGACGAGTTGCGTAAGAGAGGATATACTACTCCGTTGGTAGCCGATATTCATTTCACTCCTAATGCTGCTGAAATAGCTGCCCGTATTGTTGAAAAAGTAAGGGTTAACCCAGGCAACTATGTTGACAAGAAAAAATTCGAACAGATTGACTATACTGATGCTGAGTATGTAGAAGAAATAGAACGAATTCGCGAAAGATTCACCCCCCTGGTACTTATTTGTAAAGAATACGGTACTGCTATGCGAATTGGAACCAATCATGGTTCTTTAAGTGATCGCATTATGAGCCGTTATGGAGATACTGCTATTGGAATGGTAGAGAGCGCTATGGAATTCTTAAGAATTGCTCGTTCATTGGATTACCACAATATTGTATTAAGCATGAAGTCGAGTAATCCTCAAGTGATGGTTCAAGCCTATCGTTTGCTCATTCAGCAGATGGAAGAAGAATTTGGGGAGTGTTATCCTTTGCATTTAGGCGTTACCGAAGCCGGTGATGGAGAAGATGGTAGAGTAAAAAGTGCAGCAGGTATTGGCACTTTATTGGAAGATGGAATCGGTGATACCATTCGTGTTAGTTTAACCGAAGATCCTGAATTGGAAATTACGGTTTGTAAGGATTTAGTAAAACGCTATCAATCTGACAACGATATTCAAAATACAAACGGGATGATACCATTAGTTGATCAACTAAACTATGACCCGTTTAATTATTCCAGAAGGAAAAGTTTTGAAGTTGGCAATATAGGAGGCAAACAAGTACCAGTTGTAATTGCCGATTTTAGTAAGGTCGAAAAAATTACACCAACCAATCTTGAAGCTATTGGGTATACTTATAATCCAGCAACTGATAAATGGAATATTGGAGATGCAGCGGCAGATTATTTATTCACTGGTAGTCAAGTGTTGGATTTTGCTTTGCCAGGAACGCTAAAAGTAATTGTATACCCTGCTACATGGGCACTTTGTACTGATCAAAAAAAATACCTTCCAATATTTGATTCGGCTGGTTATGCTTCAGAAGAAAACAAAAGTGATCTCATCAATTTTGTGATGTTCGATTGTTTTTCTGATAACAATGCTATTAATGATTTTACTCATTTAGAAGCTATTGCCAATGACCCAACCGTAGTGTTGTGTTTGAGTAGTACCAACAAAAACGCAATGCCTTCCATTAGAAGAATGTTCATTGAATTAAATGCCAAGGCAATACAAAATCCAGTAATTATCATTACAGATAGTCATTGGCAAACTGCCGATGAACATTTGATTCATTATTCTACCGAATGTGGAGCTTTATTACTCGATGGTTTTGGGGATGGCATTTGTTTGGGGATGTCTTCAAAAAGCTATCAACAACAATCTTCAGCGGATAATAATGACACAAGTGGAAGAAATTATAGTATCAATAGTTCTGTAGAACAATTTATCAATTCATCTGCATTTAGCATTTTACAAGCTACTCGTACCAGAATATCAAAGACCGAATATATCAGTTGCCCTAGTTGTGGAAGAACCTTATTTGAATTACAGGAAACCACTGCAAAAATCAGAAGCGTTACCAATCATTTGAAAGGACTCAAAATTGCTATTATGGGTTGTATAGTGAATGGGCCAGGGGAAATGGCCGATGCCGATTTTGGTTATGTAGGTAGCGGTGTAGGTAAAATCACTTTGTATAAAGGCAAAGAAATCATGAAGCGAAACATAGATAGTGAAATTGCGGTAACCGAATTGATCAATTTGTTGAAAGAACACAATGCCTGGATAGAACCAGTTTAGTTGCTCTTTACTTTTAAGCCTGCTTTTTTAGCTATATCCGTCCAACGATACAATTGAAACGTCTTATTGGTTGACATTGCCACAAACAATCCTCCCTTAAAACCTGGTAGGCTTGCTGATGTTACATCGCTTCCGTCGCTTTGATCTGTTGAGACTTCAATAGAGGCAATTCTTGGGTGATCATTTGGATTAGCCTTTACACCTTCACGAGGATAGATATTGAATTTATTGGCAGATTGATCGGATACTAAAATATAACCTGTTCCATCATTGAACTTGTAAATAGAAATTCCTTCATTGTCTTCTTTGAATTCACTTTGACCGAATATTGCCAATTCCTCATTACCTTTTGATGGGTCAGCGTTATATTTTCTAATACCTACCTGCTCATCTGAATAATAGACAAATCCTAATTCATTGTCTACTGCAATGGATTCGATTTCTTTTTTGCCAGAATACTTTCCAAATTTTCTAACTAAATCTCCAACAATAATTCCATTGCCATTATCTTTTAATTGATATTGAAATAAGTACCCTTCAGAAGGCCCGGATTTTCTCCCCACGATTACATACATCAATTGAGTGGTTGGATTTTTGTAAAGTGCAATTCCCATTGGACTTCTTTCTTTTTCTCCTTCAAAAACGGGAATACCACCATTATCAATGAATTCAACAGAAGGTAGTTGAACAATCCGTATTGTATTTTTACCTCTTTCAGTAGCTACCGCAATATCAATTTTTCCTTTTGAAGTTGATAAGCCATAAGCAATATCAATATTATTGATTCTGCTCATTCCTGTTTTGGTTCTACTTCGGTCTATTTTTCCTTTTAAATCAAAAATGTATATTCCGCCATTGGTGTCATGTTTATCTGTTCCCAATATTAAGCTCTCTTCTAAATTATTTGGATTAATCCAAATTGCAGGATCATCACTGTCTTCAAAAACAGTATCTGTTACAATTGAAGGTTTTAGTGCTTGGTTGCCTGAAGCAGTAATTCCTTTTTCTGCGTTTTTGCAACCAACAAATAAAAATAAACCAAGCGTTATTGATATTAATTTATATGACAAACTCATAAATTGATTTTAATGAAAGTCAAAAAAAATGGAGATTAAAAATAATCTCCATTTTTTATATATTGGTGTTTAATTAAAATAAATCAAATTTCAAACCTGCATTCCAGCGGATCTGATAAAATTCTACTTGCATTGTTCTCTCTTTAGTGCCTTGATAATATCTCAATGGTTGATTCGTGATATTATTGATCTCAGCAAATAATCTCAATCTTGGAGTAATTGCATAAGATGCATTGGCATCTAAGAAAAATTGTTTATCATAATAGCTATCTTCAAATGAGCTAGCACCTACTAAATCAATATAAGAAGCTGCATAATTAGCAGCAATACGCGCAACTAGTTTTTTATTTTCATAGCTCAAGCTTCCATTAAATGTATGAGGTGCAGTTCCTGGTAATGATATGCCAGTTCTTTGTGTAACTCCATCGCTTGAAGTAATTCCATCTGCCTCACTCTTGGTGTAAGTATAGTTCAAATACACGCCAAATCCTTTCCAAATACCAGGCAAGAAATCCAATTGACGTTGTATAGACAATTCTACTCCATAAAATCTTGCTTTATTACCATTACGTGCTTGTGAATATCTCCATTTATCAGTTGGTCCTATAGGATTAGTTCCTCCAACAATGGGTAATATTTCATTTTCATAATCTGTAGCAGTATAATTATTAGTGTAGAAAGTGTAGAAGAAATTATTTAAGGTTTTATAAAATACGCCTCCTGAAATCAACCCTACATTCTTGTAGTATTTCTCTACCATCAAATCGTAGTTAACACTATTGGTTGCTTTCAAAGCTGCATTTCCTCTTGTTATTGATTGATCATTGCTATTTACATTAACGTATGGAACCAAATCGAAATAGGCAGGTCTTGCAATTGCAGTAGTTATTGCAGCTCTGAATATTAAATCGTTAGTAGCCTGGTACTTTAAATTGATGCTAGGTAAAAAGTTTGAGTATCTTGAAGTTGTGTCATTGGTTTTGACTAAAGTATTTGAGTTGCGCAACACATTTCCTCTATAATTATTCTCTGTAGATTCAAATCTTGCTCCAACAATCATACTTAACTTGTCTGTAATTTCCTGATCTACCCTGATATAAGCATTATACAATTTTTCACGAGCGGAATAATTTAATCCCAAGTAATCTGCAGGGCTCAAAGTTTCGTTAAATTGTCCTTTGTCTTTTAAATTCAATACACCTAGTGCTTTAGGCAATGCAAAACTATCAGCCTGGTATTGGCTACCAGCTTGATAATTTGAGTTACTAGCGTTAAATGCAGGTGATTGAGCTAACGTAGACAATGCAGTATTTCCAGCTGCTCTGGTATAAATATAAAATATATTATCTCTTTGTTTTTCTTTTCTGCTGTACCTGCCCCCCACTTTAATAGTGGTGGCTTTATCATTGAATAATTTCACTGGAAATTTTACATTCAATTTATTGTTCCAATCGGTTTCCCAGGTATCACTAGCTTGTTCACTGATTCTTCTTAAATTGAAGGCACTCATGTTTCTTCTTGTTACAGGAGTGACGTTCGGTTTTTCTGGGTTAGATAAATCTTGTGAAAGAATGATATTCGTTGAATTAAAATCCAAATAACGCTCATTTGGTCTTTCTTCACTTGCTCTTGAAATAGCGCTACTCCAATCTAGGAATATGTTTTTACCAATAATATGTTCACCATTCATTTTGAAATTGGTAACTATTTGTCTTTCTAAACGAGCATTTTTTACCACTTTATCATCAATACCTCCTTTAGTTTCTCTTCTTACTTCTCCTCTATAAGAAGCAATGGTTTGAGTCGGTAAAGTAACCACAGCACCAGTACCATCCAGCGGAACAATATTTCTTGTTCTTGCTCTAAAACGGTTTTCCCAGTCATTGCGTTGGTTGTACATTCCACTTATAAAAATGGTATTCTTTTTATTCAACTTAAAGTCAGTTGACAAATTAAAACTCATTCTTCTTCTTCTAACATCATACACTCTAATATCATGTTGAGAAACATATGCTTGTCCATTAGGAGCAAGCGCCCAAACAGCTTCAACATTGTCACTACCATAATTATTGTCATTAATATTCATACTGGCAATATATCCCACTGCTTTGTTTTTTGAACGATTGCCCATTACCAAGCTTCCGTTGTACAAGGCTTTGCCACGTATTGGATTGGTTCCTGCACTTAAAGTGCCACTTAATCTAAATTTATTGGGTGCAGTTCTAGTAACTAGGTTTACACTTCCTCCAATGGCATCTCCTTCTAAGTCAGGAGTAAGTGTTTTATTAACAGCCACTGTTTGAACCATATCAGATGGGATTAGATCCATCTGAACCCTTCTATTATCACCTTCTGCAGATGGCAAACGATCTCCATTTAGAGTAACTGAATTTAACTGTGGTGCTAATCCACGAATAATAATATCTCTTGCTTCTCCTTGGTCATTTTGCATGGCAACACCAGGAACTCTTTTTAATGCATCCCCAATATTGGCATCCGGAAAACGACCAATTTGATCTGCGCTAATAATATTTGCAACAGTTCCGCCATTCTTCTGTTGGTTAAGCGCTTTTGCCTGACCTTTTAATCGGTCACCCATAACTGTAACATTGTTCAATGTTTTAACACCACTTAATAAGCTAACCGAAATTTCTATAATGGAACTATTTACTGTTATTTCTTTGGTTTGATCTTGATAGCCAATATAGCTTACCACAATGGATTGTTTTCCATAAGGTACTCCGTATAAAGTTGCAATACCTGCAGCATCTGTAAATACAGTTGTTTTTGTGTTGGCTAATTTTATCGCAGCTAAGGGTAGATTCAGGTTGTTTTCATCTCCAACTTTTACTTTTATAATACCTGTTTGTGCTTTAATTCCAGATACTAATACCAAGATTAGTAAGCCTGTAACAAATTGTCTCATTGTCAATGATTTTGGTTGCTTAATTTTGCGCAAAAGTATTCTCCAGGCCTAGTGGGGGATAGATTTCTATGTTACCACATTATTAAGTTTTTTAAAGCCCATTTTAACCTGATTTAAATCATTGAAAATCAATACTTTATTCCAAAATCATGCAAACAGATTTTTTAGTAATTGGGTCGGGTATCGCAGGATTGACTTTTGCTTTAAAAACAGCTAAACAATTCCCCAATAAATCAATAACCATCATCACTAAAACCCAGGCAGATGAAACCAATACCAAATATGCTCAAGGAGGTATTGCTGGAGTTTGGGATGCTGCTAAAGACAGTTATGATAAACATATAGAAGATACATTGATTGCAGGAGATGGTTTGTGTAATAAGGATATTGTTGAAATTGTTGTAACCGAAGGGCCGGAGCGGATCAAAGAGATTATTGAATATGGAGCAGAGTTTGATAAAGACGAAAGTGGTGATTACAGTTTAGGTAAAGAAGGAGGCCATAGTGAAAATAGAATTTTACATCATAAAGATGTAACTGGTAAAGAAATGGAGCGGGCATTATTATCTCAATTAGAAGCTTTGCCCAATATACATTTGCTCAACCATTGTTTTGTTTTGGATTTGATCACCCAGCATCATTTAGGGTATCTGGTTACAAAATCTACTTTGGATATTACTTGCTATGGAGTATATGTATTGGATTTACATAAAAATCAAATAGAGAAAATAGCAGCAAAAATTGTTTTATTGGCTTCTGGCGGATGTGGTCAAGCGTATAGAACCACTACCAATCCAAAAATTGCCACCGGAGATGGAATTGCCATGGTTTATCGTGCCAAAGGCAAGATAGAAAATATGGAGTTCATACAATTTCATCCAACAGCATTATATGAACCTGGTGTATCACCATCATTTTTGATCACTGAAGCAGTAAGGGGTGATGGCGGTATTTTAAGAAATAAATACGGCGAAGCATTTATGGAAAAATACGATGCTCGTAAAGACCTTGCACCCAGAGATATAGTGGCTCGCGCCATTGACAATGAAATGAAACGAACAGGTACTGAATATGTTTACCTCGATTGTACCCATATGGATCAAGATAAATTTATTCATCATTTTCCGAATATTTATGATAAGGCCAGAAGCATCGGAATTGATGTAATGAAAAATTATATTCCAGTTGCACCAGCGGCTCATTATAGTTGTGGTGGAATTAAGACCGATGAATTTGGAAGGACCTCAATCAAAAACCTATATGCCTGTGGAGAATGCGCCAGTACTGGCTTGCATGGTGCGAATCGTTTAGCAAGCAATAGTTTGCTGGAAGCCATGGTATTTGCACATAGATGTTATTTAGACTCTATAAAATTGATTGATCATTTGGAATTTAATGCAAAGCTTCCTGATTGGAATGCAAAAGGAACATCTGATCCCAGAGAAATGATATTAATCACGCAAAGCTTAAAAGAATTGCAATTAATCATGAGTGATTATGTGGGAATTGTAAGAACAGATGTTCGTTTAGAAAGAGCTATGAAAAGATTAGACCTGTTATTTGAAGAAACAGAAGAATTGTATCGCTCTACCAAAGTATCTCCTCAACTATGCGAGTTGAGAAATTTAATTACAGTAGCGTATTTAATTGTAAAAAGTGCAGAGTTTAGAAAAGAGAGTAGGGGGTTACATTATAATACCGATCATTTAGAAAAGAGTGCTATTTTACAGAATGTAATTTTATAGTCTTTAACCATTAAGTTTAAATATTTCCATGTACTATATTATTTATCCATTGTTATACGGTTTCTCTTTGCTGCCTTGGCGCGTTTTGTATTTTATTGCCGATGGATTATACGGGCTTGTGTATTATATTTTTGGTTACAGAAAAGAAGTGGTGTTGAAAAATTTGTTGATTGCTTTTCCCGAAAAAACGGAAACAGAAAGAATTCGGATTGCCAAAGACTTCTATCACAATTTTATTGATACCATTATTGAAACAATTAAATTATTTTCTACCAGTAATGAAACACTGGCAAAAAGATTTACTTGCAACTTTGAAATATTGAATGAGCTCTATGATACTACCGATTTAAATGTACAATTGGAATGTGGTCATTTTTTTAATTGGGAGATCATCAATTTAAATGCAGCAAGAATTAGCAAATATCCATTTGTTGGAGTATACCAACCGCTTACCAATAAAGTGATGAATAAAATCATGTTGGATCTGCGCAAAAGAAATGGCACAATATTAGTGCCCGCCAATGATTTTAAAAATAATTTTCACGATTATGTAAAAGACCGATATGCATTGGGGTTAGCGGCGGATCAAAATCCTCCCAATCCTTTAAAAGCGCATTGGGTACCCTTTTTTAATCGCTTAACTCCGTTTGTGGTAGGGCCTGAAAAAGGAGCTAAACAAAAAAATACCATTGTTATGTTTGGCCATTTTTATAAAGTGAAAAGAGGGTACTATCATACACAATTGGAATTGATTACCACAAGGCCAAACGATTTTGCAGAAGGTGAACTTACCAAAGTTTTTGCTGAGCATGTGGAAAGAGCTGTTAGGCTCAAGCCTGCCAATTATTTATGGAGCCATCGTAGATGGAAATGGGAATTCGATCAAGAAAAATTTGGTCACTTAGTGGTGTAATTAATTCATTACAGCAACATCTTTTTCAATATCAAATTTATCTGATAGCTCAGCAATTTTAGCAAAACCTCCCACTACATTTCTGATATTATGTATTCCTTGACGTTTAATTAAAGAAGAAGCAATGATGCTTCTGTAGCCTCCTGCACAATGAATATAAATATTGTGGTGATCGTCCAGGTTAGCCATGCTGCCAGGATCGGTTAAATCAATTAAAGGAATATTGATGGCTTCTTTTACATGGCCATTTGCATATTCAGTTTCTTTTCTAACATCTACAATTACCATATTTGGATCGAAAGCAATATCCATGGCCATTTCATCGGCTTCTATATCTATGATTAGATCAATTTTCTCTCCAGCTTCTTTCCAAGCTTCAAATCCAATAGCTAAAAAGCCTTCGATTTTATCAAACCCAACTCTAGCTAATCGAATAATACTTTCTTTTTCTTTCCCTTTTTCAGTTACTAAAACCATTGATTCATTAAATGGTAATAGACTACCTGCCCATTCTGCAAATCTTCCATCTAATCCAATACTGATTGAACCTGGAATAAATCCTTGTGTAAATTCAGCTGAGTTTCTTGTATCTAAAATAATTGCATTGGCAGCTACTTTTTGTTTAAAATCATCAATAGAAAGTGGCGTCATTCCTTTTAATAAAACAGCATCTAATGAATCATATCCCTCTTTATTGATCTTAGCATTAATTGGGAAATAATTGGGTGGTGCAGCCAAACCTTCTGTTACTGCTTTGATAAATTCTTCTTTGCTTTGGTCTTGTAAAGCATAGTTGGTCAATTTTTGTTCTCCGATTGTACTGAAAGTTTCAGGGCCTAAATTTTTACCACAACTACTGCCTGCGCCATGTGCAGGATAAACGATCACTTCATTTGCCAAAGGCATGATTCTTTTTTGGAGGCTTTCATGCAACATACCTGCCAAGTCTTCCATGGTAATTTCATTTCCTTTCTGTGCTAGATCTGGTCTTCCTACATCACCTACAAATAATGTATCTCCCGTAAAAATGGCATTGTCTTTTCCATTTTCATCTTTCAATAAATAGCAACTGCTTTCTAAAGTATGACCTGGGGTATGTAAAACGGTTATAGAGATTTTACCAATTTGAAATACTTCTTCATCTTTCGCTACATGTACCGGAAATTTTGTGACCGTTCCTGGGCCATATATAATAGTAGCACCTGTAGAAGCAGCAAGGTCTAAATGACCACTCACAAAATCTGCATGAAAATGAGTTTCAAAAATATATTTGATGGTTGCATTCCTTTCCTTAGCTAAAACAAGGTATTCTTCAATATCACGAAGGGGGTCTATAACGGCCGCAACTCCTTCACTCTCAATATAATACGCAGCTTCACTTAAACAGCCTGTATACAGTTGTTTGATAAACATATTCAACAATTTGATGCAAAGGTAATTTAATCAACCAAATTCTTAATAAAACCAATTACCTCGTTGAGTCGGGCATAATTTACAGCATAGAATATGAATTTGCCTTCTCTGGAAGTACTCACTATACCAGCTCTTCTTAAAATAGCCAGATGCTGGGATGCGACCGATTGTTCCAATCTGAGTTTAACGTATAATTCCGTTACGGTCATTTTTACTTGCTCATCGAGCAGTTTGATGATTTGCTGGCGCAATTTGTGGTTGATGGAACGTAATATTAAAGATGCTTTTTTTGCATGTAAAAAATCTACTTTGATTGGTTCTCCTCCATTGGTAAGTACAATCGATTGTATTGTTGGGTTCATGACGTAGAGTTAAAGGGGGGGGTGATCAACTATGTCTTCACTATAAAGTTAAACAATTTGTGAGTCATCATAGTATGAATTTTAACAATATTTTTTATTCCTGTTGAGGCTTAACGCTGCGTATTGTAAAATTCTTTCACATAAATGGGTTCTGTATAGGCAATATCCGCAAAATTTTGATCTAAAAAAGCCCTTTCTGACAACTCAATCATTTGATTAACAGTGTGTTGCGATTGAATTACTACATGCGAATCGCTTAATTGTAGTTTGTCTATTTTGATAGAACCATTCCCGCAAAAAAGAATCGTTTCATCTTTTTTTAAGGAAGAAAAAAAAGCATCATCTACAATAAATGCCGCTGTTTCTTGAGTTGGATACAACCCTGGGTTATAAATTCCTCCAAAAACCTCCATTCTTCTCGCATCAATCATTGGGTAAAGTAGAAAATTGGTCTTGGGTAAAATGTCTTTCTTCACTGCTTCAGCAAGCGCCGCAGCTGCAATCACTTGTAGGGTATTGATCAATATCAAGGGTTTGTTGAGCGCATAACATATCCCTTTTGCAGAAGATAGGCCAACCCTAATACCAGTATAACTTCCAGGACCCCCAGTAACCGCTACTGCATCTATTTCATTCAAGGTTTTGTTGGCTTTATTCAATACGTTTTGCATAGCTATATGTAAAAAGCTAGCATGATTTTTTTGATTGATATCTTCTTCTTTAGCTATAAGTTCGCCTTCTTGACTCAAACCAACTCCTGCATATTCAGTTGCTGTATCTATTTGTAATATTAAAGGCATGGACGAATTATTGGTTAAGTTCTTTAATCATAGCCGGCGCAATCGCATATCTGGCGCTGCTTTCATTGAGTTTCTGTAATAATGAATAGATGTTATTTAGTCCAATCTTTTCGCTCCATTCAAAAGGCCCAAAAGGATAATTGGTACCAAGCTTCATTGCAGTATCAATATCTCTTTTCGAACTGATTGCTTCGCCCAATGCAAAATAAGCTTCATTGACAATCATCGCAACCACTCTGGCACTTACCATCCCTGGTTGATCTGGTGCAATTAAAGCTTTCTTTTTTAGTTTGGATAATAGTTGAACTCCTTGATCAAGTATATTTAAATTACTCGATGCAATTTCTATTGACGATTCATGTAAAAATCCTGACCATCCATTAAAGCGAATACAATTGGAAGGGATTGATTCACCAGATTGAACAACTGCATTGATAAAAACGGGTTGTTGTTTTATCAATGGAAATGAATAGCCATCACTTTCAAAGCAACAATCAACATACAGATCTGCTTCAGGAATATGATCATTGTCTTCAATCCATATTAATTGAGCATCCAGATTCGAAAAAAAGGATGCTAAAGCGATTTGTTGATCTGGAGTTGATTTAATTACTATTTGCATTATTCAAAATAAATAACAAATTTACGTTGGCAAGTTGATCAAAATACATCAATTTGCCAGATCTCAAAATAAACATATGTCTAAACAAGTCATCAAAACAAATAACGCGCCTTCTCCAATTGGTCCGTATAACCAAGCGATCAAAGCCAATGGATTTATTTTTGCCAGTGGCCAGGTTGCATTTGTACCCGCTACTGGTCAGTTAGAATTATCCAGTATTGAAGCGGAAACACATCAAGTAATGAAAAATGTACTAGCTGTGTTGACCGAAGCCGGAGTTGGTTTTGAACATGTAGTTAAAACAACCATTTTTTTAAGTGATATGGCTTTGTTCTCTCAAGTGAATGAAGTCTATGGAACTTATTTCAAGGCAGATTTTCCGGCTCGCGAAACTGTTGCTGTGAAAGGCTTACCTCGTGGAGTGAATGTAGAAATTTCAGTTACTGCAGTGGCAGAATTGTAATTCTAAGTTGCTTTATTCAACAGATTATTTTATTGGAAATATCGAATAAGAAGTTGTAAAAAAGTACTCCTTTTTGGGTTCTAATAATAATAGCCCCATTCCATTATTAAAATTATCAGGAGCCCCTGTAAGGTTCTCTATGGCTATACTCTTCCTGGAAAGAGGTGTATAGATTTGTAGGATAGGATAACTATTATCTGGTTCAACAACCAGTTTCAATTCTTTGTTTTGTAAGACACATTGATTGATTTGATTGGGAGTAAACTCAAAAGAGTTATCCAAAAAAATCCCCTTCAAACTAATTCCTTTTAAAAAACGATTGTCTTTCTGTTTTTTGCCAGTTGGCAATAATGCTTGGTCGAATACCAATTGCGTATTGCTATTAAACTGCAACTGGTAATTGTCTACTTTTCCTCCTAAAGTAAAATAGGGATGCCATCCATCGGCATAAGGAATGGCTTCTTTATGTTGATGGATCACTTTAGTTGTAACACTTATTTTATTGCCTATAGATAAGGTCCATAATAATTCAATTGAAAACAAAAAAGGATATCCTTGATCGGCAGATTCATATGTATATGCTAATCTGACGGAGGCATTGGTTTCAGTAGCTTCCACTTCTTTTATTGAATATTGGGCATCATAAATTAATCCGTGTATGGCATGTTCACCTAAATAATGTTTATGCACTTTAAATTGTTGCTTGTTAAATGAATAAGTTCCGTTTTTCATTCTGCAAACAAAAGGACTGAGTTTAGCGCTTTTAAAGCTATTTGAAATGTTTTTTCGAGCGTCGGCAACAGAACTAAATCCATCAATACAATTGTGTATTTTCCCTTTTAATGGAATCTTGAATCCATTGATAAAACCACCAAAAGCATAAATTTCTGCCAAACATCCAGATTGCTTGTCTTTTAATTGAATAATTGGATGGGCTTGTTGATTATTTACACTTACTGAAAAACGCATATGACTGTTTATACTTCAAGATAAAGCAAAAATCAAGTTTTTAACAAGTTTAAAAAACTAACAATTGTTAACCAACCGATTTATACATTATTTTTGGGCCTGAATCTTGGATTGCTATGGCTTATACACTTCAAAATAAGGTTAGAATTGTTACTGCAGCGAGTTTGTTTGATGGTCATGATGCTGCTATCAATATCATGAGAAGAATTCTTCAATCTAAAGGAGCGGAAATCATCCATTTAGGGCATAATAGAAGTGTGGCAGAGATTGTGGAATGTGCTATTGAAGAAGATGCTCAGGGTATTGCCATTACCAGTTACCAGGGCGGGCATCTTGAATTCTTTAAATACATGAAGGATTTATTGGATCAAAATGGTTGTGGTCATATCAAAATATTTGGCGGTGGTGGTGGTACCATTCTTCCTGAAGAAATAAGGGTTCTGCATAAATATGGCATCACTAGAATTTATAGCCCTGATGATGGTCGTAAGATGGGACTGGAAGGAATGATTGAAGATGTTATCAAGCAATGTGATTTTCCACTGATTAAACAAGCCAATCATCTAAAATCAATGACCACTGGCGAAGTGAAAGATGTGCGTAAGGTTGCTAGAATGATCACTTTGGCTGAAAACGGGATTGAAAAATGGGATGAAAAAAATGCCCAACCAACAAGGCAAATTCCTGTGTTGGGAATCACAGGAACAGGAGGTGCAGGAAAGAGTTCTGTTACTGATGAAATTGTAAGAAGATACCTGCATTTATATGCCAATAAAACAATCGCTGTTATTTCTGTAGACCCTTCAAAGAAAAAAACTGGAGGAGCTTTATTGGGCGATCGAATTAGAATGAATGCCATTGCACATCCACGAGCTTATATGAGAAGTCTTGCAACCAGAGACGATAATATTGCTTTGAGTGCTCATGTGCAAGATGCAATTGATATTTGTAAGCAAGCCGATTTTGATTTCATCATCATTGAATCTGCAGGTGTTGGTCAAAGCGATGCTTCCATTTTGGATTTTTGTGACGTCAGTTTATACATCATGACCCCTGAATATGGTGCTGCTTCACAATTAGAGAAAATCAATATGCTGGATTATGCAGATGTTATTTGCATTAATAAATTTGATAAGGCAGGGGCATTAGATGCTTTACATGATGTGCGAAAACAATTCAAGAGAAGTCATGAACTATGGGATGCAAAAGACGACGAATTGCCTGTAATTGGAACGATTGCAGCACAGTTTAATGATACTGGAGTAAATCAATTGTTTAGCAAAATTGTACAAGCAGTACAACAAAAAACAGGAATTAATTTTGATGAGGCCGGAAATGCTTCTGCCATATTTTCAACTGATAGTACTACTACAAAATCAAAAATCATTCCTCCCAAAAGAGTTCGTTATTTGGCAGAAATTACCGAACAGAATAGAACCTATAATGAGTGGGTTATTGAACAAAGTACGATTGCATCAAAATGGTATCAGATAATTGGAACTATTCAATCTATTAAAAACAATGATTCTCTTGTTGCAGAATTAGAAAAAATCTCGAAACAATTCGAATCATCTTTAGATAAAGATTGCAAACAACTCATTGAAAATTGGCCAAGTCAGGTAAAAAAATACCAATCTGATTTTTTTGAATATACTGTAAGAGATAAAGTAATTAAGCAGCCATTATCAGTAACATCATTGAGTGGAACCAGAATTCCAAAAGTGATTTTACCCCGTTACAAAGATTGGGGGGATATACTTCGCTGGCAATTACAAGAAGGAATACCAGGAGAATTTCCATACACTGCAGGCGTTTTTGAATTGAAGCGCCAGGGCGAAGATCCAACCAGAATGTTTGCAGGAGAAGGTGGTCCTGAGCGAACCAATAAAAGATTTCACTATGTGTCTTTAGGGCAACCTGCTATACGTTTGTCTACCGCATTCGACAGTGTTACATTGTATGGAGAAGATCCTGCCCATCGCCCTGATATCTTTGGAAAAGTGGGCAATAGTGGGGTGAGTATTGCTACTGTTGATGACGCAAAAAAATTATATAGCGGCTTTGATCTGTGCGATCCAAAGACATCTGTAAGTATGACCATTAATGGACCTGCTCCAATGGTGTTGGCATTTTTTATGAATGCAGCAATTGATCAACGATGTGAAAAATGGATTACGGAGAATAATGATTGGGATAGAGTAAATACCATTATTGCGAAAAAATTTGATCGATTACCCAAACCAATTTATTATAATCCGGCATTGCCAGAAAGATTGCCCGAAGGAAACAATGGATTAGGTATACAATTATTAGGACTAAGCGGAGATGAAGTATTACCTGAAGAAGTCTACTTAAAAATCAAGGCCGAAGCTTTGCAACAAGTTAGAGGAACAGTGCAGGCAGATATTTTAAAAGAAGACCAAGCACAAAATACTTGTATTTTTTCTACGGAATTTGCTTTGAAATTAATGGGAGATGTTCAAGCTTATTTCATTGATCATAAAGTAAGAAATTTTTATAGTGTAAGTATCAGTGGCTATCATATAGCGGAAGCTGGCGCTAACCCAATTACACAATTGGCATTTACTTTATCCAACGGATTTACCTATGTTGAATATTATTTGAGTAGGGGAATGAATGTAGATGATTTTGCACCTAACTTATCTTTCTTCTTTAGCAATGGAATGGATCCTGAGTATTGTGTTATTGGTCGTGTAGCAAGAAGAATTTGGGCAAAGGCGATGAAATATAAATACAAAGCCAATGAGCGTTCACAGAAATTAAAATACCATATACAAACAAGTGGCAGAAGTTTACATGCTCAGGAAATTGATTTTAATGATATCCGAACAACTTTACAAGCATTGTATGCCATCTATGATAACTGTAATAGTTTACATACCAATGCTTATGACGAAGCAATTACAACACCTACGGAAGAAAGTGTTAGAAGAGCGATGGCTATTCAATTAATTATCAATAGAGAATTAGGAACTGCCAATACCGAAAATTTTATCCAAGGAAGTTTTGCAGTAGAAGAGTTAACTGATTTAGTGGAAGAAGCTGTATTAATTGAGTTTGAAAGAATTACTGAAAGAGGGGGCGTGTTAGGGGCAATGGAAAGAATGTACCAGCGAAATAAGATCCAAGAAGAAAGTTTGTATTATGAAACGCTAAAGCATACTGGAGAATTACCATTGATTGGGGTGAATACATTTTTAAATAAGAAAGGGAGCCCAACCATTTTGCCAGGAGAAGTAATTCGAAGCACTACTGAAGAAAAAGAACAACAGATTCAAAATCTGCAAGCTTTTCATTTGGTAAATAATGAAAAAAGCACAAAGGCTTTAGAAAAGTTAAAGCAAGCTGCAATTAATAATGAAAACCTTTTTAATGAATTAATGGAGACCGTGAAATATTGTTCTTTAGGGCAAATTACAACTGCCCTTTATTCAGTTGGCGGTCAATATCGAAGAAATATGTAACTTGTTTTTATGAAGCACCAACTACTCCTCCTATTTATAGGAATAATGACTTTAGGAACAGCTGTAAATGCCCAATTCAAAAAGATAGATACAACCATGAAAATTGGTAAAGCTGGCTTTAAAGTAATATGTAATAATAAGAGCGAAACAAAGAATAGCGTTTCAATTACTCCAATTGGTTTCCAAAATGCAGCACGTGATGTAATGTTCGAAATCAAAGGGAGAATTTTAAAAGCTGAAGTAGATGATTTAAATAATGATATATTCCCCGATCTGGTTTTATACGTTTATGAGCCTGGGGATAAGGGAAAAGCAAGCGTAGTGGGAATATCATCAGTAAACAATGAAACTTTTGCTCCAATTAGTTTCCCTGACATTGTGAACGATCCAAAACTTAGGCTCGGTTATGCAGGTTTTGACAACTTTTTACTCATGGAGGGATCCTTAATGCGCCGTTTTCCTGTACATACTATCGACTCTACAGGTGCAAAACCGACAGGTATGATGAGGCAAATTCAGTATAAAGTTTTTAAAGACGAAAGGGAAGGCCTCAAATTCAAGCCTGTTAGAAGTTATGAATACGCCAAGCAATAATTGATGTTTAATTAATTTTCTTCAATACATTTCTTTGTTCCAAAATACTATCTTTAAGATTCTTTAATCTCAAAGCTATGTACAAGGTTGTCTTTTTTTGCACGTTTGTATTGATTTCTATCCTTTCTTCGGCCCAAACGATAGAACAAGTTGAAAAAAATAAAATTACGCTGCCCAATGGCTGGGGTCTTACTCCGATTGGAAGAAATTTTCCTTTAGGTGATCTGCCATTAAATTTAGTAGTAAGTAAATCTGCAAAACTCATGGCTGTAACCAATAATGGCCAAAGTGTTCAGAGTATACAATTGATAGATCCTAAAACAGAAACCGTTCTCGATACAAAAATCATTGGTAAAAGTTGGTATGGATTGGCTTTTAGTGATGATGCTAAAAAATTATACGCTTCTGGTGGGCATGATAATTTTATCTTAGTCTATGGCATTAATCAGAATACATTATCTAATCCTGATACTATTGTATTAGGAAAGAAATGGCCAAATAAAGTAGGCCCAGCTGGAATAGCGATTGATGATGATCGTCATTTGATGTATGTAGTTACTAAAGAAAACAATAAATTGTACATTGTTGATTTGCTCACTAATAAATTAGAGTTAGAGTTTTCTTTGGGTGGAGAAGGGTATGCATGTGTATTGTCTCCTGATAAAAAGCAATTGTATATTAGTTGTTGGGGATGCGATAAGCTCTACTTTTTTGATACCGAAAAAAGAAATGTCACTGTTGAAATACCTGTAGGAGATAATCCCAACGAAATTCTAGTTACCAAAAAAGGGAAATCCGTATATGTGGCTAATTCAAATGATAATACCGTTTCAGTTATTGATGTAGCTTCTCAAAAAGTAGTTGAAACCCTTAATGCAGCGCTCTATCCAGATGCTCCCAATGGGTCTACCACCAATGGTCTTGCATTAAGTGCCGACGAAAAAACATTGTATATAGCCAATGCAGACAATAATTGTTTGGCAGTATTTGATGTAAGCAAATCTGTACAAAGCAAGAGTAAGGGATTTATTCCTGTTGGATGGTATCCTACCAATGTGAAAGTGGTCAATAAAAAAATATTTGTAACCAATGGAAAAGGATTTTCCTCTATGGCCAATCCTTATGGACCTAATCCATTTGCCAATAAACAGATTGTGGTTTACCAAGAAGGAGATCCTAATAAACCAAAAGATGTACAATATATTGGTGGTTTATTTAAAGGAACAATGAGTGTAATAGATGAACCAAAAGAAACTGAACTAAGTGTTTATTCTCAAGTTGTTTATAGAAATACTCCTTATAATAAAGTAAAAGAAATATTAGTACAGGGAGAAGAAGGCAATCCTATTCCTAGAAAAGTGGGAGCTCCTAGTCCTATCAAATATGTATTTTATGTGATCAAAGAAAACAGAACCTATGATCAGGTTTTAGGTGATATTAAGGAAGGTAATGGAGACCCAAGGTTAACTTTATTTGGAGAAAAAATCACACCAAACCAACATGCTTTGGCTAAAGAGTTTGTTTTGTTAGATAATTTTTATGTAGATGGAGAAGTAAGTGCCGATGGTCATAACTGGAGTACGGGTGCATATGCAACTGATTTTTTAGAAAAAAATTGGGTAAGTAGTTATGGAGGTAGAGGTGGAAGTTATGATGCTGAAGGCAATCGTGCAGTTGCCAATAATAAAGGTGGATTTATTTGGGATCATTGTGCTAAAGCGGGTGTAAGCTTTAGAACATATGGAGAATTTGCAGACAATTTTAAGCCCAATATCCCGGTTTTAAAAAATCATTTCTGCCCTTATTTTACTGGATACAATAATGCAGTTCAAGACACTGTTCGATTCAATCAATGGAGAAGAGAATTTGATTCTTTGTTACAAAAAAATGCAGTTCCCCAGTTTAACTCTGTACGATTCAGTAATGATCATACAGAAGGTTTACGCTTGGGAAGACCTTCACCATATGCCCATGTTGCTGACAATGATTTGGCTGTAGGATTATTTGTAGAATATTTAAGTAAGAGCCCTATTTGGAATGAAACGGCTATTTTTATTTTAGAAGATGATGCACAAAATGGGGCTGATCATGTGGATGCCCATAGAAGTACAGCATATGTGGCAGGAGGATTTGTAAAAAGAGGTTTTGTAGATCATACCATGTATTCTACATCATCTATGTTAAGAACCATTGAGCTTATCTTAGGAATACCACCAATGTCTCAATACGATGCTGCTGCAACACCTATGTGGCGTTCTTTCACTAGTACTGTTAATTCAAAACCATTTAATTCAATCATTCCTCAGATCAATTTAAACGAAAAGAATACTGCAATGAATGAATGGCAAAGAAGATCTGAAAAATTTGATTTGAGTAAAGAAGATGCAGTACCTGATCTGGAATTCAATGTTGTTCTCTGGCATGGATTGAAAGGAGATGCTACTCCGTTTCCTGGTCCAAAGCGTGCAGCATTCTTTAAGCCGGTAAAAAAGACAGATAAGGACGATGATTAATTCAGTTGCTTTTTAAAGAGTAAAAAATTGTCTTTATTTGCCGGTAGCACTATTTTTTCTTGAAAGATCATGCCTATATTTTCTAGCACCTGAATAGATTTTTTATTGATTTCTGTGGTTATTGCGCATACTTCTGATAGCATTAATGTTTCTTTTGCCCATAATAGAACTGATTTTGCTGCTTCAGTTGCAAAGCCATTTTTTTCATGTTCAGGCAAAATGGCAAAACCTAAATCAGGGAACAATAAACCATCTCTTTTTACCAAACCACAAATGCCTATCGGCAATTTATTGGTTTTCAGGACAATCAAATACAGTCCAAATCCATTATTCCGATAACTACTGATTATTTTTTCACTAATATAATTACTGGCAGCAGTCTTGTACCGAACATTTCTATCTCCAATGAATGATAACCAACTTGGAGTATTCATTAAATGTAACATGAAGTTAGCATCTACAATGGAGAGCTCTCTTAAATACAACCTATCGGTTTCTAATTTGAATAAGGATTTCATTGAGCTATGGGTTGAATAAGGTCCCAAAGATTTCCATATAGGTCTTCAAATACAGCAACTGTTCCATATTCTTCCTGACTAGGGGGTCTTACAATCTTAATTTGGTGCAACAATAAATTTGCATAGTCTCTTTTAAAATCATCGGTATATAAAAATAAAAATACTCTTCCGCCTGTTTGGTTACCTACTCTTGTAGATTGTAATTCATTGGCCGCTTTAGCAAGTAGCAAACAACAATGACCATTTCCTTTTGGTTTTACCAGCACCCATCTTTTGGTTTCGCTCAATGGGGTATCTTCAATAAGATCGAAATTTAATTTTTTTGTATAAAATTCAATTGCATCGTCATAGTCATTTACTACAAGGGCAATATGTGCTATTTGTTGATTCATCTTCCACTGGTTATAATGATTTTTGTTACTAGTTTTTCTTCTCCAGTGTCATTTTTAATAAACACAAGATACAAACCACTTGCAATTTTATTGCCATTGTAATCTTTGCCATTCCAAACAGCCTGGCCACCTAAACTTCTGGTTTGAAATATCAATCTTCCATTCAGCTCTGTGATTTTTACCAATGCATTTTCGGTTAACCCTTTTATAGCAATCGTTCCTTCATATCCAGCAGGCATTGGGTTAGGATATGCAAGCACATTGTTCAGTTTTTCCTGGGCTTCAATAGCTGTACTTCTGTAACTACAAATACCATTAAATGTAGCAAAATACACTTCACCTGTTTCAGGGTCAACTCCAATCTTTTTTACATCATTACTTAACAAAGGACTATTTGCAATGGTAAAATGATGGATAATTTTTTTTCCATCCGAACTTAGCATCCATACTCCATTTTGGGTACCTACCCATTTTCTGTTTGCCCCATCAATTGCAATGCATTGCACTTGCTCACCTTTAAATAAAAATCCAGCAAATTGATCCTGTTGAATAATGGGTATTATTGCATCGCATCTCCCAGTTCCAAAAACATCATTGGTACAATTGATGATAGCAATTCCATCATCTGTACCTACCCAGATAGTACTGTTTTTATCTTTTACTATACTCAAAACATTGTTACTAGGAAGATTGCCATTGCCGATTCCTTGCTTAAACATTCTCCATTGATCGTCATTGGTGTTGTCGATATTTTTTCCATATTGATAACAGATCAGTCCATTGTTTTTGGGTGAAACTATCCAGATCTGATCATTCTCATCTGCAACAATCTGTGCAACTGCATTTTCTGTTAAAGTAAATGGAATAGTAAACGACTTCCATGCCCCATCATTTTTTCTCAACTTCAATGCCTGAGGTGCACCATAATTACTGATCCATAAATGGTTGTTATTGTCAAAAGCAAGCCCACTAATTCGGTAACTATTAGGATCTCCAATGGCTGGCTCTAAAGGGCTGTTTTTTTGCTTGTAAATGATGTTTTCATTGTCTTTTATTTGCACCAATCCACCTCCATAGCTGCCTGCCCAAAGGCTTTCATTGGTTGGGTCAATGGCTAGGCTGATAAAATCAAGTGTAGAATCTAATTGAGGGGTATTAAATGCACCTTTACTTTTCCATATACCACTGTTATATTGAAAAATTCCATTCCGGTTAAATAAATAATTCCATGCTGAATTGACCGATCCTGCTGCAGCAAAGACAGTTGATTTTGTTATTGCGAATTCTCCGTTCGCAACACCAATTGGTCCATTTGGAATAAATCTGTTTACACTATTTGAAAATTGAGCAAGGCCACCAAACTGATCGGCAACCCAAACCGTATTATTATCGGTAATTGCGGAACGCGGTTGTGAAATTGTACCTGCCTGACTCAAATTCTTTTCTATAACTGCATTCGCATTCAATACGATTACCCTTGATCCACCATTTTTATTTTTTTGGCAGAGATGTAATTTATCTGCACTGATGGTTGCATTGATTATTTGCCAGCTGGTATCGGCATACAATAAACGCCAACTATTATTTGATAGCACAAATGCAGAATCATTCTTTGTGATGAGTAATTGGTTATTAATGATGCCAGTAAATTGTATGGCTCCTGCAGATAATCCATTCAACCCACTTAGCAAAGTCCAAGAACTGTAATTGGCTAAATTAGACCCATTTAATGGTGCTCTTTTTAACCCTTCGTTTGTAGCTGCATAAAAAAAATTATTATCGGAAATAACATTATTTACATTGACTTGGTTTCCTGAATTACCGATGATCCAAGTGTCTTTTATTTCGTACTTATTTAATTCAGCCAATATAACCCCCAAGCCACTAGATAAATACGCAATTCCATTTTTGCAATAAATATGATTAATGGTTTTATTGCCCACAATTTTTGATTGAAGAATAGCGGGAATATTTTTTACTATACTACCTTTTAGTATATCTGTATTGCTATTTTTATAAGCTATAATTAATTGTTGACTTTGATCGTCCCAGCCTATTGCACTAACCCCAACATCGTTTAGACCATTGACTTTGCTATATCTTGAGATCTCGCCTTTGTTGTCAATCGAAAAAAGATTACTGTTAGTAGCACAGTAAATTTGGTCTCCTTTTACAACTTGTATACAGTTTTGATAATTTAAATGCTCTCGCCAATTGCCAATGGGTATTTGAGCAATAAGAGTTGATTTTACTAAAAGCAGAAAAACGCTAATCCCAATTAAAAATCGCTTCAGCATTCATTAAAGATAACAATTAATGAACAATTTAAAGTTCAACTATCCCATGTTTCATGGCAAAAACAATCAAGCCAACTCGGGTATTAATTTCTAATTTTCTAAATAAATTATCTCTATGAGTATCAATGGTCCTAACGCTAATAAACATTTCTTTGGCAATTTCTTTATAACTTTTATCCATACATAACCATTGCAAGAACTGTACTTCGCTTTCAGTAATATTGAGCAATTTAGTGGTGTTTAGGTCTGTATCTTGATCGTTAGTAATATAATTAACCAACTTGTCTTTTACTAATTCGTTCACATAAAAATCATTTTTGATGATTGACTCCATCGCTTGTTTTAAAATGGCTGGTTTACTTTCTTTTAGAATGTATCCTTTTACACCATTTCTTAGCATGCGAATAATGGCCATATCGTTTGATAGCATACTGAGCACCAAAATCTTTGTATCGGGTAGTTCGTTTTTAATCCATAAAGCGGTCTCATATCCATCCATTACTGGCATAGTAATATCCAGTAAAACAATATCAGGCAATTCCTCTCTATTTAGGTTGTCTATAAATTCTTTACCATGACCTGCTTCTGAAATAACTTTGAAGTCAGGAAATGTGTTGATTAGCCCTGCAAGACCTGATCTAAGCATTTCATGATCATCAACTAGCGCAACTTTTGTCATGCGTTTAAATCTTAAGTTTTAAAATTACTGTAGTTCCAACTCCCAAGGAACTTTTTATTTCAACATCAGTATTAATCATTTTTGCCCTAGAATAAATATTTTCTAGTCCAATTCCCTGTCTCTCCTGCCTTATAATTGATGTGTCAAAACCTACTCCGTCATCGATTATGGTAATGCTAATCGTTTTATCGTCATTTTCAATTACAATATCTATATTTTTTGCAGATGCGTGGTTTATGATATTGTTAATTATTTCCTGAATCATTCTAAAAATGATGATGTCTTTTCCAACGATAAACCCTTCAAAATCTTCGGCATGTGGGGCTTTAAAGCTCGTAGTATATTTTCCTGTTCTTTCAATTGTGTGCAATAATTGAATGACAGATTCGTGTAATCCTATTTGGTGAAAACGATTGTTTTTTAAATTGTGGCTGATGCCTCTTAAATCTGATACTGCTTTTCCCAGTAATTCATCTATTAGATCTGTTCTAGATTCAAAGGTTTCTTTGGTTAATTGAATATTACTTATTTTAGCCAGAGAAAGTATTTGACCAACATTGTCATGAATTTCATAGGCAATATAGGAAAGTGTTTGGTCTTGTATTTCTATTTGAGTTTTCAACAAAGTTTGTTCGAAAAGATTTTTTAATTCTTCTTTTTCTTGTTGATTTTTTCTTTGCCTGCGTAGAAATAAAAATACCAATATCAAAAGAAATACTCCTATTAATACTAAGAATACAGACGCAACAATAATGGTTATTAATATTTCTTGCTGTTGTTCCGGCATAGTATAAATGAGAAAGTAAATGCTGAATATAATATTACATTTAAACTCTGGTTAATAGTTCCATAAATTTTCTTCCCTTCAATTTGCATATCGAAACTACGTAAGTATTCAAAAAGAGCATTGATAATTACAGATCCAAGATAGAAAAGCAATAAACCAGTACAAACCCAGAAAAAGGGCTGTTTTGTAAGCGTGTTTTCCAAATATTCTGGTAAAACGGATTCATAAAAAAATAAGCAACAAAAAATGACAATAAAAAACGAGCCAAGTAAAAATGTGTAAGTATGAAACTTTTCTATTCCTTGATAATACATTAGATTAATAAAAACTGCTAAAATATAAAACGGCATGAATGCCAGGCTTAATACTTTAAAGTTATTTTTCCTATAATGTTTGTAGAAAAGAAACGAATAAAAAATAAATTCGAAAGTGGTAAATATATTGAATAGCAGATAGTTCTTAATTCCATGCTGGGTCATCCATAGCCCAGTCAGTTCAACTACCAAGGTTAAGAACAAAAATGGTAGAAAATATCTTAGTTCAGTGTTTTTGAGAGAGTTATATAAGTATAAACAAACTAAAAAACTGCTGGTTTGCACCAGCAGGTAAACATAATATGAAATCATTAATGAAAAACTTTACTGAAAGATAGTAATTACTATGGCCAAATACTACCATGGTTAAAATAATTAGAGCCGTCGTCCATTACATCATCTGCTGCTTGGCTCTTAATATTGCCAGTTTTTGTATTCATGTTTTTACCCATGAAAAACACTGTAACCCTGCCAATATCCGATTTTTTAACAGCTGTTTTTTCATCGTATACTCCAAAGCTTACATAAACACTATCTGATTTATATTTTCTTTTCAATAAATCCATATAGTTACGTAGATCTTTGGTAGAAAAAGCTATGTATTGTGAAGCATTTTTGGTTTTATAAGTTTGATGAAACTTTTCGCCCATGCGTTCTGCTGCTTCTTTTGAAATTAAGCCTCTAATAGTATTACCTGCAGCCTGTCCAGTGATATTACCTTCGTCAACAGCATTTTCAACTGTAGGGTCCATAACTTCTTCTTGTGCTTTCTGACAAGATACTAACGTTATACTTGCAATAGCCATAGATATTGTTAGCAATCTGATGTTGAAATACTTTTTCATAGAAATAAATTTAATTGTGTGCTTGATAGTTGCTCTATAACGCAAATTACATCAAAGGAGTATAGTTTGTTGTGTTTTCTATCATATTTAAATAAAACATTATCTATAATTAGATGTAATACATGTATATAGATTTAGCACTACAAAAAATACGGTGAAATAACGCTTAAAAAACTACCTGATTTTTGTATTGATTAATTTATCTCGGGTTTATTTATAGTAGACAATTGGCGAATGATCTTGTACTATCATTTTACTGGTAAATATGCTTTTTAATAGTACGGTCATTCACCCACCAAATTAGCACCAATAAAAATAAAGCTGCTAAAACAGTAAATGGCGAAATGAGTAAGTCAATATTAATTGACTGTTTCGTTAATACGGATTTAAGCAACAATTGGAGTATTAAAACAATGAATAATGCCCCAACAATTAGCCAACCATATATTGGTAAAAATTTTCTCATTAAGAATCTGCTCAATTGTTTGGGCGAAGTTCCTAATATGATCAAGCGCTTTATTTCAACTTTACTATTGGCAATGGTGATTTGAATAAATAAGGTAAAGACCAGCAAAGCAAATAGGAATAAAACAATTCCTGTAAATCCTGCTATTCTTACAACTGCATCAACCACTTTTCTATATTTACTGAATCTCGTTTTATCGGAATCGGTTGTTAATTGATTTTCATGTAAAAATTGCGTGAGCATTGGATTTCCTGGATCCTTTGTTCTGATCACAAGTCTTGAAACTGATTGATTGTTATCCGATGCATATAAATTATTTCCCCAGTTCATAAACTCATTTGGTACAATCATGGAAGAAATTCGATCGCTAAATCCTACTATTTTACCATTGAAAGATTTGCTGCCATTTTTTCCATAAATGGTTACTTTAAATAGAATCATTTTTACTACGGCAGGAGTTAATTGCGGTAAGTTTTGGGATAAAGAAAATTGAAAATTATAAAAATCCAAAAACATTGTTGGAATAATAATTGGAACATATGGAGATTGTTCATTCCATGTCCAATTGGTTCCATTAAAATCAATAAAATCAGATGGGACACTTTCAAATGAAATATCAGTATAAAAGGGAAATCGTTCACTATTGCTTTCGATACTGGCTTTATACCGGCTTGGGGTTAAGAGGCCAACAGCATCAATAAAGGGTTGAGCTTGTATGCGTTTAATGATACTGTCTCCCAACTGGGTTTTACCCAAATTTGCATCTGTCATTTCTTTGTTGATCACTAGAAAATTTGCAATGCTATCTCTATTTGATTTGCTATTTAATAACTGATTGTAGTTTACCTGCAATTGAACTGAAATCAATAAAAGTAAAATAGCTACAAATAACCCAATAATGGCGGTAATCAATTTAGTTTTACCTGAACTGTCCCGAATAATTTTTCCTAAAATAGTGTTTAGCTGAGTCATTTATAAATACAATGTTCTTGAATAAATAAATGATTGATCATCGTTTAAATCTGTCAATACGAAACCTGCATTTCGTTTATTGCATTCTTCGGTAATCAATTGAATAGCCAGTTGTTGATTCTCCAAATCTAAATGACTAAAAGGTTCATCCATTAACAACCAGTCAAATGGCTGTATCAGTGCCCTAATAATGCAAATTCTTTGTTGTTCACCATAACTACAGGTAGAAGCAGATTGGTCTAATATATCCCGAATTCCCAGCAATTGAGCCATTTCTTCAATTGTTGAAGATTCGTAAAATGGAGTTTGTAATATTCTTTTTAATTCTATATTCTCGCGAGCTGTTAACTGTTCAAATAATTGTAGGTCTTGAAAAATAATACTTATACGGGATTGCCTTTGAGTGGCTAATTGATCGGCATTGTATTGTTTAATGTCCTTTCCGTCAAATTGAATTACACCATCATAATCTTTTCTAAGCCCGTATAACTGATGAATCAGGGTTGTTTTTCCGGTTCCACTAGGAGCGGTAATTTTTATTCTTTCTCCAGATTTGAATTGAACATGCTCGTTCCAGATTTCAGATGCTTTCTCTCTCTTTTTTTCTTTTAAAGGGATTGGCATTACATGATTTAGTTCAAACATCTGTATAGCGTTAATTGGCTCTGATTACTGCAGGAACTCCTGTAGGGAATAATTTTTCCTCCATTTCTTTCTCACGCTTGGCTTGAAGTCTGGTATCTACTGCAATATTGGTAAACAAGCTCATTAGTGTTACTAAACTATTTTGTTTTTCATTTTGCATCCTCACTTCAAAAATTGCTTTTATGGATCCTCCTGAAAAATTTTCTGAACTTCCAAGAATATCTTTTACCGTATTTTTTGCAGTGATCATCGATTGATGATATCCATCAGTTGAATCCTTAATAAAACTATTTACAGTGTTTGCTACATCAATATAAATAACAGTAGACTTTCCTTTAAAATAATCCAACGCCTCTTTATTAATTACTGATTTATTCGTGGAAGCAATATATTGAGCATAAGTAATTGAGTCACTAGAAATAATTAAATTTTTGTCATTTGCAACTAAAAATAGTCCCATGGTTCTTAATAAATCGGCTCCTTTATATTCATTTCCTTTTTTCTGAATAGTACCCATTTCAACAGCCTTATCCATTAATTTTTTAAAATTTTCTTTATTCCCAATTGGGATATTCATGATCATTTTTCCCATTTGTTTTTGTTTCAACAAAAACAACTCATCTTTTCTTTGCTGAGGTTCAGTAGCCCCAACTCCTATATCTGAAACAATCACTGCAATATCTCCCTTAACTGCACCATACAGATCTCCACTACTGATACCTGATTTTTTCAAAAATTCATTTACAATCCCTTCTACTTCTAATTGTTGTAAGACACCTCCAAAAATGGCAGGATTAAAGGAAGCCATCATAATGGCGTTGATATTTTTTGAAGGATAATTTTCTAATAAAGAAAGATTTACAGTTGGGCCTGCATATTTAGATAAAATACTTCCTAAAAAAGGGTTGGTATAGGTAGAAGATTTCACTACGATTTTACCTTCTTCGAATGCAAGTGTAGCTGTTGTATAGTTGTCTTTAGTTAGCTCTTCTAGTTTAGGAAGTTCTAATGGCATTCCAGTTAAGTTGCCTAATAAATTATTAGATGAACTAAATAAGTATCCTTCTGCATTGGTCTTAAACATTTCACCAAAACCTTTTACAGACATAATAGAAGCGTCTTCTTTTTGTGTAAACAACCTGGTTGCCTCTGCTATCATTTCTTTGCTAGAATTGCCTTTGCCTGGAACAATAAACTTCATTTGAACAGAATCATAATAGGGCTTAACTGTTTGGTTGTAAAACATGGCAAGAACATGCTCTTTATCCCAGGCTAACAAAGAATTTTCTTTATTGTCAATATAGCTAAATGCTTTTTCTTCTTGAATATTTTTATTGGTTGAATAGTCGCTAGATTTAATAAATGAAGCTAATTTATCTTTATCACTAATACTGGCAAGTACATTCATGATAGTAACGTCAGCATTGTCCGGGCCTTTTTTTCTAACAACAAAAAAATGTATTTTTTCTTTCCAATTGATCCCTGCATTCGCACGTAAATCATCAATGATTTTTCTGTCTTTTTTACCAGAAGTATCTTTTTCAAAGATTTTACTTAAAATGGTATCAATAGTGATTCCATCATTTTGGAGTTTATCTTTTAAAGAATATGCGTTTAGAGAAACAACAGCTAATGCATCTTTAGGGATTAATCTTGTTTCTTTCGGGGCATTGTTTTTACATGCCACTAAGCTTCCGGAAAGCAAAAACGCTAACACTACGTATTGTAAAGACTTCTTCATAACTGTATTTTATACAGTGAAGTTAACCCTTTAGCAAGTTTTGGCGGGTTTTAATGGATATAATTACAATAAAGCCTGATAAATGGCTTCCTGAATATTTGAACGAACATTCAGTTGGCTTAGTTTATTGTTATTTCTGGTTGGAGTTACTCTGTTTGATAAAAATATATAAACCAAGTCTTTGTCTGGATCTACCCAAACGCAAGTGCCTGTAAATCCAGTATGACCAAACGTTTTTGCAGAAACCGATTTAGATGGATAGGGGTCTTTTCTGGTTGAATTGTCTTTTTCAGGTTTATCAAATCCAAGGCCTCTTCTACTTATGTCACTATTATATGCTGTAAATAATTGTATGGTTTCTTTCTTAAATAATTGAACACCATTTAAACTTCCTCCATTTAATAATAATTGGTACAGTTGTGATAAATCTTTGGCATTGCTAAATAAACCAGCATGACCAGCAACACCACCAAATAAGGACGCGCCTTCATCATGCACATCTCCACGGATTAATTGACCCCTAAAATGTTTTTCTTCTTCAGTAGGAACAATGGTGTTTAGTGTAAACCTTTCCCGAGGATTGAATCCGGTTGTGGTCATTTGCAAAGGCCTGTAAATATTTTTTTGAACATATTCATTCAATGGCAATCCACTTAATGCTTCCACTATTTTTCCTAAAAAAATAAAATCATTATCGCTGTAAATATATTTGCCTGAAGGGGTTAGTTTGCTTTGTACAATTCTTTTATACAATGTATCCTGCCAATCATTTCTAAGGTATAGATTTTCAGCTACCCTACTTGTAAAGCCTTTTGTTGACTCAGTTGAAAGGTAAGCTGGTATTGGTTTTCCGGAAACCGAATCAATCAATTCTTTGTAAAAAGGAATGAATGGATTTAATCCTGCCTGGTGCAATAAAATATCTTTTATTTTCAATCCAGCCTTATCCGAACCTTTCACCCAAGGCAAGTAATCACCCAAGGTTTTTTCTAATGAAATTTTTCCTTCTTCATGCAATTTCATAATGGAGACTGTAGTAGCAGAAACTTTTGTTACTGAAGCCAAGTCATAAATCATGTTGGTATTGATGGCTTCTTTCTGATCGAAATTGGTATAACCAAATGCCTTTTCATATGCTATCTTCCCTTTTCTCGCTACGAGTACAACACATCCTGGGAAAGCCCCTTTATTAATGGCGTCTGCAACAATTGCATCAATTTGCTGGAGTTTACTGCTGTTCAAGCCTGCAGCTTCTGGTGTTGAAGAGGCGAATTGAGGATTGAAGGGAATACTTGTTCCAAATAATAAATTGGGTGCTACAGTTACGGGTAGAATTCCTTTTGCCTGATTTGCTCCTGTTAATACATCATAAGTGGCCAACTGTGTGAGGTCATCATCTTCATAACTCACGAGTAAATTTGGAGCATTGCTGCAATTCGATATGGCATATGGGTTTCCAAAAAAAACAGTGGTTGTTTTACTGCTCTGGAGCTGGTTCAATAAGAATACAGTTGATGGACTTAATCCAAAATTATTCGCTGGTCTTCTACTGTAATTGTGAAGCCCAATCACAATTGCGTCATAATTTTTTGATTGAATCAATTGAATGAGTTTGATTGCTGCATTACTATCTGACTTATCAGCAGGAATAATATTTGCAGATTGATCATCCATTAATTGTTTGCCAATAACAGCTTTTGAAGCAAATTGATAAATAGTGGCATTCAACTCTGCTTCCAATTTTGTTGCAATGAAATTTTTTCCGGATGCGCCGATAGAGATATAGGCAATCTTTTTTTGTTTGTCTATAGGAAATGCAGTTCCATCATTTTTGCGAAGTAATGTAATGGCATTCTTACTGAGAGATGCTCTGATAATATTGGTTTGAACATTCAGGTCATTCACTAAATTGGTTGTGTCAATCGGTTGAAGATTATTCAATCCCAGATTGTATTTTGCTAGTAATACTTTTTTTACACGCTCATTGATTTCATCCCAGCTTAAACGACCTTCTTTTATGGCTGCTCTTATTTTTGCAATTGTTCCAGGAACATCTCCAGGCAAACAAAGCATATCGTTTCCTGCAATCAATGCCTGTACTGATGCTTCGCCAGCAGGGAAAAATTTGGTAATCCCTTTCATCTCTAGTGCATCAGTAAATGTGAGGCCTTTAAAACCCAATTCTGTTTTTAACAGATCAGTTACATTTTTCCGGGAAAGTGTGGTAGCTAAATTTGTAGTAGTATCTATTGAAGGAATGTATAAGTGAGCAATCATCATGCTTCCAATACCTGCTTTGATCAATTCTCTAAAAGGGTATAATTCTAAAGAATCTAATTGAGCTCTTGTTTTATTGACTAATGGAAGATCATAATGACTGTCTACTGCTACATCGCCATGTCCGGGGAAATGCTTGCCAGTGGCCATTACGCCCACTTCTTGCATCCCTTTCATATAAGCAGTTCCAAATAATGCTACTTTATATTTGTCTTCACCAAAACTTCTATCATTAATCACCGGATTCATCGGATTATTATTGATATCTATATCTGGAGCATAATTCACCTGAATGCCTAATCGTTTGCATTGTTCCCCAACTGCTTTCCCAAATGAATGGATCAATGAAGCATCATTTACAGCACCCATCATTAACTGACGTGGGTAATTAATCACACTGTCTAAACGCATTCCCAAACCCCACTCACCATCGATACTGATCATTAATGGCGTTTTGGCCATTTGTTGATATTGATTGGTTAAAAGCGCTTGTCTAACTGGTCCACCCTGAAAAAAACAGAGTCCACCTACATTATAATTTTTGATTAAGGCAGTTACTTCTGCAATATGATCTTGTCCTAAATTGCTATGCGCCCTAATGATCATCAATTGGGCAATTCGCTGGTCTTTATTGAGTTTGCGAAACTGTTTTTTTACCCAACGTTTGGCTTCAGGACTTTGCTCATAAAATTGTTGAGCATTCAATAATTGAATACTCGATATCAGTAGCAGTAATAAAAAAAATCGCTTAATCATTCTTGTGCATTTAGGACGCACAAGTTAGGGATTTAATAGAACCGTTGTGGCTATTCAGCAGGCGCTTCTTCTGCTTCTTCAGATAATTTAGCTTCGATATTATTGGCTTGTAAAACGCCAAACCATTTGACCATTTTCTTCATATCGCTCGCATAAACTCGCTCGAAATCCATATCTGGATATACTTTTTGAAAATAGGCTTTCACTTTTGCAGGTTCTTTTTCTGAAGGAATGGTTTCTTTACTTTCCTTCATAGCTTTAAAAATATCCACCAAGTTTACATTTTCTCTGATGGTAAATATTTCTATACTCTCCAAATGAGAGAAATTATGCACCCTACTGCTAACAAATTTGGTTGTTTTGTCTTCCAAAGATTTAAGGATAGCCCCGTCATTCTTACTGCTCACTAATTCAAACAAACCGCTCATTCCGGTAACTGATATCAATTTATTGTACTCCATAGTCTAGTTATTGAGGTGCAAAGTAAAGGAAATTGTAGCATGCAAAAGCCAATTATGTCAATGTAGCCAATAGCTTATCCAATCTTGGCTTTAATTGGTCGTAGGGGGTAAAACCGCTAGCCAACAAATGAAACTTTGTTTCGCTTAATTGAAGCAACACACAGGGAAAACCAGTCACCTGTAACTGCTTTACTAAGGCAAATTCATAATAGGCTTGTTCTTTATACTGTTCACTCTTTAATCTTTCATAAAACAACTCAGGTTGAATGCTGTATTTTTCTAATAAGTGCTTATAGGATTCATCATCTGTTAGGTCTCGCCCTTCTACATGCAAAGCTTCTTGTAAATCGGCGGCAAATGCCACTTGATTCTCCGGGTAAATCTCTTTAAAAATGCACATAGCAATTGCTGGTTTCTCGGAATTTGGGTACCAATCGCTTAAATCTGGATTGTTGATATGCCATAAAAAATCTTTACCAAATTCAACCCCTGCATAATCTTCAACGGTTTTGTAAGCTTTTTGGATATATCCAGCCGTGGTACTAATATGTACAGGTGTTTCAGGCAAGATCATTCCACCAGAAAGCACTTCCATTTGTAAATGGGGAAATGCCGCTGCAATTTTTTTTATAACAGGGCTAAATCCAAAACACCAGCCACAATAGGCGTCATAACAATAGAATAAAATAGGATTCATATTGCAAATATATTGGAGGATCTGAAAATCAGCTAATAAACACAAAGGTGAATACTTAGATTCGTATGTGGATTCTCAAAGTTTATTTAGCTTTGCTAACTGTATTACAGTTTATTTGTATGTAACTTTTCAACTTTATAACTAAACAACTGTATTACATCCAATAACCAGTAACCAATAACTATTAACCAATAAATAGTAAAAATGCCAGGATTTGAACTTTTTGGAGCAGAAGAAAGAAAAGAAGTAAATGATGTGCTTGAAACTGGCATATTAATGCGTTATGGGTTTGATGGCCCTCGCAAAGGAATTTGGAAGGCACAGGAATTGGAAAAAGCCATTACGGAAACTTTTGGATGCAATCATGCGCAATTAACCTCTAGTGGAACAGCAGCTTTAACTACTGCCATGTTTGCTTTAGGAATTGGAGCTGGTGATGAAGTAATCATGCCCGCTTTTACTTTTGTTGCAAGTTTTGAAGCTGTGTTGAGTGTGGGGGCAATACCTGTACTGGTGGATATTGATGAAACACTTACGCTAAACCCTGATGCAGTTCGAAAAGCCATTAGTGCTAAAACAAAATGCATTATGCCCGTGCATATGTGTGGAAGTATGGCCGACTTAGATGCATTGTCTGCTATCTGTGCTGAGCACAATTTGATCTTGTTAGAAGATGCCTGTCAAAGTATTGGTGGAACCTATAAAGGGAAAGCATTAGGCACCATTGGACATGCCGGCACATTTTCTTTTGACTTTGTAAAGATGATTACTTGCGCAGAAGGAGGTGTTGTAATGACCAATAATAAAGAAGTGTATATAAAGTCAGATGGTTATACCGATCATGGGCATGATCATTTAGGGGTTGATAGAGGAGCAGACTTACATCCATTTATTGGATATAATTTTAGAATTAGTGAACTGCATGCTGCAGTCGGTTTGGCTCAGATTAGAAAATTAGATACTTTCCTTGCTTTGCAGAAAAAAAATAATCAATCATTAAGGGCGTATTTAGAAACGATTCCTGAAATCAGTTTTAGAGTTGTTCCTGATGGAGGAGTGGACAGTTGTAGCTTCTTGAGTTGGTTTTTGCCAACTACAGAATTGACACAATCAGTTATTTCAGCAATGAAAGAAGAAGGAATTTTAGCTGGAAATTTTTATTGGTTTGCCAATAATTGGCATTATATCAGCAAATGGGATCATCTTAAAAATAGTACAACTCTAAGTAGAATTAGCCCGGAACAAGAAACAGCATTACTAAATTTAAAATCGGCTTCTTTTGCACCAAGTGATGCAATTATGGGACGCTGTATTTCAACGGCCATTAGCTTGGTTTGGACAGAAGAGCAAATTAAAGACAAAGGAGAGAAGATGGTTGCGGTTATTCGAAAAGTACTTGACAAGAGATAAGAGATAAAAGATAAGAGATAAAAGATAAGAGATAAAAGATAAGAGATAAAAGATAAGAGATAAAAGATAAGAGATAAGAGATATAAGATAATAATAAAGAAATGAGTACCTATTATTTTATTCGGTCAGAAGAAAATGTATCAAACTGGAAAAAATATAGTTGGTCTTTTATATGGGCTGCTCTAGCAATTTTTAAAATTATTGATTATTTTAATTCTCGAAAATATTGGGATCTTTTCGTGGGTTTGATTTTTGCGTTAAATGTGGCCATGCCTTTTTTCTATAGCAAGAAAAAAACCAAGCCTTATCTTAAAATAGATACTGAAGGAGTTGAATGGTTGCTTGATGGTTTTAATCATCCAATTATGCTTAATTGGAATGAAATTAAAAGGGTAAAATTTGAAAAAGAGGGCGTATCCCTTTATCAGGAAAGTAGTTTTTGTGATTTTATTTCACTTAATGGATTAGAACGATCAAATATGGGAGAATTACAGGATGAATTTAGAAAATATGCTGTAGTTACTTAATTTTCTTACCCTCCAATTGATCTACATAATCCACACTACCTAACCTAAATCGAAAAGGCACTTTAGTGACTTTTTCTAATTGCAATTCTTTTTTACAAAAAAAAGCTAAATTTTTTGTGTAATAGTTAGAAGGGATGATTTGTATAGGTGCATTTCTTAAGCTATCAATTCTTTGCTGGGATTGAATTGACTGATTTTGCAATTGTTGTGCATCTGCATGAACTGCAGCTATTAGCAATAAAATCACAAACAAACAAATTCTTTTACTTTGATGCATCATTTGAATTCTATGTAAATTTACATTGTTATTGTATATAAAATGTCGTTAAGTCAATCACTGCAGCAAAAATTATTACAGAAACTGTCTCCTCAGCAGATACAGTTAATGAAATTATTGCAAGTACCTACTGCTAATTTAGAAGAAAGAATAAAAGAAGAACTTGAAGAAAACCCTGCTTTGGAACAAAGCGAAGAAGGCCATGAAGATGAATATACCGATGAATTAAAAGATGAGTTTGACAGTTTGGGAGAAGAGGAGCCAGAACCAGATGGGAGTGAAGAAGATTACGATAATGTAGACATTAGCGAATATGTGGCTGATGATGATGGCGAAATAGCGGATTATAAAACCAGGGACGACAATTATCCAGAGATGGATGATCAAAAAGTGATTCCAATCCGGGTTGAAGTGAGTTTTCATGAATTGGTATTGAATCAACTGGGGATGCTTGAACTCGATGAAAGAAATTATAAAATCGCTGAGCAAATTGTAGGTAGTTTGGATGATGATGGATATTTAAGAAGAGAACTAACCTCTATTGCAGATGATTTGGCTTTCCGTCAAAGTTTAATAGTTGAACTAAAAGAAATAGAAAACATCATTCAACAAATTCAACAATTCGATCCACCAGGAATAGCTGCCAGGGACTTGCAAGAATGTTTACTACTTCAATTAAAAAGAAAAACGGCTGAAGGTCAATCAGTGGAATTAGCAGTTCAAATCTTAAGTAAGTACTTCGATGAGTTTACCAAAAAACATTACGAAAAAATTCAACGAAGTTTAAATTTAACGGATGATCAGATTAAAGAAGTAATTAATCAAATCATCAAACTTAATCCAAAGCCAGGCGGTAATTTGGGCGAAACCAATAAAGGGGATAGCTATATTATCCCTGATTTTTTTGTGATTAATAATAATGGGTCCCTAGAATTAACGTTGAATTCAAAAAATGCTCCTGATCTCAGAATCAGTGATGGTTATCGGGATATGCTGAAAGATTATGAGAAAGGAAGTAAAAAAGACAAACGTCAGAAAGAAGCCGTGCTTTTTATTAAACAAAAAATAGATGCTGCCAAATGGTTCATTGATATGATCAAACAAAGGCAAGATACCTTGATAGGGACCATGAGCGCCATTATAAAGCATCAGCAGGAGTTTTTTCTCACTGGAGATGAAACTACTATGCGTCCAATGATTTTAAAAGATATAGCCGAGATCACTGGATTAGATATATCAACTGTAAGTAGGGTAGCTAATAGTAAATTTGTTCAAACAGAATTTGGCACATACCGGTTAAAATTTTTCTTTAGTGAGTCATTGAGTACAGATAGCGGAGAAGAAGTAAGTACAAGAGAGGTTAAAAAAATTCTGAGTGATATGATTGAGGCCGAAGATAAGCGCAGACCATTGAGCGATGAATTATTGACCGAAATGCTTCAAGAAAAGGGTTATAATATTGCCAGAAGAACAGTAGCAAAGTATCGAGAACAATTGAATGTACCTGTAGCAAGATTACGCAAAGAATTATAAATATGAAGCAACTTATTGCCGAGCCTATGCAAACATCAATTGCGAGAAAAACGGGAACTTTTTTAGCAAAAGTTGTTTCCTATATTGTTCACCCCATTTTTATACCCACTTATTTCTTTGTTTATTTAATGTGGCAATTCCCCTATGGTTTTGCTGGAATAACTGAATGGCAATTAAAAATGCGTTTGTTCGGAGTGTTTTGGTTAACTGCATTTTTCCCTTCATTTGCAGTATTCTTATTGTGGAGATTAAAGTTTAGTGATAGTATTTTTTTGAGAACACAAAAAGAAAGAATTGTACCTTATATTATCACCATGTTCTTTTATTGGTGGATGTATTATTTGAGCAGAAATTTTACCGATCAACCGGAAGTGTTGAAATTCTTTTTCATGGGAATTTTTATTGCAACTGTTGCAGGCCTTATACTCAATAATTATTTTAAAATCAGTATGCATGCCATGGGTGTTGGCGGATTTGCAACTGCGGTAGTATTAACTTCTTTTTTTTATGAAACCGCAAATGGACTTCCCATTAGTATTGCACTAATTATTACAGGGCTTGTGTGTACAGCAAGAATAGTGGTAAGCGATCATTCTTTAAAGGAAATCTATACTGGATTATTCGTTGGAATTGCTTGTCAGCTGATTGCTTATTTGGTGGTGATGTAAAATTAAAATCTAATACACCTCACTTTATCGAGTGAACTACTTCTGATATTTAAAAAATTGGTGTATGCCATGGAGATTTCCATTCCACCTCTCCAGTTGCTACTTGTTTTCAATGAAGAAATATTCACATCATAACTGACTCCTAATTTAAAATGATTAAAACTCAGTTTTACAACAGGTATTACTGCATCTCCCCATCTTAAAAAACTCCCCACATAAAAAATGGTGGGTTCTTCCTGATTGTAATTAGTAGTTGTACTAAAGCCATATAATACACCGCCAATGATTTGCCGATTGCCGTTTTGAGAAATATAATCTGCAAATGCAGTAATATAATCTCGATCATTGATTTTACCATTAATACCTAAATTGAAATTATACCTTGGCAAGATGGCATCGTTTACAGTTGTTGCCAATGATTTAATAACAGGTTTGTTTACATGTGAAATGCCTGCGGCAACATATAGTCTTAACTCTTTACCGAAAACAGTCGTATATGAAATTCCGGTAGATAAATCCCAATAATTGTATCCAGTTCCGCTTAAGACTTGCATGGTAGGATTACTGCTACTAAATCCACCAGATTGATATTGATCTCCAAATTTAATTTGAGTGGGGTCGAATTGACTAAATACAGGACCACCCATAAATGCCAATGATAAATAACTGTCTTTGTCTTCGCTCAGTGATTTGTGATAATTTAAGGCTGGTAAAATTTGTGTTCTTTTTAAACGGATATCTCCTGCACCATCCATGCTCATCTGTGATCCGATGGTTAGAAAATCATTTCCTTTTCCAATACTGGTTTTATGCTCAATACTTAAAGAAGTTGTTCTAAATGGTACTGTAATGGAACCCCACTGATCTCTGTATTGCATAGAAACTCTTAAGTCTCCATTGAAAATTCCTGCCAGAGCCGGATTGCGTAATAATGGTTGTTCATAGAACTGCGAAAATGTAAAGTCCTGCGAAATCAAATCGGAACAAGTAAAAAGAAATAATATCGTAAATATTCTTTTCATCATTTTATTATGGCTACATTTCCTTTTAACAATTGAACTGCGCCTTTTTCGCAAACCACTTCACAGAGGTATACATATACATCTGGGTTGGCTAAGATTCCTCTAACCCTTCCGTTCCAGCCAAGTCCTTTATCGTTTGGTAAAAAGTTGAATTTTTCAAATACCAATTCACCCCATCTGCTATAGATGCGCATAGATTTTACCATACTGATACCTCTTGCTTGAACAAAGAACAGGTCATTCACTCCATCACCATCTGGTGTAAATGCATTTGGAAGAAACACTTCTGTGTTAGGACAAAATGTTTTAAAACGAATTGTGTCAGCAGTTATACAGCCATATTGATTGGTAGCAGTACAAACTATGGTTTCATCATTTACAATTTTTGCAATTGGATCTGAACATGCAACACAGGATAAATCAGCCCCACCACTCCATTTCCATTTGATAATATCATTTTGTTGTGCAGCGGCTTTCAATTGTATTTTGCTTCCAGCAACAAAGCTGCTGTCTTTGCCAATTTTAATGGGTGTTGGTTTGCCTACAATTACTTTTATATATCCAGTATCTACAAAACAGTTATATGCATCTTTAGCAATCACTTTATAAGTTGTGGTTATTCTTGGGTTTACTGTTGGAGATGCGCTGTTATAATTGTTTAAACCATTTGCTGGTAACCATTGGTAACTATTGCCTCCACTAGCCCATATTCGAATACTTGACCCTTCACAGATGACTGATTCTGGCGCAACAGATATAGGTGTTTTATTTATTACCTCTACTTTAGTTGCGGCCACTTGCGTACAACCAAATTCATTATAGCCAATTACTTTGTATGCTGTTGATCGTTGAGGTCTAACTTTTACCGTTAAACAATTATTACATAGGATATTGTCTTGTTGATCTTTCCAAACATAACTGGTTGCTCCATCTGCTTTAAGTGTTATACTGTCGCCATTACAAACCCTTGTGCTACTTTCAATTTTGATGATTGGAACTGGGTGAATTGTTAACTGTTTATAGGCTGAATCGTAACAGTTATTAATTGTTGATGCAGTAAGTTTTACGGTATATTTCCCTTCATCGAAGTATAAAATTCTTACTGTTGAATCATTTACTTTACTGCCATTGCCTAAATTCCAGATTCTATAAATAATAGAATCAATTGAACTGATGTCAGATTTCAATTCCATCAAATTATTTAAACAAGCTTCATTAATTGAATTGATATTCACTTGAGGAAAGCTATATATGCTCACTTTGTAAGCCCCGCTGATACTATCTGTACATCCCCAGTTACTGGTAACATACAAGCTGGTTTCCTGAGCACCTGTTCTTTTGAAATCAATAGAAGCATTTTTTGTATTGGCGAAGTTGACCTTATTAAGCATCCAAGAAAATTGATTGATTCCACTGAAGGATGATGAACTGTCTTGAAAATTAAAAGTGGTAATGCCACAATTAAAAATTGTTTTTACTGAAAAGCCAGCTTTCACATTTTCAATAACGATAGAATCTTTTGCTGGAAGCGGTATTCTGCAGCCTGCATTGCTGATTAAGGTGAAACTTGGAAAATAAATACCTGGCTTACTATATTGATGTTGGATCGATCTTGTATTGTTGGCCGTCATTTTAGTTCCATCCCCAAAATCGTATTCAATCATATCTGTGTCAAAAACAGCAGGATTAAAAAGAACTATATTATTACTGTTACAATATAGCCCTGATTTAAAATTGATTTTACCTTTTGGAGATTTGATTTGAATGGTTGAGCTATCTATGAATGTACAGCCACCTGCATTTTTTGCGAACATTTTGATTTTGTAAATGCCTGGTTGCACATAAATATAATCAGTTGTATCTCCAATGATAGAATTGCCATCTCCCATGTCCCAGGTGGTAGATATTGTCTGATTAGTTTGATTGATGAGGCGAACATTTATTGGAACACAATTGCTACTCAAAGGATTGATATTTGCTTTTCCGGATTTGGTTGATATGATTGAAAAACTGGCATTCAGATTATCGCTGCAAGTTTTTCCCGGGTTTACTTTTATGATCAAAAGTTGAGATTGGTAATTTCCAGCAGTTGTAAAAGGTATTTTAAATGATGATTGTGTTGAATAAATGCTATCATTTATTTTCCATTGGTAATTTGCTGTTGAATCGCCAAAGCCACTGAATAAAATTGAATCTCCAATGCATTGGTTGGAAGGTATTGCCAGCATACTGGCTTTTATGGAAGGATAAATTTGAATCAGTTTACTAATGCTGGTGTCTCCACACAAATGTTTTATTTGCTGTTTAACTGTATAGATCCCGGCTTGCAAATAAGTATGTTGTTGATTAACAGCGGTTTTTGTTATGTTGCTATTTCCATCTCCCCAGTTCCATTCATATGAACTTCCTCCTGAACTATTATCGCTCACTGAATAAGTAAATGGAGCACCACAAACAGCAGTATCTTTTATAGTAGTATTCAATTTTAATTGACTGGCAATTGCTTGGACAGTTGCAAAAGCAGTGTCAGTACCACAACTATTGGTGGCTAATAATATTGGTTGAAATAATTGTGTTTTATTTCCAAAGTAGGTATAATTGAAATCACTATTTTGTTGAATGACCGAATCCTTGCCATCTCCAAATAGAATTGTATAAGTTGTATTCAATCCACTGGATTCATTTCGTACAGTGGTAATTAGTGGCAAACAAGTATTTTGAGGACTTACTGTGAATTGCGCCAATGCTTTTCTTTTCACTGTTATTGCACCAGTATACGTCACCGTATCGCATTTAGAGATTGCTTTTAGTACAATAGTGTAAGTGGTATCTAGCCCAGTGGACGAAGCAAGAAAGTTTACAGGCAAAGGATTAGCGAGTGAAGAACTTAAGCCATTTCCAAAGTTCCATGAGTAAGTGAAGTTATTTTTATTCGGAGTGTTGTTGGTAAAAACAATCGAAGCTGGACCACAAACAATGGTATCCAACAAAGAATAACTAGGAACTGGTTTAGGAGTATAATTTAATGCAACTGTATCTGTATTGGCAGCACAGCTATTAGCAACAGACCAAGAAAACAAATAAGCCCCAGGAATTAAATTAGCAACAAGGGTATTGGCTTTAGAGCTATCAGCAAATGAAACAATTGAAGGCCCGCTGATTTGTTTCCAAGTACCAAGGCCAACTGCAGGATTATTGGCATTTAATGCAATAGATGTTCCGCTGCAAATTGTAATATCTGTCCCTGCATTTGCTGAACTAAGTGGAGGCAAGACATTAACAAATGTATCGATGGTATTGCTTTTACAATTCGCAATTGATTGAGCATAAATGCTGTATTTGATTTTACCAATCGTTGTTCCGTTATTGTTAATGATTGAAGAAAAGCTGCCGGTCAGTTCAGGATTTGTGACCGAAATGTTCCCAGCAATCGAACCACTTACAAATGCATTATTCCAAAAGAATTTACTATTCGGCAATGAACTATTCATTGTTAATTTTCCTAACCCACCAGTACAAATGGTATCGGTAATGGATTGAACAGAGAGTGTGGGTGTGCTATCAATATTGATGACTAATCCTGTTGAGTCAGAACATCCTTTGCTATCAGTTACTCGAATAGTATATAGCCCACTTGCTGTAGTTGTTACTGAAACAATTGATGTGTCAGCTGAAGAAGATTGAAATGATGCTGGTCCTTTCCATTGATAATTTGAATAGGCGCCTGAACCCGCTGAAGCATTTGCTTTTAATAGTAAATCATTACCAGAACAGATAGGTGCATTTGAAGTTGGGGTTAATTTCGGTAAAGGATTTACAGTGAATAAAACGCCATTTGATACTGCACTACAGGTGGCATTAATTACGCTTAAAGTAGTTGGAGCAACTTGTACCCTATATAATCCTCCATCTGTTGTAACTGCATTGTTTATACTATAGCTATTCAATCCAACACCTGGTGTTCCGATACTATTCCATGTTGTTCCACCGTCAATACTTTTCTGCCATAAATAATAGGGGTTGGTATATGGGTTGTTTGTAAGTGTTGATTGTAAATTAGCCAATCCACCTATACAAACATTATCATTACTACTTGTGAGTGCAACAGTAATTTTAGGAACACATGCTTCAAAAAGTATATCATCTATTGCAACATCATTTCCACAGGCTGGCCCTCCACCCCATGCATCAATTATTTCTAATTTAAGTTCCCCGGTATAAGATGGCATGGCAAATTGAAAACCATATTTCTGCCAGTTTAAAGGGCCATTAACAGGAGATAATGGAATAAGTATGGTGGTATAGGTTGCTAATAAAACATTTGAAGTGTCTTTAATATTGAAAGTGATTTTTGGATATACCAATCCTGCTCCGCAAACGCCTTGTGTATTGGGTGAATTTACATTTGCTATCCAGGCGGTGAAATTATAATTTGATCCAGCGCATAATCCAGGAACATTTTGTTGAAAGAAGATCGAATTACTTCCCCCAGCATTTACCAAGAACATATTGCCATTTGTATTGCCTGTGTGATCACTTCCTTTAGCCCAATCTGCTTTATTAGCGTTTTGTACAAATGGTGTGATGATGTAATTTCCATCAGTACCTACATTACCGAAATTGTAATTGGTAGAACCTGCAGGAGCTATTGATGTTGAAGTAGATAAACTGCCTTGTCCAAAATCCTGTTTGAATACAGGAACCATTGCTGTATTATTACAATATGTGCCTACTACCTGAGAAAAAACGCTTACAGGCAGTAAGACACTACAAAGTATCCTTAGCAATATGGGGGGAGCTAGGAGTTTCATAATTATTGGAATGTTAAAATTAACCTATAATGGCTTCAAACCCTTTATAGACAAGCATCACTACAAGAAATACGGTGAAAAAACGGAACTGCAACTCGGTTTTTATAATGTGAAAAAGTTCTAACTGATTTTTAGTTTCTTTGCAATTCAATTTTTCGTCGATATGTGGTATCAAATAGGCAGGTTAATTTTACAATACAGGGTATATTTATTGATTTTTCTTTTTGTTTCAACCGCATTTATGGGATGGCATGCCAGTAAAGTGCAGCTGAGTTATGATTTTACGAGGGCTTTGCCTACTGATAATCCGAAATACATTGACTATCAAAATTTTTTACAACAGTTTGGCTCAGATGGGAATACACTCGTTATAGGAATTGATTCGAAAGCATTTTATTCCCTTCCTTTTTTTAATGCAGTTGCCAATATGCAAACTGACTTGAAGAAAGTGCCTGGTGTAAAAGATGTATTAAGCGTGCCATTAGCCGTTAATCTAATCAATGATACCATACATCAACAGTTGGTGCCCCAGAAAATATTTCATTATCCTTATACCAATCAAGCTTCACTTGATAGTGATAAAGCCGTTTTCGAAAACCTGCCTTTCTATCAATCGCTATTATATAATCCCTCTACAAGTGCATATCTGATGGCTGTTACTGTAGATAAAGACACCATCAATTCTAAGTACCGAACTACAATGATCAACAATATTATTGCAGTTACTAAGGCATTCGAAAAAGACAATCAAACGACTTTGCATTTGAGTGGGTTGCCGTATATCAGAACGGTGATTGGTGATAGAATCAAACATGAAATGAATTGGTTTTTAATTGGTTCATTGTTATTGTCTGCCATTACATTATTCATTTTTTTCAGATCATTTAGTGCAATGATCATGAGTTTACTGGTGGTGGGTATGGGTGTAGTTTGGAGTATCGGCACCTTGGTTTTATTGGGGTATAAAATCACTTTGCTTACTGCTTTAATACCACCGTTGGTAGTTGTGATTGGCATTCCCAATTGTATCTATTTTTTAAATAAATACCATACATCATACAGAGAAACAGGAGAGAAGCAAAAAGCCTTGGTGCAAATGGTGGGTAAAATGGGTATTGTAACCTTGTTCTGTAATATCGCTGCTGCCATTGGCTTTGCGGTTTTTGCGCTTACCAAAAGCGATTTATTAAAAGAGTTTGGAGCCGTTGCAGGAATCAATATTTTATTATTGTTTTTTATCTCCTTGATTTTTATTCCACCAGTATTAAGTTTTTTACCTGCACCAAAAGAAAAGCATACTCATTATCTGGACAATGCATTCTTAGCAAGAGTGTTGGTTAAAGTAGAGCATTGGGCTTTTAATCATCAAAAAATGGTCTACGGAGTAACCATTGTACTAACGCTTGTTGCCATCCTTGGTATTTTCAGAATTAAAAGCGAAGGTTTTATAGTAGATGATTTACCCAAGGGCGATGTAATTTATACAGACCTCAAATGGTTCGAAGAAAATTTTGGTGGAGTAATGCCTTTAGAAATTGTAATTGATACTAAAAAGAAAAATGGATTACTAAGATCTACAAAGCCTATTGCCAAAATTGATGAATTTGCTGATTATCTAAATGCAGATTCTTCCGCAGGAAGACCTTTGTCATTTGTTGATGGACTAAAATTTGCCAAGCAGGCATTTTACGATGGAGATAGCTTGAGTTATGCCATCCCTTATGAATCTGATCTGGCTTTTATAGGACCTTATCTAAAATCAAAGAACGATAGCGGGCCAAAACAAACAACATCACTTTCTAAACTCCTCAATAATTTTATCGATAGCAATAAGCAAAAAGCCAGGATCAGTGTGAATATGAAAGATATTGGAAGCGCAAAATTGCCTTTGTTACTCGATCAGTTCGAAGCAAAATCTAGAGAAATATTTGACACAGCCAATTACAAAGTAAGTTTTACGGGCAGCAGTGTAAGCTTTTTGGAGGGATCGAGTTTTATTATCAAAGGCCTTAAGGAGAGTATTTTTTGGGCATTTTTGCTGATTACCCTTTGTATGTTCTATTTATTTAGATCAGTTAGAATTTTGGTTTGTTCCCTCATTCCCAATTTAATTCCATTAATCATTACTGCAGGTGTGATGGGTTGGGCAGGAATAGCGTTGAAGCCATCAACAGTGTTGGTATTTAGTGTGGCATTGGGTATTGTTATTGATGTAACTATCAGATTCTTAATTAATTATAAACAAGAACTGCCTACACATGGAGGAAAAGTGGCCCCAACCTTGATTCAAACCATCAATCATACTGGGATAAGCATTATTTATACCTCTTTGGTACTAATCGCAGGGTTTATCATCTTCTGTTTCAGTGAATTTGGGGGCACCAATGCCCTTGGATGGCTCACTTCATTAACATTGGTGGTTGGCACAATAACCAATTTAGTGCTGCTTCCTGTATTAATATTAAGTACATCAAGCAAAAAATAGCCGTATTATAGCTAAAAGCTATATATTTTTTTAACATAAAGCAGCATTTTTTTAACTTCTACTGCCTATATTTGACATCTTCTTAACTAAAAATTAAACGCACATGAGAAAACTAGCAGTTCTTTTGACGCTTGTCTTGTTCAGTTTTGCACAGACTTTCGCTCAAACAAATCGAACTGTTACCGGTAAGGTAACTGATGATGCAGGCAATCCGCTTGCTGGGGTCACTGTTTCTGCAGCAGGAACAGTTAAAAATGCAATCACCGATGCTAAGGGGGTATATTCCATCCAGGTACCGGCAAATACATCTTCTTTAAAATTCTCTTCTGTAGGCTTCGGTGATATCGAGTCTAGAATTGGAAATAGAAGTTCAATAGATGTTAACATGATCTCTGAATCCAAAGCACTTTCTGAAGTGGTGGTAGTAGGTTATGGTGTTCAACAAAAGAAATCTTTCACCGGTTCTTCATCAAAAATTGATACTAAACAATTTTCAGATTTAGTTACCCCTTCAGTAGATAAGCAATTAGCTGGTCGTGCAGCGGGTGTTCAAGTTTCTAATGCAGGTGGTGGAGTAGGTACACCAGCAAGAATCCGTGTTAGAGGTGTTAACTCAATAAGTGGAGGACAAGATCCATTGGTTGTTGTTGATGGAGTACCTTTTATTTCTGGAAACTTAGCAAACGTAACTAACTCAAATACTTTAGCAGATATCAATCCTAATGATATTGAGAATATCGAAATTTTGAAAGATGGATCTGCTACTGCGATTTTTGGTTCTAGAGCAGCAAACGGAGTAATCATGATTACTACCAAAAAAGGAACTAAAGATGGTAGAATGAAAGTAAATTATGATGCTACTTTTGGTTTTTCTTCACCAGGTAGTACTTATGAAATGCTTAATGCCAATCAGTTTGTAATGATTGCTAACGAAAAAAGAGCGAATGCAGGTTTACCTATCGCTGCTCGTCCAAGCCCAACTGGTACGAATACAGATTGGCAGAGTTTAGTGTATAATCAAAATGCATTGGCAGTTCAACAGAATATTAGTTTTTCTGGCGGAACACAAAAATCTAGCTATTTCTTTTCTTTAAACTATTCCGATCAGAAAGGTATTTTGATTTCAAATAGTCAAAAAGCATATCGTTTGCGTTTTAACTTCGATACTGAAGTAAACAAATTCGTTAAAGTAGGTAATAACCTTACTTTATCTAAAGTTATAGATCTTGAGCAAAATAATGGATCAAATGCTTTGAGCGGATCTGTTGCTTCTGCTTTAAGAGCTTTACCGAATGTAGAACCATTTAATCCTGCAAATTCTACAGGATATAATATTCAATGGCCTTTATTAAACCAATTTGGTTTAGGTCCAAATACTATTCCGGTAGATGATAACTACACCAATCCAATGTTTACAATGAATGTAAACAAATACAGTTCTGATAAATTAAGAATCAACAACAATACTTTTGTTGAGCTTAGCTTAATGAAAGGATTGAAATTTAAAACTGTATTTAATTTTGATGTATTCAGTGATTATGGATTCCAAGGTTTGGATCCAAGACATGGTGATGGATTTAGTGCTGTAGGAAGTGTTTTCAACTCACAAATCACCACACAACGTTGGGTATGGCAGAACTATTTAACTTATAATAAGTCATTTGGTAGCCATAATCTATATGTAACTGCTGGTCAGGAGGCACAAAAAGATTTTTCTAGAAGTGTATCAGGTTCATTAAATACCATTTCAGATGTTTTCTTTGTTGGTAATAACGTAATTTCTGGAACTGGCGCTACACAATTTAGTGGCGGTGGTTTTGGTAAATCTGGTTTCCAGTCATTATTTGGGCGTGTTAATTACGATTTTGCAAACAAATATTTCTTACAAGCTTCTGTAAGAAGAGACGGTCAGTCTTCATTGGCACCTGAAACTCGTTTTGGTGTTTTCCCTGGTTTTTCTGGAGGTTGGAGAATCTCTCAAGAAAAATTCTGGGATAAGAGTACTTTCTTAAGAAAATATTTGAGTGATGTTAAATTAAAAGCCTCTTATGCAATTGTAGGTAATGCATTAGGTGGTTTTCCTTACTTGAGTACTTTCTCTGCAGCTAACTATGGTAACTTAAGCGGTTTGGCTCCAAACTTAATTGGTAACCGTTCATTACAATGGGAAAGAAGTAAGAAATACGACATTGGGGTAGACATTGCCATTTTGAGCGGTAGATTCAATTTTGGATTTGACTGGTTCTTAAATGATATTGATCAATTGGTTTTGGCTGTTCCAACTCCTCCTACAGCTGGTATACCTAATAACTCCATTTCTCAAAATATTGGAACTCAAAGAAATAGAGGTATAGAAATTACATTTGGTGGTGAACTGGTTCGTGGTAAAGATTTCTCTTGGAATTTCAACTGGAACCATACTAACTTAGACAACAGAATTACTTCATTGTATACAATTGGCGGAAATCCGGTTAATAGTATTCCAGGATCTTATAATACCATTAATGTAGGAAGTTCATTGAACGTATTATCTGGATATCAATATGCTGGTGTAAATACAGCTAATGGTAATCCAATGTACTTTAATGGTATCGGACAATTGGTTCAGCACAATATTGCCAACGGAGCATACTTTTTTGCAAATGGAAAGAATGACCCTACTTTAGGCGCACAAACTTCACTAGGATTAAATGATAGAAGGTTCTTAGGTTTAAGTTTGCCAACTTATTTTGGTGGTATCACAAATACTTTCCGTTACAAGCAGTTTAGTTTAGACCTTATGTTTAGATATTCTGGTGGTAATAAAGTAATGAACATTACTCGTCAGGAAGCATTGTTAAGCCAAAACTTTCACAACAATGGCGTAGAGATCTTAGACAGATGGACTACACCTGGTCAGGTTACCAATGTTCCTCGTTTGGTTCAAGGACAAAGTAATAACATTAACCAAGTTGGTTTAGCAACATCTCGTTTTGTAGAGTCTGGTGATTTTATCCGTTTACAGAATGTTTCATTAAGCTATACCTATAATAGTAAGCGTTTAGCTGAACAAACCAATGGTTACATTAAAAATTTACGATTCTTTATGCAAGGCCAGAACATGGGCTTGTGGACTAAATATTCTGGTTTAGATCCGGAGAATGCATCTCAGGCTGGACAGGATAATGCTGTTTCACCGCAATTGAGAACCATATCTTTTGGTGTAAATGTTGGGTTCTAATAAATTCTTAAAATGATTAATGACATTAAAATAATGACAATGAGATTCAATAAATTTTTTACAGCTACAGCAATCACCGCTATTGTGATGGTTGCTTCGGGTTGCCAGAAAGTACTGGACGAAGGGCCTTATAATGCCTTTACGGATGAGAGTGTGTTTACCACTCCTGAAAGAGCTTTATTGGCTTTAAATGGTGTATACGACGCTGGTCAAACAGGTAGTACAACCCTTGCAGGTCGTGGATATCCTTTTGGAGCAGCTACAGTTGAACAAGGAGATATGCGTGGAGAAGATATGGTGAATTTGGCGGCTTTCTACCAAATTACTTATCAGGGTACGTATAATCCTAATACTGCTAATAACCAGGCTATGTGGGATAACACCTACAACATGATCAATAAAGCCAATATTGCTATAGATGGTTTTAAGAAAGTAGGATCTAGTGGGGTTATTGCACCTGCTTTAGCATTGCAATACGAGGCTGAATGTAGATTTCTACGTGCGCTAGGTCATCATGAATTATTGGTACATTATGCTCGTCCTTTCCTTGATGGAAATGGAACAGCAGCTGAAGGTGGGGTTCCATACCGCGATTATGCAGTTCAAGGTTCGGCAGCTTTAGATAAATTAAAAACTGAGAAAAGACCTACTGTTGCAGAAGGTTATGCCAAGTTAATTGCAGATTTGAATTTTGCAGAAACCAATTTACCAGTTACACAATCTTTAGGAGTTATTAGAGCAACAAGAGCTGCGGCTATTGCTTTAAAGCAAAGAGTTTATATGCACATGGGCCAATGGACTTTAGCTAAAGCTGAAGGCGATAAACTAATCCCTGCCACAGTTACTCCTTTAACACCAAATACTACTGTTGCTCCAATTGGTGGTCATAGATTGATGGCTACACCTGGAGAACCATTTGGAATACCTGGTGGAAATAGTGTTACAGCAGAAAATATTTTCTCTGTAAAAAATGATCCTTTAGACAATGGTTCTGTAAATGGTGCAATGGCACAGATGTACGGATCTGCTGATTTAGGAGGACGTGGACTAGTTTCTATTTCTCCAATTATCTGGAACCAATCGGCATGGTTAGCCAATGATTTAAGAAGAACTCAGAATAACAGATTAGGTGGTACTGCAAATGGTACAAGTGCAGCCGGCTTAGCCTTTATGACTACTAAGTACACCGATTATATTAACCGAGGTGATAACTGCCCTATTATCCGTTATGCAGAAGTATTGTTGAATCAAGCTGAAATCGAAGCCCGTTTAAGTGCAGCTACTGTTTCTCAAAGAGCAGTAGATTTATTGAATATGGTAAGAAATCGTGCTAGTGTTGCTCCTGCAACTACTCAATTTACTGCAGCTAGTTTTGCTGATCAAACTGCTTTAGTAGGAGCAATTTTGTTTGAACGCAGAATTGAATTCTTGTCTGAAGGACGCAGATGGCCAGATATTCATCGTACTGCACAGGATCCTATTGTTGCTTTAAGAGCCCCTGGTATTCCTGCTAAAGTGAATAACGGTACAACTGGAAGTGCTTTGTATGGCATTGGAGTTCCTGTAACATTAGGACAGGCAGGTATACCATATAGCGATTTCCGTTTTATATGGCCTATACCAAATGGCGAGGTAACTCAAAATCCTGCAATCAAACAAAATCCATTCTATTAATCTTGATTTAAATAATAAAGCATGAAAAAAAATATTTTTAATAAACTAGGGATCTTCGGATTAATGCTTGGTGCAATGGCTTCTACTAGCTCTTGTAAAAAGGATTTGCCTGCAGCTGAAGCAGACCCAAATTCACAGTCATTGGTTGCTGTGCACAATTTTGCTATTCGTGTACCTTCAAATATTACCGTTAATTTAAACGGTACCAATTTATTACTTGGAGGCGCTCAATCCAGTGTTGCTTATAATGGAAGCCTTGCGGGTCCATATGCTGGTGTTAAGCCAGGAAGCAATGTAGTTGCTGTTCGTACTTTAACCGGTACTGCAGATCTAGCTTCTCGTACTGTAACATTGGCTGCTGCAAGTGCAACATCATTTTTTGCATACGACACTTTGAGCCCAACTAACACAGTTAGAATGTTGGCATTAAACAACGATACAAAAGTACCTGCAGCAGGAACTGCTAACGTACGTATGTTGAATTTTGCACCAAATGTGCCAACTTCAACCATTACCTTAACCAGAACTGCAGATGGATTTGGCGTAGCTGCAACAGGAACAACTACTTTCTCTAATGTGAATTATGTTGGATCAGTTGCATCACCTAATGAAACGCTTTTATCTGCTTACACTAACATTCCTTCAGGTACTTATACTTTGACTGTAACTGTTGGTGGAGTATCTGTTTTCTCTACTACTGCATTTACTGTTAGAGACGGTAAATCTTATTCTTGGATGTTACGTGGTTTAGCTGCTGGACATCCTAATATTGGAACATTTACTTTAGGAGGTGCAACTATTTTGCATAATCCATAGTAGATATTGTAAAAAACTAATATATAAGCCGCCCCGAGATTATCGGGGCGGCTTTTTTGTATTCACCTATTATATTTCTTTTGTAACAAACAATTTATTGTTAATTATTGTTAATTAACGAGTGTTAGCTAACTTGCACATCTTAAAACTTAAAAATTGAATTATGAGAAAACTAGTCACAGTGTTTCTGTGTGTAGTGTTGTCTATTTTGCAAATCAATGCACAAAATAGAACTATCACTGGAAAAATTACCGACACAGATGGAAAGCCAGTTTCTGGTGCATCTGTTCTTCTAAAAGGATCTACAAAAGGAGTATCAGCCGATGAACAAGGTGCTTACTCTATTTCTATTCCAACGACTGCTAAAACTTTGGTAGTTACTGGAGTTGGTTTTACGACCAGAGAAATGACAGTAGGAACCAGTAATGTAGTTAATGTTACAATGGTTTCTTCCGACAAAAATTTAGAAGAAGTGGTTGTAACTGGATATTCAACTAAAAAGAAAGCTGAATTTACCGGAGCTTCATCTAGAGTTAGTTCTAAGCAAATAGAGCAAGTTCCAGTAGCATCTTTTGAACAAATATTACAAGGTAGAGCTCCCGGACTATACATTGCTTCTGGATCAGGACAACCTGGTTCTACTGCAAGAGTGAATATCCGTGGTGTTGGTTCTATCTCTGGTGGTAATTCACCATTGTATGTTTTAGATGGTATTCCAATTGAAGAAGGTGTGTTCCGTACCATGAACCCGAATGATTTTGAAAGCGTAGATGTGTTGAAAGACGCAGCTGGTGCGGGATTATATGGATCAAGAGGTGCAAATGGTGTAATTGTTATCACATCAAAAAGAGGAAGACAAGGAAAAGTACAAATGGGATACCGTGGTTTAATGGGTATGTCTCAACCGATGCAATTATCTAATCTGCAAATGATGAATGGTGCACAAAGATTGGAGTATGAAGAAAGAGTATTAGGACCTGCAATTTTATCTCCTACAGCTCTAACTGGTAATCCAGGTTGGGATTATAGCCCCAATAATCCTCGTTTTCAAACATTAACTCCAGCTCAAAGAGCTACAGAAGCTCGTTTGTTGGATTCAGTAAAGGGTATCAACACTTTTTGGCCTGATATCATGACAAGAAACGCAAAATTCAGACAACATGAATTAAATGCATCTGGTGGTGCAGGCAACTTAAGTTTCTATACTTCATTGTCTGTATATAATCAGGAAGGTATTATTCATCGTTCTAATTTAGACAGATATACTTTTAGAGCAAATATCGATTACAAAACAGAAAGATTAACGGTATCAGTTCGTTCAGCTGCTGGTTGGAGTAGTAGAGCAGATATTGAATCTGAAGCAGGTGTTGCATTGGCTAATCCAATTGCTGCTGCATATTTAGAATTGCCTTATACACGCTTTTTAAATGATGCTGGTTTAGTAGCTACAGGTACTGGTAGAACAGGAGCAAATGCTTATGATAGATTATTCACTACTACCAATGTAACTAACCAATTCAAAGGAACATTAGGAGTTACTATTCAATATAATATTTGGAATGGTATTTCATTCAAAACAACCAATGGTGTTGACTGGAGAAATAATAATACCAGTAGATTTATTAATCCAACATCATTTGCTGGATCTTTAGTTGCTCAAGGAGCACAAGGTTCTTATAATGAGGGTAATTCTGAAAACTTACAATTGATTTCTACAACTGGATTTGTTTTTAATAAAGTGTTCAATACTAAACACGCTGTTAATGCTTCTCTCATGTATGAAGCGATTAGAAATAAAAACAGAAGCTTTAATGCAACTGGTTTTGGAATTAATGCCCAATTGCCAAATACACCTGCTGGTATTACTCCTGGTTCTGCAACCAATAACTTAATTCCTGGAATAGGTGGTGGAAAAACTATTAACGGTCTTTCTTCTACTTTCTTAGTAGCAGATTACACTTACGATAAAAGGTTTACTATCTCAGGAAGTTTAAGAAGAGATGTGCCTTCTCAGGTTCCTTTGAAAAACAGAGACAATATTTTCTGGTCTGCTGGTGCTTCATGGAATTTGATTGCAGAAAAATTCATGGAAAAGCAAACTATTTTTCAAGATGCACGTGTGAGAGCTAGTTATGGAGAAACTGGAAATGTGAACGGATTTACTTCTGATTTTGGATATATATCTACTTATGGAAGTACTAGCTATGCAGGTATTCCAGCCATTGTTCCTTCATCTCCTGGTAATGAAGACTACAAATTAGAGAGTCAAGTACTTACTAATATTGGAGTTGATTTAACTTTTTTAGATAGAAGAGCAAGATTTACTGCTGATTACTTTATCAAAGATTCTAGAAACCTTTTTGTAAGTCAGCCTCTTTCTAGAACTACCGGATTTGCTTCATTGGCTACTAATGCAGCTCAAGTAAGAAATTCTGGTTTAGATTTCTCTTTGAGTTATGATGTGATCAGGAAGAAAGACCTTTTGGTAACATTTGGTATCAATGGAGGCTTCTTGAAGAACAGAGTAATGAATTTGGGTGGTTTATCTGAAATACCTCAAGGTACTGGTATTATCAGAGTAGGATATCCACTAGGTTCACATTTTACTGTAGGTTGGTTGGGTGTTGATCCTCAATCTGGTAACCCAGTTTACCAGGATATCAATGGCCTACCTACCAATGTTTATTCTGCTGCTAACAACAGAGCTGAGTTTGGAACATTTATTCCTTCATTTACTGGAGGTGCAACTTTAGATGTTACTTGGAAGAATTTTAATGTTTCTGCTTTATTGTCTACCGCTCAAAATGTTCAGCGTTTTAATAACGAAGCTTTCTTCTATGAAACAACTAACTCAAATGTTGGTTTCAATAAAAGAGTTGATTTATTGAATAGCTGGCAGAAACCTGGTGATATCACCAATTATCAACGCATTGGTACTGCTCGTCAATTTAGCAGTAGAGATGTTCAAGATGCATCATTCATTCGATTTAGAAATTTACAAGTTGGATACAATTTTGTGATTAAAAATCAAAAAATTGGAATCAGAAGTATCCGCTTCTGGGCTCAAGGACAAAACTTGTTTACTTGGACTAAGTGGCAAGGATTTGACCCTGAAGAAAGTAATAATATTGCTTCTTATGAGTTTCCAAATCCAAGAACCTACACAATGGGTCTAGACATTAATTTCTAAAAAAAATAATATTATTAGTATGAAAAATATACAAAAATTGTTTGCAGGTTTAGCGTTGACTTTGGTCTTTGCTTCTTGCGAAAAGCAATTAACAGATTTAAAACCCATTGACCAAATACCAGCACAAGCGGCTATATCAACTTTGTCTGATGTAAACTTAGGTGTTAATGGAGTTTATGCCTCATTGAGTGGTAGAAATGCAGCTAACCTTAGCTCATTTATGACCGACGAAGCTAGATTAGGCACTGGTGCAGAATACCGTAATGTGGGAAATATTCTTTTCCAATGGATTTTTGTGAGTGATAACGGAGATGTAGGTGCAGCTTGGCCTAATTTATACGCAGTTATCGACAGAGCAAATCGTATTTTGGAATTGATGGTACCAGTTCCTGCTGCTACCCCTGCTGAAGTTGCTTTGAAAAATCAATATCGTGGTGAATTATTAGCAGCTAGAGCTTATGCTCATCTAGAACTATTGCGCTGGTATAGCATCACCAATGAGTACAATCCAACTGCTTTAGGAATTGTAGTTCAAAAGGAGTTTGTAAAAGCTCCTGGAACTTATAAGCCTGCAAGAGTTGCTCAATCAGAAGCAATGACGCTAATCAATGCAGACTTAGCAGAAGCTAGAACATTAATACCTTCTACTTTTGTGAACATCAGCAGATTTACCAGAAATACCGTTATCGGTTTACAGGTAAGAGCAGCATTACACACCAAAAACTGGCAAGGTGTAGTGGATAGAGCCAGTGAAATTATTACTGCTCAGCCAATTGCTAATATTTCTACTTATCCTTCAATTTGGACAACCAGATCATTACCTGAAAATCAGTCTACTGAAGTACTTTGGAAAATAAATGTGCAACCATCTAATTTAGGTTCAGCTATCGGTTCACTTTGGCAAGATGTAGGAACAGGTGCTGTTCAAGCTTCTCCAGCTGTTAAATTAACTTCTACTTTTGATCAGGTAAATGATATACGTTTTTCTACTTTCTTTAGAACTTCACCAAGAAGTTTAATTGCAAAGTATGGAGCTGTTATCGGTACCAATGGAGAGAATTTTTTATATGATGTGAAAATGATGCGTACTTCAGAAATATTGCTATCTCGCGCTGAAGCATATGCAGAATTGAATCAGAGTGCATTGGCAAATGCTGATCTTTCATCACTTCGTTCAAATAGAATCACTGGTTATGTGCATAGCGCATTAACCGGCGCTACTTTGATCAATTCAATTATGGATGAGCGTTATAAAGAGCTTTGTTATGAAGGACATCGTTATTTTGATTTGAAGAGAAGAAGTTTGCCAATTAATAGAGATATTAATGATGCAGGTGGTCAAGCAGCTATCCAAACTTTAGCATCTAATAACTTTAGATTCATTTTGCCTATTCCTTTGGCTGAGGCTCAAGCAAATACCAACATGCAACAAAATCCTGGATACTAAATAATTAATCATTGGGTAGTATACCCATAATAAATATTGATCATTATGAAAAAAATAATAGGCTTTTTTGCTGGAACTATTCTACTGGCTTCTTGCGGAAAAGTAAATGATTTTACCAACGAATTTGGAACTGTATTGGTTCTGAATGCATCTCCGAGTGCTGCAACTGCAGCAACAACTGCAATGAATGTTTATATCGATACATTGATTAAAACTTCTGCTGCAATAAATTTTAGGGCTAACTCTGGTTATTTGGCAGCTTCAATTGGGCCAAGAACCATTCAAACAAGACCAAATAATAATGCAAGAGTTAATTATGTTAATTTGACCGATCAACAAATTGATTTTAATAAAGCATCAACTTTGGTTGTTTACGATACACTTACTGCAACAAGTACATCACTTCGTTCTGTAATGTTAACCGATGATTTATCTCTTCCAGCAACTGGTCAGGTAAAAGTGCGTTTTTTACATCTTGCAAATAATGCACCTGCTGTAGATGTAACTTTATTAAGAACCAGTGGTGCAACACTTGACAGTGTTACTTTAACAAACAGATCATTTATTGGTACTACACCAAATGCAAGTACTTTATCTGCATTTACTGGTATTCCAAGTGGTATTTATACCATCCGTGTTAAATTAGCGGGTACACAAACATTAGCATTAGCTCCAGTTGCTGCTAGCTTGAATGCTTTAAATGGAATATATACTTTGTTTGCTGCGGGTACTGCTGCAGGCCAACCATTATCTGCAAATGCAATTAGACACCTTTAATTTTATAGAGATTCATTCACTATAATAAGTAAGATTTATTTCAATAAAAAAGTCCCGAAAATTTCGGGACTTTTTTATTAAGGATGCTGTTTTATTTTACTTCAATACTTCTGCTAGTTTATTGAATAAATCTGCTCCTCTCAGATCAGACGCAATGATTTTTCCTGTAGGATCAACCAATACATTAAATGGTATTGCATTGAATTGATATTCTTGAGTCAAAGGATGACTGTTCCAATCTGATAAGATGCTTACATGGTTCCAGCTCAACTGATCAGCTTTTATTGCCTCAAGCCAAGCGGTTTTGTCTTCGTCCATCGATACACCTAAAATAGTAAAGTTCTTGCTTTTAAATTGATTGTATGCAGCTACTACATTCGGGTTTTCTCTTCTACAAGGGCCACACCAGCTGGCCCAAAAATCTACCAATACATATTTTCCTTTGAAACTACTAAGTGAAACTTGCTTTCCATTTTGATCAGGCAAAACGATAGCTGGTGCAATAGTGTTGAGCAATGCATAAGCTACCTGTTCTGGCGCTTTTTGATTTGCACTGGCATTTAGTGCTATTTTAATTTTTTGTAAACCTGAATGCTCTTTAAATTTTTCAGCTGACTCATTTACCAATACTTTTAATTCATCGGTATTCAAAGTTCTGGAAGCCATACCTAAAGCATAATACCTTGCTGCTGGGCTATTGCTTTCCTTAATAAAGTTGCGAACAGAAGTATTGATGTTTTTTATTTGCGATTCTCTTTCTCCTTTGGCAATGTTCAATAAACTGTCATTGCCTGGCTTTTTTTGTAAAGTGTCTATTTTATTAAAAGTAAGATAGAGGGCTGAATCTTGTTTGCGGTAATTTTCAAATAATTGATGCAAACTTTCACTTGCTTTTGATCCAACAATTTTATATGCACGATAATTATTTACATCCATCTCCACTTCAATTATATCATTGTCATTTACTATTAAAACGTCTGGTCCGTTTTCAACAACTAAACGATAAAGACCTTCTTCTCTGGCAATTCCCTTCAATGAAAACTTGTTGTCTTTTTCTAATTTACCAGAGTCTAAAATGATTGGCTCCTGCCCACCATAAGGTAGTTCTTGTAAAAATATTTTTGCATTGGGAGCATTTTTAATAGTTCCAGTAACAGTAAACCCGCCGTATTTTTTTTGTTGACATGCAACAAAAAACAATAACACACCGACAAATAAAAAATATTTAATTCGCATAAAACTTATTTTAATTTTTCTTCTAATAATTGTGTAACCATTTTAGGATCGGCCTTTCCTTTGCTTTTCTTTTTTACTTCGCCAACAAATAATCCGATCAAACCTTTCTTGCCTTTTTGGTACTCTGCTACTTTATCTGGCATTGCACCAATAACTTCATCTACCCATTTTATTAATTCATTGGAATCACTCACTTGAATAATTTCTAAGGCTTCCGCTATACGCATTGGAGAATCATTGCTTACGAATAATTGAGGTAAAATTTTAGCCGCAGCAATGGAGAAATTCACTTTTCCTTCTTCCACAATTTGTATTAATTCGGCAAAATGCTGGGCATTTAAATGGAGATTGTTAAAGTCTTTGGATTGTTCATTTAATAACTGACGCAAAGGGCAAAGCATCCAGTTGGCAGCTTGTTTGTAAAGGTTTGTATGTGCAATCACCATTTGAAAATAATCAGTGGTTGCTTTATCTTCTGTTAACTGAGCAGCATCATAATTGCTTAATCCATATTCTAGTTGATATTGATTAAACAATTGTTCTGGTAATGGAGGCATTCCTGATTGAATATTGCCCAAGTACTCATTCGTTAGAACAAAAGCGGGTAAATCTGGGTCGGGGAAATACCGGTAATCATTGGCTTCTTCCTTATCGCGCATGGCAAAAGTGGTATCATTATTAGCATCGAAACTCCTGGTTTGTTGTTTGATGGTTCCACCATTTTCAACAATACCAATCATTCTGTCAATTTCAAACTCAATGGCTTTTTTTACATTGCGAATAGAATTGAGGTTTTTTACTTCTACTTTGGTCCCTAACTTTGATTCCCCTTTTAATCGAATAGAAACATTAGCATCACAACGCAAACTGCCTTCCTCCATATTTCCATCACAGATATTCAACCACCTTACTAACTTTCTGATTTCTGTCACATACTGCCATGCTTCTTCAGAAGAAAAAATATCCGGCTCAGTAACAATTTCAATGAGGGGAGTGCCAGCTCTGTTCAAATCGATGCAAGTAAAGTTTTCATCAATATCATGAATGCTTTTTCCTGCATCTTCTTCCAAATGAATTCTGTTTAGTTGAATATATCTTTCCTTATCAGCAACTTTTATTTTTACTTTCCCGCCCTTGCATATGGGAGTAGTGTGTTGTGAAATTTGATAACCTTTCGGCAGGTCGGGATAGAAATAGTTTTTACGAGCAAAATAATTGGTTTGTACAATTTCAGAATTACATGCAATGCCCATCTTAACAGCGTATTCAATTGCCTTTTTATTCGTCTTAGGTAAAGTACCCGGATGACCCATAGTAATAGGGCTAATATGCGTATTGGGCTCAGCACCAAATTGAATACTATCACCGCAAAAGAGTTTACTGTTGGTAGACAATTGTGCATGTACTTCTAATCCAATTACCGCTTCATATTTATCGCTACTACTCATCTTCTGCTAATTGATCAATTGATCAGTTCTTGTATGGTGTCGATTACTTTTTGCAGATTAGAAGCATCTTGACCACCTGCTGTTGCCAATGTTTTTTGCCCTCCTCCACCGCCTTTTATTAAAGGAGCTACTTGTTCTTTGATCATTTTTGGAGCTTCCAATCCTTTTACTGCTACTATGCTGTCTGATAATAAAATACTTACAGCAGCTTTGCCAGCTATGTTTGCACAAAGCACAACCATATAATTTTCTCCTAATCCTGTTTTTAAATCGAAAGACAATTTCTTTAAATGATCGGCATTACTTACTTCTACAATCTTTCCAATAAAATAAGCTTCTTGATTATTGCCAAGTGTAAAAGGTATTCGTTCTCCTATTAATGATTCCTTTAGTATCGATAATTGTTTAGCTTCTAAACTCTCTACTTTCTTTTCTAATTCTTGTTTCTCTGCAATTATTTTTTCAACTGCTTTTAGAGGATCTTGCGTTTTTAATAAATTGGCAACTTCTTTTAAGCCAGCAAATTGCTCATATAAATAGTTAAATGCCTTGCCACCTGTTAAGGCTTCAATTCGTCTAACTCCAGCTGCTACTGCAGATTCTGCTGTTAATTTGAATAATCCAATCATGCCAGTATGCATTACATGTGTTCCTCCACATAACTCTACGGAATAATTGGGGTCCACCACCACCACTCTAACAGTATTGCCATATTTCTCTCCAAAAAGCGCCATCGCACCTAATTTCAATGCTTCTTCTTTTGGCATTTCTGTAATTACAACAGGAATGTTTTCTCTTATTTTATCATTCACCATTTTTTCGATTGCACGAATTTCCTGGTCTGTTACTCTTGCAAAATGGGAAAAGTCAAATCGAAGATTTTCTTCATTCACCAAAGAACCTTTCTGGGCAACATGAGTACCTAGTACTTTTCTTAAAGCAGCATGCAATAAATGGGTAGCTGTATGATTGTAACAGGTATACAATCTTTTCTCTACATCAATTCTTGCAGTTAAATTTCCTGCAACCTCATTGGGCAATTCGTTAACGAAATGAACAATTAAATCATTTTCTTTTTTGGTATCAGTTACTTCAATGGTTTTATCCCCAAATTCAAGCCAGCCTGTATCGCCTACTTGTCCGCCACTTTCCGCATAAAAAGGAGTCGTGTTCAACACCAATTGGTATTGCGTTTTTCCTTTAGCGCTGATTTTTCTGTACTTAGTAATATTACTTGTTACCAAAATATCATTATAGCCTACAAATCCTTCACCTGGTTCATTAGAAACTTCAATCCAATCTTCGGTGTCTAATACTGATGCGGCTCTGCTTCGATTTTTTTGTAGTTGCATTTCTGATTCAAAACCAGCTTCATCGATGCTCATATTGTTTTCACTTGCAATTAACCTGGTTAAGTCTGCAGGAAATCCAAATGTATCAAACAATTCAAATGCAGCTTTTCCGTCGATGACTGCATTGTTGTTTTGTTTAATGATATCGTCTATTCTTTTCAAACCTTTATCCAAGGTTCTTAAGAAAGCATCTTCTTCTTCTTTAACTACCTTTGTTACAAAATTTTGTTGCTTGGATAATTCAGGGAATACATTTTTAAATTGATCCGCAATGATCGGAATCAATTGAAACAATAATGGTTGCTTATAATCTAAATAGGAATAATAATACCTTACGGCCCTTCTTAAAATTCTTCTGATTACATAACCTGCTCCAGTATTTGCGGGCAACTGACCATCTGCAATGGTGAATGCGATTGCTCTAATATGATCAGCTAATACACGAAAAGCAATGGCTTCTTTACTATCACTTTGATCGTATTTTTTACCAGTAATTTTTTCTGTTGCAGCAATCGTTCCAGTAAAAACATCTGTATCGTAATTGCTTTGCTTTCCTTGTATCACTCTTACTAAACGTTCAAAGCCCATTCCGGTATCTACATGTCTTGCAGGGAGTGGAACTAATGTTCCATCTTTTAAACGATTGTATTGCATGAATACATTATTCCAAATCTCAATTACTTGCGGATGATCTTTATTCACCAATGTTCTTCCTGGGATTAATTTTCTTTCTTCTGCTGTTCTACAATCCACATGTATTTCCGAACATGGTCCACAAGGCCCTGTATCTCCCATTTCCCAGAAATTGTCTTTCTTATTCCCAAAAACAATATGATCTTCTGGGACTAATTTTTTCCATTCTGCTAATGCAACTGAAGATGGGGGTATGCCATCTTTTTCATCTCCCTCAAATACCGTAACATACAAACGGTCTTTATCGAGTTTATATACTTCTGTTAAGAGCTCCCAACTCCATGCAATGGCTTCTGCTTTAAAATAGTCACCGAAGCTCCAGTTGCCCAGCATTTCAAACATGGTATGGTGATAGGTATCTACACCCACTTCTTCCAGGTCATTGTGTTTACCACTTACTCTTAAGCATTTTTGCGTATCGGCAATCCTACTAAATTCTGGCTTTCTATTACCTAAAAAATAGTCTTTGAACTGATTCATCCCAGCATTGGTAAATAAAAGGGTCGGGTCATCCTTTACTACAATTGGGGCAGATGCAACGATTTGATGCTTTTTTGAAGCAAAAAAATCTAAAAATTGTTGGCGAATTTCGGCACTCGTCATTATTGTTTACTTTTTATGGCCTATTTAGGCAGTAGAAACTATATTTGTTAGCATTTCAAAGGATGGCAAAGGTAAGGATTTAGCCACTTTGCCCCATGATTGAACTATAATGAAAAAGGTAAAATACTTCTTTAACACCCACACAATGCGCTATGAGAAGCTGGCAACTCCTCTTAGGGTTCGCTTATTGCAGGTTATTGGGTATATAGCTGCTTCAATTGTTACCGGTATTGTCATTTTTGCCATCACTTTTCAGTACATCGATTCTCCAAAAGAGAAGTATTTACGCCAGCAAAACGATGATTTAAAGCAGAACTATAGTGTTTTGGTGGAAAGAGTGAAGCAATTGGAGCTTCAAATGGATGAAATTGAGAATCGAGACAATAATGTTTATAGATCTATTTTCGAATCCTCACCAATACCCGACAGTGCAAGGATCAAAGATCAGGAAATCAAAAAAGAGGTCAAATTGGTTCAAAGCTTAGGAGAAACAGAATTGGTCAATAGCATGGCTAATCAATTGAACAATCTTTCTTTAAGGTTGGCTTTTCAGGCAAAATCGTTTAAAGAAATTACCAATCTGGTTAAAAACAAAGAAAAATTATTAGCAGCAATTCCATCTATACAGCCCGTAAGTAATAAAAAATTAGACCGAATAGCGTCCGGTTTTGGATATAGAATTGATCCTATTTATAAAGATAGAAGATTGCACGCTGGGCTTGATTTCACTGCATCATCTGGTACTCCCATTTATGCCACTGCCGATGGGGTTGTTAGAGATGCTGGATTTAATACGGGAGGATATGGTAATAGGGTCTTGATTAACCATGGTTTTGGTTATCAAACCACTTATTCTCATATGTATAAAATAAAAGCGCGAGTAGGAGAGCGTGTAAAAAGAGGAGAAGTGATTGGGTATATTGGTAGTACTGGCAAGAGTACTGGGCCACATCTCCACTATGAAGTACATAAAAACGGCGTTCCCGTAGATCCAATCTATTATTTCTATAACGATCTGACGCCAGCACAATTTGATAGAATACTCAAATTAGCTGCGGCAAGTAATCAAAGTTTCGATTAATACATTGGATGCAGTAAACAAAAGCGCATTTGCTTTGTACTTATCTATACAATATCAATCATTTTGGAACCCGGAGTTAGAGAATACCTTATTCGAATATTGAACACCATAGCCGTTGGCTTATTGTGGATGGCCATCAATTCTACTTTTGGAATTATGCATGATTATGCTTTTATCCATGATCGCATTAGTACAGGAAATATTGTATTCTATATTTGGTTTATACTTAGCCTAGCCCTTTTTTTATGGTGGGTTATTCGCTTATGGAGTAAGCCCATTCATTTTGAAGACCTTTAATTTTTACCATCCTTGGTATCTAAAATAACTGGTGTATTTCCTTTGCCCAATACAATTACTTTAGAATTGGGTGAAGTAACCAAGGCTTTCATTACTTGTATTTGTTCGTATTGCAATTGTTTGTCACCCAAACCTGCACTGATAATTTTCTGATAGTCTGCAATACCTTGGGCTTCCACTCTTTTACGTTCAGCTTCCTGCTTTTCTTTTTGCAAAACGAATTCCATTTTCTGCGCTTCTTGTTCTGCTTTAATTTTTTCTTCAATGGAAGTTTTTACATTCTGAGGAAGCGTAATATTCCTCACTAACAATTGTTCTAAAATCAATCCTCTTTTTTTAAAATCTTCATCAATGCTTTTGAAAATTCTACCTTGAAATAAATCCCTTTTGGTAGAATACAAGTCAATAGCTGTAAAGTAAACGGCATTATCACGAATTTTTGTTCTGGTAAGTGGTCTCACAATTTTATCTCTATAATCCAGGCCAGTTTCACGAATTAATCGTGGTGCCTCACTGCTGGTAACTCTATACAAAACAGTTAGATCTATTATTACTTCTAGTCCATCTGCAGTTAGTACACGAATGGCGTCGTCTCCTTCTTTATCACCTTCATCATGCACTCCACTCATGGTATAATTCAAGGTTTTTACATCTACTGTTTTTACATCAACTAAAGGGTTGATAATATTCAATCCACTATTTAAGATATCATTATCAATTTTGCCAAATAAAGATTTTACTCCAATTTGACCAGCATCAATTTGCTTGATACAGGAGGTTAAAAAACCCAGAATAACAATTGCTAAACCTGCTATACGAATTCCTTTGGCTAATTTTTGAAATTCTTCTCTTTGCTTATTGATGAAAAAAGAAGCAGTTAGAACAATGATGCCTAGAATAATGAGTATCATAAAAATGTTTTATACTATATGAGTAGATAAATTGGATATATATTACAAGGTAGCCTATAGATTTCAGATAATTTGATTTTCTAACTGCTATGGTCTACTACAATTACCCATTCTCCTTTTATTTTTTTAAAAATCAAGGTATAATGACCGCCGACGTTTCCAATTGAACGTGTTAGGGCCCATTTGCCTAAAACAAACCATGTATCTGTTGTTAAAGGCTTTACCTGTAATAAAGTGAAAGCCAGTTTTCCCATGCTTGCTGTATCGGGATATCCTTTTTGGTAGTTTCTTAATGCAGCAGCATATCCATATGATGGACCAGATTTACCCACAAAAAGTAAGCTATCGTTATTCCAATATCCTTTCATAAAATTGATCAGATCTCCCTTATTCCAAGCTTGGGTTTGTTCTGCTAGAATGGATCTGATTTGTTGATCTGGGCTTTGGGCATTTGCACTCGTAAAAATACTTAGTAATAAAAGGAGGATTATTTGTTTCATAGCTTTATTGGTTATTGGTTATTGGTTATTGGTTATTGGTTATTGGTTATTGGTTATTGGTTATTGGTTATTGGTTATTGTAATTAAATGCAAATAAAGATAGTTGAAAAATGATGTAATTTAACCTTATGAATTACATTGAACATTTGCAAAAAGATAAAAAACTGGCGTCTATACTTGGTACAGAAATTCATGAGTTGAAGTGCAGAAAAAATATCCCAATCCGTTTAATGGCAAGTATCATGAGCCAGCAACTGAGTACAAAAGTAGCAGCTGTTATCTTTAAAAGATTTCTTGAAATTTATAAGGGTAAAGAGCCAAAACCCCAGCAAGTTTTAGATACACCTCATGAAACACTTCGGGCTATTGGATTAAGCAATAATAAAGTTGGCTACATAAAAAATGTTGCAGAATTCTGCATTGAACATTCAATCAATGACAAAAAATTAGCAAAAATGGATAATGAATCGATTATCGATTTGCTGGTTAAAATAAAAGGAGTAGGACAGTGGACGGTCGAAATGTTATTGATGTTTAGTTTAGGAAGAGAAGATGTATTTGCTGTGGACGATCTAGGGATACAGCAAGCAATTGCGAAACTCTATAAATTAGATATTTCTGATAAAAAAACAATGAAAGCCAAAATGCTTCAATTGTCTTCTAAGTGGAGCCCATACAGAACATATGCCTGTATTCATCTTTGGAAATGGAAGGATGAATAATCAAGCTGAATTCCTCGCTGCATTGATAATGCCAAACATAGACCTTGTAACTAACTTCTCGTAGGTGTTTCGAAGCTCTTCGTCCAGCGAATGATTATGCAATTGATTCAGCGCATATTGTTGTATGGTTAATAAGGGCAATACGATTTTATCGCGCATTTGAATAGATGCTCTTCCTGTTTTATCTTCTTGCATCAATTCTTTATTGCCTGCTAAATCCAATACCAATTCTTCAGTAAGATCATATTCTTTTTTAATCATCTTCCAGACTGCTCCATATGTCGGATCGTCTTTTACAAAAGCAGTTAATGGAAAGAATGATTTTAACATACTCATCATACTATTATCTATCAATGTTCTAAAAAAGGGAGAACTATTGAAAAGTGATTTAACCTCAGTCCATCTACCAGCAGATTTCATTTCTTGCAATGCAGAACCAACTCCGAAATAGCCAGGCACATTTTGCTTTAACTGACTCCAACTTCCTACAAAAGGGATGGCTCTTAAGTCTTCAAATTTCAATTGATTAGAACTACCTCTTTTGCCTGGTCTGCTTGCAATATTTGATTTACTGTAATAATTCAATGGACTGTATTGCTGCATATAAGTAAGAAACTGAGGATGTGCTTTGAAAGACTGATATACCTCATAACTTTTTTTGCCTAATTCTGCCAAGATGCTTCTTTCTGATTGGGTTAATTGTTTTCTGTTTTCTGCAAACACTGTATTGCTAATGCCCGCACTGAGTAATTGCTCTAGGTTGTATTGAGAAGATTGAATCGTTCCAAAATTGGAAGTAATTGTTTGTCCCTGTACAGTTAATTGTATTTCCTCATTTTCAATATTATTACCTAAGGAGGCATAAAACTTATTGGTCTTTCCTCCTCCACGTGATGGAGGCCCACCACGACCATCAAAAAACTTCACTTTGATATGGTTCTTCTGAGATATAGCGGTAAGTTGTTCCTTAGCTGTATAGATACTCCAGTTGGCTTGTAAATAACCGCCATCTTTTGTTCCATCACTAAAGCCCAACATAATTGTTTGCTGTTGATTCCTGTTTTTAAGATGGTCTTTATAAAGCGGAAGATTGTATAGATACTCCATAATCACTTCAGCATCTTTTAAATCGTCGATGGTTTCAAATAGTGGAACTATATCTACCGATAATTGAGATGTATTCCAGCCACATAATCTAAATAGTGTGAAAACTTCCATCACATTCAATGCGGTCTGGCAATTGCTGATGATATATCTATGACATCCCGCTTCGCCATTAATTTGTTGAATAGAATGAATGGCATAGATACTTTCAATGGTATCTTTTGAAATTTGTTCTGATAAATCCGAAACTTCTATAACTTGGTTGACACTGCTTAATGCATTTATTTTTTCTTTTTCACTAAGCTTTTCATAACCGGTAGGTAAAATGCCTTTGCCCGTTTTTTTCAGATAAGTTTCATGGATATCTGCCAACACTTTTGTGTGAATCCTGCTGTCTTGCCGAATATCCAATGCAGCAAACCAGGTACCGAATATGGTTACTTTATTAATTAAACTGTCTACCCTAGAAATATACAATCCATGATGCTGCTCTTGAATAATCGCTTTTATCTTACCTAATTTCTGTAAGAGTTCTAATTGATGTATGCGTTTGCTTTCTTTTGGACGGAAAACATTTTCATATAACTGCGCTTCCAATTCATTGATTAAAATATCAACCTCAGAAAATGTTAGTTTTCTTTTGAGTTTTCTGATGTCTCTGTAATAGCAAACAATGATTGCACTTCTGAGCGATTCAGCTACTTTCAATGTTGTTGCAGCATCTACAAATGGATTTCCATCTCTATCTCCTCCAGGCCAAAAACCCAATTCAATAAATGGATTATTGCTTTCCAGATTTCCATCAAAAATATCCCTTTGAATAAAATTGTAAATATTGCCAATGGAATGGTATAAAATGTTTTCTAGATACCACATGAGATTGAGTGCTTCATCATATGGAGTAGGTTGTTTTTTATTAAAAAATGGAGTAATGCCTAATTGTTGTATGAATAAATTGATCGTTTGAAAATCGTTTTTTGCAATGGATTCTCCCAAATCGTGAATGATGCCCAAAACACTTCCTGGATAGAATTGAGTGGGATGTGCAGTAAGTACTACACGTACTTTAAAATGACTCAATTTCTCTTTTAATTCGGGTATTTTTCCAGCAAAGTATGCTTCATTGTACAAGGCCTTTAAACTTCCTGTGCCATTGATATTGTTAACTGAACTAAATGCAGCATCTTCAATAGCATCAAATAATACTACCTGACGTTCTATATATTGTACAAATTTAAATAAACGTGCTACTTTATCTTTTTCAGTCAATGCATTGGTATGCTGGTTAAAAAAATGGTCAATGATTTCCATTGGGTTTTTCCCTTCCTGATACCCTTCAATACAAACTTGTAATAAAATGGGTAATAGTGCTCCCACATTAGCAATGCCTGAAAAAGGCAGAGCGGCAAATAAACTATTGTAAATAGTATATTTATCGGTTACATTCTGTCGGAAAGACTGTATATTCGATTGATTGGGCATATGAAGAATTCTGCCTCAATTTACTGTTTTTTGTTGCATTTTAATTCTTCGATTAAACCTATCAATTTAATTTTGGTCTATTCTATAATTAACACCCCTTCATGTTAACTGATGATCAACAATTAGTAGTACAGTTTAAGTCGGCTGCAACAAAAGATGCTGCATATACCACTCTGGTAAAAAAATACCAGGAAAAACTATATTGGCATATTCGAAGAATGGTTGTAGAGCATGAAGATGCCAATGATGTATTACAGAATACATTTATAAAAGTATGGAAGGGTTTGGAGAATTTTAGAGATGATAGCCAGTTATATACCTGGTTATATAGGATTGCTACTAATGAGAGTTTGAGTTTTTTGGAACAATTGAAAAGAAAATCAGCTTTACCATTTGATGAAATAGCGGCTGATTTAGGCAATAAAGTAAAAGCGGATGCTCATTTTGATGCCAATCAATTAGAATGGAAATTACAGCTGGCAATTCAACAGCTGCCTGAAAAGCAGAAATTGGTATTTAATCTTCGATATTTTGATGAAATGCCCTATGAAGAAATGAGTACTGTATTAGATACCAGCGTAGGGGCTTTGAAAGCCAGTTATCATCATGCGGCTAAAAAAATTGAAGAATTTATCTTAAATAGTTAAACCTTGGAATCAAATAATAGTCAAAGACCTGATCATGGATACGAAAGTTGATATAAAAGTTGAATTAATAGAACTAAGTCCTTTCTTGGTGGGTATTTCTAAAAACATGCCTCAGGCGCTGCCAAATGGATATTTTGATTCATTTTCTAGTGAAATGTTGAATTTGGCCAAAGCCTCATCTCTTACTGTTGAGTCGGAATTAGTATCAATCGCACCCTTGCTAAATCAAATTTCAAAGAAGCCTGTTCAAAATTTGCCTGAAGGGTATTTTGCCGATTTCACCATTCAACCTGCTAAAGAAGCAGCTAAAATCGTTCGATTGCCGGTTATTCGTAAATGGGTCAGCTATGCTGCTGCGGCCATGATTGCGGGCATATTAATTACTGCAGGGTTTGTGTTTAATAATAAACAATCCAAATCTTTTGATTTTGATTTTTACAGTAAAATTGATGTTCCTGCAGCATTAAATCAAGCTTCTGATGATGCATTGCAAGACTATTTAAATAGCACAGCATCATTGTCTGGCACTGATCATATAACCATTCCGGAAGAGATTGAAAATATTCATCATGGGAATTTTCAACAGATTTCTGATGAAGAATTAAAAGAGTATTTAAAAGAAGTAGGCAGTGAAGCTATCAATCAAAAAAGAAGTTAAAAATTATTGTATGAAAAAAATAGTATTAGTCATTGTGCTTTTTTGTTTTGGAGTAGTTGTTTCCAATGCACAAAACAAGCCAGAAAGACAATTCAATAAAAATAATATTGAGGCACTAAAAGTTGCTTATATAACTCGTCAGTTAAATTTAACTCCAGAAGAAGCACAGAAATTCTGGCCAGTTCATAATATTTATTTTGAGGAGCTTAAAAAAGCCAGAAGAGAGAATTTGGATAATGAACTGGTTTTTGAAGAGAAGGCATTGAATGTTCGAAAAAAGTACAACGCCGACTTTAGAAAAATTTTGATGAGCGATGTAAGAGTAAATAAGATGTATAAGTTAGAAAAAGACTTTAATAATGAATTGCGCAAAGAGTTAATGAATCGAAGAATGAATAATTCAAAAAAAGCGATTGAGCAAACTCCAATGAACAATAACAATTAACTATTTTGAAATATTGGTGAAGCAATATCGTGATAGAAAAGAAATTTCCATCCTTCGTTATTGCCTTTTTCCCACCATTGTCTCCTTAGTTCCATGCACTTTTTTCCATCGAAATCATATTTAGCTACAAAGCGGCTCTTCATTTGCTGCAATTGAGGTGCATCGTCGCCCCCAAAGAATAAGGTTTCGTTATCTTCTCTGATCCAAAATACTTGATGAAATTTACTGTGCGCACCTGTAAGTTCATATTGAATATAGTCATCGATATATCCCCTATCATCTTCCAGCCATTCCACTTTACTAAACTCCGATAAAAGGGCTATGTCTTCTTTTAAATAAGATGCAGATCCAATGCCCATTGCAAATTCAAATTCTCTGCTCTGAACATAATAAGTTGCATATGGAAATGCAATAAATTGTTCGCCAGTTGTAGCATTTTTAGTAGTTATTCCGCCTGCATGATCTTTGTGTAAATGACTCATCAGTACTTTAGTAACCTGAGATGGATTGATGCCCGCTTTTTCGAGGTTATAATAAATCTGAGGTTGACCGTTCGATAAATTATAGCCTAATCCAGTATCTATTAAAATAACATCTTTAGCAGTGATGATCACAAAGGGTTGAATTTCTACCAATAAACTACCAATTGGCCGATTATTCAATATTTCAGTTTCAGTATTAAAAGGAACAAAAACCTTGGTTTTATCAATGGTAAAACTGCCTTCGGATAATGGAATGATTTGCATGATAAAAGTTTAACGCAGTACCATTTGACGGTCTGCATCGAGTCTGAGAAGAATAAATATGAGCATGGTAAAAGAAACCAAGGAAGATCCTCCATAACTAATTAAAGGTAAAGTAACTCCAGGGGAAGGAAATAGTCCAATGGTCATGCAAATATTAAATGCTATATGGAAAAAAATAATACTCGCCACACTATACGCATACACTCTGCTAAATGTACTTCTTTGCCTTTCGGCGAGCATGATAATTCTAAATAGTAAAAATAAATAGATGCACAGAAATACAAAACATCCAACAAAACCAAATGCTTCTCCCAATGATGCAAAAATAAAATCTGTATGTTGTTGAGGAACGTATTTTCCTCTTGTTTGTGTTCCTTTTAAGAAACCTCTTCCCCAAAATCCTCCTGAACCAATGGCGATTTTACTTTGTCGAACATTATAGTCATCAGGTTTTTTCGGGGCTTTTTCCGATTTCTTTGCGGATCGTTGATTCAAACTACAATCATAATCTTTTCCAAATGCACTGTATACCCTTGCACTTTGATAACATTCCAATACATTATTAAAAATGAATGGAACCGCAAAACGTTGAATACCTACACTGGTAAACCAAATGATCAATATTAGATAAAGCAATCCCTTGCTTTTTTTGATTATTTTTCTAAATGCATAAATGCATAAAATAGCCGCTACTGAAAGTATAATTGCTAAAGTGTTGGGTTCTATCAACAGGGTTGATACAATTAATGCAACAAATGAAAATCCAATAATTAACACGATTGGGGAAAGGCCTTCTCTAAACATTACTAGAAAAAAACTAAAGTATACCAATGCCATACCCGCTTCGTGCTGGGCCACAGAAATTACAGCAGGTAATAAACAAATAACGCCAGCTAATATTTGTGATTTCAGTTTGCTAAAGTCGGTTTCTTGCCGGGATAAAAATTTAGCCAAAGCCAATGCAGTAAATATTTTACAAATTTCAACAGGCTGCAAATTAAAACCTCCGCCTAATGGAATCCAACTTTTTGAACCATTGATGTTTTTTCCAATTACAAAAGTGGCTAACATCAATAAAATGCCAAATACATAAAACAAATTGGCAAATGCTGTAAAGAGTTTACTATCAGTTAATAATATTAAGGTGGCTATTATTATACAGACACCTGCAAAAATGAGTTGTTTGCTATAATTGGTTTTACCGCTCAAAAAAGATTGTACCCAATTGGTATCGGTTCTATATTCCACCATAAAAATGCAGAGAATTCCAATAGCCATTAATATGCCATAAAGCCATATGATTGTATAGTCTACACCTTGGGATATATTTTTTTGTCTATTCATGGTTTGCCACTCGCTCTTTTCTTCTTTTTATCATCGTTTAATAATAATGATGGTTTGGCTTTTATTTTTGGTTCAGTATTTTTATCGCCAATAGGAGTTGAGTTATTTTCTAAGGTTGCTTCAGTAATAGGTTTATTGTTTTCTTCAGCAACTTCTGCTTTTGCTGCTGCTTCTTCGAGTGCGATTTTTGCTATTCGTGCAGAATCTTTTTTATAATACCATCTTTTGATCGCATCAGGAATTAAATTCACTTTTGCCACACGTTCAACTTCAACTAGCCCTGCAGTGGATATGGTGTCATTCAAATATTTTTCCATCATAAATCCTGCAATCGGAGCAGCAGCAACAGAACCGTATCCGCCATTTTCAACAACAACAGCAATTGCAATTCTTGGATTATTTTTTGGAGCAAATGCTACAAATAAAGAGTGATTTTTTCCGTGAGGGTTTTGTGCAGTACCGGTTTTTGCACAATATTGATGGCCAGGAATTTTAATGGCTGTTGCAGTTCCATAAAGTGTTACATCGTTCATGCCATCATGAACTGCTTTGTAAGAACTATCAGATATATGGGTTACGATATGCTGCCTTCTGTATTTACCCAACATTGCAGTATCAGATTCAGTTTCATTTTCTATGCTATCTACAAAATGTGGTACGTAATAAAATCCTTTATTAGCTATAATACACATTAGGTTAGCCATTTGAATAGGAGTGGCTGTCATTTTATCTTGTCCAATTCCCAATGTTAATACACTACAACTGTTCCATCTTCTGGCTCCTCCAAAGAATTTATTGTATTTACTGGTGTCTGGGATATTGGCTTTGTCTTCACTAGGCAAGTCTACCTCTAAGGTTCTGCCTAATCCAAAAGCATTCATGTATTCTTTCCATTTCAAATATCCATCAATGGTATTACCATATTTTTTATTATCAATGGCTTTTCTAAAAACATCAGAAAAATAGGAATTGCAGGAATTGGCTAATGCCAATCTTAAATTAGCAGCATGTCCAGGATTTTTGTGTTCACATCTTACATATACTCCATTACATCCTCCATAACCTCCATAACAAGCTACTCCATAAGAAGGTGTAATCAACCCTTCATCTAAAGCAACTAATGCGCCTAATGGTTTAAAGGTGGACCCTGGAGGATATTGGCCTTTGATAGCTCTGTTATACATTGGTTTTGCAGTATCTAAGACCATTCGTCCCCAATTCTTTCTTCTTTGATTTCCAGTAAGTACATTGGGATTATACGATGGGCTAGAAACCATCGCAATGATTCCCCCTGTTCTTGGGTTGATAGCAACAGCGCTTCCAATTTTATTTTGCAATAATTTTTCTGCTAATTGTTGAACTTCTACGTCGATACTGGTATATAAATTTTTTCCTGCAATGGCTACCGTATCAAAAAGACCATTCTCATAAGGGCCTTGTATTCTGCTTTTATTATCTCTGATAAATCGCTTTATTCCTCTCTGTCCCATCAATACTTTCTCATAGGTTTTTTCTAAACCATTCATTCCTGCATAGTCGCCCATTTCGTATCCGTCACTTTTATATTTTCTCAAATATGCAGTATCAACTTCAGCGATATAGCCCAGTAATTGTCCTGCAGTATTGAATGGATAGGTTCTTACAGATCTTTCACTCAAAACAAAACCAGGGAATTTGTACATATTCTCGTTCAACTTTGCATATAATTCTGGACCAAGTAATGGTTCAAATATGCTTGGCTTTACGCGGGTATTTTTAAAAATGGCATCTTTGATTCTCTTTTTATATTCAGCAGTATCAATTCCTAATAATTCGCATAATGCTGCTGTATCGTTGCCCTTAGTTTCACTGGGTGTAACTACTAAATCGTAACTGATTACATTTTCTAATAAAGCTCTTTTCTTTCTGTCGAAGATGATCCCTCTATCTGGGTAAACAATTTTTCTAAAAATGGCATTGTTTTCTGCTGCCAGTTTATATTTCGAAGAAAATACCTGTAGATTAATTAACTGGAAAGTGATGATTAAAAAAACGACAGCAAAAATAATTTGAATGATTCTGCCTCTGCTTTGATTAAATACGGACATAATGTGCGATAAGCGTTTTTAAACCTCGTATCAAAAGTAAGATTTAAGTTTATTGGTTCGTACGAAATTTAGCATTTCTACTGAACAACATTTCTGTAACAAAAATGAGTAATAGACTGATTCCGGTTGTGGCTGTTACTTTTCCTAAAAAATAAACAAAGTCACCAAACTGCAGCCATTCTAATAATACCAGGTAGAAATGATGAATGAAGGTTAAAAGCACCACATACAAACTATAAGGGGCCCATCCCATGCTGCTAATACTCGGCTCTATATAGCTTTGTTCAGTAGTTTCTTGTGGAATCAATAAATTCAGGAGAAATGGTTTTACATAGGCAATCAACACACAAGCTGCAGCATGCAAGCCCATTGTGCCAGTGAAATAGTCTAAAGTCAATCCAAATACAAAAGCAATGATCAATAGTGGTAATCGAGCTAAGTTAAAGGGAAGCCAAAGAATAAATAAAAAATACAAATAAGGCACAATAAACTGATGTAAAGGGGGTATTTGGTTTAAGATAAACACCTGCATCCCGATGAACAGAATGAATCGAAATAAGTTTTTAATTAAGGTACTCATTGATTTTTTCCGCTGTTTTCTAAAATTAACTGTTCAGTGTATCTCGAATTCCCAATAATATCAACATATTGTATGGTAAAAAAGTTAGTAGCTGTTTTTACTTTTAGTGAATAAAAATTGGAGGATGGGTCAGCAATGATGGAGGCAACAGTTCCAATTAATAAATGAGAAGGGAAATTGGCAGAATAGTTACTGGTGACCACTGAATCTCCTTTATTCACTTTGGCACTTTTCGATACATTTTTTAAAATCAAATAACTTGGGTCTGCTCCGTCCCATTCTATGCTTCCAGCTGAATTGTCTTTTTTTAGCATTGCACTTACTTTACTATTGCGATGCAACAAACTCATTACTTTACTGATATTGTCTGTTGTTTCTACTACTACACCTACAATTCCTGCTGGTCCAATCACAGACATTCCTTTTTTGATGCCTTGTGAACTCCCTCTTTCCAACATCAGGTAATTATTTTGAAGTGTATAGGTATTGCCAATCACTTTAGCAGGTAAATAAGTATACTTTCTTGCCCTGCCTAAAGAATCAATTAGAGTGGTATCTTTTACATTAACAATACTGCTATCCGGAAGTTGAAAATTAGCAGGCAATGCATTTCGTAATTTTGTATTTTCAAGTGCAAGGAGTCGATTGGTTTCTTGCAAAGTAAAATAGCTTCTTAAATTACTATACCTGCTATTAATTTTTCCTGTCACTTCATTTGCTGCACCAGCAAAAAACGTTTCATGTGTTTTACTCGATGAAGACAATAGTACAATACATACTACTTGTAACAGTAGAAAACTGATTAAATTAAAGTATTGCCGTATGAATAGAAAAATGTTTTTCAATGCAGCTAACTAATAAACTATCTCATGATAAAAGGAAAACGTTGGTAATTTTTAAGCGCAAGTCCGGTACCCCTTACAACACTCTTTAAAGGATCATCTGCCACATGTACTGGTAATTTTATTTTTGCGCTCAAACGCTTATCCAGTCCGCGTAATAGCGCACCACCACCTGTTAGATATAAACCTCTTCTGTATATATCAGCAGCCAATTCAGGAGGTGTTGTTTCTAGTGCTTTTAAAATAGCTTCTTCAATTTTAAAAATACTTTTATCTAATGCCTCTGCAATTTCTTGATAGCTAACCATGATTTGTTTTGGAATTCCTGTTACCAAATCTCTACCATTAACTGGCATGTCTTCAGGAGGATTATCTAAATCTTTCATTGCCGCTCCAACATTTATTTTGATCTGCTCTGCGGTACGTTCACCAATTAATAAACTATGGTATCTTCTTAAAGCCTCCATAATATCTGCAGTAAATTCATCACCTGCAATACGTATACTTTGATCGCAAACAATTCCTGCTAATGCTATTACTGTAATTCCAGTTGTTCCTCCACCAATATCAATAATCATATTTCCAACTGGTTCTTCTACATCAATTCCAATTCCGAGTGCTGCTGCCATCGGTTCATGAATCATATAAACTTCTTTAGCTCCAGCTTGCTCTGCACTATCTCTTACAGCACGTTTCTCCACTTCAGTAATTGAGGAAGGAATACAAATAACCATTCTCCAACTTGGAGGGAATAATGGTTTCTTTGGATAGATCATTTTCATGAGCTCCCTGATCATTAATTCTGCAGCATTAAAATCTGCAATAACCCCATCTTTTAATGGACGAACTGTTTTGATGCTCTCATGCGTTTTTTCATGCATCATCAACGCCTTTTTCCCCACAGCTAAAACCTCCTTCATATTATTGCGGTTTAAAGCAATAATGGAAGGCTCATTTACTACCACATCATCATTGTGAATAATCAATGTATTAGCTGTTCCTAAGTCCATCGCAATTTCTTGCGTAAAAAAGTTAAATAATCCCATTTTATAATAGAGTTCTTATATGTTAAGCAATAGCTACAAAGATGATAGAAAATAGTGGAATTAACAAGGGAATTCAAAACCAATATCCGACCTAAAATACATTCCTTCAAAATGGATTTTTTGAAGGACCGATTTTGATTTGTCCGCGGCTTCTTCAATGCTATTTCCGTAGGAAGTTACTGCTAAAACCCTGCCACCATTTGTTAAAATTGCTTCACCTTCGCCTTTTGTGCCTGCATGAAATACAATACTGTCCTTCATTTCAGCAATTTCAGGAGCAATTGTAATCAGTTTGTTTTTTTCATAGTCTCCAGGGTATCCGCTACTAACTGCCATAATGGTTGCTACAAAACGTTGATCGAATGAGATATTGGCGTCTTCAAGGGTTCCATTGTCCATGGCTGCAAAAAGTGCCACTAAATCAGTTTCTAATCTGGGTAAAACCACTTCTGTTTCTGGATCCCCTAATCTGCAGTTATATTCAATAACATAGGGTGTTCCATCTACATTCATCAATCCAAAAAATACAATTCCATGATAAACAAGCTCTTCCTTTTCTAAACCCTTAATAGTAGGTTGAATGATGGTTTCTTCTACTTTTTTCATGAAAATATCATCCATGAATGGAACCGGGCTAACACAGCCCATTCCGCCAGTATTCAACCCTGTATCGCCTTCTCCAATTCGTTTGTAGTCTTTTGCATGCCCAATTATATGGTAATCTGAACCATTGGTAAGTGCAAATACACTTACTTCGATTCCTTTTAAAAACTCCTCGATCACTACTTTTTCGCTGGCTGCACCAAATTGTTTCCCTTGAATCATTTCTGTAAAACTGGCAATGGCCATTTCAGTTGTGGTTGCAATCACCACTCCTTTGCCCGCTGCTAAACCGTCTGCTTTCAACACCACAGGCAATGAGTGTTGTAAAATATAGGCTTTTCCTTCTTCAAAATTGGCTTGGGTGAATTCGGCATATGCCGCAGTTGGAATACCATGTCTTTGCATGAACTTTTTGCTGAATGCCTTGCTGCCTTCCAATTGAGCCGCTTTGGCCGATGGCCCAACTACAATAATTGGTTGTAAAGCAGGGTCAGCCTGAAAAAAATCATAAATGCCTTTTACCAATGGTTCTTCTGGCCCCACTACCAGCATATTGATCTGATGTTCTAAGCAACTTGCTTTAATTGCATCAAAATCGGTTACAGAAATCGGTAAATTTTTACCAAATGCAGCCGTACCAGCATTTCCAGGGGCTATAAACAATTGATCGCAATGATGACTTTGTGCCATTTTCCAAGCCAAAGCATGTTCTCTACCTCCCGAACCAAGTAATAAAATATTCATGAATTGTAAATTGGCTGCGAAAATAACCCTTGCTTTTCACTTTTATCACTATTTTGGGTGATTAACGTAAATGATTGCTATGAATGAGAAGTCGGTTTCTACAGCTCATCCAAAGGGGCTGTATGTTTTATTTGCTACAGAAATGTGGGAAAGGTTTAACTACTATGGTATGCGCGCCATTTTGGTGCTATTTATGACCAAAGCTTTGCTTTTCGATAAAGTTTTTGCCTCTAATCTTTATGGATCCTATACCGGATTGGTTTACTTAACACCGCTTTTAGGTGGATATATAGCCGACAGGTATTGGGGCAATAAACGCTCCATTATTGCTGGAGGATTAATTATGGCTATTGGAGAATTCATTCTTTTTTTCTGTGGATCCTTATATGGCAGTAATCCGGAATTATCATCATGGCTTTTCTTTTCTGGCCTTGGTTTTATGATTGCCGGAAATGGGTTTTTTAAAGCCAATATTGCTTCTTTGGTAGGTCAATTATATCCAAAAGGAGATAAGCGAATCGATTCAGCCTATACCATTTTTTATATGGGTATTAATGTAGGAGGTGCTATCGGCCCTCTCGTTTGTGGTTTGGTAGGAGATACAGGTAATCCGGCTGATTTTAAATGGGCTTTTTTGGCAGGTGGAATTGCTATGTTAATAGGGGTTCTTGTTTTAGCATTTTTTCACAATAAGTATATAGTTGATGATAAAGGAGAAACACTTGGATTAACTCCGATTGGTGCTACAAAAAAAGCATTACAACCAATTGTGATGGTTGTTGGATTATTGGCCTTTTCTTTTTTAACCATCGGCCTTATTTATACTGATGCGAAAATTTTTAGTTATCTATTTTATTTATTAATTGCTTGTATTTTATTAATTGCCTTTATTGTTTTTTCTGATAAAAATTTAAGTTCGATCGAGAAGAAAAAAATTGGTGTCATTTTTATCGTTTCCTTTTTTGTGATCTTTTTCTGGAGTGCTTTTGAACAAGCGGGGGCATCACTCACTTTTTTTGCAGAAGAACAAACACAACGCGATTTGGGCGCATTTGTAGTTCCCACCAGTTTCTTTCAATCTTTGAATTCCATTTTTGTAGTTGCATTGGCACCAGTGTTTGCATGGCTTTGGGTGAAGCTGGGAAAAAGAGAACCTGCATCTCCTACTAAAATGGCATTGGGATTATTTTTATTGGCGATGGGATATTTGTGGATTGCTTTTGGGGTAAAAGATGTTCAGCCAGGAATTAAAGTAAGTATGATCTGGCTAACCGGAATGTATTGTATGCAAACCTGTGGTGAACTTTGTTTATCACCTATTGGATTATCATTGGTCAATAAATTAGCTCCAATAAAATTTGCTTCCTTATTAATGGCGGTATGGTATACAGCGAATGCATTTGCCAATAAATTGGCAGGAGTGTTGAGTGCATTGTACCCCGACGGAAAAACAACATATATCATTGGTTTGCCAATCAATAATTTGTATGAGTATTTTATGATGTTCGTAGTAATGGCTGGGCTTGCTTCGATAATTTTATTTATCATTTCCACCAAGCTTAAAAAAATGATGGATTAATTCTACAATTAAAATCAACAATATGTCTGACCAAAAGAAAATTTTTAAGCCTTTTGTTGCACCTGAAAGTAATATGGCTGAACTTACCGTCAAGTCCATTTTATTAGGAAGTTTATTTGGAGTAATATTTGGTGCTGCAACTGTATATCTTGCGCTCAAAGCAGGATTAACTGTTTCTGCTTCTATTCCCATTGCAGTGATTGCCATTACATTAGGGAGGAAATTTTTCAAAACAACTATTTTAGAAAATAATATCATTCAAACAACGGGTTCTGCCGGAGAAAGTATTGCTGCTGGAGTTGCATTTACATTACCAGGTTTTTTGTTTTTATCATCTCCCACCAGTGCAGAATATTTTAATTACCTCACCATTTTAATCCTGGCCATTATTGGTGGAATATTGGGCACATTGTTAATGATTCCTTTGCGCAAAGCATTAATTGTAAATGAACATGATAATCTTCCTTACCCCGAAGGAACTGCCTGTGGTGATGTTTTAAAAGCAGGAGAGAAGGGTGGAGATTTTGCAAAAACAGCATTCTGGGGCTTGGGTGTTGCATTTACATATGCCATTCTTCAAAAGGTATTGCATGTAATTGCTGAGACGCCTTATTATGCTACAAAACAAATCAATAAATTTTTCCCCTCAGCTAAAATCAGTGGTGAGATCACACCAGAATACATGGGTGTGGGTTATATCATCGGACCTAAAATTGCTGGTGTATTGGTAGCTGGAAGTGTGTTGAGCTGGCTGGTATTTATTCCATTGCTATCTACTTTAGTTCCTGGAGATGTTATTGCAATGCAGTTGATCAAATTGGGTTATTTAGTAGACATTGCCAAAGCAGGTGGTAAAGGAGGATGGGATCCTGTCACGCATCAATTTGCTGATTATTCAGCGGCGATCTATTATGCATATATCCGACAAGTGGGAGCAGGTGCAGTAACAGCAGGAGGTATTATTACTTTAATAAAAACCATCCCTACAATTGTAAAATCGATTAAAGGAAGTTTTGCTTCATTGAAAAATAGCAATGATCCAGGTGCTGCTGCTGTTTTAAGAACGGAGAAAGACCTTAGTTTAAAAGTAGTCGGAATAGGAAGTTTAGCGTTGATCGCATTGATTGCAATTCTGCCTCAAGTGCCAGGAGAAAGTTTTATTCAAAAATTGTTAATTGGTGTATTAGTGATTTTATTTGGGGCTTTATTTGTAACAGTATCTTCTAGAATTGTAGGATTAATTGGATCTTCTAATAACCCCATTAGCGGTATGACCATCGCAACGGTGATGGGAACAAGTTTGATTTTTTTAAGTGTAGGTTGGACTGGTCAAGCGTTTGAACCATTGGTATTGGTAGTAGGTGGAATGATTTGTATTGCTGCAGCTAATGCAGGCGCAACTTCACAAGATTTAAAAAGTGGATATATCGTTGGAGCAACTCCAAGAAATCAACAGATCGCTTTATTTGTTGGGGCAATTGTTTCTTCGATAGTAATAGGATTAACAGTTAAGTTCCTGGATCGTCCAACAACTGAAATGGTACAACAAGGAATTAATCATGCAATTGGTTCAGATAAATATCCTGCACCACAAGCAACATTAATGGCCACTTTAATTAAAGGAATTCTTTCTCAAAATTTAGATTGGCAATATGTGGTGGTGGGCATTTTTCTCGCCATTACAATGGAATTGTGTGGAATAAAATCATTGAGTTTTGCGATTGGCGTTTACTTGCCTTTAGCAACTACTTTGCCTATTTTTATTGGCGGTGCAATTCGCGGATTGGTTGAATCAAAACAAAAAAAGGAAAACACACAACTCAATGCAGAAGAAGAGGAGTTGGGCAAGGGCAATCTTTTTGCCACTGGATTGGTTGCTGGAGGTGCTGTTGCCGGAGTAGTGATTGCCTTTTTAGCAGGCTCTGATTTTGGGGAAAAATTCCTTAATGCAGTTAGCCTTGAATCAGGAATTGTGGAAGTATTATCTCATGGAGGATACTTCATTCTAGGAACAGCCTTGTTCGCAATTATGGGAACAATATTGTACAGAGTTGCAATTAAAAAATAAATGAATACTGCATAATCATTATCAATTTATTATCAAAGTAAAGTCTGGGTTTTAGCCCAGACTTTTTTGTGTATTCTTCTACATTAAACCTTCGGTTTAAATTTATGTCCAATACTAAAATTCGGGCCATGCAATTGAAAAGAATGTATAAGTCATTTATAATAGCAGCTGGGTTAACAGTTTTGAGCTCTTTCACAGATAGCACAGGCTTTATTAATAATAGCGGTATAAAAATGCCCTATAAAAAATATGGCTATTCAGATCGTCAGGCAGCTGCCCGTTTATTAGATCGATTCACTTTTGGAGCAAAGCCAGGTCAAATAGATGAAGTACTTAAAATGGGAATTGATCAGTGGATGGAACAACAACTGGAGGGGACATTGCCCGATTCAGATTTAACCCAAAGATTAAGTAATTATGAAACCTTGGGATTGGATAATGAAACGATTGTAAATACGTACATGAATGCAGGACAAGTAGTTCGCTTTGCAGCAAAGCATGGATTAATAGACAGAGATACAGCAAAGGGCGACAATAAAAAAGAATACCAAGAAACGGTAAGACAGTTAATGTTAAAAGAAGGATTTAAGCCGATCGTCCAATTGCAAAGCGAACTCATCAATCAAAAAATTATTCGAGCAGCATATAGTAATAATCAATTGCATGAACTCTTAACAGATTTCTGGTTCAATCATTTTAATGTTTCTATCACCAAACAACAGTGCCAGCAATATATTCTTACCTATGAGCGAGATGCCATTCGACCCAATGTGACGGGCAATTTCGAAACAATGCTCGAAGCAACGGCTAAGCATCCTGCGATGCTGGAATATTTGGATAATGCCAATAGCGTAAGCAACAATAATAGTGTTGCAAATAAAAGAGGAAATGCATTTGTAGATAGACAAATGAAACAAAAGGCCGATGAAATGATGTCAACCAATCCTGCTGGTGCTGAGATTTTAAATAAAACCATACAGGCAAGAAAAGTACAGGGACTTAATGAGAATTATGCCAGAGAAATTATGGAATTACATACCATGGGAGTAGATGCAGGCTATACTCAAGCCGATGTTACTTCTGTAGCAAGAGCTTTGACAGGCTGGAGCGTTAGGCCTATGATCAAAGATGCACCAGGAAGAAATTTATACGAAAAAGCAGGAAAAGAAAATTTAGAAAAAAGAGGCTTTGTGTTGGAAGGTGATTTTTTATTCCGAGCCGATAAACATGATGATTCTGTAAAATTGATTTTGGGCAAGAGTTTTCCTGCAAATGGAGGATACAAAGAAGGTAGAGAAGTAATTCATTTATTGGCAACCAGTAATGCAACTGCACAATTCATCTGCAAGAAATTAGCCACCCGTTTTGTAAGCGATACACCTTCTGTTTCATTGGTAAATCATATGGCTGCCACTTTTCAAAAAACCAATGGAAATATTAAATCGGTTTTGATTACGATGGTAAATGATCCTGCATTCTGGAATCAAAAAATAGCCAGAGAAAAAATTAAATCTCCATTTGAATTGGTCATCAGTACAGTTAGGGCAACCAATGCTGATGTGCAACAACCGTTTCAATTATACAATTGGTGTAATAAGCTGGGGCAAAAAATTTATTTCTATCAGGCACCTACTGGTTTTCCGGATAGAGCCGCTTATTGGATCAACACAGGTGCTTTATTAAATAGAATGAATTTTGGATTGGCTTTTGCTTCACAGAAAATCCCTGGCGTTAAGTTCGATCTAATGGCTTTGAATAATAATCATGAACCAGAAAGTCCCGATCAAGCATTGGTTGTTTATAGTAAAATATTATTGCCAGAAAGAGATCAGGCTGCGAATATTAAACGGTTGAGTGCAATGGTAAGAGACAATACTGTTGCAGATAAAATTAATCAGGCTGCAGAAAAAAATAGTCCACCACCAGCAAATGATCTTATGAATGAAGGCATGATGAATCAGCGTGATAAAACAAAAAAAGAAAAATCCAGCAAAGAAAAAGAAGTATTAGGCAAAAAAAATAAACCTATCACCATGCAGTATTTGGCAGGAAATAATACCATGGTTGCTCAGGTTACAGGAATCATTATTGGTTCACCAGAATTTCAAAGAAAATAATTATGACAAACAGAAGAGCTTTTATGAAATCAGGTGCGATGGCATTGTTTGCAACAGGCATTGCAGGGGGTATTCCTTCCTTTATTGCAAAAGCCGCCAATAGTATTAAATCGAATTATCTTTTTAAGAAAAATAAAACACTGGTATGTATTTTTCAACGTGGTGCAATGGATGGTTTAATGGCTGTAAGTCCTTATACCGATCCAAATTTGAAAATCATGCGTCCTACTTTGTATATGAGTCCGGCACAATCAGAGGGCAAACAATTCGATTTAGACGGCCGTTTTGGTTTACATCCTTCATTTGAATCGCTATATCCTTTTTTTGGCGATAAAAGAATGGCCATTGTACATGGTGTTGGAAGCCCTAACAATACCAGAAGTCATTTTGATGCACAAGATTATATGGAAAGCGGCACCCCATTCAACAAAGGAACTGCAAGTGGTTGGTTGAACAGAGCGGTAGGATTAATGGGACACGATGCCACACCATTTAGAGCGGTTAGTTTAACGAGTGCAATGCCCAGAAGTTTATATGGAGACAATGAAGCAGTTGCCATTAATAATTTGCAGGACTTCGCTATTCAAATGCGTGGAAATCCAATGGCCGCAAACATGGCAGCAGGTTCTTTTGAAGAACTCTACGATCAAACAAGTAATAATATTCTGAATAAAGCAGGAAAGGAAAGTTTTGATGCATTGAAAATGCTTAATGTAAATAATATTAAAAATTATCAGCCCTTGGCTGGAGTTGTTTATCCAAATAGTCCTCTGGGAAATTCATTGAAGCAAATTGCTGTATTGATCAAAATGAATATTGGCGTTGAAGTGGCTTTTGCCGAAAGTGGTGGATGGGATACCCATTTTAACCAAGGAGCAGCCAATGGAACATTCGCCAGGAATGCGCGCGACTTCAGTGATAGTATTGCTGCTTTTTGGAATGATCTTGCTGCCTATCAAGACGATGTTACGGTGATGACCATGACCGAATTTGGAAGAACAGCTGCACAAAATGGTACAGGCGGAACCGATCATGGAAGAGCCAGTTGTTTATTTGTATTGGGCAATGATGTACAAGGTGGTAAAGTGTATCAAAACATAGGTTCATTGGCCAAAGAAAGTTTAGAAGATGGAAGGGATTTGCCTGTAAGTACCGATTTCAGATCTGTATTCAGTGCTGTAGCAAATGGACATTTACAAATCAATAATAACGGAGTGTTGTTTCCTAAATGGGATGGGAAGGGGATAGGAGTTATGAGATAAGAATTATGAATTAAGAGATAAGAGATAAGAATTAAGAGATAAGAGATAAGAGATAAGAGATAAGAGATATTGGGTGGTTAAGTTATAGAGATATTGGTTAAATTGAGAAAAAATAATCAATGCATTGGCGCTTATTTAAGTTCTGTTCTCCCTTCATTGTTTTTGGATTAGCATGGATTGCATTTAGTTCCAAAGGTTGGTATTGTTATCTTCCATTGATCTGGGCCTTTGCGTTTATTCCTTTCGTAGAATTATTTATAGAACCTAATCAACATAATTTAGATGCTGCAGAAGAAGAGCTGGCCAAATCGGACAAGCGATATGATTACCTTTTGTATTTGATCGTTCCGTTTCAATTCGGCTCTCTATTTTACTTTCTTTTTTCCCTTCAAGATTCCACACTGAGTGTTATTGATATAATAGGTAGAATTATCAGCATGGGATTACTCTGCGGTATTTTTGGAATAAATGTGGGTCACGAATTAGGCCATCGGGCCAATCGATTTGAACAGTTTTTAGCGAAAGCATTATTATTAAGTTCTCTATACATGCATTTTTTTATAGAGCACAATAAAGGGCATCATAAAAGAGTAGCAACAATAGAAGATCCTGCCAGTGCACGTTTAGGGGAATCTGTATTTGCATTTTATCCAAGAACGATTTTCTTTTCTTACTTAGGCGCTTGGCAGATCGCAAATAAAGAGATGAATAAAAAAGGTAATTCGATTTTGAGTTTCAACAATGAAATGATTCAGTTCACCATTATTCAAATTGCTTTTGTTGGAATCATATTCTTCCTTTTTGGAGCAGTCATTGTTGGCTATTTTTTACTGGCTGCAATAATCGGCATTGGCTTATTGGAAGCGGTCAATTATATTGAACATTATGGTTTGCAAAGAAAGAAAATAGATGGGGAGAAATACGAAAGAGCATTGCCCATTCATAGCTGGAACAGCAACCATGTTTTAGGAAGATTCATGTTATTTGAATTGAGCAGGCATAGCGATCATCATTATTTAGCCAGCAGAAAATACCAGATATTGCAGCATCATGAAAATGCTCCACAAATGCCTACAGGTTATCCTGGCATGATGATATTAGCGCATTTCCCGCCATTGTTTTTTTGGGTGATGAAAAAGCAAATTCGAGCAATCAATAATTAATTGATCAGTCTAAATCGGTATTCCTGAATTAGCCCTGGATTCTCAGGCGTTAGTGTAAATGAAACTTTTGCTGATCCCTTTTCGCATTCAATAATAAATGATCCCCTTAATTGGTTTTCTGGGATCAATTCTTTCACGCTAATAATTTTTCCAATTTTGTCAAATATTTTAGTTGCATCATTTTTTAAAGAGTCGGTAAAATAATCATCGAAAAAATTGTCAGCAAAAATGCCTGATTGCTTCGCATTGGAATAATTAGGAAGCAGTGCTAAGATTTCTTTTTTTCTTTGGTTTAAGATGCTTGAAGCTGTTAATTGACGAGGCTTTAGGCCAGCCAGTTTCACCAATGTATCAATCATTCTGATATTAATGGCACTGGTAGGAGCATAAGTAACATTGGCAAAAAGCATTACACCCAAACCATATTCTGGTAATATATTCCAGTTGCTTCCAAAACCAGGCAATCCTCCTGAATGTCCTACAAATACACGATTATCGCAGTCTCTGCGAATGCCTAATCCATAACCATAGGCAGTAGATGTGGCACAAATTCTTCCATCCGAATATGTATAGTTGGGGTTCAAGCTATTGAAATTCCATGGCTGGTGCATTTCTCTTATCGTACTCCTGTTGATGAGCGTATTTTCTTCATCATTTCTTGCTGGCCAGGCATTTTGATGCAATGCTACATATTTGGTGAATGATTCAATGGAAGTGATCATTCCTCCCATCGCCCCATAAATACCATCATGTAATAATGCTTCCTCTCTCCAATCATTGTTGATCCATCTATATCCTTTTGCTAGTTGATTAGCAGGTACTTTACTGTATTCCCATGCAGCTTGCATGCCTAATTTTTTCCAAATATTGTTTTGAATATAATCGCTATAAGGAATACCGGTAACTTTTTTGATGATATAGCCTAAAGTTGCAAAGCCTAAATTGCTGTACTCATATGTAATGCCATTTGCATTGGAGAAACTGATTCCTTTTTTAATCAATGCTAATAATTCTTCATCGGTATCTGCCAATTGACGATCTCCCCAGGGATTGTCTTCCGGAAATCCTGCAGCATGCGTAAGTAATTGTCTTATAGTAATTTCAGGAGCATCTTTGGTTAGGCCTTGATTCTTAAATTCGGGAATATATTTAGACACTGCATCGTCTAATTGTAATTTTCCAGCATCTCTTAATTTGCAAATTGCCAATGCTGTAAAACTCTTACTCATAGATGCAATGCGAAACATCGAATTGGTGGTGGCTGGAATTTTATTATTAATATCTGAGTAGCCTTTACTTCCTGAAACAATTAATTGTCCATCAATTACAACCCCATATGAATATCCTGGAAAATGATTGGCTTTAGCAAAGTCGGCATACATTTTTTCGATAACAGGGACCAATGCTTTTATTTTGGCTGCTCTATTTGCATCCGCAAATGTTGGTGGAATATAGTTTGCATTAGGATTGGGTTGAGCCAATAAATGAATTGCAAGATTTGTCAATACCGCAAACGCAACAATTTTTTTTAAAATCATCATTGATTTTTTTAAGTTGATTAATATCGCATCAATTGTTGAACAGATTCATCCAACCTACTCTTGGCCATATAATTTTTTTCCAATTCAATATTGAATGGAATGGGTGTATCTAAAGAAGCGCATCTTACAACAGGTGCATCTAATAATTCAAAACAATGCTCACTGATCCAGGCGCTGATTTCCCCACCGATACCTCCAATTAAATTGTCTTCATGCAAAATCAATACTTTACCTGTTTGTTGAACAGCTGCTTTAATGGCATCATAATCCAGTGGAGCCAAGGTTCTTAAATCGATTATATGCAATGAAATTTCAGGATGTGCTGTTTGGTAGTCTAATGCCCAATGTACTCCTGCTCCGTAAGTAATGATTGAAATGTCTTCTCCTTCATTTACAATGGAGGCTTTCCCAATAGCTATTTCATAATAGTTGGTGGGTAAAAATCCGTTCACCGATCTATACAAAGCTTTGTGCTCGAAAAACAAAACTGGATTAGGGTCATTTATGGCTGCAATGAGCAATCCCTTTGCATCTTTTGGATTAGAAGGGTATACCACTTTTAATCCTGCAACATGGGTGAACCATGCTTCGTTGCTTTGCGAATGAAAAGGGCCTGCTCCAACTCCACCACCTGTTGGCATGCGAATAACCACATCGGCATTCTGCCCCCATCGGTAATGAATCTTGGCTAAATTATTTACAATCTGATTAAAACCAACTGTAACAAAATCGGCAAACTGCATTTCCATCACCGATTTAAAACCTTCTAAACTCAGGCCCAAACAAGTACCTACAATGGCACTCTCACACAATGGTGTATTGCGCACTCTTGCCTTCCCATATTTTTCTACAAAACCTTCAGTGATTTTAAATGCACCGCCATATTCAGCAATATCCTGACCCATTAAAATTAAATTCGGATGATGGTCCATGCTTTGACTCAATCCTTCTGAAATTGCATCTACTAATCGGGCTTCTTTATGTTCATTACCAATAATAAAATTTTTTGCTTCAATTGTTGAAGGCGCAAAAACATCCGCTATTTCATTTGCAGTATTTACTTGAATCGGGGCAACTTGCTGAGCGAGCACTAATTCATCTTCTATGTGTTTTTTGGTAGTATTTCTGATATCAGCAATCTCCATTTCGCTAAGCACATTTTCAGCAATGAGAAATTGCTCATAATTTTTTACTGGATCTTTTCTGCCCCATTCTTCAAATAATTCTTTGGGAACATATTTGGTGCCACTTGCTTCTTCATGACCACGCATTCTAAAAGTCATGCACTCAATCAAATATGGTTTTTGATTTTCGATGCAATAATTTCTAACTCCTTGGATGGTGTCATAAACAGACAAAAGATTATTTCCATCAATTTGAACACCTTCCATTCCATAGCCCTTTGCTTTGTCTACCAAATTTTTGCAACGGTATTGTTCATTCACTGGAGTGCTCAACCCATATCCATTGTTTTCAATGATAAAAATGACGGGTAAATTCCAAACTGCTGCCACATTCAACGCTTCATGAAAATCTCCTTCACTGGTTCCACCATCTCCCGAAAAAGCTACTGCTACTTTTTGTTCATTCCTTAATTGGTGGGCCAATGCAACACCATCTGCTATAGCCAATTGTGGTCCTAAATGAGAAATCATGCCACAGATATGATGTGCAGCAGAACCAAAATGAAAACTTCTTTCTCTACCCTTACTGTATCCTTCTTGATTGCCCTGCCATTGCATAAATAATTGATGAAGGGGCATTTTACGGCTGGTGAAAACGCCCAAATTTCTATGTAAAGGCATCATCCATTCATCTGTATCTAAAGCCAAGGTTGCACCTACAGATATTGCTTCCTGCCCAATGCCACTAAACCATTTGCTAATTTTCCCTTGACGTAATAGCACCAGCATTTTTTCCTCAATCATTCTTGGGAGCAGCAAATTTTTATACAACTCAATCAGTCTATCGTTTGAAAAAGACTGCCTATTAAATTCCATTTTCAATTCATTTATTCAAGCGTAAGTTAATGGTATTTGCGAAAGGGATAAAATCAAAAAACCCCGCCAAAGGCAGGGCTTTCAGAAAATAATTTTTAATTAGTCGCGGCTGCCTAATTTGCTTAATAACTTCAGCATTTCAATATATAACCATACGATGGTTACCATCAAACCAAACGCACCGTACCATTCCATGAATTTAGGAGCCCCTCTTTCTGCACCTTGCTCAATCATGTCAAAATCTAAAATCAAATTCAAAGCTGCAATCGCTACTACAAATAAGCTGATGCCGATGCTTAGCATACTGCTATCGTACATGAAACTTACGTTTACGCCAAATAGCCTTAATACCATAGTAAGTAGGTAAAAAATACCAATACCCAACGTAGCAGTAAAAATGACCGATTTAAAACGTTCAGTTGCATTGATGATTCTGAAATTGTATAAAATGAACATCGATATAGCAACACCAAAAGTTAAACCAACGGCTTGCATCACCAATCCTGGATAAGACTTTGCAAAAGCAGCATTCATAATTACTGAAATACCGCCAATGAATAATCCTTCTAAAAGCGCATATAAAGGGGCCAAAAATGGCGCCCAATTTGGCTTAAAGCTGATAGCAATAGCTGTTATCAACCCTCCAAAAACGCCAACCATCATCAACACATTCATTGTGTCTTGTTTCAATTCTTCGAATAAATGCCAGTTGTAAGCAGCGCCTGCAATCAACATCAACATCATAAATCCAAATTTATTAATAGCGCCTCTTACCGTCATAGTGCCTTGTAAACTGGCATCCATTTCTAAGCTTTTATCAAACATTTTCTCTGTAAGAGTAGGGTTACCTGATTTAAAAATTGCCATATTGATTATTTTTCTGTTTTCAAATTTACATTAAAGAAAATGGATTCTCAATCTAGGAATAAAAGAGGGCTAATTTTAACGATTCATTTACCATTTTAATCCTGGATAATGATCGATGGTTTCAAACACATAATTTGGATGTTGTTTGAGCAAAACAATCATTTTCCTAAGTGAATCTAAGTCTTCCGGACGATGAAAAATACGGTCGTGGGTGAGTAAAACCAAGTGATTTTTGGTAAATGTTTCGTTTTTATCAAAAAGGGTTTCAATTTCTTTGACCATTAATTCTGCCGATTGTATAGGTCGCTCTGTTTTATGGCTAAATGCCCATTCACAGTCCCATCCTATAACATTATATCCCATGGAATCAAGACCATTACAAACCGCTGTTACTAAATGAGTCCTTTTTGCACTGTCTTTTAATGCCCATGCATTATTGCCAGGAAGGCGAATGATTTTATAGGGCACTCTTAAAGTGTCCTGCGCTCGGTTAAATTCCAATAAAGTTGTTTCTGGATGCTGATAGAATGCCTGGTATTTGCCCAATGCATGCGTATAACTGTGATTGGCTAATAGAAATTGAGGGTATGCATTTTTAATTTTAGCAACAATATCATTGCCATCTTTTCTCATTTGAGAATGCAATCCAACCATAAAATAAGTGGCTTTAATGCCATTGTCTCTGCAAACGCCAAATGTTTCTAATGTGCCATGTTGGGGGCCATCATCAAAACTGAGGTAAATGTATTTTTTGGCTGAATCGTAAACAAATGGGGCTCGATCAAATTTGCTTGTTGGAAGACTATTAGTTGATTGATTTGACTGATTTTCTGCAATAGGGGCAGGGGTTTCATCATTAACTAATTTCATCTCACAGGCTCCCAACAATATCACCATGACACCCAAAAACCATAATAAAAACTGCTTCAACTTAATGCTCGTTTAACTTTCCTTCAAAATCTACTGCAAATAAAGGTCCAATTTTTAAAAAAAGGGGAAAAAGATGCCTTATGGGCAGAATAAATAAGCATCAGAAATACTACCTTCGTCAGACAACAAGAATCAATGAATATTAAAGAAGAAGTTTTACAGAATGTGGTAATTAAGTTTGCCGGAGATAGTGGAGATGGTATGCAGTTGACTGGTCAGCAGTTTACCAATAATACAGCCATGCTGGGAATTGACTTGGCAACATTTCCAGATTTCCCCGCTGAGATTCGTGCTCCAATAGGAACCCTTCCTGGTGTGAGTGGATTCCAGTTGCATTTCTCCTCTAATAAAGTATTTACCCCAGGTGATATTGCAGATGTATTGGTTGCTATGAATGCTGCAGCATTGAAAGTGAATATGAAAGCCATTAAACCTGGTGGAAAAATCATTGCCAATATTGATGGATTTGATGCCAAAAATTTACGTCTGGCGAACTATCCCGAAGGAGTAAATCCATTGGAAGATGGAAGTTTGGATTCTTTTGAAGTCATCAAAATAGATGTAACTAAATTAACACGTGAATCGCTGAAAGACTTTACAGACCTAGGTGTTAAAGAACGCGACCGTGCAAAAAATATGTTTGTATTGGGCTATATCTATTGGATGTACAATAGAAGCCTGGAGAATACAATTGATTTCTTGAAAGAGAAATTTGGTAAAAAAGACAATATCCTACAGAGTAATATTAAAGTATTGCAAGCTGGATATAATTATGGAGACACTACTGAAACTTTTGCTGCAAGGTATACAGTGGAGAAAGCAAAAATGGCTCCGGGTGTTTATCGCAGTATAATGGGAAATCAATCATTGGCCATGGGATTGATTGCCGCCAGCGAAAAAAGCGGATTGCCTTTGTTTTTAGGATCTTATCCTATCACACCGGCTTCTGATATTTTACATGATTTAAGTAAGCATAAAGCATTTGGAGTTCGCACATTTCAAGCAGAAGATGAAATTGCTGCTATTACATCAGCTATAGGCGCTAGCTATGGCGGCGCTTTGGGAGTGACCACTACTTCAGGTCCTGGAATGGCATTGAAAGCGGAAGCAATGGGTTTAGCGGTGATGATGGAATTACCTTTGTTAATTATCAATATTCAACGTGGTGGTCCATCTACTGGTTTGCCTACTAAAACAGAACAAAGCGATTTGATGCAGGCTTATTATGGTAGAAACGGAGAATGTCCGATGCCAATTATTTCTACAGCTACACCAAGCGATTGTTTTGATGTGGCCTATGAAGCAGTAAGAATTGCGGTTCAACATATGACACCAGTTATTTTATTGAGTGATGGATATATTGCCAATGGTGCAGAGCCTTGGAAATTTCCACAGTCTGCAGATCTAGCTCCAATAGAAGTGTCTTATAAAAATGGATTGGATGAGGGTGAAGAAAAATTCATGTCCTATAAAAGAAATGAAAAATTAGCCAGACCATGGGCTATTCCTGGAACAGCAGGATTAGAGCATCGTGTGGGTGGATTAGAAAAACAAGACATTACCGGAAATATCAGTTACGATTCCGATAACCACCAGCATATGGTGAAGACTCGTCAGGCTAAAGTAGATAAGGTGGCTGATTATATTCCTTTGCAAAAAATTGAATGTGGTGCAGAAAAAGGAAAAGTATTGGTATTGGGCTGGGGATCTACATTTGGCGCCATTAAAAGTGCAGTGTTGGATTTGATTGCCGAAGGTCATTCTGTGAGTCATGCACATATTCGTTATATACGACCATTCCCTAAAAATCTAGGAGAGATCATCAAGAATTTTGATCATGTATTGATTCCAGAAATCAATAATGGACAGTTGATTAAAATCATTCGTGATGAATATTTTGTAGATGCGAAAGGCTATAATAAAATCATGGGTATTCCAATTACCAAGGGTGAATTGATTACAGCTGTTAAACAGTTGTTGGGTTAATGCATTTAGATGAAATTCGGGAGTATTGTTTAAGCAAGCCAGGAGTAGAAGAAGCACTTCCTTTTGGTCCTGATGTTTTGGTGTATAAAGTGAAAGGCAAATTATTTTTGCTTACGGGCTTTGATAACGACCCTGTTCAATTCAATGTAAAATGCGATCCTGAAAAAGCTATTGAACTTCGCGAAGAATTTCCTGACACCGTTCTGCCCGGTTATCACATGAACAAGAAACACTGGAATACGGTGTTGGTGAATGGTGTATTATCTGTCAAACAATTGCGAGCAATGATTGATGATTCCTACGGGTTGGTAGCGAAAAAGTGATTTCTTTTTTAAAACTTTCCATACCCCTTGCACCATTCCTTCAACCCGCATTCAGCGCATTTAGGGCTTCGGGCTAAACATGTATAACGCCCGTGTAAAATCAACCAATGGTGAGCACGATGCACATGCTCTGGAGGAATATGTTTGATCAATTCTTTTTCTACTGCTAAAGGTGTGGTTGCTTTGGTGCTTACCAAACCCAATCTATGGCTAACCCTGAACACATGCGTATCCACTGCCATATTGGGTTGCTCATCTATTACACTGGTAATAACATTGGCAGTTTTTCGACCCACTCCGGGTAATTGAACCAATTCATCTACAGTCATTGGAACTTCTCCTCCAAATTTTTCCAGTAGCATATTAGACATGCCAATTAAATGTTTGGTTTTATTATTTGGATAAGAAATGCTTTTGATCAACGGGAATAAATCATCGAAACTTGCTCTCGACATTTTTTGTGGACTCGGATATTCTTTGAATATATTCGGTGTTGTTAAATTCACCCGCTTATCGGTACACTGTGCAGAAAGAATGACGGCTACTAATAATTGAAAGGGATTGTCGTACACCAATTCGGTTTCTGCAATAGGGGTAGTTTCAATAAAATAATTGATTACCTGCGCATAACGTTCCTTCTTGGTCATGTTCGAAGGTAAGATTTTGGATGGGATCAACATGGGCTAAAAAAAATTTGGAAACTAATAAAAATTGAATCAACTTTGAATTTCAAAGCACTTTTATGAGTACGAATTCTACCCACTTAGATGATATCCGGGATATCAAAAAAATGATGGAAAAAAGTAGTCGATTTATCAGCCTAAGTGGTCTTAGTGGTATTGCAGCAGGGCTCTGTGCCTTAGTTGGGGCATATTATGCATATCCTTTGGTAACTGCTGCCAATAGTCAGTTAAATGATCGCGAGCAAGTGCAAAAACAATACCAATCATCTATAGATACCAGTGCTGGTTTGCTGGGATCTCCTTTATTTCAAATTGCTATTTATACATTTATCGCTGCCTTATTGCTTTCTTTCTTTTTTACTTATTTACGTAGCAAAAAAACAAATACACCACTATGGGGAACCGTAGCAAAACGATTGATCATTCAAGTTGCTATTCCAATGGCTGCAGGAGGGATTTTTATTTTGCATCTAATACAACAAAACGCATTAACATTGATTTCACCTAGTTGCCTTATTTTTTATGGTCTTGCACTGATCAATGCAAGTAAATTTACCACATCTGAAATTAGGTATCTGGGATATGGTCAATTGTTTATAGGCTTAGTAAGCCTATGGTTTCCTGGCATGGGAATTTATTTTTGGGCGGTTGGTTTTGGCGTCTTACACCTTTTTTACGGAGTGATTATGTGGTATAAATATGAACGATAAGTAAACTAGAACAGGAAGTATTTTTATGAACCCTATTACACATTTAAATAAATTCTTTGATAGCCGCATTCGGCTTGGCATCATGAGTACACTTATGGTGAATGAAGATATTAGTTTCAATGAATTAAAGGAGTTAATGCAAATTACTGACGGCAATTTGGCTAGCCATATAAAAGCGCTTGAAGAAAATGGATTACTAAAAGTGAATAAGGGGTTTATTGGTAAAAAAACGAATACATTATACTCAATTACAAAATCTGGTGAGAAGGCCTTTAAGTTGCATATTCAAGCCCTCGAAAATATCATTAAAGCAAGCAAATAATTTTTTTTATACTTATACTTTGAAATACAAAGCACTTTTAAAAAACAAATCATGAACAAAACATTTATTAAAGCCATTATTACTGCAGCGCTCGTGTTAGCCTTGCTTATTCCTACTGCATTTATTGTAGACCTTATTAGTGAACGTCAAAGTAGACAGCACGAAGTAGTTGCAGAAGTTAGTAATAAATGGAGTGGCCCACAAACAATTACCACCCCATATATTTTAGTTCCCTATTTGAGTATAGAAAAAAATCTGGAGGGGAAGGATATTGCTAAAGAAAAACAATTGGTCTTTTTCCCCGATAATCTTCAAGTAAATTCAATTATTACACCCGAAATTCGGAAGCGTTCTATATTCTCCGTATTACTTTATCGAAGTTTGTCTACATTTTCTTGTGATTTTAAACTAACAATTCCGGAGGGCATTTCTATCAATATGTTGCAACTACAAAAATCTACATTTTGTATTGGAATAACTGACTATAAGGGAATTGAAAAAAAATCTGTTGTTCACTTTAATCGGGATTCTTTGGAAATGAGTCCTGGTTTAGCTAGTAATTTATTGGACTCTATTGGGCTATCTACCCCCATCAAACTTACAGAAGCAAATTTGTTGAATCAACTCCCTTTTACTGCCTCCCTTCATTTAAAAGGTAGTGAGCAACTCCGATTCACTCCTTTTGCGGGAAATAGCCATTTCAAAATGAGTTCAACTTGGAATGCACCTGTTTTTGACGGAAATAGTTTACCAGATCATCATGAAGTAAATAAAAGTGGATTCAAGGCAAGTTGGATATATAACAAAACCAATCTTCCGTTTGGTACCATATTGAATGATACCAAAATAGATAAAAATCAATTTTCATTTGGGTTGAATATGGTTAATCCTTCCAATCATTATACCAAAACGATGCGTTGTGCCAAATATGCTATACTTTTTATTGGGCTAACATTTGCACTTTTCTTCACCATTGAAATTTTACAATATAAACCTATGCATCCTGTACAATATGGACTAATTGGTTTTGCTTTGGTAATGTTTTTTACACTTTTACTATCTATTGGAGAGTTTTTGTTTTTCGATTTAGCTTTTATCATAGCTGCAGCTGCAACTATATCTTTGATTACATTCTATGCCTACAATCATTTTAAAAAATGGAAAACTGCGGGTTTATTTGCATTAGTGTTAACCATGCAGTATTCTTTTATTTTTGTATTGATCCAAATGGAAGATTCAGCATTATTGATTGGTAGTATTGGACTATTCATTATTTTGGCATTCATCATGTTTGCCACCAGAAAGTTAAACTGGTATGGATCGGAAATATCCAAAAATTAAGCGGTCATTTCAAGATTAGATAGCAAGTAGGTTGATTACTTGCTATCTATTCTTTTTGCGCATTTTTTGCATATTGCAAAATGGCTTTGATCGATTGCATGGAAGGTGAATGAAGCCTGAGTTTGTCTAATTGATCCACGGAACGTTGAAGTACTTCTAATTGATTTTTCAATGAAGTATCTTCTTTTATTGCTTGATTGATAGCGGCGGTTAATTCAGGTGTGCAATCCTTATATATATACATAATCAGTTCCTCTTCTTTAAATTTTTTCATAAGCAGTGATCTGCGTGAACAAGAGGATACGGCGCTTTTATTAAACGAGCGCATTTAAATTATATTGTAGCTATTTACCTAAAATGGGGTTTAAAAGCCACCCAACGTTCTTTGAACTATTTTATTTTTTAGCAGTGGAAGAATCTTCAAAAATATAAATGTCTTCTCCGTCTTTTTTCATGAGGTATCTTTCGCGGGCGTATTTTTCTAAGGCAGCTGGGCTATTTTGTAAATCACCCAGTTCTTTACGGGTTTTGTCTATTTCTTGCTGGTAATAGGCTTTTTTTTGCTCCAATTTATGCAACTCATCCCTACGTTCTTTTTGCTGGAAATAATCTCTTTGATCAATGAATAACATCCATACAATAAAAAATACGCCTGCAAGCAGGAATTTATTGGTGATGATAGGGATGATTTTTTTCATACTGGTAAAAAAAATTGGCAGATAAAAGTAATTAGAAACCTTTATCTGCCAATGGATATTTAATGCACAACTGTGTGTAGCTAATTATTTTCCGAATTTTATTTTTCCTTTTGGATAAATACCTGTGCTGCCGAGCATTTCTTCGATACGAATCAATTGATTGTATTTAGCAATACGATCGGTACGAGAAGCCGAACCAGTTTTAATTTGTCCGCAATTCAACGCTACAGCTAAATCGGCAATAGTAGTATCTTCTGTTTCTCCACTTCTATGACTCATAATGGTATTGTATCCATTGTTTTGAGCCAACGAAACCGCATTGATGGTTTCTGTGATAGTTCCAATCTGGTTTACTTTTACCAATAAAGCATTCGCAATATTTTTATCCAATCCTTGTTGTATACGGTCTACATTGGTTACAAATAAATCGTCTCCTACCAACTGGCATTTACTTCCAACAGCCTGTGTCAATGCTTTCCAGCCATTCCAATCGTCTTCTGCCATTCCATCTTCAATAGAAACAATTGGATATTGCTTCACCCATTTTTCCCAGAATTTAACTAGTTCATCGCTGCTTAATGCTTTTCCGCTGCTCTTATGGAATACATATTTTTTCTTCTTTGCGTCCCATAATTCACTATTAGCTGCATCCATAGCAATTACTATCTGTGATCCTGTTTTATATCCTGCAGCTTGAATAGATTCTAACACTGTTTCAATAGCTTCTTCATTGCTTTGAATATTTGGAGCAAATCCACCTTCATCTCCAACATTAGTGCTAAAGCCTTTTTTCTTTAATACTGATTTCAATGAATGAAATATTTCCACACCCCAACGCAATCCTTCACTAAAAGAAGGAGCGCCTACTGGCATGATCATGAATTCCTGAAAATCGATTTTATTATCGGCATGAGCACCACCATTTACAATGTTCATCATTGGCATTGGTAATGTTTTAGCATTGGTGCCTCCGATATATCTGTACAATGGCAATCCTGCTTCTTCTGCAGCAGCTTTAGCTACAGCCATACTTACTGCTAGTATTGCATTAGCGCCTAATTTCCCTTTATTGGGTGTGCCATCTAATTCAATCATGGCCTGGTCAATGGCAGCTTGTTGAGTAATATCATATCCAACAATGGCTTCTGAAATAATATCATTTACATTTTTCACTGCTTTTAGCACTCCCTTACCCACATATTTTTTCTTATCATTATCGCGTAATTCTACCGCTTCATGAATACCCGTGCTTGCTCCACTAGGTACAGCAGCTCTTCCCATTGCACCATCGTCGGTCAATACTTCCACTTCAACAGTTGGGTTACCACGGCTGTCTAAAATTTGTCTGGCATGTACTTCAATAATGTAGCTCATTTGTTAGTTATTAATTATTAGTTATTTGTTATTGGTTTGAGGGTTAAAGATAAGCAATATGTAGTTTATACACTTAAAGGCTTTGTTAAGTCTGCGAAAACTGCCTCCAGAGGCTTACTGGCTTTGAGTTTGGCTAAATTGTCATCTGCCACAATATTGCCTTTGTGAATGATTATTACTCGATCGCAAATGGCTTCTACTTCCTGTAAAATATGACTCGAAAATAATACCGTTTTGTTGGCCCCTTCTGCTTTTATTAAATTCCTGATTTCTATTATTTGATTGGGGTCTAATCCACTGGTTGGTTCATCCAGAATCAATACCTCGGGCTGATGAATCAGGGCAGCTGCTAATCCCACTCTTTGCTTATAACCCTTCGAGAGTTGACTGATTTTTTTGTGTTGCTCAATGGTCAATCCCACTTTCTGAATAATATGATCAATGGCATTTGCATCTTTTATTTGATGCACTCCTGCAATAAAAGAAAGGTACTCTTGTACATACATATCCAAATACAAGGGATTCGCTTCCGGTAAATAACCAATTTTTTGTTTGCAAGCAATGGGTTGTTCTGCAATATTTTTTCCGGCAATCAATACCTTTCCTTCATTGGGTTGAAGGTAACCGGTTATCATTTTCAAAGTAGTGCTTTTGCCAGCTCCATTAGGTCCTAGAAATCCAACTATTTCTCCTTTTTCAATAGAAAAAGAAATATTCTTAACTGCTTTTTGTTCTCCGTAAAATTTGGAAAGTCCAACAACTTCAATCGACATAATTCCGCTTTGATTCAAAAATAATAAAATTAGGCTTTCCCATTTGTTAATTAAACCTTATCGTACTCTCCCTTTAATGCATAATATCCAAAAATCATCAAACCAACAGCAATTGGAAGAAATACTATCCCGAAAACTGCCCACTGAATTTTTGTGTCAATGCCAGGTTTAGCGATCATTTGAGAGGCTGCTGTTTGAATTAAATAATACATGGATATAGGTCCTAATAAAATCCAGATAATTCCTGCATATTTTTTTACTTGATTCATCGGTTTATTTTTTATACCTCTATTGGAGGATCTATTTTATTTTGAATATACAATGCGCCAATCACTAAACATATCGATGCTACAATTATGGGATACATCAATCCTGCCAGTTTATCATTGGTGTAAATGGTAGTGAGTAATGTGGCAATGAAAGGTGTTAATCCTCCAAAAACGCCATTGCCTATATGATAAGGCAAAGACATAGAAGTGTACCTGATTTTTGTAGGAAATAATTCCACTAAAAATGCAGCTATCGGCCCATAGACCATGGTTACATAAATGATCATGATAAAAACAATCCCTACCATTTTCCAATAATCGGTATTGCCTACTTTTTTAATGATTACTGGTGTTGATGCCTTGATCTGTTGTTGGCCACTTGCATACAGCGTGTCTTTGGTTGTTTCGGTTAGCTGCATTCCATTTTCAAATTCATGTATGGATGTATGCGTTAGTAATGTATCGTTGTTTTTTAAAATGGTTCTTTCGTGCTGAACTGTTTTTTGTTGTACCAGCTCAACTGAATTTGATGGGTCAGTAATTTTCAATAATTGTCCAAATAAATACTGGTAAGAAATGATTGCTAAGAACATTCCACTAAGCATGATCCACTTTCTGCCAACTTTATCACTCCATGCTCCAAACAATACAAAGAATGGAGTGCCGAATAAAATGGCCCAAATAATTAAAGTACGGGATTGATCAAAATCTATTTTACATACATTTTCAATAAATGATTGCGCATAAAACTGGCCAGTATACCAAACCACTCCTTGCCCCATGGTTGCTCCAAATAGTGCCAATAAAACCATTTTCAAATTGGTCTTATGACCAAAACTTTCTTTGATCGGGTTGACTGAAGTTTTTCCACTTGCTTTTAATTCTGTGAAAAGCGGTGACTCTTTCATTTTGAGTCGGATATAAATCGATACGATAACCAACAATATAGAAACCAAAAAAGGAATGCGCCAGCCCCAGTCATTGAATTTGGCAATTGATTTTGCTGCATTAGCATCCAATGAATGACGTGTTAAAAGAATCACTCCCAGGGAAACAAATAATCCTAGTGTTGCGGTTGTTTGAATCCATGAAGTATAGAATCCTCTTTTGTGTTCTGGAGCGTGTTCGGCTACATAAGTGGCGGCTCCACCATATTCTCCCCCTAAAGCCAGTCCTTGCAATAATCGCAACAATAATACTAGTATAGGTGCGGCGTATCCGATACTATCAAATCCAGGAATCAATCCAATTGCAAAAGTCGACCCACCCATAATTACCAAAGTGAGTAAGAATGTATGTTTCCTGCCGATGATATCTCCCAGTCTGCCAAAGACCAAGGCGCCAAATGGCCTAACGATAAAACCTGCGGCAAATGTAGCTAGGGTAGAAAGCAATGCAGCCGTAGGATTTGTTTTTGGAAAAAATTGACTGGCAATTACCGTAGCTAAACTGCCGAAAATATAAAAATCATACCATTCAATCAGCGTTCCTAGGGAGGAAGCGGTGATTACTTTGCGCAATGTTTTTGTTTCGTTCATGTTGTACAATGAAACATCAACTTACGCCAATATTAGCATATTGCCAAGCAAGTATTGGCGTATATTTATATCCGAAATTTGTTTGTCATGAGTTATCCTTATCAGATCAAGAGTTTAGAAGAATATCAAATTGCCTATCAAAAAAGTATAGAAGATCCTGCAGGTTTTTGGGAAGAGATTGCCAATCATTTTACCTGGAAGAAAAAATGGAATAGCAAAGCAGATGTGCTCAATTGGAATTTTAAAGAGCCCAAAGTAGAATGGTTTAAAGGTGCCAAATTAAATATTACTGAAAATTGTTTGGACAGGCATCTGGCCGAAAGAGGCAATCAACCTGCTTTAATTTGGGAAGCCAATGATCCAGATTATCCGAGCCGTATATTAACCTATAAAAAATTACACGAAAAAGTTTGTCAGTTTGCTCATGTTTTAAAAAACAACGGGGTGCAAAAAGGCGATCGTGTCTGCATTTATATGGGAATGCTTCCAAGATTGGCCATTGCCGTATTAGCTTGTGCAAGAATTGGGGCCGTGCACAGTGTGATATTTGGTGGATTCTCTGCACAGAGTATTGCAGATAGATTGGAAGATGCCCAGGCATCATTTATTATTACCTGCGACGGGGCTTACCGTGGAGCAAAAGATATTCCATTAAAAAGTGTAATTGATGATGCATTGATCGGAAATAAAACGATCAAAAAAGTAATTGTTGCCACCCGCACCCGAACAGCAGTCTCCATGATCAAAGGAAGAGATGTGTGGTGGGAAGATGAGGTACAACAAGTAGAAGATAGTGGAATTACTTTTATTGAAGCAGAAGAAATGGATGCAGAAGATCCATTGTTCATTTTATATACATCAGGGAGCACTGGCAAACCAAAAGGAGTAGTACATACTTGTGGTGGATATATGATTTATGCCAATTATACTTTTGTAAATGTATTTCAATACCAGCCTGGTCAAATTCATTTTTGTACTGCTGATATTGGCTGGATCACAGGCCATAGTTATATTGTATATGGTCCATTGAGTGCAGGCGCAACTACCTTGATGTTCGAAGGTGTACCTACTTATCCGGATGCAGGAAGGTTCTGGGATATTGTAGATAAATTCAAAGTAAATATTTTATATACTGCACCAACGGCTATCAGAAGCTTGATGGGCTTTGGTTTGGGGCCTTTGCAAGGAAAGGATTTATCTTCTTTAAAAGTGATTGGTACAGTGGGAGAGCCTATCAACGAAGAAGCATGGCATTGGTATGATGAAAATGTTGGCAAGAAAAAATGCCCGATTGTAGATACCTGGTGGCAAACAGAAACGGGTGCATGTTTGATCAGTAATTTGGCAGGTATTACACCATCTAAACCCAGTTGGGCAACATTGCCTATGCCTGGTGTACAAATGTTATTGGTAGATGAACATGGAAAAGAAGTGATTGGAGAACCAGGTCAAACCGTAGCTGGAAACTTATGCATCAAAGCACCTTGGCCAGGGATATTAAGAACCACTTGGGGTGATCATGAACGTTGCAGAACCAATTATTTTACTACATATGAGAACTTGTATTTTACAGGTGATGGAGCATTGCGCGATAAAGATGGCAATTATAGAATTACCGGAAGGGTAGACGATGTGTTGAATGTGAGTGGTCATAGAATCGGAACAGCAGAAGTAGAGAATGCGTTGAATATGCACGCTGGAGTAGTAGAGAGTGCTGTTGTAGGATATCCGCATGATGTAAAAGGGCAGGGCATTTATGCTTTTGTGATTTATCAGGGTTCACATGCACAGAACACACATGGCTCGGGCGATCTAGTGCGAAAAGATATTTTACAAACCGTTACCAGAATGATTGGGGCGATTGCTAAGCCTGATAAAATTCAATTTGTTTCTGGCTTGCCTAAAACCAGAAGCGGAAAAATCATGCGCAGAATTTTGCGCAAAATTGCTGAAGGTGAAACGGAGAATTTAGGTGACATATCTACTTTGCTCGATCCGGGAGTTGTAGAAGAAATTAAGAGGGGAAAGATTTAATTCATTTTGAATTGAAGATTAAATCTTTCCTCCCCTTAATAGCTATCGTTTTTCTATAGTAATAATCATTTTAAATTTCCGGCAATTTCTTGCCATACAGTATTAAGATACTTACTTGCTGCATCAAAAACACCTGCCTTGTATTTTTCTGAGTTAACTTGTAATGCTTGTACCTTACTCATAAATCTGTCATCCACATCGTATACTTTAAAAAAGCCTGCATCAGTTCCCCAATCTACTTTAGCTGCTTCTTCTACTTTAAACTTCTTCTTTTCTATTACCCCATCAATTAGAATTGGCTTTTTAAGTAACCAATTACCTACATTATAATTACTCATACTTTGTTTAGCATAAATTGATATTACACTGCTTCCATTTGCATAAAATTGGGTTGTGCCACTTACATCTAATGCATTATTACCAATCATTAGACCTGTTTCAGCCACTACTTTTGCACCACCTCCTAATTTGCCAAGGAGTTTGCTGCCGCCAGATTCAGCTTCTTGCGCAAAAGGGATTGTTATATTTACAATCATAATCAAAGCACCATCAAGGTCTTTAGAAACAGACGAAGCCCTATTTAAAATATTTCCTTTTTCTTTGCCATCATCTTTTACAGTTCTCACTAAGTACTCAAAACCAGTAGGGGCAACTGAAACATATCCTTCATATTGGCTTTGACTCAATTTGCCACCAACTCTTTTTTCCCAGTCATTGAGTGCATCAATAGAGCCAGCTTTAGATGCTGGAATAATTTCATAACCTTCTGCTTTAAATTTTGCTTCTAGGTCTTGATACAATTTATTGGTAATGTCTATTAAGTCTTGTTCATTTAGTCCTTTTAAACCAATTGCTAAACTAGCTGAAACATCACTTTTATAACTTCTTGTATATTCGCTTCCACCTCTGAAACCCCCACTTTTTTTCTCTGTATCTAAATACATTGTTTGAAAATTGAGTCGAAATTGACCAATAAACACTTTTTTTGGAGCGTCTTTCAATTTCTTCAAACCATAGTTATTAATTTCTTTTAAATCAACTTCGCCTATATTTTGTGCAAACAAAGGTTGAGCTAAAATGCCAAGCAGGAGAATTAGAAAAATCTTTTTCATCGGTTAAATTTTTAAGAGATGAAATTATTTTAATAATCAAATGCAAGCAATACTGCAAATGCAGTATTTATTCTATTGTCCTAAGTCCCAGTTGTATTTGTGTGCAAGTATGATGGCTTCTGCTTTAGAATTAATATGAAGCTTTTCGTAAATATGACTTATATGAGTTCTAACCGTTTGAGGGCTGATAAACAGTTGGGAAGCTATTTTTTTATAATCATATCCTTCTATTAATAGCTTTAAAATTTCTTGTTCTCTATCTGATAATAAATTGATGAATGGTAATGAAGTATCTTTTTTTGTTGATTGTTGACTGGTCTTTAATAATTGTAATGCTTTTCTTGCAATTGCTGGACTCATTGGAGCCCCATTTAATTGATATGCATTATAAATAGCATCAATTAGTAATAATGGGGCATCGTCTTTTAGCAAATACCCTGAAGCACCCGCTTTTATGGCTTCAAAAATTTTATTTTCATCATCAAAAATGGTCAATACTAAGAACTTTATGGAAGGATATTTGGTTGTTGCAATCGCAATAGTATCAATTCCATTCATACCAGGCATATCTAAATCAACCAATACTAATTGAGGTTGATCTTCCAAGGGTAAATGAGATAGCTTATCCAAAAAATCATGACCATTTACTGCTTCAAGCACAATCTTAACATCTACATGTTCTTCTAGATTTTGCCGAATCATTTTTCTATTTAAAGACTTATCGTCTACTATTCCAATTTTGATCATGTCTTTAAAATTGGTGTTTTAGTTTTACATATTCAATACTGCATATGCTGTATTAATTAGTACTTTAAATAAAAGTATTAATTTAAGGGTTCAATGAAGAATCAATTCTGCTTATTTCTTATGCTGCTTTTTTTGAGCACAATGCTAAATGCTCAATCTGGTTTTATGCAATTTACTTCAAAGAATGGACTTACTCAAAATGCGGTTACTTGCATATTTAAAGATAAAAGAGGGTTTGTTTGGATTGGCACACAGGATGGATTAAATCAATTTGATGGTCAAAAAATTCAACAGTATAGGCATATTAGAGAAGATTCAACAACAATAAGTGACCAATATATCACATCGATAAATGAAGATGGTGAAGGAAATATCTGGGTTGGAACTAGAAATGGATTAAATCGATTAAATATTCAATCAAATCTATTTACAAGAATTCATTTTAATGGAATTCGGAAAAGTCAAATACAATATGCTTTTGACAATATAATGCCCTTTGAATCTAACAATTTATTGATTACTGTAGAAAACAAGGCATATGTACTGAATAGTAAAACACAACAATTTTTTGAATTACCAAGCTCCTTTAGGATAAATAGTAGTTTTATACTAAAAGATAAAAGCATTTGGCAATATTCTAATGGTGTATTCCTCCAAGTAAATCCTATCAATGGATTAATCTTAGATTCAACTAAGAGCAATAACAGTCTTTTTGTTTCATCCCGTTTATTTATTGATAATGATGGATTGATTTGGGTTGTAGATGATCATAAAGAGGGAAGCCACCAAATTTCATTTTTTGATACTCGAACCAAAAAATGGAGTTTAAAAACAATTTCTTGGCCTGAAAAAATCAATCAGATTGTTTTTGATAATGAAAATACAGCTTGGATCGCTACTCAATCTGGGGTATCTGTAATTAGTAAAAATGGTATTAAAAGCAAATTTATTAATAGGCAATTCCCGAGTATTTTAAATCAACCAAATGCTGTTCTTGCCATTTATCCTGATCGAGAAGGCCTCATTTGGATGGGATTTGCCAATAATGGGGCACTGATGTTTAATCCAAATTCAAAAGGTTTTACTTTAATTCAACCTGCCCAAAGAAATGAAACGGTTTTTTCTTATGCCGAAGACCTAAATGGAAACGAATGGATAGCAGCAATTTCAGGGTTGTACAAACGTCAAAAAGAGAAAGAGAAATTTTCATTGGTACTTAAAGAAAAAGTAAGAACCCTTTTATCGGATTCCTTAGGAAATATTTGGGCTTCATCTGATAGCAAAGGGCTGTTTGTTATCAGGAAATCTGGAAAAATCGAATTGGTTGCTTCAGTGGATAATGGAAAGTTAATCGACAATACTATCTTTCATCTAAGTTTTGATACTCATCATTCTCGATTGTTCATTTCTACAAAATTTGGATTAGTAATTGCTGATTTAAAGCAAAATATTTGGAATGTGTATCATTCAAAAATGCAAATGGCAAATAGAAGATTAAGTGGTTCATATATCTTACATAGTTTTATTGATTCAAAAGGAAACGCATGGATAAGTAGCAACGAAGGTTTAGACGTTTTAGACAAAGACCTTCGGTTGATTTATAAGTACAATAGTGGAACAGATACTTCTACTTATATTAAACGTACAATCATTACCGGATGTACCGAAGACAAAAATGGGCAAATATGGATAGCAACACTTAGCAATGGAATTTATAAATGGGGAAAAGATAAGTTTGAACATTTTAATTTGGGCTCGGGCTTATCCAGTAATGTGGTTTCTGGGATATTAGTTGATGATAAAAATAAGTTATGGGTGGCAACTACTGCTGGTATGAATGTATTTGATCAGCAATCGAAACATTTTTATCTATTAACAGAACAAAATGGACTTCCCGCAACCGATTTTTTATTAGGTAGTTTACGAAAAAATAAAAACAATGAATTGTTTATGTGTAGTTCGGAAGGGCTGGTAATGATACAGCCCCAAATAATCAACCTTACACCACAGTCATACAAAACTTTTATTTCAAAGCCGCTGATAAACTACATGCCAGTGCCTATATCAGAAAATTACAGTTTATCTTCAGAAGACAAGTCAATATCATTTGAGCTCTCGGCGCCTTGTTTTGTTAATGCAGACAAATTGATCTATCAATATAGATTAATTGGGTTTGACGAAAGATGGATTTCATTAAATTCAAATGACCGTAGAATTAATTATACTAATTTGCCTTATACTCATCTTCAATTAGAGTTGAGAACAGCTTCAAGCAACGATTTACTGAGTGTAGCGCCTATTTCAGTGATTAAACTATATAGAAATCCTCCTCTTTGGCGGAGATGGTATTTTATTTCATTTGTTTTTATACTTTTTCTGATAATAGTTTATTTGATCATTAGAGGAGTTTCACAAAGAAGAATAAATATTGAGAAAAGAAAAGCAGAAATAGAACAACAATTGTATAAAGAAAGAGAGAGGATTTCGCGTGATTTACATGATCATTTAGGCACTTATGCGGCAGCTATTAAATCGAATATAGTTCAACTCGAAAAAAATGAGCCTAAAATAAATTCATCAATAAAACAGTTAAAGGAAAATGCAGAGGATATGGTTAATGCATTGCGCGAAACTATTTGGGTAATGCAGTATGAGCATATTAGTATTACTTCATTAAGTGATCGTCTTAAAAACTTAGTTAACAGGATCGCACCTAATTATCCATCTGTTTTTTTTGACATTAAAGAAGAGATTCAAACAGAAAAATTATTGTCTCCTGGTGTTAGCATTCATTTGTTAAGAATATTACAAGAAATTTTAACCAACTCTTTGAAACATTCAAATTGTAGCAAGATTGAAATTTCTATTAAAGTTAACGATACAATTAATATTGCTTTAATCGACAATGGAATTGGTTTTGATATCAATAATAATGCTAGTGGGTACGGACTACAAAATATTCAAGAAAGGGCTTTAGAGTCTGGGCTTAAGGTAACAATTGATTCAGCAATGAATGTTGGAACTACCGTTTATATAACTGATTAAAATTCTTTTACAGTTCTATGTTATTTTCTAATTTTTTGATCATTGCTGCAAAATTGGGAATGGCATTATTGCAAAGTACAATCAATGTTTTTTTGCTGTGGATGAATCGAACAATTTGTGTTTTGTAGCCAGGATTATCACCATTGTGAGATACATATTTATTGCCTATAGCATCTGTTCTTATATCCCAGCCAAAGCCATAATTGGATTGGGTTCCATTGTTTAATTCTACAGGTGTAAAAGCCTCATCTAAAGTAGATTGCTTGATGAGTTGCTGCGTGTACAATGCCTGATCCCATTTTAATAGATCAGCCGCAGTAGAACTAATTCTGCCTGGTCCTTTTCTATTACCTAACCAAATGGTATAGTTAGAAGATGGAAAAGAATCTGCACGAATAAATGCAGATTTCGTTGGAACATAGATATGACCAATTGCAAAATTCTTTGTTGATTGCTTTTCTTCTAATGTTCTGATATCCGTATCCTTCATGCCAATCTTTTTAAAAATTTCCTTTCTGCAAAATTCAATAAAATCAATACCACTCGCTTTTTCTGCAATACTTGCGAGCAAAACATAACCGGTGTTGCTGTAATTGTATTTACTTCCCGGTTCAAATAAAACAGGAGGCTGGTATTTGTTAAGATAGTAAAGTATATCTGGGTTTCCGGCCACTTTGCTTTTATCCCAATATTGATCCATAATGGCTTGATAATCTGGTAAGCCACTCGTGTGATTCAATAGATTTCTGATGGTTATTCCTTTGTAAGGAATATTTAGGTATTGTGAAACGGAATCATCAAAAGATAATTTTCCTTTTTCCTGCAAGATCATGATCACCATTGCAGTGAACTGTTTACTAACAGAAGCCAATTCAAAAATATCTGATTTCTTCAAAGGTGTTTTTTCGGCGAATTCTCGGAATCCATATGCTTTTTCAAAAACTACTCTTCCTTTATCTGCAAATAAAACCACTCCACTAAATTGATCGGCCCGAACAAAAGAATCTACAATCGATTCAATATTTTGTGCCTGGCTGTAAATAACGCCTGAAAACAAACATCCAAAAAAAAGAATTATTTTTTTCATTTCATTTTATTGATTCGCTCTTAATGCTTTACCACTTCTGATTGTATTTTGAACACCATTTTCTACTTCGATCTGGCCATTCACCAATACATATTTAAATCCTACACTGTATTGATGCGGTTGTTCGTAAGTAGATAAATCATTGAGAGTTTTTTCATCGAATACTACAATGTCTGCAGCAAATCCTTCTCGCAATAAACCTCTATCTGTTAGTTTGAATTTTTGTGCAGGCAATGAAGTCATTCTTCGAATGGCTTCTTCCAAAGAAATGATTTTTTGCTCACGTACATATTTACCCAAGACTCTTGCATTGGTCCCATAACCACGGGGATGAGGAGCTCCTTGCTTAAACACTCGAATACCTGCATCACTGGCAAACATATTAAATGGATATCGCATAATGGCATTTACATCAGCATCGCCCATTCCATGAAAAACCATACTGGCTCCTCCTTTTTCCATCATCTGAATAACGGTTTCTGCTTCTGCAGCAGCTTTGTGTTTATTGCCCTTCATCAGATTCACTTCTTCAATACTTTTTCCATTATAGGAAGTATCTGCTTTAAATGTGGCTACAACCGGGTAACTAAAATGAGATAGTTTTCTATTCTTTAGTTTCTTCAACATATAAGCAACAACTTCTTTTCTAATAGTAGGATTGGCCAATCTTGCTTTAATGGAATCCTGTCCATCTGCTAATACCCAGTCTGGTAATAAAGTGCCTAAGTTGGTGCTACTTGCAGTGTAAGGATATTGATCGATGGTTACATCCAAACCTTCTTCACGCGCTTTGATAACCATAGGAATGGTTTCTTTACTTCTTCCCCAATTTTGCTGACCACTCAATTTAAAATGAGAAATCTCCACAGGAATATTGGCCAGTCTACCAATGCTAATCGCTTCTTCAATTGCTTGAGTAACACTATCACCTTCATTGCGCATATGACTGGCATATACACCATTGTATTTAGCTGCTACTTTTGCTAAGCGAACAATTTCTTCTGTTTTAGAATAAGTGCCTGGTATATAAATCAATCCTGTAGAAAGTCCAACAGCACCTTCCTTCATTGCTTTATCTACAATGGCTTCCATTTTTTGCATTTCTGCTTCTGAAGGATCGCGATTGGCTGAACCCATTGCAGCTTTGCGAACATCGTTATGCCCAATCAAGGTAGCCACGTTGATAGACAATTGCAAACTATCGAGCATATTGAAATAATTAGTAAGATTTACTTTTGAACCACCACAGTTTCCTGTTACTACAGAAGTAACTCCATCGTAAATAAAATTAGAGGCCAAAGGATTGTTTTTTTCATCTCCTTCAATATGGGTATGCACATCGATAAATCCAGGGGCAACGATTAAGCCAGTAGCATCAATGGTTTTAGCTGCCTGCCATTTACTCAGGTTGCCCATTTTTACAATCTTGCCATTTTGTATAGCTATATCTCCTATGAACCAGGAATTACCTGTGCCATCGAGTATTTTACCGTTTTTGAGAAGGATGTCGGCGGTTTGACTATGCAGGGAAGTATTCCCAATAATGATTGAAATACAAATTGATAAAACTGTAAAGGATAATTTCATGCGGCAAGTTTAACTCCAATGAAATTACCATTTTTTGCATCAACGACCTATTTTTCACTGATTAGAATGGCGTTTAAAACCGTACTTTTGCCACCTGAAATTGGAGAAATATGCTGAATAAGCTTGAAGCAATAAAAGCGCGGTTCGACCAGGTAGGGGTAGCCCTTACCAACCCGGAAATCATCAATAACCAAAAAGAATTTGGGGTATATAGCAAGGAATATCGTTCCCTGGAAAAAATTGTGCAACCATATGAAGCCTATCTAAAGGTGATGGCCGATCATCAATATGCAAAAGAAGCCCTTAATAGTACCGACGAAGAAATGCGTGAATTGGCAAAAATGGAGCTTCCTGAACTAGAAGAAAAGAAAGATGCATTAGAAAAAGAATTAACCAAATTACTCATACCTAAAGACCCACAAGACGATAAAAATGCCATTCTCGAAATTCGTGCTGGAACTGGTGGAGATGAAGCCAGTTTATTTGCGGGAGATTTGTTGGGCATGTATTTAAGGTATTGTTCTAAAAAAGGATGGAAAACAGCGATTGTTACAGAAAGCGAAGGAACAGTAGGTGGTTATAAAGAAGTGATTGTAGAAGTTACGGGTGAAGATGTATATGGTACGTTGAAATTTGAGAGTGGGGTGCATCGTGTACAAAGAGTACCCAATACAGAAACCCAAGGAAGGGTGCATACATCTGCAGCTACAGTGGCTGTAATGCCTGAAGCAGAAGAAATTGATTTCGAATTGAAAGAAAGTGATGTGAAGATGGAAACTGCCCGAAGTGGTGGAGCAGGTGGACAGAATGTAAATAAGGTAGAGACCAAGGTATTCTTAACCCATATTCCAACTGGGGTGGTCGTGGTTTGTCAAACAGAGCGCTCTCAGTTAGGCAATAGAGAAAAAGCGATGACCATGCTTCGTTCTAAATTATACGAAGAGCAGGTTCGCAAGCATGAAGATGAAATTTCTCGTCAACGTAAAACATTGGTAAGTACAGGAGATAGAAGTGCTAAAATCAGGACCTATAACTGGCCACAGGGAAGGGTTACAGATCATCGTATTGGGTTAACTTCTTACAACTTAGATGCAGTAATAGGTGGCGATATCGAGGAATTTATAGAAGCTTTATCAATGGCCGAGAACGCAGCCAAGATGGTGACGAACAATTAATTCTCTTTCATTTGTTTATCGAGAGAATGAAGATGCAATTCCCATTTCCAGGCAGTATCCATCATTTCTGTAATGCCATATTGAATTTTCCAGCCTAATTTATTTACTGCTGCATCGTTATTGGCATAAATGGCTACTACATCACCAGCTCTTCTTGGTCCGATTTCATAATTCAATTTAACGCCACTTACTTTTTCAAAAGTTTGAATGGCTTCTAATACAGAAACGCCATTTCCGGTTCCTAAATTAAATACATCACAAGCTGTTTCATTTTTCTCAGCAGTTAAATATTGTATGGCCAAGGTATGCGCATGTGCAATATCAGAAACATGAATATAGTCCCTGATACATGAACCATCACGTGTATCATAATCACTGCCATGTACTTTCATCTTGGGTAATTTCCCAATAGCAGTTTGTGTAATAGCAGGAACTAAATTCTGTGGTTTACCAATTGGTAATTCGCCAATATGAATAGAAGGATGAGCTCCCACTGGATTAAAATACCTCAATAATATAGCGTTGGTAGCATTGGCTTTGGTAAAATCTTTAATGATCACTTCCCCCATTTGTTTGGTAGCTCCATAAGGAGATTCTGCAGGTTTGATAGGCGTTGTTTCAGTAACTGGAATCGCATCTGGATTTCCATATACTGTGCATGAAGAGGAGAAAACAATATTAGGTATACCAAATTCTTGCACACATTTTAAAAGATTCACCAATCCAAACAAATTGTTCTCATAATATAAAATGGGTTCTTCTACCGATTCACCAACTGCTTTGTATGCAGCAAAATGAATGATACCATCTATATCTGTATGTTCCATGAAAACCGCTTGCGTCTCGTCAAAATTCTTGAGATCAACGGAATAGTTTTTTATTTTCTTTCCGGTGATTTTTTCGATGCCTGTAATGGCTATTTGGGTAGAACGAGAAAAGTCGTCAATAGATATGACTTCGAATCCATTTTCCAATAAATCAACGATGGTGTGAGATCCAATAAATCCACAACCACCTGTAACCAATATCTTAGCCATGCAATAAAATTATACTGCAATTTAATTCGATTAAAGCAAACTGTAGCAAAAAGATATTAAACAAATAGCTTAATAATGTAGAATACAAGTGCAGCTATGATTGCAGAAATGGGTATCGTTAGAATCCAAGCCCATAAAAGGTTTACAGTTACACCCCACCGAACTGCACTTAATCTTTTTGTTGCGCCAACGCCAATAATTGACCCCGTAATAGTATGCGTAGTAGAAACAGGAATATGAAAATGTTCTGTAAGAAATAAAGTGATAGCACCAGCTGTTTCTGCAGCTACACCTTCTAAAGGAGTTACTTTGGTGATTTTTGTTCCCATTGTTTTTACAATCTTCCATCCACCACTCATGGTGCCAATACCAATACATAAAAAAGAAGTAAATGGAACCCAAGGATATGCTACTACAAATTCATTAAAATTCATATTAACACCTTTTGTGTTTTTCTCATAAAATATGATGGCTGCTCCAATAATTCCCATTACTTTTTGTGCATCATTACCACCATGTCCTAAACTGAATGCCGCAGAAGAAACCAACTGTAATTTCTTGAACCAGTTTTCGGCTTTGTAAGGATTTGATCGTTTACAGAGATGAACTATTAATATTGTTATAAAAAATGCGATGAACATTCCAATTAACGGTGCAAAAAAGATAAATAAAAATGTAGGAATTACTTTAGCATAATTGATCACATCAACATCAGCCACGCTCAATGCTTTTGCATTGGCTATGGCGGCTCCTACAAATCCACCCATTAAAGTATGAGAAGAACTTGAAGGAATGCCAAACCACCAGGTGAACAAATTCCAAACAATGGCAGCAATAATACCAGCCAATAAAACCTCAAGCGTAATAAATTCAGCATTTACCCATTTTGCTACTGTATTACCAATCCCAAATTCTTTGAAAATATATTTTGATATAAAAAATGCAGCAAAGTTGAATACAGCAGCCCAAAGAACGGCTTGAAAAGGGGTTAATACCTTTGTAGAAACGATGGTGGCAATTGAGTTGGCTGCATCATGAAAACCATTGATGTAATCAAAAATAAAAGCCAAAACAATAATCAATATTAATAAAGTAAACATAAGCAGCTAATTCTTAATTCATCATTCTTAATAATGAGGAGGTTATGCGTATTTGATGATGATCGATTCGATCACATTTGCAGCGTCTTCACATTTATCAGTGGCAATTTCCATTACCTGGTAAATTTCTCTTTTCTTAATTACCTCTTTAAAATCGTTCTCATTTTGAAAAAGCAATTCGATACTCATGTCAAATACATCATCAGCCTGGTTTTCAATGCTGTTTACCTTCACCATTGCCTCTGTCATTTCACGAAGATTTTTCATATCCCTCAAACCGAATACAGCTTTTTTAATTTCTACGGTTCCTTGCAAAATCAGGTCAGCCATTTTTTGAATTCCTGTATCGTTCGGATTGACGCTATAAAAATTAATTTTTTTAGCGGTTGCAAAAATATAATCGGCAATATCATCTAAAGCAGATGCTAAATAGTGAATATCTTCTCTGTCAAATGGGGTAATGAAATTTCTACCTAATTCTGTAAAAATACGATGGGTATTGTCGTCGTTCTTGTGTTCTAAATCTTCAATTTGTGCCCTTATTGCTGCTCTTTTATTGGGATCTGGCTCACTCACCATTTCTTTCAATTTAATACCCATTTCATGTGATTTTTCCGCAACATCTTCAAATAGCTCATAAAACACTTTGTTTTTAGGCATAAATAACTTTCCGAATGTATTTGCACTCATAGCAGCTTGTATTTTGGCAAAAATAGGCTTCCGAACTTATAGCAGCCTATTTCAACATAATTTAATAATTAGTTAATATTGAAAATAAGTAAAACCCTTTAATTAAGTAGGCAAAAGGTAATGATTTGGTGGCATTTAATTTACAATTTGTTCATTTTTGAGTTCCATTTTTGCAGCACAGTTTATAGCAATAGAGCATATTAGTAGTTTTCTCATGCGAGCCCCGATTTCCATTGGGGCTTTTTTAATCTTTTCTACTTTCTAATGTAAAACCCAAGGTGGTGCCAATATCGAGCTTACTTCTTACATGAATGGTTTGTCCGTGTGCTTCTATAATATGCTTGCAAATGGATAATCCCAAGCCAGTTCCTCCTACATCTCTGCTTCGGCCTCTATCTGTTCTATAGAATCTTTCAAAAATTCTTCCTAAATGTTCTTCCGCAATCCCTATGCCATCATCACTCAGTTCAATTAATACATGTTTACCATCTGTTTTATAAATACTGGCCACTACATTTCCATCTTCTTTACCATATTTGATAGCGTTCTCTAAAAGGTTATTGATTACCTGCCTGATTTTTTCCTGGTCTGCAAAAACAGTAATGGGAGATTCACATCCTTTTTTGATGCTACATTTAATATTTCTTACACTTATTTTTATAGAGAGGGTTTCATACACTTCCTTAATTAAATCTTGTATGATAAAATTCTCTTTATACAAAGGTTGTTCGCCGCTTTCTAATCGAGAAATTTCGTCGAGATCCTCTACCAGTGTAACCATTCTGGATACATTCTTTGAAGTGTTTTCTAAAAATCTTTTACTCAAAGTAGGATTCTCTATTGCTCCATCTATTAAAGTATCTACATATCCTTGAATGGCGAAAATCGGAGTTTTGAATTCGTGAGCAAGATTTTGTAAAAATTCTTTTCTATAAGCCTCATTGGTTTTAAGCAATTCAATTTCTGCGCTTCTTTGCTCTGCCCATTTTTCTACATCTTCTCTTACTTCATCAATGCCTTTTTGAGGTAAAATATATTTATAATAAGTTTCTTCTCTTTTGGATGCCTTGGTTTGGTAAATGTATTTATAAATCAATTTGATCTTTCGATAAATAAATGATTCCAGAACAAATCGAATCAATAAATAACTTCCTAAAAATGTAATGATCAAAGCACTTATGGCAATAAGCCAATCGGGTCGAATAATATACACACCCATTGAAATAGGAACTGATAAAATCAGTGCCGTAAAAGCAGATAATTGCTGGGGTGAAAGGTTTTTGGTACTAAACATAGCTCATCACAAGGTAAGCTTATATCTCAAATTTGTAACCAACCCCTTTTACAGTAGTTATACAATCCATGCCCATTTTCTGACGAACTTTTCTAATATGTACATCGATGGTTCTATCGCCAACTATCACTTCATTTCCCCAAACCTGTGATAAAATTTCATTGCGAAGAAAAACCCTGCCAGGTCGAGAAGCTAATAAATACAATAATTCAAATTCTTTTTTAGCCAATGTAACTTCAATACCATTGATGGATACCAAAAATTTCACTGGATCGATCGTCACATCTCCAATTGTGATGGATTTACCAGTTTCTTTATTTCCCACTCTTCTAAATAAAGCATTTACTCTGCTGGTAAGTACTTTTGGGCTGATGGGTTTATTTACATAATCATCCGCACCGGTTTCCAGCCCTTTAATTTGCGATGCTTCATCGCTCATTGCCGTGAGAAAAATAATCAGTGTTTCTTGAAAAGCAGGTTGAGCCCTTAATATTTTGCATACTTCTACGCCCGTTTTTTTAGGCATCATTATATCGAGTATGATTAGATCGGGGTTGAGTTGTCTGGCTTTCTCCAAGGCTTCATTGCCATCTTTTGCTGTAAAAACGGAATATCCTTCTTTTTCTAAATTGTAACTTACGATTTCTAGAATATCGGGCTCATCGTCTGCAATGAGTATTTGTTTTGATTTGCCTTCCATGTTAACACAATGTTTACACAAAGTTAATTTCATTATGCTGCATTACACGAATTCGGCATTATTATCTAATTGTTAACTAGATGAGCATGATTTTGCTAAATTCGTTCTAAACGAGCCTATTTTTGTGCGATATATGCCGCGACTTTCCCATTTTTTGCTAGGATTCCTGCTATTTTCAGTTGGTATTTCAACCATAAGTGCTCAAATAGCAATGCCTGCCATACCTGCAATGAGACAATTGCATCACGAATATATTATTCGGTCGATGGATAAAATCGACTCATTGCCCTTCAACCCTGCTAAATTAAGCCCATCAGAAATCGAAAAAACTAAAATAGTTATTTCGAATATGCGTGCATCCATCGAATTAAATGATTTGTTGGATAATAATAGCAAATTCAAATGGTTGAGAGGGGTCAATGAATTATTGACTGGTTTTATTTCGGCATATCAATCGAGGGTAATTTCGGCAGATCAATATCCTACATTAATTGGCAATTTTGATTCTGCCATGCATTTGGATTGGTCCACACTGTCAATCGAACCTGTTATTAAATCCAGTTCAATCATTGTAGGCAGTATTTTGGTAGATAATTTTGCTTTGAAAGAAAATATTGGCATTAGTGCATCAAAAGATTTAATTGTTTTAAAGCAATGTCAACAAACACCATCAAGAATTTTACCTATCCTTTCTCTCAATCCAAACAATCGATATGCAGATTCATTGATTGCAGTTGCCGGATTTAGAAATCCCGAAGAATTGTATAATTATGCTGCTGCACCAAATCAATTAGGTAGAAAAATTCAATCAGTGAATCATCCTTTTGTAAAACTGGTAGCTAGTTTGTCTTTGACCAAAACGGGTAGGATGTATTTTCCTTTTTTAGACAATATTTATAAAGGAGTAACTCCAATTGATTCTATTACACCCTATGTTGTTAGCGATTCTCTGAAAGGGTATTTTCAATTATTGGTGAAAACCAGAATTCAGTATGCCGAAAGAATGCAAAAGGGCGATACTCCAATGGCAGCGAATATTTTAACCGCTAAGCTTAAATCGAAAGCCATCGAAGGTTTCATCAATGAAATCAATGCATTACATAGCGAAAAAAGCGATTTCATTCGGTTCAAAAAGCTGGAGGGTCTTTCACCAATTGAATTGTATTATTTAGCCGTTTTGGGAGAAGAAGAAATGTATACTTCCAGTTTTGTTTCAGGAGTTTACCCAAGGATTTTTGCCCGGATGAACATTCCAAGATCAGATTCCTTACTCCAATTAGTGAAGTTTGATTATTATAAAAAATTTGTAAAAATCACAGCCTCTTATAACATGCTGGACGATTTTCTGAGTAGAATGGATACTTGGGATGCGCAAAAATTAATCAAAGGTTTTGTGAATGGCCTCGAAAAGACCAATTCCCTTGAAGATGCGGTAGACGTTGCGGATTCTTATTCTAGTATCTATACACTTAGTTTAAGAAGCTTGATCTTAACACAAGTGCAAAAAGAACTTTTACGATGCAAAGACATTGCTAATAAAAGAGGGATAATTATTTATGACTTATTGAATACTATTTTCCTTTCCATGGATTCAACAAATAAAATCGATTTGTCTGCACGCTTAGGAATTTTACCTATTTACGAATTGCCCAATAAGCTTTTAAGAGATACTACTACCGGTAATATTGCGATTCAACAATTTTTTTATGGAGATAAAGATGGCTTGGTGGTGTTCAATTCATTCTTAAATAAATTTCGCAACCCCAATTGGCGAATCATTAAAAAATCTCAGTGGGTTGAAGTCAATTCTGTGAGAGGAGTGCCCGTTACTATTTATGCGAATTTACCTTTGGATGAAGCCTTAGAACTAGATGAAAAAGCCCAGGATAGTTTGATCAATTATTTATCAAACAATTCTATTCAACCAACAGTAGCCATCCATAGAGGTCATAGTTATTATTTAAAAAATACCATCAATAAGTTGCCTGCAGGTTCTAAACTGGTATTGGTAGGAAGTTGCGGAGGCTATCAAAAATTAAATGATGTTTTAGAAATATGCCCTGGTGCACATATCATTTCATCGAAACAAATCGGCACTGGAATTATTAACCAGGGCTTAATAGATGTGATTTGTGAAAACCTTCGGTTGGGTAAAGATCTTAACTGGCCTGCACTTTGGAGTAGTTTAGCCATTCGATTTAATGGATCAGCAAAAGAAAAATTTGATGATTATGTGCCCCCATATAAAAATTTAGGGGCGATTTTTATCACTGCTTACAATAAGGCCTACCCTTCAGACTATGATTCAAATTATTGACAAAATGTGTTGTTTAGTTTTTCGTAACCAATGGTTGTTTTAATTCCATGACCAGGAAAAACGACCACGTCGTCTGGTAAAACGAATAATTTTTCACGGATACTTTTTAATAGGGTTTCATGGTTTCCTCCTGGCAAATCGGTTCTTCCAATACTTTCCCTAAACAGTACATCTCCCCCAATTAAGAATGCCTGTTCCCTGCAATAAAAACAAATGCTTGCCGGAGAATGACCAGGCGTTAAAATAACCTGAAGGGCATCATTTTCAAGTTGAATGGTATCTCCTTCCTGAAGGTACTTCAATGGGCCGGTATAGTTGATAAAGGGCAATCCCCATTTTTCCCCTGATAAAGGAGCCAGTTGTAGCATTGCTTCTTCTTTTGGATGGATAAAAAGGGGGGTATGATAGGTGTCATATACCCATTTATTGCCAAAAACATGGTCGAGGTGACAATGGGTATTTAATAACTGAACAGGAACCAAGGATTCTTTTTGAATAAATGCTTGTAAAATATCCTGTTCTTCAGTTGAATAACATCCTGGGTCGATGATCAGTGCTTTTCCGGTTTCGTTGTATAAAACATAGGTATTTTCTTGGATTGGACTAAATGTGAAAACCTTAACCTTTATCATAAACCTATTTTTACCAGCTTTTAACTGTAAATGACTAATTTTAAATGCCAAAGTTCGGATATGCAATTGAATCAAATCAGGAAAGCCCTATTTTTTATTTTATTTCTTTCGCCTTTTATTTTGTTATCACAGGTGAACACAGTTGAATTCGGTAAAAACCGAGTACAACATAAAAAATTCGTTTGGAAATTTTATCAATCTCCCAATTTCAATACTTATGCTGCACAAGGTGGAGTTGAATTAGGAAAATTTGTTGCTCAATTAGCAGAAGAAGAATTGAGATCAATTGAAAATTTTGTGGAGTATTCTTTACAAAGAAGGGCCAATATTGTTGTTTACAATAATTACAACGATTTCAAAAGTACCAATATAGGTTTAGGAATTGATATTCAAACTCCTGGTGGAACTACTAAATTGGTGAATAATAAATTGATGGTTTATTTTGATGGTAACCATGATCATTTAAGAACACAAGTAAGAGAAGGAATTGCGAAAGTACTTACAGATAATTTATTGTTTGGAGATGATATAGGAGAATTTGCCAGCAATCAGGCATTATTGGATTTGCCTAAATGGATGGTAGATGGTTATGTGGCATATGCAGGTCAGGCATGGAGTACAGACAAAGACGACGAATTAAAAAGTGCCATTTTAGGTGGACGTTATAATAACTTTTATCAATTGGCATTTGAAAAGCCTTTATTAGCTGGGCATGCTTTTTGGAATTATATTGGAGATAAGTATCGAAAAGAAAATATTACATACCTGCTTTATCTATCACGTATTTATAAAAATGTAAACAATGCCTGCTTAAAAATATGTAAGAAAAAATTTAAGGAAGTATTGGATGATTTCATGGTTTATCAACAAACCAAATACATCAATGATATCAAACAGAGGCGAAATCAAGTAAAAGGTCAATTAAGCGTTTCAGAAGAAATTACCAAGAAAGATTTTTTTCGCTTTCAAGCAAATCCAAACCCCAAGAGCAATACCTATGCTGCTATGGAGTTCAAGAAAGGAATTTATAGTATTAAATTGACGGAGAATTTTTACGATACTAAAGTATTGTTGAAAAGCGGAGTTAAAACCAATATGAATGATGTGAATCCAAGTTATCCTATTCTGGCTTGGGATGGAAAGGGGTCCAGGCTTTTGGTGATTTATTGGGAAATGGGCAAAACCAAAATGTTTGTGTACGATATCATTGCCAAATACAAAAGGTACAAGCAAACTATAGAAGGTTTCGATCAAATATTGGATGCTTCCTTTATGCTTGATGCCAATACATTGGTAATGAGTGCTGTTAAAAATGGGCATACAGATATTTATACATACAAAATAGAAGAGCAAAAAGCAACACAGATCACCAATGATGTTTATGATGATTTGCATCCAACATTAGTTAGCTTTCCAAACCGTGTTGGAATTATATTTTCTTCTAACCGTCCTGGGCCAATTGCACCAAATCAAGATACCGTGCTGCCTAGCAGATATCGATTCAATATTTTTATGGTGGATATTCTCAATGATAGCAAAGACAAACAAATTGCTCAGTTGACCAATTTGAAGTTTGGCAATGCAAAATATCCAATGCAATACAATACCAACCACTTCACCTATGTATCTGATGAAAATGGTATTGGCAATAGATGGGCTGGTTTTTTTGCCACTAAAAGAAATGGCTTAGATACTTTATACTATATAGGGGATGAGGTACTCAGAAACCCTGCTCCAAAAGAATTTGATTCTACCTTATTGGCCTGGCAAAAACAAGAGCCCGATAGTGTGAGCTATTTTCAGGTGTACAAAGACTCTACCTATACTTTTCCAATAACCAATTATCAAAGCAGTTTATTAGAAACAAGAATTGCTGGAAACAATGGTCAGGTAAGTGAAGTAAGAAAAGAAGGAGATTTTAAATTCTTGTATAAACTCAAAGTAGATTCCATTGCACTTAGCAAACGGAATATTAATGCTAGACCTACTGACTATGCTCGTAAAGCGATTGAAGAAAAGAAAAAAGTAGAAGGAAAGGCAATCGTTTACAATACTAAATCTGCCAATGATACTATAAAAAAAGCAAAAGACTTTTTCCAAAATGAATTTGCAGATGAAAAACCTGATACCAGTGCAAAGAACTTATTCAAAATTCCTTTGACGAGTTCAAAACAATCTGCTTTGTCGAAATCTAAATTATATGATTATAGATTGAAATTTAGTACAGATTATGTATTGAGTGGATTCTCTAATAATATATTGGTCAACCGTTATCAACCCTATGGTGGTGGTTCTGGTCCTATTCAGTTGAATAATGGAAATGATTTTAATTTTACATTTCGTGTAGGTGTTGTAGATCTTTTTGAAGACATAAAATTTGTTGCAGGAATTCGTTTTGGAACAAATCTTAGTGATAAAGATTTGATGTTTTCTTTTCAGAATTATAAAAAAAGGATTGACTGGGGACTTACTTATTATAGAAGTAATATCACTAATTTTTACAATACCCAGTTCAACAATATGTTGATCACTAACCTTTATCAATTTAATGCACGATATGCATTGAATGAAGTGAAGAGTTTTAGATTGACCATTGGAATGCGAACTGATAGAGGTATTTTAAGACCTTTTGATAATACTACAGGATATTCAAATCCAAATGCTTTGGCTTTTAAAGATACTGTCTCGAGATTTATTTTATCTCGAATTGAGTATGTTCACGATAATACCTTGAATCCTACTCAGAATATTTGGAATGGTCTTCGATTTAAAGTTTACATGGATGTGAATATGCCATCTATCAAAACGCAATTAAATGAAGGCAAACCAACTATGAATTTTGGATTTGATGGAAGATACTATCATAAAATTTATCGAAATTTCATTTGGGCCGGAAGAGCAGCAGCAGATTTTTCTTGGGGCTCGCAGAAGCTTATTTATTATTTAGGTGGTGTTGATGGTTGGCTTGGACCAAAATTCAATGATCAAAATAGGCCCGCAGCAGATCAGACTTATGCTTTCCAAACCTTGGCTTTGAACATGCGTGGGTATACTCAAAACATTGCAAATGGTAATAATGCATTTGTAATTAACAGTGAATTTAGGTTGCCCGTATTTTCTACTTTTATTGATAAGCCTATCAATAATGCTTTTATACGCAATTTCCAATTGGTTCAATTCCTTGATTTAGGAACTGCCTGGAATGGCAAGTACAATGGCATTAAAAGACCTGGTGATGTAATATCCGACCCCAACTCTTCAGTTATTGTTAAAGTTGACGCAGGTGGTTTAGGACCTTTTGCGGGTGGATATGGTTTTGGTGCCAGAAGTACATTACTCGGTTATTTCCTAAAATTTGATGCAGCATGGCCTATGAAAGGGTTATTCCTGGGTAGACCTTTATATTATTTTGCATTAGGATTTGATTTTTAGTTTCTTTGTTACATAATCACACGGAGTAGGATGTATAGGATTTGCAGTTTGTTTTTATTATCGGTATTCATTTTCTTATTTAACGCTAGTTCTTTTGGCCAAACAATCAAACTTTCTGGTATAGTAAGAGATAAACAGAGCGATGAACAAATTCCTTTTGCTTCAGTTAAGTTTAAACAATCCGGTAGGGGAATGCTTACCGACTCGGCTGGTAAGTTTACCATTTTGTTAAAAAATCAGGTCGTTAATGATACACTCGAAATTTTTAGTGTAGGGTATAAAGTATTGGCCGTTCCCATTACTACCATTAAAGATTCTTTGTTTCTTACATTCACTTTAGAAGTTTTGGCACCCACAAATGAAGCAGTTGTAAAAGTAAAATACAATAGGGCATTATGGTTTTGGAAAAAAATCATGAGCAATAAAAATAAAACTGATAAAAAATTCTGGGATAATTATTCTTATGAAATCTATAATAAGCTGGAGTTAGATATCAATAATATTGAGAAAGAAAAACTGAGTAAAAATTTCCTAATAAAACCATTGAACTTTGTTTTTAATTATATCGATTCTAATTCGGAGAGCAAACCTTTTTTACCAGTTTATTTGTCTGAAACATTATCTGATTATTATTTTCAGAAAAGCCCCGAAAAAATTTATGAGCGCATAAAAGCTACAAAGGCGAATGGAGTTGAGAATGAAAGTTTCATTAAAGAAATGGGAGGTACTTTTCAGAACATCAATGTAATGGATAATTTCATTCCTGTTTTTAATAAGGAAATGATCAGCCCGTTTAATTCCAATGCCGACTTTTATTATAAATTCAAATTAGCTGATACCGCATATTTGAACGGAAAACGATTGGTGCATTTGTTTTTTTCTGGGAAACGAAAAGGGGAAAGCACTTTTGATGGGGATTGTTGGGTGAATGATACCAGTTTTGCATTACAAAGAATTACTTTAAGGCCTTCAGCAGATGTAAACATCAATTTTATTGAAGGATTAACCTTGCTACAAGAATATCGTCAAATCAATGATACCACCTGGTTTTTATACAAAGATCGATTCGTTGCAGATATTTCTCCTATTGCAAAAGGTAAACTAGGATTTAAAGGAAGAAAAACGACTACTTACAATAATGTTGTAGTGAATAATCCTGCAACACCCATTCAACTCGAAAAGAATATTCGAAATATTCAGGTAGACCTATTGCCGAACACAGAAAATTTTACGGATTCATTTTGGTTGGCTAGAAGACACGAACCATTGAATAAGAATGAACAAACGGTTTACAAAGTATTAGATACACTCAATAAAAACCCTACTTATTTATTTTACAAGGATGTAATTGAAATTGCAGCAAAAGGAACAAGGGATTTTGGGAATATTCGATTAGGGCCTTATTTCTATTGGATCAGTGGAAACTATTGGGAAGGCGGGAGATTTAGATTTGATGCGGCAACCAATAAGGGCTTCAGTAAAAAGTGGAACTTCTCTGGATATCTGGCTTATGGAACCAAGGATGGATTGTTTAAAGGAAAAGCACAAGCTAAATATTTGTTGAATAAAGATCCATGGACTTTTTTAGCTTTCTCCTATAAAAGTGATATAGATAATCGTCAATTCTACTACGACCAATTGGGCAATGATAATATTTTTGCTACCGTTTTTCGTAGAATGGAAATTCCATTTAAGTTTCAACATATAAAAGAAACCAAGTTGGAGTTTTTTAAAGAAACCGGTTCTGGTTATAGAATTGAATTAGCAGCTATTGATAAACAGTACAAAGCGTTGTTGAATTTGCCAGGTGAAGAATTGTATAAAACAGTGAGAGCAACACCTACAGACCTTACCAATCCATTTCATTCTTTTGAAACTGTGGTAAAATTGAGATATGCTTATCAAGAAAGGTATTTGGAAGAAAATTTTAATAGAAGGAGTTTAGGTAGTAAGCAGCCAATCGTAGAATTGAAATATACCAAAGGTTGGGCGGGAGTTTTTCATTCGAATAATAACTATGACAAATTCGATTTTACTGTTTCACATAATTTAAGTGTTGCACCTTACGGTAAATTATATTGGAATCTTTTTGCTGGTAAAGTATATGGTACTATTCCATATCAATTTTTAGACATTCTTCCCGGAAACGAATTGTTCTATTATAATAAATATGCATTTAACCTAATGAATCAATTTGAGTTTATTGCAGACAATTATGCTGGTTTTAATTTGGAGCATAATATTGGCAATGGGTTGTTTAGATTTATTCCGTTGACTCGAAAATTAATGTTCAGACAATTTTGGAGTGTAAAAGGAGTAATAGGTTCTTTATCAGATGCGAATAAACAATTGAATTTTATAGGCAATTACCCTTACAAATCTTTAGATGATAAAATGTATATCGAATTGGGAACAGGTATAGATAATATACTAAAGTTCTTCCGATTAGATTTGGTTTGGCGTTTGTCTGATCACCCAACTGGAAATGCAGTGGTGAATAAATTTGGTGTGTTCGGCAGTTTTAGATTTACATTCTAATTGATTATTTAGCCATATCTCCAGTCTGTTCTTCTTCTGCCAATACAGGCTCTCTTAATTGAACAGGCTTTCTTTTAGATTTAAGCATTTGCATATTCAATATTTCTACCCCAAAAGAAAAGGCCATTGCAAAGTATACATAGTTCTTTAAGTGTAATTCATGTGCACCTTCCGCATCCCATCCTTCTACTAATAATACAAAGCCAATCATTACTAAAAAAGATAAGGCCAGCATTTTTAATGTTGGGTGCTTGTGAATGAATGCGGAGATCTTCGGACTAAATAAAAACATTACAATCATTGCAATAACCACTGCGCTCACCATTACTTCTAAATGTTTAGCCGTACCACCAGCTGTAATAATACTATCAAAACTAAAAACCATATCTATCAAGATAATTTGAACAATGGCATTGCCAAAACTGAGTTCTTTTTTTGCGATTCCAGCTGCAACTTCTTCTTCACCTTCTAATTTGTGGTGAATTTCTTTAACCGTTTTATACAACAAAAACAATCCTCCAGCAATCATCACCAAACTGGCTAAATCAAAACTTTTATCAAATACACTAAAAACAGGCTTGCCCTTTTGAGTAAGTAGCCAGCTTAAACAAAACAATAATATTGTTCTTGAAATAATGCCTGTTATCATCCATGTAAATCGGGCTTTTGGTTGTAATGCTTTGGGAAGCCTGTTTAAAATAATGCTTACAAAAATTACATTGTCTATGCCAAGTACAATTTCTAAAATAGTTAATACTAAAAAACTAATAATACTTTCTGAGGTAAATAGATATTCCATGTTATGATTGATGATTGGCTAAATAAGTGCAAATATTTTTTACAATAGAAGGACCTTCGTATACAAAACCTGTCCATACCTGAACCAAAGAAGCGCCGTTGTTCAATTTTTCTGCTGCATCTTCACCTGTAAAAATTCCTCCACTCGCAATGATGGGAATTTTTTGTTCTGTTTGATCTGAAAGGTATTTCACGACTTGAGTTGATCTATCTTTAACAGGTTGGCCACTTAATCCTCCCATGCCGATGGAGTTAGCTAATATGCTTGATGCTGAACTAAGGTTAGATCGGTCAATAGTTGTATTGGTTGCAACCAAACCACTAAGATTCATTTCAATCGCCAATGATACAATATCATCCAATTGTTCTTTCGTTAAATCCGGAGCAATTTTAAGCAGAATTGGTTTGGGTTTATTTTTACCAGCATTGTCATTTTGCAAAACGGTAAAAATTTTACGCAATGCGTCTTTTTCTTGTAATTCCCTTAATCCTGGAGTGTTGGGCGAACTTACATTCACTACAAAATAATCTACCGACTCATGTAATTCATTAAAACAGATCTGATAATCCTTCCATGCTTCTTCATTGGGGGTCACTTTATTTTTTCCAATATTTCCTCCAATGATGAGCTGACCTTTTTGTCGATTATTTTTTGTGCTGTTCCAATTGATCAATTGTTTTTTCACTGCTTCAACACCATTATTATTAAATCCCATTCGATTAATGAGTGCTTTATCTGCCGGTAGGCGAAATAATCTTGGCTGTTCATTGCCTGGTTGTGCTTTTGGGGTAACTGTTCCAATTTCAACATATCCAAACCCCAAAGCCTCTAATTCATTCAAATAGAGGGCATTTTTATCAAATCCGGCCCCCAATCCTACAGGGTTGGCAAACTCAAGTCCCAATAATTCCTTTTTTAAACTGTCTGAGTTGAATTGGAAGGCATTTCTAATCAATCGATCAGTCAGACCGATGCTACAGGCCGTTTTTAGGCAACCCATCGAAAAATAATGCACTTTTTCTGGATCAAATTGGAATAAAAAATTTCTGAGAGAAGCGTACAAATGCATTGATTTTGAGCGAAAATAAAGTATTTAGCTATATCCTTTTAACCTTAACATAGTTGCATAAACAACTTTTAATCATTTTTCCTACATTTGGAGACTAAAAAATTGATTTTATGCAAGAAGCATATATAGTAGCCGGTTATAGAACAGCAGTTGCTAAAAGTAAAAAAGGGGGCTTCCGTTTTTTTAGACCCGATGATTTAGCAGTAGAAGTAATCAAAGGGTTGATGGCATCTGTGCCTCAATTGGAAAGTAAAAGAGTAGATGATTTAATAGTTGGTAATGCTGTGCCTGAAGCAGAGCAAGGCTTACAATTTGGTAGAATCATTGCTGCAAAAGCATTAGGAATAGAAGTTGCAGGGATAACAATCAATAGATATTGTGCAAGTGGATTAGAAAGTATTGCAATGGCTACGGCTAAAATCAGATCAGGAATGGCTGATTGCATTATTGCAGGTGGAACAGAGAGCATGAGTTTAGTACCCACTGTTGGATGGAAAACCGTTCCTTCCTATGCAATTGCTAAAGATCAGCCAGATTATTATTTGAGCATGGGTTTAACTGCTGAAGCAGTTGCTAAAGAATACAAAGTTTCTAGAGAAGACCAAGATGAGTTTGCATATAATTCTCATAGAAAGGCCAAAGTTGCCATTGAAAGTGGTTTTTTTAAATCGGGAATTTTGCCAATCAATGTGGAGGAAGTATATGTAAACGAAAAAAATAAAAGGGCTGTACGCAATTATATAGTTGATACAGACGAAGGGTTACGTGCAGATACCACAGTGGAAGGATTGGCTAAATTAAAAGCTGCTTTTGCTATCGGTGGATCAGTAACAGCGGGCAATTCTTCTCAAACCAGTGATGGAGCTGCTTTTGCAATTGTAATGAGTGAAAGAATGGTGGTAGAATTGGGTTTAAAACCTATCGGCAGATTAGTCAATTGTGCATCTGCAGGAGTTGATCCAAGAATCATGGGAATCGGGCCAGTTGCTGCAATTCCAAAAGTATTAAAGCAAGCCAATATGAATTTGGCAGATATAGATTTAATTGAACTAAACGAAGCTTTTGCGTCTCAGGCATTGGCGGTAATTCGCGAACTCGGTTTGAATCCAGACATTGTAAATATTAATGGAGGTGCCATTGCATTAGGTCACCCTCTTGGTTGTACTGGTTGCAAGCTCACTGTTCAATTGCTCAATGATATGAAGCGTTTGAATAAAAAATATGGGATGGTTACAGCCTGTGTTGGCGGTGGTCAGGGTATAGCCGGAATTATTGAGCATTTATAAACTGAAATAATGGTTTAATTTCATTCAATCTTGAAAAGGGTGTTTATTATAAGATTGATGATGCTTTTCTTAGCTATTGCTGGGATTAATAATGTATTGATTGCTGGGCAATACATGGGCGGAGAAATTCTTTACGAAATATCTACTAAGGGTACTGCAGTTAATACCTATAAAATCACTTATAGGATCAATAGAAATTGCAAAAGTTATGCAGAGTTTAATCCTCCGCTTATTTGGTTTTTCAATAGCATGAATGGTATTCCTCATACCAAAGGTTTTAAACTTTCTCCTACTTTATTTTCAAAAAAAAGATTGAATGGACTTAAAGTAGATGATTGTGCAATGAATCCTCCAGAAATTTGTAATGATTTGTATGAATTTGTTGGATACATCGATTTGCCAAATGATGACAATGGATACTTAGTTTATGCATCTGATTGTTGCAGAAATGACCACAAAAATCTGGAGGCAGAATCTTGGAATAGAGGGACTGAAATAGTTGCAGGAGTTCCGGAACCAGGATTTGCTTTAACTTATTATACAAGAATTCCTGGAAATGGTATTGCTGCTTTCAATAGTAGCCCTATCCCAACAACAGATTCTATAATTAATGCTTGTGTAGGAAAGCCGTTTCAATATAAATTAAATTACAAAGATATTGATGGAGATGAATTGCGTTTTTCTTTTGGAGACCCAATTGGAAAGACCGATTTAGGTATTTCTCAAATTAGAACATTGAATTATTTTTCCGGAGCTGATATTCAAAACCCATTAGGTGCTGCTGGAAATATAACGCTCAATCCTTTGACAGGAGCGATTGCTGGAAAATCAAATCAAGCAGGAAATTTTATTATTGTAGCAGATATTCAAGAATGGAGAAATGGGGTTTTAATCAATACACATAGAAAAGAAGTTGAAATAAATATTGTTGAATGCGGAGCCAAGCTTCCCACTCCACCGGTAAGTTGTGAAAACCCAGTAGTGTATTTTGGAAATCATTATAATGATCCAACTTTAAAATACCAATGGGATTTTGGTGTACAAGGAATTAATTCAGATACTTCCGACCAAATGAATCCAATCTTTAAATATCCTATTGCAGGACAGTTTAAAGTACAATTAATTTTAACCAATGCTCAAAATTGTAAAGATACTGTTGCTGCAAATGTGGCTGTGTATCCCGATTTAAAAGCAGATTTTGATTGGGCAGAACCAATTTGCAATGGAATGCCCTTGCAATTGAGAAATAAATCAGCTTTTCCTTCAGGAAATATCACTTCATATAGATGGAATTTCACATCATCAAATGGCTCGCAAGTATTTTCCAGAGACAAAGACCCTTATTTTAATTATTCTTATAGAGATTCAGTTCCATTGGCATATTCTATTCAATTAAATATTACTACCGATAAAGGATGCAATGCAGTTATTAATAAAGCACCGATCATATACCCAAGACCAGATGCTTATGTTGGTGTTGATACTACCATATCATTTGATCTGCCCTATGAAATTCCATTAAAGCCCTCTGTTCAAAACAGCTATTTATGGACTCCTGCAATTGGCTTAAGTAATCCAAGAATTGCAAATCCTTTGGTTACAGGGGGTAAAAATCAATGTTATCAATTGAAAGTGTGGGGGAAAGACAGTTTATGTACCAATACCGATAATATTTGTATAAGTTATTCGAAAGGCCCGGATGTGTATGTTCCTTCTGCCTTTACGCCTAATGGAGATGGTTTAAATGATCGAATTTCTTTTAAAGCTGTTCAGGTTGAAGTTGAAGAATTTGTTATACTAGATAGATGGGGTAACCAAATTTTCAAATCTAATTCTTCATCCCAATCCTGGGATGGACGTATCAAGGGCATTAAACCTGATACCAATGTATTTTTATGGGTGGTAAAAGGCAAGGGCCCTGGGAATAAGCCCTTTACTAAAAGTGGTACGATATTACTAATGCGTTAAATAAAACAGATATTGGTTAATATCATTGGATTTCATGACATCTGTCATAAATAGAGTCTGACATATTGAGGAACTTTACCTCAAATTCCAAACCATGCATACGATTATTGTACCAACTGATTTTTCAACTACTGCAGCCAATGCTGCAGCATATGCTGTTCAATTTGCAGAACAAATCAATGTAAAAAGAATTTTATTATTTCATGCCTATGAATTGCCTGTAGCATTAGATCCATTAATGCCTGGAGTTCAGATGCTCGAACTAGATTCTTATAAAGAAGTAGCCATCAATAATCTAGAAAATTTCAGATATGAATTGAGGTCAAAATTTCCAAATACAACTATTCAATTGGATGTAGTAGTGGAATATGGTTCTATCACTGGTGGAATTGAAATGATCTCAACAAGAGAAAAAATTGAATTGATCATTATGGGAATCACAGGTGGTGGAGCACTAGAAGAAACATTAATTGGCAGTAATACCACTTCTGTTGCAGGAGCATTAGGTATGCCTGTGTTAATTATCCCGCCACAAGCCGATTACTATCCCGTGAAAAAAATAATGCTATCCTGCGATTTTGATCACGCAGATAAATTTATTCCGGTGGATATTATTCGAAGTTTAATTAATGATACCCATGCCAAATTGCTTGTATTCAATATTGAAGTTGATATGGAGGAAACAAATGCAAAATACCCTGCCAGCATGATGGGCGAGGGATTTGCGGTACATACTTTACTACAAGAATTTCAACCGGAATACCATTTTACAAAAAACAAAGAGTATGTAGATGGGGTGAATGAATATGCTGATTCACATGAGGTAGATATGATCATCTCTATCCCTAAACGAAAAGGATTTTTTGAAAAATTATTCATCAAGAGTACCACCAAAAAATTGGCTTTTCATACCCATTTACCATTATTGGTGGTGCATAAGCAAGTGGGCTAATTCAAATACTTCCCAACAATCGGTACCCTTCTACCTACTCCAAAAGCTTTTGGTGAAACACGAATGATTGGGCAAAATTGATTGCGCTTGTATTCATTATTGTTCACCATTTTTAAAGTGCGATCTACCAATGCTGCATCAAATCCTAGTGCTTTTATTTCTTTAGGACCTTGACGCTTTTCAATATATTGATATAAAAGTTTGTCCAGTATTTCATAATCCGGCAAACTATCGCTGTCTTTTTGATTGGGTCTCAATTCAGCGGATGGTGCTTTGGTAATGATATGATTGGGAATGATTTCCTGATTTCGATTGATGTATTTGGCCAATTCATAGACTTGTAATTTGTAGCAATCTCCCAATACGCCTAAGCCTCCTGCCATGTCTCCATACAAAGTGCCATAGCCGGTAGCCAATTCACTTTTATTGGAAGTATTCAATAAAATATAACCGAACTTATTGGCAATGGCCATTAAAATATTTCCTCGGCTTCGGCTTTGAATATTTTCTTCAGCCAAAGAAAAAGGTAGGCCTTTAAATATCGGATCGAGTGTATCTAAAAAACTTTTGTAAACATTGTTGATCTTAACAATGTCATATGGATTTTGTAGATTTTTACTTAATTGAACAGCATCATCTACTGAATGACTGGTTGAATAGGGAGAAGGCATTAAAATAGCTCTTACATTTTGGGCTCCTAAAGCATCACATGCGATTGCTAATGTTACAGCAGAATCTATTCCTCCAGAAGAACCAAGGATGGCTTTTTGAAATCCCATTTTTTGAAAGTAATCTCTGATGCCAAGAATAAGTGCGTCATAAACCTGAGCAATATTCAAATCAGCCTCCAATGTTTCAGGATTCAATTCTTTATTAGGAACCCTGTTGGCTGGTTCGATGATTGGACCAACAATTGTTCCATCCTCATTTAAATTAACTTCTACCAATGCCTCTTCAAACATGGGTAATGCTTTGCATAAATTGGCTGATTTGTCAAATACCAAAGATGCCCCATCAAATACCACTTCTGTTTGACTGCCTACTGAATTGCAATAAAAAAGTGGGATCTTATATTTTAATACATTCGATTTAATGACTGCTTTTCTATCTTCATCGTGTGTGTAGTCGAATGGTGATGCACTCAGGTTCAACATAAAATCGGGTTGCTGCAACATCAATTGATCCATCGGACAAATTCTGTATAATGGGTTATCACCCAAATTCCAAATGTCTTCGCAAATGGTTACTGCAATTTTTTTTCCTTTGAAAGGGATTACATTCCATTCAAATGCAGGTTCGAAATAACGGTATTCATCAAATACATCATAAGTGGGTAATAATGTTTTATGAATTTCTGCTTTGATTTCTTTTTCATGTAAGAACCATGCAGCATTGAATAAATCTTTTCCTTTTTGCTGTTTATTTCTGGCAGGCCCTCCGATCAATACTCCAATGGTATCCGCATGCTGTTTGATTTTATCAACAGCGTCATTGCATTGCTCAATAAAATCATTGAATTCTACAAAATCCCTGGCTGGGTAACCGCAAACACTCATTTCGCTAAATAATATTAAATCACCCCCAGCAGCTTTGGCTGTTTCAATAGCGTCGATGATCTTATTGGTGTTGTATTCAAAATTACCAATATGATAATTTTGTTGGGCTATAAAAATCTTCATGCTACAAATTTCAGCATTTTAACAACAAGATCACCAACCTTTCCGTTAATTCGCGTATGAAGCAGTTGATTTTCTTTTTTTTAATCGGATTTTTTCTGATTGGCTGTAACCAAGGCCCCAAAACCCCCGATGTTTCATCCATTAAAATTGATTTGGTTTCCCAGCGATTCGAAGAACAGTTTTTTGCATTAGATACTTTGCATTTAGACGCTTCACTTAATCAATTGAATCAACAATACCCTGGATTCGCCAAAGACTTTTTGTACAATATTCTGGGAACAACGCCCAACACAGCTGCCAAAGATGTTCCTGCATTTATTCATTCTTATCAGTCTATTTATTCCAATACCCGTTCGAACAATACTTCCTATAATAGTGCAGTAGCATCCATAAAAAAAGGATTTCAATATGTACATTATTATTTCCCTGAGTATCAATTGCCTAAAAAATGCATCAGTTTTATTGGTCCTATCAATAGTTATGGTTCAATTATTACCACAGATGCAATTGCTATTGGGTTACAACTTTTTTTAGGGAAAGACCATCCTTTATATACAAGTGAGCAAGGACAATCGCTTTATCCCGCTTTTATCGCACGCAGGTTCGACCCCGCCTATATTCCAGTAAGTGCTTTAAAAAACATTATTGATGATATGTATCCCAATAAAAGTGTTGGAAAACCATTGATAGAGCAAATGGTAGAGTCGGGAAAAAGAATGTATTTGCTGGATCTATTTCTTCCGCATATTGCTGATTCACTTAAAACAGGATACACGCAAATTCAATTAGATGCTTGCTTTAAAAGCGAACAAAATATCTGGAGCATGTTTATTCAAAATGATTTATTGTTTCAAACTGATCCTCAGTATACCAGAGATTATGTAAACGATGGCCCTTCAACCCAAGCTTTAGGAGAAGGTTCTCCTGGCAATATTGGTCAATTTGTAGGATGGCAGATCGTAAAAAAATGGATGAATAAAAATAAATCGATTAAGCTGAAAGACTTGATGGATAAGGATCCTGGAAAATTATTTGCGGAGTCTAAATACAAGCCTTCTTAATTCAATTTAGAAGGAGCGATCAATTCGAAAGAAGGAATGTTTACCGTAAATATTTGTTTGTTGTTTTCATTTTCCATTTCGTAAGTACCATGCATTTTGCCCATTTCTGTATTTAAATTACAGCCACTTACATACTGGTAATTTTCATTGGGAAGAATAATGGGTTGCACCCCAACAACTCCTTCGCCTTCCACTTCTCTGTGTTCGGCATTGCTATCGAAAATAAACCAATGCCTTCTCAACAGTTTTACGGTGAATTTATTGTGATTTTCTATAGTAATACGGTAGGCAAACATATATTCCCCTTTGATTGGATTGCTGTAATCGGACTGGTAGAATGTTTCTACAGTGATTTCAATTCCGGCTGAAATTTTTGATATCATAGGTAGTAATATTAAGATGTAAGAGCCGCCTTTAGTAAAAATAAGGAATTTAACAGTTGATACAACCTCTTGGAATGAATTATCATTTTGTTTTTGTCGAAAATTGTCGATAGAGGTTGTACTTTTGCGGCACTAAAAATTTTGACTATATGACTAAGATTGCTGTTGCAAAAGGAGATGGAATCGGACCGGAAATTATGGATGCTGTATTATCCATTTTCGAAGCGGCTAAAGTGCCATTGGAATATCAGTTTGTAGATATGGGAAAATGGGTTTTCGACAAAGGATATAGTAATGGAATGACGCCAGAAGCACAGCAGGCCATTGAATCTTTAGGTATTTTATTCAAAGGGCCTATGGAAACGCCCAAAGGGAAAGGCGTAAAAAGTGTAAACGTTACTGCCAGAAAAACCTGGAATACGTATGCAAATAAAAGAACATTCCAAACCTTACACGGAGTAGATACCGTTTTTAGCAAGGCAGGAATTCCTATTGATATTACCATTGTAAGAGAGAATATTGAAGATACCTATGGCGGTATTGAACATATGCTTACCAATGATGTAGCGCTAAGCAGACGTTTCATCACCCGTCCTGGTAGTTTACAAGTGATTAAATATGCTTTTGAAATGGCCAAGAAAAAAGGGGCCAGAAGAATTACTTGTGGTCATAAGGCCAATATCATGAAAATAACGGATGGGTTGTTTTTAGAAGTGTTTTATGAAGTGGCTAAAGATTACCCCGAATTACAAGCTGATGATGTAATAGTAGATGATTTATGTATGAAATTGGTGATCAAACCCAATCTATTTGATGTTGTTGTACTCACCAATTTGCAAGGAGATATTGTGAGCGATTTATGCGCAGGATTAGTAGGAGGTTTAGGTTTTGCTCCTTCAGCCAATATTGGAGACCATATTTCTATATTTGAAGCAGTTCATGGCACAGCGCCAGATATTACCGGAAAAAATATTGCCAATCCTACAGCACTTTTATTGAGTGGATTTGGCATGTTGCGTCATTTGGGTTTAATGGAAACGGCCGCTATGATTGAGAATGCGTTGTTATATACGCTAGAAAGTGGTCAACATACCGGCGATTTTGGAGATAAAAACACTCCATCATTAAATACAACAGAATTTGCAGCAGCTATTATTGCCAATTTTGGTAAAACACCTCACCATAATCCAAAACCAATCTTGGATAACCATTATGTTACACCAACCAATTTTAAACTGGAGCGTAACCCAATGTTGGAATCCATTGACAATAATGAAGAATTTATTGTAGGGGTTGATATGTTCATTGAAAGCAATGAACAACCTAATTGGGTAGCAGAGAAATGCCTGAAACACACGATGGGCCTCTTTAAATTGATTACAATCAGTAACAGAGGTACCCAAGTATGGCCGACAGGTTCTGTATTTACCAATTTAGTGAATCAATACCGAGTGAGGTTCGAAAGTATTGGCAATGTTCCCGTTACACAAACGGATATTTTGGAATTATACAAGCTTTTAATGGTAGATTTTAAAATATGTTCTACAGAACTCCTGAATATGTGGGGGGATAAAAAAGCATATAGTCTTGCCCAAGGGCAATAATTGAGTCGATTTTTAATGTAATTTCACGGCTCATTTAAAGCATACAAGAAAGATGGCTGAAGTGATTTTAATGCCCCGTTTGAGCGATACCATGACAGAAGGTGTAATTGCTGCATGGCACAAACTAGTAGGTGATACGGTAAAAAAAGGCGATTTATTAGCAGAAATTGAAACTGATAAAGCAACCATGGAGCTGGAAAGTTACCAGGATGGTACTTTATTGCATATTGGTACACCCAATGGTGGAAAATTACAAGTGAATGATTTGTTGGCCATTATTGGAAAATCAGGAGAAGATATTACTGAATTGGTTAAAATACATAGTGGTGGTGGTGCTGCAGTTCAAGCAGCCCCAAGTTCAGCACCAGCTGAAACTGCAAATGCTGAATCTGTTTCTACAGCTTCAACGCCATCAACACCAACACCTGCATCCTCTTCCGCGCTAGATGTTTCAGCAATGGAAGAAGTGGTTTTAATGCCTCGCTTAAGTGATACAATGACAGAAGGCGTGATTGCTGGATGGCAAAAAAATGTTGGAGACACTGTAAAAAAAGGAGATGTTTTAGCAGATATAGAAACCGACAAAGCAACCATGGAATTGGAAAGCTATAAAGACGGTGTATTGTTGTATCAAGGTGCTAAAGCTGGAGAAAAAATATTGGTGAATGATCTATTGTGTATTATTGGCAAAGAGGGAATGGATATAGCTTCTATAGTTGCTGCTGTGAAAGCATCTCCTGCAGCTCCAGCAAGTGCTCCTGCTCCATCTGCACCCGCAGCTACACAACCAACCTCATCAAATACAAACAGTGCACCTGTTGTAGAAAATATTGTTGTTAATGAAGGAAGAATTTTTGCTTCTCCATTGGCCAAAAAATTAGCTGCTGATAAAGGAGTTGATTTGAAATTTGTAAAAGGGTCTGGTGATAATGGAAGGATCACAAAATCTGATGTAGATAATTATGTACCTGCGGTTGCAAGTGCTGCACCAGTTGCAACACCTGCGACTCCTGCTGCTCCTGCAAAAACTGCTGCAACACCGGTAATTGCTTCGGCTCCAATTGGTCAAGTGAGCTTTACTGATGTACCTGTATCTCAAATGCGCAAAGTAATTGCTAAGCGCTTGAGCGAGAGTTTATTTACTGCTCCACATTTCTTCCTCACTATGAGTATAGATATGGATGCAGCTATTGCAGCTCGCGCCAAAATGAATGAAGTAGCGCCTGTAAAAATTAGTTTTAACGATATGGTGTTGAAAGCAACGGCTATGTCATTAAAACAACATCCTAAAGTGAACAGCAGTTGGATGTCCGCCCGGCCCGGTACGGACGGGGGCGATTTTATCAGATACAATAATCACATTAATATTGGAGTAGCTGTTGCAGTTGAAGATGGTTTATTGGTACCAGTAGTTCGTTTTGCTGATGGAAAATCATTGAGTCAAATTGGGGCAGAAGTAAAAGAATATGCTCAAAAAGCAAAAGATAAAAAATTACAACCTGCTGATTGGGAAGGAAGCACATTTACCATTTCCAATTTAGGCATGTTCGGAATAGATCAATTTACTGCAATCATTAATCCGCCTGACTCCTGCATATTAGCAGTCGGTGGAATTTCTCAGGAGCCAGTGGTAAAGAATGGACAAATTGTTCCAGGAAATATCATGAAAGTTACTTTGAGTTGCGACCATCGTTCAGTTGATGGAGCCACTGGAGCAGCTTTCTTGCAAACCCTGAAATCTTTGTTAGAAGAGCCAGTTAGAATGCTGGTTTAATTGATATTACTGACAACAAGGCTTGATACAAAAAGACAACCTTTTTAAAATTGTGCGCTTTGAATTCGACATCGCAAAGCGAGGAGAATTCAGCAATTTTAAAGCAGTTGACGTTTGTGTCAAGCCTTGTTAATTTATGTAAAACAATAACCAGGATTCTAACCGTACTCAAAAAGATTCATCAAAGTCGCAACCAATAGGTGCTCCAGGAGGAATTTCTTTGTGTTGAGGTAAAGCAATGTCTTTTGGTTTTTCAATCCGCTCAATTGCATACAAGAAATGCGCTTTATCTGCAGCTGTTTTACTCATTTGTGCTGCGTATTTTTTAAGCGATTCTAACCGATCAAAACAAATTGATTTTACCTGGTAATTACTTTGTTCGCTTTGACTTAGCCCTAGCATCCAAGTTAATACCATTTGTTGCGTTTGTTGTTGTACCGATTTTTTCAATCCTTTTTCTTCTGTAGATTTCCAGGTAGCATTGATAATAGCATCCAACACATCATCCCATCCTAAAGTATTGACCCTTGCTTTTAATTGTACCAAACGGTTGGCTCTTTCTGGATTGAATAAAAAACTTAACTCAAAATTGGTTAATGCCTCTGCTGCTGCCAAAGCATCAAAGCTCATTCCTGTTCGTTTTGGAAATAGTTCCCCAACACCATAATAAGCAGGCGGACGTGGGGGAATGATACCAACTATTTTTTCAGGAAGTGTGAGAACGTTGGGAGATAAGCAGGCAAGAACTTCTTTCAATGCGGATTCTTGTGTAGCTTTTGGTAAAACAGAAGGACTCCCTTGTTGATCGCCCCTTACATTATAACTGTAATTGATGCCACCAATTAGTTTTGATGCTGCTTCTACTTGATATCTATGATAATTGTAAACCGGCACCAACACATCTTCTAATTTGCTCATCGGTGTGTTTAATCGAATGACATCTGCACTAAATTGTTCAATGGCTTTTTGGCGTACAGCCAATACATTCTTTAATTCAACAACTGCATCTTTTCCATTGTCCCATAAATGAGCATTTGGATGAAATCCGCTGGCAGACCTTGCATCGGCATCTGCAATAAATAATAAACCTCTCTTTATGTTTTCAGTTATGATATCATTCAATGCTTTATTTTCATTGGTTCCTGGCGCAAAGTCTGAATAACCGTAAATAATGGCTCGCTTGTCCCATTCTCCAATTTCATTGGTATATACTGTAGAGAAATCTATTTTGCCTTGATCATTTACAAATACATTAGGATGAGGATAATCCATCACGGACGCACGATCATTTACACTTGATGCATAATTGTGTTGTAAGCCTAAAGTATGTCCTACTTCATGTGCAGCCAATTGCCTCAATCTTTGCAAAGCGGCTTGTTTCATGGTTTCAGGAACTGGTTTTCCATTTTCATAAGGAGCTAGCAATCCAGTAAAAATTAAATAATCTTGCCTCACCCTTAATGAACCCAAGGTTACCTGACCTTTGATGATTTCACCAGTTCTAGGATCGTCAATGGAAGCTCCGTAACTCCATCCTCTTGTAGAACGATGCACCCAGTTGATCATATTGTACCTGATATCCATTGGGTCAGCAGAATCAGGCAACACTTTTACGATAAATGCATTTTTATATCCAGCTGCTTCATATGCTTGATTCCACCATCTTGCTCCATCCAATAAAGCAGAACGAATTGGTTCTGGAGTTCCATTGTCCAAATAATAAGTAATTGGTTGAACAGGCTCACTGATAGTTGCTGATGGATCTTTTTTATTGAGTCGATGTCTTTTGATATAAATTTTTTCGATCGGTTCTGTAAAATCGCTGCTGTAATCAAAAAAACTCATGCCTATATAACTGCTTCTGATATCGTATCTACGTGGTTTGTATTGATTATCTGGTAATTCTACAAAAGAATGATGCAATCTAAGTGTAATGGCTTCTGTTGAAGGAGTTACGCTACTAACAAATCTACCGGCATCGGCACCACCTGTGAAAGTTACCGATGCTTCAAATTCGCTGTTTTTGGGAAAATTTTTGGTATTGTTGATGTATATCGCCGACCTGGCTTCGTTAATAGTATAAGTTCCCTGACGCATCGATCTTAATTTATCTGCAATACCATGTGCATCTCTTAAAAGAAATGATGTAATATCAACTAAGACCTGATTGTTCTCCTCCTCATCAATGGTGAAGCCAGCCAATGTAGATTGAGCAAATGATTCTCTAACCGCACGTTGCTCATTTTTGTCTGTTGTAACTGCTCTATAATCGTAATTAGGTTGAATGAGCAATAATTTCTTACCTACTTTGTGAAAGAAAACAATTCTTGAATCTCCAATTTGGCCACGATCTAGCCCGACATCATTCGAACCCAATCCTGCAGGTAATGAATTAACATATAAAAATTCCTGGTCTAATTTATTCACCAATAGCCAAACTTTTCCGCTAGAAGCATCCCACCAATAATTGAAAAAGCCTTCAAAGCTTTTCATGTTTTTGGTTTTTTCGTTGATTTTTGAACTGGATTGTGAAAATGCAAAAAATCCAGTTAGGCAAAATAAAACAATGAGAAATCGGCGCATGGTTTAAATTTTTAATCAGTCAATAAATCTACCTTTTAAAGATATTCGAAAAAATGATACAATAAAAAACCCCATTCTTGACAAAGAGCAAGAATGGGGTTGTAAAACTTAAAAAATAAAATTAATTATCAGATCCAGTAACTGGTGTTTCTGGTGTAAATAGTGTTGGTGCTTCAACTGGAGCAGGAGTGGCAACTACAACTGGTGCAGGAGCAGGAGCTGGTGCAGGTTTTTTAGCTGCAGGCTTCTTCTTTTTAGCAACTGGTTTTTTAGCTATAACTGGCTTTGCTACTGGTTTTGCTGCTGGTTTCTTAGCGGCAACCTTCTTTTTAGGAGCTGCTTTTTTTGCGGCTTTCTTTGGAGCTACTTTTTTAGCTGCAGGTTTTTTTGCGGCTACTTTCTTTTTAGGAGCTGCTTTTTTAGGTGCTGTTTTTTTAGCAGCAGGTTTTTTAGCGACTGCTTTTTTTGCTGCTTTCTTTTTAGATTTTGCCATGATGGTATTAGTTTGTGTGTTAAAGTTGAGAAAAAAAGTAAGTTAGAATATTATTTTTAATAACTGCATTTAATTCAAAAATTTTTACAAAGAAATAATTTTTTTTTATTTTTTTTTCGATTGGGTGAAACCATTTTTTATAAGCCATTGTAAAACTTTATCTCGTTGGTCTCCTTGAACAATCGCTTCACCATCTTTTGCACTGCCTCCAGTTCCACAAAAATTTCTCAAATTTTTAGCTAATAATTCCAGATCGGAAACAGTTCCTAAAAACCCTGTTATTAATGTCACCGTTTTTCCTCCCCGTTGTTTTTTGTCTAACTGAATCATTAGTCGTTGATCTGCTGGTTTAGCAGTTTCTATGATGTCTTCATTTTCATCTTTGAATTGAAAATTCGGATCGGTACTGTATACAAATCCTTGTAAATCGGCTTTATTTTTTTTACTCATCACTGTAGATTTTAGAATAATTATCGGCTTAGCTCGGCTTTTAAACTTAAATCCAAGCTCTTTGCCTGGTGGATAAGTCCGCCAACACTAACATAGTCAACGCCTGTTGCAGCATATGCTTGAATATTCTCTAAATTAATTCCACCACTGGCTTCTGTTTCGAATGCGCCATTAATGATCGTTAATGCTTGACTGATCTGATCAGGAGAAAAATTATCGAGCATAATTCTGAAAACCATCTCTTTAGCATGTTCACAAACCAACTCTACATCTTTAATTGATCTTGTTTCAACTTCTATTTTTAGTGGTACTGGGAGTGTTTGGGAATATTGATAGGCTTTTTGAATGGCTTTTACAATGCCACCACAATAATCTATATGATTGTCTTTGAGCATAATCATATCATATAAGCCAAAACGATGATTGATCCCACCCCCAATTCTAACGGCTTCTTTTTCTAATAAACGGAAATTGGGTGTAGTTTTTCGGGTATCCAATAATTTTGTTCGATAACCTATTAGCTTCTCTGTATACTTTTTGGTAAGTGTTGCAATTCCGCTCATACGTTGCATGCAGTTCAGCACCAATCTTTCGCCCTTTAGAATAGTATGTACTGATGAAGCTATTTCAAAAGCAATTTCACCGCTTTGCATCAAATCTCCATCTTTTTTGAAAGGAGTGAATGTGCAGCCTGGTTCTAGTTGACTGAAAATCTTGCCTGCTACTTCAATTCCAGCGATAATTCCATTTTCCTTGATTTTTAAAATGGCTTTACCTTGTTGAGTAGGGGGAATACAACTAAGTGTAGAATGATCACCTTCTCCTACATCTTCTTTAATAGCTGCATCAACTAAAATCTTTAATGCTTCGTTGAATTTCATTAACTAATTCGAATAGTGATGATTTCAGGTTTGCCGTTTTTCTGCTTCATTTGTATGGTAACATTAAAGCTTTTATTTCCTGTGGTGAGTTTTCCAATTAAATAAATCAGTGTTCCTTTTCCGCCATCTGATACTTTTTCGAAACCTTTTATGCCATTTTCGGTATAAAAAGCTTTTAAAGCAATTGAAGCCTGATTTTTGCTCATATTTTTTACTTCCTCTTTATCAAGCAGTTTGAGGTCGATAAATTCATCGAAATGAGCTGATATGTTGTCAATATTGGCCGTTTTAAATGCTTGTACGATTGGGTCAGTTTCTGTTTGAGCAAAAACACTAGAGCTAAACGCTACAAATAGAAACAAGAATAAGAATTTTTGCATATAAAAAGTTTTCGTTTGATATGTTGCGAAAAACATGCCAAATTTGAATAATTAGCTGATAATGATAAAAGTACATTAAAACATTAATTTTTTTAACCTTCATAGAAAAACCATGAGTAAAAAAGTAATATTAATCATAATGGATGGCTGGGGACTTGGAAAAATCAAGTCTTCCGATGCTATTCAACAAGCAAATGTGCCATTTGTAAGTTCATTATACAATAAGTATCCAAATGCTACATTGATTACCTGCGGTGAAGATGTTGGTTTGCCGGAAGGGCAAATGGGCAATAGTGAAGTTGGTCACCTGAATATTGGGGCCGGAAGGATTGTTTATCAGGAATTACAACGAATCAATGTTGCCATCAAAACAGGCGAATTTGCACAAAATGAGGAATTGTTAAAAGCAATTCGCCTGGCTAAAAATAACAATAAAAAATTGCACTTATTAGGTCTAGTAAGTGATGGTGGTGTGCATTCTCATACCAGTCATTTGAAAGCCATTTTATCCCTTTGTAAACAGGAAGGATTGTCTGAAGTGTATCTACATGCTTTTACAGATGGGAGAGATACAGACCCAAAAAGCGGATTGGGGTTTGTAGATTCAGTGGAGCAACATATGAAAACAACAACTGGTAAAATTGCTTCAGTAAGTGGAAGGTATTATGCCATGGATAGAGATAAAAGATGGGAGCGGGTGCAATTGGCTTATGATTGCATGGTGAACGGCAATGGGCAAAAAGCGAGTAATGCGTTAACTGCAATACAAACTTCTTATAACGAAGGAAAAACCGATGAATTCATTTTACCTACAGTTATTGTAAAAGAAGATGGTACCCCACTCGCCACAATTCAAGATGGGGATGTAGCTATTTGCTTTAATTTCAGAACAGATCGTTGCAGAGAAATTTCAGAAGTACTTACTCAATCCGATTTTCCGGAGTTCCATATGAAAAAACTGGATTTGAATTACACCACCATGACCTTGTATGACCATAAATTCAAGCATGTTTCGGTCATCTTTGAAAATGATAATTTAAATAACACATTAGGGGAAGTTTTAGCCAATAATGGGAAAAAACAAATCCGCATTGCCGAAACTGAAAAGTATCCGCATGTGTCGTTCTTTTTTAGTGGTGGAAGAGAAGAGCCCTTTGTTGGTGAAAGCAGAATAATGGTTCCTTCTCCAAAAGTAGCTACTTACGATTTGCAACCCGAAATGAGTGCAAGAGAAATTACAGCAAAACTATTACCCGAAATTATTGGCGAAACTGCCGACTTTATTTGCTTGAATTTTGCGAACACCGATATGGTTGGTCATACTGGTGTATTTTCTGCTGCCATTAAAGCTGCTGAAACAGTTGATGATTGTGTCAGACAATTGGTAACAGAAGCACTTAAACACGAGTATACTATTTTCTTAACTGCCGATCATGGTAATGCAGATTTTATGATCAACGAAGATGGTTCTCCCAATACGGCACATACGTTGAATCTTGTTCCTTTCTTTATTATAGATAATCAATGGAAGGGGAAATTAAAAAGTGGTAAATTAGGAGATATTGCACCAACCATTTTACACATGATGGGTCTTGCAATTCCACCAGAAATGAAAGGAAATATTTTAACCGAAGACTAAACACTAATTCATGAAAATGATTAAAAAACTGGGCCTATTATTGCTTGTTGCTTTTTTGCTGTTACAAGCTTTTAGGCCTACTAAAAACGATTCGAACAATAAAGCAAACGACATTTCAACCATTTATCCCGTTTCAGATAGTGTGCAACAGATTTTTACAAAAGCTTGTAATGATTGTCATTCGAATAATACCAATTATCCATGGTATGCAAATATTCAGCCAGTTGCATGGTGGTTAAACGATCATGTAAATGATGGTAAAAAACATTTCAACTTAAATGAATTTGCATCTTATAGAATTGCAAAACAATATAAAAAGTTAGAAGAATGTATGGAAGAAGTAAAAGATGGTGAAATGCCTTTAGAATCCTATACGATCATCCATAAAAATGCTATTCTTTCTCCCAGGGAAAAGGAATTGTTATACGATTGGGCAAATGCAGTAAGAGATTCAATTAAAGCAAAATATCCTGCTGATAGTCTGGTAATAAAGAAAAAGAAGTAAATATTGGAACGCACAAAAAAATACGCCATTTTTTTTCTTTTTGGTATTCTGATGATACCATCAGTGCTTTTATTATTTGTACAAGCCAAAAGAACAATCATACGTTTCGAAATAGCAGCTCAATTAGAGCAAACGCAACTTCAAGAAATTACACTTAAAGAATCCGATTTGATATGGGAAGAAGAGGGGAGAGAACTGTGGGTAAATGGGAAGCTTTTTGATGTTAAAGTAAAACTCCAATCAAGTAATGGTTATGTTCGTTTTAAAGGACTTTTTGATGAAGAAGAGACCGAGCTTAATGACCAAGTGGATACTATGCTCAATAGCAAACATTCAACATTAATGCTTTTAGCAAAAATCATTTCCTTGCAGTCTCCTACGGTAATGCAAACTCTGGCAATCTCTTTTCAGTTTGATGAATTAAAAAATACCTGTTTTGACAATTTTAAGCAGGCAATTCATACACGTTCTATAAAGAAATACATTCCTCCTCCCAAATAGTTTGTTTAGTTATTTATTGATATTTCTTATTTCAAAAATGGATTTTACTTTTCCATTTTTAACTTAATCAAATTGTATGACTAAGCAGTTAATACCTGTATTAATTGGGGTGCTATGTTTTAACTATAGTAATGCTCAAAATCAAACACAATCAGATACATTATCAAACCCTATTTCTTTAAATGAAGTAATAGTGAATGCCAATAAATTTCCTGAGAAATACAAAAGAATTGCTCAAACTGTAGATGTTTTAAGAACCAAAGAGCAGTTGACTTTTCAAGTGAATACAGCTGATGTATTAATTAATTCCGGAAAACTATTTGTTCAAAAAAGCCAGCAAGGTGGTGGAAGCCCTGTTATCAGAGGCTTTGAAGCAAGTAGAATTCTTTTGATGGTAGATGGTGTAAGGTTAAACAATGCTATTTATCGGGCAGGACATTTGCAAAATGTTATTACCATCGATAATATGGTATTGGATAGGGTAGAAATATTATATGGACCTTCATCTACTTTGTACGGAAGCGATGCATTGGGTGGAGTAGTAAATATGTACACTAAGAATCCAGTTTTATCTAATAACGGAAAAACAAAGTATACTGGTTCGGCTACTTTAAGATATACCAGCACTATTGATGAAAACAGGGGAAACTTTAGTTTGAATGTTGGAGGTAAACAATGGGCTTCATTAACATCGGTAACCTATGGATCTTTTGGTGATATGGTTCAAGGAAAAAATAGGAGAGATGCTTATCCAAATTTTGGCAAACAAGATTTTATTGTTCAAAGAGTGGGCAATACAGATATTGCCACTGTAAACCCCGATCCTAATAAACAATCCCCTTCTGCATACAAGCAAATTGATGTAACCCAAAAATTCCTGTTTGCACCATCTGCAAAAATTCAACATGTGTTGAATATGCAATTTTCTAATACCAATGATATTCCAAGATATGATCGGTTATCGGAAAAAACTTCAAGCAATGTACCTGTTTTTGCAGAATGGTATTACGGGCCTCAGATTAGAAATTTGATTGCTTATCATTTTAATGCTAAAGAACAAAATGGTTTTTTTCAAGACCTGAAATTTACTGCTAGTTATCAGGATATTGAAGAAAGCCGTATTCAAAGAAGATTTCAAAGCGCTAATAAAGATTATCGCTGGGAGCGGGTAAATGTTTTTGGAATTAATTTTGACGCCAAACATTATAGCGGGAAAAACGAAATTCATATTGGTGTAGAGAGTTATACCAATTTTGTACGTTCTACTGCTGAAAGGGTCAATATTTTATCTGGTGCTAAATCCCGAATTCCTACTCGATATGCTGATGGACCCACATCTATGTCTTCACACGCGCTGTATGCACAACACACTTATAAAATAAATGATCAATGGACTTTTAATGATGGTCTTAGATTTAGTCTTGTAAAACTCGATGCACGTTTTGTAGATACAGCATTAACAAAATTTCCATTCACAAGAGCAACACAAAATAATAAAGCAATTACGGGTAATCTTGGATTGGTTTATGCAAGTCCTAAAAATCTAAGAATGGCTTTTCTTTTAAGTAGCGGATTTAGATCTCCGAATATTGATGATCTCTCTAAGGTTTTTGATTCTCGAACAGGTATGGTTGTTGTTCCCAATATTGATGTTAAACCAGAGTTTACTTATAATGCAGAGATCAACTTAAATAAATATGATAAGAAGTTCTCCTATGGCGCTTCAGTATTTTATACTTTATTTAAAAACGCTTTAGTGCTTGATAAATTTCTGTTCAATGGTCAAGACAGTATTTTATTTAGTGGCGTAAAAAGCGGTGTCTTTGCTATGCAAAACAAAGCAAGCGCAGATCTTTATGGATTCAGTGTAAATGCTTCATATACTATTCTTAAAGGTACAACCATTGATGGGGTTGCCACCTATTCAAAAGGAACCTACGCCGATCAAAATGGCAATACTGTTCCCTTAGATCATATTCCACCTGTGTATGGACGTTTTGCATTGAAGCATATCGCATCTTCCTGGAATGCCGAATTCTATGTATTGTTTAATGGTTGGAAAAGAATTGGAGATTATAATCCTAATGGTGAAGACAATCAACAGTATGCAACCCCAGACGGTATGCCTTCATGGACAACCTTAAACCTTCGTTTAGGTACTAATTTGGGCAAGAACTTGGCGGCACAACTATTGTTGGAAAATCTTGCAGATAAAAATTATCGCTATTTCGCCAGTGGTATTTCAGCACCTGGTAGAAATATTTCACTCAGTTTAAGGGCATCATTTTAATCTATTTTGTCTTTTTATAGATTTGCGACCACAGGAATCCTTACCTGTGGTCGCTTTTGTTTAAATTGCAGGATGGAAATCAAAAAAGCAGTTTACCTGATTTCAAATGCCGATTATGCAATGTGTCCAAAAGCGGATCGACCAGAGTATGCCTTTATTGGAAGAAGTAATGTGGGCAAATCTTCATTGATCAATATGATTTGTTTGCAAAGCAAATTAGCAAAAACCTCTTCTGCGCCAGGTAAAACACAGTTGATCAATCATTTTGAAATTGAGAGTTCAGTCAAAAACAGCCGAGATCCTAAAAAATGGTACTTGGTTGATTTGCCAGGCTATGGATTTGCCAAAGTTGCTCAGTCTAGCAGGAGAAGATGGGAGCAAATGATAGAAAACTATTTACGCAAGCGGACCAATCTGACGCATGTTTTTGTTTTAATTGATAGTAGACACAAACCGCAAAAATTAGATTTAGAATTTATTGGGAATTTGGATTTTTGGGAAGTTCCATTTTCATTGGTATTTACTAAAACGGACAAAGAAAAGCCAACAGTTGTTGCCAATAATATCAAAGCGTTTTTAGATACTTTAAGAGCAACATGGCAGTTTTTGCCGCAGCATTTTGTTACAAGTGCAGAAAAAAAACAAGGAAGAGAAGAAATACTAACATTTATAGAAATGAAGAATGAATCAGTAGCCTAAAATCTGGTTCATTGCTTTTGCTTTTAACATGCACTCCTCGTATTCTTCTTCTGGTTTGCTATAGGCAGTTATCCCGCTTCCTACTAAGTAGCTTAGGAGTTTTGTTTCTGCATTATAGAGTAAACTTCGGATAACTACATTAAAGTCGAAATCTTTGGAAGGACTAATATACCCAACTGCTCCAGAAAAAATACCTCTCGAAGAAGTTTCATATTGTTCAATTAATTCCATCACTCTTTTTTTAGGAGCACCTGTCATGCTTCCCATGGGAAAGCTGGCTTGAATAATGGATGAGAAAGATGTTTGTTCCTTCAATTGACCTTTGATTGTTGAAATCATTTGATGCACTTGAGGGAAACTATAAATACCAAATAGCTCTTCTACTACAACGGAACCTTCTATGCAAACCCTACTCAAATCATTGCGCACCAGATCTACTACCATTACGTTTTCACTTCTTTCCTTGCTACTGGTAAGCAGTTGTTTCTTTAATTCATCATCAGATGCTCGATCAGTCAGATTTCTTTTACTGGTTCCTTTAATTGGTTGCGAAATTAGCTGGTTGCCTTTTTTTTGAAGGTATCTTTCTGGACTGGCACATAATAGATGTGCATTGTTTTGTTTGTAAAAGCAAGAAAATGGATTGGGAGAAATATTGGTTAAGTTGATATATGTTTGAATGGGATCCAGATTCACTTCTTTGCCAAAAAAAGTTTGACAAAAATTGATCTCATAGCAATCCCCTCTCTGTATATGTTTTAAAAGCTGCTGAATGATCTCAATATATTCGGATTTTGTAATTACAGGCTTAACTTGAACAGATGGTGTAATAGCTGGTTCAACTATTTCAATTGCTAATATTTCAGCCAAAATATCTTCTGGTGAAGATTTTACAGTTTCGATGAACAATTGATTGTTTTCTAAACGCAGTACCGTTTCTGGTTGAAAAAAATGAATGGTTTCAAAACCAATTGTTGAGTCATTCCCATAATTGATATGGCCAAAAAGCCAATCTGATTCTTTCAAATAAAAAGCATCAATGGCTAATAATGTATTTAAACCGTTAATTGATTGTACGCATCCAGCTGCAGCCAAACACTCAGCTTGCTGATGAACAGAACTGTATAGATGATTATCTAAAAAAGAACAAATGCTGAACCGGTTTACCCAATGCAGCATTTGTTCTTTTATGACTGAATTGCCTGTTACATTAAAACAAGCGATGTTTCTTTTCAATTGTAGATAAGCGTTTTAATAATCATCGTCATCATCATCAAAGCCATCTTTTTCATTGAACAGATCGAATTCTTTGAAATCGTCGTCCACTTTAAAGTCTTCTTCTTCCTCTTCTTTTTTCTTACCACCTACTGCTTTCTTGCCTTTGCTTTTTGGTAAGTCAAATTCATCGAAGTCAGGGTCCCAGCTATCTTCTTCTTCTGCTGATTTTTCCCACTCATCATCTACTTCAACATCATCATCTTCGTCATCGTCATTTGATTTTTTTGAACTCGATTTCGAACTACTCTTTTTTACTGGAGTTGTTTCTTCATCGTCATCATCAATATCATCATCGTCAAGCTCTTTCTTGCTTTTAGGAGATGATTTTGCTTCGGCATTTTTTGCCGGCACTTTGGGTGTAGAGGATTTCTTATCCTTATCAGACTTCGCTGCCATATTTCTAATAAGATTTATTGCGTAAATTTTACTCGCAAAAATGTATTAACCAAAAAAATTTTTCAATATCAAAAAAAATGCCAATAATTTACAAGGTAACAATCTGGTCTCTTCCCGGACCATTCGATACAAATTTAACTGGAACTCCTATATAATGATTAATAAAATCAATATAATTATTCATGTCCATAGGTAATTCACTTGATGTTTTCATTTTAGTTGTATCTGTATTCCAACCTTTAAATGCTTCAAGCACAGGATCTATTTTTACTCTCGACAATTGGAATGGCACTTCTCTGGTTTCTTTGCCATTGATTCCATAAGCAACACACATTTGTAATTCTTTGAAAGAATCCAGTACGTCTGCTTTTGTCATGATTACTTGGGTAACCCCATTAATCATACATGTGTATTTCAAAGCAACTAAATCTATCCATCCACAACGTCTTGGTCTTCCGGTGGTAGCACCAAATTCGCTGCCAATTTTTCTCAATTCTTCTCCAGTTGCATCTTCTAATTCGGTAGGGAATGGTCCGCTTCCAACTCTTGTACAATAAGCTTTAGTTACTCCCAGTACTTCATTGATTTGTTTTGGTGAAACACCTAAGCCTGTGCAAACTCCCGCAGAAATAGTGTTAGATGAAGTTACAAAAGGGAATGTGCCAAAATCAATGTCCAGCATACTTCCTTGAGCCCCTTCTGCCAATACTTTTTTGCCATCTTTAATAGCATTATTAATGTAGTATTCGCAATTGATTACATTCAATGTTTTTAAGAACTCTAATGCTTCAAAAAATTCTTCTTCCCAAGCAGATATGTCTTCTATGAAATGGAAATTATCAAGCAATTTCTGGTGTTTTAATCTCAGCTTGATATATTGGCTGGTAAAATTTTTATCTAATAAATCTCCCACTCTCAAAGCATTTCTGCCTGTCTTATCCATATAGGCAGGTCCAATTCCTTTTAAAGTTGATCCTATTTTGCTTTCACCTTTAGATAATTCAGAAGCCTTATCTAATGCACGATGTGTAGGAACTATAATATTGGTTCTTTCAGAAATAAATAAATTCTTTTTTACATCTATGCCATATTCAGCTACTGCATCACATTCCCTCTTTAATGTTACTGGATCTAATACAACCCCTCCTCCAATAATATTTACTTTATTTTGGTGAAAAATGCCAGAAGGGATTTGGTGCAAGACCATTTTTTTGCCTTCAACATATAAAGTATGTCCAGCGTTTGGACCACCTTGAAATCTAGCTACGATATCATAATTGGGCGCGAAATAATCTACAATTTTACCCTTTCCTTCATCACCCCATTGTAATCCTAAAATAACGTCTACCATATAGTTTGTTCTAAGGGGCAAAAATAGGGGTTGGTAGTACTAATGCCTAATTAATTTATCCCAAAAATTATAAGACTTATTCATTCAAATATTAGCAAAGGCTTGATGCTGAATGAATAAGTCTCCTATGTTGAGATAAAATGCTTTGTATTTAGCTTTCCGTTTCAAAGCGATCCACTGTCTGGATTCCTTTTAAAGATTTTAGGCGGTCTACCAGTAATTCAAGCTCTTCTTTATCGTGTACAAAGACTTTGATTGTGCCTTCGAAAAGCCCTTCTCTGGAATCGATGCTTAGACCTGCAATATTGATTTTCAAATCGCCACTAATAACATTAGTTATTTTATTAATAACCCCAACATCATCCATTCCAATAATCTTTAATCCAGTAAGGAAAGAAATCTCCTTGTTTTTGGCCCATTTGGTTTTCACCACCCGATGGCCATAATTGGCCAATAATTGGGTAGCATTGGGGCAAGTGGTTCTATGTATAATCAAACCTTTACCAGTACTCACAAAACCAAAAACATCATCTCCAGGTATCGGATGGCAACATTTGGCAAGCGTGTACATGATTTTGTCGCTGCTTTCGCCAAAAATGATCAGTTCGGAATCTTTTTTCGAATGATGCTTTGCATGAATTTCAGTAGGCGTTTCTACTGCCAATGGTTTAGGTCTAGGAATTTCTAACTTATCCCCTAAAACATGAAAATCTTTTAATTCCCTTAGATCAATGTATTTAGTAGCAATTCGATAATGAAGGTCCAATGAAGAAGTTAACTTATAAAACTGAACCAATTCTTCAATATTATAGTGGCTGTAGGCAGCCCCCATCGATTCTAGTTTGCGTTGAAGGGTATATTTTCCATCTTCGGCAATCGCTCTTTTTTCTTCACGTAAAGAATCTTTGATTTTATTCTTTGCCTTGGCAGTTACTACCAAGTTCAGCCAATCTTCAGATGGTTTCTGTTTATTACTGGTAATAATTTCAATCTGGTCACCACTTCTTAATTTATGCCCAATAGGCACTAGTTTATGGTGCACTTTGGCGCCAATACATTTGGTTCCAATGGCAGAGTGAATAGCAAATGCAAAATCAAGCGCCGTGCTGCCTGTAGGCAACATTTTTACTTCTCCTTTGGGCGTATACACATAAATTTCTTCTGCTAAAAAGGAAGTCTTGAAATCTTGTAAAAAATCTACTCCATCGGTGTCAGGAGAGCTCAATACTTCCCTTATTTGCCCAAACCATTTATCAAAACGGTCTTCATTGCTATTTTCTTCTTTGTACTTATAGTGTGCAGCCAAACCCTTCTCGGCAATCTCGTTCATTCTTTTGGTTCTGATCTGAACTTCTACCCATTTCCCCTGTGGCCCCATCACTGTGGTGTGCAAAGCCTCGTAGCCATTGCTTTTCGGGTTGCTTAACCAATCGCGTAAACGTTCAGGAGATGGATTGTATTCATCTGTAACCATCGAATACACTTTCCAGCAATCTTCTTTCTCTTTTTCTGGAGGGGAGTTTAAGATCACTCGAATGGCAAAAAGATCATATACCTGTTCAAATGAAACTGCTTTCTTTTTTATTTTATTCCAAATGGAATGAATGCTTTTAGGGCGACCATAAATTTCGAAATTAAAATTACCTGCAATTAATTTCTCTCTGATTGGTCGAATAAATTCATTGATGTATCGGGTTCTTTCCCTTTTTGTTTCTGATAATTTTTTAGCAATTTCTTTATATGCATCTGCTTCCATGTATTTCATGGAAAGATCTTCCAGCTCTGTTTTAATATTATATAAACCCATTCGGTGGGCGAGTGGAGCATATACCCAAACAGTTTCGGAGGCAATCTTTAATTGTTTCTCCCGCTTCATGTGATCGAGGGTGCGCATATTGTGCAAACGGTCAGCCAGCTTGATTAATATCACTCTAGGATCATCTGTAAGGGTAAGCAATATTTTTTTAAAATTCTCTGCTTGTTGGCTGGTATTGGTATCAATTACATTGGAAATTTTAGTAAGCCCATCTACAATTTTGGCTATTTCAATTCCAAATTCCAATTCAACATCTTCTAAAGAAATATCGGTGTCTTCAACGGTATCATGTAACAATGCACAAATGGTACTTCTTACCCCCAGGCCAATTTCTTCCACACAAATCATGGCCACAGCAATTGGGTGAATGATGTAGGGTTCCCCACTTTTTCTGCGCATGGTCTTGTGCGCATTGGCGGCCATTTCAAAAGCATGACGAACCAGTTCTTTGTCTCCTTTTTTTAATTTGGGACGCAGGCTTTTTAACAGTGCACGATAATGCCTGATAATTTCTTTTTTTTCCTGCTCTTCGTTTAAAGAATACTTGACCGCTACAGGCTCAACATATTGTTCATCCACTTGATCCATACAATACGAATGTAAGCAAACTCAAGTTTATTTCCATGAGCTTTGAGAATGCTAACAAAGAGTTGTTACTTTTACTCAAGATTATGCTCAAAAAAGAACCAAAAAAAGTTTTCAATTTCAGTTTATTACAAAGAATTTTCTTTTTTGTAAAGCCCTATAAAAACCAGTTTTACCTCAGTTTATTATTGGCTATTTTTATGGCCATTGCATCGCCTATTCGGCCTTATCTTATTCAACTAACGGTAAATACTGCTATTGGAAAAAATACGGTTTTGCCAAAATGGGTTTCAAGCGTTTTATTCGGAATAGATCTTTCCGATATTTCCCGTTTTATTATAGCAGTAACCATTTTTCAAATTGTTTTTTTATTTTTCGAAACAACCATTCGTTTTTTATTTTCTTTTATCACAGCATGGATGGGGCAACATGTAGTAAAGGATTTGCGGGTAACAGTGTATAAAAAAGTTTTGGGTTTAAATCTCCGTCAATTCGATCAAACACCAATTGGAACTTTAACAACGAGAACGATTAATGATATAGAAAGTATCAATGATATTTTTTCTGATGGATTGATTCCGATTGTTGCAGATTTATTAACCATCATTATAACTTTAGGAACCATGTTTTGGATTGACTGGCGATTAACGATCATTAGTTTAATTCCCTTTCCAATAATGATTATTGCAACTTATTATTTTAAAGAAAGCGTTAACAAAAGTTTTATTCAGGTTAGAAATGCAGTAGCTGCACTGAATGCTTTTGTACAGGAACATATCACTGGAATGCAGGTATTACAGGCATTTGCAGCAGAGGATAAAGAATATGCTGCATTTAAAAAGATCAATGAAAAACATCGGGATGCCAATATCAAAGCCATATTCGCATATTCTGTTTTCTTCCCCATAGTTGAAGTTGTGTTAGCAGTTAGTACGGGTATTTTGGTTTGGTGGATTGCAGACAGATCATTGGATGCAGGACTCTTGGTGGCATTCATTTTATACCTGAATCAAATTTTCAGACCATTAAGGGTCATTGCCGATAAATTCAATGTTTTGCAAATGGGAATGATCGCAGCAGAAAGAGTGTTTAAAGTATTGGACAATGATGATGAACTTCCTCCAGCAAAACAAAATGCGTATAGCCCGGCTACTATCAAAGGTGATATTGAATTCAATCATGTTTCTTTTGCTTATGTGGGAGATAATTATGTTTTGAAGAATATCAATTTCAAAGTAAAAGCGGGAGAAACTATTGCACTAGTTGGGCATACTGGGAGTGGTAAAACATCCATCATCAGCTTATTGAACCGTATGTATTCCATTCAATCAGGAACCATAAATATTGATGGTGTTTCTATCGATGATTATGATATTGATGCTTTACGGAGGGGAATTGGGGTGGTTTTACAAGATGTTTTTCTCTTTTCTGGGTCAGTAATGGACAATATCACACTGAGAAATCCAGCAATTACGCGAGAACAGGTGATTGCAGCAGCAAAAATGATCGGGGTTGATGAGTTTATTGAACAATTGCCTAATGGTTATGACTATAATGTGATGGAAAGGGGGAGCACACTTAGTTTGGGTCAACGGCAATTATTGTCTTTTATCAGAGCTTTATTGTATAACCCAGCCATACTCATTCTAGATGAAGCCACTTCGTCCATTGATACTGGAAGTGAAATATTAATGGAAAAAGCAATAGATACTCTCATAACTGATAGAACTTCCATTGTAATCGCTCATAGACTTTCTACCATACGTAAAGCAGACAAAATCATTGTTTTAGACAAGGGAGAAATCAAAGAAATGGGCAATCATGAAGAATTACTTCGTCTGGGTGGATTTTATGCCAAATTGCATGAGATGCAGTTTCAAAATAAAAAGCTCCAGATCGAATAAGTTTTTTGTTTTTTCCCTTAATCGCCTCCATTTTTTAGCCTTCTACCCTTATCTTTGCCGCAAATTTCGATATAGGTATGGCCAAAAAAAGCATAAAATCGTTACTGGTAGTAGTTCTCAGCATTTTTACATTGCTTTTTTCTTCAAGTGTATTTGCTAATGAAACACCTCAAAAAGAAGGTGAATCAACAGGTAGTCACGAAGAAGCTGCTTTTGACCCAGCGAAATTGATCATGGAGCATATTATGGATGCCCATGAGTTCCATTTTTTCTCTATTGGAGAAACACATGTAAGCATTCCTTTACCGGTTATTTTATATTCTCCTCAGAAAGGTCTTTCTGTATTTTCTTATGGAAAATTCCACCATGGACATGAAGTGTACAATGGTTATAAATCTGAAGAAGGTAAAATTGTTGCAGTGAATGAAGCAGGAGAACACGATGCAAGCATTCAAGTATACGATTTCAGTTTAACCAGAAATGTGGTTCAATTATTCTTGGCCCTTGCTTTACTGGTATGGTTAATGGTTGGTGTTGCCAATAAATATAAAAAGAATGGTGCGAAAACCGCTCCTTCTGGATTTCAAAACGCCATCGAGCCGGTTATTACTTTTGTAAGAGATGAAGTGGGTAAGCCTAATTTAGGCCACGCTTATGAAAAATACATGCCTTATTTATTAACGGTGTTTTTCTTTATTTTAATCAATAATATTATTGGATTAATTCCTGGAACAGCGAATGTTACAGGTAATATTGCTTTCACCGTTGTATTGGGAGTGATTAGCTTTTTTGTAATTGTATTTAGTACCAACAAACATTTTTGGGCGCATATTTTTAACCCCCCTGTACCTTTTGCAGTAAAATTCATTTTGGTACCAGTGGAGTTCATTGGCATTTTCACTAAGCCATTTGCATTGATTGTCCGTTTATTTGCTAATATGGTTGCAGGGCATATCATTATTACCTGTTTCATCATGTTGATTTTCATTTTTGGAGCAATGAGCAAAGTGGCAGGCATCGGTTTCGCGCCAGTGTCATTAGCATTTACCGTATTTATTTATTTTATAGAGATATTGGTTGCGTTTATTCAGGCTTTCATCTTCACCAACTTGACCGCTGTTTTCATCGGTCAGTCAATGGAAGGTGCTCACCATGAAGAAGCGCATCATTAATTTTTTCATTCATTAAAACAAACAGTATGTCAGTAATTAACACTTTGTTGGATGTTAGCATGAGCCATTTAGGCGGAGCTATTGGTGCAGGTTTAGCTGCAATTGGTGCAGGAATCGGTATCGGTCAGATTGGTAAAGGTGCTGTAGAAAGCATTGCTCGTCAACCAGAAGCTTCTAACGACATCCGTGCGAACATGATTCTTACAGCGGCTTTCGTTGAGGGTGTTGCCCTTTTCGCGGTAATCGCTGGAATCTTGGCTGTATTAAAAGCCTAGTAGCACAAAATTATTACTGCACGGTGAGCACAGGGCAAGCGGTGCAGTAATTCCTTTTAACATTATTCGATTTAAATATATTTTATGGAATTGTTATTACCCGGGTTAGGATTGTTGTTCTGGACATTGATTGCCTTCGGCATTGTGTTTTTTATTTTAAAAGCCTTTGCTTGGAAACCAATTCTTTCTTCATTAAAAGAAAGAGAAACAGGTATTGCTGATGCAATTGCTTCTGCTGATAAAGTAAAAGCTGAAATGGCTGCGATGAAAAACGAGAATGAAGCCATGATGACTAAAGCTCGTGAAGAAAGAGCAGTGATGATTAAGGAAGCCAAAGAAACATCCGACAAAATGGTGTCTGAAGCAAAAGAAAAAGCAAAAGCCGAATACGATCGCATTGTTGCCGATGCTCAAACTGCTATCACACAACAAAAAAATGCAGCATTAACTGAAGTGAAAAACCAGGTGGGTACTTTAGTTATTGAAGTTGCAGAAAAAGTATTGCAAAGAGAATTATCCAATAAAGTAGAACAAGAGAAATTTATTTCACAATTATCTGAAGTTGCTAAATTAAATTAAACAATGTCGAATCTTAGATTAGCAGATAGATATGCCAAGAGTTTGATTGATTTGTCTACAGAGAGAGGTCAGTTGGATAAAGTACGCGAAGACATGATCTATATTCAAAACTTGTGTAAAGCAAGTGCTGAGTTTTTAAATGTATTACGCAGCCCAATTATTAAAGCAGATCAAAAGGAAAACATTATTCTTGCTGTAACAAAAGGCAAAGTAAGTGAACTAACTGGAGCTTTTAATTCACTCTTAGTTAAAAAAGGAAGAGAGAGTGATTTGCCTGCAATTGCAAATGCATTCATCAATCAATACAATACAATTAAAGGAATACATATTGTGAAACTTACCACTGCAATCGAAGTTTCTGAAGAGATGAAAAAATCAATTCAACAAAATGTACAAAAGGCCAACAATTTCGACACAGTTGAATTAGAAACGATCGTTGATGCTTCTATACTTGGAGGCTTTAAATTATCATTTAATAATAAAATGGTAGATGCCAGTGTTGCTAATGATTTACGTGAAATCAAAAAGCAATTCACTAAGAATTACTATGTTCACAGCTTGAGATAATCATAATAAAAACTTTTTAAACTATACAAAATGGTAGACATTAAACCGGATGAGATTTCAGCGATACTAAGACAACAGCTTAGTAATTTTAACGCTTCTGCAGAATTAGAAGAAGTAGGTACTGTATTACAAGTGGGTGATGGTATTGCTCGTGTATACGGATTGAATGGAGTAAGAAGTGGAGAGCTTGTAATTTTCGAAAACGGTGTTAAAGCAATTGCTTTGAACTTAGAAGAAGACAATGTGGGTGTGGTATTGATGGGAGAGAGTGCTTCTATTAAAGAAGGTGCAACAGTAAAAAGAACCGGACAGATCGCTTCTATCAAAGTGGGTGAAGGAGTTGTTGGACGTGTAATTAATACTTTGGGAGAACCTATAGATGGTAAGGGTCCAATTACAGGTGAATTGTATGAAATGCCATTGGAGCGTAAAGCACCAGGGGTAATTTATCGTGAGCCGGTAAAAGAACCATTGCAAACTGGTATCAAAGCCATCGATGCAATGATCCCTGTAGGACGTGGTCAACGTGAGTTGGTTATTGGAGATCGCCAGACAGGTAAAACTGCTATCTGTGTAGATACCATCATCAATCAGAAAGAATTTTACGATGCAGGAAAGCCTGTATACTGTATATATGTAGCGATCGGACAAAAAGCATCTACTGTTGCTGGAGTTATGAAAACTTTAGAAGACAATGGTGCGATGGCATTTACTACAATTGTTTGTGCTTCTGCATCTGATCCTGCTCCATTACAATTCTACGCTCCATTTGCGGGTGCAGCGATTGGTGAATTCTTTAGAGATACCGGTAGACCAGCTTTGATCATCTATGATGATCTTTCTAAGCAAGCGGTTGCATATCGTGAAGTTTCTTTGTTGTTGAGAAGACCTCCAGGACGTGAAGCATATCCTGGTGATGTATTCTATTTACATAGTCGTTTATTGGAAAGAGCTGCTAAAGTAATTGCCAATGATGATGTTGCTAAAAACATGAATGATTTACCTGAGTCTATCAGACATTTAGTAAAAGGTGGTGGTTCATTGACTGCATTGCCAATTATTGAAACACAAGCAGGTGACGTATCTGCTTATATTCCTACCAACGTAATTTCTATTACTGACGGACAGATATTCTTAGAAGGTAACTTGTTTAACGCTGGTATTCGTCCGGCGATCAACGTAGGTATTTCTGTAAGTCGTGTGGGTGGTAATGCACAGATCAAATCGATGAAGAAAGTAGCAGGTACACTTAAATTAGACCAGGCTTTATACCGTGAGTTAGAAGCGTTCTCTAAGTTTGGTGGAGACTTGGATGCTGCAACCAAATCGGTAATTGACAAAGGTGCTAGAAACGTAGAAATTTTGAAGCAATTGCAATATTCTCCAATGTCGGTAGAAAAGCAAGTAGCTATTATTTACTTAGGTACATTAGGCTTATTGCGTGATGTGGCAGTAAAGAAAGTGAAGGAATTTGAAATTCATTTCTTAATGGAAATGGAAAATAAATTACCAGATGTATTGGCTGAATTTAAGAAAGGTAATTTACCTGAAGATGGCTTGAAGAAAATGACCGACTTGGCTGCAAGCCTTGTTCCTCAATACAAGTAATCTTTTTTTGATTATATAATTAACCCCTGTCTACTTTTGTAGATGGGGGTTTTGTTTTTAGGTGTGGAATTTTTTTCGTAATATGTATTGAATAATGGTTATATGAAAAAATGGTGCTTTTTTTTATTGTTGACATGCATTTGCGCTGGCTCTTTATTTGCACAAACTGATTTAGAAAAACAACAAGTAAATGATGCTAAAAATAAATATGGAAAAGCCACAACTGATGCTCAAAAGTTAGAAGCGTTGCAAAAGGTTGTGGATTTTTATTTACGCTTTGGCGGCTATGATGAGATACCTGTTAGCATTAAAGAAAATTATTTAAAACCATTTGTAACACTAGGTATTCAACAAAAACTCAAGGGAATCAATGCTTATGCCAATTGGTATCAAGCAGCAGATTTGTATGCTAAGAGAAATTTTAAAGCTTCAATTGAAAAATCAATAGCAGCAATTAGTGAATTTGACCAGGTTGATAAACGAATGCCTCATTTATTGTCATTTCCCAGACTGGCATGGAATGCAATTAGTTTACAAGAAGATCGGTTTAATTTTTATTCCAAAAAACTTCAAATCTATCTTCAAAAAAACATTTCTGAAAATATAGGTTCATGTTATCATGGTTTAGCTGGTTATATGCGATATAAATTGGATTATAATAGTTCTATTTCCAACTACTTAAAAGCAGCCAATTATTTGAAACCTAGTAATAGCTTGGGTTATAGAAATTGTTTAACAGTGGCAGGCCAAGTATATGCAGAATGGGGTAATGATGCGAAAGCAGAATATTACAATAGTATTGCTTTACCATTGGCGAAAGCTGAAAAAGACACCCAACGCTTAATCAATCTTTTTTCATCACAAGTGTTGATAGAAGATAAAAAAGGAAACTTTAAAGCAAGTTTGCAGTTTGCGGATAGTGGATTAAAATATGTAACAGATATCTCTGGCAACCTAGCTCATATGAGTGTAGAAAGAGCATTTGCTTTAATACATTTGAATCAATTGTCTAAAGCCAAGCAATCGTTGGAAAAAGCTGATTCTGTAAAGCAAAAATTAAAATTAGGCATTATTCATTCACAAGGAGATATTGAAATTGAATACGGTTATTACATGTATTTTTTGGCATTGGGAAATACTACAATGGCGGAGTCATTATTATTGAAAGCATATCAAACTTCTATTGATGCCAAAGCCATTATTCTTCAAGTTAAGTATTTGCAAGCCTTGAATGATTTTTATGTTAAAACCGGAAATTTTGTTAGAGCCAATTATTATACTGTTCAATTAAATGAATTGAATCGGAAAAATGATTCTGCTTTATCTCCTTTAAAAGTAGCTTATTACGAATCGGAGCAAAAAGAAAGAGAACAATACGATAGCTTAAATAGGTTGAAGCAAGAACAATTGGTTCAGGCGGCAGTACTGAGAAAGAGTAATTTATTCTTATGGTTGAGTCTAATAGCAATTTTATTAATTAGTGGGGCCATGTTTTATGTGTATCGTCAATACCAGATCAATAAAAAAACATTGGCTACACTCCGAGCAACCCAAAACCAATTGGTACAGGCGGAAAAAATGGCCAGCCTTGGAGAACTTACGGCAGGCATTGCACATGAGATACAAAACCCATTGAACTTCGTCAATAATTTTGCAGAACTCAACCAGGAATTATTGGGCGAGATGTCTGCTGCAATAACTCAACAAAATTTTGATGAAACGAGCGATATTGCAAAAGATGTAACAGCCAATTCCGAAAAGATTCTGCATCATGGTAAAAGAGCAGAGTCTATTGTAAAAGGAATGTTGCAGCATAGTAGATCATCTTCAGGGGTAAAAGAGTTAACTGATATTAATGCTCTTTGTCATGAATATTTGCGTTTGGCTTATCATGGTTGGAGAGCCAAGGAGAAAAACTTTCAATGCGATTATCAAACTGAGTTTGATTCGTCAATTAAACCAATTCAAGTAATGCCTCAAGAATTAGGAAGGGTTGTTTTGAATTTAATCAACAATGCATTTTATGCAGTGGACGCTCGATCACAAAAAGAAGCCAACTTCAAAGCTCATGTACTGGTTAAAACTTCGTCAAGTCCTAAAAATGTTACCATTACTGTATCCGATAATGGAGGAGGAATTCCTGCGGCTGTTATTCAAAAAATATTTCAGCCATTCTTTACTACTAAACCAACAGGAGAAGGAACCGGTCTGGGTTTGAGTATGAGTTATGATATTATTACCAAGGGCCATGGTGGTCAATTATCAGTGGAAAGTAAAGAGGGCGAGGGTACTAGTTTTGTGATTAGTTTGCCCATTTAAAGCCAGCTTGGGCTAATTTTTCAATTTCAACAAACTTTTTTAGCAGCGAGTTTAATGATTTAAATTGCAATCAACTAGTTGAAAATCAATTATTTAGATGTTTGAATTCTTAAAATCAGAAAAAATCTCAAAAAATATTTACAAAATAATTTAGTTTATAAAATAAACTAGTCTATGTTTGCAGTGTCAAATTGAAATAATGAAACACGCAATCATCATAATCGCTACTTTATTGCTCGCAATCTGCATTCAAGCACAAACAAGAGTGAGGGGCTCAGTAAAAGATAATAGAGGCAGAATATTGGCAGGAGCCAACATTAGTGTAAAAGGTTCTTATGATGGAACTACTTCTGATTCCACAGGAAATTTTGCATTTAAAACATTTGAGAAAGGGCCAGTGGTTTTAGTGGCCAATAATATTGGGTATAAAATTGTTGAAGTTCCGGTGACTATAGGTAAAGATACTGTAACGGTAGATTTTCAATTAAAAGAAGAGATCAATGAATTATCTGCTGTTGTAATAACTGCTGGTTCATTTGAAGCAAGCGATAAGAAAAAAGGAACTGTTTTGAAGCCATTAGACATTGCAACCACTGCTGGTGCTAACGCAGATATTTCAGCTACCATACAAACTTTACCAGGTGCTCAAAAAATAGGAGAGCAAGAAGGTTTGTTTATCCGAGGAGGAAGTGCAGAAGAGGCAAAAATTATCATTGATGGTTCTGTTGTAAATAATTTCTTTTATAGTTCTGTACCTGGTATTTCTCAACGTGGTAGATTTTCTCCATTCTTATTTAGTGGAACTGTGTTTAGTTCTGGTGGATATTCTGCTGTATATGGCCAAGCCTTAAGCAGTGTGTTGAGTTTAGAAAGTGTAGACATTCCTGAAAGAAGTGAAATTCAAGTTGGTATTTCTCCCATTTTTTTAAGTGCAGGTTTTCAGGAAGTAACTAAAAACAAAAAATCTAGTTTTGGCTTGAGTTATAACTGGGTGAATTTAACACTCTATCAAAATTTAGTTCCTCAAGCGCCTGACTTTTTTAATGCTCCATCTTTTCATACGGTTGATGCCAATTATCGTTTCAAAACCAAGAAGAACGGCATGTTTAAAGTTTATGCCTATTACAATTCAGGTGATTTGGGTGTTCGTAATCCCTCTTTGGATAGTATTGGTTTAAAAAATGCATTCAATTTAAAGAACAGAAATTTCTTTACCAATATTAGCTTTCGTCAATTCTTAGGAAAAGGATGGAAACTCAATACAGTTGCAAGTGTGAGCTATAATAAAGACAATATTAATAACGAAGTTCAAAATCAACAGAATCAAAAAATTCCTGTGGTGAATATTCCTGTAATTGATTTTACCAATTTCAATTTGGAGTCTCGTCAATGGATGGTGCAAGCACGTGCAGTGTTAGATAAAAGATTTGGAGCCATCAACACATTGCGTTTTGGCGCTGAAGTTTGGAATAATGCAGACAGTAGCAGGTACACCAATTTGGCTGGAACATTCCCTACTCAAGTAACCGATTTTTATACTGCGGTATTTGCCGAATCTGATTTGTATTTGTCGAATAATCTTGCGTTTAGACCTGGTGTTAGAATAGAACACAGTGGATTATTGAATCGATGGAATATGGCACCGAGAGCAGCGTTATCTTATAAGCTTGATAAGAACAGTCAATTCACCATCGACTATGGAATGTTCTATCAAACAGCAGAAAGAAGATACTTGGCCAATAACAGTAATTTCGACTTTTTAAGAGCAGATCATTATATACTTACCTATCAACATTTATCTGCGAACTATACTTTTAGAGTACAAGCTTTCTACAAAGATTATGTGAATTTATTAAAAACGGACGCTGCTGTTGTAAACGCTGTGAGTACCAACGGAGAAGGCTATGCCCAGGGTGTTGAATTGTTTTGGAGAGATAGAAAAACATTTAAAAACTTCGATTACTGGATCAGTTATTCTTATTTAGATACCAAGAGAAATTATAACAATTACCCTAATTCAGCAATGCCCACATTTGCTGCCAACCACAGTGGAAGTGTAGTGTTAAAAAAGTTCTGGGTAAAACAAATGTTTGGTGTGAACTGGAGTTGGAACTGGAGCACGGGAAGACCTTATTTTAATCCGAATAATTCTAAAACAGATTTTTTAACTGATCGAACTATATTTTATAGTACCAATAATTTCAGCTTAAACTGGTTGCCTAAATGGGGAAAATCCAATTCGGTAGTAGTGTTAGGAATCAACAATGTATTTAATGAAACTCAAATTTTTGGATACAATTATAGTAGTAGATTAAGAGATCCACAAGGTCAATTGATAAGAGAAGCTGTAATACCTCCGGCACCACGTAGCTTTTTCTTAGGTGTATTTTTAAGTTGGGGTGTAGATAGAACACAGCAAAATATTAATGGAAACTTATAATTAATAATTAAAACTAAACAAAATGAACAACGATCAACAACGCGATGAAGAACTTTGGAAAATTGCCAAAGAAAGAGTGGCTTTTAAATGGAGTTTTGCCAGCTATATCATTGTCAATAGTTTTTTAGTGGGCATTTGGTATTTCTCTAGTAATCACTACACTTATTTCTGGCCCATCTGGCCAATGCTGGGCTGGGGAATTGGCATTGCATTTCAATATGCAAGGGCTTATCAAGGAAATAATTTTAATTCAGTAGAAAACGAGTACAATAAATTAAAAAATAAACAACAATAATTAATCAATAACCAATTTAAAACGAAAAAAATGAAAAAGTTACTTGTAGTATTGTCGATGTTCTTATTCGTAACTACCAATGCACAAAAGTTTGAAGGGGCTATGGAAAAAGGAATGATGCAGTTTAAAGATGCAAAATCACCCGAAGATATGCTGGCAACTTCTGCTTTTTTTGAAAGAGTAGCAGACGCTGAAAAAGACAAATGGCTGCCATATTATTATGCAGCTCAAACGCAAATTTTAGCTGCCTGGATGAACCCTAAATCAGACAAAGATAAAGTAGCAGAAAAAGTGAATGCCCTCATTTTAAAAGCAGAATTATTGAGTCCAAACAATTCAGAGATTTATTGCTTGAAACAGATGACTGCTGTTATGCAATTAACAGTTGATGCTATGAGCAGGTGGCAAACTTATGGAGCAATAGCCTCAGAAGCTATTGCCAAAGCAAAAGCTGCTGATGCAACCAATCCACGTCCATATATGCTGGAAGGTCAATATTTAATGAATGTTCCAGAAGCATTTGGTGGCGGCAAAGCAGTAGCAAAAAAGATTTTAGAAAAATCGTTGAGCATGTTTGAAACTTTCAAACCGGCATCTCCATTTCATCCAAATTGGGGCAAAGATCAAGCAACAACTTCTTTGGCCGCTTGTCAGTAATTTGTGCATCTAGTATAGCCCCGACAATTTGATTGGGGCTATATTTATCTTTTAAATTTTTGTTATGGAAAATAACGAATCACTATCAGCCAATGATAGCCTGAAGTTGATCGAAAGTATGATTCACAAAGCACAGAATCGTTTTTCTGAGAATGGAACTTTGTATTTACTATGGGGGTGGGTAGTTTTCTTTTGTTCTATCATACAGTATCTTTTTTTAAAGTTTAACCAAGATACAAATGGTTCTTTAGTTTGGTTGGTTACTATTTTAGTTATGATTTATCAAATCATTTATCTTTCTAAGAATCAAAAAACAGTAAAAGTAAAGACCTATGCCGATGAAATAATTGGATATGTATGGATGACTTTTGGAATTTGTATGGGTTTACTCACTGTAATCATGAGTAAATTGAATATTTGGATGCTTTTTTATCCATTTATTTTTTTGTTTTATGGTATACCTACTTTTCTCTCAGGAGCTATCATGCGTTTCAAGCCATTGATGATTGGCGGTTTTTGTTGTTGGATTCTTTCAATAGCTGCTACTTTTATAACATCTGTTGAAGTTATTTTATTATTTATTCCAGCAGTTTTAGTTGGATGGATAATACCTGGATATTTATTAAGAGCAAGATTTAAATCAGCATAATATGTCGGAAGAAAAAAAACTAACCGAACAAGAAAGTTTGGAACTGATTTCATCAATGATTCAGAAAGTTAAGAATAGCTATCACGATACTGGTATTGGCTCTTTATTGTGGGGAACGGTAGTTTTTATTGCTTCCTTTGTATCCTTTTTGAAGTTCCGTTATGGTTTTGATATCGGCTTTGATATATGGTTAATTGTATTGGGAGCCATTATTCCACAAGTGTATTTGTCCATTAAAGAGACCAAATCTTTAAAAGCAAAACGGTATGATGATGATGCCATTGATACTATATGGCTGGTTTATGCATTGACCATTTTTGGTTTGTCTTTTTACCAGTCAACTGTTGGCGATACTACCAATAAAATTATTCAGGAAGAAGGATGGATAATGATGAAACATTATATTTCTGGTAATAAACCCGATGAGCAAATAAAACCGTTTACTTTAAGTGTTTACTCATTGTATATTTTAGTGTATGCATTTCCTACACTGGTTACTGGTTTGGTAAAGAAATTTAAACCAATGATCATTGGAGCAATCATTACCTATGTATTGTTTATGGTTTCCTGTTTTGTTGAGAGCCAGTATGATTTTTTATTAGGGGGAATAGCCGCCTTACTTTGCTGGTTTATACCTGGCGTTATTTTAAGAAGAAAATACATAGCTCAAAAAAAGGGAAATGTTTAAAGAGTTAGATCCCATATTACATTCACAATTGCGTTTAGCTGTAATGAGTTTACTCATTGGGGTTAAGGAGGCAGATTTTACATTCATCAGAGAAAAAACCAATGCTACTGCCGGCAACCTGAGTGTGCAGGTACAAAAATTGAAAGATGCAGGCTATATAGATGTGGTGAAGCAATTCAAAGACAATTATCCTCAAACTACCTGTAAAATTACTCCTGAAGGCATTTTGGCTTTTGAAGCCTACGTGAAAGCCTTGCAGGAATACCTGAAGGTTTAGTTGATAGTTATTGGTTACTGGGTTTCGGTTATAAGTTATTGAGTTAGCTGCTGTATCCTATAAATTTTTGTTTAAATCAACTTAATTTAAACATCTTGACTTGCAAATTGTTATTATTGTAGCAATGAGTTCCATCGTACAAGTTAATCACCTCACCAAACAGTTTAATCAGTTTACTGCTGTAAATGATTTGTCATTTTCGGTTGAAAAAGGCGATGTTTACGGATTTTTAGGACAAAACGGAGCAGGCAAAAGCACTACTATACGTATGATGCTCACTTTGATCACTCCTACACAAGGCCAAATTGAGCTATTCGGATACGATTTATACAAACACCGTAGAGATATTTTACAGCAGCTCGGAGCAGTTATAGAAAAACCTGATGTATATAAATATTTATCTGCATACGAAAACCTTCAATTATTTGCTCGTTTGAGTGGTATTAAACCAACCCGTCAGATCATCATGGATCAGTTGGAAATGGTTGGATTGGCCGATCGTGCAAAAGATACGGTTAAAACATTTTCTCAAGGAATGAAGCAAAGACTGGGTATTGCTATTGCATTGGTACATAACCCTTCGTTGATTATGCTGGATGAGCCTACCAATGGATTGGATCCGCAGGGAATAGCAGACATTCGAAACCTTATTTTACAATTAAGCAGAGATCGTAAAAAAACGGTGATTGTTTCTTCACATTTACTCAATGAAATAGAACAAATTGCTACAAGAATTTTAATTATAGATAAGGGACATAAATTGGTGGAAGGAACTGCAGCTGAATTATTCGACACGAGTCAAACGATTGTTCAATTGCATACAACTGATAATCAAACGGCAGTAGAAAAATTAGCTAACAGCAGCTGGAAGAACAATTTAAAGCCCATGCGCGATGGTCATATTTTAATTCAATTAGACCAGGAAGCTATTCCAATGTTAAATCAGTTTTTGGTAGATCAGCATATAGGTGTTTTATTACTTCAGCCAAGACATAGTTTAGAAGATTATTTCTTACAAATAACAGCAGGCAAACAACATGTGGGTACATTTACGAATTGAGTTGTATAAAATATTTCGCAAACCAAGAACATACTTGGCATTTGCAGCCATTACCGCGTTGATTGCTGTAATTCAAATTGGCTTATATGTAGATGGGAAAGAATATACCGAGTTTGTGATGGCGGATTTTGCCAATTCTTTTGCAGTTGATGGAAAAATCCTGAATGGCTATTTTATCTGTTATGTAATTCTTCAACTCTTATTGATTCATGTTCCATTGCTAATTGCATTGATTGCAGCAGATATGATTTCTGGAGAAGCCAATATGGGCACTTTGCGATTATTGCTTACAAAGCCTCAATCTAGAACCGCCATTGTTACCGCTAAATTTTTGGCTTCCGTAATTTATACTTTAATGCTACTTATTTGGATTGCGATCTTAGGATTATTTGTAAGTATGTTGGTTTTTGGAACGGATGATTTGTTTATCATGAAAAGTAGTTATGTAGTTATTGTTAAAGAATCTGATGTATTCTGGAGATATGCCGGTGCGTTTTGTTTTGCTGCTTTGGCAATGGTTACAGTAGCTTCCTTAGGATTTTTCCTGTCTTTTTTTGCAGAGAATTCTATAGGTCCAATAGTTGCTACCATGAGTGTGATCATTGTTTGTACTATTCTAAGTACCATGAATATTCCCATTTTCAATATCATCAAACCATATTTGTTCACAACGCATATGATTACCTGGAAAGAGTTTTTCGATTTCAAAGTAAATGATGCCAATGAAGCGATTGTTGGCAGTATTCAATATCCTGGAAAAATCATTCAATCTTCAATAGTATTATTGGTTCATATTATTGGATTTGCGGGAAGTGCAATATTGCTTTTTAGGAAAAAAGATATATTGAGTTAAGGTTGTTAAAAGATTAATCACTCATTAGAAGAAAAATTATTCATGAAAATATTCAAAACATTTATTCAAATTTTCTTTTTTACTTTCATTGGCTATAATGGTATAGCACAAGAGGTGAATACTTTGGTCATGAAGGTTAAGAATAAACTTGATCAGGTAAATGATTACACAGCAGAGGGGAAAATGAAAACGGATATTGCCTTTATCAAAGCACCTGTTGGAGGGGTTAAAGTTTTTTATAAAAAGCCCAACAAGTTTAAATTACAACGCAATGGTGGAATCTCTGTATTGCCAAAAGGTGGGGTAAGTATCAATATTGGTAATATGATTGTTACCTCTGGTTTTACAGCGATCGATGCTGGGTTTGCAGACATTGGAAAAGTAAAAACAAGAATAATCAAGCTCTTGCCCAATGGAGATAATAACGATGTCATTCTTTCAACACTTTATATAGATGAAGCCAATTTATTGATCATGAAGTCGATTACTTCTACCAGAGAAAATGGTACTTATGAAATGGAAATGCGTTATGGCAAATTTGCAGAATATGGATTACCAGATAAAGTGTTTTTTAGTTTTAATGCAAAAGATTACAAGTTACCTAAAGGGATCACCCTTGAGTTCGAAGACGTAGATCAGGCTACTAAAGACAAGTTAAAAGGTAAAAAAGGAAGAGTTGAGATCACTTATTCTGCCTATGAGATCAATAAAGGGATAGCTGATTCTATTTTTAAATGATTTTCTGAATTTTGAATGAAATTGGTTTTTTCAACATTTCATGTTATTTTCAATCCAAATTTTTTAATATGGATAAAGTAACTACTCTCTCTCAGCAAGTACAGCATTGGCTTATTACCTATGGTCCACAAATTGTATCAGCCTTATTGGTTTTTATAGTGGGTTTAACCATTATCAATTGGTCAGCAAAAGTGATTTCCAAAACAATGACACAAAGAAAAGTAGATGCTTCTTTGCAAACTTTCTTTTCTAGTATGTTTTCAGTTGGCCTTAAAGTCTTATTACTAATTACAGTAGCTGGAATGTTGGGTATTCAAACTACTTCTTTTGTGGCCATCATTGGAGCATTAGGATTAGCTGTTGGATTGGCATTACAAGGATCTCTTGCCAATTTTGCCGGAGGTGTATTAATATTGATGTTCAAACCTTTTAAAACCGGGGACTTGATTGAATCTGGTGGACAAAAAGGGGTGGTACTGGAAATACAAATTTTTAATACCATTTTGCTTACTGGAGATAACAAAACAATTATTTTGGCCAATGGGGCAGTTAGTAATAATACCATCATCAACCACAGTAAACATGGTAGTATAGGACTAGACCTTAGCATTACTATTGCTAATGATCAAGATATTGCCAAGACAAAACAAGTAGTAATGAATGTTCTATTGGAAAATGAAAAAGTATTGAAATCACCTGCACCAGCTGTATTCGTTTCAAAAATTGGTGGAAGTGTAACGCTTGCTATCAAACCTTTTACTACACCCGATCATTTTGGAGATGCAGCAGCTGAAGTACAAGAAGCGTTGCATCATGCATTAATAGCACACAATATTGCTGGGCCAGTTCCAACTAGTATTGTAATAGCAAAATAAAATTAAAATAATTCTACACTCCAGGTGCGGCTCATTAACTCACCTGGAGTTAATACATTCATTCCTTCCTTTTGATTCAATTCGCCCGTAGCATCAACGCTGTCGGCAATTCCGCACCAAGGTTCAATACAAACAAAGTCGGCATTCTTTGCACTCCAAATTCCCATAAAAGGAAATTGATCGTATTCGAATTTAAAACCATGTTTATTTTTTGCATTCAATAATGAAATATTTTTTGATTTCAATTGTTTGAATACCAATGCGTCTCCATAAAAAAGATCTTTTACCAAATCAATCCGATTGGTATTATCAAAAAAAGGAATCGGAGTTGTTTGAATAAGACCTTCTGGAGATAAAGGCCATTGATTAGCGGTTTCTTTTGAATCAAACAACAAGTGGTAATCTTCAAAGGCCGTTCCATTAACCAATGGTACTTTAAATGCAGGATGAGCGCCAACTGAAAAGAACATTGGCTTGATATCTACATTGGTAACCTGATAATTGCAGCTTAATACATTTTTATGTAATGAATAAGTAATTACAAAGCGAAATAGAAATGGATATTGCTCTAAAGTCTGCTTATCTGCATTCAGTGTAAAGCTAATGCTGTCTTTGCTTTTGGCAGAAAGGGTAAATTCCATTTCTCTGGCAAATCCATGCCTGTTTAACTGGTAACTCGATCCTTTATGTTTGTAGGTATTGTTTTTCAACCCTCCAACAATAGGGAAAAGCACTGGACTTTTCTTCCCCCAAAATGCAGGGTCGCCATTCCATAAATACTCTAATTGATTGTCTTTGCAATAAATACTTTGTAATTCAGCACCCATCTGGTTAACTGAAATACGAATATGGTTGTTCTCAATTTGAATCATAAAAATTATCCTTCGTTTTCTTCAATACGTTCATCAACTGCGTTTGCAAAAAATCTTGCACTCATTTTTCGCAATGGATTTTTGCGCATATCGGCATAACCGAATCTTTTATTGATGATCTCTAAGCATTCAAAAGTAGCGGCTAAAAAAGAACTATGGTCGGCTTTTCCTTTCCCGGCAATATCAAATGCTGTTCCATGATCGGGGCTGGTTCTAACAACCGGTAAACCAGCTGTGTAATTAACACCTTCTCCATATGCCAATGATTTAAAAGGAATTAAACCTTGATCGTGGTACATCGCCAGAACAGCGTCAAATTTTTCATGTTGGCCTCTTGCAAAAAATGCATCAGCACTAAAGGGTCCAAATGCCAACATTTGATGCCTTGCATCTTTGATGGCAGGTTTAATGATCTCTTCTTCCTGTTTTCCAATCAGTCCTTCATCACCTGCATGTGGGTTTAATCCAAGCACCGCAATTTTAGGTTTATCAATCCCAAAATCTTTTTGTAAACTAGTATGAATGATTTTTAATTTACTTAAAATACTTTCTCTGGTAATATGTTTGGTTACATCTTCAATTGTTACATGTTCGGTAACCAATCCAACTCTCATATTTTCTGCAACCAATAACATGACCACATCTGATACGCCAAAAAATGATTTTAAATAAGGAGTATGCCCACTAAAATTAAATTGCTCTGATTGGATGTTCTTTTTATGAATAGGGGCTGTAACTAAACCATGTATTTTACCCTCTTTTAAAGCTTTTACAGCTTCTTGTAAAGACAATAAAGCATAATTGCCGCCAATATCATTTAATTGGCCAGGTGTAATAGCCACTTCTTCTTCCCAAACATTGAAAATATTCACCTGTTTTGGGTTTATTTTATTGAACTCTTTGATGCTGGTATAATTGAAATTGGCATCTGGCAAGCTTTTTCTATAAAAGTTAAGTGTTTTATTGCTTGCAAATACAACAGGGGTACAGAAATCAAGTAAACGTTGGTCAGATATGGTTTTGATAATAATTTCCAATCCAATGCCATTCAGGTCTCCACAACTGAAGCCGATTATTGGTTTTTGTAATTCATTACTCATGAGCCGCTATTTAGGTTGCTAAAATACTACTTTTGTAGTCATGCAATATACGCTCAAAAAATCGCTGGGTCAGCATTTCCTTATAGACGAATCGGTTTGTGTAAAAATATTGGCTTCTTTACAAGAAGAACCATTTACCCAATTATTGGAAGTTGGCCCTGGAGCTGGGGCATTAACTAAATTTCTTTTGCCATTGCAGAATATACAATTTAAAGCAGTTGAATTAGACAGGGAAAAAGTGGACTATTTAAAACTCACTTATCCTTCATTAAAAGATTCCATCATTGAAGCAGATTTCTTAGAAGTAGACATTCCATTTGAAGACTCATTTACCGTAGTTGGTAATTTTCCGTATAATATTTCCACTCAAATTGTGTTCAAAATATTGGAATGGAAAAACCAGGTTCCCGTAATGATCGGTATGTTTCAAAAAGAAGTGGCAGAAAGAATTGTTTCAAAACCTCATACAAAAGTATATGGAATTTTGAGCGTATTAGTGCAAGCCTTTTATGATGTAGATTATTTGTTTGATGTTCCTCCTAGTAGTTTTAATCCCCCACCAAAAGTTAATAGTGGAGTGATCAAATTAAAAAGAAAGAATCATTTTGTAGAAATGAAATCTGAAAGAGCTTTCTTTACTTTAGTAAAAGCGGCATTTAATCAAAGAAGAAAAATGGTTCGTAATCCATTAAAGCCATTTTTTGACGCGAGTACTTTACAAGAAGAAATATTTACCAAACGTGCTGAACAATTGACTGTAGAAGACTTTGCGGCGTTGACTTTTAGAATGGGCTCATAAGAAAGATAAGAGATAAAAGATAAAAGATGAAAGATGAAAGATGAAATGATGAAATGATGAAGAAAAAAATTATAATTACCGCAAAGGCGCATCCGATTCTTCAAAAAACATTTGAAGAGAAAGGCTATGATGTGTATTACGAGCCTGGTATCAGTTACGAGACGCTTTCAGGTATGCTCGATGATGTAGTTGGTTTAATTGTTACTACCAGTATTCCAATAGATAGAGTATTGATTGATAAAGCAAGATCATTAAAATGGATTGGAAGATTAGGTAGTGGAATGGAATTGATTGATGTGGATTATGCTCGATCCAAAGGAATACAATGCGAGAGTAGCCCGGAAGGAAATCGCAATGCCGTAGGGGAGCATGCATTGGGTATATTATTGAATTTAATGAATCGAATCAACCTTAGCAGCAGTCAGGTTAAAAATGGACAATGGTTACGAGATGAGAATAGAGGAGAAGAATTATCTGGAAAAACTGTAGGGATTATTGGTTTTGGAAATACAGGTGCTGCTTTCGCAAAACTCTTGAGTTCTTTTGATGTAATTGTTTTGGCCTACGATAAATACAAAACAGGATTTACCAGTGGATCTATTAGAGAAGCTAGTCTGGAGCAAATTGCTCAATCTGCCAATGTGGTGAGTTTGCATTTGCCTTTAACAGAAGAAACCTATCATTTTGCCAATGCCCATTTTTTTGATCAATTCATTCAAAAACCCTATTTTATCAATACTTCAAGGGGTAAAACGATGGATACCCAAGCATTAATTGCAGCTTTAAAAAATCATCAAATCAGGGGTGCTGGACTAGACGTATTAGAGAATGAAAAAATTGGTCAATTGAACTCGGAGGAGAAACAGCAATTTCTCAGCTTAATGAATTTGCCTCAAGTACTAATAACTCCCCATATAGCAGGCTATAGCGAAGAAGCTTTTTATAAGATGGCTGTAGTGATTTTACAAAAATTAGGATTTTAGTCAGTAGTAATTACTCCAAAATTTTTCAGCGATTGACCTGATGCTCTAATAGAACCATTATTTTTAATAGTCAGGCTTTTTTCATTGAAGTAAACATTAGAGGCATTTAATAAGCCATTGTTTTGAATATAAATATCAGCTTTGTTAATGGTATCAGTGGCACTTATTACCATGGAGGATTCATCGCGGATTTTCAATTTTAAATAATTGCTTTTAATATGCTTGCAATCAATTTGTCCAAAAGAGCTTGTTGTTAGGGATATACTATCTGAAACATAGTTTAATAAACTTATTGAAGATCTACTTGCTTGTATAGACTGTAGATTTTTACAATAAATTTTAATATCATATCCATTTTGTATAAAAGTTGAGTCTGGTTCTATAAAAAGGGTATCGTTTTGTACAAAATAGTTTACACCTGCAGGTGAATAATAATCATGTACCAATGCACTGGAATCTTTTTGCTGGTAAACTAAAATGTTTCGTAGGTAAACAATCTCTTTGCTGGATAATGCATTCAACTCCTTTATATGGTGAAATTCAGGTAGTATATTTATTTTCAATGGCGATTGTATATGCCCGGCAGTATATTCCGATTTTAGTTTAAAGTTCACCACTGTAAAGCAGAGAAATAAACCAGAGATTGCTATTAATAGTGCGATGGTGCTTTTTTTCATGGGTTATTCTTTTTAATATTTTGATGGTATGCTTGAAATAATGCATCTAATTCGCTTAATTCAATTTTTAATAAAGCCATTGTTTTTAATAATGCTGGAAGTTCTTGTTCCATAAATTCAGCTTTTCTATAATCAGTTGCTTTTTTAACACCTTCATTGCTAACGAAAAATCCAACTCCTCTTTTATTGATAATTATATTTAAGCTTTGAAGGTATTCATAAGTTCGCATCACAGTATTGGGGTTCACTTCTAAATCAATCGCTAATTCTCTAACAGAGGGTATGCGTTCGTCTTGCTTAAATTCTCGAAGAAGAATTTTCTCGCAAATCAAATCAGCAATTTGAATATAAATGGCTTTGTTCGAACTAAAATTCATGAACTATAATTAAAATTATACTTGTTTTTCTTTCAGTTTAAAATAACTGGCTGTCCAAAAGCTGATAAATAAAAAGGTAGGGATAACCCAGGTTACTATTGCTTGCCAACGCTCCGGTAATGCAATAATTCCTGTTGGCATTTTTGTAGGCCCTATTCTAAATGAATCCTGAAAATATTTACCGTGTGGCATTATTTCTTCCGGAATGATCATTATCAACATTTTGTTGTTAATATAGATCACACCAGCTAACAGAATAATAAAAATAATTGATGTTTTTACAAATGCATTTTTGGTGAAACTGAGTGATCCAAAATGCGCAATGCTAGTAAGTATAAAATAAATAACAATCATTTCCTTTAGTAGTAAAGTGTCGGAAGCGTAAATATACTGGGCTTTATAGTATTGTAATTGCCATTCAGTTACCCATTCTGGTATAGCTACAAACTTGTTGTAAATATTGCAAAGAAGGTAATCAATTCCCATAAAGCCAAGTAAAAAAATGCTTAGATAAACTATTTGGGTAAACAAAAAGCCTATTAATAATTTTTCTCCATTGGTAGCTGGTAAAAGTAAGTATTGAATGCCTTTGGCCTGTGTACTAAAAAAACCATAGAAGCTTGCAGAGAATAAGGTCCCCCCAAATAAGAGCCCTGCAGTAAAAAGCAATTTTCTACTACCATCAGGGAACATATTGTGAAAATTAGATACTATCATTAAGCCATATACAAGAAATATAATACCAATTCCAGCAATTAAAATCAGTATATAACTTTTGCTATTTTCTTTTATGAATTTTCTCAGCAGTAAAAAATACCTAGAGAAACTAAAATGATTATTCATGATTAGTGATTGAATAGTTGTTTAAATGCTTTTTTATTGGCAATGCCTGCATTAAAAAATAGTTCAATATCCATTCTTGTTGCAGGCTCCTCTATGCCTCTTTTCATAACCACTAATTGCCCCATCAAATTATTTTCGGCATATAGTGGCTCATCTAAATAATCCTGATTGCCTACTTGCTTAAACACTAATTTCTCAGTAATTTCATCCGTGCCGGCATTGGTAATTACCTCACCTTCATCTACCAAAAGTATCCGATCAATTAAACTGTCTAAATCTCTAACTTGGTGGGTACTTATGATGATGCATCTTTCATCATGAATATTGGCAGCCATTATTTTGCGCAATTTTCTTTTAGAAGGTATATCTAATCCGTTGGTTGGTTCGTCTAAAATTAATAGAGCAGTATTAGCCGCAAGACCCAATGCTATCCAAACTTTTTTCTTTTGCCCGAAACTCATTGCATTTAAATTCGTTAACGGCACTTCTAGTTCAGACAAATGGTTTTTAAACTGCTCAAAATTGAAGTTTGGGTAAAAGGGTAAGTGCTCTTCAGCGAAATCGAGCACTTCAATATTTGGTGTATCTATTTCTTCTGGAATAAAAAATACTTGTTCCAAAAAGGAAGGTTGCCTCTTAATTGGGTTGGCTCCTAATACTTCAACCTGCCCTTTTTGAGGGTAAATCAATCCGGCCATTATCTTGAGAAGGGTTGATTTGCCAGCTCCGTTTTTACCTAGCAAACCATAAATACTCCCTGGTTGCATGCTCAAGTTAAGTTCCGAATAAATGGGTTTAGCACTTGAGTAACCAAAACCAACATCAGAAAATTGAATCATATTTAGTGTATTAGTGTAGTAGTACACTGCAAATATAGATTCTTTTTATTTCCAGCCAAATTTTTATTCTCACCCAATAAATAATGCTATACGGAAAGATTTTTTTATATTTGTATACATGCAACGCCGCAATAAAATGTGGCGTTGTATTTTTTTTTACCAATCTTAAAGCCATTGTATGAGTGAGAATATGTATGTAACGAAGGAAACCTTCGATAAAATGAGGGAGGAATTACATCAAATGAAATCGGTAGATCGTCCTGCGGCTTCGAGGGCAATAGGTGAAGCAAGAGAGAAAGGCGATTTGAAGGAAAATGCAGAATACGATTCAGCAAAAGAGGCCCAAGGTATGCTTGAGGCAAAAATCAAGCAATTAGAAGGCATGATTGCCAATGCAAAAATTGTAGATACTACTACTATCGATACCAGCAAAGTAACTATTCTCACTAAAGTTACTATCACCAATATGGCTACTAAGAAAACAGTCACTTATCAATTGGTTGGAGAAAAAGAAGCCGATTTGAAATTGGGAAAAATATCTGCAGCATCTCCTATAGGTAAAGGTTTAATGGGAAAAGTAATAGGTGAAGTAGCTGAAATCAGTGCACCAAATGGAGTGATGAAATTCAAAATTGAAAAAATCACTGTTTAATTCATTTGCTCAAATGACCATTTTCTCTAAATTAATTGCTCGAGAATTTCCATCTTATATCATTTTAGAGAATGATCGTTTTTTTGCGTTCCTAGATATATTTCCTTTAGTAAAAGGGCATCTACTGGTTGTACCTAAAGTAGAGACGGATTGTTTTTTTGATTTATCCTCAGATTATCTTTCGGAAATTTTGGTTTTTGCGCAACCAATTGCAAAAGCCATTGAAAAAGCTTTCCCTTGTAATCGTTGTGGATTAAGCGTTGTAGGATTAGAAGTACCACATGCACACTTACATCTGGTACCCATTAACAGTGCGGATGATTTAAATTTCAATCGCCCAAAGTTGCAATTGTCTGCTGTTGAATTGAAAGAAGTGCAATTGGCAATATTGGAACATTTACAATAGTATTTGCACCAACATTTTAACGCTTCAATCTTTCCGGATTTTTAGCTAAAAAATCTCCCCAGCCTTTTAATGGTTTACCGGTTTTATTGATCACTGAATTGTTTTGATAAAAATGACAAAGTGCAACAGATAATGCATCGGTTGCATCATAGTGTTTTGGCTGTTCCTCTATTTGCAGAATATGCTGCAACATTTTCCATACTTGGTCTTTGTCGGCATTTCCATTGCCCGTAATAGATTGTTTTACTTTTTTGGGAGCATATTCAGTAACCAATAACTGGGCTTGCATTGCCGCTGCAATGGCCACTCCCTGTGCTCTGCCCAGTTTCAACATGCTCTGAACGTTTTTCCCAAAAAAAGGCGCTTCAATGGCAAAGGAATTGGGGTGATATTCTTTTATGAGTGCAGTGATTTTTGTATGGATCATTTCCAGGCGGGCATAAATGTCTTTTTCTTTGGTCAATTTCAGCACATCCATCAACAATAAATTGGGTTTGCCTTTTTGTATACCCAATAAAGCGTAGCCCATTATTTGAGTTCCTGGGTCAACTCCCAAAATAATCGTATCGTATTTCATTATTCGTGAAAATACGAATCGTTTTCCAACTCACTACATCTTGTGCCTTATCTTTGTGTAAATCATTTGTTTGAACAAAAAGCTCAAAAATATCCTCAATTATATAGTTGGTCCAATTCTATTTATCTGGCTTTCCTATTCTATATACCAACAAATAAAAGGTCAAGTAGATGTTCAACAATCCTGGAACTTAATTCTGAAAGCCTTTCAAGAAGAACATCGTTGGAAACTCATTACTGCAATTGCATTAATGTTTGTGAATTGGGGTATCGAAGCAAGGAAATGGCAATTGCAAATTAAAGGAATTGAAACTATTAGTTTCTTGAATGCGTTCCGACAGATTTTAGCTGGGCAGGCATTAGGCTTTAATACCATCAACCGAATTGGCGAATCTGCTGGTAGGTCAGCATTTTTAAAGGAAGGAAATAGATTAAGAGGAATAGTGCTTTCTTTTGTTGGAAGTATGGCTCAAATAATCGCCACTTTCACGATGGGAGTTGGGGCTTTGTTCTATGTAAAAATTTTCATTTTAAATAATACCAATCAATTAACTGGCTTGTCGGTGTTTTGGTTGGATGGATTGATTTATGTGATTACAGCAGGAATCATTCTTTTTACTTTGGCCTATTTTAGGTTATCAGGTTTGATTGAATTATTGGAGAGAATCCCCCTCATTTCTAAGTATCGTTTCTTTATAGAAAAATTGGAAGATTTTCATTGGAGAGAATTGATTCGAATTCTATCTCTTTCATTTGGAAGGTATTTTGTTTTTTTGGTTCAATACACTTTATTGTTGGATGTGTTTAATGTGTCTGTTTATTGGCTGGATGCCTTTGCTTTAGTAGGCGTACTTTTTTTAGTTTTGGCCATTGTTCCAACCATAGCATTGGCAGAAATGGGGGTTCGGGGGAAAGTGAGCTTGTTGTTATTTGGCTTGGTTAGTACTAATTCAATCGGAATTATTGCCACTGCTGGAGGTATTTGGTTAATTAACTTAATCTTACCAGCAATTGGCGGTACTTTATTTATCTTGGGATTAAGAATATTCAAAAAAAATAGTTCAAATTGATAAAACGTCTCTTTTTTTTATTCATCGTTTTGTTATCTACAAAATCAATTTCTGCAGGAGATGATTTTTGTGGGTTACGTAACAATGCTTTTCAGCAAGGAGAATCCATTAGTTACACCATTTATTATTCAGTTATTGGTATTTATATTAATGCTGGTGCAGCTACTTTTTCGGTGAATACAGAAAAACTCATGAATAAACCGGTGTATCATGTGATTGGTTCTGGAACTTCTAACAGTAGATACGATTGGATTTTTAAAGTAAGAGATCAATATGAATCTTATATAGATACCAATACATTACAGCCTTTGAAATTTCTTAGAAATGTTGATGAAGGGGGGTATAAGATCAATGAGAATATCACTTTTAATAAGGATCAAAATACGGCTGTATCAAGCAAGGGTGTTGTAAAAATTCCTGCATGTGTACAAGACGTTTTGAGTGCCATTTATTATGCCAGAAATATTGATTATAGTAAGTATAATCCCGATGAAAAAATTCCCTTCTCCATGTTTCTAGATAATGAAGTGTATAGTTTGTACATCAAATACTTGGGTAAAGAACAAATTAAAACAAAGTACGGAACATTTAAAGCCATCAAATTTAGTCCCTTATTGGTAAAAGGTACTATTTTTTCGGGAGGAGAAAAAATGACGGTATGGGTTACGGATGATGCCAACCATATTCCTGTTAGAATTGAAAGTCCTATTTCAGTAGGTGCAGTAAAAGTAGATATGATGGGGTACAAAAATTTAAGGCATCCGCTCTCTTCCTTGATATCCCAACGCTAATTATAAACTAGCTAAAGTGAAAACTTCATTAACACGTATTCCTTTTTCAGTTTGCTGAACGGTGCAACATTCATTTACTGGGTCATGTTCAAAAAACAACACGTAATTGTTTTCGGCTGCTTCTTTCAGGAATGATTTCTTTTCTTGTAAAGTAGTATAAGGAAACATATCATAACCCATCACATAGGGCAGTGGAATATGTGCTGTTGATGGAAGTAAATCGGCCATATAAACAATGGTTCTTCCTTTATAATTGATTTGTGGAAGCATCATTGAATTGGTATGACCATTAACAAATCTAATCGAAATGTCTTTGATGAAATCGCTCGAACCTAAGTGATTGTCTGCATCAAAATTGGCAATAGGTGTATCAACGAAATGTAGTTTTCCTGTTTCTTGAATAGGGAGAATATTCTCTTTTAGAAAAGAAGCTTTTTCTCTTTCGTTGGGGTTAACCGCCCAGTCCCAATGTTTTTCATTGCTCCAGAATTGCGCATTCGGAAATGCTGAAATCAATTGATCATTTTCTCTTATGATTGTTCCCCCGCAATGATCAAAATGTAAATGGGTATGAAACACATCGGTAATATCATTTTTGGAAAATCCATGCTGGGCTAATGAGCTTTCTAAACTGTCGTTGCCATTGAGGTAATAATGACTGAAAAATTTGGCGTCTTGTTTATTGCCCATTCCAGTATCAACTAAAATCAGTCGATCATCTGTTTGAATCAATAAACTTCTTAAAGCCCAATTGCATAAATTATTTTCGTCAGCAGGGTTTAATTTATTCCACATGCTTTTGGGAACTACACCAAACATAGCGCCCCCATCTAATTTAAAATAGCCTGTATTAATACTAAATAATTGCATGATTTTTTTGACGTTTTTGAGTAATTGCTGCACTGTACAAAATAATTAACCCAATTACAAAAAATACCACCAATGCCAAAACAGAGTTTCTCTGTGAGCCTGTAAATTCATTGATATAGCCAAAGCTAAACATGCCAATTACAATGGCAATCTTTTCGGTAACATCATAGAAACTGAAAAATGAAGTAGTGTCTTTGGTTTCGGGCATTAATTTAGCATAAGTGCTTCTGCTTAGCGATTGAATACCTCCCATAACAAAACCTACCAATATTGCTAAGCCATAAAATTCATAAATCCCATTTTTAGGAAGGTTGTAACCTACAATACATAGTATAATCCAAAAAAATACAGTTACCATCAATGCTTTAAAGTTGCCGATTTTCTTAGATAAATAAGCGATGGTATATGCGCCAGGAATGGCAATCAATTGGATAATTAATATGGCGATGATGAGGTTGGTTGTAGGAATATTTAATTCACTTTTGCCATATAGAGTAGCTACCAACATCACCGTTTGCACACCCATATTAAAAAAGAAAAATGCCAATAAATACCTTTTTAAAACGGGCATTGCTTTTACCTGATGCCAAACCTTATTTAATTCTTTATAGCCCTTTGTAAATATATTTTCTGATTTTGTATTTCCTAAAGGGATACTATTGGGCAAACGCCTTAAAGAAATTTGAGCAAAGCCCCACCACCAAATTCCCACTAATAAAAAAGAAATTTGTGATGCTTTGCCCACAGTTATACCAAAACTATCTGGTGACAATACAAAAACAAAGCAGATGATTTGTAAAATCATGCTACCAATATAACCCATTGAAAACCCTTTTGCGCTTACCTTGTCTTGATCTTCAGGAGCTGCAATTTCAGGTAAGAAAGAATTGTAAAAAACCAAACTGCTCCAAAATCCTATGCAGGCTATAATTAAGCAGGTTAAACCAAAAGCCAAATTGTCTTTGGTAAAAAAGTACATGGATGAACAGGCGATGCTGCCAATTGTACAAAAGAAAAATAAGAATTTCTTTTTATTGCCCCGATAGTCGGCAATAGAAGAAAGAATTGGTGAGCTAATAGCAACAACAATAAATGCAATCGCCAATGCATAATTATACAAAGAAGTGTTTACAAATTCTCTACCAAATAACTTAACTGTATCTACAGAAGTATTTTCATTTCCATCTCCAGTAATAGCTTCATAATAAGCCGGGAAAATGGTGGATGTAATTACCAGATTATACGAGCTGTTTGCCCAATCGTACATGGCCCAGCCATTGATCACTTTTTTGCTAGCTGTTTTCATGATCTTATTTTAAATAACCAGTATAAATGAGTGTAATCAAAATCAATCCAACAATTACCCTATACCATCCAAAAAAACGGAAACCATATTTTTGTAAAACAGATATAAAGAATCGTATGGCTATCAAGGCAACAATAAAAGCCACTACATTTCCGATACCTAATAATATCAAATTGCTTTTAGTGGTAAGCATTTCAGGGGTTTCTTTAATGGCTTTTAGCAATTTATAACCTGTTGCAGCAGCCATGGTAGGTACAGCTAAGAAAAATGAAAATTCTGCTGCTACGTTTCTGGTTAATTTTTGTTGCATTCCACCAATAATACTAGAAGCAGATCTACTCATGCCTGGTATCATAGCCAAGCATTGAAAAGCTCCAATGATAAATGCTTTTAAATAGGAGATGTCTTCCTCCTTATCTATGGTGTGTACAGTAAATATATTGTCAATAAATATAAGAATCACACCACCCACTAGCATAGTAATTGCAACTGTCATTGGGCTTTCTAACAAAGCATCTATTTTATCGGATAATAAAAAACCCAATACCAGTGCAGGTATTACTGCAACAATTAATTTAAAATAAAAACTCCAATGATTGAGGGGGAAGAATTTTTTTCGGAACAATACCACCACCGATAGAATGGCCCCTAATTGAATGGCCACTTCAAATAATTTGGTAAACTCATCTTTGGCAATTCCCATAAAGGAACTCGCAATAATCATGTGTCCGGTAGAAGAGATAGGAAGGAATTCGGTAATTCCTTCAACAATGGCTATAACAATGGCTTCGAATATGGTCATAAGGAAGGGTTTAACTATTAATTCTAGATAAATATAAAGTTTATGCTGAAATTATCACAAACAAAAAAGCGTTTCATATATGAAACGCTTTCAATTAATTGATTTATATAGTCTGAACTTGGAATGAGGTATTAAGCTGCTTTCTTTGGACTTTTAAAAATTGCATATACTTCAATCAACAAACCCAAAACAATCATTATTGGAGCAATAGTGATGCGTGTAGCACTGTACACTTCTTTGGTATCAAATACATTCGGGTCTGCACTCTTTCCGCCACTCATTAGTACCATGCCCAATGCGATTACAACACCGCCTATAAGCATCCATGTATAATTATCTTTTGAAAATAGAGTTGTTGCTTTTGCTGTTTCGTTAGCCATTGTGATTTTTTCTAAAGTTATTAATAAAGTTCGTCTAATTTCATTTTCAAGTATTTCAACACGCTTTTATAGGTGCTCAATACCGATATTCCCACCCCAAGTAACGTAATTCCACCAAATAGAATAAGGGTATGACTCATGTTTCTTATGACTTTTAATTGAGGGAACTGGCTTTCTGCCCATCCTATCAAAGAAAAGAGCAAAACAATGGCAATGCCTGAACTAATCAGTCCATTGATCAGTGCTCGAATATTGAGTGGTTTTGCAATGAATCCTTGGGTCGCACCTACCATTTGCATGGTCTTGATCAAAAATCGGTTGGAGAACATCGCCAAACGAATGGTATTATCGATGCTAAAAATCACGATCAAACTCAATAAAATAGCTACTACCAAAAAGATCAGGCCAATTTTAGATGCTTTTTCATTGAGGTTATTCACCAATGTTTGAGGGTATTGCAAATCGGTGATCTGATTGCCATAAGCTCCCATTAGGTCTTCGGAAATTTTTATTAAACTGTCTTTGTTTACATATTCGGCTTTGGCATAAAAATCAATGCTCTCCGGCAAAGGATTCACATCCAAAATTTTTGCCCAGTCCTCATTGTTTTCTTTATTCCAGATTTGTTTGGCTGAATTCTTATCTACATAAATGACATCTTTGGCATAGGGCTTAGATGCAATAAATTGTTGAATTTGACCAATCGTGTCTTTATTTAAGGTTCTTAAATAAGCACTTAATCGAATATCTTCTTTGAATGTATTGCCTACTGAATTGATGTTTAGGAAAAACCAACCCATGATACCCATTATAAAAAGTACCAAGGAAACCCCTACAATAGTGTATATATAATTAGGCTTGCTTCTTTTAAGAGATGACTTTCCGACTTCTGCCATGAGTGATTCGCTATTTTTTAATAGTATTAACGGTTGTACAAATGTACGGTTTTGGTGGCTAAAGACTTACATTTGCAGCCACTAAAACGCTGATTTTATCATTGAAATTAGGGGATTCATGGTTGCTTAGCGTTAATGAAATGCAAATAAACTAAACCCTAACAAAAATAAATCGCTTCGGAGGCCTAAAAAATGGACTATCAATTCAGATCAATCGAACAAAAATGGCAGCGCAATTGGGAAGAAACTAATGCATATAAAGTAAGCAACGAAAGCAATAAGCCAAAGTATTATGTGCTCGATATGTTTCCTTACCCTAGCGGTGCAGGCTTACATGTTGGTCATCCATTGGGCTACATCGCTTCAGATATTTATAGCAGATTCAAAAGATTGAAAGGTTTCAATGTATTGCATCCAATGGGCTATGATGCATTTGGTTTACCTGCAGAACAATATGCTATTGAGCATGGAGTACATCCTGCAGTAAGCACTGTTCAAAACATTAATAATTTCAGGAATCAATTGAATAATATTGGCTTTTCTTATGATTGGAGCAGAGAAGTGAGAACCTGCGAGCCTCAATATTATAAATGGACCCAATGGATTTTTTTGCAACTCTTCGGATCCTATTTCAATCGGGCTTCTCAAAAAGCAGAAAGCATTGATTCATTAATTGATATATTTAATAAAGAAGGCAATCGATTACATGAATGTCCTGCCAACGATAAACTCATTTTTTCTGCAGAAGCTTGGAAAGCGTTTACTGAAAAAGAGCAACAGGATATTTTAATGCAATATCGTTTGGCATTTTGTGGCTTTGGAGAAGTGAATTGGTGCGAGGCTTTGGGAACTGTTTTGGCAAATGATGAAGTAGTAAATGGAGTAAGTGAAAGAGGTGGTCATCCGGTGGTGAAGAAGAAATTACGTCAATGGTATTTGCGCATTACCGAATATGCAGACCGTTTAATTACTGGATTGGATCAAATTGAATTCAGCGATGCCATGAAAGAAATGCAACTCAACTGGATTGGCAAATCTTATGGAGCGGAAATAAGTTTTGATATTTCAACATCTAATATAGCTTTAGCTAATTCAGGACAGCCCAACGAATTAACAGTTTATACCACAAGACCTGATACTATTTTCGGTGTAGATTTTATGGTAGTTGCTCCAGAGCATTCATTGATCGAATTGATCACTACAGACGATCAACAAATAGCTGTTGAAGAATATATTGCATATGTAAAAAGCAGAAGCGATCGCGAACGTCAAGCAGAGAAAAAAATTACAGGCTGTTTCACAGGTGCTTATGCCATCAATCCATTTAATGGAGTAAAAATTCCTATTTGGATCTCGGAATATGTGTTGGCAGGATACGGAACTGGAGCCATCATGGCTGTGCCATGTGGTGATGAGCGTGATCATAAATTTGCACAACATTTTAATATACCCATCACCAATATTATTGGCGAGCATTACAATGGTTCAGAAGCAAATGCAACCAAAGATGCCGTTTTGCATAATTCCGATTTCTTAAATGGAATAGTGATGCGTGATGCGATATCCATTGTAATCGACAAATTGGTAGAGAAAGGTATAGGCAAAAAGAAAGTGAATTATAAAATGCGTGATGCTGCATTTAGCAGACAACGATATTGGGGTGAACCATTTCCGATTGTTTGGAAAGAGGGGATTGCTTATCCATTAAATGAATCACAATTGCCTTTATTGTTGCCTGAAGTTGAATCATACAGTCCAGGGCCTGATGGTGAGGGACCTTTGGCTAATATCCATGAATGGATTGAGCAATTCTCTAATAATACTCCCCCTTTAGGGGGTGGGGGGGTGTTGGAAACCAATACTATGCCTGGTTATGCGGGAAGTAGTTGGTATTTCCTACGTTATATGGATCCTGAAAACAGCACTGCTTTTTGTGATAGAAAAGTGAGTGACTATTGGAACCAAGTGGATTTATATATTGGAGGAACAGAACATGCTGTTGGGCATTTATTGTATAGCAGAATGTGGACCAAAGCCTTGTATGATCTAGGACATATTGGTTTTGACGAACCATTCAGAAAATTATTGAATCAGGGGATGATTCAGGGGAGTTCGAGATTTGTATATCGTGATAAGAACAATACCAATCAATTTATTTCAGCTGGATTGATTAGTATGTATGAAGTTCAACCAATACATGTTGATGTGAACATGGTAGATGGTTTTGAACTTGATATTGAAGCATTCCGTAAATGGAGAAACGGGGAATATGCGAATGCTGTTTTTATTTGTGAAGATGGTAAAGTCTTAGCATCTAACACTCCCCTTCAGGGTTCGGGGATGAAATACATTTGTGGTGCTGAAGTAGAGAAAATGTCTAAAAGCAAATTCAATACGGTTAACCCAGATATTTTGGTAGAAAAATACGGAGCCGATACTTTTAGAATGTATGAAATGTTTTTGGGTCCTGTAGAACAAAGCAAACCCTGGGATACCAAAGGAATAGAAGGGGTACATCGATTCCTCAAAAAATTATGGCGCTTGTTTTTTGATGAGATCAAAGGAAAGGTTTGGAATACGGATGCAGCAACTCCTGAAGAATTAAAAGTGTTGCATAAGTGCATCAAAAAAATTGAAGAAGATACAGAACGTTATAGCTTTAACACAGCTGTAAGTACATTCATGATTTGTGTGAATGAACTGGCAGATTTAAAATGCAATAAGAAAGAAGTATTGGAGCAGTTATTGATCATGCTTACTCCTTATGCTCCGCATATTAGCGAAGAATTGTGGATGGCTTTGGGAAATACCGGTTCAATTTTGGATGCCCAATTCCCTACATTCAATGCTGCTTATGTAACAGAATCTTCTAAAGAATATCCGGTAAGTATTAATGGCAGGGTAAGAACCAATATCAATATCAGTTTAGATGCTGATGAAGCAACTGTACAGTCAATTGTAATGGCCAGTGAGCTGGTGCAAAAATGGTTGGAGGGCAAACCTGTTAAAAAATTCATTTTTGTAAAAGGAAGAATGATCAATGTGGTTATTTAAAAAGTTGTTACTCATTGCATTCATGTTTTGTTGTATTCATCCATTGAATGCACAGGATAGTAGTAGGCGGGAGCCCAAAAAAACCATTCGCAATTTCATGAACCCTGATTCTTTAGTACTGATCAATTTGAAAATTATTCCTGTTCCTATAATAACTTCAACACCTGAAACTGGCGTTCGTTTTGGAGGTGCATTGGAATATTTCTTTAATTCAAAAGAAAATGGAAAAACTACTGAAGCAAGAGGCTCTAATATTCATGGACAAATTACTTATAGTACTAAAAGCCAATTGGATCTAAGCGGAAGCTGGCAAGTTTTTGGTAAGGGAGAACGTTATGTATTCAGGGGCAATGCTGGATTTCAACGTTTCAATGAAAGATACTGGGGGGTTGGAAATAATACAGTAGGGAATGACGATTTTAATGGCCAATTTTATAACCGTTTGTATTTAGAAAGCAGGACCTATAAATTATTAAACAAGCAAAACTATTTTGGTTTAGCAGTTAATTTTAGTAATACTTATGACCTCACTTATTCCAAACCTTTAAGCAATCTAGATAATTCTATTGAAGGTATCAATGGCAGTAAAGTATTTGGTCTGGGACCAGCGTTTTTACACGAAGGAAGAGACTTCCCTTTTAGTGCACATACCGGATCCTATTTTGAAGCATATTATCAATACCATATTCCTGTTTTAGGAGATCAATATGCATACAGTGAGTGGATGTTGGACTGGCGAAAATTTATTCCTGTTTCTAAGTTGAATACATTGGCTTTTCAGTTCATGAACAGAACAACCATCGGGGATGTGCCACTTAGAGAATTGCCAAGATTGGGTAGTTCAAACTTAATGCGTGGATTTTTTACAGGGAGATTCAGAGATAAATCTTTTACAGCTGCTCAATCTGAATTTAGGTTTCATATATGGCGCTGGCTATACGGTTCAGCATTTGGTGCTGTTGGAATAGTTGGGGAATCTATTTCTAATTATGAATCTAATAATACACGATATGCTGGAGGTGGTGGACTTAGATTTCTGGTAAATAAAAAGAACAGGATGTTTATCCGATTAGATTATGCAAGAAACAGTACTGGCGGTTCTGCATTTTATATTAAGTTGAATGAGGCTTTTTAGCCGTTCATGTAAATTAAGCTTTTAGGCCTTTTTCTCCTCCGATTATCATTATATTTATCCTCCAAATTCATAGCTATGTATAAAGTATTCTTTGGTATTGCAATGATGGCAATACTGTCTGTATCAAGTGCTCAAAAAAAGCAATTAGATAATGCCGACTTGTTGGCCAATAAATTGCCCAAAAATTTCATCAATACACTGCCTTTTGTTATGAAATGGCTGGATGATGAATCTGTGATTTTAAGACAAAGAATTCATCCTGATTCTGCACAGAAAAATTACGTGATGGATGTTAAAACAGGTAAACTAACTGAAGCCACTGCTGATCAAATGAAAGGTGCAGTTCCGCCAACAAAATCAGTGAGTCTAAAAAACAATGATTTGTTTTATAAAAATGGTTCAGTTGAAAAGCAAATTACTTTTGATAAAACAGAAGAAAAAAATCCGACATTTTCTCCTGATAGTAATTATATAGCCTACACAAAAGGCAATGATTTATATACGTATAATTTAAGTACCAGTAAAGAGAATCGACTAACAACTGATGGTACTAACACTACTTTAAATGGTTTTGCAAGCTGGGTGTATTGGGAAGAAATTTTTGGACGCGGTACGCGTTACCGTGCATTTTGGTGGAATCCTAACAGCAAGCAATTAGCCTATATGCATTTCGATGAAAGCATGGTTCCTATGTTTCCGATCTATAATAGTGATGGCCAGCGTGGTTTTGTAGAAGAGACTCGTTATCCTAAAGCTGGAGAAAGAAACCCAGAAGTTAAAGTTGGATTTGTCAATGCGGAAGGTGGGTCTACCACCTGGGCCGACTTCAATGATAAAGACGACCAGTATTTTGGATGGCCAATTTGGAGAGAAGATGGATCAAGTTTATTGGTTCAATGGATCAATCGTGGGCAGGATCATTTAAAAATATTTGATGTTAGCCCTTCCAACGGAACCAAGAAAATCATGTATGAAGAAGAGCAAAAAACCTGGGTTGATTTAGAAGATAAGGCAGGTGGCAGAATTGTGTTTTTAAAAACCAAGCCGGCATTTGTTTTAGAAAGTGATAAAACAGGTTGGAATCATTTATACCTGCATAATAACAACGGAACATTGATTAATCCAATTACATCGGGCAACTTTACCGTATTGAGTGTATTGCTGATTGATGAAAAAAATAGCCTAGTGTACTTTACTGCTAGAGGAAAAGAAAACACTGCAAGAGTAGATTTGTATGCTGTTAAAATGAATGGAACAGATATGAAGCGCTTAACTTTTGGAGATTACCAGCATCAAGTAAATTTATCTCCTAATGGTAAACATTTTGTGACAACATATAGCAATACTCAGACCCCTGCTAAAATTGCATTATTAGATACAAAAGGAAAATTAATACGAGAATTAGGTGATGCAAAAGGTACCGACCTCGATAATTATGCATTGGCTAAAACCGAATTGATTCGAATAAAAAGTGCTGATGGATTATTCGATTTGCCTGCAATGGTTACCTGGCCAACTAATATGGACCCTAATAAGAAATATCCATTATTGGTAAGCATCTATGGTGGCCCTAATGCTGGAACGGTAATGGATGGATGGAAATGGAATCCCAATCAACAATTCTATGCACAAGAAGGAATGATCCAGGTTGCATTCGATCATAGAGCCAGCGGACATTTTGGAAAAGCTGGTGTAAATTATATGCATCGCAATTTAGGTTATTGGGAGATGGAAGATTATATGACCATGGCAAAATGGTTCATTGAAAAAGGACAAGCAGACCCTACTAAAATTTGTATCACAGGATTTAGTTATGGTGGATATATGAGTGCTTATGCGTTGACATACGGCTCAAGCGTATTTACACATGGTATGGCAGGTGGCTCTGTAGTAGATTGGAAATTATACGATAGCCATTATACAGAAAAGTTCATGGATACACCCGCTGAAAATCCTGAAGGATATAAGAGTGGAAATGTGTTAACCTATGTAGACAAATACAAGGGGATGTTGCAAATTGTACATGGCACCATGGACGACAATGTGCATATGCAAAACAGCATTCAGTTAATTAGTGCATTAGAAGACAAGGGAAAAGATTTTGAATTTATGTTGTATCCTGGAGGAAGGCATGGATGGGGTGGTGCTAAAGGAGTGCATTTTAGTAATTTAAAAACCAAATTCATTTATAAGTATTTATTGGAAAAGCCTGTTCCTAAAGGTGCTTTGAGATAATCATTTCTATAAAAGTAAAATCATGAAAAAAATTATTGCATTGGTTTCATGGGCATTTTTCTTCAATCAAGTAAATGCTCAAATTGCTGAACCTCGTTTTTTGTCTAATCCATGTATAAGCCCAGATGCTAAAACAGTTGTATTTAGTTTCGAGGGAGACTTGTGGAAAGCCAATTTTGCTGATGGGCAAGCAAGTAGAATAACTGCAATGCAAGGATATGAGACCAATGCAAGAATTTCTCCAGATGGAAAATGGCTTGCTTTCACCGGCCAGCAAATGGGTAATAACGATGTTTTTGTAATGCCATTGGAAGGTGGTGAAATCAAACAAATCACTTTTCATACAGCATCTGATATTGTGAACAATTGGAGCTGGGATAGCAAGTCAATTTATTTCACTTCAACCAGAACTGGTCAAGCTGCTGGCTATGCTGTACCATTTTCAGGCGGTACCCCCGTTCGATTATTTGGGGATCATTATTATATGATGGATCATGGTATAGCTGAACATCCTCAATCTGGAGATATCTATTTTAATGATACCTGGGAAAGCAATAATCAGGTTGCAAGAAAAAGATATAAAGGACCTTTCAATCCAGATATTCAATCATACAACCTTAAAACCAAGGTCTATAAAAAACATACCAATTGGGAAGGAAAAGATTTTGGTACAACCATTGATAAAAAGGGAAACATTTATTTTATTTCAGATGAATTGAATGGGGAGTATAATTTGTACACATTGGATAAGGAAAAGAAAAAGGCCCTTACTAAATTCAATACATCCATTAAAACTCCAGTTGTAAGTGCAGATGGAACCAAATTGGTTTTTGAAAAAGATTATGCTATCTGGTTGTACAATACCAATACAGATAAAGCTGAAAAACTATCTCTTCAATTGCTCAGAAACAATACTTTAACTGCAGACAAAGATTTTGATGTCAGAGCTGCTATTACCAATATGGATATTTCTCCCGATGGTAAAAAAATCGCTTTTATTTCTCGAGGAGAATTATTTGTAAGTGATGTGGAAGGAAAGTTTATTCAAAAGATCAATAAGCAAAATACAGAAAGAGCAAAAGAAGTAAAATGGTTAAGTGATAACAGAACCTTACTTTTTAATCAAACATTGAATGGTTATTTGAATTTATTTACAGTGAATGCTGACGGAACAGGCACTCCTAAGCAAGTTACAACCGGAAATAAAGACAATAGATCAATTGCTTTAAATAAATCAAAATCAAAAGCAGTATTTCTTTCAGGTAGAGATGAAGTAAAAATAATCGATACCAAAACCTGGGTTTCCACTACAATGGTTAAAGATGAAATATGGGCATTTCAAAATTCATCTCCTAGTTTTTCACCCAATGAAGAATATATTCTTTTCACTGCATATAGAAACTTTGAACAAGATGTCCTGATACATCATATTGCGAATAATAAAACAACGAATTTAACCAATACTGGTATTTCAGAAGCAGATCCTATTTGGTCTCCAGACAGCAAATACATTTATTTTATCAGCAACAGAACAAAGCCTTCATATCCAATGGGTATGGATAATCCTAAGATTTACAGATTGCCTCTAGATAAATATGATGAGCCTTATAGAGTAGATAAGTTCAATGACCTATTTAAGATAGAGAAAAAAGATTCCACTAAAAAAGACAGTACTAAAAAAGAACCAGCTAATCCGCCTATTGTAATGAATCTCGAGAAAGCAATGGATCGATTAGAGCAAATTGGGCCCTCTTTTGGTTCACAATATTTATTATCAGTTTTGCAAAAAGGAGATAAGACAACTGTTTTGTATTTAAGTGATCATGCAGAAGGTAAGTCTTCGTTATGGAAAACAACTATAGAACCTTTCGAGGCCAATAAAACAGAAAAAATTAATGGTGCAGATGCTGGCGGAATTGATATTGCTGAAGGAGGAGATAAAATTCTTCTATTATTTAATGGGACAATTGCCAAATTAAATATTGATGCCAATAAAGTAGATCCTATTGCAACCAGTTTTGTTTTTAGAAGAAATTTAGCAGGAGAATTTACCCAAATTTTTGAGGAAGCCTGGGCTCAGGTAGAGCAAAATTTTTATGATGAAAAATTTCATGGCATAGATTGGACAAAAACAAAGGCAACTTATCAGGCATATCTACCTTTTGTTAATAATCGGTCTGATCTGCGTATTTTATTAAATGATATGCTCGGAGAATTAAACTCTTCTCATCAGGGATTTAGTTCAATTGGAATGGAAGAAGCTATTCGTTTAACAAGCAGCACCATGGAAACAGGTATTGTTTTTGAAAATGAAAAACCATTTACGGTAAAATATGTGCTATCGAAAAGTAATGCCGATAGAAAATCAATCAATATACAAGCTGGAGATGTTTTGTTAAAAGTGAATGATGAAGTAGTGGATTCCAAAATGGATAGAAACTACTATTTTACTAAACCATCGTTAGATAGAGAAATAAAATTACAATTTAATAGGGGAGGTCAGGTAGTAGACGTTAATATACATCCTCAAAGATCTATTGCAGGTAATCTTCAGGATGAATGGATTGCCAATAATCAAAAAATGGTTGATTTAAAAAGCAATAACCGAATTGCCTATCACTGCATGAAGGATATGGGTGAAGGAGAGTTAGAAAAATTTCTGATTGATATGACACAGGATTTTTACCAGAAAGATGGTTTAATTCTTGATCTGCGTTATAATACAGGTGGGAATGTACATGATGAAGTGCTTAAGTTTTTAAGCCAGAAAACATACCTGCGTTGGAAGTACCGTGAAGGAAAGTTAACACCACAATCCAATTTTGCACCTTCAGATAAACCCATTGTATTGCTTACTAATGAACAATCTCTTAGTGATGCAGAAATGACTGCATCTGGCTTCAAGTCTTTGAAATTGGGAAAAATCATTGGCACAGGAACCTATCGTTGGATTATTTTCACCAGCGGAACAGGGTTTGTTGATGGTTCATTTGTAAGATTACCTAGTTGGGGTTGCTACAATATGGAAGGAAATGATTTAGAGTTTGCTGGGGTTAGTCCGGATATATATGTGCCAATGAACTTTGAAGATAGAATCAATAAACGCGATCCTCAGTTGACAAGAGCAATTGAAGAAATATCCAAACAATTAAAATAGTTGAAGCATTTTTTAATGATTTATTTCGGAGCATAAACAAAAGAATGGCAACAACTATTTATTTGTTAAGTTTATACAACTATGTATTTCAATTTTAACTGGCGTAGTGGCTTACTCTTGATTTTCTTTTTTCATGGATTGGTCTATGCTTTTCTATTGCTGAATAAAGGACTCAAAAAAGAAACCAAGTCTGATATTTGGTTGAGTGCATTCTTATTTTTATCGATTTTGTTTATTTGCCCCTGGATGTTGGGTTATGCTGGATGGTATAATGGAACAGAATGTATGGAATGTAGAAATTTTATGTTCTATATGCCATTAACGCATCCTTTGTTAATGGCTCCTATTATTTTCTTTTATATAAAAAGTTTATTAAATCCCAGTTTTGAATTTACTAAAAAGGATTATTGGCATTTTTTGCCCGGTATTTTGTATATCATCTGGAATATCATTGTAGCAGTTACAGATAACCTATTTGTAAAAGGATATTATTTAATGGATGGAGAAAATGATCCCGATTTTCAAGATTGGTATATTGCTGCTGGATTGCTGAGCCTTTTAGCATACCTTTTATTAAGCTTACGCTTTTATAATCAATACCGAAATTTCATCGTCCAAGAATTATCTTTTGCTGATAATGTGCAATTTGAATGGGTGAGAAATTTTTTAATTGCCTGTTTTATTTATTTCTTTTCTACCCTATTGCTCAATTTGTTGAATGTTTTTGGATTTAATATAGAATACACTACAACCTGGTGGTATTATTTATTGTTCGCCCTTTTGTTCTATTATATTGCTATTACAGGCTATGCTCATTCAATAGATCAAAAAAAGAAATACAGCCTCGATTTTCTTCGATACCAATTGCCCCTCCAGTTAGACAATACTCCTGTTCAAACTGAAGAAACCTCTTTTGAACTTATAGAAACGGAAGTAGCACCTAGTATAAAGTCTGACAATGAAATTCCTGAACAATGGAAAAATAAAGTAAAAGAAGCCATAGAAACCAACAAAATGTTTCAGGATCCTGAACTTACATTGACTGATCTTGCTACAGAATTAGGTACCAATGCCTCTCTTTTGTCTAAGATCATCAACAGAAGTTTTGGTATGAATTTCAATGACTTTATTAATTTATATCGTGTAGAATCGGTAAAAGCAAAGTTGGCAGACCCAGCCAATGCCCATTTGACCATCATGAGTTTGGCCTATGATGCTGGCTTTAATAGCAAAGCCACTTTTAATCGGGCATTTAAAAAGCATACCGGAGCCAATCCTAGTGAGTATCAAATTAAATAGATTCCTTCTCTAACTAGTTGATTTACAGTTGATCATTATTTGAGACCAGCTTTACAAGCCTCAAATAATGTTTTGAGGCGGCATAGGAACTGAATTCGGCCAATTTGCATCCATAATTAATCAACGATGCAAAAATCACTTTTTCTCCTATTTCCTTTATTTGCAATTACTGCAATTGGTCAATCAGTAGCTAAAGAACAGGCAATACCTAAAGAAGATACGCTTGTAGCCAAAGCAATCAGTGAGCTAACAGTTGTTTCCAGTAAGCCATTTGTTCAAACCTTAGTTGATAAAACGGTTTTGAATATTTCAGCACGCCCTTCATTGGCTGGTCAAAATGTATTGGATATACTTAAATCTGCACCTGGTGTAGTAGTAGACCCCAATGAAAATATTCAAATGGGTGGAAAATCGGGAGTAACAGTTATGATTGATGACCGGAATACCCAGCTGGCTGCTCAGGATCTAGCTCAATTATTAAAAAGTATTGATGCAGACAATATCAAAGAAATAGAAATTATCAGCAATCCATCTGCCCGTTTCGATGCTGCAGGCAACGCTGGTATCATTAATATCAAATTGAAGAAAAGTATTTCCAATGGGTTGAATGGATCTGTATCAGGTTCTTATGTGCAAAGTACTCATGCAAGAACAAGTGGAACAGCTAATATGAATCTCAGAAAAAATAACTGGAATTTTTTTGCAAATGGGGGACTGAATAAAGGATATCAGGTTACCATCGCCAATAACGAAAGATATAACCCAACTCGAAATTTTTTTCAGCAGGGTTTGGAGGGAGATTCTTTTAATGGGGCTAATTGGAGAGCAGGGATAGATTACACTTTGAATAAAAAAAGCACATTGGGAGTTTTATGGATGCACAATGATCGCTTCACGGAAATGGATAATAGTAATTATACCGTTGTGAATACTATAGCTGCCGCAGATACCAATGTATTAACCAGAAGTATTGCGCCAAATGCAACCAATAGAGATAATATTAATATCAATTATCGGTTGCTGACTAATAAAAAATCGGAACTGAATATTGACGCTGATTATACTTCATTCAAGTCTACTTTAAACAATGCTATTTCAACAGAAACCTTGAATCAATCCAATACTAAGTTGGCTTCTTCTGCCATTCAAAACGCGGCATCCTTGCAAATTAACATTCGTAGTCTAAAGTTGGATTATCTATATCGTTTGAATGAACATACAAAAATGGAAGCAGGATTTAAAACCATTTATGCTCATTCGAATAATCAAATAAAAGTGCAGCAATTAAAAAACAACAGCTGGTTAACCGATACTGGGAAAACCAATCAATTTAGTTATGATGAATTTATACAAGCTGGCTATTTGAGTTTTCAAACTAGATTCAACAAATTCACTGTTCAGGGAGGATTGAGGGCTGAATACAGTAAAGTAAACGGCCAATCTATCGATTTAAAAAATCAAATCAATAATAAGCCTGACACCAATTATTTGAATCTGTTCCCTACACTATTTGTTCAATATCAGTTAAACACCAATCATCAAATCGGGTTTTCTATAAGTAGAAGAATAGACCGACCTACTTACCAGGATCAAAATCCATTTATCTATGTATTGGATGCTTTTAACAGTGAGCAAGGGAACCCCTATTTAATTCCGCAATTGACCAATAACATAGAATTGAATTATACCTATAAGTATGCGCATAGTATTAAATTAAAATATGCGATCACCAATCAATATATTGAATCCATTACTTATCAATCAGGCAACCAAACTATTTTAATTCCCCAGAATGTTGGAACAAGAAAAGTATTCAATATCGGATTGAGTAGTGCTTTCTCACCAGCTAAATGGTGGGATATATATGCGAATGCAGAGCCCTATTTTCAACAATATGAAACTCGTTTGGATGGATATGGAACCAAAGAATTGGTAAAGCAGGAAAGCTGGGGATTTAATGGATATTTGAGTAATACGCTTGATTTGACAAAAGGATGGAAAGCAGAATTGAGCGCCTGGTATAATTTTCAAAATGCCACTACTATTTATCAATCTAAACCTTTAGGAAGTATTAATCTTGGATTTAGCAAAAAGTTGCTACAACAAAAAGCAACTTTGAAAATTGGCATTAATGATATTTTCAATACACAAAGATGGGAACAAACAGCATTAACCAGTAACCTGAATTTGCACACCTATCGTAAATGGGAGAGTAGAAGTATAAGCATCAACTTCAGTTATCGCTTTGGAAATAATAAAATAAAATCAGCAAGAGAAAGAGAAACAGGTGCAAGCGATGAATTAGGAAGAATCAAATCAATCAATTAATCCAACTAACAATTAATATCTAAACTTTAAAACAACAATGATGAAAAAATCAATCCTTCTTACTACCATTTGCTTAATGGCCATCTCTTTCTGTCTATTTGCACAAGAGTCGAGCAATCAAACTGTAAATGTCATTTTTAAAAATGGAACATGGTTACCCAAAAAATATAGCTTTATCTCTTATACACCTGGAGAAACTGGTAATGGAACATATGCTTATTGGCTTTTGCCAGGTTTTAAAAAAACAATCAAGTATAAAGTAGGAACGAAAGTATATTTGGCAGATCAACCACAAGTGAATGTGGTAATGAGTGGCAAAAGAATTGATAATGAAATTCCTTTTATGATTGTTAAGGTAACAGACAATGACAAAGTAATTGCATTAAAATAATCAATCAAATAAACCTGTATTTAAATTAAAACAAATTATCTAAAAATAAAAATAATGAAATCACTTATTCTTTTTTTAACTTCTCTTTTTTGTATTTCAACTTTTCAATCAAGCGGCCAAAATGCTGTCAAGATTCAACAATCTGATATTGCTATGTTGCAGGGTTCCTGGAAAGGAAGTTTAACTTATTTGGATTATCAGTCAGGTAAACCCTATACCATGCCAGCAAATACTACTATTTCTCAAATACCTCAATCGAATCATTTATTGGTGGAAATGATTTACCCAAATGAGCCCAAAGCCAATGGAAAAGACACTTTATTGGTAAATGCAGGACTCACTAGTTTTGATGGCCATGCAGTTGTTTCCAGAAAAGTATTAACAGATGGCTCTGTTGAAATAATCACTAAACACAAAGGGCAGGATGGGAATGATGATAAGGATGCCATCATTCGAAAAACATATACCATCGGGAAGAATAAATTTATCAATCGTAAGGACGTTCAATTTGTAGGAACAACCGAATGGATCAAGCGGAACGAATACAGTTATACTAAATAGGAATAAAAAACCCCCGTAACCATTTCGCTACGGGGGTTTTAAATGTTGATTCATTTATTTTTTAATCGTCTTGAGCATTTCATTTACTGCCGCTTCAATCTGAGTGTCTTTCCCATTGATAAATGATTTATAAGGAAGGGTAACTTTAATATCTGGTTCTAATTGAAAATTTTCTAATGCTCTTTGCTCTTTCACTCCATAATTACCTATCATTGGAATACCAAATACCATGGTAGGATCTATTTGGGTTTCCCACCAAACAGAAGTACTGGTTCCTGGAACAGGCATACCTATTAATTTTCCAATCTCTTTTGCACGATAAGCATAAGGAAAAGTATGTGCATCGCTATAATTGCTTTCACTCATCAACACACAACTTGGCTTATACCATTTTCCTTGAGGCTCACCACCTGTTGCACTAAAACCATAAGGTTTAAAACTGATATAATTTTTTCCATTTAAAAAATTAGAAAGGTCTTCGTGCAACCATCCACCACCATTAAATCGGGTATCTACAATCAATGCTTCTTTTTCTGCATTTCTGCCCAATACTTCTTCGTATACTGTTCTATAACTGGCATCATTCATTCCTTGTACATGAACATATCCTACTTTGCCCCCACTTAATTCCTCTACCATTTTCCGCATGTTGTTTACCCATCGGGTATACAATAATGCTTGTTCTGCAGCACTGTTCATTGGTTTGATCACTTCTTCAAAACGCGCATTTGTCATTTTATCGAAAACCGAAACCAATACATTGGTTCCCGCTTTTCTATTTAATAATTGAGACCAATCCTTTGTTGCAGTAATTGCTTCGCCATCAATTTTCTCTATAACCATGCCTGCTTTTATTTTACTATTGGCCCAGTCTGCTGGCCCATTGGTTATCACTTCGGTGATTATTAAGCCATCACCCCCTGCAAATTCATCATAAAATAAACCCAAGGAAGCAGTTTGATCACCAGAAGGATTTTGTGGGCTGTATCTGCCCCCAGTATGAGAAGCATTTAACTCTCCAAGCATTTCACTTAAGAGTTCTTGAAAGTCATAATTGTTATTGATATGGGGCAACATTTTACTGTATGCCGTTTTATACATTTCCCAGTTTACACCATGTAAATTAGGGTCATAAAACTTTTTCTTTACCTGTCTCCAGGCATGCTCAAAAATATAGGCTCTTTCACCTGCAGGATTTAATACCATTTCACTTCTTATTGAAATGGGTGTTATTTTTCCTGTTTCAGTTTCCAATTTGGCAAATCCTTGTGAACTGTTTAAATATAAAGATTTACCATCTGAACTACTGACAAATCCAGCGCCATTGGCCACCCTTGTTATTATTTTTGTTTCTCTAGTTCTGGTATTCAATTCCCATAAATCGGTGTTTTTTTCTGTGGTGGCTGTATACCATAGTTTGCTTCCATCAGAAGACAAAGCAAAACTTCCAATGACCATCGAATTTTGTGTAAGCCTTATTTTTCTATCATCTATATTTTTGAAATCTGGTAACCATTGTTTCTTGGCAATTGAGTCTTTGATTTTCCATGCACTATCTTTTTTTATTTTATCATCTTTTTCTTTCAGTAATGCATATTCTTCTTTTGTTAATCTAAACTTATCATAAGTATCCTGGTCAAAAAACAAGATTGAAATATCGGTTTCCCTGGCTCCTTGATATGCCAAAGGACGTTTGCCATACTTGTCAGAAGCCCATAGTAAAGCTTTTCCATCTAAAGCAAATAATTGACCTCCATCCTGAAAGCCACTCTGAGTAAGGTCAACGCCAGTTTTATCTGAACCATCAACTTTATACATTACCACTTCACTACTACCATATCTTCCTTTTCCACTTCTTATTGCCAGCCATTTACTATCAAGACTCCATTTGAATGATTGATCTCCATCAGAATAAGAAAAATTCATCCCTGCAGGTAAAATTGTTCTTGAAGATTTATTTTCTAAATTGTACACTCTTACTGTATTTCTATCTTCCAAATAAGCCAATTCTTTACCATCAGGAGATATACTAGGTTGAAATTCCTCTTTTTCTGAAGCCAAAACAGCATCTTCCTTTATACTAGTAGAAGCATAAAAATAAGGTTCTTCTTTTCGAACGATGCTGGATTTATAAATATCCCAACTTCCATTTCTTTCAGTGGAGTAAAAGATAGATTTACCGTCTTTGCTAAATTCAACCATTCTTTCTTGTTGTGGTGTGTTGGTTATTCTTTTAGTGATAGCTCCTTCTACACTTGTAACAAATACCTCTCCTCTAAAAATGAATGCCAATTCTTTACCATTTGGGGAAACAGCATAATCTCCATTGGAAGCATTCACAGGCAGAATTTGTTCTGTATTTGATTTAATATCTGCGTTGATATTAATGGTTAATTTTTTGGGATTACCATCATTTTTGATTGTGTAAATTTCACCATTCCAAGAAAAACATAAGCTATTGTTATTGGAGCGTGTTAAATGTCTTACTGGATGATCTTTGAAAGAACTGATCTGTGTTTCCTTTTTTCCGTCGACAGACCTTTTAAAAATATTTTGCGAACCATTTTTTTCACTCAGATAATAAATAAACTGATCATCATTGCTAAATAAAGGTTCTCTGTCTTCTCCAATATAATCACTCAATTGTGTATATGTATTCTCCTTTATATCGAATTTCCAAACATCTCTTGTTAATGATGATGTTTGGTGCTTACGCCATGGGTCTTCAGTCCCTTTTCTATCTTGATAAACTATACTGGTGCCATTACTATTATATTGCGCATGTTCCATTCCTGTTGCAGAAAGTAAAATACTTCTCCCTCCAGTTACTGGTACGGTATAAGTTTGCAAGAATAAATTTCCTCTAGGAAATCGGACATTCGTATTTACTGTATGTCTTGCGCTGCCAAATAAGACTTGTGAATTGTCTATGGAAAAATCAAAAGGATAATCATTAGAGGAATGATAAGTAAGTCTGGTTGCTTCTCCACCATTGGAAGAAATAACAAATACATCAAAATTGCCAAATCGATCACTTGCAAAAGCAATTTTTTCCCCATCCCTACTCCAGACAGGCTGATAGTCATGGGCCTCATGCATGGTTAAAGGAACTGCATTGCCTCCATCGGCTGCAACTTTGTATAAATCGCCTTTGTAGCTAAAAACAATTTCATTTCCATCGGGCGAAATAGCGGGATATCGCATCCATAGTGGATTGTTTTGTGCGGTCAAACTACCTGTAATTACAAGCAGTAAAAATGCTAATATTGTTTTTTGCATAATCTGGGTATTTTTGAATAGTACTAATATAGAAACTAATTAGCATGAACACAAGTAAAGTTGAAGACTGGTTAAAACAATTAAAAACGGTTGACATGCAACCGATACTTGCATTTGATCCATCTTATATGCGCTTGCTTCAGATGGATTTTACCGATTCAAATAAAGACCTTACGCCGGCAATTATTGGAGATACCGGTTCATTTGCTGAATATGTGAATGATACGCTTAAAAAGGCTAATGCCAATTTTGGAATTGGCGGATACAACGAAAACAGAACCGTTTACAGCAGAAGCAGGGTGTTCGATGCGCCCTTAGGTCAAGAAGCCAGAAGCCTTCATCTAGGTGTTGATATTTGGGGGCCTATTGGAACCAATATTTTTTCTCCGTTGGACGGAATTGTTCATAGTTATGCATTTAATGATCAATTTGGAGATTATGGAGCCACCATTATTTTACAACATGAAATAAATGGTTTTGGTTTTTATACTTTATATGGGCATTTAAGTTTGGCTGATATAAAGCATTTAAAAGAAGGGCAGTTGATTAAAGGAGGTGATTTGTTGGCGCATTTTGGTGCACCCGAAGAAAATGGTCATTGGCCTCCACATTTACATTTTCAAATCATATTTGATTTAGAAGGGAAGCGAGGTGATTATCCTGGTGTTTGTGCATTATCTGATCAAGCACATTATTTAAATAATTGCCCTGATCCAGATGCAGTACTCGGCTTTTTTAGAAAAATCGGTTAAACATTTCTTTTATCATTTATTAACCTTAATTAACCTTTCATTCTTTTGTTTGCTGTCTTATTAATTTAGATTTACATCAAAGCTTATAGAATGAAGTATTATTTGTTTTTATGTTTTACCAGTTTGTTTTTGATACATGCAAACGGTCAGGAATTAGTGAAGAAAGCTAAATTGACTTATCAAGTATATAGAACATCAGAAAACAAATTGAACAATAATAAAACTGAAGTCACAACTCCTTTGCAATTTATGTTTGATGATAATGTTTTGCAAAGCAAAAAAATGATTGCCAAGTTGCAATTGACATCAATAAAAAAAGCTACAGAGGAATTAGCAACTAAATATGCAACCAATAATGAAAAGTTTATTTCCTTTAGTGAAGTAGAGGATGAGCTTTTTGAGATGGGGTTATACAATAAAAATTACTTTAAGTATGAATATCTAAGAGATACCCTAACAATCAATGGACTATTATGTAATAAAGCCATAATACATTGCCCAATAGATGACCAAAATATGGATATAGAAGTCTGGTATTTTAAAGACTTGAAATTAAACTTGAATGATTTTAAGTATGCTTTTAGAGAATTAAATGGAATGCCAGTAAAAATAAAGTACAGGGATTTTCCAAAAATCAAGTTTCCAGGTATGGAGAATATGTTGATTTTGAATGAGATTACTTTGATGGATTATACAGAAGACTTTTTGGAAGATGTTTCGAAAGTGGCCAAAGAAGAAAAATATGTTGTAGGAGATAATAGCACTTATCAACAAGAAATAATTGGCATGATGGGCATGAATAGTAGGGTCAAAGCAGATTTCACCCCTAAAGGAGAGCCGATTAAATCTACCATTAGCAGTGGCAATGGCACAACTATAGAACTCACCAAGTACAATCCTTTTAAATTAAATGAACCGCTGAAACCCTTTGTAGGAAAAACGCTGGCTGGTAATGAAATAAAATCGACTGATTTTAATAATAAAGTGCTTGTGCTCAATTTTTGGTTTGTTGAATGCCAGCCTTGTATTAAAGAAATGCCCATTTTAAATAATGTAAAAGCTAGTTTTGAGGGTCAGCCTGTTGAATTTTTGAGTGTCAATCATCAATCAGCAAAGGAAATCCAAACTTTTTTAAATACTAAACCATATAATTTTACCCATATTGTGAATGCACAACATTTAATTGATTTATATGGAATATCTACCTATCCAGCTACAGTTGTAATGGATAAAAAAGGTATAATCCGATTTATAGAAATTGGAGAGATTAAAAATGAGCAAGCTTTGAGTAACGAAATTAAAAAGTTATTGTAGTATTTTTTTTTATTAGAGA